>NZ_JBFBCD010000002.1:0-165409 GCF_040683015.1 Nocardia sp. NPDC051030 | reverse complement strand
GCGGGCCTCAAACATTGTCCCCCGATAACAAAAACCCCGCCGGCGCGTGCAATCCCCCCCCCGCCCCCCACGGGCAGTACGCTTCGCAGCCGTCTTCTTGGCCGGAGCCTTCTTCGCGGTGGTCTTCTTGGCCGTGGTCTTCTTGGCCGCGGTGACCTTCTTGACAGCGGCCTTCTTGGCCGGGGCCTTCTTGGCGGTGGCCTTGACCGTGGTCTTCTTGGCGACCGTCTTCTTCGCCGCCGTCTTCTTGGCGGTGGCCTTCTTGGCCGGAGCCTTCGAAGCAGCCTTCTTGGCCGTGGTCTTGGCCGGTGCCTTGGTGGCGGCCTTCTTCGCGGTCGTCTTCTTGGCGGCCTTCTTCGCGGTGGTCTTGCCACCCGACACCGGAGCAGCCACACCACGTTTCACGGCCGGGCCGCTCGCGGTGATCTTCTGCTTGCCGGCGATGATCGCCTTGAACTGAGCGCCCGGACGGAAGGCAGGCACCGAAGTCGGCTTCACCTTGACGGTTTCGCCAGTGCGCGGGTTACGCGCCACACGGGCCGCACGCTTACGCTGTTCGAAGACACCGAATCCCGTGATGGTGACGCTCTGACCTTTGTTCACCGCACGCACGATCGTGTCGACAATCTGCTCGACTGCCGCAGTAGCCGTGCGCCTGTCAGTACCCAACTTCTCGGTCAGAACATCGATCAGTTCCGCCTTGTTCATTGAATCCTCCGCAGACTAATGGCCCGTCGTCGGACCGACTAGGTACCACGGTAAACCTTCTTTGGGCAAGAGTCTATGTGCCACGCCTATTTTGATGAGACATGGCACACGCCCAGCTACCGGGTTAGAGGGTGTTCAGCTAACTCCCGCCAATGATTACGTCTGCGAAATACGGGCCGGAATGGTGGTGGGTTTCCAAGTCGGCCTTGCGTTTTCGAACTCGCTGATCTCGGCGCTGCGCCGCTGAGTGAGGCCGATGTCGTCCAGACCTTCCAGCAGGCGCCACCGCGTGTAGTCGTCAATATCGAACGGCAACACGACGGTTCCGGCCGCGCAGGTCCGGGTCTCGAGGTCCACGGTCAATTCCAAACCGGGCTGTTCCTCGATCAACTTCCAGAGCAATTCCACATCGCTCTGCGCCATCCGGGCCGTCAGAAGCCCGTCCTTGCCTGCATTCCCGCGGAAGATGTCCGCGAAGCGGGAGGAGATCACCACCCGGAAGCCATAGTCCTTCAACGCCCAAACAGCATGCTCACGTGAGGAACCGGTACCGAAATCCGGACCGGCGACCAGGACACTGCCTCGGTTGTAGGGCTCGGTGTTCAGAATGAAGTTCGGATCCGTCCGCCATGCCGCGAACAAGCCATCCTCGAAACCCGTTCGGGTAACGCGCTTCAGATACACCGCCGGGATGATCTGGTCTGTGTCGACATTGGATCGACGGAACGGAACGCCGATCCCCTTGTGGACCTTGAAGGCTTCCATCGTGATTCTCCTGAGTCTGTTGTGGCCGAAGGGTCTACGGATTCACGCCGCGTTCAGTTGAGATCCGCAGGTGAGGACAGGGTTCCGCGCACCGCGGTGGCGGCCGCGACCAGCGGCGACACCAGATGCGTACGGCCGCCCTTGCCTTGACGCCCTTCGAAGTTCCGGTTCGAGGTGGAAGCACACCGCTGACCGGGCGAAAGCTGATCCGGGTTCATTCCCAGGCACATCGAGCACCCGGCCTGACGCCATTCCGCGCCCGCGGCGGTGAAAATCTCGCCCAGGCCCTCGTTTTCCGCTTGCAGGCGCACCCGCATGGAACCTGGGACGATCAGCATCCGCACGCCGTCGGCGACCTTGCGGCCCTTCAGAACGTCTGCGACGGCCCGCAAATCCTCGATCCGGCCATTGGTGCACGAACCCACGAAAACGGTGTCCACGGCGACATCTCGCAGCGGAGTGCCCGCCTTCAGGTCCATGTACTGCAGCGCCTTCTCGGCCGCCGCGCGCTCGTTCTCGTCGTGAATGAGTTCCGGATCCGGCACCGAGTCGCCCAGCGGCACACCCTGTCCCGGATTGGTTCCCCACGTGACGAAAGGGGTCAACGTGGAGGCGTCGATATGCACTTCCTCGTCGAAAACCGCGCCCTCATCGGTCTTCAGGGCCTCCCAGGCCGCCACGGCGGCATCCCAATCCGCGCCCTCGGGGGCGTGCGGACGGCCCTTCAGGAATTCATAGGTGATCTCATCGGGCGCGACCATGCCCGCCCGGGCACCGGCCTCGATCGACATGTTGCACATGGTCATCCGGGCTTCCATGGACATGTTCCGCACGGCCTCGCCGCGGTACTCCAGCACATAGCCCTGGCCGCCGCCGGTGCCGATCCGCGCGATGACCGCCAGAATGACGTCCTTGGAGGTCACGCCATCGGGCAGCGCGCCATCGATATTGATGGCCATGGTCTTGAACGGGCGCAGCGACAAAGTCTGCGTCGCCAGCACATGTTCCACCTCGGACGTGCCGATTCCCATTGCCAGCGCACCGAAAGCGCCGTGCGTGGAGGTGTGCGAATCACCGCAGACCACCGTGGTTCCCGGCTGGGTCAGACCCAGCTGCGGGCCGACCACGTGCACGATGCCCTGATCCAGATCGCCCATCGGGTGCAGGCGGATTCCGAATTCCTCGCAGTTCTTGCGCAGGGTTTCCACCTGCAAACGCGAAATCGGATCGGCGATCGGCTTATCGATATCGATGGTCGGGACGTTGTGGTCCTCGGTCGCGATGGTGAGGTCCGGGCGGCGCACCGGGCGGCCGGCCGCGCGCAGGCCATCGAACGCCTGCGGGCTGGTCACCTCGTGCACCAGGTGCAGGTCGATGTAGATGAGGTCGGGTTCGCGATTCGCGCCCTCGCCGCCGCCGCGCACCACGACGTGCTGCTCCCAGACCTTCTCCGCCAGAGTCTGTGGCCGATCGGCCATATCTCCATCACCTCTTCGATAGACATGCCCGCGCCCGGGCTGGTGACACGGGGGCTGCGTCCCGACTGGGAGCCGGTTTGCGCGCACGCAATTTGCATATCCCAGTACGTGAGACGCTAATATCGTTCTATGAGACAGCATAGCGGTATCGGTGTTCTGGACAAAGCCATGGCCGTCCTGCACGCCGTAGCCGAGCAACCCTGCGGCCTCAATGAGTTGTGCGCCCGCACCGGCCTGCCCCGCGCCACCGCGCATCGCCTGGCCGTGGGCCTGGAGGTGCATCGCATGCTGGCCCGCGACGGCCAGGGGCTGTGGCGTCCCGGCCCGGCCCTGTCGGAGCTGGCTACCACCGCCACCGATCCCCTATTGGATGCCGCCGCCTCCATCCTTCCGCGCCTGCGTGAGATCACCGGCGAGAGCGTCCAGCTCTACCGGCGGGACGGGAATGCCCGCGTCTGCGTGGCCGCCATGGAACCCGCCGCGGGCCTGCGCGACACCGTTCCGATCGGGGCCCGACTGCCCTTGACCGCCGGTTCCGCGGCGAAAGTCCTGCTGGCCTGGGCCGATCCGGATATGCAACGCACCGTGCTGCCCGAAGCGGTATTCGGTGAGCGCGCCCTCGCGGAGGTGCGCCGCCGCGGCTGGGCCCAGAGCGCGGCCGAACGCGCCGCGGGCGTGGCCAGCGTGTCCGCCCCGGTGCGCGATACCGGCGGCGCGGTCATCGCGGCCGTCTCGGTCTCCGGGCCGATCGACCGCATGGGCCGCCGACCGGGCGCACGCTGGGCCGCCGACCTGGTGGCCGCCGCCGACGCCCTCCACAAGCGGCTCTGACGGCCGAATCACCCCACCCGCGACACCGGTCTCGGATCCGGCGGTAAAGCGGCTCTGACGGCGCGTACAGCTCTACCGAAGCCCCGGCCGGGACCCCTGGCCGGGGCTTCGGCGTTCGCGGCCCTCCGGTCACGGCTCCAATAACGCCGCGACCGGCACATATCCGACTTTCCAGCGGCTCCCGTCCCCAGCCGTGTGACCCGGCTCATACGGCGTAAATTACAGTCGGCTCATGGGAGTTAATCAACGCGCGCAGATCGTGATGTCCGAACAGGAGATCGCGGAATTTCTGGAGCGCAGCCGCATCGCCACCATGGCCACCGTGGGCGCCACGGGCGCACCACACCTGATCGCCATGTGGTACGCGCTGATCGACGGCGAGATCTGGTTCGAGACCAAGGCGAAATCGCAGAAGGCCGTGAATCTGCGCCGCGATCCGCGCATCACCGTGATGCTCGAGACCGGCGACACCTATGACCAGCTGCGCGGGGTGTCCATCGAGGGCCGCGCGGAGATCATCGAAGATCCGGAGCCGCTGTTCAAGGTGGGTATTTCGGTGTGGGAGCGCTACACCGGGCCCTACAGCGAGGAGGCCAAGCCGTTCGTGGAACAGATGCTGCACAAGCGAGTAGCGGTGCGCGTGATCCCGGAACGTATTCGCAGCTGGGACCACCGCAAACTCGGTTTGCCCGCACTGCCGCTGGGCGGCACCACCGCCCCCGCCGCACAGGACTGAAAGCCCCTTGAAAACGGCTGCGTGACAGCGGAAAACAACGAAGGCCCCCAGCAATGCTGGGGGCCTTCGTTTTTGTAGTCCCGACGGGATTTGAACCCGCGCTACCGCCTTGAGAGGGCGGCGTCCTAGGCCGCTAGACGACGGGACCAGGATGAGAATGTTCGGCGGCCGGACCGCCGAAGCTTCTCGAATCGAGAGCTATTCGCTCTCTCAGCTGGGGTACCAGGACTCGAACCTAGAATGGCTGAACCAGAATCAGCTGTGTTGCCAATTACACCATACCCCATGGGCCCGGTCATTCGGCCGCCCCTTGTGAGGGCGTCTCGGCCGCTTTCCGAACGAGAAAGAGATTAGCAGGCTGAGCGGGGGTAACTACAAATCGGCTGGTCAGAGGCCGGTTTGCCCGGTCATTGACGGGTTCACCGGCCTCCGCCGCCGTTACCCGGCGACAGCCAATGCGCTACTCGCAGACAGCGAGTGCGGCGCGCAGCCGATCCATGGCGACGCCACGGCCGAGCAGTTCCAGGGACTCGTACAGCGGCGGGCTGATGTGCGAACCGGTGACGGCCACGCGCACGGGCGCGAAGGCTTTACGCGGCTTCAGGCCGAGCTCGTCGATGAGCGCCGTCTTCAGCGCTTCCTCGATAGTGGCGGCACTCCACTCCGAAACACCGTCCAAAGCGGTGATGGCCGCCTGCAATACCGGTGCCGCGTCCGCGCCGAGATTCTTGGCTTTAGCGGCCGGGTCGATGGCGAACTCGTCGACGGGGATGAACAGGAACTTCAAGAGATCCCATGCATCGCTCAGCACCACGATTCGCGTCTGCACCAGATCGGCCGCCACAGTGAAGAGCTTCTCGTCGATCTCGGCGCCGATATGACCGTGTTCGGTGAGGTACTCCCGCAGTCGGTGAGCGAAATCACCGGACTCCAGCAACCGAATATGTTCGGCGTTCAGAGCGTCGGCCTTCTTCTGGTCGAATCGGGCCGGATTCGAATTAACTTTCGATATATCGAACGCCTCGACCATCTCCGTCATGGAGAAGAGGTCATGATCATCGGCGATGCTCCAGCCGAGTAGCGCCAGATAATTCAGCAAACCCTCGGGAATGAAGCCGCGGTCGCGATGCAGGAAGAGATTCGACTCCGGATCGCGCTTGGACAACTTCTTGTTGCCCTGACCCATCACGAACGGCAGATGACCGAACTCGGGAGTAAGTTCCGCGACGCCGATCCGCTTCATCGCGTCATAAAGCGCGAGCTGTCGTGGCGTGGAGGACAGCAAATCCTCGCCACGCAAAACGTGGGTGATCTTCATCATCGCGTCGTCGACCGGGTTGACCAGCGTATAAAGCGGATCGCCATTACCGCGGGTGAGCGCGAAGTCGGGGACCACGCCCGCCTTGAAGGTGGTCTCACCGCGCACCAGGTCGACCCAGGACAGGTCGCGGTCGGGCATGCGCAGGCGAATGACCGCCGGGCGGCCCTCGGCCTTGTAGGCGGCGATCTGCTCAGGGGTCAGGTCGCGATCGAAGTTGTCGTAGCCGAGCTTCGGGTCGCGTCCGGCCGCCTTGTGACGGGCCTCGACTTCCTCAGGGGTGGAGAAGGATTCGTAGGCCTCCCCCGCCTCCAATAGCCGCCGAACCACATCGAGATGAATGTCACGGCGCTGCGACTGCCGGTACGGACCGTAGGGGCCGCCGACCTCGGGGCCCTCGTCCCAGGTGAGGCCGAGCCAGCGCAGCGCGTCCAGAATCGCCCGGTAGGACTCCTCGGAATCGCGTGCGGCGTCGGTGTCTTCGATGCGGAAGACGAATTTGCCGCCGTGGTGGCGCGCGTAGGCCCAGTTGAACAGGGCGGTGCGGACCAGGCCGACATGCGGTGTGCCGGTGGGGGACGGGCAGAATCGAACCCGGACGTCAGTCATTGCTCTCTCTCGATCAGCGCTTGGCGGCAACGGGATTGGTGAGGGTGCCGATGCCTTCGACGGTCACGGACACGTTCTGGCCGGACTGCATCGGGCCCACACCCGCGGGGGTGCCGGTGAGGATGACATCGCCCGGGAGCAGCGTCATCACGGTGGTCACCCATTCGATCAACTTCGGAATATCGTGCAGCAGTAGCGAAGTGCGGCTGCGCTGCTTCTCCGTGCCGTCCAGCTCGGTGACGATCTCCAGATCCGAAGGGTCCAGGGAGGTCTCGATCCACGGGCCGAGCGGGCAGAAGGTGTCGTAGCCCTTGGCGCGGGTCCACTGACCGTCGTGGCGCTGCTGATCGCGGGCGGTCACGTCATTGGCGACGGTGTAACCAAGGATCACCTCGTTCGCACGGGCGGCCGGCACGTCCTTGCAGGGGCGGCCGATGACAATGGCCAGTTCGCCCTCGTAGTCCACCTGAGAAGAGCTGGGCGGCAAGATGATCGGGGCGTTCGGGCCGACGATGGATGTGTTCGGCTTCATGAAGATAACCGGGTCGGCCGGGGCCGGTCCACCCATTTCCTCGGCGTGCGCCGCGTAATTCTTGCCGATGCAGATCACCTTGCTGGCAAGGATCGGCGCCAGCAGGCGGACATCCGCGAGCGGCCAGCTGCGGCCGGTGAACGTGGGCGTGCCGAACGGATGTTCGGCGATTTCGCGGGCGACCGTGTCCCCGCCGTCTCCTTCGATGCTGACGAAAGCGACCCCATCTGGGCTGGCAACTCGACCTAGGCGCATGGCTGGCATCCTATCGACCGGCCTCCACCAGCCCGAACGCGCCCGACCGCGGGGCACGGGGGCGGGGCGGGCGCTTGCCCGGCGCACCGTCGGCCACCGGGCCGGGCTGGGGCGGCATGCCGGTCCGCATCGGGTCGGGCCGAATGTGGAATGCCCTTATACGCAAGACAACTCACCGTCCGCCATACCCCGGACAAGATCAGGTACTCCCTGTGAGCAAACAAACAGCTTGCCCCGGAAATAGCCAGACGCATCAGGTGTAACGTGAAGGCCGTTGTTCATACAGTAGGACGACAGTTCCACATATTGAGACAAGAGGTGCAACCATGACCACCGTGACCCAGATCGGAACGACAAAACGGTGGTCCATGCTGGCGCTCGGCGTCTTCGCACAGGGCTCCAGCGCGGTGCTCGTGCACGGCACTCCCTTCCTGCTGCCCGCCCTGACCGATCAGGGAATGTCGCTGGCCACCGCGGGTCTGCTGGTCGCCATGCCCACGGTCGGACTGGTGTGCACGCTGATCGCGTGGGGCTATGTGGTGGACCGGATCGGCGAGCGCAAGGTCCTGGTGGCCGGTCCGGCGATCATGGCGGTCGCCGGAATCGCCGCCGCCACCGTCACCAGCCATGTGGCACTGGGCATTCTGCTGTTCCTGGGCGGGCTGGGCGCGGGCAGCACCAATGGCGCGAGCGGGCGGGTCATCGTGGGCTGGTTCCCGCCGAATCAGCGCGGGCTGGCCATGGGTATCCGGCAGACCGCGCAGCCGCTGGGCGTCGCCATCGGGGCCATGTCCATTCCCGCAGTCGCTGCGGCACACGGATTCTCGACCGCCATCCTGGTGCCCGCAGTGATGGCGGGAGTCGCCGCTATCGGCTGCCTGATCGGCATCGTCGACCCGCCGCGCCCCCAATCATCCGGCGACACAGGCCGACCCGCCAACCCCTACCGCGGCGATTCCACCCTGTGGCGCATTCACGCCGTCTCGGTCCTGCTGGTCATCCCCCAGTCCACCATCTGGACCTTCGCGCTGCTGTGGCTGCACCGCGACGTCGGCTGGTCCCTGGCCGCCGCCGGAGCGCTGGTCACGATCGCCCAAATCCTGAGCGCCGGAGGCCGAATCGGCGCGGGCATCTGGTCCGACCGCGTCGGCAGCCGCCTGCGCCCCCTGCGGACCGTCGCCATTGCCGCCGCAATATCCATGTCCGCCTTGGCCATAGCCGCCTGGACACACACCTGGTGGGCCGCCATTCCCCTACTGATCGCCGCCTCGATCATCACCGTCGCGGACAATGGCCTGGCCTTCACGGCGGTAGCCGAAATCGCCGGGCCCTACTGGTCCGGTCGCGGCCTGGGCATCCAGAACACCGGCCAGAACTTGGCCTCGGCGGCCGTCGCCCCGGTCTTCGGCGCACTCATCACCGCCGCGGGTTTCCCCATCACCTACGCCCTGGCCGCCGTCATAGCGGTGGCCGCAATCCCCTTGGTCCCCACCGCTCCCCGCTGACCCACCCTCGAACCGGGTCTCCACACCTTCGCGGCAGGGGGCCCGGTTCGTTTTGCGGATTTCCGGCAAATCCGGAAGACCGATACCCGTTACGTTTTCGCATCCCAATGCATGAATGCGATATACCTCACTGCCCCAGTATGTTTCGAATATCTCGCCCCCGATTCCGTCCCGGATCGGGCAAACCGCCCTTCGCCCGAACCTCTCCGGCACAGCGGTTTTCGACCAGAAAGCCCCCGCGTTCGAAGAAGTTCGAACGCGGGGGCTTCGAGTTGGAGAGCCGTCAGAGGGCGGCGGCGATGCGGTTGCCGACCTCGACGGTGGAGGCCTTGCCGGTGCGCGAGGCGAGATCCTTGGCGACGGCTGCCTCGATGCGGGCGGCCTCCTCGGACTTGCCCAGGTGGTTGAGCAGCAGTGCCACCGAGAGGATCGCGGCGGTCGGGTCGGCCTTGGACTGGCCCGCGATGTCCGGGGCCGAACCGTGCACGGGCTCGAACATGGACGGGTTCACGCCGGAGGCATCGATATTGCCGGAGGCGGCCAGGCCGATACCACCGGAGACGGCGGCGGCCAGGTCGGTGATGATGTCGCCGAAGAGGTTGTCGGTGACGATCACGTCGAAGCGGCCCGGATCGGTGACCATGTGAATGGTCGCGGCATCGATGTGCTGGTAAGCGGTTTCGATATCCGGGTACTCGGCGCCGACCTCGGCCACGGTGCGTGTCCACAGCGAACCGGCGAAGGTGAGCACATTGTTCTTGTGCACCAGGGTCAGGTGCTTGCGACGCTGGCGGGCCTTCTCGAAGGCGTAGCGCACCACGCGCTCGACACCGAAGCGGGTATTGGTGGACACCTCGGTGGCGACCTCATGCGGAGTGTTCACGCGAATCGCGCCGCCGGTGCCGGTGTACGGGCCCTCGGTTCCCTCACGCACGACGACGAAGTCGATATCCGGGTTGCCCGCGAGGGGGCTGTCCACGCCCGCGAACAACTTGGACGGACGCAAGTTCACATGATGATCGAGCTCGAAACGAGTGCGCAGCAGCAGACCCCGCTCGAGCACACCGCTCTGCACCGACGGATCACCGATCGCGCCCAGCAGAATCGCATCATGCTGCTTCAACTCGGGCAGCACATTGTCGGGCAGAATCTCCCCGGTGGCATGGAACCGCTTGGCCCCCAGGTCGTATTCGGTCTTCTCCACACCGGGAACCACCACATCGAGCACCTTGAGGGCCTCGGCGATGACCTCGGGACCGATACCGTCGCCCGGGATGACAGCGAGTTTCATGAAAACAATGCTCCGTTCGGATATGCGTCCGCCACTTCACGGCCACGATAGCGGGTGCCTCCACGAGGCCCGTCACCAGGGCGAACGACTCCCAAACAGTGAGATTCGGACCATCGTCGGTAGGTTCGAGGGATGTTCGACAACTACAGACTCGAGCGCAGGATCGGCCGTCTCGAGCGCAAACTCGATCTGATCCTCGAGCACCTCGGCATCGCGGATCCGAGTATCTCCTTCGATTACGCCGAGATCGACGAACTCCTCCGGCGCGGCAAGAAGATCCAGGCCATCCGGATCTATCGGCAGCTCGATCCGATCGCGAGCCTGGTCGAGGCGAAGAACGCGATCGAGGATCGGGAACGCAAGATCAGCTGACCCGCAACGTGAATGTGCCCCTTCCGTTTCCACGGAAGGGGCACATTCACGTGTGTTATCAGCTCAGGTCGACCTGGGCGACCTTGGTTGCGCCGACGGCGGCGGTGATCTCGGTCTGGACCTCGGCCGGGACGTCCTTGTTGACGCGCAGGATGACGGTGGCGCCTTCGGCGTCGAGGTCCTGGGTCAGCTGGGCGGCGAGGATGTCGATGCCCGCGTCGCCGAGCTTGGTGGCCAGGCGGCCGAGCTGGCCGGGCTTGTCCTCGTAGTTGAGGACGGCCAGGTTGAGGCCCTCGGCGCGCATGTCGTAGTTGCGGCCATTGATATTGACGATCTTCTGGACCTGGTGCGGCTCGGTGAGGGTGCCGGCCACGTTCAGGGTGCGGCCGTCGCCGAACACGGCGCGCAGATCGACCAGGCTGCGGTGGGTCGGGCTCTCCGAGATGGTGGTGACGGTGGCCTCGAGGCCGCGGTCCTTGGCCAGCGACGGCGCGTTGACGAAGGTCACCGAGTCTTCGATGAGGGCGGAGAAGACGCCGCGCAGGGCCGAAAGCTCCAGCACTGCAACATCATTGGCGGTCAGCTCGCCGCGGACCTGGATCTCCAGGGAGACCGGCAGCTCGTCGGCGAGGGCACCGAGCAGCGCGCCCTGCTTGCGGACGATCTCCAGCCAGGGGGCGACCTCTTCGTTGACCGAACCGCCGGTGACGTTCACCGCGCCGGGCACGAACTCACCGGCGAGGGCGAGCTGCACCGACTTGGCGACATCGGTGCCCGCGCGATCCTGGGCCTCGGAAGTGGACGCGCCGAGGTGCGGGGTCACGACGACCTGCGGCAGCTCGAACAGCGGGCTGTCGGTGGACGGTTCGGTCTCGAACACGTCGATACCGGCGGCGCGCACATGGCCCGAGATGATGGCGTCGGCGAGCGCCTGCTCATCGATCAGCCCACCGCGAGCGGCGTTCACGATGATGACGCCCTTCTTGGTCTTGGCGATCGTCTCGGCATTGATCATGCCCTTGGTCTCGGGCGTCTTCGGCAGGTGAATGGAGATGAAGTCGGCGCGCTCGAGCACCTCGTCCAGGGTCACCAGTTCGATGCCGAGCTGCGCGGCGCGCGCCGGGGAGGTGTAGGGGTCGTACGCGATGATCTTGGTCTCGAAGGCGGCCAGGCGCTGCGCGAACAGCTGCCCGATCCGGCCCAGGCCGATCACGCCGACGGTCTTGCCGAAGATCTCGACACCGTTGAACTTGCTGCGCTGCCAGGTGTGCTCGCGCAGGGTGGCGTCGGCGGCCGGGATCTGGCGCGCGGCGGCGAGCAGCAGGGTGACGGCGTGCTCGGCGGCGGTGTGGATGTTCGAGGTCGGGGCGTTGACGACCATGACGCCGCGCTCGGTGGCGGCGGGGACATCGACATTGTCGAGGCCGACGCCGGCGCGGGCGACGATCTTCAGGTTCTTACCCGCGTCGAGTACCTCGGCGTCGACGGTGGTCGCGGAACGGACCAGTAGCGCATCGGCTTCCGGCACCGCGGCGAGCAGCTCGGGGCGGTTGGGTCCGTCGACCCAGCGAACCTCGACGCCGGAGCCCAGCGCGTCGACGGTCGACTGGGCGAGCTTGTCGGCGATCAGAACAACAGGACGGCCTGCTTGGCTCACTGTGGGGTACTCCTACGGAAGGGAACCGGAATTTACGGGCGCCAGCTTAGTGGGCGTCATTTCGGGCGGCCTTACCGCCTGGTAGGCGGGTGCCGTCAGACCGGTGACATGGGGGATTTCGAGCGGAGACGCGAAACGCCGGTCTCGGGCAGTGCGAGGCCCGAGACCGGCGTGCCGATTCGCCTAGGCGGCGGGCTCGACCGCGCCCACCATCAGGCCCGCGACCGCGCCATATGCGGCGGTCCAGGTGTCCTTCAACTCGGGGGTCCAGGCATCGCCCAGGAAGTGCTCGAGCGTCGCCAGCAGCGAGGCCCCGGCCGCCGGGTAGTGCGCCTCTACGACGCCGAGACCGGCGTGGTGGCGGCCCAGCCCCTGCACGAACGACGGGTCGTCGGCGAGGGTTTCGACGTTGGTGACAATGCGGGCGAGCCCGGACAGGAACCGCTCCCGCTGTTCGGTCAGGTCCTCGGCGAACATCCCGCGCACCTCGGGATGCGCTTCGAACAGGTGCGCGTAAAAGTACTGCACGGCTTCCGGGCCGACCTGTTCGACCTGTTGCCAGCTCGCCAGCAGCGCTTGGGTATTCACGTGGAACTCCTCAACTTCGATGTATCTCTGCTCGGTACTTCAGTTTTCGGGGGAATGCCCGGGCCCGTTGACCAGTAATCCGAAGGCCTGCAAGGGATCCGGCAGTTCACCGCCCGGCGCGGCCCCGGCCAGTACGGCGGATCCGGCGATCGGCAGCAGGGCCAGCTTGTCGACCTCGATGGACAGTGACTGGATCATGGCCCGCAGCTGGCTGCGCAGCAGTTCGGTGTAGGCCCGCATCTGCTCGACGCGCTGACTCTCCGCGTCCGGATCGAAGCCGGAACTGCGTCCGCCGGAATCCCGGGTCTGCTGGAGCAATTCGCGATGCTGCGCCCGGGCGACCGTCATGAGCTCGCGGGCATGCTGCTCGGCCTGATCGATGATCGAATCCGCCGACAGCTGAGCACGATTGAGCACCTCGACGGCGTGCGCGTTGATGCCCTGGGCGTCGCGTTCCATCTCCTGCTGCAAGCGGGAGACTTCCCAGTTCGCGTTCGCCAACTGCCGCTGCAACTCCGAGACCTCACCGGCCGACACCATGGTCTGCATCTGGATTTGCAAAGACTCGGCCTTGGCGGCCAGCTGCATGTTCTCCCGCTGCAACCGGGTCAGTTCGCCGGTATTGCTGGTGAGCGTGAGGTTTCGGTTCTCGCGCGCGAGTTTGGCCAGCGCCTTCTGCAGGTGGTCGAGGAAGCGGTCGACCTCCTCGGAGTCGTAGCCGCGCCGGCCCAGTCGAGCCGCCTTGAACCGAACGGACTGAATGTCTTCGGGTTTCACATCCATTGGGCAACCTTGTCGGAACTGCGCTGGTCGGCGGGCTGATCGGCGGCGGCGGCCTGGCCGAACATCTCGTATCGGATGGCGTGGCGCGGCATCCCGGCAATCGTGAGATCGGAGACGGTCGCGGTGACCATGGTGGGTGAACCGCACACCAGCGCAGTACAACCGGATAGGTCGAGGCCGCGCGCGGCGACCGCGCCGACCATGCCCTGCACGCCGCGGAAGCCCGGATCCTCGGACACCACCGGGGTATAGGTGAACCACGGGTACTCGGTGAGCGCGGTCAGCGCCTCATGGTCATAGAGATTCCACGCGGTGCGCACACCGTGGAACAGCCGCACCTGCGGCGCGAAACCACTGTGCCGCCAGGTTTGTTCGATCCGATCGAGCACCGCGCGCAGCGGCGCGAGTCCGGAACCGCCCGCGACCAGCAGCAGCCGATCGGCCGCCTCGGGCGGGATCACCAGGGCCGTGCCGACCGGCGAACCGAGCCGGATGCGGTCATTGGGGCGGACCATCCGCGCGAAGGTCGCACTCACCTCGCCGCCGTCCACCGCCTGTACGTGAATGTCGAAGGTGCCGTCCGGGCGCGGTGCGTTGGCGGGCGAGAAGTAGCGCCACAGCCGTGGCCGCTGCGGGATCTCGATGGCGATCGACTGACCGGCCTCATAGTGGAACGGCTGCAGCGGGCGCACGGTGTGCACGGTGACGTCGATGCTGCGGCGTTCGGTGGCGACGATATCGGCGTCCCACCAGGCCGGGGTGTCGGCGGCCTGTTCGGCCGCGGCGGTCATGATCCCGGCGACCGCCCAGTAGGCGTCGGTCCAGGTCTGGGCGAGTTCCTCGGTCCAGCGCGCGCCGTGGAAGTGCGCGAGCGTGGCCAGCAGTGAGGCCCCGGCGGCCGGGTAGTGGTCGGCGATGACGCCGAAGCGGCGATGGTCGCGGCCCAGCTGGGCGACGAATTCCGGGTCGTCGGCCAGGGTTTCGACATTGCTGACGATCCGGCCGAGCGCGGCGAAGAACTTGGCGCGCTGGGTGCTCATCCGGATCGGGAACATCTCGCGGACCTCGGGGTGAGCGAGGAACAGATGCGAGTAGAAGTACTGCGTCGCCTCGTCGCCGATGCGCTCGACGCGTCGCCAGCTCGTCTGTAGTGCCTCGAGGTTCATCCGCGCCGCGCCCGCCGACGATGCGGGCGTGGCAGATCCAGGTGCATCGACATCTCTTCCGCTCCCCTCGGCTGTGCCTCTTTCCAGATGCGACTCCCACCGCGAGGAAGCGGCACAGCTCGTCCTGAACAACTGTCCGAATATGGTCAACCTAGGACATCGGATCGGCGCTGTCGAAACGAGAAAAACAGTCTCTGCCACACCGGATTTCGAGCTATCCGGTGGCAAATTATAGTTAGGCAAGGTAAAGACGTGGGCGAGGTCACAACCCCCAGGTCCAGGCCGCTACGAATCGGTCCGGATACGACGAAAGCCGGCCTCGGAGCTGCGAAGTCCGAGGCCGGCTTTCAAGTCGAATAATTCGACGTCAGGCCGAATTAGCGGCCGAAGGAACCGGTCCACAGGGTGGAGAGGATACCGTGCAGGGCGGCCGAGCCGGTGTCGAGCAGGCCGTTCAGAGCAGCGGAACCGGTGTCGATGATAACGGGGATCATGTAGATAAACCTCTCATGCAAATCTCTTACTTAACTTCCGACGCTGAGCATATCGGCGGCCTTTTCAAGCTCGTTACCGGCCATTGACACAATGTGACCGGCGTCACCGTCTATTGAGTGTGTGGCCCAGCTCATAGTCAAGTGTCCAGTTCGCCTATAACGCGCCAATCACGCCCCTATTTCAGGGGGCAATGGCCCCTGGTTTCATGGGCATCCAGACCACAGATGGCCTGGTGGGTGCGGGATCCGGTGAAGGCGCTACGGCCGCCGGCCAGTGGTAGCGCCGGGCTGGCCGCACGAACATCCGGATAGTGCGGTGGCTTCGATGCATTTGCCGACTTTGCTCGGACAATGCGAATTGCCTGCTGATCCGGTCGAATGGGAGTGCGAATTGATGGGGTCGAAGTCGCGTACCCGGGAGATGGGCGCGGGTGCTGTTCCCGCGCCGATCTCCGAATTCATCGATACCGAGTTCGAGCTGCTAGAACTCTCGAATGACCTGGACGAATACCGCTTCCGGTCCGGGCTTGGTGCGGCGCACTTCGAACTCGACCCGCTGACCCTCGACCAGTGATCGGAATCCGTCGCCCTCGACGGCGGTGTACTCCACGAAGACGTCGGGGCCGCCGCCGTCCGGAGTGATGAAGCCGAAGCCCTTCTCGCTGTCGAACCACTTCACCGTGCCGCGCAACATTCCCCAAACCTTCTCGATGTCCGGGACACCTTCGCCCCCGCGTGTGCCGTCATCCATGGTGTCACGGGCGTCGAGGTGCCGCGCGGTCACCCAGCCCGCGCGGCACCCTGCCCCTCCTCGTCCGCGCCACGCATGGAGTACACGCGTTCGAGGAAGTCGCGGTGGGCGCGCAGGGTGGCGTCCAGCAGTTCCCGCCAGGTGCGGCGATCCACCCGCTGATCACTGAAGAGCGAGGACAGCGAGGCCGGTCCCAGCTTGTCGATGTGATCGACGATGAAAGTCAGTCGCCGGCGCGGGAATTGGGCTCCGATGCGCGGATTCTCCTCCAGGAAACGGTCGAGTTCGTAGAGGTAGTTGACGGCGCGGTTGTACTCCTCATCGGTGAGGTGATAGTCCATGCGCTTGATCTCGACGATCCACAGTTCGCCGGAATCGTGCAGCAGGACGAAGTCCGGTTCGCGCTTCGGGCTGCCGATCGTGGTGGTGAGCAGGGCGGTCCCGAACTTGTGCGCGTACCAGCGTTCGAAGCTGGCGCGGACGCGTTTGAGGGACTCGTTCATGCCCAGTGGGGTCCATTCGGGGGCGAGCAACCAGGGGGCGCTTTCGATGAGCTCCTGGAAGGGGCGCTCCAAGGAGCGGCGATCGTCGATGAGGGCGCGTAGCCGGTTCACCACTGCGACACGCTCGCTGGCGATCTGGCCGAGCGAATAGATCTCGGCGACCCGGGCGCGTTCGAAGAGCGCGACGACCACATCGATTTCCTGATCGGTCTCGTCCTCGGCGATCTCCTTGAGGGTGTCCAGCAGGCTGCGCTGCGGTCCCAGCGACAGCGCCAGGCGCAGCATGTTCTCGATATGCGCGGGATCATCGAGGGAGGCACGGTCCTTGTGCGCCACCAGGATTCGCGCGGCATCCAGGACCGAGTCGCGGAACTGCCGGTCCCCCGGCGCGATCGCCTCCAGCATCTCGTGGATGCGCGAGCGTTCGACGAACTCCTCCCACACCCTTCTCCGAATGGATTTCTCGCCGAGCCTGCCGATTTCCTTGATGAGCGCCCGGCCCCATTGCGCGAGCGCTTCACCACGCGGCGAGTTCCACATGATGTCCTGGCGATCCGAGCGCACCATGTCCTCGTCGTCGTCGAGCCAGTCGACGTGAATGGCGCCGACCAGGTAGGAACGAAGTTTGAACTCGCCGGTGAATCCGGCCGGGATGCCGAAATCCCTTGTCTGCGCGACGATCTTGCCGCGCGCGTAAATGCGCACACCGGCCATGGCCTCATCGCGGTACGGCTGTTTGGAGTAGGAGATCCACCCGGTCACCGGAAGGAACTGCCTGCCGAAGCGGACCGGCACGCGGCTGACATCGATGCGCGTCTCCTCCATCACATCGATGGCGAGGTCGCTGAGAATGAAGCTCTCCGTGCCGATGCTATTGCGCACATTGACCCGCCAATCCGAGCGTTCGATGCCGAAGCGCGACGCCAGCTGCCGGCTCAGCTCCGTGCCGGTGTTCACGCGCTTGCGGAAGAAGTTGCTCAGGATGACGGTGGTGCCGCGGGTGGCGGTGAAAGTGCCGTCCAGCGCACCGGCTTTCGGGTAATAGTCACGTTCGGTGTCGGAGAGCATCTCGTCGAGATCCATCACCAGATGCGCGACCGGCCAGCCGAGCGGGGTGTGGTCGCCCTCGTGGCTGCCCGCGGTGATGACCTCGATGGTGCGGCAGATGCCGAAGGCGGCGAGTTTCCCGATTCCCTTGCGCCCCATGACCGGTCGCCGACGCTCACGGGACAGGTCGGAACCGGTGCGGATGCGGCGGTCGGAGCCGACCATCAGATAGTGGGCGTTGACCTCATCGGCGGTCATGCCGTGGCCATTGTCGGAGATGACGATCCGGTACGCGGGTTCGT
The DNA here is from genome assembly GCF_040683015.1 of Nocardia sp. NPDC051030. Taxonomy (NCBI): domain Bacteria; kingdom Bacillati; phylum Actinomycetota; class Actinomycetes; order Mycobacteriales; family Nocardiaceae; genus Nocardia; species Nocardia sp. NPDC051030. The sequence goes on along the minus strand of NZ_JBFBCD010000002.1, from coordinate 147,718 downwards.
TTGCGGCACGGATGGTTCCGGCGAGGGTGACGCCCCAGGGCAGTTCCACATCGACCTCGGTGGCGTCGGCATCGTAGGAGTTGGCGATGAGTTCGGCCAGAACCGCCGAAACCCGGTCGTAGAGCCTGATTCCGAGCTTGTCGATGGCCAGCCTGCTGATTCGCATCGTGTACTTGTGGTCATCGCGTTCCACCGCGGCCACATGCACGTCGTTGTACATGGTGGGCCCCCAATTGCCCTCGCGGCAGCCTTCGTTCAGCTACCTCTGAATTCGATGCAACGCTGCTTGGTTAACAAGGGACTGAACATTTCCGCAACGAATAGTCACGGTGTGATTCCGACATTCACCGAGCGATTGCCCAGCGCAACGGCAAGGTCTCGGCTACCCCTCGATCTCGTTGGACGGCTACGTCGCCGGGCCCGACCAGAGCCCGGACAACCCGCTCGGCATCGGCGGTGAGCGGCTGCACGAATGGATCCCTGAGATTCGAATCAGCTTCACGATCTCCTAATGCTCGGGTCGGCACCATGCCGGTATGAGCATTACCGTCGCCGCACCGCCCGTAGCGGCTCGCGCGCCCGCGCCATCCCGGATTCTCGCGCTCGACACCGCGCGCGGACTCGCCGTGCTGGGCATGATCGTCGCCCATGTGGGTGTCACCCGCTCGCTCAGCTGGGGTGACCCGGGCAGCTGGCTGGCCGTGGCGCACGGCCGCTCCGCCATCCTGTTCGCGACCTTGGCCGGAGTGTCCATCGCCTTGATCAGCGGACGGCAGCGACCGCCGACGGGATCACAACTGGTGGCGGCGCGGACACGAATCTTGGTGCGCGCCTGCGTATTATTCGCGATCGGCGGAGTGCTCACGGCGCTGGACACCGGCATCTCGGTGATCCTGCAAACTTATGCGCTGCTGTTCGTGTGCTGCCTGCCGTTCCTCACCTGGACGCCGCGGCGGCTGCTGATCCTCGCGGCGGGATGGGCTGTAGTGGCACCGGCTTTGACGATATGGCTCAGCCATCTGTTGTCGGGCTCCTGTGATCGCTCGGACGAAACCTGTTCCGGTGCACAGATAACCGATCTCGCGGTGATCGGCGAGTATCCCGGTCTGGTGTGGATCACCTTCGCGCTCGTCGGACTTGCCCTCGGCCGAAGCGATCTCGGCTCGACCGTGCTGCGCATGCGGCTTCTCGTAGCCGGTGCCTCACTGATGATTCTCGGCTACGGCGGCGGTTGGCTCGCAACCAATCTCGGCGAGGCGATCGAGTCGGACTGGGCCCAACTCCTCACCGCCGAACCACATTCCGGAACCACCTTCGAAATCGCCGGATCCCTCGGCTTTGCGCTGACGGTGCTCGGCGCACTGCTGCTCACCGTGGATCGCATGCGGCCGCTGCTCTTCCCGATCTCCGCGGTGGGATCGATTCCGCTCACGGTGTACGCCGCCCATATCGTCGCGGTGCGATTCCTCAGCGAGGGAGCACGGGAATCCACCGGCAATACGGTCCTGGCAATTTTCCTCGGAATCACCATCGCATCGGCAACCCTGTACGTACTCGTCCTCGGCCGCGGCCCACTCGAACGCCTGGTGACCTGGGTCGGAGTCCGCGCCACCACTCCCGGGCGGGCCCCATCCCCGCCGATCTCGGCAGGATCCGCCGGATAAGTCGCTGAACCTGGGCTGACAAGTCTTGGGGGATCCCGGCAGAATGCGGAGCGACGGGCGGGATCGCTCGGTCGGGAATTCAGGAAGAGGTGCTCGGGTGGCGCGCAGTCCCATGCAACGCGGTCTGGCTGGTCTGACCGAGCGATTCGCCACCCCCGCGATCGACCCGCCGACGCTCGAGCAGACCATAGCGGCGCGGCGGCGGTTCTTCGGCGATGCGGCCGTGGACGCGGAAACCGGTGCGGTGCGTGAGGACCAGGTGCTGGTGGCGTGGTTCGGTTGTGCGAGCTTCGCGGTCGCCATGGGTGGGGCGGTGTTCCTGCTGGATGCCTGGGTGCCACGCGGTGTGACCTCCGGCTATGTCCCCACCACGCCCACCGAGGTCGCCGCGCTGCGACCGGCGGCCATCTTCATCGGGCACGGGCACTTCGACCACGCCGCCGATGCCGGGCCGATCGCACAGGCCAGCGGCGCGGTGGTGCACGGCACCGCCGAGCATTGCGCGACCGCGCGCAAGCAGGTCGATGCGGCCGAATTCGATTGCGTGGAACTGGGTTCCGGTACTTCGCTGCCCGGTGATCGCTATGACTTCGAGCTCGCTCCCGGCTTGTCGGTGACCGCCGTCCGCCACGTGCATTCCGCCCGCACTCCCCGTCACGAAGGCCCCGACGCTTCCACGCCCGTGCGGCCTCGGCCGTGCCCGTGCGACATTCGTACGCACCCACCGACTCTCGCCGACTCCACGCATCTGGTGCGCAATCTGGTCGCGCCGGAAGGCGGGGTGCTGCTCTATCAGTTCCGCACCGAGAACTTCGTTCTCACCTGGCACGATTCCTCCGGCCCCCTGCTGGACAAGGCCCCGCGGGTCCTCGACGTGCTGCGGGAGCTCCCCCGCTCGGACGTCCACATCGGTGCGGTACAGGGTTTCAACCAGTTCACCAATGGCCTGCGCGACCCGCGCAGCTATGTGGAAGCCTTGCGCCCCAAGGTATTCGTCCCCAATCACCACGACAATTGGCTGCCGGTGTTCACTGCCCGCGGCGAGGCCTTCCGGACGCCACTGCACGACGAGCTCGCGCGCCTACCCGAGGGCGAACGCCCGGAAATCCGCATGCTTCTCGACCCCGACGACTACCTCGCGGCGGGCCTCCTGACCTTCGATCTTCCGAAGGAATGATCAACGAAATCGCAAAACCATTGTGACGCTGACAGTTCCGGCACGATTACCGTGATCGGTATCCGGCACCTCGACGAACCCGAGTCGCTCATAGAGTCGAAGTGCCGGATTCTCCCGTCGCACACTCAAACTCACACTGTCGTAGACCGGCCGCATCGCATCGAGCAGTCCAGTCATCAGCTGCGTGCCGAGTCCTGCCCCGCGCCCCTCGGGCGCGACCGCGATCGCAATCTCCGGCGTCGCATCATCCACATACCCATACGCGGCATTCTCCCGAGTGAACATCCGAGCCCACGCCGCCCCGAGCAACACCCCATCTTCCTCGGCGATCACCCCGAGATCCCCTGCCACACCCCATCCTTCGACATAGCGCGCCAATTCCGGCACCGCCCGTAACTCGTCGGGCGAGGTCATCCCCTGCTCACGGCTATACGCCGCCTCGAACAGCATCGCCCACAGAAACTTCTCGTCCGCGACCTCGGCCGGACGAACAATCACACCAGACACCCCACGAACTATAGGGATTCCGCCACCCGCCCCGCCGCCGTCACCCCCGACCCAACCTCCGGCACCACGTCACGACCGCTGATCTCATCCCCACAACGATCGCACCCCCAGCCGAACATGCGCCAACCGGCTATGCGGCAGAGTTCCAGCTAGGCAGTCTCCCCCGCCAGCTCGATCAACCGGGCACGCACCAGTTCCGGCCTCTCATCCACAATGAAATGACCACACCCGGAGACGGTTTCGAGCGTGTAATCATCCGTCCGAGCCGTATCCGCCGCCGCCAGCGAGTAATGCACCGCAGCATCATCCATCCCGAACAGAGCCCGAATCGGCATGGACGCCCGCCGCCTCTCCGGGTTCCGCACCGAAGCCGGAACTTCCTTCAACAGGAAGGTCCGATAAGTATCGGTAGCCGCCCGAGCCACCACCGGATCCCTGAACCGCTCAGAAAACACCCGCACGGTCTCCCGATCGAAGACCGCCGGATCGCTGGCAGCAGCCCCAATCAGCGTCTCCAAGAACCGAGTCCGCCGCTGCAACGGCACCCCCAACCCAGCAATCAACGGCTGATAAGCCAACATCCGCCAAGCCTGCCGAGCCACCACCTTTGCAGGCACCCACGGATGAGCCATATTCAAAGCCAGATACCCCCGAAACCTCTCCGGCTCCCGCAAGATCATCCGATACCCCACAAACCCACCCCAGTCATGCCCCACCAACAGCACATCATCCTTCAACCCCAGCGCATCCATAAGCGCAAGCACGTCACTGGCAACGTCTTCCTTCGCCCACCGATGCGGCGCGGCTCCAGACCACCCATACCCAGGCAGATCTGGCGCAATAACCCGCAACCCCTCCGGCGGATCCGCCAGCAGATCCCGATACACATAGTGATGCTGCGGCCACCCATGCAACACCAGAACCGGCCTCCCACTGCCGGCTTCGGTCACATGAAACCGAACCCCCCTGGCCTCGACAAAACTCCGACGCACCCCTGAGATCAACGGCGGACCCTGTTCAGCACCCATAACCCACGTTAACCCAGCACACTGATTCAGCACCGAGTTCCCGGCAGCGTGACGCCGCTCCCCAGAGCGAATTCCACAGCCCGTGAGCTATCCACAGGTCCACGGTCGGCGCAGGTCGGTCAATCTTGCCAACACAACGACTCTGCAATTCTCAGTTCATGATCCGCACACGAGCAGAACTGCTGGCGGAGGGGATCCCCGGCAGCACCATCGACGATCGTGTACGACGCGGCACTTACATCCGACTGCTTCCCCGCGTCTATTGCCTGTGTACTCCCACTGCATTCGCCAAGTGTGAGGCAATAGACGCCTGGGCGCCTCGTGCCGTATTGAGTCATCGAACGGCCGGATGGTTGCACGGCATGCTGTCAGAACCTACCCAGTTCGAGGCCACGGTGCCGAAGTCCGTATACCGCCGCACTCCCCCATGGCTCCGCCTCTACAGACGCGACCTCGCGCCCGAATGGATCGACGAAGTGCGCGACCTGCCAATCAGCACAACCGTACTCACCCTGCTGGACTGCACCGCGGTGCTCCACAAACCCGAGGCCAACGCCATGATCGACAACCACATAGCTCGAACTGTCTCCCCCCAAGACCTCCTCGCCCTCTGCAACTCGCCCCTTCGCGGCACCGGTGAGCTCCGAAACCAGTTGCGCGAAGCCGCAATCCGTGCCGCCTCCGAACCCGAACGACTTTTTGCCAGAGCCCTGTCACAGCGAGGCCTCCACCTCCTGGCAAACCACCCCGTAGGCCAGTACACCTGCGACTTCGTCGACGAACCAGGCCGCACCATCATCGAGATCGATGGCCGCGAATTCCACACCACCCCACACGCATTCCGTCACGACCGCCGGCGCCAAAATGCCCTCGTCCTCGCCGGCTGGCTCGTCCTCCGCTACGCCGCCGCCGACGTCTTCCAGTCCCTCGACAAATGCGCAGACGAAGTAGCACAAGTGGTACGCCGGCGCAGACGAGCCCGCTGGCGCTGATCCGGCCCATCCGTGCACCAACAGCCCAGAATCGTCAGCTTCCTGACCCGATCCGACCCTTAGTGCACGCCTGGACCGGTTCGCTGAAGCCACCGTCAGCACCGAAGATCGACATCCAGTTTCTGACCGAAGTCGCGGAATCCGGTTTGCTGTTCAACAGTGATTAGAAGCCAAAAGCTCTCGAAGCTCGTCGGGATGGAGCCAGCGGGACCCACGGTGAATCATCCTGTGGCAGTTGGAGCATAGAAGGATCAGGTCGGCGGTGCGGGTTCTTGTTTCACCGGACTCGTGGAGCGGGGTTTTGTGATGGACCTCTATGTAGTCCTTGCCGCGGTCCCCGTATATGGCTTCGAAATCGAAGGTACATACTTCGCAGCGGACTCGGTCGTGCGTGCGTAGGAACTCGCGGATCTTCCTTGTACGCAGCTTCGGATCTCGTTCATGGCGGTTGCTGAGAGCCTGGAGCAGCCTGCCTTCGCGCGCGGAGTCTTCTTCATCGAACAGATCTGCGTCCGCAACGAGGGCGGCGTCGAAACTGCCCGCGGCGGCCGCTTGGCGAATTGCTTCCGCCGTTGCGTGCATCTCTTCGGGGAAGGCCCGGAAATCGTTCAGCACCAGCTCGTCCAGTGCACCGCCCCGAGTAGGTTTGCCTCGGTAGTCCGGGTGGTGGGTCGCGATGTCCGTTGTTTTGCGCGAGACGCTGTTTGGATTCCGGAACGTCTCTGGGCGTGCGATCGGTGGGTGAATCGGTAAGGAGCGCAGCAGTTCGGACAACTCGGCTACCCGCGAATCGTGCTGACGTAGCTCTTTCCAGTGGTTCTGCACCACGAGATCACATGCCAGGATCAGTTCGTCCCGGGTCCAGGCTGGACTGCGAACCATGTGAATGATTGTGACTTCACACGACTTGATTTGGCAAACAGTCCAGTTTGGTTTGCCGCCTTGCAGTCGACTAGCAGGGCGATGTGCGCACTATGGGTAGCTGAGGAGTCGCTTAGCGACCGGTCGATACCTTGGCGGGCACCGCATCGGGGATGGCTCGCGAAACGCTGGCGGCCGGGCGGAGACTACCGTTCGGCTGAGCCGATACCCGCGCCGAGTGCCCGCATGGACCTGGCCGCTAGCTCGGATGGGGGGACGGGGGACGAGTTGTCTTCTGCCGCCCACTCTTCCAGTGCGATCCGGATACCTCCGGCGGCGGCCGCCGCGAGTAGGCGGACTTGCAGTGGATCGGTGTCGGCGCCTGCCAAATCGGTTAGGACGCGGCGTAATTCGCGCTCGCCCTCCATGTTGATGCGATGCCAGATCGCGCGGAGGGCCGGGTCGCCTTCCATGGCGCGGAGCAGGCCTCGGGTGAGGTCGAGGTCCTCGCTGTCTTCGATGGTCATGGAGCGCACGGCTGCTGCTTCGAGTTCGGTCAGGGTTGGGAGGCGGGGTGGGCCGGAGGCGATGATTTGCAGCCAGCGTTGCGCGCCGGTTGCGAGCATGGGTTCTACGGCGTCTTCCTTGGTGCGGGAGTAGCGGTAGAAGGTGCGGAGGGCTACGCCGGATTCGGCGGCGATCTGTTCGGCGGTTACTTCGGCGGTGCCGTGCGCGGCGAAGAGGCGGGCGGCGGTGTGGGCGATTTCGAGGCGGGTGGCGGCCTTGCGGCGTTCGGCCAGGGTGGGCCGGGCTGATGTGTCGGTGCGCGGCGCGGGCACTAATACCTCCGGGTCGTGGATCCTGGCAGGGTCGATCCTAGTTGACGGGATGCCACTATGGCACGGTGTGCCATGTGGGCGTAGCGTGTCAGGGAGAAGATTTGGGATCGAGACTAGGAGAGTTCGCAATGGAGCGTTTCACCGATCGCCGCGTTCTGATCACCGGCGCGGGCTCCGGCATCGGGCGGGCCACCGTGCACCGCATCCTCGCCGAGGGCGGGCGGGTCGTGGCCGCCGATATCAATGTGGACGGGCTGGCGGAGACCGCCAAGCAGGCCGCGGCCAATGGGAATGGCGAGCGGTTGAGCACCGTGACCATCAATATCGGCGATGAGGAATCGGTGCGCGCGGGGGTGGCGAGCGCGGTTGAGACGCTCGGCGGGCTGGATGCGCTGGTGAACGCGGCCGGGATTCTGCGGTCGGCGCATACGCATGAGATGCCGCTGGCGGATTTCAATACGATCATCACGGTCAATCTGACCGGCACCTTCCTGATGATTCGCGAATCGCTTCCCGCACTGCTGGAGTCGGGCAAGGGCGTGATCGTGAACTTCACCTCGACGTCCGCGTTCTTCGCGCATCCGTACATGACCGCGTACGCCGCGTCGAAGGGCGGCATCATGTCGATGACGCATGCGCTGGCCGCCGAATACGGCAAGCAGGGGCTGCGCGTGGTCGCCGTCGCGCCGGGATCCATCTCCAGCGATATGACCGACGGTCGCGGCCCGGGGCTTCCTGCCGACGCCGACTTCACGCTGTTCACCAAGCTGATTCCGGCCATCGGCCAGGGCTTCGCCTCGCCCGATACGGTCGCGGGCGTGGTCGCCATGCTGGCCTCCGACGACGGCGCGTTCATCACCGGCACCGAGATCCGCATCGACGGCGGCACCCACCAGTAATCGAAGCAGCACTGCCCGAACGGGCCCGCCGGAAGTCCGGTGGGCCCGTTGGCAATTGCAGGCCTTCTCGACATTTGCAGGGGCTGTATTGCCTGCAAGTGTCGAGAAGGCCTGCAACTTCGGTGAGATTGTCGTCGACAGGGCCTAGCGCATGATGGTGGCGGCTACGCCGTCGAGGATGAGTTCCAGGCCGAAGGTGAAGTCCTCGTCGCCGGTGTCCGGGGATTCGGGGATCGAGTTGAACAGGCCCGATGCGAAGAGTTCCGCTGCGTCGGGGAATCGGGCCGGATCCACCAAGGCGGCGAGCTCGCGTTGGTAGTCGCGGAGGGCCTGCGCTTCGTTGAGATCCGCTGTGCGGCGGTGTTCTTCGAGTTGACGGCTGGTGACGGAGGCTTGGCGGACGTATCCGCTGACCACGGTGATCACGCCGATCTTCGCCGGCCAGTCCAAGCCTGTCGCGCGGAGGGAATGCAAGCCGGAATCCATCCAGGCGATCGCATTGGGGCCGCGCGGGGGACCGCTGATCGGGATCTGCGCCAGCCAGGGGTGCCGGTGATGGATAGCCAACTGAGCCAGTGCCCAGCGGCGGAGGGCCGAGCGCCAGCCGTCACCGGGGGCAGCCTCGCTGAGGATGGGATCATCGGACGCGGGGGCGCCGGACACAAGGCCACCAGACACGGGGTCACCGATCGCGGGGTCACCGATCGCGGGGTCAGCTGGTCCGGGGTCAGCTGGCACGAGGCCGAAGGCCAGGTCGGCCATGAGGCCGATCAGCTCGTCTTTCGAGCCGATGTGCCGGTACAGCGACATTGGCGTGACGCCCAGGGACGCAGCGATTTTCGGCAAGGTCGCGGCGGATAGGCCGCCGAGGTCGGCCAGGTTCACTGCGGTGCGCACAATACGATCGGCGTCCAGTCCGGCGGGACGGCCGAGTCGGGCACCTGTTCGCAGACGCCACAATCGTGCGAGCTCATCCGACACATTCTCGTCGGCCATTCCCGTGGACCACCTCCCGAGTCATCTTGACAGCGAACTTAGCATATGCCTTATAGTATAAGACGTATATTATCTATCGCAACGGGCCTGAGCCCTCACCGGCCCGCACCATACTTCTCCGATGAGATGCGAGATCCCATGGACACCAACGCAATACAGCGGATATCCGGAGCAGCGGCCGTCATCGGCGCGATTTTCATGCTGGTCGAACTCCCCCTGTACTTCGTCTATGACGGAGCCCCGCCGGACGCGAACATCCTGACCCGCAGCCTGTTCGGCCTCATCGCCTTGACACTGCTCGTCGCCTTCATGACGGGCCTCGGTCAGCTGGTGAAACGCACTGCCCCGGAATACGAATGGATCGGCTCGATCGCGGTCGCAGCTGGATTGATGTGGCTGACAGTCGCTTTCGTGTCCACCGGCCTCGAGGTGGGCGCGGTCATCCAGTCCCCCACTGATATCGACCCCACCATCACTGTTTCCGGCACCTATATCCTGTACGGCACCGTGTCCCGGTTGCTGGAGGGCTTGTTCTTGATCGCCTTCGGTTTAGTGGCAACACGCACGCGCGTAGTTCCCCGCTGGGCCGCCCGGTCGGCCTACGCCCTGGCCGTGATCAATTTCGCCTTCGTCCCCTCCCTGTTCTTCGGCAATACCCCCGCCAACTTCTATGCCGCGAACGGCTGGGGCACCACGGCCACCGTCGGCGGCTTCACCATGCTGTGGCTGCTCGCCATCGGCATCACCTTGGTGCGCAACCCATCCCGGGCCGCGACCCCCGAAGAACCCCTGACCGCCATTCATCCCTGAGGACTACGCCCACCCTGATCTTTCCCGGAAAGCCGCTCGTACCATGGTTTTTCGCCTCGATAGTGCGGCAGAGTCGCCATCATGCAGTCGATCAAGAGCAATACTCCGCGTCGGATGCTGACCCGCGTAGCCGCGGCCGGTGCCCTCATTCTGATTCCGCTCGGCGCGATCGCCATTCCGGCCTCCGCCGAGATCCCCCTCGAACCCGATATCTCCGAGGTGGCTCACCCGCATCACAACGATCGTGATCGGGATTGCGACAACGACCGCGACCACCGATCCAATAATCAGTACCGCCCCTGGCTTCAGCAGAACCTGCCCAGGGGATCATTCGGCAGCAGCTGACCCATAGAACACGAAGAGGCCCGGCACCCAATGGGTGCCGGGCCTTCTCGGTAAAGCGGAAACCTTAGGCGGTTTCGGTGATCGGCCGGTCGACCCAGCTCATCAGGCCGCGGAGCTTGGCGCCGGTGACCTCGATCGGGTGCTCGGCGTTGGCCTTGCGGAGGCCCTCGAGCTCCTTGTTGCCGCCCTCGACATTGGCGACGAGGCGCTTGACGAAGGTGCCGTCCTGGATGTCGGCCAGGATCGCCTTCATGCGCTCCTTGGTGCCGGCGTCGATGACGCGCGGGCCGGACAGGTAGCCACCGAACTCGGCGGTGTCGGAGACCGAGTAGTTCATGCGAGCGATGCCGCCCTCGTACATGAGGTCGACGATCAGCTTGAGCTCGTGCAGCACCTCGAAGTACGCCATCTCGGGCGCGTAACCGGCCTCGACCATGACCTCGAAGCCGGTCTTGACCAGCTCTTCGGTGCCACCACAAAGAACAGCCTGCTCACCGAACAGGTCGGTCTCGGTCTCTTCCTTGAAGGTGGTCTTGATGACGCCGGCGCGGGTGCCGCCGATGCCCTTGGCGTAGGACAGCGCCAGCGCCTGGCCCTCGCCGGTCGGGTCCTGGTCCACGGCGATCAGGGCCGGAACGCCCTTGCCGTCGACGAACTGGCGACGCACCAGGTGGCCCGGGCCCTTGGGGGCGACCATGGCGACGGTGACATTGGCCGGAGCCTTGATCAGGCCGAAGTGGATGTTCAGGCCGTGGCCGAAGAACAGCGCGTCGCCGTCCTTCAGGTTGGGCTCGATGTCATTGGTGAAGATCGAGGCCTGCGCGGTGTCGGGCGCGAGGACCATGATGACGTCGGCCCAGGCCGAAACCTCGGCCGGAGTGCCGACGGTCAGACCGGCCTCTTCGGCCTTCGGGCGGGACTTCGAACCCTCGGCGAGACCGACGCGGACGTCGACGCCGGAGTCGCGCAGGCTCAGCGAGTGGGCGTGGCCCTGGCTGCCGTAGCCGATGACCGCGACCTTCTTGCCCTGGATGATCGACAGGTCAGCGTCGTCGTCGTAGAACATCTCGACTGCCACTTTGGGTTCTCCTTCTGGATTCTTTGTTAAGCGTTGTGGATCCCAGCCGTACAGCATGCCGGGAATGCAGGGTTTCGGCCGCCACGGCGGCCGGTTACTAGCGAGTCGCGGTGATGGACTTGGGTCCTCGGCCCACTGCGACAACTCCGGACTGCACGATCTCACGGATGCCGTAGGGCTCCATCATGCGCAGCAGTGCGTCGAGCTTGGACCGGGTCCCGGTCGCCTCGATGGTCAGCGCGTCCGGTGACACGTCGATCACCTTCGCGCGGAACAGGTTCACCGCCTCGATCACCTGGGTGCGGACGCTGGCGTCGGCGCGCACCTTCACCAGGATCAGTTCGCGGGCCACGGAGGAATCCGAGTCCTGCTCGACGATCTTGATGACATTGACCAGCTTGTTGAGCTGCTTGGTGACCTGCTCGAGCGGCAGATCCTCGACGGTCACGACGATGGTCATGCGCGAGATCTCCGGGATCTCGGTGGCACCGACCGCGAGGGACTCGATATTGAAGCCGCGGCGCGAGAACAGCGAAGCCACACGTGCGAGCACGCCCGGCTTGTCCTCCACCAGCACGGAGAGGGTATGGGTGGTGCTCATTCCTCGGTCCCCTTCTTGGCGCGCTCCTGAGCGGCCAGCGAGGCCTGCTCGTGCGACATGGCCTCATGGATGACGGCCGGCTCGGACACCGACTCGTCGTCGTCGAACAGCGGGCGGATGCCGCGGGCGGCCATGATCTCGTCATTGGAGGTGCCGGCGGCGACCATCGGCCACACCTGCGCGTCCTTGCCGACGATGAAGTCGATCACCACGGGACGGTCGTTGATCGACTGCGCCTCGCGGATCGCGGCCTCCACGTCCTCTTCCTTCTCCACGCGAATGCCGTGGCAGCCCAGGGCTTCCGCCAGCTTCACGAAGTCCGGGATGCGCAGCGTGTGGGTGCCCAGATCGGTGTTCGAGTAGCGCTTCTCGTAGAACAGGGTCTGCCACTGGCGGACCATGCCGAGGTTGCCGTTATTGATCAGCGCGACCTTGATCGGCACGCCTTCGACGGCACAGGTGGCCAGTTCCTGATTGGTCATCTGGAAGCAGCCGTCACCATCGATGGCCCAGACCTCGCGGTCCGGCATGCCCATCTTGGCGCCCATGGCGGCGGGAACGGCGTAGCCCATGGTGCCGAGGCCACCGGAGTTCAGCCAGGTGCGCGGCTTCTCGTACTTGATGAACTGCGCGGCCCACATCTGGTGCTGGCCGACGCCCGCACAGTAGATGGCGTCGGGACCGGCGAGCTGACCCAGCTTCTCGATCACGAATTCCGGCGACAGCGAACCGTCGGACGGGGCCTTCCAGCCCAGCGGGTACGACTCGCGCACGCCGCTGAGGTAGGTCCACCACTCGGTGAGGTTCAGCAGCGGAGCCGGGCCGGCGGTCGGATCGGCCTTGAGGGTTTCGATGAGCTCGGCGATGACCTCGCGGCAGTCGCCCACGATCGGGACATCCGCGTGCCGGTTCTTGCCGATCTCGGCCGGGTCGATATCGGCGTGGATCACCTTGGCGTTCGGCGCGAACGAGTCCAGCTGGCCGGTGACGCGATCGTCGAAACGCGCGCCCAGGGTGACCAGCAGATCCGAGCGCTGCAGGGCCGCGACCGCACCGACGGTGCCGTGCATGCCGGGCATGCCCATGTTCAGCGTGTGCGTGTCGGGGAACGCGCCGCGGGCCATCAGGGTGGTAACCACGGGGATGCCGGTCAGCTCGGCGAGCTCCAGCAGTTCCGCGGACGCGTCGGCCTTGATGACGCCGCCACCGACATAGAGCACCGGAGCCTTGGACTCCATGATCATGCGGGCGGCCTCGCGCACCTGCTTGCCGTGCGGCTTGGTGACCGGACGGTAGCCGGGCAGGCGCATTTCCGGCGGCCAGCTGAAGGTGGTCTGGGCCTGGAGCACGTCCTTGGGGATGTCGACGAGCACGGCGCCCGGGCGGCCCGAGGCGGCCAGGTAGAACGCCTCGGCGAGCATCCGCGGGATATCGATTGCGTCGGTGACCAGGAAGTTGTGCTTGGTGATCGGCATGGTGATGCCGGAGATATCGGCTTCCTGGAAGGCATCGGTGCCGATCAGACTGCGGGGGACCTGGCCGGTGATGGCCACCAGCGGCACCGAGTCCATCTGCGCGTCCGCGATCGGGGTAACCAGGTTGGTCGCGCCCGGACCCGACGTGGCCATGCACACACCGACCTTGCCGGTTGCCTGCGCGTAGCCGGTGGCGGCGTGGCCGCCGCCCTGCTCATGCCGAACCAGCACGTGCCGGACCTTGGTCGAGTCGAACAGCGGGTCGTAGAGGGGAAGAACAGCACCGCCCGGAATACCGAAAACCGTGTCGACGCCGAGCTCCTCGAGCGTGCGAACAACAGACTGCGCGCCGGTGACCCGCTCGGGCGGGACCTGGCGGCGATTCGGAGTACTGGCCGCGGGCGTGCTCGGCTGCGAGGCCGAGGGCGCGGGCCGGCGGGCCGAGGGCCCGGGTCGGGCGGTAGGTGCGCTCACCGTCTTGGTTCCTTACTGCTTGTCGTTCCGGTCCAAAGGGCTGTGCCTGAACAAGTGAGATGCCTGAACACAAAAAAGCCCCCGACAGCCATGGCTGTTCGAGGGTGGCGCGTCGCAGTCGCGAGCTGACGTAATTGACCTACAGTCGTCGGCTCAGCGCTGGACGCGCCGGCCGATTACGAGCAACTCGATTCGATTCACGCACAAGACGGTATGCGCGCGTGAGTCGGTCGGTCAAATATCTGACCAAGGGTGTCCCATTATGTGAGACAGAGCGGTTGTTCGGGTTCGTTCAACACAATGCGAGGATGGGGGGTGTGTCATCACCGCATCAGTCCGTGCCACCGGCTCGATCGTCCCACATGCCCGACTCGGGATCGGACACGGGTCGCGTGATCCGTATTCCCCGACTCGCGCATCTGGGAGTCTTCCTTCTGCTGTTCTGCGCGGCTTTCCCGTTCTTCGGGCTGCCCGCGGTGCTGTGGGTGTTGTTCGCCATACCGATCGCCGTGGCGGTCTGGGTCGAACGCACCCGGACCACCGTCTCGGATTCCGGGATCGATACGCGAACCATGTTCGGGTCGCGGCATATCGACTGGTCGCAGGTGCGCGGGCTGCGGATTCCGAAGCGCGGATACCTCCAGCTGCATCTGACCGATGATTCCGATGTGCGACTGCCCGCCGTGGACTACCAGCGGCTGCCGATCCTGGTGGCGGCCTCGAACGGGCGCATTCCGGATCCGTTCGTCGAGCCGGAGGACGCCGACGAGACGGACGACACCGACGAGGTCGGCGAGACTGTCGAGAAGGCCGCCGAACCGTCGGGAAATGCGGGCGAAACGGCGAAGTCCGAGGATTCCGGCGACAACTGATCGCGTGTTGCCGTGCGAGGTTTCGGGCGGCGATAAGGATCAGCGCGGGCGGGAGTAACGTTGGATATCCGTCGAAAGCAATTCGACGCAGTCGCCGAACAGCCCCCTGCGACGAGAATTCGAGGACTCTGACTCATGCCACCGCTTCGCTCACGCACCACGACCGTCGGACGCAATGCCGCGGGAGCTCGCTCCCTCTGGCGCGCGACCGGTCTCACCGACTCCGACTTCGGCAAGCCGATTGTCGCCATCGCGAACTCGTACACCCAGTTCGTTCCGGGCCACGTCCACCTCAAGGACGTCGGCGAGATCGTGGCCGAGGCGGTACGGGCGGCGGGCGGCGTGCCGCGCGAGTTCCACACCATCGCGGTCGATGACGGCATCGCCATGGGTCACGGCGGCATGCTCTACTCGCTGCCCTCGCGCGAGATCATCGCCGATTCGGTCGAGTACATGGCCAATGCGCACACCGCGGACGCACTGGTCTGTATCTCCAACTGCGACAAGATCACTCCCGGCATGCTGAACGCCGCCATGCGGCTGAACATCCCGGCCGTGTTCGTCTCCGGCGGCCCGATGGAGGCCGGTAAGGCCGTCGTCGTGGGCGGTGTGGCGCAGGCCCCGACCGACCTGATCACCGCCATCTCGGCCAGCGCCTCCGCCGCGGTCAGCGATGACGGCCTCGATGAGGTCGAGCGCAGCGCGTGTCCGACCTGTGGTTCCTGCTCCGGCATGTTCACCGCCAACTCCATGAACTGCCTCACCGAGGCGCTGGGTCTGGCACTGCCCGGCAATGGCTCCACCCTGGCCACCCACGAGGCCCGCCGCGCGCTGTTCCAGCGGGCCGGCAAGGTCATCGTCGATATCGCCACCCGCTGGTACCACGAGGACGATGCCTCGGTGCTGCCGCGGAATGTGGCCAATGCCAAGGCCTTCCGCAATGCCATGGCCCTGGATGTGGCCATGGGCGGTTCCACCAATACCGTGCTGCACACCCTCGCCGCCGCGCAGGAGGGTGAGGTCGACTTCGACCTGCAGACCATCGACGAGATCTCGCGCCGGGTGCCCTGCCTGTCCAAGGTCTCCCCCAACTCCGATTACCACATGGAGGACGTGCACCGCGCCGGCGGCATCCCGGCCATCCTGGGCGAACTGCGCCGGGGCGGCCTGCTGGAAACCGACGTCACCACCGTGCACACCGCATCCTTCGACGAGTGGCTGGACACCTGGGATATCCGCTCCGGCAAGGCTTCCGAGGAAGCCGTCGAGCTGTTCCACGCCGCGCCGGGCGGCGTGCGCACCACCGAACCGTTCTCCACCCAGAACCGCTGGTCCTCCCTGGATACCGATGCCGAGGCGGGCTGCATCCGGGATATGGAGCACGCCTACACCGTCGAGGGCGGGCTGTGCGTGCTGCGCGGCAATATCGCCCCCAATGGCGCGATCCTCAAGACCGCCGGTATCGACGAGGACCTGTTCACCTTCGAGGGTCCGGCCGTGGTGGTCGAATCCCAGGAGGAAGCCGTCTCCATGATCCTCGGCAAGAAGATCCAGCCGGGCGATGTGGTCGTGGTCCGCTACGAGGGCCCCAAGGGCGGTCCGGGCATGCAGGAAATGCTGCACCCCACCTCCTTCCTCAAGGGTGTCGGCCTGGGCAAGAAGTGCGCGCTCATCACCGACGGCCGCTTCTCCGGCGGCACCTCGGGCCTGTCCATCGGCCACATGTCGCCCGAGGCGGCGGCCGGCGGCGCGATCGGCCTGATCGAGAACGGTGACAGGATCCGCATCGACGTGCACACCCGCGCGCTCGAATTGCTGGTTCCCGAGGCGGTTCTCGCCGAACGGCGCTCGAAGATGGATGCGTCCGAACGGCCTTGGCAACCCGTGAACCGGGAACGTCCGGTCACCACCGCGCTGCGGGCCTACGCCGCGCTGGCCACCTCCGCGGACAAGGGCGCAGTCCGGTACGTGCCGTAACCCCCAGATTCCACTGCTCAATTGTTCGTCCCGGACGTGAGACCGGGTAGTCCACGCTGTCATCGGCTGGACGGTGGTACCTGCACGCGCAACCACGACTCCGGTTGTGCGCCAACCACTGCGGAGTGATCCGCCCGGTCTCGCAATCGTCCGGCTTAGTTCAGGAACGGTATGACAATCGAATACGTCGGCAAGACCGACACGATGCTGGCCGAATACTCGGCGATGCTGGAGCGATGCGACGTCCGCAATACGCGGGCCCGCGCCCTGCTGGCCGAGGCCGAAGAACTCGCCGCCGAATCGCGTGAACTCGGATCGGCCGAGTTCATGGCCGAGCCCGACGAGGCCGCTGCCATCAGCGCGCACCGCTCGGTCATGCAAGAACAGATCGATGCCAAGTCCGTACTGGTCCTGCAACTACACCAGGAAACCTTCGAAGAGTGGCAAAGGTTCACCGCCACGCAGTGGTGAGTGTGGATACAAAGCGGCCGGGGCGATTTGAGATCACCCCGGCCGCTTGCTGTTCGGAGGAGCCGGTCGGTGGCGCGGCGCTACCTCCGGCGTTCGAAAGAGTCTTACGATCAGGCCGGATCGAACCCACCGGATCGGACCGCAGCCACGAAGGCGTCCCACCCGGACGGATCGAACACGAGCGCCGGACCGGTCGGGTCCTTCGAGTCCCGCACCCCGATGTAGTCGCCGCCCGTACCGGCAAAGGCGACCTCCACGCATTCGGAAGCGTTGGGAGACTTGCTGGATTTGAACCACTCGGCATTCGACAGATCGATGGTCACGCCCGGTACTCCTTCGCGATTTGCCACACCAGTTCCCTGGAGGCATCCTCACTCAACGCTACCTGCCCGAGAGTGGCGATCGCCCGGCGATGCCGATCGATCACTTCGGTTTGCTCCAGGTAGAGAGCTCCTTCGTAACCCTCGACGTACACCACCGGCGGCTCAACCAATCTGCTTGCCAGCGGAGGGAATTCGAGCAGCGTGAACGACTGGAACACGAGACCGCTATGCGCGTCCGCGCTGAACGGCACGACCCGTACCGCGACATTCTCTCGTTCACTGTCCTCAGCAAGCCGCCGCAGCTGGTCACCCATCACGACACATCCGCCGGGCCGATGACGCAGGACCGCTTCCGACAGCAAGGCTGCGATCCGGAACCCTCCGTCATCGAGTCTGGCCCGTCTGCGGGTGGCCAGCTCGAGCCGCCGCTCGACATCAACAGCCGACAACTCGGGCACATCGGCTCGGATCATCGATCGGCGATACTCGGAAGTCTGAAGCAGGCCCGGCATGAGTGCGAGCTGATGCGTCGTCAGACGATCGGCCGCCGCCTCCAGACTGAGGTAGTGGTCGAAGTGCGCAGCGAATTGATCACTGTACGACCGCCACCAACCTTTGGTAGTGCCTTGCAATTTCGCGGCGTGGTCTTGCTGCCTGACTTCATCCCAAAGACCCAGAACCTCATCGCGCTCGGCGCTCGGATTTGCGATGTCGTAGAAATCGAGCAGGTCCTTGATTTGGGACGTCACAATTTTAATCTTTCGACCATCTTCCATTCGGCCGATGCTCTGAGGCGAGATCTCGATATGCAAACCCGCTGCTAGCTGACCCTTTCCGGCACGGATTCGATAGCGACGAAGGATGCGACCGAGCGCCCTACGGGGAAGCGAGGATCCGACCATTTCATTAGCCTCACTATCTGGGAATCTCCGTATTGGATTACCCCTCAGTGGAGTTCCATCATGTTAAGTGGAAATAGCTTTGTGGAACTGCCAATTCGGCCAAAGTAGGTATCTCCGAGAATCAGCGCCTGTCGACAAGCCAGGCATCGCTACTCGGCACTCACACCGAATGGAGGCCGTAATGCCTTGGGACACATGGGCGCTGCTGTCGATCCTGGCGCTGTGCAGCAGCGTCATCCTCTGGTCCTGCTGGGGCTTCTACCGTGACAGCCACCCGGCCCACACCGAAACACTCCGACTTCCGCTCACCGGCGGCGGCCACGTCGATCTCCCCTGCCCGAGCACATACCCCGTCGGACGACACCGCGCCCGGCACCGGATTCACCAAACACCGCAGCCGACAAGGCATCCCGCCCACGCGCCCCTCGAGCGTGCGGCATGAACTCCGCCGAAGTAGCCGTCCTCACCGCCCTGCACCCTGACAACACCCTCACCGCCACCGAAATCCAGAGGTCCTCGGCTCTGACCAGCTGGCGCACCCGCAACGCCCTCGCCCAACTCGAGGCACGCGGTCTGATCCAACCGGGCCGCCCTCGAGGCCGCTGGCGACTCACGGCCCGAGGCCGAGTCGCCCTCGCTACCAAGGGCAAACGGTTCGCCTGACTATGCCAACCGCACCAACCACCCCGAGCTACAGCCCTCGGACTGGTTGGGGCGGACCCGTAACGCTGCCGGAAATCCGCACTCCGCCGGAAACGACGGTCAGTCCAGGCCCACATCGAGCTGATTCCAGCTGATCGTCACGTCGAGCGGGTCTGCGGCATCGCATAGGTACAGAGCGGCCGGGGCGATCTGAGATCGCCCCGGCCGCTTGCTGTGCGGTTCGGATCAGTCGAAGGGGCCGATGCCTGACAAGGGGTTGCCGCCGTGGAGATAGATGTAGGTGAGGATGGCGGCTGCCACGGCCGCTACCAGGGCTGCCAGGGAGCCGAGGAAGGGCCTGGTTGCCCAGCCGCGGCTGCGGTCGAAGGAGAGGCGGCCGGGGCCGGTGAGGATGAGCACTGTGGCCGCGCCGGCCAGCACGGATTCGAGTTCGGTGGAGTTGGCCTTGGCCGAGTATTGGAAGCCTTCGACCATGCCCTGCTTCCACATCCAGGCGTCGAGGATGACGGCGAGCACCGCACCGGCCGCGAGCGGGGTGGCCAGGCCGAGCACGACCAGCACGCCACCGCCGAGCTCACCGGCGATCAGCAGCGGTGCGGCGATATCGACGTGCTTCCAGCCGCCGTTCTCCATTGCCGTCTTGATGCCGTCGAGGCCGGGGCCGTTGAACCAACCGGTGGCCTTTTGCAGACCGTGGTAGATGAAGGTGCCTCCGACGACCAAGCGCAGCAACAACAGTCCGAGGTCCAGCGTGCCGCGGCGCTCGTCGCGACGGAACGGGCGGGTGCCCTCGGCGGGCGCGGCCGGAGCCGGCGGGATGCTGGCGAACCCGTAGGTGGGCGTGATGTCGGAGCCGGTGCTGTTGGACGCACCCGGAATCGAGTTCTTCAGCTCCGAGTACAGCGGCACCTCGGGGTCCAGGCCCAGTTCATCATCGGTGCGCGGCAGCTCCTTGGTGAGCCGCTCGGTGGGGGCCACGTTCGCCGTGTTGAACTGCTCGGTCGGCGAGTCGAAGGGGCTGCGCACCGGTTCGCCGACCGGCCTCGGTGATACCGGGTCCGTGGTCGAATTGACTCCAGCGCGTCCCGGCGCGTCTGTGGACGGGTCGTTCGGCTTATCGGTCACGCGGGTCAGAGTATGCGCCCGAGGCAGTTGGCGCGCGGCAGTTGGCGGGCGTGTCGATTGTCCAGTTCGCGGATCGTTGGTGGGCGTGTCGATTGTCCAGTTCGCGGATCGTTGGTGGGCGTGTCGACCGAGCGGAGCGAGCAGTGGGCACTGTGGGTTCGCGGATCGCCGGGGGCGGTTGCGACCCCGTCCGCGCATACGCGGCGGGTTTTCCGTAACGTCTGAGCCATGAGTTTGGTTGCCGCGGGGCGTGTCAGGGTGGGCGCGCGGAGTGTCGTACTGGGCGTGACGCTCGGCGCCGTGCTGCTGTCCGGTTGTGCCGCCCGATTCGATGATCGAGCGTCGGGCCCGTTCACCACCGAGCCGGAGTGGCACGACGCCGATTTCGGCCCGGAGAAGAAGACGCCGACCACTACCAAACCGCCGGAAGGGCCGTGCATCGACAATACCCAGGGCGTGGTCGCGACCTGCCTGGATATCACCTCGGGGGTGGTCGGCCTGCCCGACGGCATCACCGGTCTGGTGGCCGAGCACAAGCTGGGCCGCATCTTCAAGATCGATACCAGTGACCCGACGCCGCTACCGCACGTCCTGCCGCAGATCGCGCAGCTGGATGTCGACACCTCCGGTGATGGCGGGCTCGAGGATCTCACCATCTCGCCCAGCTATACCGAGGACGGCCTGATGTACGCCTACATCAGCACGGCCTCCGACAATCGGGTGGTCCGGATCGGCGAGGACGGCGCGGCCAAGCCGGTGCTCACCGGAATCCCCAAGGGCGCCACCGGCAATCACGGCGCCATCGAATTCATTACCGCCGACACCATGCTGGTGCTCACCGGCGACGCCGGAAACCCGGCCGCCGCGGGCGACCCGAACTCGCTGGCGGGCAAGGTATTGCGGATCAAGAATCCGAGCCCGAACACCTCGGCCCAGCCCGAGGTGGTGGCCTCCGGCATCGAGACGGCCGGCGACCTCTGCATAGCCCCGGACAGCACCATCTGGTTCACCGACCGCACCGCCGTCGAGGACCGGCTGCGCTGGGTCGGCCCGGACGGGACCGTCAATACCGGATGGACCTGGACCGATCACCCCGGCGTCGCGGGCTGCGTGGCAGCGGCGGACGAGGTATCGGTGGCCATGCGCAATGCGAACGGGCTCGCTGTGGCCAAGGCCGACAAGGACACCCACGCGATCACCGCGATCCCCACCCTGACCTACCAGAACAAATGGGGCCGCATGAATGCCGCCGCCCCCGGTGGAAACGGCACGATCTGGGTCGGCACCATCAATAAGGAAGACGGTGGCCAGCCCACCCCCAATGATGACCGCGTCATCCTCCTCTCCCCGCCGAGCGGCGGCGGCAGCGGAGAAAGAGGATAGCCCGATCTCCGAAAGCGACTGCGGCGCACAGCTATAGCTGTGCGCCGCAGTCGCTTTCCAGCGCAATGCAAGCCGAGACCACCCGGAAATGGCTGTGGCGCATGGCGATTGCCATGCGCCACAGTCGGCTTCGCAGGTGCGCGATTACTCCGAGACGCCGCAGGCGGCGAGGACGAGTTCGCGGACTCGGGCGGCGTCGGCTTGCCCGCGGGTGGCCTTCATGACGTCGCCGACGACCTTGCCCGCGGCCTGGATCTTGCCGGAGCGGATCTTGTCAGCGATGGCCGGGTTGGCCTCGAGGGCCTTGTCGACCTCGGCTTGCAGGGCGGAGTCGTCGGAGACCATGCCGAGGCCCTTGGCCTCGACGATCTGGGCGGGCTCGCCCTCGCCCGCGAGGACGAAGTCGACGACCTGCTTGGCAACCTTGTTATTGATGGTCTTGGCCTCGACCAGCCCGGCCACCTCGGCGACCTGCTTCGGGCTGATGGGCAGGTCCTCGAGGGCGACCTCGCGCTCCTTGGCCTTCTCGGTCAGGTAGGCGACCCACCAGGAGCGGGCGGCGTCCACCGAGGCTCCGGCGTCGACCGTCGCGATGATCAGGTCCAGCGCACCGGCATTGACGAGGTCGCGGAAGACCTCGTCGGACAGACCCCAGTCGGCCTGGATGCGGCCGCGGCGCAGCCACGGGTACTCCGGAATGGTGCCGCGCAACTCTTCGACCCAGGCGGCGTCCGGCGCGACCGGCTCGAGGTCCGGCTCCGGGAAGTAGCGGTAGTCCTCGGCGGTCTCCTTGATGCGCCCGGCCGAGGTGGTGCCGTCGGTCTCGTGGAAGTGGCGGGTCTCCATGAGGATCTCGCCGCCCGAGGCCAGCACCGCGGCCTGCCGCCGCATCTCGAAGCGCACCGCGACCTCGACGCTCTTGAGCGAGTTCACGTTCTTGGTCTCGGTGCGGGTGCCGAATTCCTTGGCGCCCTTGGGCATCAGCGACACATTGGCGTCGCAGCGCAGCGAGCCCTGCTCCATCTTGACGTCGGAGACATCGAGGGACTTGAGCACCTCGCGCAGTGCGGTCACGTAGGCGCGGGCCACCTCGGGGGCGCGTTCGCCCGCACCTTCGATGGTCTTGGTCACGATCTCGATGAGCGGCACACCGGCGCGGTTGTAGTCGAGCAGCGAGTGCGAAGCGCCGTGGATACGACCGGTCGCGCCGCCGACGTGCAGCGACTTACCGGTGTCCTCTTCCATGTGGGCGCGCTCGATCTCGACCCGGAAGATGCTGCCGTCGTCGAGCACCACATCGAGGTGGCCATTGGTGGCGATGGGCTCGTCGTACTGGCTGATCTGGTAGTTCTTCGGCTGATCCGGGTAGAAGTAGTTCTTCCGGGCGAACCGGCCCCACGGGGTGATGGAGCAGTTCAGCGCCAGGCCGATCCGGATGGCCGACTCGACGGCCTTCTCGTTCACCACCGGCAGCGATCCGGGCAGGCCGAGGCACACCGGGCAAACCTGGGTATTGGGTTCCGCGCCGAACTCGGTCGGGCATCCGCAGAACATCTTGGTCGCGGTGCCGAGCTCGACATGCACCTCCATACCCAGCACCGGCTCGTACCGGCTGATGACGTCGGTGTAGTCCATCAAGTCGACGGTGGCTGCGCTCATGGTGACCATCCTAGGGATGCGGCCCACGCTCGCGAAAACCACCGTCACCTGTGACTCGCGCGCCCGATCACCTCAGGGTGAGAACGGTGGACAGGCACAGCACTCCGGTGAACAACGGCCAGAACAATAGCTTCGGCAACAGATTGCCGCGCCAGTGCACGATGCCGCGCAGTCCATTGGTGAGCAGCAGCGTCGCATTCAACGCGACCAGCAGCGTCATCACATACAGCGCGAAGTACCAGAATTCGATGTAGGCGATCTGCGAGGAGCCGATCTCGGCGCGCGTCGCATTGTCATTGACCGCGACCACCAGCACCGTCGACACCGCGAAGCCGATGATGGCGAAGGCGGTGAAGCCGGACAGATTGCGCCGGTCCGGATCGGTGGTGATGACGAACAGCGACAGGAACATGAGCAGCGCCAACAGCACCACCGGAATCATGCGGCCAATCAAGGGCCCCTCGAGTTCGCGGGCGATGCCGGTATTGAAGTACAGCTCCGCCGCATCGGTGGAGACGCGGTGACTCTTGAGCGCGTAATTGGTGTGCTTGATGCTGAATTCGGTGGATGTCAGCCGCCAGCCGGGCAGCACGATTCCGGGGTCGAGCCCGTAGAGCTCGCCGCCCTGCCACGGCGGATATTCCTCGAAGTCCGGAACCAGGACGACGGAGTACTTCAGGTCGGACGAACTCATGCGCAGCCAGATGTCCTGGAGGTCGAGCGGGAAGTTCCGGTAGTCGAACGGCTGCCGCACGGTCACATTGAACGACCAGGTGGCGATGTCGTCGTCGCCGATGCGGTTGAGCGTCATCTCGCCCAGGTCGACCGAGCCGCTGGCTTCGGGGAATCGGATGCCGCGTCCCATGTCGGCGGGCAGGTCCGGCCCGAAGCGCTGCCAGACCCGGCCGCGGATCTTGACGTCATTGGAGTTGAGAAATTCGGCGGTGCGCACCAGGACTCCGGTGGGGATGCGGTAGTCGACGGGCCCGCCGGAATCCTGAGCGCCGAGTACGCGGTTCACCTGCCCCGGATCGCGCACCACCTCGCCCGGTGCGCTCGCGGCCCGGGAGTGCTCGCTTTCGGCGTGCATCCACCAGCAGATGGTGGTGAGGGTGAACAGGACCGTGAGCACGGCGGATCCCGTCCACAGCGCCGTGGTGCCGAGTCGATTCCCGGATAGGCTCACTATTCGGACATTAGCCAAAAGTTAGCGAGATATTCCGGAATCGACTCGGCACTTCGATATCGATTCGGTCGGCCGACCACCGTCCGGTCAGTCGATGGCTCAATCGAGGGCTCAGTCGAGGGCGATGGCCTCCACGATCGGCAATCGGGCCGCCCGGACCGCGGGCGGAATGGAACCCAGCAGCGAGAGCAGCAGCGCCACCGTCGCATAGACCAGCAGCAGCGGGCTGGGGTGATAGGCGATATCGAGCGACAAGGCATGCCCGAGCGCCACCGTCGCCAGGTAGTGCACGGCCGAGCCGACCACCAATCCCAGTGCCGCACCGGTCAATCCGATACCCGCCGCCTCGGCCAGAATGGTACGCAGCATGAACCGGCGACTGGTGCCCATGGCGCGCAGCACGCCCAGTTCGCGGCGACGCTCCAGCACCGACAGCATCAGGGTATTGAGCAGCGCGACCGTCGCCACCAGCACCACGATCCAGAGGATGGCATTACCGATCGAGGTGCCTTGGCGGACGCTGCCGGAAATCGCGGTCACCGTGTCTCTGCCGGTGGCCACATGCATATCGCTCGGCACGGTGGCTCGGACGGCCGCCATCACGGTGTCCGGGTTCGCGTCGGGCTTGATATCGATGCCGATGATGGTCTCGCCCGGCCGCTGGTACCACTGCCGGAGAATGTCGATATCCAGCACGACCACTCCGGCGATGGCGGAGAAGTACGGGACGACCCGCAGCACCTGGACCTTGTGCACCCCGGTGGGAGTGGGCAGCTCCAGTTCGGAGCCCTCCTTCACGTCCAGGGTCCGGGCCACATCGCGGGAGATGATGATCCCCTCCCCCTTGGCCATTCGAGCCAGCTCGTTCTGGGTCGCACCGTCGAGCACGGAACTGCGGCCGACGCCGCCCTCGTACCCCTGCAACATGACCCGGCCGCGGCCCAGCGTCGCGAAGGCCATTTGCGCACTACCGATTCCGGCGACGCCGGGCACCGCGCGGATCTTGTCCTTCAGATCCGCCGGAAGCAGCGGGCCGGTGGGGAACTGCTCCATGGCGGTCGGGCTGACGAAGATATCGGTGGTGCCCAGCTCTTCGAAGGTGTCCGTCGCCGCGGAGACCATATTGCGGGTGGCATTGCCCATGGCCACAACGGCGGTCACGCCGATCATCACGGTCATGGCGGTCGCCCAGACCCGGCGCGGCGCGCGTTCGATGGTGGTGGCCCCCAAGGCTCCGGGCGCGCCGAACAGCCGGGCCACCGCGGCAATGGCACGCACGATGGGATCGGTGGCGGCGAAGCACAGCACGACCGCCCCGACGATGGCCAGCGAGATGGATGCGAGGGAGTACCGGCCGAGATCGGTATGGGCGATCACGATCGCGCTCACCACCATGACCGCGCCCAGACCCGCTGCCGTCCAGCGCATTACGGGCTTGACCGCGTCGGAACTCGAAGCGCCGACGGGTGCGAGCGCCTCGATCGGGGCGACCTTGTACACCTGGCGGGCGGCCAGCGCGGAGGCGGCGACGCTGGCGAGCACGCAGGCCAGCACGGCCACCGGTACGGCGTACCCGGGCACCGTGTACTCGGTGCGCGCCTCCACCGATTGCACGATGGCGGCGGGCAGGCGGGTGATCGCGGTGCGGCCCATGAAGATTCCGATGACCGCCCCGATGAGCCCGCCGAACAGTCCGAGCAGCGCGGCCTCGACAATGAGGTCGCGCACCATGGGGCCGCGGCGGCCGCCGATGGCGCGCAGCAGCGACAGGGTCGGACGGCGTTGCGCCACGGCCATACTCATGGCGTTATAGATAAGGAAGGCGGAGACGATCAGCGCGGAGGCCGAGGAGGCCAGCGTCGAGTACCGCACCAGCGTTACCGCACCGCCCGCCTGCGCGGTGCGCAGATCCGGATCGGCGACCACGGCGCGGCCGGAGACCACCTCGGTGAGCGCCGAACGCAGTTGGTCCGCATCGGTATTCGGTGCGGCGATGATCTGCACGGAATCCAGTTTGCCGGTCCGGCCGGTGATCTTCTGCGCCACGGGAAGCAGCGCGATCACGATATGCCCGCCATTGAGCTTGCGCGAGACCTCGCCGTCGAGCACGCCCGCGACGGTGGCCGAGACGGTGCCGAGCTGGAGCTGCTCGCCTTCCTCGCGGCCCATACCGGATCCGACCAGCACGCCATTGGAGACCGTAAGCAGCTTGCCCGCTTGGTCTTTCATCGAGCCGTCGAGATCGCTGCCGAGCTGGGACACACTGGCGTCCGCTCCGATCAGCAGCGCCTTGTTCTCGTCCGTGCCGATCGACTGCCGCAGCATCGGCACCGCCGCGGAGACACCGGGCACGGCCCGGATCTGTTGCAGCAGCGACTGATCGAACCCGGCATCGGTAACGCCGCTGATCTCCAAGGCCGCGTTTCCGCCGAGACTGTGGGTGAGCCGATCCACCGAACCGGTGATCGAGCCGGAGATACTGAATACCGATACCAGCAGTCCGGCCGACACCCCCATGACGACCATGGACATGATGGTGCGGCCGCGATGGGCGAGCAGTTCGCCGATATTGAACAGCCGCAATCGATCCCAGCCCGCACGGATCATGCCCGAACCGCCCCGGTGTCGCCGGATCCGGCCACGACGCCGTCGCCTTCGGGTCCGAGGTCGATGCCCTTGCTCATCCCCACGGGTACGGTCCGGACCTCGCCGTCGTCGGTGCGTTCCACGAGCTCATTGGAGCCGATCTGCCCGTCCCGCAGCGTGATCACGCGATCGCAATAGCGCACCGCCCCCATATCGTGGGTCACCATGACCACCGAGTTGCCCTCGCGGGTGATGTCCCCGAGCAGTCGCAGAATGGACGCGCCGGTCTTGGAGTCCAGATTGCCGGTGGGTTCGTCGGCGAGAATGAGCGGCGGGTCCATGATGAGCGCGCGCGCCACCGCGACCCGCTGCATCTGACCGCCGGACAGTTCGGCCGGTCGGTGCTCGGCCCGGTCGGCGAGGCCGACCAGGTCCAGCAATTCCAGCGCCCGCGGCTTGGCCTTGCGCAGGCCGGTGCCGTCGAGCAATTTGGGAATGGCCACATTCTCCCAGGCCGACAGGGTCGGCAGCAGGTTGAAGAACTGGAAGATGAAACCGACCTGATGCCGCCGGAATTCGGATTGCCGGTCGTCGTCGAGGTCGCCGATCTCCTTGTCCTGGAATCGAATCGACCCGGAATCCGGCGAATCCAACGCTCCGAGCAGGTGCAGCAGCGTACTCTTGCCCGAACCGGACGGACCGATGATGGCAGTGAACTCACCCGCCTCGATGCGCAGGCTGACTCGGTCCAGGGCGCGCACGGACTGCCCGCCCACCCGGTACTCCCTTGTGATGTCCGTCAATTCCAGCAAGGTGATTCCCCTCGTTGATCAGCTAGCGAGCGCCCGTGGCTGCGGGCGATGGTACAGCAGGTGATCTATGTCATGCGCGTCCAGAATCGCGCGCAGGGCCGGCTGTTCGGCGGACAGTTCGAGGTACACCTCGACAGTCGATTTCCCCTGAGCCAGTGCGTGATCCAGTTTCACGTTCATGTGGTTGTCCCACCGGTGCCGCAATGCCAGCAGGACCCCCTCGGGCCCGCCGAAGAGCCGGTTCAGCTCCGGTAGGTCGTCGAACAGCTTGGTATCGGTGGGATTCCGCGCCGCCCGGTCCAGAACGGTGTGCAGGATGTCGGTGCGAGCATGCAGGTCTGTCCAGGACATGGCCCCCAACCTTCCGTTGTGCGCCCGACTCGTTCGGTGCGAGCGCTGCCAATGCCCAAAACGCTACGGTCGCGCCGCCACGATGTCGTCGTGCCGGGGACCCGACTCGAACTCCTACCCCGGTAGGAGAGGAGCCCATGCCCTCGCACGATGTACGTGTCCGGATTCGGCTATTAACCTGACAGGATGAACGTGATCAGCGCCACGCCGCAAGAACTCGGGCAGGCGTTGCGGGATCTGCCGGAGCTTTTGACGCGAAGCAGGGACCGCCTGCGCCTGTTCGTGCGGCACCCGGTGATCCAGTACCAGCGCTCCGTGGAGGAAATGGGGTTCGACTACCCCGTGGCGGTGGTGCTGCTGATCGACGTCATGATGGTGGTGGTGTCGACGACCGCGGTCATCCAGCGGTACGTCCTCGCGGACTACTTCCCCAGCCCGCTCCCGCTCGTGGCGCTGATCCTGACCTACATCATCGGACCGTTGTGCATGATCATCGGGCTGGCGCCGCGGCCACTGCTGTTCACCCTGGCCGCCATGGCGGCCGGAGGGCTGTTCCTGACTCAGCCGGTGCCGGTCGATATGGCTCCGTTCATCCTCATCGCCGCGGCGGGGGAGATCGCCGCCATCACGCCGACGGTGGCCAGCCTGCCGATCGCCGCCGCGATCATGGCCGAGCTGGTGTTCTTCGAATCGATCGGGCACCTGGACATGGGCCTGCCGTGGTGCACCTTCGGGGTGGCGTTCGGCTGGATGACCGGGCAGCTGCTGAACTATCAGCGCCGATACCTGTATCAGGAGCGCGAGTATCAGGATGTCCGGGCGCAGACCGCCGCCGATGGTGAGCGCCGCCGGATCGCCCGCGAGGTGCACGATGTCATCGCGCATTCGCTGAGCATCACGCTGCTGCATGTCACGGCCGCCCGGCACGCCTTGCAGACCGACCGGGACGTGGACGAGGCGGTGGAGGCCCTCACCGATGCCGAGCGACTGGGCCGCCAGGCCATGGCCGATATTCGCCGCACCGTGGGCCTGCTGGATCAGCGGCCGTCACCGCAGGCCCCGGAACCGGGCCTGGATGACATCGAGGATCTGGTCACCGATTTCGTGCGCGCGGGCATGGAGGTCGACTTCCGGATGGAGGGCGATACGTCGATGGTGACGGCCGGAATCGGGCTGGCGTTGTACCGGATCTGCCAGGAATCGCTGTCCAATATCGCCAAGCATGCCCCGGGGGCCAGCGCATCACTGCGAATCACCTTGTGCGCCAAGGATATCAATGTGCTCGTCAGCAATACGCTGCCGCCGGGGGTGAGCCTGCGCCCCGGCCAGGGCATGGGCATTTCCGGTATGCGCCAGCGCATCGGCCTGCTCGGGGGCACGCTCTCGGCCGGGCTCGACGCCCAGGACGGCTGGGAAGTGCACGCCCGCATACCGGTATCCACCCCGCTGAGCTGCATCGCCGTAGCCGCCGAGGATTCGCTGCGCACGGCATTCCAGTCGATGCACCGCAAGCTGCACGATGACAACATCTTCAAGGTGTCACCCGCTGAGCCGCAGGAGAGTATGTGACGGACCGCTCGGACGAGACCCTGGTGGATGTTCTCGTCGTCGATGATCAGGAGCTGGTTCGCGGTGGTCTGCGCCGAATCCTGCGCCGCCGTGACGGTTTCGCGGTCAGCGAGTGCGCGGATGGGGACGAGGTTCCGGCCGCGGTGGCCGCGCACCGGCCGCATGTGGTGCTGATGGATCTGCGGATGAAGCGGATCGGCGGGATCGAGGCCACCCGCACGCTCCGCACCCGCGAGGACGCACCGCCGGTCTTGGTGCTGACCACCTTCGATGACGATCAACTGCTGTCGGGGGCGCTGCGTGCGGGGGCGGCCGGATTCATTCTCAAGGACTCCCCCGCCGAGGATCTGATCCGCGCGGTGCGCACGGTCGCGTCGGGCGGGTCCTGGCTGGATCCGTCGGTGACGCCGCGGGTGCTCACGGCGTACCGGTCGGTCCGACCGACGCCCTCCCCCGCCCTCAGCAGGCTGTCCGACCTGACCGTTCGCGAGCTCGAGGTGCTCGAACTCATCGGCCGCGGCCGGCTCAATGCCGAAATAGCCCGAACGCTCGGCATCTCCGAAGTGACGGTGAAAAGCCACGTGGGACACATCTTCGGAAAGCTGGGGTTACGTGATCGCGCGGCGGCGATCGTCTTTGCGTTTGACCATGGCGTAGTTGCACCGGGAGAATCCAGTTCCTGAGGGGTGGGGAGCGAATTCCTTACTCGCCCCCTCCCGGGAGTTGGAGGTTTGACGGGGTGGATGCACCGCCATCGCGGGCCGGCGGTCGGTTCGGACCGTACGAGTTGCGCTCGCTGCTGGGCAGGGGCGGCATGGGAGAGGTCTACGAGGCCTACGACACCTCCAAGGATCGCGTCGTCGCGCTCAAGCTGCTACCTCCCGAGCTCGCCAAAGACCCCTCCTACCAGGAACGTTTCCGCCGCGAATCGCAGGCGGCGGCGCGGCTGGCCGAACCGCACATCATCCCGATCCACGACTGGGGTGAGATCGACGGCCAGCTCTATATCGATATGCGGCTGGTGCGCGGGCAGGATCTGCATTCGCTGCTGGGCGCGCAGGGGGCGCTGCCGCCGCTGCGCGCGGTCAATATCATCGAGCAGATCGCGGCGGGGCTGGATGCTGCGCACTACTCCGGTCTCGTTCACCGGGACGTGAAACCGGCCAACATCCTTGTCACTGATGCGGATTTCGCATATCTCGCCGACTTCGGCATCGCCCGCGCCGAGGGCGACTCCACCATCACCATGACCGGCACCGCGGTCGGCTCCTACGCCTATATGGCCCCGGAGCGGTTCGACGACGCCGGACCGGTCACCGGGCGCGCGGATATCTATTCGCTGGGCTGTGTGCTGCACGAATGCCTCACCGGCAATAAGCCGTTCCCGGCGCAGAACATGAGTCTGCTGATCCGCGCGCACATTTCCGAGCCGCCGCCGCGGCCGAGCGCGCAGCGCAATGGGATTCCGCACGCGCTGGATTCGGTGGTGGCGCGGGCGCTGGCCAAGGATCCGAACGGCCGCTTCCTGACCGCGGGTGAGTTCGCCCGGGCCGCGCGGGCGGCGCTGGCGGGAACCGAGGTGGCCCCGCCGCCGGTGGCCATGACGCCGCCCGCGCGGACGGTGCCTCCGGCGGCCCCGCCGACCGCCGCGCTCCCGCAGGTCGGCAATTCGGAACCGACTGTGCGGCAACCGAATACCGGCTCATTCCCACCGTATGTCACCGGCAGCTTCCCGCCGGTCGCGGAGGAGGGTCCGGCCACCAGTGATCTGCCGGTGATCGTGCCATCGGATCCGACCGTGGTGCGGGTCAGCGACTTCCACTACACGCCGCTGCCGCCGACCGCGCAGCAGAGTTCGATGTGGGGGCACGCGCAGGCGCAGCAGC
The DNA here is from genome assembly GCF_040683015.1 of Nocardia sp. NPDC051030. Taxonomy (NCBI): domain Bacteria; kingdom Bacillati; phylum Actinomycetota; class Actinomycetes; order Mycobacteriales; family Nocardiaceae; genus Nocardia; species Nocardia sp. NPDC051030. Next base: position 116,207 of record NZ_JBFBCD010000002.1, on the reverse strand, counting down.
GGGATTTCCCGTACGCGCCCACGCCCGACCCGTCGCTGTATCCGACCTCGGAGCATCCGCGATTCGATCCCGCGCCCACACCCACGTACCGGGAACGGCGGCGCAAGTCGATGGCGGTGCCGCTGGCGATCGGCGTACTGGTGATCGCGATCGCCGCGATTGCCGGTGCGGTGGGTTGGCAAGTCCTCGACCGCTCCGGCAACGAACCCAATACGACGGCGGCGCAGGGCAATACCGGTGGTGGTGCCACTGTGCCGCTGTCGCAACCGAAGAACTCGACGACGCCGCCCCCGACATCGACCACGGTCCAGTTGCCGGTGGGTGCGACGCCGTGTCCGCCGGTGTATTCCGCGCTCAATGGATACACCACCTCCGCGATCGGAACCGCTGTTACCAGTTGCCCTTTCGCGGAAGAAGTACGCCGGGCCTATGCTGACGCGACTGCGGGTCGGCCGGGAGCGGCAAGTAGTGTGGTGGCGGTCAGCCCCGTCACCAACAAGCCCTACACGATGAACTGCACGGCGGCAGGCAAATTGGTGACCTGCATTGGTGGCGAGAACGCGGTGGTATATGTCTACTGATTCAAATCCCGCCTGTCGCAAGGCGATTGCGCGAGGTATCGCTTTGGCGACGCTACTGGCGGTGTCCGCCTGCGGTGTGCACAACACGGCGTCGAGCAGCTCGGCGGCGGGCGCGGGCGGCATTCGCCCGGTCGCCGCGGACTCCAAGGTGCCCGGAATGTCCATGGTCGCGCCCGATTTGCCGGGGCTGTTCGGGTTGCCGAAGTCGGTGACGTTCACCGCCGATTTCACCGATCTACAGGCCGGACTGGACGGCCGCATCGGCCTGGCGGTCATGCCGGTCGGCGGCGGCGATATGACCGTGCTCGGCAATTGGACCACCGGAATCGCCTGGTCCACCATCAAGGTGCCGCTGGCCCTGGCGGCACTGCGCCGCGACCCGGTCGGGCTGCGCACCACCGCCGAGGCCGCCATCACCTTCTCGGACAATGATGCGGCACAGGAGCTTTGGACCTCCCTGGGCACCGGCAGCCAGGCCGCCGAAGCGGTCGAGTCGGTCCTGCGCGAGGCCGGTGACAACACCACCGATGTCGCCGCCCGGCACACCCGGCTCGCCGTGCTGGAATCCGATGATCTGCTCGCCTTCGGCGCCACCGACTGGTCACTGACCGATCAGGCGCGCTTCGCCTCCCGGCTGCCCTGCCTGCCGCGCGCCAACTCGGTGATCTCGCTCATGAGTGAAATCACGCCGAGCCAGAGCTGGGGCCTGGGGCGGTTGATCGGCGCGGAATTCAAGGGCGGCTGGGGACCCGACGACGATACCGGCAAGTACACCGTGCGGCAGTTCGGCCTGGTGCCGACCTTCAATGGCCCGGTCGCGGTGGCGCTGGCGGCCGAACCGGCCTCGGGTTCCTTCGATGACGCCACCGACATGATGGACAAGATGGCGCTGCTGCTCGGCGACCATCTGCCGGATCTACGCGGCGGACTGTGCAGCCATTGACGATTGGGTGTATGCGGCCGACGGCGCTCGCCTCGTGAACCAGGACGCACACACCGAATTGGGCAAACAAGGTCCGAAAAGCGGCAATACGCACGGCATTCGACCCCCTCATCCGGCCCGCGAGACAATCCCTGCGATTGACGGGGGCGGGTGGGTCCAGTAGGAAACAGGGACTCACCGGGATGATGGAGGTATCGGGGTGGACGCACCGTATTCGCGTACCGCTGACCGGCGTGGCGCTCGACGCGCCGCGCCGGAGGCTCGGGACGGCGCACGCGATACCCGCACGGGCGCACCCCGTTCCGGGCGACGCGGCCGACTAGCCCGGGTGATCGGCTGTGGCGCGGCCGCGGTGCTGGTGGGAGCGTTGTCGTCGTGCACCAGCAAGCCGGTGCTCCTACCGGACGCCACCACCGGGGCCGCCGCGGCGACCAGCAGCACCTCCAAAGCGGTGGTGGCCATGCCGGGCACGCTCGCCTGGGATTTCATCCACGACCTACAACCCACGCTGAATGCCAAAGTGGGACTTGCGATCATGCCGGTGGGCGGGGACCGGCCGGTCACGCTCGGCGATTGGTCCAACGGTCCGGCCTGGTCGACCATGAAGGTGCCGCTCACTCTGGCTGCGCTGCGGCAGAATTCGGGATATACGACCGCGGCGACCTCGGCGATCACCTACTCGGACAATTCAGCCGCGGATACCTTGTGGCAGTCCCTCGGCAGCCCGGATGCCGCGGCCTCGACGGTGGAGGCGGTGCTGCGCGAGGGCGGAGACGCCGACACCAAGGTGCCCGCCACTCGGAGCCGGGCGGAGTATTCGGCCTTCGGGCAGGCCAACTGGTCGCTGACCGATCAACTCGAATTCGCCTCCAACCTGCCCTGCCTGCCCCAGTCCGACTCGGTGACCTCGCTGATGGGCAAGATCAGCTACGGGCAGCGGTGGGGGCTCGGAAATCTCGAAGGCGCGGAATTCAAGGGCGGCTGGGGCCCCGACCCCACCGGCAACTACCTGGTCCGCCAGTTCGGCCTGATCCCCGTCGACGGCGGAGAGCTCGCCATCGCCATTGCCACCCAGGCCAATTCGGGCTCCTTCGATGAAGGCACCACGATCCTCACCAAAGTAGCCGCCCTGATCACCAAGCACTTGGGCGAGCTGCGCGGCGGCAATTGCCCCGTTCCGCACTGACCCTCGGAACCCGCAGGCCTGCTCGGCGGCCGCATGCGTTGCAAGGCCTGCAACCGTCGACAAGGCATGCCGCCGTGACTACTCCCCCGTAACCCACGGTTCACGGGGGTGCGACCCACGCCACACCGAACTCAGGGCAAGATGGTGGCCATGCGCATCGGAGTCTTGACCGGAGGCGGGGATTGCCCAGGCCTGAACGCCGTGATCCGAGCTGTCGTTCGTACCGCGAACGGCCGCTGGGGCGACGCGATCATCGGGTTCCAGGATGGGTGGCGCGGGCTACTCGAGGATCGCAAGATCAATATCCTCAATGACGACCGCACCGACCGCCTGCTCACCAAGGGCGGCACCATGCTCGGCACCGCCCGCACCAATCCGGATGTGCTGCGCGCCGGGCTCCCCCGCATCAAGCAGACCCTCGACGACAATGGCATCGACGCCCTCATCCCGATCGGCGGCGAAGGCACCCTGACCGCCGCCAGCTGGCTCGCCGACGAAGGCGTCCCCGTGGTCGGCGTCCCCAAGACCATCGACAATGACATCGACTGCACCGACACCACCTTCGGCCACGACACCGCGGTCGCCATCGCCACCGAGGCCATCGACCGCCTGCACACCACCGCCGAATCCCATCAGCGCGTCATGCTCGTGGAAGTCATGGGCCGCCACGCGGGCTGGATCGCCATGAACTCCGGCATAGCCTCCGGCGCCCACCTCACCCTCGTCCCCGAAGTCCCCTTCGACGTGGACGACGTCTGCGCCATGGTCAAACGCCGCTTCCAACGCGGCGACTCCCACTTCATCTGCGTAGTAGCCGAAGGCGCCCACCCCGACCCCAAGTCCATGTCCCTGCGAGACGGCGGCATAGACGAATTCGGTCACGTCAAGTTCACCGGCGTAGCCCAACAACTCGCCCCCGAAATCGAACGCCGAATCGGCAAGGAAGTCCGAGTAACAGTCCTCGGCCACGTCCAACGAGGCGGCACCCCCACCCCTTATGACCGAATCCTCGCCACCCGCTTCGGTGTCCACGCCGCCGAGGCCGTCCACGCAGGCAACTTCGGCCAAATGGTCGCCCTCCATGGCAGCGAAATCGATTTGGTCCCCCTCTCCGAAGCCACCAAGCAACTCAAGCTGGTCCCCGCCGACCGCTATCGAGAAGCCGCCGCCTTCTTCGGCTGAAATCCCAACCCCCGCAACACCACATAAACCCCCTTCGCAGAGCCCGGCACCCGGTCAGGTGCCGGGCTCTGCGCCGTCGGTCGCCGAAACATGTTGGTACGCCCATACCATTTACATGGTACGTTCATACCACCAAAGCGGAAGGGGAGATCATGCCGAAGCTCGGACGGTTCACCAGCGATGCGGCGAAGGGCAAATATCTGCGCGCCTATGACGCTATGGCGGCGGAGTGGCCGGTGGCGTCGAGGGATATCGATGTCGAAACTTCGTTCGGGACAACGCGAGTGCGGAAGTCGGGGGACGGGGACGGCGCGCCGCTACTGCTGATGCCGGGGATCGGCGGGAGTTGCCTGTTCTGGCATGCGGTCATCGAGGAGTTGGGGCGCGATCGGGTGGTGTACACGCCCGATGTGATGGGGTGGCAGGGGCGCTGTGAGCAGACCGCGCCCATTCGCGATGAGGGTGATATCGCCGCGTGGGTGGACGAGGTGATCGCCGGGCTCGGGGTGGATCGTGTTCATCTGGCGGGGTATTCGCTGGGTGCGTGGCTGGCGGCCGTGGCCGCTGCCTATCGGCCCGAGCGGGTGGCGAGTCTCAGTCTGCTGGAGCCGGCACCGGCTACATTCACGAGGCCGAAGTGGAGTCTGCTGTTCAAGTTCATGGTCGCCGGGGCGCGACCAACCCGGGCGAAGATGGAGAAATTGAATGCGTGGCTGAGTCCGCGCATCGAGCTCAGCGAGCTGGAGTGGGAAATCCTGCTGGCTGGGTTCAAGTTCCGGCCGGGGATGCCCTGGGCGCGGCCGCTCACCGATGAACGGCTGGCGGGCATCACCATGCCGGTGATGGTGCTGTTCGGGAGCGAGACGGTCGTGCATGATCCCGAGGTGGTGGCGGAGCGGGTGCGGGGAGTGATTCCGTCCGCGGATATCGAGATCTATCCCGGTGCGGGACATGATCTGCTGTGGGCGATTCCGGAGCGGGTGATTCCGCGTTGGCTGGAGTTTGCTGGAACGCACGATCGGGTTCGCGCCTGAATTGGGGTAATTGATGGAATTGGGAGCCCGAGTATTGGGGTGGGGCTCCCAATCTATTTGTCGCTTTTGTGTATTCGTTGGTCGCTGGGTCAGCGGGGGTCGAAGTGGCCGTTCATGAGGGCGGCGGTGAAGCGGTCCCATTCGGCCGGGGCGAATACCAGGGCCGGGCCGGTGGGGTTCTTGCTGTCGCGGACGCCCACTCCGCCGGGGAGGAAGGCGATTTCCACACACTCCTTGGCGCCGGTGCTGCGGGCGCTCTTGAACCACCTGACGCCGGGTTCGACGTTCACGTCGCGTACTCCTTCGCTGCCTTCCGCAAGAGGTCTCTGCTGGTGGTCTCGTCCAGCGCGGATTGCTGGATCGATTGGTACGCCTGGTGATACCGGTCGACCGCGGCCTGCTTCTCCAGGTAGAGGTCGCCGAGAAAATTCTCCAGGTACACCACGGTGGGTTCGACCGGTCGGTTTCCGCTGTCCCGGCCGAATTCCATAATTACGAACGGTCCGACGGTATGCCCGATCGGGACGCCCGCGGAGAAGGGTAGTACACGAACAGCAATCGTTGGAAGTGTCGACATGTCGGCAACGCGCCGGAGTTGCGCGGACATAATCCGAGGACTTCCGACAATGCGCCGTAGTGCGGTTTCATGCACCACGACATCGAAAGTGGCCGGACTGCGGCGACGGGTGAGCAGGGACTGCCTGCGCATTTTCAGCTGTACCCGGCGGTCGAGTTGGTCGGGTGCAGCATCCGGCCAGTAATCACTGATCAGCACCCTTGCGTACTCCGGGGTCTGGAGTAGACCGGGGATCAGATCGGGCTGATAGGAGATGAGTGCGCGCGCCGAGGCTTCCAGCCCCACATACACGTTGAAGCCTTCGGGCAGCAGATCATCGTATTCATGCCACCAGGACTTGACACTCGCCTGAGTCGCGAGACCTACCAGCGCGGCGGTGAACTCATCATCGAAGTCGTAGATGCGACACAGTTCCCGGATGTCCAGAACGCGAATCTTCTCGGCGTTACCGGTTTCCAGCCGTTGCAGTTTCGACTCGCTCCACTCCATCAGGCCGGCCGCCTCGGCGATCGTCATATTGCATTGCATCCGGCCTTCTCTGAGATATCGACCCAGTTGGCGGCGCGGCAACGTGGAACCATGATCGGACATCGAATGCTCCCCCGCGAAGGCGTTTTTCGGTCACTGTGAACGATGCTCCCATGCGGAATGAATGCCGACCTGGGGGTTTCGGAAAGTTTTCCGAGTACGCGGAGTGTCGATTGTCGGTTCGCGCCAACGGTGCTGGACTTGAGGCGCGCCCGGTGAGAGCCGGAGCCCTGAACTCTCTGGACCCACTCGTCCCCGAGCCGGGCGCACCCACCTGCATCGATGTCGCCGCCACCGGCGTGCCTTGCCGCGGCAGACAATCTGAGCACTCGCAATAGATCTCGCACCAAGCAAGCGCATACCGTCGTGCGTGCGCCGGAACCCGGATACCCTTGCCTAAGGCCCGGCGCGATGCGCGCCGCATGCCCTGCGCCAGCGCCGGACCGCGAACCGTAGGTCCCCTGCGCAGCTCCCGGTGGAAACCATGATGTATCTCTTCGACTGCACCATCGACCCCGGCAACCTGTCTCTCCCGCAGGCTCATCAAGTCATGCAGATCCACAAGTGCTGCACCGTCGACAACTGCCTCGTACGCCGCCGCGCCCGCCAGGTCCTCGTCGACAAGGGCCAAATGGTCCTGGGCCAACGCGCCGCACCCTGACCCCCTACCCGGCCACCGTCACCGCCACCAGCGCCACCAACAACACCAGAGCCACCACCGCCAACCCCAACACCACCAACGCCGTCACCTGCGAAGCCTCCGTCTTCCCCCGCCCGATAACCTGCTGCGACGGAACCACATTCACCCCCCTCGACTCCGGCGGCACCCGCCGCGCCCGATGCCGCGCCCCCACGCCGCCACCCGCCGATACTCCCGGATACGCACCCACATCCACCCCACTCCCGATCACGATCCGCACCTCCCCCGAATCCTCTTCCCCCGCACTGTCATCCCCGGTGGACGGTTCCCGATCCTCTGTTCCAGCCGTGCCCCTCTCCGGCGAATCCGCCATACCGGACACCCGCTCACGCCCGGCCACCTCAACCCCGGCCTTTCCCGAGGCAGGCACGAAAGCCCCCGTGACAGGATGCCGCGCAACCTCTGCCCCGTCTCGCGCAACGCCCTTCCCGAACGCCCTCCGCCTCTCACCACGAACCTCCACGGCCCGCGCCTCGAGATGATTCCCGGACGCCGAGAGCCCTTCCCCCTTCGCCACTCCCGCACTGCCTTCGATCGGAGCCTCGGTCGGCCGCGCCCCCGAACTCAGCGATTGCGCCGAGACAACGCTCGGACCACTTCCGGCTCCGGCAGCACTGTCCCCTTCCGAGGGATGATCAGGTTGCGGTGCGCCCTTCGCTTCGAGGGCTGAGCCGCTCGCAGCGCTGCCCGATCCTGCGGCGGCCGACTGGGCGTCAGGGTTCGAGGGCCGCGACGGAATGCCTTGCTGCGGTTGATCGTCTGGCCGCGGCGCGCGAGGTGCAGGGGGCGTCACCGGCGTGGCGGAGTGTGTGACCGGCTCTTCCGAGGGCGCACTGATGGCTTCCGGGGTCGCGGGCCGCGGGAGGAGGTCCGTTCGCTGCTCAGGTGAGTCTTCCTGCGGCGGGACGGGGATTGCGGGTTGGGGGAGGAGATCTGTTCGCTGTTCGGACGGATCTTCCTGCGGGGGTGCCTGAGTCGCTGGGTATGCGGGTTGCGGCGGGGCGGGCTGGACGGAAGCGCCCGGGGGTGTGGGTTGGGGAGCCGGTGCGGCCGGGTGGGGTGTGGCGGGGGGCTGTGCCGGGTAGCCCTGGGGGACTTGGTAGCCGGGGGCCGGGTAGGGCTGTTGGGGTGGCGCGGCCGGATAGGGCTGTGGCGGTTGCGGCGCGGCGGGATAGGCCGGAGGTACGGCGGGGTAGGCGGGAGGCTGGGCGTAGCCGGGCGGGGCGGCCGGGTAGGCCGGGGGTGCCGCGGGGCGCGGACCGGCGGGATTGGCGGGATTGGCGTAGGTCGGAGCCGGACCCATTTGCGTTGGGGCGGCCGAGATTTGGGTGGGCGGGGCGGTGAGGGCCCGGCGGGCGGCCTTGGCGAAATCGGTGCAGGAGGGGAAGCGGTCGATGGCGCGTTTGGCCATGGCCTTGGTGAGGACGGCGTCCATGGCCTGGGTGAGGCCCGGGCGGCGCAGGCTCACGGGTGGGGGCAGGAGTTGGAGATGTCCTCGAATGAGTTCGGAGGGGTCCGGTGAGTCGTAGGGGCCCATGCCGATCAGGAGCCAGTAGAGGGCGCAGGCCAGGGAGTATTGGTCGGTGGCGTGATCGAGGGGTGCGCCGGTCATCTGTTCGGGGGAAGCATAGGCGAGGGTGGCGGTGAACATGCCCGCTTGGGTCAGGTGCGTGGAGTCCTCGCGCAGGCGCGCGATGCCGAAGTCGGTGAGGAACACGCGTTCTCCGTGCCCGGCGACGGCGCGCGCCAGAATAATGTTGGCGGGCTTCACATCCCGGTGCAGCACACCACGACTGTGCGCGTAATCCAGTGCGGCGGCGACACCTTCGATGATCTGCACGGCCCGCTCCGGCGGCAGCGTGACCACATTGACGCTGGCGGCATCCACCCCGTCGACATACTGCATGGAGATCCACAGCTTGTCGTCTTCCGCGCCCCGGTCGTACACCTCGACGATATTGGGATGATCGAGCTGCGCCACCAGATCGGCCTCGCGTTCGAAGCGAGCCCGAATCTCCCTGTCCGCGTACAGTTCCCGATTCAGCAGCTTCAAGGCCGTCAGCTTGCCCAGGCGCGGGTGTCGGGCCAGATAGACCGATCCCATCCCGCCCTGTCCGAGCAGCCGTTCGATGAAGAATCCGGCGAACACGTCACCGCTGTTCAACAAAGTTACGACCCCCTTCCGGTGACGTAAGTCCGTGAGCGTCTCTGATCAGCTTAGTGAGCCCGGGCCGGATGGAGTGTCCGGCAACGGGATCTCCCATCGTGGACGAGTGGCGTGGGCGTGGAGGTGGAATCCCGCGCCCAGCGCTGCCCCGCGTGCTCGGTGCCGGTGCGATGAGGTGCTGATCGTGCTCACGTCCTGGTGCCGGTCGGCCGCGCGAGGCAGCCGGGCCGGGCCCGTGGGGGCGTGTCCCTCCGGACGCTGACCCATCGCGCCCGAAGGCCCAATGGGGGAGGGTGCCCTGCGTCGCCTGGGCGCCGGGCGTGTGGGTCGCGGCCGGGTCGGACCGGACTTGGACCGATCCTCCCGACAGATTGGTGGTGCGGTGGCGGTGAGGACCGCCGAAGCCTCGAGAGTGTCGATCACGGTGCGGATGACCAGGTTCCCGCTGGGTTGTTCAGTGACGGTCTTGTATTGGTGGGTCAGCCCGCGTGCGGCGATACGCTGCCAAGCACCGGTGTCGCGGTCGCCCTGCCACCCGCATCGGGAGTCGGGGCAGCTCGCCCACTTCCAGCCCGAGGTGGTGGGCCGATCAGGCGCCTTGCGGTGCCGCAACGGGGACAAGCACCCTGGGCAGTGCCGAGAAGTGTTGCGCGGCGGGACGATCACCACCGCGATCCCCACCTCGGCAGCCAGATGCCGCATCCGGTCGGTGAGCTGCCCGCGGACCTGTTGAGACAGGCGCGTATTCAGAGTGCGGCCCATTCCTTTGGCTTCCAGCGACCGCAGGTCTTCGACAAAGATGACCGTCGCCCCGGCCGTGATGGCCTGATCGACCGCCCACCGCGCCGCCGAGGTCGCCAGGGCATCGTTGAGATGGGAGCGGCGCGCCGACACTGCCGAGCGCTCGACAGCCAGGACGGTGTGTTTCGCGGTCAAGGGGTGATCGGCGGACTCACCGATCAGGCGCTGATAGTGGTCGGTCTTGGCGTGTAAACACTCCGACAGCCGGCGCAGCCGATGGGCTTTGGCCAGCACCCCACCGGCCCGGAACTGGGCGCCCGCCCCGAGTGCAGTGAGCCGCCCGTCATCGTGGCGGCGGACCGCGCCCGCACTGAGCAGCGTGTTCAACCCCCAGTCGATGGCCAAGGCGACCGTATGGCCGGTGCGCCGAGTTTGCGGGACGGGGTGGGTATAGGCGAGATCGGCGCGGACTACTCCCATGTGTAGGCGCAACGTCGGCAGGTGCAAGACCGCGTCCGCAGGGATGGTGGGCGGCAAGGAGATTCGGGCCGACACCCACGTCCAGTCCCGGTAGGAGCGGGGATCGGGACGAGTGGGTAGCTGCAGGCGCAGCAACGCCCGGACGGGGGTGTCGCCGCGTTCGATGGTGGCTTGCTGGCGGTCGCAGGCGGCCAGCAGCAATATTCGTGCGGTGCGCGGTGGAGCCTCGGCCTCGAAAATATCGGCAGGTAACCGGCCTTGCTTGTCGGCGAAGGCGACAAGGTGCCGGGTCCGGGCGGTGATCACGTTCCCTGGCAGGTGCTGCCCGCCCGGGATCACAGCTCGGACAGCATCCCATTGATCGGGTGTGCGTTTGCCTGGGTCCGTGGGCCAGGTCAAGAGTATCCCGGCGGCTAGGTCGGCCCGCCATTTCGCGGCCCGCAGGGTGCGCCCGGCCTGTTCCTGCGCCATCCTCACGATGCGGTCATTGACCACCACGGCTTCGGGTACGGTTACGCTCCAGCCCAAGCGCCGCAGCGCCATCCACGCACGCGAAGGCAGGCACACACCGCTCGCATCCCGGCCGCAGGCCAGCGCATCCACATCAGAACTGTTCCAGTGCGTGGCAACCAGACTCGCGGCCATCCCGGCCACCAGATCCGCAGCCCACCCGGCACGCTCAGCCAACACCCTGGCAGTGAGGACCTCGCCGGACGTCTCGTCCACCGCGGTGCGCAACACCACAGGTGCAGAGGCGGTCCGGGCGGTCTCACCCTGCGCGAGGGGCAGTTTCGGGATCACCCGGCCTCACCCCGCAGCCACCCTGCCCAGATGCCTCCGGCGGTCGCTGACACGCGCCCGCTGCAACGGTCCGCGACCGATGAGAAACACCGCTCCCGACCCACCACTATCATCGAATCCTTCCCTCACCCCAACTCCGTAGCGACACACCATAACCGGATTGCGACGGATCTCCAGCGAAAACGAATCGCCACCCGCTGCCCACTCCTCGGGCAGGTCAGCCGGGCGTCACCAGACCGCTTTCATACGCCAGTACGACGGCCTGTGCGCGGTCGCGCAGATTCAGTTTGGCGAAGACTTTGGAGACATGCGTCTTCACGGTCTGTTCGGCCACGAAAAGGGATTCGGCGATCTCGGCATTGGACATGCCGCGCGCCACCAGTTCCAGCACTTCGCGTTCGCGCGGGGTGAGCGCGGACAGCGCGGGCGCGGGTGCACGCCGATTGCGGCGCTTGGTCACGTCGGCGATGAGCCGCCGCGTCACGGTGGGCGCGAGTAGTGCGTCACCGGCGGCGACCACGCGCACCGCGCGCACCAATTCCTCGGCGGGCGCGTCCTTGAGCAGGAACCCGCTGGCCCCGATGCCGAGCGCCTCGTACACATAGTCGTCGATATCGAAGGTGGTGAGCATGAGCACCCGCACCGGCGGATCGAACCCGGCCGACAGGATGGCCCGTGCGGCATCGAGCCCGTTCATCTCGGGCATGCGCACATCCATGAGCACCACGTCGGGGCGGAGCCGTTTCGCCTCCGCCACACCGGCTTTCCCGTCCGGCGCATCACCGATCACGCTGATGTCCGGTTGCGCGGCAAGCAGCGCCCCGAAGCCGGCCCGCACCATCGCCTGGTCATCGACGATCAACACCGTTATCGCCACTGTCGCACCTCACGCACCCAACCGAGTTTGCCAGAAGGCGCACCCGACCGGCCGCCCCGCCGCGACTTCGCACCCGACACGCGGCAAACTCCGCCCGCACCTGCGCTCATCCACAACATCCGGACATAAGCCGGAGGGAATCCGATACGGGGCGGGAGTGCGGGCCTGAGCGCCATGGTCGGCGGCCAGGCACGGATCAGAGGGGCCTGAGGGCCATCGCAGGCCGCCCGGCGGTGACGGGCGAGGCGATCAGGTCGCCGGGTTCAGCTCCGAGGTGGTGGCCCCCGCCGCGAACGCCGGGGTCAGCGGCAGCTCGGCGTGTACTTCGAACCCGCCGTCGGGTCGCGGACCCGCGGTGAGGGTGCCGCCGACCGCGGTGGCGCGGGACTGCATGCCGCCGATGCCGCTGCCCGGTGTGCCGAAGTGATCGACGTGACCGGCACCGACCGGTCGGTCGTTGGTAATGGTCAGGGTGAGACCGACACCATGCACGATCCGCACCCACACCGGTGCGCCCGCGGCATGCCGGGAGGCATTGGCCAGCGACTCCTGCACGATCCGGTACATGGCCAGCCCGGTCGTATCCGGAATGGTGTCCAGTCCGCCGTCGATGGTCCAGGTGATCGGCACCCCGGCCCGGCGCGCACCCTCCAGCAGCTCCGGCACATCGGCCGCGCAGGGCTGCGGCGCATGCTCGGGCAACTGCCCGTCACTGCGCAAAACCCCCAGCAGGCCCCGGATTTCATTGAGCGCGGCCCGCGCCCCCGTCCCGATCGATTCGAACTCCGCGCGCGCATCGGCGGACAGCCCGTCGATGCGGTACGGCGCGGTCTGCGCCTGCACCACCACCATCGACATGTGATGCGCCACCACATCGTGCAGATCGCGGGCGATGCGCGCCTTCTCCTCCAGAATCGCGCGCCGAGCCCGCTCCAGCTCGGTCTCCTCCGACTGCTTGAGCAGCGCCTGCCGCGATACCGCCAGCCACCGCACCAGCAGCCCGAACACCACCAGCCCGGTGATCGCGATCGGCCACCCCAATCCCGCCTCGGCGAAACTGTCCCCGGTCTGCGCCATGGTGGTGGCCATGAGCAGCGAGGTCGACAGCCACGCCACACCCACGATCCGCATGGGCGACCGCACCGCCACGGCGAACACCAGCGCGAACAACGCCAAGATGTGCACCACCTGGAAGGGCAGCGTATTGCCCGGCTGATGCGGCATCACCAGGGCGATCAGCAGCGCCGACCCGGCCGAAACCGCCCAGCCCAACGCCGGATTCACCCGCATGAGCAGGATCGGGAAGGCCGCGAATCCGGCAATGAACGGCTGGGCCGCCGCCGGAACCTGATGAGTGAGGTGCAGGGTCGGCCACGCCACCGCCATGAATACGACCGCGACCAACACCGTGAACGCGTCGAACCACAACCGTCCGCGCTTAGGGCGCACCAACGCCACCGACTTACCGTCCATGACCACGACGTTAGAGAACCCGCCCCGCTCCCACGTCATACCCACGGGTGATCTCCGCCCCCATACCCCGGTACCGACCACCCACCCCGCTCCCCCACCCCGCCCATCCGGGAACGGCCCCCCAGCGTGAGGACCGGATACCGCTCCGATTCATACCGTCATCGTCCATGAGAGCGTTCCCGTCTTCCCCCGGTCACACGCCCCACCCCACCCCCGGGGACGAGCGGGTGCACGCCGTGCACCGCGTCGGCTTGCTGGCCACCGCGGCCGCCTTGATCTTCTCCGTGGCGGTGGTGTTCTCGCCCGCCGGTGCGACCGCCGCCACCGCGTCGATCGCGCCCGAGAATGCGAGTGCCCGCTTCGCGATACTGGAATCGGCTGCCGCTCAACCGGATCCGTCGGCCATCCCCGCGGACTTCGCGGCAGAGGCCGGATATCGCCCCGTCATGGAGGACGGACTGCTGGTCAATCCGGGCGGCGACTGCTCCTCACCGATCTCCCTCCCGCGCGAGTTCACTCTCGCCTGCAAGGCCCACGACTTCGGCTACGACCTGCTCCGTTACGCCGATAAGCATGGTCAGCCGCTCGGGCCCTGGGCCCGCCAGACCGTCGATGCCGCCCTGGAGCAGCGCATGCACGAGTCCTGCAGCACCCGCCCCGATGCCCTGGCGCGGGTCCAATGCCAGGTCATGGCGAGCATCGCCACCACGGCCGTGGACCTCAACTCCATTCGTCAGGACTATGGCGTCCCCGTCTACGAGCCCTTCTTCGACTCCTCCGACGACTCCTCCTCTCCCAGCACCCGAATCCTCGAATCTCTCGGCCTCGCAGGCCTGGCCGCCGCCTTCGCCGCCGCCGCGATCGTTTTCCGCCGCCGCCGCGCCCGCCGCGCGCAGCTCACCCAGGAGGTCCAGCGATGACGAACACCGTACGACCGGTCCAGGCGCGCGACCTCCCCCTGAAGGTCCGTGAACACGACGGTGTTCGGACCCGGAACGATGACGCTCAGCGGCGAGGTCGGCGGCGGTTGGGCTTGCGCGCTGGAACGTCCGGGATTTCCGCGCCGCGGGTCGGCACGACGATGGCCGTTGTGCTCGGGGTGTGCGCTTCGCTGGCACCGGGGTTGTTGCCGCGGACTCCTTCGGCGCAGGCAATGGTGACTGCGCTGTTGGTTTTGGTTGGATTGGGGCTGACGGGTATCGGCCGGTTTGTGCTGCGACGCACGAGGTTCGGGGGCGGTGATCGGCTGGCGCGGTGGCGGTGGCCGGTTGCCGGGGTCGGGGGGTTCGGGGTTGTCTGCACCATGGTGCAGGCGGGGCATTGGCAGAACCGGTTGCGGGATGCCATGGGGGTGGGGTCCATCGGGGCTGCGTATTGGGTGCACTGGGCGCTGGTGTCGGCATTGATCGTGGGGATCGTGGTGGGCATCTGCCGGGGAGTGCGTTGGGCGGGAAGACGATTGGGGAAGCTTCGGAGTGCGGCATTGGTGGCCGCGCTGGGGGTGGGAGCGCAGTTCGTGATGGTTCCCACGGTGGTGGAGTGGCGGCGGGCGGCATATGCGTCGGCCGACGCGTTCCTGGATCCGGCTCTGGTGCAGCCGGTTTCGCCGACCCGGTCGGGGAGTCCGGGGTCGATGGCGGGCTGGACGTCGCTGGGGGCGCAGGGGCGGCGGTTCGTGGCGGGAACTCCGGAGCACACGGTACGGGTGTACGTGGGATTGCATTCCGCACCGGATTTGGATGCGCGGGTGGCCCTCGCAGTGCGGGAGTTGGAGCGGACGGGCGGGTTCGAGCGGAAGAATCTGGTGGTCACGGTGCCGACCGGGTCCGGATGGATCGACAGCGATGCCGCCAAGGGCCTGGACAAGCGGTTCGGCGGGGATGTGTCGCTGGTGGGATTGCAGTACTCCGACGCGCCCAGCTGGGTGACCTTCATGTTCGGCCGGGCCGCGGCGGAGGAGTCGGCGCGGGCACTGTTCACCGCTGTGGAGCAACGGATTTCGACCATGGCGAATCCGCCGAAGCTCTACGTCTATGGGCAGAGCCTGGGCGCGCTGGGCGGCAGCGCCATCTTCGCCGATGACGCCGACGAGGACCGCCGCACCTGCGCCACCCTATGGGCAGGCCCGCCCGCAGGCGACGTCCACCATGCCGGTGCGACCGTGCTCGCCAATTCCTCCGACCCGGTGGTGCACTGGTCGCCGGAATTGCTGTGGCGGCCCGCCGATCTCACCGGCACCCGCCCGGATGCCCCCGTCCCGCAGTGGCTCCCGGTGCTCAGCTTCCTGCAAACCAGCGCCGACCTACTGGCCGCGCTGAACGCCCCCGCCGGTCACGGCCACCGCTATGGCATGGACCAGGGCACAGCACTCGGAAGCTGCTGAGCGAGAACGGAACGCGGCAGCTCAGCTCGGATACCGCTCCAACCATTCCTCGGTCGGCGCTCCGGAGGCGTCGGCGGGCGGGTTGGGTCCGAATTCCAGGCAGAAGTCCTCGGCCAGGCTCGCGATGACCGCTCCTGCGTCCAGAGGTCGACGCCACTGAGCGGGGATGGCGTCCACTCCCAGCCGGGCTCCGAGCAGCGCACCGCAGATCGCCCCGGTGGAGTCACTGTCCCCGGAGTGATTGACCGACAACAGCACCCCATTGCGGAAGATCTGTTCCGGCGTACCCCCGGCCGATTCCGCGCACAGCGCCGCACTGACCGCGATGGCCAATGCCTCCGGCCCGATCAGCCCGGTGCCGAGCGATTCCAGTGTCTCCGCCTGGATCGTCGGATTCCCCTGCTTCGCAGCGCCTTCCGCGATCCGGATGGCCGCATTGAGCGCCCGGGACGTCTCCTCGTGATCCTTCTGCCGGGACAACAGAGCCCTCGCCTGCTCCAGCGCGGTCCCCAGATCCAGCCCGCGCGAAAGCCCGAACACCATGGCCGCGACGGTTCCGGCGGGCAGCCACCCACTCGGATTCCCATGCGTGAGCGCCGCAGCGTCACAACCCAATTCGAACGCGTCGTCGATCGACTTCCGGAACCCACAAGGCGCGGCCCGAACCACGGCCGCGCATCCCTTGGAGTCATTGATCGGCTTGGTCCGGGTCCCCACCGGCGTTCTGGGCTTCTGCCGCGTGGCCACCAGCTGCATGGCGGCCGCGGTCGCCTGCGTCGGCCCCCGGTAGCTCATCAGCTCAGGATGTTCGGTCAGCCCGCTGCGCAGCGGATACGGCTGCTCGGGAATCGGCGAGGAGGAAATCCCCTGTCCCCGTAGCCAGATCAGCAGATTCTCCTGGATCATCCCCAGTGTCGCGCCCTTGATCCCCTCCGCCCGCGCTCGCACCGAGCCGCGGATCAGCGCCTCGACGGTGAACAGCGTCAGCTGCGTCTCATCGGAGATCCGGCCCTTGTACGTCTCCAGCCCGCCGGTCACACCGCGAGCCCCGTACCGCTGCTGAATGTTTCGCAGCAGCATGGTCTCCACCGGCGCGCCCAGCGCATCCCCGACCGCCCCGCCGAGCAGGCAACCGTGCACGATGTCCTGCTGGGACAGTACGGTTTTCGCCGGTTCGACCGGGACCGGCGGCGGTGGGGGTAGTGGTGGCGGGACGGCAATCGCCGGTGTGGTGAGCGCTTCCCTTGCCGCAGCAGCGAATTCGCTGCATGAGGCGAACCGCTCCAGCGGATTCTTGGCCAGCCCTCGATCCAGCACCTTGTTCAATGCCCGCGGCAGATCCGGCCGCAGCGAGTTCACCGCGGGCGGCGGGGATTGGATATGCCCGAGCATGACCGTCGCGATATTGCCCGCGTCGAACGGCCCGCGCCCCGTCAACAGCCGGAACAGCGTGCACGCCAGCGAATACTGATCCGAGTGGTGGTCCAGCGTCGCGGCGGTCAACTGCTCCGGTGAGGCATAGGCCAGTGTCGCGTTCAGGGTCCCGGTCCGGGTGAGCTGACTGTTCTCCGCCAGCACCCGCGCGATCCCGAAGTCGCTCAGCAGCGCCCGCTCGGTGAATCCGACCGCCCCCGCCTCGGTCAGCAGAATATTGGCGGGCTTCACATCCCGATGCAGCACGCCCCGCCCGTGCGCGTAATCCAGCGCCGCCGCGGTCTGCACAATGATCTGCACCGCCCGCTCCGGCGCAACCGATTCCAGCGAGGCGCAGTCCACCCCGTCCACGAATTGCATGGCGATCCACAATTGCTCGCCCTCGGCCCCGCGGTCGTAGACGCTGATGATGTTCGGATGATCGAGCTGCGCCACCACATCGGCCTCGCGCTCGAATCGCAGCCGAGTTTCCCGCTCGCCGAACATCTCCGGATGCAGCAGCTTCAGGGCGGTCAGCTTGGGTAGTCGAGGATGCCGCGCGGCGTACACCGAACCCATTCCGCCGCGGCCGACTTCGCGCTCGATCGTATAGCCCGCGAAGACCTCGCCGCGTCGCAACATTTCCCCGATACCCTCCACCACTACGAACAGGGTGCAGCCTACCGGGCGAGCCGAGCCCGCCGCAGTGCTTGCCGATACGAACGGTCTCCTACGCCGGGATTGCGGCCAAAATGCAACGCGCCCCTCCCACTACCCGGCGAAGCGGGCGGTGAAAGGGGTGCGGGAGCTCGTATTTCAGGCGATCGGACCGCGCGCGGCCTCGTATGCCGCGCCGACCCGGTACAGCCGGTCGTCGGCCAGGGCCGGAGCCATGATCTGCAAACCGACCGGCATGCCGTCATCGGCGCTGAGCCCGGACGGCACCGACATGCCGCAGTGCCCGGCCAGGTTGGTGGGCAGCGTGCACAGGTCGGACAGGTACATGGCGAGCGGGTCATTGACCTTCTCGCCGATCTTCCACGCGGTGAACGGGCTGGTCGGCGAGACCAGCACATCGACCGACTCGTAGGCCTTGTCGAAGTCCTGCGCGATCATGGTGCGGACCTTGAGCGCCTGACCGTAGTAGGCGTCGTAGTATCCGGCCGACAGCGCGTAGGTGCCGATCATGATGCGGCGCTTGACCTCCGGACCGAACCCGGCCTCACGGGTCAGGGCCATCACCTGGTCGGCCGAATGCGTGCCGTCGTCGCCGACCCGCATGCCGTATCGCATGGCATCGAAGCGCGCCAGGTTGGACGACACCTCGGACGGCAGGATCAGGTAGTACGCGGGCAGCGCGTATTCGAAGTTCGGGCAGGACACCTCGACAACCTCGGCACCGAGCTCCTTGAGCTGCGTGACCGCGGCGTCGAAGGAGTTGATGACACCCGGCTGGTAGCTGTCCGAGTGCAGCTCCTTGACCACGCCGACCTTGACCCCGCGCAGATCACCATTGGCACCCTGACGCGCGGCCTCGACCACGGGCGGCACCGGCACATTGCGCGAGGTGGAGTCGCGCGGGTCGTACCCGGCGATCACCTCGTGCAGCAGCGCGGTATCGAGCACGGTACGACCACACGGCCCACCCTGATCCAGCGACGACGCACAAGCCACCAGGCCGTAGCGCGAGACCGTGCCGTAGGTGGGCTTGGTGCCGACCGTCGCGGTGACGGCGGCGGGCTGGCGAATGGAACCGCCGGTATCCGTACCGATCGCGAGCGGTGCCTGATACGACGCGAGCGCGGCGGCCGAGCCACCGCCCGAGCCACCCGGAATCCGGTCCTTGTCCCACGGGTTGCGGGTCGGCCCGTACGCCGAGTTCTCGGTGGAAGACCCCATGGCGAACTCGTCCATATTGGTCTTGCCGAGAATCGGGATACCGGCCTCGCGCAGGCGAGTGGTGAGCGTCGCGTCGTACGGCGGCACCCAGCCCTCGAGGATCTTCGACCCGCAGGTGGTGGGCATATCCGTGGTGGTGAAAACGTCCTTGAGCGCCAAGGGAACACCCGCCAGCGGCGAGGCGACCGTGCCCGCGGCGACCTGGCGATCCACCTCGGCGGCGGTGACGAGAGCCTGCTCACCGGCGACGTGCAGGAAGGCGTTGATCTCCCCGTCGACCTCGGCGATGCGCTGAATGTGCGCCTCGGTCACCTCGACCGAGGAGACCTCACGCGCATGGATCTTGCCCGCGAGTTCCGCCGCGGACAGCTTCGTCAGGTCGGTCATGCGCCTTCTCCCAGAATCTGCGGAACCAGGAACCGCTGCTCTTCGGCCGCAGGCGCGCCGGACAGCGCTTGCTCCGGAGTCAGGCACTGCTGCACCACATCCGGGCGCGTCACATTGGTCGCCGGATTCGGGGACGCGGTGGCGGGGACATCATCTCCGGCGGCGACCTCGGAAATCTGCGCCACATGGGTCAGGATGGAATCCAGCTGACCGGCGTAGAGATCGAGTTCGTCATCGGTCAAGGCAAGCCGGGACAACCGGGCGAGATGAGCGACCTCGTCCCTCGAGATGGCGGGCACCGCAGGACCCCTTTCGGCGTGGTTCGAGCGTGAGATTCGGTAGAGGACAGCCTAGCGAGTCGCGGCGGGCCGCCCGTCACAGGTGTGGCCGGGACGGGTTACCGTCGATAGGTAACCCGTGGGTAAGTGGCCCACATCACTGCGGACGCTTCGATTCGATAACCGGGTCTCGAGGGTGTAAGTATTGCGGGACTCGGGTATACGTCCGAAAGTTTCGGTCGCACAACAAAGAAAGGAAGGCACGTGTCATACCTGCTTCGCGTGCAACTTCCGGATCGCCCAGGGAGTCTAGGTTCACTGGCCCTCGCGCTGGGTTCCGTCGGCGCCGACATCCTCTCGCTCGACGTGGTCGAGCGTGGTGACGGCTTCGCGATCGACGACATCGTGGTGGAGGTCGCGCCCGGCGCGCTCCCGGACACGTTGATCACCGCCGCCGAATCCCTGCACGATGTGCAGGTCGATTCGCTGCGGCCATACTCCGGCATGCTCGACACCCATCGTGAACTCGAGCTCATCGACCAGGTCGCCAATGCGCGCGACGACCGGCTGCAAGTGCTCGTCGACGGCTGCCCGCGGGTACTGCGCGTCGGCTGGAGCACGGTGATCGATATGGGCCCGTCGGGCGCGTTCCGCGTCGTCGGCTCGCAGAGCGCACCGTCGACCCAGGCGGGTTCCGCGCCGTGGATGCCGCTGGAGAAGCCCGCGGTCCTGGACGGCGAATCCGACTGGGTGCCGCAGCTGTGGAAGGACATGGACACCAAGCTGGCCGCCGCACCGCTGGGTAATACCGGCAAGGCGCTGCTGCTCGGGCGTCCGGGCGGACCCGATTTCCGCCCGTCGGAGGTCGCTCGACTGGGGTATCTCGCGGGGATAATCGCCACTGTTCTGGGCTGATTCGCCTACTTGCCGCGCGCCGGTGTGACTTGTTCACATCGGCGCGTTTTGCTGTGGATTCGATGTGAGCTTTGCCCGCAACTACGGTCCAACTCCGTAGATCATCTACTATTTAGATACGTAGATAGCGAGCGGAGAGGCAACGGAGCCCCATGCAGCATTTCCACCGATCATCATCGAATTCCCGTGGCCGACGACTGGCCATCACCGTGGCCCAACTGGTCGGCGCCACTGCGGCAGCCACCATCGCGGCCGGACCGGCAGCCGCGGAATCCCTTTCGCGCGGAGAAGGTTCCACGGGGCGGCCCGGAGCATCCAGCCCGAACTCCCCGACCACGAATTCCACGGGTCCGAATTACACCGGCCCGAATTCCACCGGCGGCTTCTCCAACCTCGACCCCACCGGCGCGCACCACACGGACCCGTTCGGCTACCACCACACCGATACGAATCCACTCATGCAGAACGAGCACACGAACAACCTGCGCGACTCCCGCACTCCGCAGCAGCAACCCGCGCCGCGCACCGCGGGCGACGGCGGCTCCCCCGCCAGTTGGACACCGATCGACAGTTCCGACGGCACCGGCTGGGCAGTCTGCCGCCCCCAAGCCTCCTGGTGCTGACCGCGAGATGAACCCGACCGCGAGATCGAGGAGTAGTCGATGACCACCATGACCATGCCCGCACCCCGCAACGACGACACACAGCGCAACAGGCGTCCCCGCAGCGACGACTCGCAGCGCATCGAGCGTCCCCGCACCCGCTTACGCCGTGCCGCCGTCACCCCGATCGCGGTCGCCGCACTGACCGCGGCCGGACTGCCGTTCGGCGCGGGAATCGCGGAGGCCGAGGAACGCAAGACCCGACCGAGCATCGAATGCCTCTGGGCGGGTGCGGCTTACGCACCGGGCACCACCGTCGTCGCGGGCGGAACCGAGTTCCGCTGCGGCACCGACAAGGTCGCGCCGCACTGGTTCCGGGGAGCGGCGACCGACCGCCCGAGCACTGTGCCCAATCCGGGTGCGCGCGCCGCCCCCGCCAGCCAATTCAGCTCGGGCGCAAGACAACCCGGTACCAGCTACAACGACTACTGCGTCGGCGCCCAGCTCATCCCCGGCACCGACGACGTCTACCAGGTCGTCCGGCTCCCCGAGGGCGGTCTTATGTGGAAGGCCGCAACCCCGATCTCCCAGTGGTCCTTCGACTCCGTCCCGCCCGAACCGACCTGGCGCACACCGAGTCTGTGCATCGACGGCAATCTGACATAGGGCAATTCTGGCGAGGACGGTCTCCTCGTCGACGAGACCAAAGCGCATGACCGTCAGCGGCCCGGTCTCCTAGTCGACGAGCCCAAGGCGCATGACCGTCAGCGGCTTACCCGCCATGGTCTTCCAATCCCGTTCGGGGACATGAACAAAGCCCATGCGCTCATACATGCGGCGCGCATCGGCCATGCCCTGCATGGTGGTCAACACCACCGAGCCGAACCCCTCCGCACGAGCGGTCTCGATCACCCGACGCACCAGCGCGGACCCCACCCCCAGCCCACGCGCCGCCTTCGACACCGCCAGCATCCGAAATTCCAACTCCCCCGCCCGCGCAATATCCGCGAACGGCGTCCCCGGCCGAGCCACCGTCACCGACCCCACCACCGAACCCTCGTGCACGGCAACCAGAATCTCCGCCGCATCCGCCCGGGTCGACGTATCGGCAAGCTCAGCCACATAAGGGCTGTCCCCATCCACATACCCCTCCCCCACATAAACCTCGACAGTCAGCGCCCCGATAGCCGCAAACTCCCCCTCCACCGCATCCCGAATCTCCACCGCACTCGCACCCATCACCTGTACTCCATCCGTATCACCTGTCCCCCACCACATTTGGACAATTGCTCACCATGCACTGGCTGGGGCATCGGCCGAGAAGAGCCCTCAGCCAGTGCATGTTGATCTTTAAGACTCTGCTTTGGGTGGGCCGTCCCCGAGGAGGCGCTTGAAGCCTGCCTCATCCAGGATGGGGACGCCCAGTTCCTCGGCCTTGGCGGCCTTGGAACCCGGGGACTCGCCGACGACGACATACGCGGTCTTCTTGGAGACAGACGCGGCAGCCTTGCCGCCTCGGATCAGGATGGCTTCCTTGGCGCCATCGCGGCTGAAGTCCACCAGGGAGCCGGTCACCACGATGGACAGGCCCTCCAGATTGCGTTCGATGGACTCGTCCCGCTCGTCCGCCATGCGCACACCGGTGGCGCGCCACTTGTCCACGATGTCGAGGTGCCACTGCACCGTGAACCATTCCTTCAGCGCGACGGCGATGGTCGGGCCGACACCGTCGACCGCGGCCAATTCCTCGTCGGAGACTTCCTGAATCCGATCCATGCTGCCGAGCGCGGACGCCAAAGACCGTGCGGCCGTGGGGCCCACGTGCCGGATGGACAGGGCCACCAGAACTCGCCATAGCGGCCGATCCTTGGCGGCATCCAGATTCTGAAGCAGCCGTTTGCCATTCGCCGAGAGCGTGCCGTTCTTATTGGTGAACAGCGTGGTGGTGAGCAGGGCCTCCTCGTCGAGGGAGAACAGGTCGCCTTCGTCTGCGATGGCTCCGGACTTGAGCAGGTCGATGGCGGCCTCATAGCCGAGCGCCTCGATATCGAATGCGCCGCGACCGGCCACGTGGAATACCCGCTCCCGCAACTGTGCCGGGCAGTACTGCTGATTCGGGCAGCGGATATCGGCGTCGCCCTCCTTGGCGGGGGCGAGTTCGGTGCCGCATTCGGGGCAGTGGGTGGGCATGACGAATTCGCGTTCGTCGCCGGTGCGCGCGTCCACCACCGGGCCGAGAACCTCGGGGATCACGTCACCTGCCTTGCGAATGGTGACGGTGTCGCCGATGAGTACGCCCTTGCGCACCACCTCGGACGCATTGTGCAGGGTCGCCATGGAGACCGTGGAACCCGCGACGGTGACCGGGGCCATGACCGCGAACGGCGTAACCCGGCCGGTGCGACCGACATTCACCTGAATGTCGAGGAGCTTGGTGGTGGCCTCCTCCGGCGGGTACTTGTAGGCGATGGCCCAGCGCGGTGCGCGGGAGGTCGCACCCAGGCGGCGCTGCAAGGCGAAATCGTCGACCTTGATGACCTGGCCGTCGATCTCATGCTCGATATCGTGCCGATGCTCGCCCCAGTAGGCGATGCGATCCAGCACGGCGTCCACGCCCTGCACGCGCACCGTATGCACGGAAACCGGCAGCCCCCACGCGGCGAGCGCGCGGTACGCCTCATACTGCGATTCGGCGGAGAAGCCCTCGGAGCGGCCGAAGCCGTGGCAGATCATGCGCAGCCGACGCCGCGCGGTCACCGCCGGATCCTTCTGCCGCAGCGACCCGGCCGCGGTATTGCGCGGATTCGCGTACGGCGCTTTACCTTCCGCGACAATGGCGGCATTGAGATTCTCGAAGTCGGCGAGGGTCATGAACGCCTCGCCGCGGACCTCGAGCAGCTTCGGAATCGGGAATTCGTCGGTGGCGGTGAGCTCGTGCGGAATGTCCTCGATGGTGCGCGCATTGAGGGTGACGTCCTCCCCCGTGCGCCCATCCCCGCGAGTCGCCCCGCGCACCAGCTTCCCGTCCTCATACACGAGATTCAGCGCGACGCCGTCGATCTTCACCTCGCACACATAGTGCGTAGCCGCCCCGGTCTCCCCCTCAATGCGGTCGATCCAGCCCCGCATCTCCTCGGCATTGAACACATTGTCGAGCGAGTACATCCGCTCCAGATGATCCACCGGCGCGAACTCGGTGGTGAACCCCCCGCCCACCACCTGAGTAGGCGAATCCGGCGTGCGTAGATCCGGATGCGCCTCCTCCAGCGCTACCAGCCGCTGAAACAGCTCGTCGAACTCCCCATCGGTGACGATCGGTGCGTCCCGGACGTAATACCGGAACTGATGATCCCGCACCTCCTCGGCCAGCCGCTGCCACTCGACCCGCTCATCCCCGGTCGCCGCGCGCTCGCCCTCGCCCGCCGAGTTGATCCCGCTTCCCGATTCACTCACACAAGCACCATATCGGAGCCCACCGACACCGAGCCGCGACATTCCCGCACGTCGCACCCCATATCCCACACAAATCCCAACCGGTCTCCCCAATCCCCAAGAGAGCGGGATTCCGCCCTCCCGCCACCACCCCCGCTCCTTGATCTTGGTCGTGACATCGCCCGGCCGACTCCCGATGGCGAGGGAGCTCTGGTGGCGAGATTTCGACGCTTTCTCTGCCACCAGAGCTCCCTGATCTTGAACCGTGGCACCGCAATCGGCATCCTCATTCCGAAGGTGCCTCGGTGGCAAAAATCCGGCACTTCGGACGCCCAACTAGCGTCCGGGCGGTGAGGGAGCTCTGGTGGCGGGGATTCGTCGCTTTTCACGCCACCAGAGCTCCCTGATCTTGATGCGAGGAGGCTTTCGCGGTGGAGTGACCGGGAACACTGTCGGGGATGTGGAGGTTGCAGGTGTCATGGAGATCGCTCAGGGTGTCGAATTCGCTCGTGCTCATCACAAGTCGGTGCTGACGACCTTGCGCAAGGATGGGTTGCCGCAGCTGTCGAATGTGACGCACTGGGTCGGCGAGGATGGAATCATCCGGATCTCGATCACCGCGGATCGGGCGAAGTACTTCAACCTGCGCCGGGAACCTTGGGCTGCACTGCATGTGAGCAGTGAGGACTTCTGGTCATATGTGGTATTGGAGGGGAAGGCGGAGGTTTCGCCCGTGGCGGCGGACCCCGGTGATGCCACCGTGCAGGAGCTGGTCGCCTACTACCGCGCCGTCAGCGGCGAGCACCCGGATTGGGACGACTATCGCCGCGCCATGGTCGCCGACCGGCGCGCGGTCGTGCGGATCACCCCGACTCGGGCCTATGGCCTGACGCGCTGAGCAATTCGCCTGTAGCGGTTCAGATTTCGAAGTCCGAGGGGTCTCGGGGTGCGGGGCGGGCGGCTTGCCAGGCCCGTTCGAATTCGTCCTTGTCGATCTCGCATTCGGCGAGTTCGGGGTCGTATAGGTCGAAGGGTGGGTTGAACAGCCAGTCGTCGATGTCGGTGCGGACGGCGTCGCCGTCCTCGCGGACCTCGATTTGGCGCAGGCGGCGGCCGTCGGAGTCGAGTTCCACGAGGTAGTCGGAGGGTTCGAAATCTTCGTCGCCGTCCCACGGCTGGACCACGTAGACGATGCCGCGACCGGCCAGCGCACCGAATCCGGGGAGGTCGCGCTGGCCGTCGCGTTCGGCGCGCATGCCGTCCAGGCCGGGTGGCATGGTCGGGGCGTCGATATCGACTTCCTCGAGCGCCCATCCGGCGGCGGCCTCGAGGGCTTCCGGGGTGTCGAGTACCTCGCATTCGGCGAAGGTTTCGACGATCTCGCGGGCGGATCGCGCGCGAATCCACCAGGCCACCTGGCCCATCCCGTAGTCGTGGACGACGAGAAAGCGCGGCTTGTCCCCGTTCGTGTGGCTGGTCACGAATCGTGAGCCTAGGCAACCGATCCGGCCGGGGGTGGGAGGTGCCTCACGGCGCGGCGGGTTCCGGTTCGGGCAGCACCTCACCGGTCTCCAGCAGGGTCTTCAGGTTGGACAGGATGGCGGGCCAGCCCTCGCGAATACCGGCCAGCATGGCGCTGCCGGGGCCGAAACCATTGTGCAGGACGGTGAGTTTGACCGTTTCCCCGAACGGTTCGAGGTCGAAGGTCACCGTGGAGCGGGGCTCGGTGGACAGCTTCTCGAATTCGTCGGCGGCGAAGCCGAATTGGTCGGCGAAGGCCTTGTCGACGGTGTGCCAGGTGTAGGACAGCGTGCGGTACGGGTCGGCCGTCACGACCGTCTGTGCCGGATCCTTGCCGATCCAGCCCTGCTGCTCCCAGACCATGGTGGAGCCGGGCTTCCAGTCGGTGTCGAAGGTCGCGCCCCAGTATCGGCTGGTGAAGGCGGGGTCGGTCAGTGCCTGCCACAGCTTTTCGGGCGTGGTCTTGATGTAGGTGGTGTAGACGAATTCGTCGCTCATGGTCGCGCTCTCCAATGCTGATTTGAGGTCGGCGAGTGCGTGCACGCGCCCCTTGTCGTATCGATTGATCCAGCGATCGGTGATGGCATTGACGGGTTCGGCATTGAGATAGTGCAGTTTCTCCCGGCCGCGCCGCAGCGTGGTCACCAGATTGGCCGCTTCCAGCACGGCCAGGTGTTTGCTGACGGCTTGTCGGGACATCTCCAGGTCGGTGCACAGTTCTCGCAGCGTCTGACCATTCCGCTCGTTCAGGCTGTCGAGCAGCCGACGGCGGCTGGGGTCTGCCAGCGCCTTGAAAACCTCGTCCACCGGACTCCTCGTCCATCTGCCCTCACAATACGCAACCTCTTGGTTGCATGACCTACGATAGGCATCCATTTGGTTGCACGTCAAGGGCCCGTCTTGGCTCCACCACTCGACCCCGCGGATTCATGCCCGATAAGCGAAAGTCGCGTTCCTGCCCGGCAAACGGCAGGATGTCGAACGTGCTGCGCAGTTTCCAGGTGACTAATCACCGCTCCCTCGCCGAACCACAGGAGTTGCGGCTCACCCGCGGCAACGGTCCGGTCGCCACCCCGGTCACCGCCATCCACGGCGCCGCCGCCACCGGCAAGACCGGACTCATCGACGCCCTCGACCGGATGCGCGACGCCGTGCTGAACTCGGTCACCGGCTGGGACCCCTACTCCGGCCCGGTCCGCACCCCGCACCTCGGATTCGCGGACCGCCCTTCGGAATTCGTCGCGCACTTCGTCGCCGAGGGCTGCCCGTACACGTACGGCTTCAAGCTCGACAATGCCGATGTGAGCGCCGAATGGCTGCACTCGCATCCGCACAATCGCAAGCGCATCGTCTTCGAGCGCGCCGGTGACGATATTCGCATCGGCCCGCAATTCGAGGCCGCCCGTTACGGTCTGGGCGCGGTGGTGCCCCTGGTGCGCCCGAATGCGCTGCTGCTCAGCCTGTCCGGGCAGCTGTACGCCGAACCGCTGGTGCCCGCCTACCGCTGGTTTCAGTCGCTGCTGGAAGTGCAATGCGGGAAACCGGATCCGCAGGACATCGCCCAGCGCGTCGGCAGCCACATCTCCCGATCCACCGATCACGCGGTGCGCCTGCTCACCATGCTGCGCGCCGCCGACCTCGGCATCGCGGACCTGCTGCTGCCCGGCGACGACCCCATGTACGCCGACTACCTGCGTGACCTGGATGCCGATATCGCCTCCACCACAAAGGAAATCGAGACCTGCACCACCTCGGCGAGCTATGCCGAGGAGCTGTTCCTCGAGCACGGCGTCACCGTCACCCTGTTGCAGCGCGAACTCTCCAACCTCTACGCCGCCCGCGACGCGCTCTACTCGCGTATGGTCGCGCGCCGCGGCGTCGGACTGGGCCTGGTCCACGAGGGCATAGACACCGCCTTCGATATCGCCGACGAATCCAGCGCCACCCTGTCCATATTGCGCCTGCTCCCCCCGATGCTGGATGCCCTCGACACCGGCGGCGTCCTGGCCGTGGACGACATAGACGCCCACCTCACCCCCGAATCCGCCGACAGCCTCATCCAGCTGTTCCAGAACCCGGAAACCAACACCCACGGCGCACAGCTCATCTTCACCACCTCCGACCGCAACCTCATCGACCGGGGCAATGGCCGCTCCCAAGCCACACGCACCACCGTCTGGCAACTCCGCCGCACCGCCGCGGGCATCTCGGAGCTCACCGCCCGCTGACCCACCCCTCGAGCGGGCCGCGACCGCCCTATCCGCAATCCAGCGGCAACCACGTCGGCCCGCTCGGGCGAGACCCCGCCTAGCATGGGCGTCATGCTTATGCAGCTCGCCTTCGTCGTCTTGATCGCCGGTGCCCTGGTAGCGACCCTCTCGTACTACCGCCGCGCCCGATCCGGCGGCTCACCGCTGCCCCAAGCAGAATCCGGCACCCTCTACGTCACCGGTGTGAGCCCCCGCCCCGACGCCCCCGGCGAGCAATACGTCACCCTCACCGGCAGCATCTCCGGCCCCTCGGTGGTGGCCCACGAGGTCTACGGCCGCTTCGCCTGGGACACCAACCAATGGCCCTCCGCGGGCGACCAGATCCCCGTCGTCTACCCCGCGGGCAAACCCGACCGCTGGCAACTGGGCCACCCGGGAGCCCGCCCGTACTTCGGCTCCCGAGGACAGAACCCCACCAACTAGCCAGGGCCACAGAACAGCTCGCCCGAGCGCGACCACTCAGAAGTCGTCGTACAGACCGCGTTCCCGAGAGATGTCGGCCAACTCGTCGAGCGCCTGAGCGCGGTCGCGACGCTGCTGCCCAGGATGGCCCACGTCGACTTGCGGTGGACTGCTCGGTCCCTCAGCGGCGGACCGCTGCGATATTGCCGGTGCCGGGGTCGAGCGGGGCGGTCGGGCGGCCGAGTGGGGCGACCATATCGTTCCAGCTGTGGAATTCGGTGTTCCAGCCGATCGCCTCGAGCCATTCGGCCACATCATCACCGAGACCGCCTGCCGGTCGTGGGGGTTCGGCATCGCCGGAGACCAGGCGGCGGAGTTCCGGGTAGGGGCCGCTGGTGGTGTCCACAGCGAAGCGGCCCACGCCGAAACGGCTTCCCGGGGCGGATAATTCGGTGAGTGTGAGGACGACTCGGCGGTTCTCCTCGAGAGGGAGATATCCGAGCGAACCCTCGTCTACCCAGCAGGTCGGCTGGTCCGGGCGAAAGCCGTTGTTCACCAAGGTCTTTCCCCAGTCCTCGCGGAGATCCTGAGCGATCACCCGGCGGTGACAGGTCGGGTCCGCTCCAGCCCGCGCGAGGACCGGCTCTTTGAACGCGAACAGCTCCGGCAGGTCTATCTCGAAGATCCGAATGTCCCGCGGCAGGTCCATGCGGAAGGCACGGGTGTCCAAACCCGCACCCAGCAGGACGATTTGGCGGCAGCCGTGGTCGATCGCCTCCCGGAACCGATCGTCGACCAGGCGGACGCCGAGGGTGCGGCCCTCGTAGAACTGGTCGGCGAGCGTTTCCAGCCGCGCCCAGCGTTCGGCATCGAACCCGGCGCGCGCCGCCTCGACGAAGTTCTTCGCGAAGGGGTCGTCGTAGAGGCGATCCTCGCGGCGGGATTCACGTGCACGGATGACGGCGACCCCGATGGCGGTCATGGCCACGCCCGCGACCGGCACATTCGCTGCTGTTTCGGTCATTCGATCTCTCCCCAAATCGGAATTTAACTTGCCGCCCGGCTAGGTAATTCGGGCTGAAACAGACGCTAGGCTTCGGCTAGCCGGTCGTCAAGCAAAAGTTGGCCGGTCAACGAGCCGACCATTTCGAGCGACCTACAAGCAGTCGCTACGGCGAAAGGATCCGATGGACGGGCGTCGCAGCGATACGCGGGAGCGGATTCGGGCCGTGGCCATGGAGCTTTTCACTGAGCGCGGCTATGAGAAGACCTCGCTGCGGGAGATCGCCGAGCGGCTAGGGGTCACCAAAGCCGCGCTGTACTACCACTTCCGGACCAAGGAAGACATCGTGGCCAGCCTGTCGGAGGATCTGCGGCGCGGTATCGATGAGATCGTCGATTGGGCGGAGGCCACGCCGCCCGGGCGGGACCGCGCGCGGGAGATCGTCACCCGCTACGGTGTGCTGCTGCACGGGCTGGGCAAGGACATGATCCGGTTCTGGCACGAAAACCAGCCCGCGTTCCGGGATCTCGGCTTCGGGACGAGCCTGCGCTACCAGTTCCGGGTGCTGGCCGATCTGATGGCCGCACCCGACCCCACGCCCCTCACCGTCTTCCACGCCCGCCAAGCGCTGCTGGCGATCAGCTGGAGCCTGTCGATGATGGGCGACCTCGACCTCAGCGATGAGGAGAGCTCGGCAGCGGCCATCCGCATCGCCACCGATATCCTCGCGCGGATGTGACGGTCACTCGAAGTCGATGGACTCCGGCTCGTCCGCGTAGATGCGTGCGGTCTCCCCCGCCAGCTTCAACGCCTCCCGAGCCCAGGACAGCGGTGCGCCCGCGAGCCCGCAGGCCGGGGACACCAGCACCTGCTCGGCGAGCAGGCGGCGACGGAGACCGAGCCGATCGATCAGGCGCACACCGGGTTCGGCGACCTCACGCCAAGTGATCGGCTTGGCCGGAGCCGTCGTCGGCACCAAGCCGAGCGCCACATACTTGCCGTCGTCGATCAACTCGCCGATCCGGTCCAGATCCGGCGTCTTGATGGTCGCCATATCGAAACCGACAGCGGCGGCGGCACTCCGGCGCAGGAACCCGAGCGCGGGCGAGTCGGCGCAGGTATGCACCAGCACCGGCCCGGATTGCGCATTGATCACCGAGTCCAGAATGTGCAGCGCCTCAGGTTCCGGCATGGCCCGCACCGTGTTCATCACACTGACGCCACGCAGAGAACCTTCCAGCACCTGGGTGAGCAGCGGTTCGTCGAGCTGCACCAGCACCTCGGCCCCCAGTCGCTTCCCCACCTCGGCAACATGATTCGAGAGCCCTTCGGCCAGCGATTCCGAAAGATCGCGCACCGCACCGGGATCGGTGAGCACCCGATGCCCCATCGGCAGCTCCACCTCCGCTGCCAAACTCAACGGCCCGGCCACCTGCACCTTGACAACCCGCCCGGTCCCGGCGAATCCCGCCGTCTCCCAAGCCTCTTCGAGCGCATCAAGATCGGTCCGCAACAGATCATGTGCCCGCCGCGCCACCGCGCCCGGCCGCACCGCGAGCCGGTACCCGCGCGTGGTGCCGTCGAACCGCATATCCACGAGCAGCGCCGACACCCGCCCGATCATGTCCGCACCCACCCCGCGCCCTGGCAACTCCACCAGATGCGGCAACTCCCCGAGCTCCCCCACCACGGTCGCCGCGGCTTCCCGCGCATCGGTCCCGGGCCAGGACCCGACCCCCGTAGCGATACCACCGCGCAGCACGTTCGCCACGTCATTACCGTCGCTCATACGAGCCACTCCGCATCACTAGGCCTTCAAATACTGCACTTGCCAAAACAACTCGCCCCACGTAGGCCGAAACCGGCCGACCTGGCAGCAGTCCGTGAACCTGATTCCGCAGTGCGTGGAGTACCGGAAGACGGCGCGGGACACCGGGCGCGACCACCCGGCATGCCGGGCCGGGCGCTCAAAGCGCGCTGTCCGCGACCACTTCGCTTGCGTAGGAGTGGGTTTCACGCTCGGTGGCGGAGATGGTGCCGCTGCCGATGACCACATCGCCGCCCTCGATATCGGGGCGGTAGAGGACCACGGCCTGGCCGCGGGCCACGCCGGTGAGGGGTTCGCGCAGGCGCACCACGAGGCCGTCGCCGATGGCTTCGGCGACCGCGGGGGCGGTGCCGCCGTGGGCGCGGACCTGGGCGATGCACTCGATCGGGCCGTCCGGGGTGACGCCGGAGGTCCAGATGGCGCGGTCGGCGAGGACCGTCCACACCTCGAGATCCTTGGCGGAGCCGACGCGGACGACACCGGATTCCGGGTCGATATCGGTGACGTAGCGGGGCTTGCCGTCGGCGGCCGGGCCGGCGAGGCCGAGACCCTTGCGCTGGCCGATGGTGAACCCGTGCACGCCTTCGTGATCGGCGAGCTTGGTGCCGTCGGAATCCAGCACCGCGCCGGGGCGGATGCCGATCTTCGCGCCGAGGAAGGCCTGGGTGTTCCCCGAGGGGATGAAGCAGATGTCGTGGCTGTCGGGCTTGTTCGCCACGGCCAGCCCGCGCTCGGCGGCCTCTTCGCGAATCTGCGGCTTCGGGGTGTCGCCGACCGGGAACATGGCGCGCCCGAGCTGGTCGGAGGTCAGCACCGCGAGCACATAGGACTGATCCTTGTCCTCGTCCACGGCGCGGCGCAGCACACCGTCCTCGAGGCGGGCGTAATGCCCGGTGACGACGGCGTCGAAGCCGAGCGCCACGGCACGATCGGCCAGCGCCGAGAACTTGATCTTCTCGTTGCAGCGCAGGCACGGGTTCGGCGTCTCACCGGCGGCGTACGCGGCGACGAAGTCGTCGATCACGTCTTCCTTGAACCGGTCCGCGAAATCCCAGACGTAGAACGGGATTCCGAGCACGTCGGCGGCGCGGCGCGCATCACCGGCGTCCTCCTTGGAGCAGCAGCCGCGCGATCCGGTGCGCAGCGTGCCCGGCGAGGCGGACAGGGCCAGGTGCACGCCGACCACCTCGTGGCCGGCGTCCACGGCGCGGGCGGCCGCCACCGCGGAATCCACACCACCACTCATCGCGGCAAGTACTCGCATCTAGAAGCCTCCCTTCGCTCCGGCCATTCCGGCCGCCTTCGCCCGCTCCACGACCTGCGGCAGCACCGCCAGCAGGGCATCGATATCGGCGTCGGTCGAGTTGTGTCCCAAGGTGAATCGCAGCGACCCGCGCGCCAGCGCCGGTTCCACACCCATGGCGAGCAGCACATGGCTGGGTCCGGCGACACCGGCATTGCAGGCCGATCCGGTCGAGCATTCGATCCCGGCGGCATCGAGCAGCATGAGCAGTGAATCGCCCTCGCAGCCGGGGAACGTGAAGTGGGCATTGCCCGGCAGCCTGCGCTCGCCGGTCGCCCCATTGAGGACCGCTTCGGGCACTTGCGCCCGTACCCCGGCAATGAGCCGGTCCCGCAGTCGCTCCAATTCGATTGTGCGCATAGCCATTCCGGCGACCGTCTCACGAATGGCCGCGGCCAGTCCGGCCGCACCCGGCACATCGGAGGTGCCCGAGCGCAGATCCCGCTCATGCCCGCCACCGTGCAGCAGCGGCACCGCCGTCACCTGCCGCCCGAGCAGCAGCACGCCGACACCATGCGGCCCGCCGACCTTATGCCCAGCGAAACTCGCCGCGGCCAAACGACTCCGAGCGAAGTCGATGGGCAACTGAGCCGCCGCCTGCACCGCATCGCTATGCATGGGAATGTCGAATTCCTGTGCCACCGCAGCCAGTTCGGCAATCGGCTGCACGGTCCCGACCTCATTGTTCGCCCACATGACACTCACCAGCGCGGTGTCATCGGCATGCGCGGCGAGAGCCTCACGTAGTGTCCGCGGCGACACAATGCCGTCCGCATCACACTCCAGCCAGGTCACCTGCGCGCCCTCGTGCTGCTCCAGCCACTCGACCGTATCCAGCACAGCATGATGCTCGACAGCGCTCACCAGAATCCGGGTGCGCGTGGGCTCAGCGTCCCGCCGCGCCCAGTAGATCCCCTTGACGGCCAGATTGTCGCTCTCGGTCCCACCCGAGGTGAAGATCACCTCCGAAGGCCGCGCCCCCAGCCCCGCCGCAATAGACTCCCGAGCCTCTTCCAACAGCCGCCGAGCCGCCCGCCCCGACCCATGCAGCGAGGAAGCATTCCCCGCCATCCCCAGGACAGCAGTCATCGCCTCGATAGCGACCGGGAACATGGGTGTAGTGGCCGCGTGATCGAGGTAGACCGTCTGGGCACCGACCGGACCCGGGAAAGCCGACTTCATGACCGATAAAGCCTATCCCATCCCTGACCTGCGCAACCTTGGGGTATCACCCTGCCGTCTACGAGATCTCTACGATTCTGCACACGATCCCCGCAACCGCCCGATCGATGCCAGGTATTCCCTGGGCCCTGTT
The DNA here is from genome assembly GCF_040683015.1 of Nocardia sp. NPDC051030. NCBI lineage: Bacteria > Bacillati > Actinomycetota > Actinomycetes > Mycobacteriales > Nocardiaceae > Nocardia > Nocardia sp. NPDC051030. The sequence continues at coordinate 81,986 of NZ_JBFBCD010000002.1, read as the reverse complement.
CTGGCACGTCGCACACAGCCATAAGGTTCACCGAGCCCCCGGCCGTGACCGTCAGCCCCCTCTCCCCCCAGCGGGCCCCACACGCCGCCTGGCCTCAGAGTCGGCAGGCGTCAGTCCGGACAAGTCACCCACGATTGCCCCGGATCCTCCGTGAGCGCTCCAGGTTCTGCCGACGCTCGTTGAAAATCCGAGGTCGCCTCGTCAGTACCTAGCTGCCCGGGAATCACGCGATCGAGCGGAGGCAGCACATGGACGCTACTTGATCTTCGATCGTCCCGCGCTGGCTGGATCAGCATGGACAGTATGGTCCAGTTGGCTCGATCATCGGAGCGGCGAGGAGGCTCGAACGTGAAAGCGGAGTTGAAGGCCGTCGACAGTCCGGACACCGTGCTTCATCCGGGAGCCCAGCAGAATCGGGACGTTATTGCGATCCGATTCCTGGCGGGGCCACAAGGGATGGCGGGTGAAGAGTCTTTTGACCTGTTGGTATGCACTCCGCAGTGGATTGCTGACCAGGTGAACCTGACGGGGCTGCTTGTCGGCCGCCACAAGATCATCGTCAACCGAATAGATCTAGATACCGTTACCCAGTACTTGAGGGGATACATAGCGGGGCTTGATGAACCGACATGGCCGGAGCTCGCCGCCAAACTTGGTCGAATCGGTATGTGGGAGTTCGAGGATTATCGCGAACGCGGCTGAATCAGCAGGCAATACAGGATGTTGCCGCTTTGGACCCGTAACCTCTGCTGGGTACACAACACGCTCACCGAGCACGCCCGTTGCCTATACGGCGACGAGTTCCACCCGACTACGGAATGCGCCGAAGAGCACGACGAACGAACGTTCTTCAATGAACTGACCTTCGCCGATGCGGATGCGATTCTGGCTATGCTGCGCGAGTTGTCGCCGAACATCGCCGATGGGTTCCTGCCGGTATGGATCCGGAACCTGGCTTACCGGTTGGCGGTACTCCAACGCCCCGACGATCCTGCCGTCCTGCGCGAGGCAGCGGACAGTCTGTACATGTTCGGACCCGAGTGGGACGGCATTGCGGCCGATCTTCGCCGACGGGCGAAAGACCTCGAGAAGAACTGACTTATCCCGCACTGCTGCGGATCAGCCGCTGAGCCGAGTAGCGGACAGCTGGTCTTCACGGCAGGGTCACTCCTGGTGTCGTACCTGATAAAAGGTGATTGCCAGGCCGTTCTCGCCCTCAATCCCATTATCAACCTCCACTACGAAAGTGGACTCCGGATAGTCGAATCTGAGGCGCTGTTGCCAGAAGAACCGCAGCACTCGCCCAAATTCCTGAAGAACCTCACCATCGTCGACCGCAGACGTCCTGGACTGGAGGAAGAACTCCTGCAGTGACCACGCATTGACCCAGCGTTCGATCGCGGACCTGTCGCCGTCGAAGCGATCCAGCAAGCCATCCAACGACTGGGTGAAGAACTCGGCGACGAAGACACAGCCCCCCGCCTCCACCAATCTCGGCCAATAAACGGCACCAACTGACAGAGTCTCCTCGATTCCACAAGTGTTAGCCGCGTGGTTCATCAAGGTGGAACCTCGCCGATGCGGAAACCGGTCAAGAACCTGCTCGTTAACCGAGCCTCCGACGACTTTCACCGACTCTTCCATGTTCGGTCCGGACCTCCATCGATCGTCGGTAACAGTCTGGCGGGGCAGGTTCGAGAGATCAGTTCTTCCGAAGACCACGGTATCGGGCACGTCCCCGAACGACGGTCACTTGTCTGCGAGTTATCACGCTCATCGACAAGTTCAGTGCGTTCGGCCCGGCTCAGATAGCCATCGGAAGGATGCCGGTGCACATCCGGCGAAACGGCCGTTTCGGAGCTCAGTCAGCGGCTGGGTCGGTTGGGCGGCCGACGTGCCACCACAGGCTGTGGCAGGAATGCAGCAGATGAGCACGAACGGCTCCCGAGGAACTCCGGTGCGCTCCGGTGGTGACTGTGGAATCCATCAGTAGATCTCGTACGTAGCCGTCGCGGGTATCGACACCGTAGAGGTCGTCGCCGCCCGCGATCGCGAACGGGACTGCCGGAATGCGCTGGATGCGTTCCTCCACCGACGCGGGCCGTTCCGGCTCGCACAGACCGGAGACGCGATAGTTGTGAACCTGGTCGAGATGACGGCGTTCTTCGTGAATCTGCTTGCGCGCGACCGCGTCTCGCCAGCGAATACCGTCACGGATATCCTCAGCCGAAAGGATGTCACCGATCCCCCAGTACGGTGTCGACAGCCCGTTGGACGCCGCCAGCAGGGCACGATGCTCCGGGTGCAGCGTGCCGCCGAGATGGCGGTCCAGTGCGTCGAGTTCGGCCTCGCTCGCGCCCGGACGCAGGATCGGCCCGAGCGGTGCCGGCCATGGGGGCGTGGGATCGCCGATGCGGATCAGCTCCTCGATCTTGGCGAGGATCTCGGCGATCGTGGGTGGATCGGTGCGCAGACTGCGGCCCCACCACGGTTCGGAGTATTCGCCCAGCTCCGCCTGATCGGCAGAGGCGACCATGGCGTCGAGTTCCCGGCGCAGATAGGTGTACAGATCCGGATAGGTTTCCTCATTCGGCAGCGGCACACCGGCACCGGTAGCCAACCGCTGCGCCTGCCCGACGAACAGGTACAGGGTGCCGCCGTAACCGTTGTCGTTCTCGATGACCAGGTGATATTGCGACGGGTCGTGCGCCGCGCCGATCTGTTCGGCCCATTCCTCGTCCTCGAACCACTCCCTGGTTTGGTCGATCCCGAACTCCCATCGCCGACCGGCACCGATATCGTCGGTGCCCAGCAGGTTGTAGGAGATGAAGAAATGCTCCCAGCCGTTGATCAGCGACAGCAGTTCGCGGTGCTGCGGATCCAGCGACCGACCCAGCCGGTCCTCGGCCGCTCGCAACTGCTCCTCGGTCGCGGGCGGATTCGGACGGGTATCGGACTCGTAGTCGCAGAACTCGCCCAACCGCCGCTTCTGCGCCACCATCTGCTCGATCAGCTCTGCCCACACCGCCCGACCCAGCTGTACACCCATCGCGACTCCCAGCTCCGGACCAATGCCCGAACAATCGACGCTCGAAAACAACGGTAAAATCTACCCCAGCCCAGCCATGTAGCCGACAAGTAGCTATTAAGCCGGACTTGGCGAGTAGTTCTGAACCGAACACGGAAATCAGTGGGGTTCAAGCTGTTCGATCGGCTGCGGCTCAGCCCGGTCTGAACAGCCTCGTAAGCGGCAGATTAGTACGTTTGACCGGAAGGTCACCTGCTGCCAGACGAGTACCCGAGATGTAATTGCTGACAATTTTCTTTCGTATGGATTTCCGTTGATCTCGGCGTCGAGGAGGGCGTCCTCCATGAAACGCAGGACGTCAACGCGGCCGGGAATTCCGCCCGGCCGCGTTGGCGTCCTATGGCGACGTCAGGTTGGCGTCTGTGACGCCTCTGGCTGGGTTGAGAGCGAATCCAGGTATCGGCCCCAACGTTCATTGAGAACGAAAAAGATCCAGACTACGAACGGCAGCGACAGACTCGAGAGCAGTGTGAGCCAGTCCGGCTGATGCGCGAGAGCGGAGAGGATGTAGAGAATCGCGCCGATTCCATTGGCGCGGCTCCAAAGTTCACGCGGCTTCAGACTGCGGTGGTTCAGAACCCCCCACCAGCAGAATGCGGAAACCAAAGCCAGGACCACGAAATTGAAGATGGTGAACAGCATCGATTCTCGGCCGAGATTCGTAGATAGCCATCCCACTGCCGGTGCCGCACAGAGCACGGCCCAGAAAATCACGGGTACCAGATTTGCGATTCGTTCGCGCCTGTTCAACATTTAGATGCACCCCACTGTGTAGTGTTCCGGCGAAATCCCGATCGATGGAGGGTAAGTCAACAAGCTACCGGTGGCACCGATCTTCAAAGCGAGACACTTGTCCATGGCTGCGGCTGCCGTCGCCCATATTGTGACGTTCATGCTGTTCGACATCCACCATGCAGCCACGACCTCACCGAAGGGCGGCGGGATCAGTAGCCAGAAAGGTGCAATCGCCATGGCGGCAGCAGCGCTCGCGGCCATCTTCTTCGTGTCGTCTTTGCTGAAGTAGACGTGACCGGTAACCCATCCCCAATTGACCCAGGGCCCGTTCTCGGTCATGGCCGTGCCGGGCGGAGTCTTCTGTTTATCGACCTTGGTCGGCGCTGGCAACAATGGGCCAACCGGCGGCAATATCGGTACCGACGGGAGAACCTCCGGAGTCTCGCTGACACTCGGAGTTGCTGCAGAGGCTGGAGGTTCGGGCTGTACAGGCTCAGCGTTTTGCGGCTGCTGAGGCGGTGACTCGGGTGGTGGGTTTCCTGGAAGAACCGACTCGGGTGCGCCGGGTACTGGAACTATTGGTGTGCCGTTGTTCGGTGCGACCGGGGGCGGAGTGAGTGCTCCGGCGTTTGGTCCGCCGCCATTTCCGCCGGGAAGTTGGCCTGGCAGCGTCTGCGTTGGCATCGGCGCCACGGTCTGGGCGCTCCCGGCGGCGGAGTAGGCAGGTCTGGCACGTCCACGCACGGCCAGCCCGGGTGCATCTGTTGCCATTGGGCGCAGGGGATATTCGGCCCCGCTTGCGCTGGAGCGGCCAGCGGGTCGCCGACGGCCGATATGGCGGCGGCCGCCAGTAGGGCACCGGTTAGTCCAATGGTGGTGAGATAAGGCCGTCTGGTGCGCGGGGTCATTGTGTTCTCCTTCGTCGGGATCAGCGCGACCGGAACGATCGCCTGGTCACAGCCAGATGGGGTCGCCGTAGACGGTGACCGAGTTGTCCGCAGTCGGCGTGGAAATGCGGGCCGTGGCGTAGGAGCGCAGGGTGACCGGGCCCATACAGGCGTCGATCTTGACTTCGACCTGGTCCAGGGTGATCGAGGCGCGGTTGGTGGCCAGGGGTTTGGTGCCGAAGTCGATGGTGGCGATCGAGCCCGGACGCAGAGTGGTAGAGATATTCGGGTTGATCGCGGCCTGCCCACCAACGGTCACACCCGGGAATTGGGAGATGGTGACCGAGGCGTTGGGACCGATGGACAATCCCAAGCCCAGAGTCAGCCCGCTGGAGACGTCGACCTGGCAGCCGATCTGATAGCCCAGGGTCAAGGTGCCCGCAGTGATCGGTTGCGAACCGGTGCCGTTGACCTCGGCGACGGCCTTCAACGCGACGAAGCCTTCGCGGGTGAACATGGTCGCGGCCAGGTTCGGGTAGCGGTCGAGGTTCTCGCTGGTTTTGGTGATCGAGAGCTGCCAGCCGTCGTCGGTGTCCACGACCCGGTTCTTGTCCGGCACCGTGTCGGCAGAGGCGGTGTGCGCATTGCAGGCCAGTAGTCCCACCGCGGCCGCGGTAGCGAGCGAGGCGGCGATTCCCGTACGTCGTGTTGTGGACATGTCCCACCTGCCCTTCCTGGATTGATCCGGTGTGCAGCATCGGTGGGGCAACTTCAGCTGGAACACCACTGTCAACGGAAGTGGTGTGCCTGTAACACCGGATTGGCAACCCTTGTCACACCTGGGTTGCCACAGGTCAGGGTCATGAGAATGAGGCCGATTCACCTGCGTGGGCTGTATCACTGTGACAGGAAGACACCTAGAATTCCGATCCGTGAACCACCGCGAGCAGGGGCGTGAGGCGTTGACGCAGCAGCTTCTGCAACTGCGTGGCGAACATCCGGAGTTGAGTTTGCGGACGATCGGTATCCGGGCTCAGGTCAGTCACACCACCGTCTCGCGGGCGTTCTCGACTCAGGACCGGCTGCCGTCGTGGCCCTCGATCGCGGCGATCGCTCACGTTCTGGGTGGGGTCAGCGGTGAGGTCGAGCCGCTGTGGCAGTGGGCGGCGACCGGGACACCGCCGACACATGCGCAGCTCACTGGTGAGGCACCGCTGCGCTCGGACCCGATGCACACCCAGCAGCCCTGGTTCATTCCGGTCTTCTTGGCCCTGGTGGTGGGGCTGATCATTCTGGCGATCGTGTCCAGTGCGATACCGGCGGGATCGACGGCGGATCGATGGCTCGGCAACCTCGCGCAGACCGTGTTCGCCATCACCGCGACCATCGCGTTCGGATTACGTGCGTTCCGGGCCGCGGGTTTCGAACGCCGCTGGCTCGTCTTCGCCTGCCTGGCTGTTGCCTGCTGGAGTACGGCAATCGTGTGCTGGGTCGTCGTCCACGAAATCAATGGCAACCACCAGCGCGGCACGACGATCGCCGAAGTCGGATTCCACACCTACTCGCTGCTGATGATCATCGCGTTGTGGCTGCGCCTGCGAAACAACCTCACCGCCGGGACAGCGCGTGAGAACACTGTTCGCACGGTCGCGCTCACCACGGTGACCGCCCTATCGGTCCCCGCCGCGGTCTGGCTGCTCAGCGTGCTCCCGCGCGTCCAGCAGCCCACCGACAGCACCCTCGTCCTGCGGACCTATCTGCACCCCATCACCGACGGCGCCATGATCGCCCTGGCGATGATCGCCAGCGTCCGTGGAATCCGGGTCACTCAATCACGGCTGCTGGCCATCGCATTCAGCACCCACGCCGTCGCCAGCATCCTCGCCACCACCAATGCCGCCGCCGACCCGACCACCGACCTGGTCGCCAGCTCGGAATTCGGATTCACCACCTTCACCGTCTTGCTCGCCCTCGCCGCGATCGCACCCACCGACACCCGAATCCGGCCCGTCCGCCACCAGAACATCCTCACCCGCGCGCTGCAGGCGACCGGCCTGGCCGCGATCATCACCTACACCCTCACCCTCGCCACCGGCCACCTCCCGGCAGCCATCACCCCTTTCACCGCCGCAGCAATCACACTCCTGCTGGTCATCGCGCTGGTCACAAGCCTGCACCACCCCCACTACTAGGGGCGGCCCTGCTCACGGCTCGTTTCCGGGATCGAGGGTTCGGACGTCGGCGTAGGTGACATGCGGGACGTTCGTGGCTACCGCCTTGACCGCGGTCGGCGACAAGAGGAATGCGCGGTGGTCGCCGACGTCGAATCGCTCGATGATCGTGCCGACGAACCAGGCGACGGCCTCATCGAGAATCGGCATTCCGTGTGCCCCGCGATGCCATGTGCACCATTCGAATTTGTCGATCTCGTTGCCGGTTTCCTCGCCGAAAAGCTTCGTCAGGGCGACGTTCTCGCGGGCAATGAGGTGCACGGCGAGGTGGCGGGCCTGCGCGGCCACCGAGTAGGTGTGGTTCTGCACCGATAGGCACACCAGGAACAGTGGTGGGTCGATGCTGGTTTGCGATGCGAAGCCGACCAGGCATCCGGCAAAACGACCGTCTGAATAGGTCGTCACCACGTACATCGGATAGTCGAGTAGCCCGACGAACCGATCCAGGCTGGGATCGCTGGGCACATCGGCACCGTCGTCGACATCTCTCGACATCCGTTCACCTCCAGATCCCCCAACTGCTCCTTTACCGCCAGTCCATCAGGTCTCCCACGGTAGACCGGTGATAGCGGGCGTGGTGGTGATCGACGTCGGGCGAGTGAGATAGCGCGAACCCGGGCCGCCTCGTGAACCTCAGCTCAGAGCGGCTCGACGGCGGCGGCCGTGCACACCAACGCCATCGTCAGGTCCGGATAGACCGCCATGACCGAATCCAGGCCGCTCTCCCGCAGCGGCTGCAATGCCGGACCGGAGGCGACCACCGCGATCAGCGTGTCCTGCCCCGCCGCAACCCTGGCCTCGAGCAGGGCACGCACCCCGCTCACATCCACGTGCGAGGTCTCGCTCAGGTCCACCACCAGCCGGTGCGGGCGTGCACGCAGGGCCTCCTCCAGGCTCCGCGCCAGATGAGGCGTCGTGGCTGCGTCCACGTCCCCGCGCACTACCAGAACGGGACCGTATTCGTGGTCGTCCACCTCGATGCTCAACTCATCCGGGTACTGAATCATCACCGAACTCCATGTCTCCCAAGGGGTCCCACCCCACCCCGACGTGCGTTTCACCCTCCCGTTCATGGGCCTTCCCAAAAAACGCATGATCACACCTACCGACCAGGATCTCGACACGTGCGAGCCGATACAGCCGACGGGGCCGGTGCAAGCACCGGCCCCGTCGATCAGGCGTCGTCACTCAGGCATTGCCGCTCTGGCGACGCCAGTCCCGAATTGCGTCGCGCATTCGGTCGAAGACCGCCAATGGCGGGCCGACCAGCAGGTTCGCCGTGGCGGATTCGCCCACGCCGGGATGCGGTCGGGTCGGGGCGAACGTTTCGGCGAATCGCACCACCTTCGCGAGGCGTTGCCGCTCGTCCGGGGACGCGTGCGTCAGCAACTGACCGAATTCCTCCTTCTCCTCCAGTTCCGAATGCTCGATCACGTCCGCGGCGAAGGCACGGAATTTGGTGTCGAATTCCGGACTGCCGACGCCGAGCGCATGCAACTCGACCAAGGTGCGCTTGGCCTGCTCCTCTTCGTGGAGCCGACTGTCGACGACTTCATCGCTGACCGAATGGCGGCGCGAGGCGGGGTGGACGACTTCCTCCTCCGCGCTTTCGTGGACCGCGAGCAATCGCACCAGGTCGTCGAACCGCTCCTGCTTCTCGGTGCCCGCCGATGCTTGCACCAATTCCAGTGCGCTCTTGATCTGACCGTGCTGCGCGAGCAACAGGTCGATCACATCGATGTCGTTCGGATTGTTCACCGGTGCCTTCCCTTCACCGCCGCTGCTGGGCGCGCTGGCGCTGTTCTTCGGCTTCGGCCTGCGCGCGCTCCTTTTCGGCCTGTGCCTCATGTTTCGCGGCTTCCCGCTGAGACTGGGCTCGCTCCTGCTGGATACGGCCTTCGGCACTGAGATCTTCGTGCCCGGTGACGGCGCCCGCGACCTCCTTCGCCTTACCCTTGACGCCCTCGGCGACGCCTTCGATACCTTCGTGGGTTCCACTCTTGTCGTGCTCGGACATCAGGTGCTCCTCCGGAATTCGGATTGCATGGACACCCCGGATCTACCCGCGAGTGCGAGGCCGAAACAGCTCTCGACTACTCGCATATTCAGGCATCGCGAGCCGGAAATATTTCCTGCGCTTTGGTTTTCGCGCCCTGTGCCACCAAATGCCAACCGCCCGGATCGCCGCGCAATACCGCTTCGGCGGTATCCTTCATCTGCTCCCAGGTGGCATGCGGGGGAATGGGCGGAACCTCCGGGTCGGTACGAATATCCAAGAGCACCGGCCGATCTGCCTCCAGCGCTGCCTCCCATGCCGGGCCGACATCTTCGGCGCTGTCGACCGGAATGGCGGCCAAGCCTGCCGCACGCGCGACGTCGGCGTAGGAGATATCCGGAAGCGTCTGGGATTCCTCGAATTTCGGTGCGCCGCCCATCGCGCGCAGTTCCCAGGTCACCTGGTTCAGGTCGTTATTGTGGAAGACGCAGACGATCAGCCGCGGATCGGTCCAGCGGTCCTGGTATCGCGCGATGGTGAGCAGTTCGGCCAATCCGTTCATCTGCATCGCGCCATCGCCGACGAGCGCGATGGCGGGCCGGTCCGGATGGGCGAATTTGGCGCCGATCGCATACGGCACACCGGGTCCCATGGTCGCCAGGGTGCCGGAGAGCGAACCGCGCATGTCGCCGTGCATCCGCAGGCACCGCGCGTACCAGTTGGTCGAGGATCCGGAGTCCGCCGTCACCATCGCATTGTCGGGAATCCGCTGCGACAGCTCCCACACCACCCGCATCGGATTGACCGGTTTGGCATCCAGGAGGGATTGCCGTTCGATCGTCTGCCACCAGCGGATCACGTTCTGCTCGATCTCGAGTCGCCACGCGCGGTCCGGCTTCGGATGCAGCAGTGGAATCAGTTCCGACAGTGTGCTTTTGGCGTCACCGACCAGGTTGACCTCGGTCGGATACCGCATGCCGATCATGGTGCCGTCGATGTCGATCTGAATGGCGTGCGCCTGCCCGAAATCGGGCATGAACTGCGCATACGGGAAGTTCGACCCGACAATGAGCAGGGTGTCGCAGTCGCGCATCAACTCGTAGCTGGGCCGGGTCCCGAGCAACCCGATCGAGCCTGTGACATAAGGCAATTCATCGGACAGCACATCCTTGCCCAACAGGGCCTTCGCCACACCCGCACCGGTGAGTTCGGCCACCCGCGCCACCTCGTCGGCGGCCCCGCGCGCACCTTGACCGATCAGGATCGCCACCCGGCTACCGGCATTGAGAATCTCGGCGGCGCGCTCGATCTCCCGCTGGGGCGGGCGGACCGTCGGCGCGCTCGGCAGCGACGGCGGGCTCGACGGAACCTGTTTGAAATCATGGCTGGGCGCCTCGTACGGCTCCTCCTGCAGGTCGGAGGGAATGATGACCGCGGTGGGCGCGCGCCGGGCCACGGCGGTGCGAAAGGCCCGGTCCAATGCGTTGGGCAACTGGCTCGGAACATTCACCTCGACCAGGTAATCCGAGGCGACATCCTTGAACAGGCTCTGCAGGTCGACCTCCTGCTGATAGCTGCCGCCCATGGCGCTGCGCGCGGTCTGCCCGACGATGGCGACGACCGGGACATGGTCCAGCTTGGCGTCGTAGAGCCCATTGAGCAGGTGGATCGCGCCGGGCCCCGAGGTGGCCGTGCACACACCCACCCCACCACTGAATTTGGCGTATCCGGTGGCTTCGAATGCCGCCATCTCCTCATGCCTGGCCTGAATGAAGGCGGGCTTGCCGTCGGCCCGGCCGAATGCGGCGATCAGGCCATTGATGCCGTCCCCCGGATAGCCGAAGACCTGTGCCACACCCCATTCCCGTAGTCGCTCCACGACATGGTCACCGACTTGTCGCGTCATGATTCCTCCAGTTCGGTCGCCGGGCGTCGGTTCCTAGACAGCGCCCGGGTACCCGCGTCGATCTCCGCCAATCAGGCCGCATAGATCCTGAATGGGGTTTCGGACCACAGCTCGTCGCCAGCGGTAACCCGCCGGCGCTCCTTTGCCGGATGAATGCCGGGCCGGGCGGAATCCTCCACCCGGCCCGGCACTGTCGACTTACTGCTCGATCGACGTGTCACTGGCCGCCGTGGCTGTGATGCCCGCCTTCGGCTTTCGCCTCGGTCGGCTGAGCTTGCGCCCCCTTACGGCCCGCCTCGTGCGGATCAGCGGCGTTCGGCTCACCGAAGCTGCCGCTGCTGGCCTGGCCTCCACGGCGGGCCTGCTCCTCGGTATCCGAGCGGTTGCCGAACTGACCGGGGTTCTTCGGATCGGGCATGGCGAAAACCTCCTTCTAGGTTTGGGTTTGCTGTGTGGGCGATCTTTCTCGCCGCCCACGCTCACGCACTACCCGGCTACCTCCGAGATATTCACCCGCAGGCCAAAGAAACTCGCGTTATCGCCCGCGCGGGCGGGGTAAGCCAGCCACATGGGACAGCACCGAATCGGAGGCGACGATGGATGCGAATGAGCCTGGTAACGAACGACTTCCGTCGGAACCCACGCAGCTGGACCGGCACTCGTGGTGGCAGATACTGCGCAGGTCGGCCACGAAGGTCCGGGACAACAATCTCACCGACTGGGCCGCCGCGCTCACCTACTACAGCGTGCTGTCGATCTTCCCAGCGCTGATCGTGCTCACCGCGGTACTCGGCCTGCTCGGTCCGGCCGCGACCCGATCGCTGATCGACACCGTCCGCGATATCGGGCCCGGAAGCGGCACGTCGCTGCTCGTGGATGCCATCGAACAGTTGCAGGGCTCCCGGTCGCTGTCCGGTGGGCTCGCGGTCCTCGGGCTCGCGACGGCGCTGTGGACGGCCTCCGGGTATCTCGGGGCCTTCATCCGAGCCTCGAATTCGATATATGAAACCCCCGAAGGCCGACCGATATGGAAAACCGTGCCACTGCGGCTCGGCCTGACCCTACTGATGGTCTCGCTTGTCGCGGTCTGCGCGATCGGCATCGTCTTCACCGGCAGCGTGGCCGAGCGAGCAGGGCGCTGGTTGGGATGGGGATCGGCGGTGGTCCGCGGATGGGACGTCGCCAAATGGCCCGTACTCGTCGTATTGGTCAGCCTGGCCATCGCATTGCTCTACTGGGCCGCACCGAACGCCCGCCAGTATAGTTTTCGCTGGCTGAGCCCGGGAAGCACACTGGCCGTACTGATCTGGATCGCCGCATCGGCCGGATTCACCCTCTACGTCAGCTTTTTCGGCTCCTACAACAAGGTGTACGGCTCCCTCGGCGGTGCGGTGATCTTCCTGGTCTGGCTGTGGCTCACCAACCTGGCGATATTGCTGGGTGCACAGTTCGATGCCGAACTCGCCCGCGGCCGCCGCATGGAACAGGGCCGTCCCGAGAACGCCGAGCCCGTATTGCCGCCCCGCGACGAACCGCACTGAGCCCGTACCGGCGCAGCGCATTCCAGCTCTCAGTCGGCTCTCAGTTCGTCTGGGCAGACTTGCGGGTATGCAGGTCCCCACACCGTTGACGCGGTCGATTTCGCTGCGCTGGCGGGTGACCCTGCTGGCGGCGTCAGTGGTGACGGTCGCCGTCGCGTTCACCTCGATCGCCGCCTATGCCATGGTGGCGCGGTCGCTGTACGCGGACCTGGATTCGCAACTGCGAGCGCGGGCTTCGGTCATGATCGCCAACAATGTCGACAGCATGAACTATTTGCAGGCGCTGACGCTGGGCAGCCTGTTCTCCAATGACCTTGGTGTCGCGCTGATCTACCCCGATGTGCAGCTGGGCGGGTATGTGATCGGCGAGGATGCCGCGCCGCCGATCGCGCGGCCGGAGATGGCGGTGGCGCGCGGAGAAACGAAATCCTCGATTCGCACGGTGGGCAACCGGCGGGTGTTCGCACAACGCACGAATTCCGGTGCCACGCTGGTGCTCTCACAGAGCTTGCAGCCCACCCAGGAGGTGCTGGACCGGCTGGCGTGGCTGCTGTTCGTGGTCGGCGGCTGCGGCGTCATGCTCGCCGCCGCGGCCGGAACCGCAGTGGGCCACACCGGTTTACGCCCCATCGCCCGGCTCACCGCCGCCACAGCGCGGGTCGCGCGCACCGACGATCTGGCCCCCATCCCCGTGACCGGTGACGACGAACTCGCCCGGCTCACCGAGAGTTTCAACATCATGCTGCGGGCGCTGGCCGATTCCCGGGAACGCCAGCGCAGGCTGGTCGCCGACGCAGGCCACGAGCTCAAAACCCCGCTCACCTCCCTGCGCACCAATATGGAACTGCTCATCGCCTCCTCCCGCCCGGGCGCACCGCGCATTCCCGACGAGGACATGGCCGAACTCCGCTCCGACGTCATGGCCCAAATCGAGGAATTGTCCACCCTGGTAGGCGATCTGGTGGACCTGGCCCGCGAGGACGCCCCCGAAACCGTCTACGAACAGATCGACCTCGGCGAGGTAGCCGAACGCGCCCTGGAGCGAGTCCGCCGCCGCCGCACGGAAATCGAATTCAGCCCCGAACTGCGCCCCTGGCTGGTCTACGGATTGGAAGCAAGCCTGGAACGCGCCCTCATCAACGTCCTCGACAATGCCGCCAAATGGAGCCCCACAGGCGAACAAGTCCGAATAGGCATGCACGAGAACACCTCGGGCCTCCTCGAATTCACCGTAGACGACGCAGGCCCCGGCATCCCCGCCGCCGAACGCGAACTGGTCTTCGAACGCTTCTACCGCTCCACCAGCGCCCGCTCCATGCCCGGCTCAGGCCTGGGCCTGGCGATCGTCAAACAGGTGGTAACCAAACACGGCGGCACCATCGCCGTCGAAACCTCCGACCGCGGCGGCACCTTGATCCGCATCGTCCTCCCCGGCGAACCCGCCAGACAAGCGCTACCGATCACCTGAGGCGGTCCGCACCCACTCTGTGCGGCTCACCCCTCCGAATGACCCACAGCCGGTGTGAGCCAAACCTAAGGGGTGCGAACCGCTTCGGTGACGAGGCGCGTCACCGAAGCGGATCAGTTGGCGTAGGCGGGAGACTGCGGTCGAGACGGGGCTGGCGTGGCCGCCGATTCCCGCTGCTCGGGCAGTACACCGGTGTTCCGGGCCTGCACTTCCTGCTCCAGGCGGTGGATCACGCCCGCGAAGGCTTGGTCCAGGCTGTCGCCGCGAATGGACTGCTCGCAGCGGCGGGCCAGCTCGCGGCGGTCGTCGCCGGGCTCCAAGAGCGGTTGCAGCATGACTTCCGCGACCACTCCCCGCGACCGCAGCACCCGGCGGATCGAGTCCGCCATGGTGTCGATGCCGACGAAGCCTGGGACCGTGGACAATTCGCCTTCGGAGCTCAGATATCGCAGGCGGACCGGCTGTACGGGCGCGCCGCTGTCGATCGCGGCCTGGAACAGTGCCGGTCGCAAGCGTCCGTAGGCGCGGCCGCACCAGGTGGTGCCCTCCGGGAAGATGCCGACTCGCTCCCCCGCCGTCAGCCGGGTCGCGACCTCGCGCACGACCCCGGGCAGTTCTCGCAGCCGTTCCCGCTCGATCGGAATCACCCGCACCTTGCGCGCGACCGACCCGAGCAGCGGCCAATCCACGAGATCGGCCCGGGCCACGAAGGCCAGCGGCTCCACGGCCGACAGCGCGATCACATCGGTCCACCCGATATGCCCGGCCACCACCAGCACGCCTCCGGCCGGTGCGGCATCAGCGCTCATCGCAACTGGATCAACACTCGTCCCGGCCGGGTCGGCACTCGTCCCGCGCCGAGCGGCCACGACGTTCGACTGACCGGAATACTGTTGCGAACCACCGGAATCAATGTTCCTGCCGCCGGTGGGCGTGGCCTGCCCGTCGCGGTTGTCGACCACTCGGACGCTGATTCCCAGGCAGTACAGGAAGCTTCGGGCGTAGCGGGCGTGCAGGGTCGGGCGGTGGCGGCGGGGGGTGGCGAGGCGGGCGAAGGGGAAGGTGGCCAGGACCGCGCCGACGCCGAAGAGGCGGGCGACGACGCGGAGGGTTCCGGCCTCAGGGGGTGTTTCGACGCAGTCCGGGCCGCACGGGCTGTTCGGCATCCAGGGGTGCGCCGTGGGCGCGGCGGGCGGGCAGGACAGTGCGTCCCCACCCGGAGAAAGGAAGGCGGGCATCATGATTCACCGGGCATCCATGGTCGCCACCGCGCCTTGCAGGCGCTCCAGGTAGCGGGTGTTGATGGTGGTAAGGCCCAGCAGGGCAACGAAGTCGGCGACCGCGAAGTCCGGATCGTGGGCGGGTTCGCCGCAGATCTCCGCACCGAGGCGGAGGTAGCCGCTCATCAGGGGCGGCATCTTCGGCCGTGCGGGCGGTGTCAGCTCGTCGAGCGTGCGGCCGTCGACGACGACCGGGTTGTACGGGCGCACATGGCGTTCCGCCTCCAGCGCGTGCTTGCGCAACAGCAGATCGCGCACGCCGCGCACGTTCACGCCGGGCGCGTCCTCGGGCGTGGCCTGCATGGGCACGGACACGCAGCCCATGATCCAGTCGTAGCCGGTGAGCTGGATGTAGTGCAGGATGCCCGCCCACATGAGGGTGAGCGTGGAGCCATTGCGGTGATCGGGCACGACGCAGGCGCGGCCCATCTCGACGATCCGGTTTCCGGTGGGATCCATTGCGGAGAGGTCGAATTCGGTGGCCGTGTAGTAACCCCCGGCGGCGGATACCTTGTCCGGCGGCAGCATGCGGTAGCAGCCGACGAACTGATCGGTGAGGTCGTCGCGAACCAGCAGATGGTCGCAGAATTCGTCGAAACGGTCGGCATCGAGGCCGGTGCCATTGTCGGGGATGGTGAATCCGGGCTCATTGGCGAACACCTGGTAGCGCAGCCGCTGGGCGGCCTCGCGGTGTTCGGCGTCGGAGGAGACGACGAGTGAGTACTGGGACCTACCCGTGGTGCGGGGCGGTGCCGGGCTGACATATGACTGAGGCGGGAGCAGGCTCGAACTCGACGCTGCCATGGTGGTCATACGGTTGATCAAGCCAGCCCCAGACTGCGCTGGAGCGACCGTCGGATTGACTGTTGATGCCAGTCCGGTGAACGCGACGCAGACCACACCGGGAGTTCATCCGACCGCTGCCAAACGTTCTCTACCAGGACAAACGCGCTTATCCCTACGGGGTACAGCCGGGTTTTCCGTCATCTGAAGCCGGGCAGATTCACCCGCCGCGAGCCGGGAGCACCGGCCGGAAGAGGCAAGAGTACGCCCCCTGAAAACGCCCCGCGAACGGTGGGGTCACTCCCGGAACAGCAGCGCGGAATCGCCGAATTCATGCCAGAGATAACCGGTGTCGAGGGCCGCCTCGTACGCCGCGGAAACCACCCGCGGACCAGCCACCGATTCGAGCAGATGCAAGTGCGACGCCCCGGGTGCGTGCCAGCCCGTGATGAGCCCGTCCACGGCCCTCGCCGGACGGCTCGCATCCAGCACCAGCTCGGTCCAGCCGGTGATCGGCCGCACCGACCCCTCCGCGCCGACAGCGGATTCGAGCGCCCGCGTGACCGTGGTCCCGACCGCCACCACCCGTCCGCCCGCCGCATGCGTGGCATTCACCAGCCGCGCCGTCACCTCCGGCACGGCGAACCGCTCCGGACTCGGCGGCTCACCCGATTCCGGCGAGGAGACCCCCGAATGCAGCGTGATCGGCGCGAGCCCGATCCCGCCCGCCACCAGCTCGGTCACCAGTGACTCGGTGAAAGGACGCCCGGCACTGGGCATTTCGGCGCTCCCGGGCTCCCGTCCGAAAACCGTCCGATAGTAGGAGGCCGACCAGCGCTCGGTCACATAGGAATACGCGATCGGTCGCCCGAACCGCGTCAGCAAGGGGCGCACCTCGGTATCGACATCGGCGATCCACAACCGCTCCCCGCCCGGCAGCCACGGCCCGCGCAACACCGCGCCGTATCCGTCCGGAAGTTCCACGGACACACCGGGTTCCAGCTTCCGCCCCGCCCACGGCACACCCCCGGGATCGCGCACCTCCACCACCCAGCCACCATCATCGAGCCAGGTCGAGAAGTGCAGCACCGCCCGCTCGTCACCGACCGTGGCATCCACCGCCGCGCTCGAGGTCGCCGAATTGTTCACCACGACCAGGTCTCCGGGCTTCAGGAAGCCCGGCAGCTCCCGGAATCGCGCATGCGTGAGGGCACCCCCGTCGCACACCATCATTCGCACCTCATCCCGCGCCAGCCCGCGCGCCTCCGGCGGACTGGTCGCCGACAACTCGTCGGGCAGGGAGAACTCGATTGCGTCCAACTCGACCGTCATGACACCACCGGCAGTTCCGAAGCCACATACCGCCCGCTGGGCAGCTTGGATTCGAGGAGATGCATCAGCGCGGGCACCACCGTGCGCGGTTCCGGCCGATCGGAGATGTCCTCGCCGGGGAAGGCCGCCTGATGCATATCGGTCCGCATATCCCCGGGATCGAAGCTGTAGATCCGCAGTCCCGGATTCTCCGCACCGAGCACCGCGGTGAGCTGATCGAGGGCCGCCTTCGACGCGCCGTATCCGCCCCAGCCCTCGTACGCGCCGACGGCGGCATCGGAGCTGATGTTCACCACGATCCCGTCCGATGCCCGCACCGCGGGCAGTACCGCCTGGATAACCGCCAGCGGCGCAATGACATTGGTCGCCAGCACCGCGCCGAGCTCATCGAGGGGATAGCGTTCCAGCGACGGCAGCGGACTCGGCCCGAGCGCACTCGCATTATTGATCACAAGATCCAGCCCCCCGGAGCCCACGACCTCCGCGAGCCGCTCCCGATGCGCCGGATCCGAGATATCCCCGGCCATCGCCCGCGCCCCCGTGGCGGTCCGCACGGCTTCGAGGCGATCGGCCCCGCGCGCGGTAATGATCAAGTCCCACCCTTGTTCGGCGAGTTCGAGCGCGACCGCGCGCCCGAACCCCGCCGATGCCCCGGTAATCAGGGCTCTTCTTTTATTTTCGGTCATAACCCCAGCGTGGGACCTCAACCACACTTCAGGTCAACAAGTTTTCGCCCTCGGCTTAGGCGTTCTCTCTCGCGAATCCGCGCGCTCCGATGACCATCAGCACCACTGCGACCGCCACCGTCACCGTCGTCCCGACATAGACATCGGACGCCCCGAAGTCCCCCCGGAACAGCGCCCGCGCCGCATCCACGGTGTGCGAGAACGGATTCGCCTTGGCGAGGTTCTGCAACCAGGTCGGCCCGATATTCATCGGCAGCAAGATTCCCGAGAGCAGCATGAGCGGCACCGACACCGAGTTGAGCACCGAGGCCAGCACCGATTCCTGCTTGGCCCACAACCCCAGCGAATACGACGCCGAGGCCAGCCCGGCCGCCATCACCGCGATGAGCAGCACCGACAGCACCAGCCCGAGCGGGTCCGGCCGCAATCCGAACACCGCCATGGCCACCGCGACCAGCACCACCGCCTGCACGATCAGCACGGTCATATCCTTGAGCACCCGGCCCAGCAGCAGCGCGCCACGCGGCGCGGGCGTAACCCGTTGCCGTTCCACCACTCCGGCCCGCAGCTCGGACACGATGCCGAAGCCCGCGAAGGCCGAACCGAACAGACCGAGCTGAATGATCAGGGCGGGCGTGAGGATCTTCCACGGATCCGCGCCCACACCCAGCGACGGCGCGACGCCCTTCACCAATGGCCCGAACAACGTCAGGTACAGAATCGGCTGGGCCAGCCCGATGATCACCCACACCGGGTTGCGCAGATTCGCGCGCAGCTGGGACCAGTAGATGAGTCCCGTATCGCGGAGAAATGTCATGACCGGTCTCCTTCCCGGAGCGAACGCCCGGTGAGCGTGAGGAATACATCGTCGAGGCTGGGCCGCTTGACCGTGAGCGCACCGGGAATGATGCCTTTCGCGCTCAGGGCGTGCAGCAGCGGAACCACCGCGGCATCACCCTTGTCCACGGTCAAATGCACGAGAGACAGTCCGGCATGGCCGTTTTCGAGCCCGTCGGTGCGCATGGAACTCCGCACCGTCACCGCCGAGGCGGCCACCTCCATGGCGAGATCCGCACTGCCGCTCTCGATTTCGAGGCTGATCACATCCCCGGAAATGCGTCGCTTGAGCTCGTCCGGCGTGCCCTCGGCGACAATGCCGCCATGGTCCATGACCAGAATCCGATCGCACAGCGCATCGGCCTCGTCCAGATAATGAGTGGTCAGCACGACGGTCGTGCCCTCATCCCGCAACCGGCGAATGTGATCCCACAGGTTCGCCCGACTCTGCGGATCCAGCCCGGTGGTCGGTTCATCCAGGTAGATGAGCGTCGGATGATGCACCAGCCCGAGCCCGATATCCACCCGCCGCCGCTGCCCGCCGGAGAGCTGCCCGCATTTGCGCCGCTCCAGCCCGTCGAATTCCAGGGCCTTGGCCAGTTCGGCCGCATTGCGTGCCGCCTCGGCCTTGGAGAGTCCGAAAAGCCGTGCCTGAAGGATCAATTCATCTTCGACCAGCTCCAGCTCATTGGTCGCACCGCCCTGCGGGACGTACCCGATGCGGGAGCGGACCAGCCGCGATTGGGTGCGCAGATCCGCCCCGACCACGGTGGCCTCGCCCGCGGTGGGGGCCAGCAGGGTGGAGATCATGCGCAGCGTGGTGGTTTTTCCGGCGCCGTTCGGGCCGAGCAGCCCGATGATCTCGCCGTAGTGCACATCGAAGTCGATGCCGGTGACCGCTTGCACGTCACCGGCTTTGGTTTTGAACGTCCGAGCCAGCCCGCGGACCCGGATGACCGGGTCGGTGGGTTCGGCTCGACGGGGTGCTGTCATTTCCACATCTTCACGGTAGAAACGACGATCTAAATAGTCAAGCTTGACTATTCAAATTTGACTACTTGATCGGTGGCGGCCCGGCCAGGCCCCACACATCCAGCTCACCGCTCTCGATGCGCCGCACGGTCCGCTTCGACCACTCCAGATCCGCCCGCACATGATCGGCCTGCAGCCGCATCGCATCGGCGACATGGAACGGTTCCGCCTCCGATGGATTCCCGCTGCCCGCGAGAATCCGCTCCTGCTCCCGATCCAGAAACACCAGATCCGACTCGAACTTCAGAATCCGGCTGCGCAGCGCGGCGAGCACATCGGCCTTGGGCGCATGCGGAAACAGCGCCACCGACGCGAAATACGGATGCTTGAGCTGATCGGCCGCGAACAGCGCCTCGCGCAGCATCTCGCCGAACTCCTTCTCCCCCTCGGCGGTCAGCCGATAGGTGGTCCGTTCCGGGCGAGCGCCGTCCTGCCCCACCTCCTCCACCGAGATGAGCCCGTCCCGCTGCAAGGTATTCAGCGCCCCATAGACCGAACCGGGCTTCACATTGGCCCAGTCGTCGGCATGCCAGGACAGCAGTTCGCGGCGAACGTCGTAGCCGTGCACCGGTTGCAGCAGCCGCACCACCGCCAGCACCATCAATCGGGTTGTAGGAACAGCCATAGTCGCAGGTTAACTCCCCGGCCCCGGGACACCCACACACGCGGACGAGCCGCCCGGCGGTGAATGCCGGGCGGCTCGTCGACAAGCGTCAGGTCAGGCCGCGCGCTGCGTCGCCAGAACCTGTGCGGCCGTATCCTTCTCGACCTCCTGGAAACCGGGACGGCCATGCCCGATGAAGGCCACCAGCCAGGACGCCACCGCCGCGAACCGATTCCGGAAGCCCACCAGGTAGAACAGGTGCACCGCCAGCCACGCGAACCAGGCGATGGTGCCGGTGAAGCGAATGCGCTGATTCACCTTGGTGACCGCGCTGAACCGGCTGATCACCGCCATGCTGCCCTTGTCCCAGTACGTGAACTCGGTGGCCGCCGGCTTCTTGCCGCGAATGATGTCGGCGACGTGGCGGCCCTCCTGCATGGCCACCGGCGACTGGCCCGGGTAGCCCTTGAGCGAGGTCATATCGCCGATGGCGAAGATGTCCGCGTGCCCGCCGACGGTGCAGTCCGGATTAATGAGGAGTCGCCCGGCCCGATCGGTCTCACACCCGGTGGCCTCGGCCAGCAGCTTGGTGAAGCCGCCCGCCTGCACGCCCGCCGACCACACCACGGTCTCGGCGCCAATGCGGCGCTCGACGCCGTCCTTGCTCTTGACGGTCACCTTTCCGACCTCGATATCGGTGACGAACGTATCCAGGAGCACCTCGACGCCGCTCTTGCTCAGCGATTGCTTGGCGTATTCCGAGAGTCCGCCACCGAAGGGCGGCAGGACCGCGCCCGCGCCTTCGACCAGCGTCACCGAAACATCAAGGTGGTAATACCGCTTCGAGAGTTCCTTGAGCTGGCCCGCGACCTCGACGCCGGTCGCGCCCGCGCCGACCACCACGAAACTCAGCAGGCGCTGGCGGGTTTCCGGATCGGCGTTCTTGGCGGCCTCGAAGACGCGCTCGATCTGCGCGCGCAGGCGCTTGGCATCGTCGATGGTCTTGAGCGAATAGGTCTTGTCGGCGAATTCGTCACGGCCGAAATAGGACTGGCTGGCTCCGGTGGCGGCGATCAGCTTGCCGTAGCGGATCTGCTTACGCCCCTCGGCGGTGTCGTAGGTGAGCACCGCGGCGTCCGCGTCGATGTCCACCACCTTGCCGAGGCGGGCCTGGCCGTGCTTGTGATGACGAATGATGTTGGCGATTGGAGGGGCGATCTCATCCGAGGGCAGCACACCCGTCGCTACCTGATAGAGCAGTGGCTGGAAGAGATGTTCCGGCGTGCTGGAGATGAGGACGTAGGGGACCCCCGACTTGTTCAACTGCTTCGCGGCGGCGAGACCTCCGAAGCCCGATCCGACGATGACGACATCAGTGGTTTCGATTCCCGCACCCACGTATTGCATGACAGCCTCCTTCTGTCATTACCAACCGTGATTCGAAGCGTGAATGTTCCAGGGGTCAGGGCGCATAATCAAGATGACTCTTATCTAGGTTGATCATGAATGGGAGAGATGCCGTGGAGCTGCGCCAACTGGCCTACTTCGTCGCGGTCTGCGAGGAGCTCAGCTTCAGCCGCGCCGCGACCCGGTCGTTCATATCGCAATCAGCCATCAGTCACCAGATCGCGCGGCTCGAACGCGACCTCGGCGTACCCCTCTTCGAGCGGTCCACCCGGTCGGTCGTACCCACCGACGCGACCACTCGGCTACTTCCGCTTGCGAAGCAAATGCTGAGCCTCGAATCCGCCATTCGCGCAGCTGTGAGGGCCTCCGGACCACGCATTCGCCTCGCAGCCAATATGAGCTTCGCAACAAGATCACTATCGGCCATCGCCGGAGCACGCGAAGCGCATCCCGGCGCGGAGATCGAATTCGTCATCAAACCCTTCCGCCAGCGCATTCAAGCGGTGGCCGACGGCGACTGTGATCTTGCTCTCATCCGGGGCAGCGTGGACCAACCCGGGCTGACCGTCGAGAAGCTCTGGGTGGAGGACTTGGTCATCGCCACCTCCACCTCGCACCCCCTCGCCGGACATGACGACGTGACCCTCTCGGACCTCAGCGCCTACCCGCTACTACTGCCCCCGGAACTCGACCAGGTACTACTCCACAATGTCGTGCGCGCCGCCTTCGCCGACCTACCCACCGGCCCGGCCTACGGTCCCCCCATCCCGCCCGACCACACCGCCACCATGGAACTCATCAATCGCCCCGACGCCTGGACCATCCTCTACGCCGACAGCCAGACCGAAGGCATCGCGACCCTCCGCCTCGCCGGACATCCACTACGAGTGCCGGTTTCAGCGGTAGTGCGCAGCGAGGTCCGGCGCTCCCCCATCCTCACCACACTGCTGGCCTCGCTGCACTGCGCCTAGATTCCGGACCGGCAGTGGCCGATAGGGGGAGCGCGGGACGGCTCGGCGACCTACGCTGAAAAACGTGACACCGGAGAACATGCGGGCCTCCGACGGCGACCGCGAGATGATCGTCGGTCGGCTGCGGCAGGCCATGGATGAGGGCAGGCTCAACCTGCATGAGTTCGACGAGCGACTACAGCAGGTATATGCCGCCAAGACCTATGGCGAGCTGACTCCGGTGCTGTCCGATCTACCGGCGGTGAAGAATTCGCGTGTGCCGGGGTCGCGGGCGCAGGCCACGACGGGCGGCGGGGTGGTGCCGACGTGGGTCAAGATCATGTGGACGCCTTGGGTGTTCGTGAACGCGCTGTGCCTGCTGACCTGGGTGGCCACCGGGGCGGGCTATTTCTGGCCGTTCTGGGTGGCGGTGCCTTGGGGTCTGGCGCTCTTCATTCCGACCACCATCGGCATCATCGTGGGGCGGGACAATCAGCGGGTCGCGCAGGAGCGGGAACAGAACAAGCCCTGAGGCCCGGTCCGTTCCCGGCGCGGATCAGGCCAGGGCGGTCGCCACGGCCAGATGTAGTCGCATGTCCTCTGGCTCTTCGTCTTCGAAGGACCAGGCGATTTGCTCCATGGCGCGCATGAAGGCCCAGCCGCGGGCGCGGTCGGTGTCGATTTCGAGGCCTTCGGCGGTGCGGGCGATGACTGTGCGGGCGTGTTCGGGGGTGGGCCAGCTCTGGACCTGGATCATGCCCAGGAATCCGGCGTCGAAGGCCGCTTCG
Source organism: Nocardia sp. NPDC051030 (assembly GCF_040683015.1). Taxonomy (NCBI): domain Bacteria; kingdom Bacillati; phylum Actinomycetota; class Actinomycetes; order Mycobacteriales; family Nocardiaceae; genus Nocardia; species Nocardia sp. NPDC051030. The sequence goes on along the minus strand of NZ_JBFBCD010000002.1, from coordinate 58,435 downwards.
CCCAGGTAGGGCTTGGGGTCGATGAGCAGCCATGGTTCGCGTTCGGCCGCAATGATATTGCCCAGGTGGTTATCGCGATTGACGATCAGGAGGGGGCCGTCGGGGACGCGCAGGCGGGCGCACCAGTCGGCGGCGAGTTCCAGGAGGTGGGCGGGAATCACCTGCGCGAGTTCGGGTTTCACCTCGACGAACATGCGGGTCCACTGCGAGACCAGGTCGGCGACCTGCGGCAGTTCCGGGTAATCCGCTGGGATGCCGACCGGTTCGCGTCGCAGGCGGCGCAATAGTCGGCAGGCGAATTCGACCTTCTCGATATTTCTGGCCTCGCCCTCGAGGCTGGGGAATCCGGGCTGGTAGACCAGTTCGGTGCCGGGCTGGGCCCATTCCAGGAGCATCGCCCCACTGGCGGAATCGAATTCGTGGAGGCGGACCGCGCCGTCACCGGCGTAGCAGAACAGTCCGGTCGGTTCTCCTACATTCTCGTCATCCACAATCGGCACCTTCAGCACCGCCGTCGAACCATCCGCCCGCCGCACCGGGGCCACGAACGAGTGTGTGCCCCCGGCGAATCCCGCACCGATCAGCGTCGATTCCCACGCCGCGCACCGCTCCTCCACCAGACCGGGCAATTCGTCCAGCCAGCGTTTCCCGCGCTCCCCGAAGATGCTCGCGACTATTTCGGCAACATTGTCCGGCAGTGAGATCGTCACCGCTCCAGCGTGCCCGACAGCAAACCAGACCGGCAACCACTCAACCCAAGACACACCAGGCAATCACGACTCGACGGGCGCGGGCGTCTCGTGCACGGTCCGCCACTGATACGTCCGGCCGTCCGTGACCAGCACACCGGTAGCCAAACGCCGGGTCCGGACATCGGCGACCCGATTCTCGGCGGTGAACCGAACCACGATCAGATTCCCGCCCCGCGCCACCTCCACCACCTCCGACACCTCGATCTCCAACCCCGGCTGCAGATTCCGCGCCGACCACAACCCCGCCAGCAATGTCTCCCGATCCACCGCCTGCCCGGTCGTGACCACCGAACTGAATTCCTCATCGAGGGCCCCGGTGATCCTGTCGAACACCTTCGGCTGCGCATCCGACCCCAGCCACTCCGCCAAGTTCCAGTGCAGATCGGCGACCACCTCGGTCAGTTCCGCATTACCAGACATGTTTCCCCGCTCCTTCAAGATCCCTGCGGCTGCACAGTAGCCTCGACTTTTCCCAGCTGAAAGTGTCGTTCGCACTGCTCACAGGTTTCTCACCGGGGCCACCACCAAAACAATGGGCCCCGGTCGTTTCCCGACCGAGGCCATACCCCTCCCCACCAAAACAAGTGATCCCCGGCCGTTTCCGGCCGGGGATCACTCGAATGCGTTCAACCCGAGGGGTGAAGGGCGTTGGCCCTCAGCCCTTGTGAGCCTTGACGGCCTCGGTCAGCTGCGGGGCGACATTGAAGAGGTCGCCGACGATGCCGAAGTCGCTGATCTCGAAGATCGGGGCTTCCTCGTCCTTGTTGACAGCGACGATGGTCTTCGAGGTCTGCATGCCGGCGCGGTGCTGGATGGCGCCGGAGATGCCGAGGGCGATGTACAGCTGGGGGGAGACCGTCTTACCGGTCTGGCCCACCTGGAACTGGCCCGGGTAGTAGCCGGAGTCGACGGCGGCGCGGGAAGCACCGACGGCGGCACCGAGGGCGTCGGCCAGGGGCTCGACGACCTTGCCGAAGTTGTCGGCGGAACCGACACCACGGCCACCGGAGACGACGATCGCGGCCTCGGTGAGCTCGGGGCGGTCGCCGCCCACGTTCGGCTCACGCGAGACGATCTTGACGACGCCCTCTTCCTGCGCGGGCACCTCGACGGCGACCTTCTCGCCGGCGCCGGCCTGCGGGGCAGCCTCGATGGCGCCCGGGCGGACCGAGATCACCGGCACGTCGCCGGTGGCCTTGGCCTCGACGGTGAACGCGCCACCGAAGATGGAGTGCTGCACCGAACCATCGGCGTTGACCGCGATGGCATCGATGAGCAGGCCGGAGCCGATGCGGGCGGCAAGGCGGCCCGACACCTCCTTGCCGTCGGCGGTGGCGGCGACCAGGATCGCGGCCGGAGCGGCGGTCTCGGACAGCGCGGCCAGGACGTCGACCTTCGGGGTCACCAGGAAGCCTTCGGCCTCATCGGATTCCGCGACGTAGATCTTCTCGGCACCCGCGGCAGCGAGCGCGTCGGCCAGCTTGTCGGCGGTGCCGGGAACGGCGATCACGACGGCGGCCGGGGTGCCCAGGCTACGGGCGGCGGTGATCAGTTCGGTGGTGACCTTCTTGGGCGCACCATCGGCGTGCTCCACGAGCACGAGTACTTCTGCCATTGTTCTTTCTCCTGCTGCGTCTATGGGGCGAGCTGCAAGCACTGCGCCCTGGCGTTGTGCTCGTGGGCTTTAGATGATCTTCTGACCGACCAGGTACGTGGCGATCTTCTGACCACCCTCGCCCTCGTCGACGATCTTCTCGCCCGCCGTGCGCGCCGGCTTCGGGGTCACGCCGGTCACCTGGGTGCCCGCGTTGCCAACGCCCACGGTCTCCGGGTCCACGCCCAGGTCGGCCAGGGTGAAGGTCTGAACTTCCTTCTTCTTGGCGGCCATGATGCCCTTGAAGGACGGGAAGCGCGGCTCGTTGATCTTCTCGGTGACCGAGACGATGGCCGGGAGGGTGGCCTCGAGCTTGAACACGCCTTCGTCGGTCTCGCGCTCACCGGTGATGCGGTCGCCGTCGACGGTCAGCTTGCGCAGGTGAGTCAGCTGCGGCAGGCCCAGGTATTCGGCGATGATCGCCGGAACCGCGCCCGCGCGACCGTCGGTGGCCTCGTTGCCGGCGATGACCAGCTCGATGCCCTCGACCTGGCCGAGAGCGGCGGCCAGGATGTAGGCGGTCTGCACGGCGTCGGAGCCGTGGATCGCGTCATCGTTGATGTGGATGGCCTTGTCGGCGCCCATGGACAGCGCCTTGCGGATGGCCTCGGTAGCACGCGCCGGACCAGCGGCCAGGACGGTGACCTCGCCGCCCTGCGCCTCCTTGATCAACAGCGCCTCTTCGACCGCGCGCTCGTTGATCTCATCGAGGATGGCGTCGGCGGCCTCGCGGTCGAGGGTGTAGTCACCGCTGGACAGCTTGCGCTCGGACCAGGTATCGGGAACCTGCTTGATCAGTACGACGATGTTCGGCATTGGTCTTCGTCGACCTCCTGTTCTGGTGGCACGGGTGCGCGGTCGCACGATCGGCTGGCCGTGCGTCCACAAAAGTAGCTCGCGCTGGAGATTACCCTACGTTAAGTTACTCATGGGTAACTTAGGCTGTGATGTTCTCCATCACCAGATCCGGTGGCCGCTGTGATATGGGTAACCGCTAACGTCGGAGCCATGAGCGAGGCCGTGATACCGACCGAACACCACACCGATCCCCTGCCCCTGACCGGTGAACGCACGGTGCCCGGAATCGCCGAGGAGAACTACTGGTTCCGGCGGCACGAGATCGCCTACACCCAACTGCTCGAGCACTGCGCAGGCAAGACCGTGCTGGAGGCCGGTAGCGGAGAAGGCTACGGCGCGAACATGATCGCCGGTGTCGCCACCCGCGTGATCGGCCTCGATTACGACGACAGCGCCGTCGCGCACGTGCGGGCCAAGTACCCGCGCGTGGAAATGGTGCAGGGCAACCTCGCCGATCTGCCCCTCGAGAACGAATCCGTCGATGTCGCGGTGAACTTCCAGGTCATCGAACACCTTTGGGATCAGGCGCAGTTCATTCGCGAATGCCTGCGGGTGCTGCGGCCCGGCGGCAAGCTGCTGATCAGCACGCCCAACCGGATCACCTTCTCGCCGGGGCGCGATACGCCGCTCAACCCGTTCCACACGCGTGAGCTCAATGCCGCCGAAATGACCGAACTTCTTGTCGAGGCCGGTTTCCAGGTGGAGCTCATGGCGGGCGTCTTCCACGGGCCGGAACTGGTTGCGCTGGACGAGAAGTGGGGCGGGTCGATCATCGACGCGCAGATCGAGCGCGCCATCGCGGGCGAGCCGTGGCCCGCCGATCTGGCCGCCGATGTGGCCGCCGTGCGCACGGACGACTTCGCGCTGACCGCCGATTCCGAGCGGGATATCGATGCCAGCCTCGATCTGGTCGCCATCGCGGTGAAGCCGTCGTGAGCCCCAAGTCCGCTGTGCCAGGCCAGTTCACGCTGGTCCTGCACTCACACCTGCCGTGGTTCGCGCATCACGGGCGCTGGCCGGTGGGCGAGGAATGGCTGTACCAATCCTGGGCGGCGTCCTATCTGCCCGTGGCCAAGGCACTGAGAAACCTTGCCGCCGAAGGGCATTCGCATCTGATCAGCCTGGGCATCACGCCGGTGCTGGCGGCGCAGCTGGATGATCCGTACTCGCTGTCGGCCATGCATCACTGGCTGGGCAATTGGCGGCTGCGCGCCGACGAGGCGTCCATGGCCGGGAATGTGGCACTGGGCAGTCACGAGCATCGGCTGGCCGAGGAGGCCCTGGAGGATTTCGAACAGCGGTGGCGGCACGGCGCGTCGCCGGTGTGGCGGGAGCTCATCGACTCCGAGGCCATCGAACTGCTGGGCGGTCCGCTCTCGCATCCGTTCCAGCCGCTGCTGGATGAGCGGCTGCGGGCGTTCGAGCTCAGCGAGGGTCTCGCCGACGCACGACACCGCTGGGGACATACGCCGACCGGCATCTGGGCTCCGGAATGCGGATTCACGCCCGGCATGGAACGCGGATATGCCGCCGCGGGCGTGACGCACTTCATGACCGATGGGCCCGCGCTGCGCGGCGACACCACCCTCGGACGGCCCGTATGGGATTCCGATGTGGTGGCGTTCGGACGCGATCTGCATGTCAGCTATCGGGTCTGGTCGCCGAAATCCGGGTATCCGGGGCAGTCCGCCTACCGTGATTTCCATCACTACGATCACGCCACCGGTCTCAAGCCGTCCCGCGTGACCGGCAAGACCGTGGCGGGCCCGGACAAGGCTCCTTACGATCCCGTGCTCGCCGCCGCGGCCGTCGAACGGGATGTCGCCGACTTCGTGGAAACGGTTCGGGAACGCCTGATTTCCGAGTCCGAGCGGATCGGGCGGCCCGCCCTCGTGGTGGCCGCGTTCGACACCGAATTGTTCGGGCACTGGTGGCATGAGGGCCCGCAATGGCTCGAACAGGTGCTGCGCGCGCTGCCCGAGGCGGGCGTCACCGTGGGCACCCTCGCCGATGCCCGGGACCGTGGTTACGTGGGCGAACCCGTCGAATTGGCCGACTCCTCCTGGGGTTCGGGCAAGGACTGGCGGGTGTGGGCCGGGGATCAGGTTTCCGATCTCGTCGATTTGAATGCCGAAGTGGTCCGGCTGGCGCTGGACACCCTCGACAAGATGCGGGCCGATCAGACCGGGCTGCGCGATCCGGTCGCCGATCAACTGCTGCGCGAGGCCATTCTCACCGTCTCCAGCGACTGGGCCTTCATGGTGTCCAAGGACTCCGCGGCCGGATACGCTCGGGACCGAGCCCATCAACACGCCCATGCGGTGCGCGAGATCGCGGCCGCTGTCTCAGCCGGGCAACTCGCCAAAGCGGCCCAGTTGGCGGCAGGATGGTACGCGGCCGACGGATTGTTCCCAGCGCTTGATGCGCGCCGGCTCGGCCCCGCCTCAGAAGGACCCCAATGAAGATTTTGATGGTGTCGTGGGAGTACCCACCGGTTGTTGTCGGTGGGCTCGGTCGCCACGTCCATCACCTCGCCACCGAGCTGGCCGCGGCCGGGCACGAAGTCGTCGTGCTGGCCCGCCGCCCGATGGGCACCGACGCCTCCACCCATCCCACCCACTCGTTCATCGAGGACCGCGTGCTGGTGGTGGCGGTCGCCGAGGACCCGCCGTGCTTCGACTTCGGCGAGGACATGCTGGCCTGGACCCTCGCCATGGGACACGCCATGGTGCGGGCGGGCATCGCCCTGAACAAGCCGGGCATCGGCGAGGGCTGGACGCCCGACGTCGTGCACGCGCACGACTGGCTGGTCGCGCATCCGGCCATCACGCTCGCCGAGTATTACGACGTGCCTTTGGTTTCCACCATTCACGCCACCGAGGCCGGGCGGCACAGCGGCTGGGTCTCCGGGCGCGTGAACAAGCAGGTGCATTCGGTCGAATGGTGGCTGGCACACGACTCCGACGCGCTGATCACCTGCTCCGAATCCATGAAGGACGAGGTCGAGCGGCTCTATAAGCCCGATCGGACGCCGGTCACGGTGATCCGCAATGGTATCGATGTGGGCGCGTGGACCTTCCGTGAGCGCGCGCCGCGCTCCGGGCCGCCGCGACTGCTGTATGTCGGGCGGCTGGAATACGAGAAGGGCATCCAGGACGCCATCGCCGCGCTGCCGCGCATTCGCAAGGCGCATCCCGGGACCACGCTGACCGTAGCGGGCATCGGCACCCAATTCGATTGGCTGCGTGAGCGTGCGCGTGCGCATCGAGTGGCGCGGGCCGTGAATTTCATCGGCCGTCTGGACCATGAGGATCTGCTCGGCTGGCTGCACGGGGCCGACGCCGTCGTGCTGCCCAGCCGCTACGAACCGTTCGGCATCGTGGCCTTGGAGGCCGCTGCCGCGGGTACGCCGCTGGTCACCTCCACCGCCGGTGGGCTCGGCGATCTCGTCACCGACGGTGTCACGGGCGCGTCCTTCGAACCGGCCGACGTGAACGGCGTCGTCGATGCGGTCTGCTCCGTGCTCGACGATCCGGCCGCCGCGCAGGACCGCGCCTGGGCCGCCCGCGAACGCCTCACCGCCGACTTCGCCTGGGATGTGGTGGCGCAGGAAACCGCGCTGGTCTATCAGCAGGCCAAGCGCCGCGTCCGCAATCCGCTCGGCCGCCCGGTCATCGTGGAACGCCCACTGCCGGAACGGGATCCGAACCAGCCGTACTGATCCCGCGCGCCGGGTTCAGCTCGGCGCGGCCATCGGCGAGTGCGCGAGATTCTCGGTCGTACCCGGGATCTCAACACCGGTGGAATACCAGAAATCGACCAGTTGGGCCTGCACGTAGCTGTCCTGTACCCGGTTGTATTGGTAGGTCATCTCCGCGCGCACGACCTGCGATTCACCGGGCTTCAGGATCCGGGTCACCGGGGTCCGATAGGCGTCCAGGACGAGGGGTCCCGAGAAGTAGGCGACCCCGGTCCTGGCCACACCCGTGAAATCGGATGAGGTGTTCGTGATCCGAATCTCGCTGTGCGCCCGCAGGTTTCCGTCATCGATGAAGCCGGGCCCGAGGGATACGGTGAACGGGCCTACGACATAGTCGTTCTCATTGCTCCCGGGCACCGGCTGCACGGTGGCACCGGACATTCCCGCGCCGGATCCGACGGCCGCCGCCATCAGTCCCGCCGAAACAACCCATCGCGCAATCTTTTTCATCACGCATCCAGTTTCTTCAGGGCCTTCTGGACGGTCAGGAAGGTGCGGGTGGTGACGTCTTTTCCGTAGGCCTTCTCGATCCAGCCCATGAACGCGGTGGTGCTCGGATCGGAGTTGTCGATGATGGACAGGAGGGCTCCGGCCTTCTTGTCGTAGCCGACGACCTTGACCGTGGAACCGATTGTGTCCGCGGGCGGTTCGATGAGCTTCGCCAGATGCTTCTTGGTGAAGGTGACGATCAGATACGTTTCGCGGCAGTGCGTGAGGCCGGGGAACGGGTCCGAGTCGACCAAGGCCTGAAGTTGCTCACGACTGCGGACGAGGGTGCCGCCGGGGATGCCGAGTTCCGCGTTGAGGGCTTCCTGGATTTGGGATTCCAATGCCGCCGTATCGGATTCGGCGGTGCTGAAGACGACATTGCCGCTGGAGAGCAGGGGGCTCACCTTGTCGAAGCCGAGACCCTCGAACACCGCGCGCAGCTTCTCATTACGCATGTTCGGGTTGGCGGGCATGATCCCGCGCAGGAAAGCGGCATAGCTGTGCATGCCGCTGAACCTACCGGGACCGCCCGACATTGATCAGGAAGCGGCGACGCCGTTCTTCTTGCGCTCGATATCGGCGAGCGCGGCCATGTGGGCGGCGCGCGCCTCGGCGGCGGCGTCCCAGGCATCCTTGCGGTTCTTGACCACCCGGGCGGGTGCGCCGACGGCAATGCCGAAGTCGGGGACCTCGCCCTTCACCACGGCGTGCGCGCCCAGCACGCAACCGCGGCCGACGCGGGTGCTGCGCAGCACGGTCACCTTGGCGGCGATCCAGGTATCGGGGCCGATGCGGACCGGGGACTTCACAATGCCCTGATCCTTGATCGGCAGGGTGATGTCATCGGTGACATGGTCGAAATCGCAGATGTAGCACCAGTCCGCGACCAGGGTGGACTCGCCGATCTCGATATCGAGGTAGGTGTTCACGACATTGTCCTTGCCGAACACCACCTTGTCGCCGATGCGCAGCGAACCCTCATGGCAGCGAATGGCATTGCCATCACCGATATGCACCCACTTGCCGATCTCCAGGCGGGCCAGTTCGGGCGTCGCGTGGATCTCCACATTGCGGCCCAGGAAAACCATGCCGCGCAGGACGACATGCGGGTTGGCCATCTTGAACTTCGCCAGCCGGTAATACCGCACCAGATACCAGGGCGTGTACGCGCGATTGGCGAGCATCCAATTCAAGGACGCCCTGGTCAGAAAGCGCGCCTGCTCGGGATCCCGGCGACGCGACCCTGCCCAACGCGAGCGCAGCGGTGCGCCCCACATGCTCGTCACGAACTTGCTCCCTGGATCAGTACCGGCCGTTTCCAAGAGGGTATCCGTCCCACCGCACGGGCACGAAAGTAGGCTGTGCTCCGGTTGCACTAGCCCCACGAGAATCCAGAGACTTCCGTACTGGCAGAAGGGACACCAGCAGGTGCGAAGCGGCAGGCGGCAGACCGGACGTGTCGAGCAGGGACCACGCATCAGCGACCGGGAACCGGACCGTACCTCGCTATCTCGGGGCGGGACCGTCGTGCGGGCGCTGACCGTGGCGGCGGCGGGGCTGCTGGCGTTGAGCGCATGCGGGAGTACCACCGTCGATGACATTCGGGTGGGGCCGGGCAAGGGCTGGCCGCAGGCGTTCCATGACGCCCGCAATAGCGGAGCCAGCCCGGTCACCGGATCCCGGAATCTGACCTTGAATTGGACGCGCCCGATCGGCGGGCCGGTCGCCGCGCCGGTGACCATCGGATCGGACGGGCAGCTGTTCGTCACCACGCGCACGGCGACCTGCGGCATCTTCTCCTTCCAGATGCAGACCGGGCGCAAACGCTTCTGCAATCCCATGGGGCCCAGCGCCATCGAGGCCGGGGCGGCCGTGGACGGGGCCACCAATATCTATGTCGGCGACGACGGCGCGGTGACCACGTTCAATGCGCTCGGACAGCCGCGCTGGCGCACACCGGTCGCGGGCGTGCCGGTGTCGGTGCAGTTCACCGGGGACGGCAAGGTGCTGTCGGTGACGCAGTCCGGGCAGATCGACGTGCTCAGCCGACAGACCGGCGACCGCGAGGTGTCGACCTATCAGCTGCTCGGCGAACCCGACTTCATGAAGACGCCCGGACTGAACCGGCCGCCGGACAATCAGGGCCTCGACGACTGCTCGACCGGCGGGCCGCAATGCCCGGTCGCGAATGTGTCGGCGGTGGACGAGAAGACCGGACGCTTCTACGCGACCGTGTGGCAGCCGGGTCAGGGCACCGCCGAACTCGTGGCGCTCACCTATGACGGCAAGGAGATTCGGCGCGACTGGAGTGCCGAGATGCTCAACAGCGGCAGCGGCACGAGCCCGACGCTCTCCCCGAACGGATCCACGGTCTACGTCGGCGACAATGCCAATCGGCTGATGGCCGTCGACACTTCCGACGGCAAGACCAAATGGGTTCAGGATCTGGGCTTCCCGGCGCGCGGCGCGGTATCGGTGGTCGACGGGCTGATCGTGCCCGCGGGCGACGAAGGCCACCTGATTGCCATTCGCGACAAGGGCGACAGCGCCGAGATCGCCTGGGAGCGTAAAGATCTCGAACTGCGCGGCCGCCCCGTCCAGACCGCGGGCGGCACCGGCTACACCGTCGCCCCGATGGGCGACAACCTCACCCTGGTCACCTTCGACACCCGCTCGGGCGCGACCGTGCGATCCAACGACCTGCCCGGCGCGGAAGGCAGCACCATCGGCACCTCCGTCGGAGCCGAGGGCGAGGTCGTGGTGACCACCCGCATCGGCGAACTGTTCGTCTTCAAGCCGGAGAAGTAGCTCTCCTCGTTACTACTCGGGGCGGACGGAGTCCAGGAGGGCGGCCGCGCGGGCGAGCATGTCCATGAGGGATTCGCGTTCCTGGTCGGTGAATTCGGCGGCCAGGGCGCGTTCGACTCGGACGGCTCGTTTGTCGGCCGCGTACATGACGGTTTCGCCTGCCTCGGTGAGGCGGGTCTCGATGACGTTGCGATGCAACGCATGCGGGGTGCGCTCGATGAAGCCGCGATCGCGAAGATTGGCCAGCACGGTGTTCATGGTGGGCGGAGTGACGCCGCACCGGCGCGCGAGCTCGGCGGCGGAGATGCCCGGGTTCTGGCTCAGCACGTAGAGGGCCGCGTACTGGGGGACGGTGACGCCCGCCGGTTTCAGGGCCGCGAGTTTGGCTCCCTGTAGCGCCTGTTCGGCGCGCTTGATGGAGCTACCCAGGCGTTCTTCGACCGGCATCGACGTCACTCGTGCATATTAGCTCATTCGATCATTCGAACCTTGACGAGCATTAGAACTCTAATCTATCTTCGTCCTCATGACCCACCCCGTAGTTCCCGAAAGCCACGCCGACCTGCTGACCCGGCCGCTGTTCGGGCATCTGGCCACCCTGAATGCGGACGGCAGCCCGCAGGTCACCCCGATCTGGCAGATCTGGGACGGTGAGTTCATTCGCTTCACCACCACGACCGATCGCGCCAAACACCGCAATACCGCGCGCAATCCGCAGGTGGCGATCAGCATCAACGACCCCGACGCCCCCTACCGCTACCTGGAGCTGCGCGGCGTCATCGAGCGCATTGACACCGACCCGCAGGGTGAATTCTTCGACGTGCTGGCTCGGCGCTACGGACTCTCCTACGAGCCGCCGGTCGGCGATCACCCGCGTCGCGTCATCCTCGTCATGCGCCCGACCCACGCCACGCACCAGTGAGCTAGAGGTTCGCGGTGCCGAGCTCCCGCACGATGGCGGCCAGGGCTCGGATGCGGTCGTCCTCGACATCGGAGCGCCACACCAGGACCCAGCGGAACAGGTCGGCGTCATTGAATGGAATGAACGCGATATCTGGGCGCGCGTGATACCGCTGGGCGTAGGCGGCCACGGTGTGGATGGCCTCGCCCTGCGAGACGGCGGTGAAGATCTCGTCGGCGCTCTTGATGAGCACCGACTTGTCCACCGACCGTCCGCGCGGAGTGTCGTAGGGCATGAACTCGTTCTCCGAGTAGTCCATCAGCTCACCGCCGACCGTCGTCGCCGGAAAATCGCCGTACACCTCCAGCGATACCGAATCCCGCTCGGCCAGTTCATGATCCGCCGCGGCGATCAGCATCTTGCGCTCGCTGTACACCACCGGGCCGACGGTCAGATCCGGTTCCCGGACCGGCAGGAACCACACCAGCACATCGACCTCCCCATTGCGCAGCGGAGCGAACGGCTGCACGAACCCGTTGTACTGAATCCGCAACCCCCACTGCGGATGTCGCTCCCGGAAGGTATCCCAGTACGCCCGCAGCTCGTGCGCAACCGAGGAGAGCATCCCGACCCGCAGCACACTGGTCTTGCCCGCCGCCCGCAACCGCGCCCGGGACACGGTCTCGCGCAGCCCGCGGTACAGCGGGATCAGATCGTCCCGCAGCTGCTCCCCCGCCTCCGTCAACCGCACGGCGCGACTGGTGCGTTCGAACAGATCCGCACCGACCTGCCGCTCCTGCTTCTTGATCGCCTGGGAGATCCGCGCCGACGACACATGCAACCGCTCCGCGGTCCGGCCGAAATGCAGTTCCTCGGCAAGCGTCAGGAAGATCTCGATATCCCGTAGCTCCACCCGAATCTCCTCACACACAACCTGCGAACCAACCGCGAGCCTGGCGCGCCCGAAAAAGCCTACATGGGGACGGTCAGGGCGTCCCAGCGGTCGACCCTGATTACGGGGTGGCGCAGAGGAAGACGGTCGGGGTGCGGCCGATTCGGGTGATGACGAGCGTATGCGGGTGAGTGCCGGTGGGCTTGAGGCGCTTACGCAAGGCGTCCGGGTCGATATCGACGCCTCGGGTGAGGATTTCGAGGGGGCCGCAGTCGCGGCGGTTCAGTTCGGCGCGGAGGGGCTTCTCGCGGAAATCCATGCGGTCGAGGATGCGGAAGCCGCGCACGCCGTCCGGGACGGTGTCGCCGGTCAGGTAGGCGATGCGGGGATCCAGTTGCCATAGAACGTGTTTCGCCGCGTAGTGGCGAACCAGGCCCGCGCGGACGATGGCGCCGTCCGGGTCGATGATCCATTCACCGGGATCGCGTTCGGGGATGTCGTCCGGGTCGGCGTCGGTGAGAATCTCGGGGGCTCGGGTGGAGGACAGGACCGTGGCGCGGCGAGTCACGCCGGGCTCGGCCAGGCCCGGGGACCATAGGCAGGCCTCGCGGACTCCGCCGTCGAACGAGGCGATCTCGACCTCGCCCTTCCAGTCGAGCTTGTCGAAATCCAGTCCGGGAGCGCATTTCACGGCCAGATCGCGCCCGGCGTAGGCCTCGAGCAGATCCGGTAGCGGGGGCTGCAGTTTCGCCGGATCGTGCGTGCGGCGGCCGTCCGCCCGGCGCGCGGGATCGGCGATCACCACGTCGGCGGTGCTGCTCGGCCGGAGGGCATCGGCCTTGGCCAGCAACACATTCGGCACTCCGACACCGAGCTGCGCGCGTCCGGCGCGGGAGCGACCGGGGTGGCCGCCGTCTGCCGAATCATGTTCGGCCGCAATCACATCAAGTGAAGGCTCAGCGGCGGCGGCACGCAGGTTGTGGGCGGCGATATCGAGGCGCACCTGGTCGAGGTCGCTGCCGATCACGGCGGGACAGACCCGGGCCAGCTCGATCAGCTCGGCGCCGATCGAGCAGGTCACGTCGTGGACGGTACGACCGGCCAGGCGGGTGGCGCGGTGGCGCGCCACGGCGGTGGGGGTGGCCTGTTGCATGGCATCGTCGGTGAAGAGCCACTGCCCCGCATCGGACAGTTTGGCTGTGGCGCGTCGCCGCAGCCGCACCGTGTCGACCAAAGCCGCTGAGCGGTCACCGAATTCGCGGCGGACCTGCTCCAGATCGCGGAGCAGGGACGCCGTGGTCAGGGCGTACCGGTCGACTTCAGTCAGCGCGGCCGCACCGGCCGCGCTGCTGAGATAGGCGACATCGTCGCGAGTGAAGCCGTAGCCCACGGGGTCCTGGAACCGCTTACTTGGCCGAAGCGCCCGGCTTCACGCCGGTGATCATGACGTTGTAGAAGAACTGCCGGGGCACGATATGCCGCAGCACCTTCTCGTCCAGCTTGCTCAGGCCCAGCCACGCCTTGTACTGCGCCATGCGGTAGCCGACGGTCAGCTTCTCCTCGGGCACGGCGGCCTCGAAGGTGCGGACCGGCCAACCCCACAGCGCGGCGGCGAACTCTTCGGTCTTGGCCTGCGCCTCGACCGCACCCGCGCGGCGGGCGATGGCCTCCAGCTCGGAGGGGTCGAAGGTGTGCAGGTCGACCACGGCCTCCAGGGCGGCGGCGCGCGAGGACTCGTCCAGCTCGGACTGCGAGCGACGCCAATCCTTCAGGAACGGCAGCTTGGTGATCTCGGTGGTGATCTTCCAGGTGACCTGGCCGAGACGGCGGGCATAGATATTGCCGATGGTGGTCGGCTCACCGGCGAACACGAAGCGGCCGCCCGGCTTGAGCACGCGCAGGCACTCCTTCAGCGCCAGCTCCACATCCGGGATGTGGTGCAGCACGGCGTGACCCACGACCAGGTCGAAGGTGTCGTCCTCGTACGGGATGGTCTCGGCGTCGGCGACCCGGCCGTCCACATCCAGGCCCAGGTTCAGGCCATTGCGGGTGGCGACCTTGACCATGCCCGGGGACAGGTCGGTGACCGAACCGGACTTGGCGATGCCGGACTGCATCAGATTCAGCAGGAAGAAGCCGGTGCCACAACCGAGTTCGAGCGCGCGATCGTAGGGCAGCTGCGCCTCGGCATCGGGCACGATGGCGTCGAAGCGGCCGCGCGCGTACTCGATACAACGCTCGTCGTAGGAGATCGACCACTTCTCGTCGTAGGTCTCGGCTTCCCAGTCGTGATACAGGACCTGGGCGAGCTTATTGTCGGAATACGCGGCCTGGACCTCCGCCTCGGTGGCGTGCGGGTTCGGCGCGGGGTCGCTGGGACGAGCAGTCATGCAGGGCAGCCTAATGAACGCCCCGGTGAGCCCGCTTATCGGCCCACGAATCGGGCCGTGCCCGGACCATCCGCCAAATAAGAACGTGTTCCAACCTGCTGATCTTCGGTGCCGAACAAATCCGCCCATTCGGTACGAGCCCGGTCATGACCGTGCGTACCCGCCTCGAACACCCGCTTCGCCGCGGCGAGGGCAGCGCCCGGACCACCGACGAACTGCCTGGCCCACCGCAAGGCAGCCTCGAACACATCGTCGGGCGCGACGACCTCGTCCACCAGCCCGAGCCGCTCGGCTTCCTTCGGATCCACGAACCGCCCGGTGTACACCAGATCCTTGGCCTTCGACGGCCCGATCAGCAGACTCAACCGGCGAATCCCGGAAACCGGGATCAACCCCGCCTTGATCTGCGGCAGCCCCAGCTTCACATTGTCACCGATGACCCGGCGATCCGCGCCCAGCGCCAACTCCAGCCCGGCACCCAGCGCATAACCACTGATGGCAGCCACCGTCGGCTGCGGCAGCCGAGCCAGGCAACCCAACGCGCTCTGGAAATCCTTGACCACGGCCTGCGCCTGCTCGGGCGTGAACGCGGCCAACTCGGCCATCTCGTCCCCGGCGGAGAAGACGCGCTCGTCGCCATAGACCACGACGGCGGCGATCGACCGGTCCGCCCCGATCTCCTCGGCGGCCCCCGCAACCTCCAGCGCCACCTGTAGATCGATCAGATTCATCGGCGGGCGCGCGATCCGGAGAACGGCAACGCCCTCCGCCACACCCCGGTCCACAGTCACGAATTCGGCCACAGCGCAACACCCTACTGCCGTCGCCTCCGGCCCCCAGAGGTTGCATGGGTTCTCGACAGCTGCAGGGCTTACAACGCCTGCGGCTGTCGAGACGGCCTGCAAGTTCGAGGTGCTACTCCGGGCGCTGGGAGCCGCGGAGGCGGGCGTTGGTGGGGAGGTCGGCGAAGTAGAGGTCGGCGTGCGGGAAGGCCAGGGCGGGGCCGGGGCCGTTGGGGTCGTAGATGGGCATGATGGGGGCGATCTCTCGGGTGGCCGCGAGAATGTCGGCGGTGGAGGGGAATCCGGCCAAGGCCACCAATTGGGTCCAGGTGGGTGGGAGGAGGACGTCGAGGCCGTCGCGCCAGCGGGTGATGGCTTCGGTGGGGGTGCACCAGGTGACCACATCGGCCTCGGAGGTGGCACCGTCGGCGAGCTGCCCCTCGGGCAGGACCGCGACAAAGAAGCGGGTGTCGTAGCGGCGGGGCTCGACCACCGGGGTGATCCAGTGATCCCAGGGGCGCAGCAGATCGGCGCGCAGGACCAGGTTTTCGCGGGTGAGGAATTCGGCGAAGGACAGTTCGCGCCGTTCCAGCTGGCCACGGGCCTCGGCATAGACCGAGGTGTCGGAGACGACCGAGTCGGCGGTCGGCCCGGCGAGCAGGACCCCGCACTCCTCGAAGGTCTCCCGCACGGCCGCGCACACCAGTGCCTGCGCGCGCCCGGCATCGGTGCCGAATTGTTCACCCCACCAGGCAGGTTCGGGCCCGGCCCACTCGAGCGCGACCGACGCGTCCGAGGGATCCACGCCACCGCCGGGGAACACAGTCATCCCGGCGGCGAAGGCCATCTCATTGACGCGCCGCTGCATGAACACCTCAGGCCCATGCGCCCCATCGCGCACCAAGACCACCGTCGACGCATCCTTGATGGGCCGAGCAGCAGGCTGAGAGTCGGGCGTGGCTACTGTCTCACTCACATTTCGCACCCTAACGGTTGCTAGGGCGAACGAATAGAACCAGGTTCGGATACAACCGGATGCCCCAACAGTCGAGCATGCAATGGTGCAGGCAAACGTCGAGAGCACCCCCGCACCACTGCAGGCTCACCGCTATTTCTGGACTTCGAAACGGGCGGCGGCGAATTCTCCGTTGGGGGCCAGTTCCGCGAGTTTCAGTTCGACGCGGCGGGGCAGCAGTGGTGCGCCCGCGCCGAGTGTGATTGGGGCTATCGATACGCATACCTCGTCGAGGAGGCCCTCATCCGCGAACTGACCGGCGAGGTCACCTCCGCCGACGATCCAGACGTTCTTGTCGCCCGCGGCCGCCACCATCTCCTTGTGTACGACCGCCGCCGGATCCTGTGTGAATCGCACATCGCCGTCGGTGCGGGCCGGGAAGTAGCGGTGGGTGAACACCCAGCTCGGCATTTGGTACGGCCACGGTTCGCCGCTTTGATTATCGAGGAGCCACTGATATGTGCTCGCGCCCATGGCGATTGCGCCGATCTCGGCGATGAAGGGGTTGTAGCCCATCGGGCCATCGCTGTCCGATGTGCGGGACAGCAGCCAGTCCAGGGAGTGCTCGGGGGTGGCGATGAAGCCGTCGAGGCTGGTCGCGGTGTAGTAGATGGTGCGAGTCATGCTCGGTCTCTCCTTCGTAGCCACATGATCGGGTCGCCGTCATCGTGTTCGGCCGGGTCGCCGGGTAGTTCGCCGCGCAGCCACTGGCGGGCACGCTGCCTGCGGTGCGCGGAGTAGGTGAGCACATGCGCGATGACGCTGCCGAGTACGAAGCTCTCGGGCGGATCGCACAGTGCGTCGATGAGGGTGTCGCCCCAACCGCCGCGCCGGTCTATCTCCCGGACCGTGTTCAGCCATCGGGGTGCGATGTCGTCCAGGCGGCGCGTGAGGGTGGGCAGGTCCGCGGGCTCGTGCCGGGGTGTGTCGGCCCCGTCGATCGCGGCCAGCCAGACTTCCTTCGCCCAGATCAGGTTGTCCAGCACCGAGGCGATGGAATCGTCGGGGCCGTCCCAGGTGAGGATCACCTCCGCGGTGCGGGTCCGCCGGTACTGTTCCTCGTCGAGATCGGCCGCCAGCCGCAAGAGCGCACGGGTGTCGTCCAGATCGTGGTGCAGCAGCAGGGAAGTCGGATCCATATCGGGCCTGTCCTTCGCAGTGTTCTCCACCCACAGCGACATCGGCGGATGGAAGTGGACGCCGTTCGCCGAGGGCAGCCAATTCCGGTTCGTACCAGGACGAGTCGCGCTCGGCGGATATCCGAACGCGCGACTGAACGCCCGGCTGAACCCTTCCACCGAGTCGTATCCGGCCTCGAACGCGACATCGGTGACGGTGGCGCCGGTGCTCAATTTCCAGGCCGCGCGCTCCAGCAGCACGCGCCTGCGCATGGCCACCGGCGGCTCGCCGGTGCCCCGGGAGAACTGCCGGGTGAAGTGATAGGGCGAGACGTAGGCGTCCTGCGCCATCTCGCCGAGCGTCGCATTGTCCTCATCGAGGACCACGTCGAGCAGCTCGCGCAGTCGGTCACGTCCGTTGGTCACGTGAAAGAGTTTGGTACACGCAGGCAGGTCGGCGCTTGACCGATCTTGCGCACCTTGCGCGACCGCGATTTTCGATCAATCCGTGAGCCGCACCGACCCCGTACGGGTTTCGATGTCGTAGGGCGCGACGGCGTCGGGGCGCTGTGCACGGGTTCCCTGGATTCTGCCGGTGCGGTAGTCCTGCACCTGGCTGATCACGGCCCCGCTGTCATCGGTCCAGGTGACCAGGAAGATGCCGGGGTCGATGGTTTCGATGGCGACCGGGGAGGTGGTTTTGCGGCCGGTGTCGGCTGCCACATAGGTGAGGGTGCGGCCGTCGTCGGCGAAGGTCGCGGTGCCGCCGGAGCCGCTGTCGTAGGTGAGCTGCACTGTTTTGCCGTGCAGGTCGGGGGGGATCGCGGCGGCGGCCTGCCCCTCGATGGCGTGGGTTTTCGAAACCTTGTGCGGCGCCGGTGGATCGGCCACGCATCCGGCCGCGGCTAGTGCGATGGCGGCCAGCGCCACCGCACCTACGATCCGACCCACACCCGCTCCCTCCGCCCGAGTCGCGCCGCAAGCCATGCGGTAACCATTAAGCGGTTACGCGTCATCGACTACGGCAACACACCAGCTCAATCCGATACTGGCGACATTGCGGACAGTTTGCCTGCACCAAGCGTCCGATGCAATGGCAGCGCGCCGCAAGCAGAGGAAAGGGTTGGTGAACAATCAGCGGGTGCGGTGGCGGCCGAATCGTGCGGAGCGACGGGCGAAGTAGCGGCCGTCGATGCGATCCAGCGTGATCGACTGACGGAAGGCCTCGCTGAGATTCTCGGCGGTCAGCA
Organism: Nocardia sp. NPDC051030; assembly: GCF_040683015.1. NCBI lineage: Bacteria > Bacillati > Actinomycetota > Actinomycetes > Mycobacteriales > Nocardiaceae > Nocardia > Nocardia sp. NPDC051030. Next base: position 39,766 of record NZ_JBFBCD010000002.1, on the reverse strand, counting down.
CATCGGTGAGCAGACCCTGCGCGACCACCGCACCCTCATTGAGCAGCATGCCGTGGGTGAAGCCCTGCGGGATCTCCTCGACATGGTGGGTGACCAGCACGGTCGCGGGGGCATCGGGATCGGCGGCGAGATCGCCGAGGCGCTCCACCAGTTCCTCACGCCCGCCCAGGTCGAGTCCGGCGGCCGGCTCGTCGAGCAGCAGTAGTTCCGGATCGGTCATGAGCGCGCGGGCGATGAGCACGCGCTTGCGCTCGCCCTCGGAGAGCGTCCCGTAGGCGCGGTCGGAAAGGTGTTCCGCGCCCAGGCTTTCCAGAATGTCGACGGCGCGGTCGGTGTCCATCTCGTCATAGCGCTCGCGCCAGCGCCCGAGGACCGCGTACCCGGCGGACACCACCAGGTCGGCGACCTTCTCGTCGCGCGGCACCCGGCTGGCCACGGCCGCCGAGGACAGGCCGATGCGCGGGCGTAGCTCGTTCATATCGACGCGGCCGAGGGTTTCGCCCAGCAGGTTGGCGGTTCCGGACGTCGGGTACATCTCCGCCGCGGCCATGCGCAGCAGTGATGTCTTCCCGGCGCCGTTGGGGCCGAGCACAACCCAGCGTTCGTCGAGTTCCACCTGCCAGTTGACGGGTCCGACGAGCGTATGGCCTGAACGTCGGACGGTGACATCGTTGAAGTCGATGAGCAGATCGGGATCCGGTTGCGGCACGGGGTCCATCTTGGACCACCACCCTGGACGTCCGTCAACGTGGTGGGGAAACTCGATACGTGTCATCTCCTCCCGAGCGCATTCCGGGAGCGAATTCGTCGGCGGGGCGGTCGAATTCCGCACCGCGCAGGGCTAGCTCGGCGTCGTCCCGTTGGTTGCCGTCGGAACTCTGCGGCCGGAACATGCGCGCCAGTAGCACCGCGGCCGGAACCGAGAGCACCACCCATACGATGAGGATCACCAGCAGTGTCGTCATTTCCGTTGGTTTCCTTTCGAGGAAACTCGTGATCCGATCCTTGCCCACCTGTCCGGCGAAGTCGATACGCTCAGCACATATATGCCAGCGTGGCGACCATCCGGTTCGCGACGGGGACATCGGCAGTCGCCGAGCAAATCCGCTCGCCGGCCAGTCCCAGCCGCCCGAGCCGAACTAGGGCACCGCGATCACTGTCATCGATCCCGGCGCCACCTCGGTGAATCCGGCATCCCGCACCGCCGTCGCGGTCCCGTCCGCCACCCGCCGGAGCAGGTGCGCCCAATGGTCGGGATCGGCGTCGGCGACAGTGCACCGGAACCCTTGCGCAGCCCAGGTATACGCCTGCCGCACCGACATGGCGCCCGCAAGCAACATGCTCGCGTGCCCTACCTGCGCGGCCGCCTTACCCACAGTCATACCCAATTCTGCGTTCACCCATAGCACCGGATACGCGGGATCGATCGGATCGGGTTCATCGAGTTCCAATTCGGTGCCGCCGATCTGAAGGCGTTTGATCCGGGGGTCGATTTCTCCGACCGGACCGGGCACGAATGCCCTGGCCTGCGCACCCGCGAATTCCACGGTGACGCCGTCGACTTCCTGCGCGGCGAGCCACTGCGCGCCGCGCGCCCGGCGCGCCACCTTCCGGATCCGGGAGCGCTTCCACGCCAGATACCGTGGCTCCCACTCCCCTTCGGCCCCGACCCGCTCGTCCAGGCACAGCGCCACCACCGCGGTGGCGGCCGCCGCCAGCAGCACACTGCGCCGCGGCGGATCGGCCTTCGGAATGTGCAGCACCATCTGCATGGCCTGCACCAGCGCCGGATCCTGCGGATCTCCCCCGCCGCCATATCCCCGAGCCAGCTCCGCATGCCTGGCCGCGAATCCGGCATCGACAACGGATTCGACGCTGGACACCCGCATCACTCCTTAGCTCGACTACGGGTCAGCTTAACCGCGGCCGGGCCATCAAGATCAGGGAGCACTCAGCGCGGAATCCAGTGCGAATTCCCACCACCACAGCTCCCTCAGCCAAAGACAGACCGGGTCAGGCGACTGTGAGGGTGAGGGTCAGGCGTTGGGCGGGTTCGGAGCCCTGTTCCCAGGGGCGGCGGTATTCGAGGACGAGTTTGGTGGTGCCGGGGGTGAGGGCTACGAAGTTGAAGGTGGCTTGACCGCCTACGCCGACCATGCCGTCGGGGCTGGGGTCCTGTTCGTATTCCTGGCCGCCGTTCTGCTTGACGATGTTCTGGTCCAAATCGGCCAGCTGCCAGAGGTATCCGGTGGTGGGATTGGACGCCAGGGTGATCACCAGGCCCTGGCCTACGGTCAGTGCGACGTCCTTGCCGTCGGCGTCGACGCCGAGCTTGACCGCCTCCTTCGCGGTGGAGGTCGGGGTCGCCTTGCCTGCCGTGGATGTCACGGCGACGGTTGTACCGGGCGTCGTCGTACCGACCGGTGAGTTGTCCGAATCGTTCTTCCCGCAACCTGCCAGCGCCAGGCCGAGCAGCAGCACCACCAGCGGTGTACGCACGCGCACAGACAACCTCCTCGTCATTGTGGCCAATACTTCGACCACGCTACCGACGGTGTGGCCGCGACGGGGGCAAGTGGGTCGGACACGTCACGAAGACCCGTGGCCCCGGGGATTCCGGAACCACGGGCGAATGTCTGGCTACGAGGCGTCGCGTGATCGGGTTACTGGCCGAGGGGGACGCGGCTGAAGAGGCCGTCGTGGGCGTCGGCGGCTTCGATCTCGTCGCGGGTGACGCCGAGGATGAACAGGACCGCATCGAGGAACGGGTGCGAGAGGGCGGCGTCGGCCACCTCGCGCAGGGCGGGCTTGGCATTGAAGGCGATGCCGAGGCCCGCGGCATTGAGCATGTCGATGTCATTGGCACCGTCGCCGACCGCCACGGTCTGTTCCATGGCCACGCCCGTTTCGGCGGCGAAGCGGCGCAGGGCAACGGCTTTGGCGGCGCGATCCACGATTTCGCCGACCACGCGGCCGGTGAGCTTGCCGTCGACGACCTCGAGGGTATTGGCCTGGACGAAGTCCAGTTCCAGCTCGTGCGCGAGGGGTTCGATGACCTGGCGGAAGCCGCCGGACACCACGCCGCAGCGGAATCCGATGCGGCGCAGGGTGCGAATGGTGGTGCGCGCGCCCGGGGTCAGCTCGATCTGCTCGGCGACCTCGTCGATGACGGAGGCATCCAGCCCGGCCAGGGTCGCCACGCGCTGGCGCAGCGATTCCGCGAAGTCGATCTCGCCGCGCATGGCCGCCTCGGTGACCGCGCGGACCTCTTCCTCGACACCGGCGTGCGCGGCCAGCATCTCGATGACCTCACCCTGGATAAGGGTGGAGTCCACGTCGAACACGATGAGCCGCTTGGAACGCCGCGCCAGACCGGCGCGCTCCACGGCGACATCCACGCTCTCCTTGGCGGCGACCTCGGAAAGGCCGGTGCGCAGCCGGGTTTCGGCGACGGGGTCGACGCTCGGCGCGGTCACCATGAGTTCCAGGCCGGTCACCGGATAGTCGGCGATGCCGCGAATCGAGTCGATATTCACGCCCTGCCCGGCCAGTTTGCGCGAGATGGCGCTGAAGGCGCGGGCGGTGACGGGGCTGCCGAGCACGACCACCGCATGCGTGGACAGCGGTGCGCCCGCGACGGAATCGGGGCCGATCTCCACATCGACATTCATGCCGACGGTCGCCATGGCGTCTTCCAGCTGATCCTGCAACGCTTCGGGATCGGTGGGACACGACACCAGCACGCCCAGGGTCAATCGGCCGCGAATCACGACCTGCTCGACATCCAGCAGGCTGACCGCATTATTGGACAGCGCCGCGAGAAGTACCGACGTCACACCCGGCTTGTCCGGTCCAGTGACCGTGACCAGAACCGTCGTGTCAGACGTGCTCAATCGAAACTCCATTCTCGCGACTGCAACGCACTCATTCTGTCAGGTCCACTACGGGCTATTTGCGTCGCCCGCTACCCCGGTGGCGGGGATCACTGGCTGGGCAAACGCAAACGCGGCACCCGTCCGAAGAGGGGTGCCGCGTTTCCATGCTTTGTCCGAGTTACTTGGAAGCTTTCTCGAGCTCGTGGACGGTGTGGGACTTGGAGCCCCAGCCGACATGGGCCTCGGCGCGCATGCGCTCGACCATGTGCGGGTAGTGCAGCTCGAACGCCGGACGCTCGGAGCGGATGCGCGGCAACTCGTAGAAGTTGTGGCGCGGCGGCGGGCAAGAGGTCGCCCACTCGAGCGAGTTGCCGTAACCCCACGGGTCATCCACCGTGACCACTTCGCCGTAGCGGTAGGACTTGAAGACGTTCCACACGAACGGCAGCATCGACGAGCCCAGGATGAAGGCACCGATGGTGGAGATCGTGTTCAGCGTGGTGAACCCGTCCGAAGGCAGGTAGTCCGCGTAACGACGCGGCATGCCCTCGTTACCCAGCCAGTGCTGCACCAGGAACGTGGTGTGGAAGCCGACGAAGGTCGCCCAGAAGTGCCACTTGCCCAGGCGCTCGTCCATCATGCGGCCGGTCATCTTCGGGAACCAGAAGTAGATGCCCGCGAAGGTGGCGAACACGATGGTGCCGAAGAGCACGTAATGGAAGTGCGCCACAACGAAGTACGTGTCGGACACGTGGAAGTCGATCGGCGGCGCGGCCAGGATGACGCCCGAGAGACCACCGAAGAGGAAGGTCACCAGGAAGCCGATCGACCACAGCATCGGCGTTTCGAAGGTCAGCTGACCTCGCCACATGGTGCCGATCCAGTTGAAGAACTTCACACCGGTCGGAACCGCGATGAGGAACGTCATGAACGAGAAGTACGGCAGCAGCACCGCACCGGTGGCGTACATGTGGTGCGCCCACACCGCGATGGACAGCGCCGCGATACCCAGCGTCGCGTAAACGAGGGTGGTGTAACCGAAGATCGGCTTGCGGGAGAAGACCGGGAAGATCTCCGACACGATGCCGAAGAACGGCAGCGCGATGATGTACACCTCGGGGTGTCCGAAGAACCAGAACAAGTGCTGATAGAGCAGCACACCGCCACTGGCCGGGTCATAGACGTGACCACCCAGGTGCCGGTCGTAGGCCAGGCCGAACAGCGCCGCGGTGAGCAGCGGGAAGGCCAGCAGCACGAGCACCGAGGTGACCGCGATGTTCCAGGTGAAGATCGGCATCCGGAACATGGTCATACCGGGGCAGCGCAGGCAGACCACGGTGGTGAGCATGTTGACGCCACCGAGGATGGTGCCCAGACCCGAGACCGCGAGGCCCAGGATCCACAGGTCCGCACCGACGCCCGGCGAGTGGACGATGTCCGACAGCGGGGTGTAGGCGGTCCAGCCGAAGTCGGCCGCACCACCGGGGGTGATGAATCCTGCGGTCGCCATGGTGCCGCCGAACAGGTACAGCCAGTAGCTGAACGCGTTCAGACGCGGGAAGGCGACGTCGGGTGCGCCGATCTGCAGCGGCAGGATGATGTTGGCGAAGCCGAACACGATCGCGGTCGCATAGAACAGCAACATGATGGTGCCGTGCATGGTGAACAGCTGGTTGAACTGTTCCGGCGAAAGGAACTGCATGCCCGGGCGCGCCAGCTCGGCGCGCATCAGCAGCGCCATGAGGCCGCCGACGAGGAAGAAGGACATGGCGGTCACCAAGTACATGACGCCGAGAACCTTCGGGTCCGTCGTGGTGACCATCTTGAAGATGAACGAGCCCTTGGGTCCCACGCGCTGTGGGTAGGGCCGAGCCGCCTCCACTTGACGGACTGGCTGTGGCTCTACGGCAGTCACAAATCCTCCTGAACAGGTGCCTTTATGTCGTTCGTACGCGGTGTCCACGGCGTCCGGGTTCGGCGCATGACGAACGACGGGGGCTAAGCGCTTCATGGATCGTAAACCGTGCTGCCACAGGGCTCGCGGGCTGGTCCTACTCTGTGTCGTAATTGGGCGCCGGGGTATGCCGCTGTACGCTGCCAGCCATGCCGGTGCGCGAGTCCGCTTCCACCCGAAACACGTTCGCCTCCACCTTCGCCCCTGTGCGACGTTTGCGCACCTGGGGGGTGGTTCTCGCCGCGAGTGCGGTGCTACCGGCGGGGTTGCTAGCCGGGTGCTCGAAGTCCACCGATGACGCCATGAGCTCGATTGTGCGCACCACCACGAATATCGCGGGAGCGGGCGTGGTGGGACTGGAACGCGATACGCGCCAAGCGTGCGCGCTGCCGAGCGCGGCCGATGCGACATCGAGTACGCGGTCGGTCACGACGGCGAACGGTTCGGTGGAGGTCCCGTCCGATCCCAAGCGCATCGTGGTGATCTCCACGCCCGCGCTGGACGCGGTCTGCACACTGGGGCTGTGGGAGCGAGTGGTCGGGGCCGCAACGATTTCCGGGGTCACCGGACCGACCGGGGAGCCGGAGATACAGCCTTCGTACTTCGGCACCGGCATTGCGCTGCTTCCGGCGGTCGGAACGGTCGGCAGCCTGGATGTCGCGAAAATCGCTGAGCTGAAACCGGATGTGATCCTCGGCGCCGCCTCGGACCAGGCATCCTATGACGCGCTGAAGGGCATCGCCCCGACCGTACTGGCCGGTGACGAGAACGGCTGGCAGGCCCAGTTCACCTCGCTCGCGGACGCGCTGGGCCGCAAGAGCGCGGGCGCCAAGGCCCTGGACGACTACCGCACCGCCGCGCGTGACGCCGGTGCGTCGGTGGCCGCGAATCTCACACAGGCGTCGGTACTTCGGTTCGACGCCAAGGACATTCAGGTGCAGGGCGGCAATAGCTTCGCGGGTCAGGTGCTCGCGGACACCGGGGTGCTGCGGCCGCAGGCGCAGCGCGGGGACTCCTTCACCGTCGGCACCGACCTGAGCAAGCCCGCCGACCGGAACAAGCTCGAGGGCGACATCATCTATGTGATGTTCAATGGCCCGGACGGACTGAAGCTCGGCAAGTCGGTCATGGGCGGGGACGACTGGAAGCAGCTCGGCGCGGCCGGTGACAAGCGGGTGTTCGCGGTCGAGGACACCATCTGGCACGGCTCGGGCGTCACCGCGGCGCGGGCGCTGGTGGACGATATTCGCAAGTCCCTCAATGGATATGTGACCGACTGAGCTCTCCCCGAATACACACAACCGCATACGTACGAAAGCCCGGCATCCGTGAATCGGATTGCCGGGCTTCGTTTTTCGGACTGCGCGGGGCGAATTCAGCCCTGCAGGTAGAGGTTCCAGGTGCCGTCGATGCCCTTGCGGCATTCGAAGGTCGTCCAGTCCGGGTGCGCTGGGGTGTTCTGCCCGTCGGCCGTGCAGGCCGCCAGGGTGCGGTAGTTGCCGTAGAACACCTCGGCGGCGTGCGCCTGGGCGGTTCCGGAGGCCACCACGCCCAGAGCCAGAGCGCCTGCCGCGAGAACGGACTTGAACGTCATGAGACGAATCCTTTCGTACGGCGACCGCCCGGCCGCCGTGTGACGAAGTTCATCATCTTTACCATGAACTTTTCATGATCCGCGGCGAACACACTGGTCGGGCAGCCGCCGTCTGCGTCGAGATGCGTTGCGGGACTAGAACTCCCAGTCCTCGTCCTCGGTATTGACGGCCTTGCCGATGACGTAGCTGGAACCCGAGCCGGAGAAGAAGTCGTGGTTCTCATCGGCATTGGGCGAGAGCGCCGACAGGATGGCCGGGTTGACGTCGCATTCGTCCTTGGGGAACAGACCCTCGTAGCCGAGGTTCATCAGCGCCTTATTGGCGTTGTAGCGCAGGAACTTCTTGACGTCCTCGGTCAGGCCGACCTCGTCGTAGAGATCCTGGGTGTACTCGACCTCGTTCTCGTACAGCTCGAACAGCAGCTCGAAGGTGTAGGACTTCAGCTCCTCGCGCTCGGCCTCGGAGATGAGCTCGAGGCCCTTCTGGAACTTGTAGCCGATGTAGTAGCCGTGCACGGCCTCGTCGCGAATGATCAGGCGGATCATGTCGGCGGTATTGGTGAGCTTGGCCCGCGAGGACCAGTGCATCGGCAGGTAGAAGCCGGAGTAGAACAGGAAGCTCTCCAGCAGGGTGGAGGCCACCTTGCGCTTGAGCGGGTTCTCGCCGTTGTAGTACTCGAGCACGATCTCGGCCTTGCGCTGCAGGTTCCGATTCTCCTCGGACCAGCGGAAGGCTTCGTCGATCTCGCGCGAGGAGCACAGCGTGGAGAAGATCTGGCTGTAGCTCTTGGCGTGCACCGACTCCATGAACGCGATGTTCGTGTACACCGCCTCCTCGTGCGGGGTCAGCGCATCCGGGATCAGGCTGACCGCGCCGACCGTGCCCTGGATGGTGTCCAGCAGCGTGAGGCCGGTGAATACCCGCATGGTCAGCTGCTTTTCGCTGGGGGTCAGCGTGGCCCAGGACGGAATGTCATTGGACACCGGGACCTTTTCCGGCAACCAGAAGTTGCCGGTGAGCCGATCCCAGACCTCGGCATCCTTCTCGTCCTGTACGCGGTTCCAGTTGATCGCCGATACTCGATCGATCACCTTGGTTACACGCATCGTCGTATGGATCTCAGACGTCAAGGCTCTACCCTTCTCAGCTCACCGGACCGGTTGCGACTTGCCTACTTCTGAACACTACTACTGGTGGCCGACATCGTTGCGCAGCACAACACCTTGTGTCTTCAAGGGGTTGCGGCGCTGTCCTGCAGGAACACCGGAAAGGGTGCGGCCGAGCACGCCCCGCATCGGAAAACTACAGCCGTGCAATCTGTCACAAGCGGCCGGGGCGGCTATGCGCAACCCCGGCCACCCACCCGCAGAAAGTTTGCCGATCAGATGCCGAGCACAATTTTCGCGGTCGTGAAGTAGATGACCAGACCGGTCGCGTCGACCAGCGTCGTCACCATGGGCGCGGAGATGACCGCCGGATCGATGCGCAGCTTCTTGGCCAGCAGCGGCATGGTGCCGCCGATGGTGGCCGCCCAGCCGCAGATGATCACCAGCGTAATGCCCACCACCACAGCGATTTTCGCGCCGACGAACAGGCCACCGATCACCATGCCGACCACGGCCAGCATGCAGCCGAGCACCAGGCCGACGCGGCATTCACGCCAGACCACCTTGACCAGATCCGAGACTCGCACCTCACCGACCGCTAGTGCGCGCACACACGTGGTCGCGGCTTGCGCGCCCGCATTGCCGCCCGCGCCGATGAGCAGCGGAATGAACAGCGCGAGATGCGAGGCCTGCTCCAGGGTTCCCTCGAACGCGCCGGTGACCGTGACCGTCAGCGTCGCCGCCACCAGCAGCAACAGCAACCACATCGCCCGGTAGCGGGCCAGCTGGAAGACGCCCGCGGCCATGTAGTGACCCGACCACGGCGTGGTGCCCGCCTGGCGGGCCACGTCCTCGGAGTCGGCGGCCTCGATGACCTCGATGGCGTCGTCAATGGTGAGCAGGCCGACCAGTCGGTCCTCGCTGTCCACCACCGGCAGGTTGATCAGGTTCGCGCCCTGCATGAGCCGAGCCGCCTTCTCCGCCGAATCCGTGGCGCGCGCGAACTGCGGCTCGGACTCGACCAGATCGGCGATCATGGCATCGGGCGAACTGAGCACCAGATCGCGCAGCTCGACCACGCCGATCAGCCTGCGGCCCGAATCCACCACCGGCAGCGTGTAGACGGTCTCGGCGTTCGAACCCTTGGCGCGCACCATCTGCAAGGCGGCCGCGACGGGCAGATTACGAGGCAGCGCAACGACTTCCGGCGTCATATAGAAGCCGACCGAACCCTCGGGATAGCCGAGCAGGATGGCGGTGATCCGTCGCTCTTCAGGACTCAGCCCGGCCAGGACCTTCTTGGCCACCTTCGCCGGAGCCTCACGCAGCATGCGGGCGCGATCATCGGGATCCATCTCCTCGACGAGTTCGCGGAAGCTCTGATCACGCAGGCCGGTCAGGATCTGCTGCTGGTCGACGGGCTCGAGCTCCTCGAACACGTCGAGAGCGCGATCCTTGTCCAGCAGCCGGAAGGCCATACCGGCCGAGACCGCGTCCATGCGCGCCAGCTCGTCGGCGATGAGATGCGGCGGATGATTGTCCAGCCACTCCAGGGTGGCGGCAACGTGGTGACAGTCGACGATATCGCGCAACGTGTCAGCCTGATTGCGCGGAACCTCGGTGGGCGACGTGCCGGGCCGCTCGGTGTGAGCGGGCTCGGGCAGCGTCGAAAGATCAGCGGGCAGCGTCGATACGACGGGCAGATCGGTCTGCGTCATGGCGGGAACCTCAGCCGTCAGGCGAGTCGAGGGTGAACGTGTGGAAACACCGAGTCACACCGCGAGGCACCACCCCGTCGCCCGGAGGAACTACCGGAAGGTGGAGGGGGAGGCGCCGCGCGGCCTTCGACTAGGGGGCTCGCTACGCATGCGACCCACCTCCTCGAAGCCGTCGTGCACCGATTGCATCACCCGCCGGATGCGGGTGTGAACGCAAAAACATCCTTGTGCAGGATAGCCTTATCTGGCGAATCCCGCGCGGGCGGGCAGGCGACATACCGGCCCGTGACCGGCGACACACCGACTGGTCCGACCGGCAGAACGGAAAGCACTCGACCCGGCGGGCGGTCCCGTGAGAGGGTCTCCGGGGCGGCTCCTGCTCACTCCGTATCCCTGGACATCATTTTCCGATCATTTACGGATAAACTGCCCCCCATAGCCATTGGGCACTCGACCAGCATTGGCCTACTGTCTGCCTCTGTGCGTGTTTTGGTGCTCGAGGACGATCAGCAACTCTGTCGTGAGGTGACCGATGGGTTGCGCTCGGCGGGGTTCGCTGTGGACCTCGCACACGATATTGCGGACGCGGATTTCAAGATCGCCATCAATCGCTACGACTGTCTGGTGGTGGACCGCGGGCTGCCCGACGGTGACGGCCTGGATCTGGTCGCCGGGGCGCGCAATGCCGGGCATACCGTGCCCGCGCTCATGCTCACCGGACGCGACGGGCTCAATGACCGGCTCGCCGGATTCGAGCAGGGCGCCGACGACTACCTGACCAAGCCGTTCGCGCTGCCCGAGCTGGTGATGCGGGTGCGGGCACTGTGCCGCCGCCGCGAACAGCCCACCGCCTCGCGCATCGCGGTGGCCGATATCGATATCGATCTCATGCGCCGGCGGGTCACCCGCAGCGGCATCATGCTGTCGCTGACACCCAAGGAATTCGCGGTGCTCGAACTCATGGCGTCCCGGCGCGGCAGCGTGGTGACACGCACCGACCTGATCGAATGCTGCTGGGACGAAATGGCCGAGCCCGCCTCGAATGTGGTGGACGCCGTGGTCGCCAAGCTGCGCCGCAAACTCGGTGAGCCCTGCGTGATCGAGACCGTGCGCGGATCCGGGTTCCTGGTGCCGGGCGGACCCGCGTGAACACCCACCGCTCCCCCGCCGTCGCCCGCCTGCGCCGGGCGCGCTGGATGATGACGGCGCTGGTCACCGTCATCACCGCCACGGCCGTGCTGGTACTGAGCTATGTCGCCGCCTCCATCGACGCACGGTCCCGCACCAATGAGGTCGACCGGCAGGTCGAACAGGTCGCGGGCGGGCTGGCGCGGGCCATCCAGCATGACGACAAACAGGTGCTGGACTTGACCACCGTCATCGACGATCGGCTGGCCCAGGGGTCCAGCGCGGTCATCGTGCTGGTGCGCGCCCCCGGCGAACAGTGGAAGCAGACGCACACCTATCAGCGGTCGCTCATGCCCAGCGACACCGAGATCACCACGCTCGCAACCCAAACCGAGGACCGCTCGGACGGGCTGCTCTATGAGCCCCTGCTGCGCACCACCACCGACATCTCGGGCCAGCAGGTGCGGGTCGCGGGCGTCCCCGTCTACTGGACCGACTGGGACAACACCGTCGTCATCCTGGCCGCCACCGAAGCCATGGACGAACCCGGCAAACACCGAATGCTGCTGTGGGCCTTGGCCCTCGGCGGCACCCTCCTGGTACTGCTCGCCACCGCCGCCGCCTACCTGCTGTCGGGCCGCAGCCTGCGCCAAGCCCTTCAGATGCTCGACGAACACGAACAATTCCTGGGCGACGCCGCCCACGAATTGCGCACTCCCCTCACCACTTTGAAACTCCTCACCGAATCCCGCCCCAAACCCGAGGAAGTCGAACACACCCTCGGCGAAGCCCGCCGCCTCGCCGACCGCATGGCCCGCCTCGTCACCGGCCTGCTCGCCCGAGCCCGAATGCAAACCGGCATAGCCGAACCCGAACGCACCCTCCTGCGCCTCGACCAACTAGCCGAAGCCGTAGCGGAAGAAGCCGCCGACGACCGCATCATCGTCAGCGCCCACCCCAGCGTCGTCGTCGGCGACCCCGCCCTCCTGAGCCTGGCCATCCGAAACATGCTGGAAAACGGCCTCACCCACGGCGCGGTCAACCGCACCGCCCCCGTGGAAGTCCACGTAGCCGAAGGCCGAGTCTCCGTCCGAGACCACGGCCCCGGCGTAGACCCGGTCATGTCCGCCAGCCCCTTCAACCGAGGTTCCGCCGGCCGCACCGGCCGCAACGGCATCGGCCTGGCCCTCGTCGCCTGGGTAGCCCAAACCCACAACGGCAACGCCTCGATAGAACCGGCCGCAGGCGGAGGCACCATAGCCACGCTCTGGCTCCCCCCAGCCGACCTCACCGCAGGCACCCCCGCCCGCATGTAACCAGGCGAGCTGCAGGGCTTGCCGACAGTTGCAGGCCTTATAACCCATGCAGCTGTCGAGAAGGCATGCAGCTTGTGGGTGGATGTGCTGGACTTGCCGGTGTGGGGCTGGAGACTTTGACGATGGTTCGGCATGGGGAGAGTGTCGGGAATGCGGCGTACTTTGCTGCGGTCGACGCGGGGGCGGAGGAGGTTGGGAGCGGTACTCGGGATCCTGATACGCCGTTGTCGCTGCTAGGGCGGGCGCAGGCGGTTGAGGTTGGGGAGCGGCTGGCCGAGCTTCCTGAATCGGCTGACGTGGTGCTCTGTTCTCCGTATTTGCGGGCGCGGGAGACTGCGGAGATCGCGCTCGGGGCGATGGGCACGGCGCGGGCGCGGTATGACGAACGGCTTCGGGATCGGGATACCGGAATCCTGTACGGCCTCACCGGACTTGGGGTTCGGCGTCGTCATCCCGAGGTGTATCGCGAGCGGGAACGCTTGGGCCGCTTCTATTATCGGCCGCCCGGTGGTGAATCGTGGACCGATGTGGGGCTGCGACTGCGGACGCTGCTGCCCGAACTCGACGGGCATGTACTGGTTTTCGCGCATGACGTGGTGATCGTCATGACCCGATACATTCTCGGGGGACTCGATGAGCAGACCATTCTGGAGATCGAGAGCAGTCAGTTGCCGAATGCGTCGATATCGCGTTGGGAGCGGGGCGAATCGGGGATGGAGCTGGTCGGGTATGGCGAGACCGCGCATTTGACTCTGTAGGTGCGAGTTCCGGCTGGTAACGGCCATGGCTTCGACCGTGGCAGAGATTTGTGATTTTTCACAATGTCCATGCCGTTTACCTGCGCCGCTTCACAGTCCGGACCAATCGGACCGTCCTGAGGTCACGGATGGGTTACGTTGCATGTCCGGGGAAGTCATACCGGGGGTGGAAGGAGCGGCCGATGTCTGTCGACATTCCAGCCCGTCCGGGACTGACCGTGTCGGGAAGTCCGATGTCCTCACCTCTTCAGGATGTGCGCGGTCTGGCACAGCACATGGTGGGGCATTTTGTGGAGACCGTCGCGCCCTGCGGGACGCTGCCCGACGATGCCATTCACGGCGATGTCACCTCCATCACGCGCACCTGCCTGGAATTGGCGGTCGGCATGCTGGACGGGCGCGATATTCCGGAGAAGACCAAGCGGCTCGAGCATGCCGCCGCGCAGTGGGCGCGCGAGGGCATTCCGATCGACACCATTCAGCACGCCATCCACGAGGGCTTCAAGATCGGCTCGGATCTGGTGATGGGCAATGCCATGTCCCGGCATCTGCGCCAGGACGGGCCGGATGGTGAAGCGGCGCTGGTGATCGCGGCCGCCGACTTCGACAACATCATGGACGGCGCGAAAATGGTGGTCGAGCTGCTCGATCGAATGACCACCGCCGTCGCGCTCGCCTATGTGCGGGAGTTGCGGGCCGTGGTGAGCGAACACCACACCGCCGTGCACACGCTCACGTCCGCTCTGCTGGGCGGCCACAGCACCTCCACCATGGCGCGCGAATGCGGTATCGAGATCGCCGACTCGTATCACGTGCTGGCCCTGTCGATTCCGGCGCATCCGGAGGAACGCGATCCCACCCTGGACGGGGCGGTGGTGGCGCGCCGCAAGCTGCGCCGCATGCAGGCCGAGCTCGCCACCCGGCACACCGGAAAGGTGCTGTCGCTCCTGAGCGTGGACGGCGGCACGGTATTGGTTCCCGCGCCGCAGATTTCGGACGATCAGCTCGACGAATTGATCGAGCAGCTGTCCCAGGCCGCCCGGGTGCCGATCACGGCGACCCTGGTTCCGGCCACGCCACAACAGATTCCGGATGCCGCCGATCAAGCGCATGAGCTGCTCGACATCGTGCAGCGACTACGCCTGATGCGCGGACTCTTCCGATTCGACGAACTGGCCCTGGAATACCAGCTCACCAGGCCCGGGCCGGGACGCGACCATCTCGGCTCGCTGCTCGATCCGCTGGACGAGCATCCCGAGCTCCAGGAGACGCTGCAAACCCACATCAGCAATAACCTGAACCGCCAGCGCACCGCGCGACTCCTGCACGTGCACACCAATACCGTGGACTATCGACTCAAACGGATCGGGCAGCTCACCGGCTTCGACCCGACCGAGGCGTCGGGCCTGTGGTATCTGCGCTCGGCGCTGGTGGCCCGCACGTATCAGGAAGGCTGAATCCGGCTCTGCGGCTCCAGGTCCAGCGGCTACCAGGTCCAGCAGTTCACGGGCGGGGTCTCACCGCGGAATCTGGCATCCAGCCAGGTCAACGCCGCCGGGATGCCGAGCACGGCGGCGGTCAGGTGATCCGGGACCGGCTCCTCCGCGGTCCAGAGCTTCACGCCGGAACCGCAGTACCGCCGGTCCGTGGCCAGGATCGCATCCACGGGGACCAGCCCGTCGATCGGTGAATGCCATTCGAAGACAGGCATATTCGGGACGCCGCCGAACAGCTCCAGGCTGTTCTCCTCGACCACGGCGCGGGCGGTCGGATCGGTGGACATGATGGTCGTCTTGGCCACGTCCACCGCGCCCTGCCCGGCTCCGGCGGCGAGAATGTCATTGGTGCAGCTATTGGCCAATTTGTCCCGGATGGCCAGCCCGTGCGCATTGAGCTGCTCGCTGAGCGGGAAGCGGTCCGGGTATTCGCGTTCCAGGCCGATACCGGCCGCCATGGCCAGCCCGAAGGCCGGATGCGCGCCGTAGCCCATGGTTTCCAGCATGGTCACCAGATTCATCGGCACCCCGCCCATGGCGGCTCCGGCGATGCGCAGTTCGGGTGCGTAGGACTGGGCGAGGGCGGCGGCCCACGCGGTCGCCATGCCGCCGCCGGAGTAGCCGGTCATGCCGATCGGGCTGTACTCGACCTTGAGTTCGGGCACGCGCTGCGCGGCCCGGATGCCGTCGAGGGTGATCTGGCCGCCGAGTTTGGCCGCGCCGTAGGCGGATCCGGGGCCCAGATGGTCGGGCAGCGCGATGCTCCAGCCGCGCTGCAACAGCACATTCCAGGCGGGCGCTTCCCGCATGATCAGGTTCGGGTCGGTGGTGTAGAGCGCCCGGGAAACGGCGCACTGCGCGCCGAGGCCATTGATGATCTGCTGCAACGAGAGCAGCGGTGCGTCGAATTTACGATTGCGCGGCGACAGCACGGTGGTGGTGGCCGCGATCGGATTCCCTTCCGAACCGGTGGAGCGGAATTTGATCATCGTGACGTCGATGTCCGGGAACTCGCTCAACGACGGCATGGTGCGCGTGGCGAGCACGTCACCCGGCTTGTGGTCGGCCAGGTCGGCGGGAGCGGCGTAGAAGCTGTCCGGATCGGGTGCGGGGTAGATCGGTTGCGCCACAGCGGAACCCGTCGCCAATGCCAGCAGGGCCGCTCCGGCCAGGGCCGTCGCCCGGATCCTCATCTGATCGCATTCCTCTCCGCCTCCGGACAGTTCAGCTGTCGCGCAGGCTCTCCCGGGCACACAGTATGGATGACGGGCGGTCCAGTCGAGAGCCTGCGGAAACCTTCCGAAAGGTCACAATGCGGGCCGGGTGGGCTTGTGATCGTTGCCATCGGGATTCCGGCGAGTAACAACGGGCCGAGCGTGGCGCTTGTGACTTCTCCAGCCGCGAGGTGGAACTTGTTGCGGTACCACCGGTTCCACTTACCTTCGGTTACAGGGAAACGCCGTCGCCGACGGGGTCGGCGGCGTCTTCCCCCGCAGCACCTGCACGAAGGAGTTCGACGGTATGTCCGGTTTATCCGAAGGTACGGCAAGGATCAGCAGCGTCAACGAGGCCCTCACCCATCGAGTCACCGTCTACTTCGGCGGGCCGGAGGATGGGGCCGAACTCGCCATGGAGTACGCCGCCACGTGGGCCGAGGCCTCCCGGTTCACCATGGACGCGGTGCACGAGGGGCTGACCGTGACGGTGGACGGACGGATTCGGCCGGGCCTGCGCCGGTTGCCGCGAATCACCTTGCGGCCCTGACACTGTGAAACGCGCGGCCTGGCGGGGCAGGCCGCGTTCGCCTCGACGCCTCAGCTGCCGCCGCTCGGTGCGAAAGCGGTAGCGATGGCCTCCCAGGCGGGGGCCAGCTGCGTGGCGAAATCCGTCCAGGCGTGAATTCCGGAGGGCTCGTAGTGGACCGTGGCCGGGATCCCCAGATGATCGAGCCGCTGGGCGAAATGATCGGTGCAGAGCCGGGATCCGGCCTCCAGGGCCACACCGCCGCCGATCGTCTGCAAGGCCGTCGCGATATCGGGCGACTGCGCAATGTCGGTGAGATCGACCCCATTCGGAATTCCGGAGGCCGCGGACAGATAGATCACCATGCCGCGCAAGGCCTCCGCACCCACCGTGCTGTCATGCGTGAGCCAATCCAGCGTGCCCGGCGGACCCCACAGATTCACCACATTGCCGCCGCGTGAGGCCACCGTCATGGTGGTGACGGCGCTGCCGGTGCCGTCCACGGTCGAATAGCAGCCGCTCATGCCCGCGGCCGCCTTGTAGAGGCCGGGATGGCGGTGCGCCAGCATCATCGCGCCCTGCGCGCCCATGGAGACGCCCGCGACGGCGCGGCGGCCATCGCTGTGAATGTAGGACTCGATGGTGCCGGGCAGTTCCGCGGTCAGGAAGGTCTCCCAGCGATTCCAGCCCAGCGCGGCATCGGGGCGCAGCCAATCGCTGTACATGCTGCCGGTGCCGCCGGAGGGCAGCACCACATCCACCGGCTTGTCAGCGAAGTAGGCCGCCGCCGAACCCTTGGTCAGCCAGTCCGAAACCCGTTCGGCGTCAACACCATCGAGCAGGTACAACGTGGGACGCGGTCCTTCCCCGGACCCGTGCAGCACGTCGACGGCGACGGTGCGATTCATGGCGGCGGATTCGACATACACCCGCTCCCAATTCACCCCGAACTGTTCGGTACGAACGATGGGCGCGGACACGGCATTCCGATCCGCCGGCTTCCCGGTGTCCGCCGCCGCCCCCACGGGCAGGCACGCCACCACCGCCAGCGCGGCGACCACTGCGGCCGCGCCCCTCCTCATAGCTCCGCCGCCGATCTGGGTAGCTCGACCAGTTCGTATTGCGCATTCGGCACGGTCGCTCCTCGAATCGTTTCCGGTTCGCGCACCGAACCTAGATGCGATCCGGCCCGCAGTACACCGTTTTCGAAGATCACTGGGCCCGATCACCGAACCTGCTACCCCGCGCCTGTTGCCCATCACAATGATCGGCAGCGAAAACACCGCTACCCGCCGGGCGAGACGCGAGGAACTCGACCGGCGGGCAGTCTTGCGGTGGGAAGGCGGCTTTCGCCGCCCGGCAGGTGTGAATCATGATCGAGGCCCGTCCAACATCCCGTCCAGAGCCCCGCCCGACCTCCAATACTCTTGTCGCAGTGCGCCTTCCGGTCCCGAACGTTGACCGCGCATCCGACCCGACGCCGAAACCACCCCGAGCGTATCCACGCCCACCCCCAACCACGATCCCCCGCAACACCTTCTGGACACTTCACAATCCCCACCCCGCATCCCCCGGGACCAACCACAGCCCACCCCACCACCCCGGCAACCCTCCCGCCGGTCACCCCGCCAACCCCTCCCACAAGCCCGCCACCTCCCTTGACACCCATCGTCACCAAGTAGAAGCACTCCGATCATCGATACGAAAAACAAGAGTTCTGAAAAAATTCAGAACTCTAGCTCTACACTGGGCGTATGCGGACAGGCAGCCAGCCATACCCGCGAATCTCTCCGGAGGTGGGCAATGGTTACCGAGGTCCAGTGGAGCGAGCTACAGCGCGATCCCAAGCACGTGGCACGCCTTGCCGATGAGGGCGATGTCCGGGTCTGGCGGCGTGATGGTGTGCCGCTGCTGCTGACCCGGGAGGACCGCGCGATGGCATCGTCCGAGGGATCGGTTACCGCAGCACGCGCACTGCGGAATGTCCTGATGCACTTGCCGCACGACCTCGCGGCGCGGGCCCTGCTGGACGAGTTCCCTTGGGTGGATGTCATGCCCGCACACGCACAGGCCGAGTTCGTGAAGGACTTCGCCCGTGCATTCCAGGCGTCGGCCGAGCTCGGCGAGTGGTCGGTGCTCACACAGACCATTGTCGAATGGCGCAGCACCGCAATCGTCTACGCCGACCCGGCGCTTGCCGCAGCACTGTCCGAACCGATCGAGGGCGATTTCGGACCGGTACCCAACCCGATGGGGGAAGATCCGGATGCCGGCGAAGAGGGGTGACCGGGTCGCGCCGCCTGGACGTCCTGGTGGCTGGGAGGCACGCTTCGCGACCGGGGCAGCAGCGAGCGGTTGGGAAGACCTGTGCCGGGCAGCAAGATCCAACACTTGGGAGGCATGGATCGCGTTGACCGAGCGGCCCACAATGCCGGAAAATTCACATCGCCAGCACCGACTCCGGGGACAGTACGCCACCCACCCGGTATTGGGCGTCCTCCTCGAGCAATGGCAATACGAAGTCACTGCCGGTGGTCGCATCTGGTATTGCCCTGATCCGGACAAGCACATCGTTTGGATCATGTCCGCTGGTTGCGGCCATCCGAAGCAGACCGAATAGCAGAACGGCACAGGACCTCGAGTTCCGTATCGGGCCGGGAGGATGTTGGACCCGGAATAGGCTCGAGGTATGGCGAAGGTGATGGTCCGCTTTCCAGACGAACTGGCGGAAGCGATCAGAGGCGAGTCGCACGGCAACATGTCCGCGTGGGTGGTCAAAGCATGTGAAGATGCCCTGATCCGCGCGGCAGTACGGAAGGAGCTAGACGTCGAACGAAAGTCCCCGTCCGCGTTCACGTCTCACGACGAGCGCGATGCGGAAATGGAGCAATTCCGCTGATGAGCCATCCCCGCGGCGAGGTCCGCGAACGATGCGGCGTCTCCTGAACCTCCCCTAGCTGTATCCGCCTCTACGACGCGAAAAGGGCGCTCCCGATGGTGTCGGGAGCGCCCTTTTCATGGTCGTGGGGTCAGAGCATGCAGCTGACGCAGCCTTCTACTTCGGTGCCCTCCAACGCCATTTGGCGGATGCGGATGTAGTAGAGGGTTTTGATGCCCTTGCGCCAGGCGTAGATCTGGGCCTTGTTGACGTCGCGGGTGGAGGCGCTGTCCTTGAAGAACAGGGTGAGGGACAGGCCCTGGTCTACGTGTTGGGTGGCGGCGGCGTAGGTGTCGATGACCTTTTCGTAGCCGATTTCGTAGGCGTCCTGGAAGTAGTCGAGGTTCTCGTTCGTCAGGTAGGGGGCCGGGTAGTAGACGCGGCCGATCTTGCCTTCCTTGCGGATCTCGATCTTGGACGCCACCGGGTGGATGGAGCTGGTGGAGTGGTTGATGTAGGAGATGGAACCGGTCGGGGGGACGGCCTGGAGGTTCTGGTTGTAGATGCCGTGCTCCATGACCGACGCCTTCAACTCGCGCCAATCGTCCTGGGTGGGGATGTGCACGCCGGCGTCGGCGAAGAGCTCGCGGACGCGGTCGGTGGCGGGGGTCCACTCCCGATCGGTGTACTTGTCGAAGAATTCACCGGAGGCGTACTTCGACTCCGGGAAGCCGCCGAAGTAGCTGCCACGCTCGATGGCGATCTGGTTCGAGGCCCGGATCGCGTGGAACGCCACGGTGTAGAAGTAGATATTGGTGAAGTCGATGCCCTCTTCGGAGCCGTAGTAGATGTGCTCGCGGGCGAGGTAGCCGTGCAGGTTCATCTGGCCCAGCCCGATGGCGTGAGACTCGTTGTTGCCCTGCTCGATCGACGGCACCGAGTAGATGTGGGTCTGGTTCGACACGGCGGTCAGCGCGCGGATCGAGACCTCGACCGTCTTGGCGAAGTCCGGCGAATCCATGGCCTTCGCGATGTTCAGCGAACCCAGGTTGCAGGAGATGTCCTTGCCGACCTTCGAGTAGGACAGGTCGTCATTGAACTCCGACGGGGTGGAGACCTGGAGGATCTCCGAGCACAGGTTCGAGTGGGTGATCTTGCCCTTGATCGGGTTCGACCGGTTCACGGTGTCCTCGTACATGATGTACGGGTAACCGGACTCGAACTGCAGCTCGGCGATGGTCTGGAAGAACTCGCGCGCCTTGATCTTCGACTTGCGGATCCGCTTGTCGTCGACCATCTCGTGGTACTTCTCGGTGATATTGATGTCCGCGAACGGCACGCCGTAGATGCGCTCCACGTCGTACGGCGAGAACAGGTACATGTCCTCGTTCTTGCGCGCCAGCTCGAAGGTGATATCCGGGATCACCACGCCGAGGGACAGCGTCTTGATGCGGATCTTCTCGTCCGCGTTCTCCCGCTTGGTGTCGAGGAAGCGGTAGATATCGGGGTGGTGGGCCTGGAGGTAGACCGCGCCCGCGCCCTGACGCGCACCCAGCTGGTTGGCGTAGGAGAACGAATCCTCGAGCAGCTTCATGATCGGGATGACACCCGAGGACTGGTTCTCGATCTTCTTGATCGGCGCACCGGTCTCACGAATATTGCTGAGCAGCAAGGCGACACCGCCGCCGCGCTTGGACAGCTGGAGCGCGGAGTTGATGGAGCGCCCGATGGACTCCATATTGTCTTCGATGCGCAGCAGGAAGCAGGACACGGGCTCGCCGCGCTGCTTCTTACCGGAGTTCAGGAAGGTCGGGGTGGCCGGCTGGAAGCGGCCGTCCATGACCTCGTCGACCAGCTCGGACGCCAGGGTCTCGTCACCGGCGGCCAGGGTCAGCGCGACCATGCACACGCGGTCTTCGAAACGCTCCAGGTAGCGCTTACCGTCGAAGGTCTTCAGCGTGTACGAGGTGTAGTACTTGAACGCGCCGAGGAAGGTCGGGAACCGGAACTTCTTGGCGTATGCCTGCTTGAACAGCTGCTTGATGAACTCGCGGCTGTAGAGGTCCAGAACCTCTGCCTCGTAATAGTTTTCCTTCACGAGGTAGTCGAGCTTCTCCGCCAGATTGTGGAAGAAGACCGTGTTCTGGTTGACGTGCTGCAAGAAGTACTGGTGTGCGGCCTCGCGATCCTTGTCGAACTGGATCTCGCCATTGGGGCCGTACAGGTTCAGCATCGCGTTGAGCGCGTGGTAGTCCAGTCCCGCGGTGGACTCGCCACTGACAGGCCGTTCTACGCGGGCAGTTTTTCCGACCGGTGCGGTTGTCGTTGCCAAAACAATCCCAATCCCTCTCGGACGCGCTCGACGTCCTCAACAGTTCCCATGAGTTCGAAGCGATACAGGTACTCGACTCCGCATTTGCGCGAGATGACTTCTCCCGCAAAGCAGTACGTATCGCCGAAGTTGGTGTTGCCGGCCGCGATCACGCCGCGCAGCAGGGCGCGGTTGTGCGGATCGTTGAGGAATTTGGCCACCTGACGGGGGACGAATTCCTTGTCGGATCGATTCCCACCCAGCACGTGCCGACCGCCCCCGTAAGTAGGGACGATCAGTACGTAGGGTTCGTCGACGCGAAGCGAGTCGGCAGTATGAAGCGGTATGCGAACGGCGGGGATTCCCAGCCGTTCCACGAAGCGGTGCGTGTTCTCCGATGCGCTGGAGAAGTAGACCAGATTCGTTGTCTGAGTGGACAACTCGGTCACCTCCTTTTCGCCTGCGATAGACGACTTCGGACGAACCCCGCGAGGCTCCGAAGCGCTAGGCGACGGCGACGGCCGAGGCGAGTGCCTTGATCCGGTCCGGGCGGAAGCCGGACCAGTGGTCGTCACCGGCGACGACGACGGGGGCCTGAAGGTAACCCAGGGCCATCACGTAATCGCGGGCGTCGGAGTTCTCGGAGATGTCGATGACGTCGTACTCGACGCCGATCTTGTCGAGAGCTTTATAGGTGGCGTTGCACTGGACACAAGCGGGCTTGGTGTAAACGGTGACGGTCATTGGTATCCCCTTCTCCTTAGCCTTCGATCCGTATGCAGTGCACGACTGAAACAAGATCCACGTAGCTGGTTCGCTAACCCCTGGAAGCGAGACCGAAGCCCCAGGTCGCGCGGCCCCTTCCCGGGTTCCCGCTGCATGCCCTTCCAGCTCCCAAGACACTACACCTAGTGGCCGACAGATTCATCCAACACGACATGTTGCGACTCACAAAGGTGAAATTCGAGTTGGGGAAGTACCTGGACGCTCGATTCGCAACTCGACACGACTGAGGCACAGATCACAATTTGGGCGTACAGCTCATTTCCAGCAAACCCACCATTCCCGCTGATCAACACCCATCCCACGAGTCACAGCCACACCGCGTGAACTGAGGTTTTCCAGTAGCTCGCGCGGCCGCCCCCAATTCCAGGGGCACAGGTCGTATCGGCGTGTCGCAGACCGGCTCTCGACTCAGCCGATCGTGAAGGCGGAACCGTCGACCGGACCGGGAGCCAGGAGGCGATTGGTGGCGGCGATGCCGTACGCCTGCGTGTCGTAGGCGGACAGCGGTCTGCCGTCGATGGTGATCTCGGTGAAGGTGACGGGGACGAAGCCGGGGAGGGCGGCGTCGAGGTGGCCTTCCACGACGATCTCCGCGGTGCGGGCGGGGGCATCGGAGGCGGCGACCGTGGTGCGGGTCCAGCCGCGGGTGCGGTTCTCGAGGATCATCGTGTAGTTGCGGCCGTCCCAGGTGACCGTCGAATGCATGAGGTCGCCGGGAGTCACGTCCACATCGTCGTAGCCGACGGGGGCGTCGGGGTAGCTCTCCCACCACGCGTCGATGTTCTGCTCGGGTTGGCAGAAGTCGCCCAGCGCCACGATTTCGCAGAGTCCGTCGGCCGCCGCGCCGAGCGCATCGGACACCTTCGAACCGCCGTGCATGACCAGGCCCGCCAGTCGCGGGTCCGCGTAGGCGAGACCGGCCGCCACATTCTCGATCCCCAGTCCGGGCAGTGCCGCATAGATGGCAGCGTCGCTCGCACAGAGGGATTCGACACCGGTCTGCATGAGCGGCAGGGCCACGTGACCGTCGAGACCGGTCGCGCCGTTCAGGCCTACCCACGGCACGATGCGCTGCAGGACGCCGGGATTGAGACAGGTGACCTCGGGCTGCACCCAGGTGGCGCTGACCTCATGGAAGTCGCCCTTCACCACGTATCCGGCCCAGTTGCCCAGATAGAGGCGAGCATTCGATTCCGCGACGACATCGGCCGCGGTCACCACCACCGCGACGGTGGAGAGGGCCAGCGTGACGGCCAGGCAGCACCGGCCCCACACTGATTTGCCCGTTGGTAGCTTCACGAGCTGAATCTAGCTCAGAACAGGTCTCGAAAGCGTTAAGCCACGGCCGAAAAGCCGTGGCATAACGCTCTATTCAAGAAACAACACTCGTCCGACAAGTCGGAAACTAGAAGATAGCCACAGGACCTTGCGGGGCTCGGCCGGTCAGGCGTTCGCCTTGGCCTTGGCGGCCTCCGCGAGCAGCCGCACGGTCGCGGCCAGCTGAGTCAGCGCCTCGGCATCGTCGGCCGGATGCGTCTCGGCGAAACGCTGGCCGATGCCGCCGAAGTTCAGCGACGCGTCCTCCACCACCTCGGCACCGGCCACGCCCAGCGCCTTCACGGCATCGCCGTGCGACCACTTGGCGGCGTTCGCGCTGATCGACGCGCTCACCACAGCGACCGGACGACTCTTCAGCGCGCCCGCGCCGTACGGCCGGGAAGCCCAGTCGATGGCGTTCTTCAGGACGGCCGGAAGGGTGCCGTTGTATTCGGGGGTGACCAGCAGCAGGCCGTCGGAGGCGGCGACCGCGTCACGCAGCGCCTGCGCGGCGGCGGGTACCTTGCCCTGCGCGTCGAGGTCTTCGTTGTAGAAAGGGATATCGCCGAGACCCTCGTAGAGGGAGAGCTCCACGCCCTCGGGTGCGGTCTTGACGGCGGCCTCGGCGAGGCGGCGATTGATGGAGGCGGCGCGGAGGCTGCCGACCAGAACGAGAAGGTTGGTCTGCGACATGATGATCACTCCTGGGGGTCCGAACCTGTGGCGGAACTTTCGATATGCTGTAACCGGACCACAGTCCGCTTACATTCCCGGGTAGGAGCCACACCGACGTGACCTGCGACACCACACCAGACGAGCCTGGTTCGGACCCGTCCGAAGCACAACCGATCGAATCGGCCGGAGCACAATCGAAAGAACCTGCGATCGCACCGAGCCCGACGACGCGGGCGGTGCCCGGCAAATCGGCGACACCGCCACTGCTCGGATCGGCGACTCCCCTGCCACTCCGATCCGCGCAAGGGTTGTCGATCGAGCCGCTGCAACCCGCACCGCCACATGCCGTCTCGCTGCTGCCGTCCGGTGAGACCACCGAACGCAGTGACGCCGCGCGCAATCGGCAACTGCTGCTCGATGCGACCGAGGCACTCGTCAAGGAACAAGGCGTCTGCGCCGTCACCATGGACGCGGTCGCCAAGCGCGCCGGTGTCGGGAAGGGCACCGTATTCCGGCGGTTCGGCAATCGCGCGGGGCTGATGCTCGCGCTGCTCGATCAGTCCGAGCAGAAGATGCAGGCCGCGTACATGTTCGGGCCGCCGCCGCTGGGGCCCGGCGCGCCGCCGATCGACAGGCTGATCGCATTCGGGCGAGCGCGGCTGGCCGGAATCGAGGTGGAGGGCGATGTGCGCCACGCCGCGGACGCCGGACAGCGCTACTCCGCCGCGCCGTACAACGTGATGAAAACCCATGTATCGCTGCTGATCCGGCAGGCCGGGACGCCCTGCGTGGTCCCGCTACTGGCCGACACCCTGCTGGCAATGCTGGATGCCGGACTGGTGCTGCACCAAACCCGCGAACTCGGCTACACGCTGGACCAGCTCGGCGATCATTGGGAGAGCGTCGTCCGGCAGGTCACCGCCGCGGCCGCACAGTAGAGTGTGGCCATGGGGAACCTGCGCGAAGAGATCATCGCCGAACTGGGCGTGCTGCCGACCATCGAGCCGAAAACCGAAGTGCGGCGGCGCATCGACTTCCTCAAGGCGTATCTGAGTTCCACGCCCGCCAAGGGTTTCGTGCTCGGCATCAGCGGCGGCCAGGACTCCACCCTGACCGGGCGGCTCTGCCAGCTCGCCGTCGAGGAGTTGCGCGCCGAGGGCCGCGACGCCACCTTCGTCGCCGCCCGCCTGCCCTATGGCACGCAGTTCGACGAGGAGGACGCCCAGATCGCGCTGCGCTTCATCCAGCCCGACCGGTCCGTGGTGGTGAACGTCAAGCCCAGCGCCGACGCCGCCGCTGGGGAGGCCGCCACCGGCATTGCCGAACTCCACGAGGAACCCCGCCTGCGAGACTTCGTGCGCGGCAATATCAAAGCCCGCGAACGCATGCTGCTCCAATACGCCATCGCCGGCCAGCTCAACCTCCTCGTCGCGGGCACCGACCACGCCGCCGAGGCCGTCACCGGCTTCTTCACCAAATACGGCGACGGCGGCGTGGACATCACCCCGCTCACCGGCCTCACCAAACGCCAAGGCGCGGCCCTGCTCCAAGAACTCGGCGCCCCGCCCAGCGTCTGGCAGAAGGTCCCCACCGCCGACCTCGAAGACGACCGCCCCTCCCTCCCCGACGAGGAAGCCCTGGGCCTGAAGTACTCCCAGATCGACGACTACCTCGAAGGCAAGCCGGTAGCCCCCGAGGTCTCCGAAAAACTGGAATCCATCTTCCTGAACACCCGCCACAAGCGAACAGTCCCCGTGACTCCCCTCGACACCTGGTGGCAATAGCCTCCAAAATGCCTGTGCCCGCTCCCATCCCGGAGCAGGCACACTCATATCAAGATCAGGGAGCTCTGGCGGCACTCACAGCCCCAAATTCCCACCACCACAGCTCCCTCACCGAAGATCACCATGCACTGGTGGAGCGAATTCGGGCGAAATCCCGCACTCAGTGCATGTTGATCTTGATGGACTCAGCCGCCTGCGAAGGGTGGGAGGACGTCCACTCGGGGAGTCAGGCGGGCTGTGGCGTCTCGGGTGAGTTCGTCGCCGATCAGGTAGGCGCAGACTGCGAGCATGGGGTCCAGCTTCGGGCCGTAGGCGGCGGAGATGGATGTGCGGAGGTCGCCGATCGTCGCGTCGGCGGGGAGGTCCAGGAGTTCGGACGACTTGCCTACCGCGTCGGCTATCGCGGCGAAGTAGCGGACCTCAACCACCGATTGCTCCCATCGATCGTTCGGGGGGCACGAAACCAGCGGCGTCTATGCCGTGGCCAGCCCATTTGTTCCACATTGCGCCTCGCCACAGGGTAGCGATATCGGCGTCGGAGGCGTTGGAGCGCAGGGCGGCGCGGACGTCGTATTCCTGATCGCTGAAGAGGCACGAGCGGATTCGGCCGTCGGCGGTGAGGCGGGTGCGGTCGCAGTCGCCGCAGAATTTGCGGGTGACCGAGGCGATGATGCCGACCGTGGCGGGGCCGCCGTCGACCTGCCAGCGTTCGGCGGGGGCGGAGGGGTCGTCGCGGCCGATCTCGGTGAGTGCGAAACGCTCGCCGAGGACCTCGAGGAGTTCGGCGGCGGTGATCATATTGTTGCGCGCCCACTCGTGGTCGGCGTCGAGGGGCATCTCTTCGATGAAGCGGAGTTCGCAGCCCTCCTCGATACACCACTGGAGGAGATCGGCTGCGCCGGTGAGGGTTTCGCGCATGAGGACGGCATTGACCTTGATCGGGGTCAAACCCGCCCGGGAGGCGGCGCGAATGCCCGCGAAGACCGAGGGGAGGCGGTCGCGGCGGGTGAGGCGCGCGAAGCCCTCGCGGTCGACCGTATCGAGGGAGACATTGATGCGGTTGAGCCCGGCCTCGGCGAGTTTGCGGGCGCGATGCTCGAGGCCGACGCCATTGGTGGTCATGGCGAGGGGGAGGTCGGGCAGTTCGGCGCGGCAGCCCGCGACGATCTGCTCCAGATCACGGCGCATGAGCGGTTCACCACCGGTGAAGCGGACCTCGTGCACGCCGAGCTCGCGGACGGCCAGCACCACCAGTCGCACGATCTCGTCCGTGGTCAGCAGCTCATCGGCCGGAATGGGCGGGAGGCCCTCCTCCGGCATGCAATACGTGCAGCGCAGCGAGCATTTCTCGGTGATCGATACTCGGAGGTCTCGCGCGACACGGCCGAAACGGTCCACGAGGTGCGGAGTGTCGGGCCGCCCGTCCATTGTGGGCTGCCCGGTTCGTACGGCGGGCATACCCATAACGACGACGGTCATCCGACCATTATTGCCGTCCTAGTCAAGACCCGCTCCACGTGCCAACCGTCGACGCTTCACAACGAGCCGCGTATAGGCTCGCCCGCATGAGTTCCCGGCACGCCGTGGCCCCGGCCCGTTCCGTCGACGACCACCGGCAACAGATCGAGGATTTGCTGCGCCCCCTCGCCGCCCGCGAGAGCGAGGCCGTCCCGATGGCGCAGGCGGTCGGCCGACGGCTGTCCGAGGATGTGTACTCCCCCCTTGATCTGCCGGTATTCCGGAATTCCGGCATGGACGGGTATGCGGTGCGGGCGGATTCGATCGCGACCGTCCCGGCGACATTGCCCCTCGCGGGCGTGGTCGCCGCGGGTAATACCGGCGAACTCACGCTGCCCGAGGGCGCGGCCATGAAGATCATGACCGGCGCGCCCGTCCCCGCGGGCGCCGACTGCGTCGTGCCGGTCGAGCACACACAGTCCGGCGACGGCACCGTCACCATCGAAACCACGCGTGCCGCCGGGGATTTCGTGCGCGAACCCGGCACCGACGTGCGCGCCGGGCAACTGCTCGCCAGCGCGGGCACCCTGCTGCTCCCCCGCCATATCGCGGCCCTCGCGGCGGTCGGCCTGGCCGATCTGCCCGTGACGCGCAAGGTTCGGGCGGCCGTCATCACCACCGGCGATGAACTGGTTCCCGCCGGATCGCCGCTGCTCCCGGGCCAGATCTACAACTCCAACGGGATCGCTCTCGCGGCGGTGCTGACCGAGAACGGCGTGGACGTGGTGTCCATCGCGCACTCCACCGATGACCCCGCCGAGTTCCGGCAGCGCCTGGCCGAGGCCACCGCCGCCGCGGATGTCGTGTTCACCTCCGGCGGCGTCTCTATGGGCGATTTCGAGGTCGTGAAGGACGTCCTGAAGACTCTCGGCGGCCAGTTCGGCCCGGTCAAAATCCAGCCCGGCGGCCCGCAGGGCATCTCCGTCGTCGACGGTATTCCGGTGCTGAGCTTCCCCGGCAATCCGGTCAGCACGATCGTCTCCTTCGAGGTCTTCGCACGCCCGATCCTGCGTGAACTCGCCGGACTCCCGGAACTCCCGCGCGTCGAACTCCCCCTCCTCGACCCGGTCCGCTCCCCCGCGGGCCGCAATCAGTTCCTGCGCGGGAAGGTCACCGACACCGGCGTCTCGGTTATCCACGGCCAGGGCTCCCACCTGATCGCCGCCATGGCCCAGGCCGATGTCCTGATCGACATCCCCACCGACGTCACCGAGCTTGCCGCGGGCGCGATCGTCCGCGTTCACCAGCTCTAGCGGTCCGGCACCGCAATCCGCGTCTGCTCGTGGACCCACCGGCGTAGCGGCCGCAAGTCAACCTGCGCGGACCCGTCTCCTCACCTCCGCGAGCGAACGATGTGCGCGGTGCGAGATATATATGTCATCGCCCCGC
Organism: Nocardia sp. NPDC051030; assembly: GCF_040683015.1. Lineage (NCBI taxonomy): Bacteria > Bacillati > Actinomycetota > Actinomycetes > Mycobacteriales > Nocardiaceae > Nocardia > Nocardia sp. NPDC051030. The sequence goes on along the minus strand of NZ_JBFBCD010000002.1, from coordinate 10,419 downwards.
GCGACTCGGTGCCGGAGGCTGTGCCAGGCTGGTGGCTATGAGTGAGTTGTCGCATGTCGACCGGGAAGGTCGCGCCCGCATGGTGGATGTGAGTGCGAAGGCCGACACGGCGCGGATCGCGGTGGCGAGCGGGGAATTGGTGACCACGGCCGAGGTGATCCGGCTGGTGCGGGCGGACGATATGCCCAAGGCGGATGTGCTGAGCACTGCCCGGCTGGCCGGGATCAATGGCGCGAAGAAGACGTCCGAGTTGATTCCGCTGTGCCATCAGCTGGCCTTGTCCTCGGTGAATGTCAGCTTCGGGTTCACCGATACGAGCATCACCATCGAGGCGACCGCCAAGACCAAGGGACCGACCGGGGTCGAGATGGAAGCGCTGACCGCGGTGGCGGTCGCGGGGCTGACCTTGCACGACATGATCAAGGCGGTGGATCCGGCGGCCACGCTCAATGGCGTGCGGCTGCTCACGAAAGATGGTGGCAAGCGCGGGCATTGGGAGCGGCCGGAGGCGGCACACGCGGATCATGCCGGGCATCAGCACTCGCACGGTGCCGAGGAATCGGCGAAGGCTCTCCTCGGAAACGGGCGGACCGCGGCCGTGGTCGTCGCCTCGACCGGCGTTGCCGCGGGCACACGGGTGGACACCACCGGGCCGGTGCTCGTGAAATGGCTGGAATCGCTGGGATTCTCGGTGCGCGGGCCGCTGGTGCACGCGGACGCAGATATATCTTTCGGACTCTCCGATGCGCTGGCGACGGAACCGACCCTGGTGATCAGCACCGGCGGGACCGGCGCATCGCCCACGGATGCGACGCCGGAGGCCACTCTCGCCCTGCTCGACCGGGAGTTGCCCGGGGTGGCCGATGCCATCCGGCAGCGCGGAACCGCGAAATTCCCCCTGGCGGCACTCAGCCGGGGCGTCGCCGGATTGGCCGGACGCACGGTGATCGTCAATCTGCCCGGTTCGCCCGGCGGAGTAAAAGACGGGATCGCCGTGTTGGAACCACTGCTCGAACATTTGCTGGCCCAAGTGGCCGGAGGAGGCACCCATGACTGACGCCGACCTGCTGGCCCGGATCAGCGATCTCCCGCTGAACCCGGACGAAGTCGAGAAGGCGGTGACCGGACCGGAGCACGGCGCTGTCGTGGTGTTCACCGGCAAGGTCCGCGATCACGATGGCGGGCAGGCGGTTTCGGCGCTCGAATACTCCGCGCATCCGGAGGCGGAGAAGTTCCTGCTCAAGGTGTGCGCCGAGGTCGCCGCGTCGTCCGGGCTGCCGGTGGCCGCCGTGCACCGGGTCGGGCCGCTGACCATCGGCGATCTCGCCATTACCGTGGCGGTCGCGGCCCCGCATCGCGCGGAGGCCTTCGCCACCTGCTCCCTGCTGGTGGATCGGATCAAGCATGAGGTCCCGATCTGGAAGCGGCAGCTGTTCGCCGATGGTCTCTCGGAGTGGGTCAACGCCTGCTGAGGTCCGCCTCCGGGGTGGGCTCGATTGCGCCGCGGGCGATCTCGCCGAGCTTGGTGTGGTTGAAGATCAGATTCAGTAGGAAGGCCGTCGCGGCGGCCAGGGCGATGCCGCTGTTGAACAGGATCTGGGCGGACGACGGGAATTTGTCGAACATGCCCTTGGTCAGGACCGGCACCAGGCCGATGCCGACCGATACCGCCACGATGCTCATGTTCACGCGGTCGGTCAGGTCCGCCTTGCGCAGGGTGTCCACGCCGATGACGGCGATCGTCGCGAAGAGCACCAGACCCACGCCGCCGACGACGGGTTTCGGCACCGCCGCCACCAGCGCGCCGAAGCGCGGCATCAGGCCGAGCAGGACCAGTAGTGCGCCGCTGACCGCGGTCACATAGCGGCTGTAGACGCGGGTATTGGCGACCGCGCCGACATTCTGATTGAAGATGGTGTCGACGAATGAGCTGAAGACACCGGCCAGGAGGGCGGACAGACCGTCGCCGATGAGGCCGCGCGCCAAATCCGCCCGCTCCAGCTTCTTACCGGTGATCTCGCCGATGGCCAGCATGCTGGCGGTGGATTCGGCGAAGACCACGGCCATCACGATGCTCATGGCCACGACCGCGGTGATCGGGAATTGCGGTGCGCCGAAATGGAATACGTGCGGTGCGCCGAACAGGTCGGCGTTCGAGACACCCGCGAGTTTCACCAGGCCCATCGGGATGGAGAGCAGCACTCCGGCGATCAGGGCGATGAGTACGCCCAGCTGCGACCACACGCCACGGCCGAGGACCGTGAAGACGAGTGCGATCACCAGCACGACAGCGGCCAGCAGGATGTGCGAGGGCGCGCCATAGGACGAGTCCTTCGGATCGCTGCCCACGATCAGGCCACCGGCCACGCCGATCAGCGAAACGCCGACGACGGTCAAGACGGTGCCGGTGACCAATGCCGGGAAGAATCGCACGATCATGGCGAACGGCCAGGCCAAGGCGATACCGACCAGACCGCCGATGAGCATGGACCCGTACACGGCGGGCAGTCCGTATTCCTTGGCGATCAGGATCATCGGCGACATGGCCACGAAGGTCGCGCCGGTGATGATCGGCAGCCGAGCGCCCGCGAAGCGGCCCAGCCCGAGGCTCTGCACCATGGTGATAATGCCCGCGACCAGCAGGTCCGCGCTGATCAGCAGTCCGACCGTGGCCTTGTCCAGGCCTGCGGCCGCGCCGAATACCAGCGGCACGGTGACGCATCCGGTGTACATGATCAGCACGTGCTGGATGCCGAACATCAGCAGCCGGTGCCATGGCAGGCGGATGTCGACGGGATGGGGCGAAGTCATGTGTGGCTCCTTGCGGCGCGTCAGTTGATGGTCAGGTTAGACAGCCGCGGGCGCCCCGCGTTTTGTCGAAACACCCAAGCGGGATGCGCGACACATCCGGCGTTTTGTCACCCGAACCAGCGGTCTCGGCGGGGTTCGTGCGCCACAGTGGGGCGAGATGTTCATCGACCACCGGAGGCGACCATGACCGAATCGACCGGCAAGATCGTGCTCGGCCCGCATCAGTACGGCAAGGCCGAGAACCGGGTGGTGCGGATCTACCGGGACACTGCACGGCACGAGATTCGAGATCTGAACGTATCGTCCTGTCTGCGTGGGGCTTTCGATGAGGCGCACACCCTCGGCGATCAGGGTGCCGTGCTGCCGACCGATTCGCAGAAGCAGACCATCTTCGTGTACGCCAAAACGCATGGGGACGGCAGCATCGAGGAGTACGGGCTGGCGCTGGCCCGGCATTTCGTGAACGAGATCGAGCCGGTCGATTCGGCGCGCATCGAGATCGAAGAGTATGCGTGGCAACGGGTTCCGGTCGGCGGCGCAGGCCATGATCATTCCTGGACCCGCGTCGGCCCCGAGGTGCGGATCGCCGCGATCACGGTGAGCGGGACCGGGTCCGCGCAGCGGGAATGGGTGATCGGCGGCGTCAAGGACCTGGTCATCCTCAAATCCACCGGCTCCGAGTTCGCCGGATTCCTCACCGACGAGTTCACCGTGCTCGAACCCGCCCTCGACCGCATTCTGGCGACCAGCCTCACCGCGCACTGGCGCTTCGCGACCGCACCCGCCGACTGGGACGCCGCCTACACCGGCATTCGCGCGGTCATGATCGAGACGTTCGCCACCCAGCACTCGAAAGCCTTGCAGCAGACCCTGTTCGACATGGGCAAGGCCGCACTGGAGGCGTACCCGTGCCTGGCGGAGATTCGGCTCGCGGCACCCAATAAGCACCACTTCGCCTATGACATCGGCCGATTCGGCGTCGAGAACAATGGTGAGGTGTTCATTGCCCCCGACCGTCCCTACGGGCTCATTCAGGCGAGCGTCCTGCGCGAGGACGCCCCCGACGCCGGAACCGCCTGGGACCCTTACACCGGCGCGGTCTGAGCCAGGGTCCGCACCGCCAGGTAGAGGTCGAGCCGGTCGTCGAGCCTTCCCAGATCGCGACCGGTCAGCTCCTCCACCCGTCCGATGCGGTAGCGAACGGTATTGAGATGCACATGCATTCGATCCGCCGCCAGCCGCCACGAGCCTTCGCACCCGAGAAAAACCTCCAGCGTCTGCAATAGCCCGGCCCCGGTCCTGCGGTCGTAATCGACGACCGGCCCCAACACCCGTTCGGCGAACCGCCGCTGCAATCCACCCGGCACCGCGGTGAAAAGCCCTACCGCCGTATCGATATCGGCAATCCGCACACTCACCGCCGCTTCATCGTCCCGCGCCGCCGTCGACGCGGCCGCCGCAGCCGCAAGCGCCCCCGGCAACGTCTCGTCCCGCTGCCGTGCGCTCACTCCGAGTGCCAGCCGAATACCGTCGAGCGCCGGTGTGATTCGCCCGAACTGCTGCCGCAGCACGCTCGAGACCCCGGCCTGGGTCCCCGCGACGACACCGACCACGCGCCCCTCCCGATCGATCGACGTGGTGATCCCGGGCAACGCATCGTGCAGCGCCGAACGCACAGCCATGATCCCGGCCGCGGTCGTCGAGAATGGCGGGGCCGAATCAGAAGTTTCGCCGAACGACGCGACTCCGTTCGGTTGCGGCGGAGTGGCGGGCAACCGCGATCCCGCCGCCGGCTCGGCGAGTACGCCGAAACATCGGTCGGCATCGGTCCATCCGGATCGACCGGGGTCGCCCACGACGTGGGCCTCGCAGACGACCGCGACCATCTGGTCGCCCGGGCGTTCGGGGAAGGGAGTGGGAAAGCGGTCGGCGAGTTCCCAATCCAGCCGCAGGCGGTCGGCGCGGCGCTGCCGGTAGAGCTCAGCCACCGCCGCCAGGTCGGCCCCGAACGGCTCGGGGTCGGGGGCGGCCGGGCGAAAGACCAGGTACCAGGCGGTGATCCGGTCCCCTGCGCCGACCTGATAGACGCGCATCGCGCCGGTCGTGACGGCGGGCAAGCGCGGTGCGCTCAGCGCGGTGCCGACGATCCGATCCAACTCCTCCTGCGACAGCTCGGCAGTTCCGGCGATGACCGTGCCGGTGGAAGTCACCAACCATGCCGAAATGTCCTGCTCCCCCGCGACTTCCATCAGCAGATCCTCGGCGCTGCTCCCCGCGGCGACCGCCGCCAGCAGTCGCCGCTGTCGTTCCGCCCGCGATTGCACACGCTGCCAGCGCATTTCAGCGGCCTGCTCGGCCGAGTACTCGATGATCCGGCTGAACGGCACACTCTGCGGCGCAGACAATAGCGGCAACCGGTGCTTCCGGCAGGCCGACACCACATCCTCCGGCACATGTCCGTGCAATGCTTGCCCCGCAACGACTCCCGCCGCACCGGCCTCGGCGAGCATTCCGACGTACCGGTCCGAGTCCGCGGATTCGGTCCGCCAGATCAGCCCGGTGCACACCAGCGCTCCGGACGAGACGAACGGCCGCGGATCAGGCATATCGGTCGCACAGATCCGCGCGACCGGCCGCTCGAGCTCCTCCGCCTCGCCGTGCAGCAACCGCATCCGCAATTGCGGCGCGTCCAAAATGTCGCGCACCCGCACGGCGCACCTCCCGTGATCGGCCCGATCGCCCCACGGTAGGACCGAGGTATTGCCGAGACGTTTCACCCATGCTGCCGGGGCCTCACACACCCGCACCCGTACTGGGCCCTGTCCGTTCGGCCCGCACCCACCGGAGGCAACCGCAACCGGCGCGAGCCGAACGAACAGGATGCGAACCGAAATCGAGTTGGCTGCGAGGGTTGCAGACGGACTGGTAGAGGGGGTGCGAACCGCTCGGGGGGAAGGGTTGGGGTGGGCGGTAGGGTGGCTCGGGTGAGTCGGCGGATACCTGTTCTGGTGGTGGCCGGATTCCTCGGGGCCGGGAAGACGACGCTGCTCAATCGGCTGCTGCGGAGCCGCGGCGTGCGGATCGGGGTGGTGGTCAATGACTTCGGGGCCGTGAATATCGATGCCATGCTGGTCGCCGGTCAGGTCGATGCCATGGTGTCGCTGGGGAACGGCTGCGTGTGCTGCGCGGTCGATGTCAGCGAACTGGATGGGCTGTTCGATCGGCTGTCGCAGCCCAAGCAGCGGATCGACGTGATCGTGGTGGAGGCCAGTGGGCTGGCCGAGCCGCGCAATCTGATTCGCATGGTGGCGGGCAGCGACAATCCGCGCATTCGCTACGGCGGTCTCATCGAGGTCGTCGACGCCGAGCACTTCGCGCAGAGCCGCGCCCAGCACCCCGAACTCGCCACGCATCTGCGCATGGCCGACCTAGTGGTGGTCAACAAGGCCGACCGGGTCACCCCCGAGGCCCTGGAACAGCTCCGGACCGAAGTCGCCGATCTCGCCGGTCCGGTCCCCGTCCACGCGACCAGCCACGGCCGCATCGACCCCGGCCTGCTCTTCGACGTCCCCGCCCTGGAATCCCGCACACCCCGTGTCGGAGAACAGCTCAGCTTCGAAGAACTCCTGCTCGACCACACCGAGCCCGCCCACCAGCACGAGTGCGACGACGACCACGACCACGGCCCCCACTGCACCGGCCACCGCCACCTGCATAACGGCTACGACAGCATCTCCTTCACCAGCGACACCGACCTCAACCCCCGCGACCTCATCGAATTCCTGGAAGACCCACCCCCCGGCCTCTTCCGCGCCAAGGGCGTCCTCGCCTTCGCCGTCCCCGAAGACCCCCGAAAATTCGTCCTGCACATGGTCGGCCGCCACCTCACCATCGAGCCCACCACCTGGGCCCGCCACGAACCCCGCACCAGCAACCTGGTCCTCATCGGCTCCGGCATGAACACCGACGCGGTCACCAAAAACCTCGAGGCCACCGCCCACACCTCCCCCGACCCCTTGGACGACCAGGCCCTCCTCCCAATCTGGCGCTACGTAACCAATTCCCAGGCCGCGGACGACCCCACCGACTGACCCCCACCCGCCTGAGCGCGCCGCCCACCGGCACCCCACAAGATCAACATGCAGTGGCGGCGGGATTTTGCCCAGATTCGCTTCGCCAGTGCACGTTGACCTTCATGCGCCAGATTTGCTGAGGGTGATGCCTGGGCGCGGTTACGTGTCATAGCCTGGCCGGTGTGCGAGTTGTTGTAGCCAATCGGGGCGAAGTTGCGGTTCGGGTGATTCGGACTGCTCGGGAGCGCGGGTACGGGACCGTGGTGCTGCATACCGCGGAGGAGGCGGGGAGTCTGCCGGTTCGGCTGGCGGATGAGGCGGTGCTGCTGGAGGGGGCGGGGGCGGCGGCTTATTTGGATGTGGGCGGGGTGGTGGCTGCTGCGGTTTCGGGTGGGGCTGGGGCGGTTGCGGGTGGGGTGCTGGTGCATCCGGGGTATGGGTTTCTCAGTGAGAGTGCGGAATTCGCGGCGGCTTGTGCGGCGGCGGGGCTGGTTTTCGTGGGGCCCGCGCCCGAGGTGTTGCGGACCTTCGGGGACAAGGTTGCGGCGCGGGATGCGGCGCAGCATGCGGGGGCGGCGGTGCTGCCCGCTACGCAGGCGGGGGCCGGGGTCGCGGAGATTGCCGCGCTGCTTGCGGAGCATCCGGGTGGGGTAATGGTGAAAGCTGCCGCGGGCGGGGGTGGTCGCGGGATGCGGCCGCTGCGGGATGCGGAGGCGGTGGTAGAGGTTTATGAGCGGTGCCGGGCCGAGGCGCTGGCGGGGTTCGGGGACGACACCGTGTATGCGGAGGCCCTGGTGGGCGATGCCCGGCATATCGAGGTGCAGGTGGTGGCCGACGGGCTGGCGGCGGTCGCGCTCGGGGATCGGGATTGCAGTGTGCAGCGGCGGCAGCAGAAGCTGATCGAGATCGCGCCCGCGCCGAATCTGACTGCCGGGCTGCGGGATCGGCTGCATCGGGATGCGGTGCGGATCGCCGAGGCGGTGGGATGCCGCGGGGTGATCACGGTGGAGTTCCTGGTCGCCGGGGACAATGCGTGGTTCTTGGAGGTGAACCCTCGCCTACAGGTGGAACACACCGTGACCGAGGCCGTGACCGGGGTGGATCTGGTTGCGGTGCAATTGGATCTGGCGCAGGGGCGGACGCTGGCCGAACTCGGCCTGCCGAAGGACGGCGCACGCGGGTCGGCCGTACAGGTGCGGGTGAATGCGGAACTGCTGGCCGCCGATGGCGCGGTGCTGCCCAGCACCGGGACGGTCACCCAGTTCGGTGCACCGACCGGGATCGGTGTGCGCGTGGATACGGCCGCGCAGGCAGGCATGCGGCAGGGCGTGCGATTCGATTCGCTACTGGCCAAGATCATCGCGCATGGGCCGTCGTTTCCCGCTGCGGTGCAACGCTGTTCGGACGCGCTGGCCGAAACCGTCGTGACCGGCGTGGATACCAATATCCCGCTCTTGCGGGCCGTGCTCGAGGATCTGGTGAGCGGGCCGGTCACCACCGGCTGGTTCGAACAGCATCTCGACGAATTACGTACCCGGGCAGCCGCATACGAGGAGCCGCTGACTCCGCAACCGGAGGCCGATCGCGGCGCGGCCGGAGCATGGATCACGACCCCGGACCTGGCCGACGACGAGCAGCCACTGCGTTCACCCATGGGCGCCACCGTCGTATCCCTCGCCGCACCCGGTGACGTGGTGCCCGCGGGAGGGGAAGTCGCCGTGCTCGAGGCGATGAAGATGCAACACGTGCTGCGTGCCGCGGAAACACTGAAGGTCCTGCGCCACACCGTAACTCCGGGCGATGTGGTAGATCCGCACGCCATCCTGCTCACCTGGACCGAGGCCGAACACGACGGCCCCGACGCCGAATTCGCGGTCATAGACCTGGATTCGGCGCGCGCCGACCTCTCCGAGGTCCACGTCCGGCACGAGATGACCAGGGATGCCGCGCGGTCCGACGCGATCGCCAAGCGGCACCGGCTCGGTCGCCGCACCGCCCGCGAGAACATCACCGACCTGGTCGATCCCGACAGCTTCCTCGAATACGGCGGTTTGGCGATCGCCGCCCAGCGGGCCCGCCGCAGCCTCGAGGACCTGATCGCGAATACCCCCGCCGATGGCCTGATCGCCGGTGTCGCCACCATCGACGCCCACCGCTTCGGCCCCGACCGCTCGCGCGCCGTCATCATGTCCTACGACTACTCGGTCCTGGCGGGAACCCAGGGCATGCGCAATCACGCCAAGACCGATCGCATGCTGGAACTGGCTCGCGAACAACAGCTTCCGGTGGTCTTCTTCACCGAGGGCGGTGGCGGACGCCCCGGCGACACCGACCACGGCGGCATCTCCGGCCTCGACGTCACCACCTTCCGCGCCATGGCCGCCCTCTCCGGCAAGGTCCCGCTGATCGGCATCGTCTCCGGCCGCTGCTTCGCCGGAAACGCCGCCCTGCTCGGCATGTGCGATGTCGTCATCGCCACCCCCGACGCCAATATCGGTATGGGCGGCCCGGCCATGATCGAAGGCGGCGGGCTCGGCGTGTACTCGCCGGAGGACATCGGCCCGATCGAGGTGCAGCGCCGCAATGGCGTGGTGCACGTGGTCGCCGCCGATGAGGCCGAAGCGGTCACCATCGCCCGGGACTACCTCTCGTATTTCCAAGGGGCCGTAGATAACTGGGAGGCCCCCGACCCGCGCCTGGCGCGCCACGTCGTACCCGAGAACCGCTTGCACGCCTTCGATATCCGCGCCGCCATCGACTCGATCGCCGATCTCGGCTCAGTCCTGGAACTCCGGCGCGACTGGGGCGTAGGCATGGTCACCGCCCTGATCCGCGTGGAGGGCCGCCCCTTCGGCCTCATCGCCAATAACTGCCACCACCTCGGCGGCGCAATAGATGCTCCCGCCGCCGACAAGCTCAGCGCCTTCCTCCAACTCTGCGGAGCCCACCACCTCCCCATCGTGTCCCTCTGCGACACACCGGGTTTCATGGTCGGCCCCGAAGCCGAAAAAGAAGCCACCGTCACCAAGTTCAGCCGCCTCTTCATCGACGCGGCCGCCCTGGAAGTCCCCTTCGGCACGGTAATCCTCCGCAAGGGCTACGGCCTCGGCGCACAAGCCATGGCCGCCGGTTCCTTCCGCTCCCCCCGCTTCGTGATCGCCTGGCCCACCGGCGAAATCGGCGGCATGGGCCTGGAAGGCGCGGTCCGCCTCGGCTTCGCCAAGGAACTGGCCGCCATCGAGGACCCGGTCCACCGCCAGCAAGCCTTCGACGCCTTGGTCCAAGCCGCCTACGCCAGCGGCAAAGCCCTCACCGCAGCCACCGCCCTGGAACTGGATGACGTAATCGACCCAGCCGACACCCGCCGCTGGCTCCGCACCCTCCGCTGAATCGACCACTCCCCCGGCACAAACGCCCCCGAAAACCGCCGAGGGAGCGCTGGTGGCGGGAATCAGACCCGATTTCCGCCGCCACCGCGCCCGCACCCCGGGGGGGGGGGGGGTGTGGGTTGTTGTGTGTTTTTTGGTGTATAAAG
>NZ_JBFBCD010000001.1:180084-1026305 GCF_040683015.1 Nocardia sp. NPDC051030 | reverse complement strand
CTCCCCAACCCCGGCTTTTAACGGCCCTCCGGGCGCCCAATGGTGTATGATACCCAGCGCGCCCCGCGCTGGTCGCGCCCCTTTACGACGGTGACCACCGCCCGCCTCCCGCTTTCGCGGGAGGCGGCCGGAGTGCTTTTTTGGTGCTTGCACTAGCTAGCAGACGTGACGGCGAGTTACTGTATCTATCAGTAACACAAAGGAGTGTGTCTGATGCGGGCAAAGCTGCCTACACCGGCGAACCTCACCCAGCGGGTTCGCGACCTGATGCGACAGCATCGAGCCGACCTGCGGACCCGGACCTACGGCAATGCGGACCTGAATCCGCCCGCCGGTCCCTACGAGGTCATCCCGGTCACCGCGAACGACGGTGCCCACCTCCGAGTGCATGCCTACGGGCCCGCCGAGGGCGACGTCATCGTGCTGGTGCACGGGTGGACCTGCTGCCTCGAATACTGGAACCCGCAGATCAATGCCTTCGCCGGTGAATACCGCGTCATCGCCTACGACGTGCGCGGGCACGGCGAGAGCGAAGCGGGCACCGCGAAGCTCACCACCGATCAGCTCGCCGACGACCTCTCCGACGTCCTGGCTGCCACGCTGAAGCCCGGTCAGAGGGCCGTGCTGGTGGGACACAGCCTGGGCGGCATGACCATTCAGGCCTGGGCCGGACGGTATCCGGAACAGGTCAGGCAGCGGACCCTCGCGGTGCTGATGACCAATACCGCGTCCGGGAATCTGATCGCCGAGACCACCGTGGTGCCGCTGTTCAATCGCGGACCGCTGCGGCTGCCGTTCTTCGTCGGGCTGCTCGGGTTGAGCGCGCCGATTCTCTTCCCGCCGGTGAACCCGGTGAAGTGGATCTTCCGGCGGCAGATCATGAGCCTGGACTCGGTCGGGGATATCGCCGACTTCGGGCAGGACATCGTGCGCTCGTGCCCGGCCCGGGTGCGGGGACGGTTCGGCACGCTGCTGTCGTACCTGGATGTGGGTCGCGGGGCGGCGAATCTGACCGTGCCGACCACGATTCTCGCCGGATCGGCGGATGACATGACACCGCTGGTGCATTCGGAGCGGATCGTCGAAATGCTCACCGAGGCGGGAAGTTTGGATGCCTACCGGGTGCTGCCGACCGGCCATCTCGGGAATGTGGAGGCATACCGGGAGTTCAATGCCGAACTCGCGCGGGTTGCCAAGTCCGCGTTCGGGATTCCGGCGAAGGTGGTCGGGGCCTGACGGGTGGGTGATTCCCACCCTGGGGTCGCTTATCCGGGGCACATAACTGCCCCAAAATGTGTTGTAGACAACAGCAATGCTCAATCCCGATGAGTGACTCGAGTATGTGTCGCGGTAGGCGGGACGGGGTATTCCAGAAGAAGGCGGGGCAGATGCGGCGAGATTGGACTTTCTCGCCGCTTGCTCTAGCAAGCACTGTCGCTAGCGCGGTAGTGTGGCCGGGAACACAAAGGAGTGCTCATGCTGGTGAAGCTGCCTGAGGCCGGTGCGGACATGATGACCGCGCCCTTCCGGACCGGACTCCGGTCCCGCGCCTACAAGACCGAATCGCTGAACACGCGACGGCCGGACGAGATCATCCCCGTCACCACCCGAGATGGTGCCAAGCTCCGCGTCCACGCCTTCGGCGACGCCGACCGTGAAGTCATCATTCTCGCCCACGGCTGGTCCTGCGCCATCGAATACTGGAACCCGCAGATCAATGCCTTCGCCGACAACTACCGCGTGATCGCCTTCGATCAGCGCGGACACGGCGAAAGCGCTCCGGGCACACGGCCTTTCAGCGCCGACCAGCTCGCCGACGACTTCTCCGACCTGCTCGACGCGGTCCTGCGTCCCGGCCAGCGCGCCACGCTGGTCGGACACAGCATGGGCGGCATGACCATTCAGGCCTGGGCGCAGAAGTATCCGGAGCAGGTCGCCCAGCGCGTCTCCTCGGTACTGCTCGCCACCACGGCCGCACGGCAGATTCCGCACCGCGCCACCGTGATTCCGGTCTTCAATGATCTGGTTCCCGCACCGGAGTGGCTGGCCCGCACCCTCTTCGGCACCCCGCTGCCGCTGCCCGGTGGGCGCGCGGTGGGCGTCATCGCCAAGAGCCGCCTGCTGAATCCGTCCGCGACCGCCGATCAGGTGAATTTCGGGCTGTCCATTGTGCGGTCCTGCCGTCCGTCGGCCCGCGCGGCCGTCGCCCGCGGTCTGCTGAGGCTCGACTTGCACGGTGCTGCAGCCAATCTGACGGTCCCCACCACCGTCATCGCGGGTTCGCATGACCGGCTGCTGCCGGAATTGCATTCCCGCGAGATCGCCGACACGCTGGCCGACGCGGGCTATCTCGACCGCTACGTCATCCTGCCGACCGGTCACCTGGTGAACATCGAAGCCGAGGACGCGTTCAACCTCGAGCTCCGTCGCGTCATCGCCATGGGCCGTCGCGGGCTGGTTGCTGTCGCCGGATAAGAGGCGTTTCGCCTGCCGTTATGCTGCCGGGTATGAGTTCTGTGCCCGACGATCGTCGCTACGTCCTGACCCTGGGCTGTCCGGACCGTCCCGGCATCATCGCGGGCATTACCTCCTTCATCGCCGACTTCGGCGGGTCGATCGTGGAGGCCGGATACCACTCGGACCTCGACACCGGGTGGTTCTTCACGCGGCAGGCGATCAAGGCCGCGACCGTGCCGTTCTCCCTGGAGGAGCTGCGCGACCGGTTCACCGCCGTCGCCGCCGAGCTCGGGCCCGAAACCGAATGGCAGGTCATCGATTCCGGTGAGCGCCGTCGCGCGGTTCTGCTCGTCAGCAAGGACGCGCACTGCCTGCACGATCTGCTGGGCCGTGCCACCGCCGGTGAGTTGCCCGCCACCATCGAGGCCGTCATCGGCAATCACCCGGACCTGGCCGGGATCACCGAGGCGCACGGCATCAAATTCCATTACGTGCCGTTCCCCAAGAACCCGGCCGACCGTGGCCCGGCCTTCGAGCAGGTTCGCGAATTGGTCGACGTGCACGACCCGCACGCCGTGGTGCTGGCCCGCTTCATGCAGGTCCTGCCGCCGGAGCTGTGCGAGCACTGGGCGGGCCGCGCCATCAATATCCATCACAGCTTCCTGCCGTCCTTCGTCGGCGCGCGCCCGTATCACCAGGCCTTCGCCCGCGGCGTGAAGCTGATCGGCGCGACCTGCCATTACGTCACCCCCGAACTCGACGCGGGCCCGATCATCGAGCAGGACGTGAGCCGCATCGATCACGCGGACACCGTGCACGACATGGTCCGTCAGGGCCGGGACATCGAACGTGTCGTTCTCGCTCGCGGCCTCCGCTGGCACCTCGAGGGCCGCGTCCTGGTCCACGGCCGCCGCACCGTCGTCTTCTCCTGATCCGCCCGCCGGAGGGTGCCGGTCAGAGGGTGTAGAAGGGGTCCGCGTAGCGGAATTCGCCCTTGATCTCCGGGTCGTAGGCGGCCAGGGGGCGGACCTGGAAGTGGGAGGTCCAGTCCGGCTGGTCCGGGACTATGCCGAGGCGGGTGCCGGGGATGAAGCCGAAGCGGGGGTAGTACTCGAGGTGGCCGAGCAGGCCCACGAGAGGTTCGTCGAGGGCGTCGGCGGCGCCGAGGGCGGCGTGCATGAGGGCCGCGCCGATGCCGTCGCGCTGGCGGTCGGCGCGGACGCCGATCGGGCCCAGGGCGAGCACCGGGAAGGGGCCGATACCGGCTCGGGTGAGGCAGACGTGGCCGACTATGTCGTCGTATTGCTCGGCCACCATGGACAGCGTGGGCATCCACCCGGAGCTGTCACGAAGTAGACGGACCAGGCCCACCTCGGGTGGGTCTACGGGTGATCGGGGCACGTCAGCGGGGCCATTGCCATTGGCGCTCGCGTACTGGGCGGCGAAGGCGCTGCGGTGCACCGTGTCGATCGCGGCGGCATCGCCGGTACGTTCACGACGGATCAGCACCCTACGAGTGTGCGTGACGGCCACGGCGGCCCGCAACGGAATTCGCCACGGATATGCCAAACTCCTTGGTCATGGCACAGATTTCCCGCCGGGACGTGGCGGCGATGATCGATCACACCCTGCTTGCACCGGAAGCGACCGCCGCGGATGTGGAGGCGCTCATCGAGGAGGCCCGCGACCTGGGCGTATTGGCGATTTGCGTCTCGCCGTCCATGCTGCCGGTGCGCGCACCCGGTCTGGTGGTGGCGACGGTCGCGGGTTTTCCGTCCGGCAAACATCATTCGCTGGTGAAGGGCGCGGAGGCCCGGCTGGCCGTCGATCAGGGGGCGGCCGAGGTCGATATGGTCATCGATGTGGGGGCCGCGCGGGCCGGTGATTACAACGCCGTACTGGGGGACATCATCACCGTGCGGGAGGCGGTCGGCGATCGCGCGGTGCTCAAGGTGATCATCGAATCGGCCGCCCTGAGCGATGAGGCGATCGTCGAGGTGTGCCGGGTGGCCGAGCAGGCGGGTGCGGATTTCGTGAAGACCTCCACCGGATTCCATCCCGCCGGTGGCGCGAGCGTGCACGCGGTGCGCTTGATGGCGGAGACGGTGGGCGGGCGGCTCGGCGTGAAGGCCAGCGGTGGTATCCGAACCAGCGCGGCGGCGGCGGAATTGATCGCCGCCGGCGCCACGCGGTTGGGACTGTCGCGTTCTCGTGAAGTGCTGGAAGGCTTTCCGGCCTAGCAGCCGGTGTCGGTGGTCTTGCCGTCGGCGGGCTGGAGTTCGGTCTTGCCGCCGGTCAGGCTGATGTGCAGGCCATCCTTGGTGACCTCGACCTTGGTGGGCTTCAAGCCCATCGGGTAGCTCTGCAGGCTCTCGGTCATCAATTGCACGATGCCCGAGACCAAGTCGGTGGGCAGGCCGAAAATGAGCACGGACGCGGAGAGGGTTTCCACCTCTATCTTGTCGCTGACGATCTTCGGCTTCACCTGCAATTGGGCGACCCCGCCGAGCGCCGCGAAGCTGAGCGTGCCCTTCGACGGATCCGAGGTGGCCCCGGATACCAAGCCGCCCAGCGTCTTCTGGATTCCGGCATTGCTCCAGGTGACGTCGGCGGTCGAACTGTCGGCGGTGATGCCCTGCTTGCCATTGTCCTTGATGTCGATGTCATCGAAGACGGCGTGCACCTTCATATCCTGGGCGGGACCGAACTTGGTGTCATCGCTGTCCACCGTCGCCGAGGACACCTTGCCGTCGAACGCGGTGAGCAGCAAGGGCTTCCAGCCGAACGACACGTCGATCTTGGAACCCATCTGCGCCTCGAACTGCGAGGCGACGCAGTTGCCGTAGTGCTGGCGGGCATACGCCTCGCCACCGGCCAGGCCGCCCACGATGAGCAGTGCCACCACGAGTCCGACGATCAGCAGGGTCCGCTTGGGCTTCTTCTTCGGGGGCATACCGTCCTGTCCGCCAACCGGATTCACGGGCGGGGGAGTGACCGGCGGTACCTGACCCAGGCCGGGGCCGGAGGAAGCGCCCGCCGCGTAGGCCGCCGCCTCGCCCGGATCGAAGGCGGCGGTGTGCTGGGTGCCGGTGTCGTGTGCGCCCAGCACCGAGGTGGCCTGGTCGCCAGTGCCGGGCGTGCCTAGCTGCGTGGTCTTGTCGTCCCATCGGGGAGCGGGCTGTGCGCCGTGGGCGGGGATGATTTCGGTTTCGCCCCCGTCGACGGGGTAGGCGGCGTGTTGTGGTGTCTCGGCCGCACCGATCACCTGGGTGGGCGATTCATCCGACGGGCCGTTCGCCGCGCTGTCCTGAGCGTGGCCGGCTGCGTCGTCCGAGGTGGGTTTCGAACTCATGGGGGCGATTGTTCCCGAGCTTTCTGTGTGGGCTCTGTGCTTCCGATGAGGTGTCGGCTCACACAGCGCGGATTGTGACATAACACACAGGAGGCTGGCGTAGCCTGAGGAGCATGGCTGGGAACGACGCAGCGGAGCCCGACACTCAGGACGGCTGGCAGGCGCTGCAAGAGTTGGCCGGCCGGCACGCCGGGTATTTCACCACGCGTCAGGTGCTGCGCACCGGCTGCGAGACCCGGATTCGGGATGGGCTGCGGGACGGGACCGTGCTGCGCGCAGGCGTCGGCCTGCTCCGGCTCGGCGACTGGCCCGACGGGCCCCTGGACGAGTACGCCATGTGGTCGGCCTGGTTCGACGGGGCGGCCGCGGTCTCCCACCACAGTGCCGCCGAGCTCCACGGGCTCGGTCGCCTTCGCCCCCGGTTCGTACACATGTCCGCGCGGGTCGGCCGGTTCCCGCTGTCTCCGCGCCTGGTGGTGCTGCGCCGCACGTTCGCTCGCAAGGATGTCGAATCGGCGGGCACGTTCCTGGTCACGACCCCCCTGCGCACGGTTCTCGACCTCGCCGAAGCCGGAATCGGACAATCCGCTCTCGATGAAATAGTCGCCGACGCGGTCGCCATCCACCGTTGCGCTCGCGCCGAAATCCGTTCCGCCAGTGCCGCTCTGTCGCCCGCGACCGCGGCGCGCCTGCATCGCGCCCTGACCCGCGCCTGATCGCAAGGCGTACCGGTCGCATGGTTTCGAGTTTTGCGCGGACGCTATTCGTGGCAGGCTGATCGCTCATGGGGACGGTCGGCGATGGCATGTGGGACCTGGTATTTCCGCCTGGGCCGCCCGATCGGATCGCGGATATGTTCTCTGCGGCGGTGGTCGCCGATGCCGTGCGGCCGTATGACGCGGATCTGGCGCAATCGGTGGAGACCTGCCGGGACTGGCGGCGCGACTATCACCGGGTGTTCCGAGGGATGACCGCGCTGGCGGTGAGCTCGCCGATGGTGTCGCACGGGATCGCCCGCGAAGGCTTGCGCTCGGTGCGGACCATGCTGCGATTCGCCGCGGGCCGCACCGTCACCTCCCTCGATACGGTCGACGTGGATGCGGAGGCGGACGGAACCGTCCTCGACACGCAGGAAGTGGCCGGAACCGCCGACGCCGTGCCGCGTCTCGAAGTGCCGTGGCACGGAAAGCTATTGGCCGGGGACAGCCTGCGCGGGCAACTGTCGGATTGGCGGCGGCGCGGGATTCTCGAGCCCGGCTTCGTGAGCGCGGTCGAACAGGTCATCGACAACCCGGAATGGTTGCGGCTCCCGGGTTTTCGCGTCACGGTCACCGGTGCGGCGGCCGAACTCGCGCCGCTGCGGCCCCTCTTGTCCTGGGGCGCGGACGTGCTCGCCGTCGATCGACCGGGTCGTGCCCGCTGGGCTCGGCTGCGTGCGCTCGCACAGTCCGGTGCGGGCACCATGCGTTTCCCGATCTCCGCCGCCGGTCCCGGCGTCGATATCGTCAGAAGCTTTCCGGCCCTTGCCCACTGGATCACCGCGCACTCCGATGCCCGCCCGGTCCTCGGCCTGTATGCGGGCCTGCCCGGTGCGGCGGGCGTCCGCTTGGCCGCCGCCTGCGATGTCCTCACCGAGTCCCTCCTGGCCCATCATCCGGATGCGGCCGTGGCGCTGCTCGGCTCGCCGACCGACTGCTACGCCGTTCCGGCCTCGGTGGTGGCGGCCGCCCGCGCCCACCTGACCGAGCGAGGAATCCGGGGCAATGCCCAAGATCTCCTGCACCGCGTGGCGCCCCGCTCGCTGTACCGCCTCAACTACGCCCGCCCGATCTTCGATGCCGACCACAACGCCTGGGGCCTCTTCGATAATCTCCCGTCCCTCTCGGGCCCCGACTACGCCCTCTCCCAACGCCTTCCGCGCTGGCGCGCCACCCTGGCCCAATCCTCGGGCCGCACCGTCTCCTTCACGGTCGCGCCTCCCGCCTGGACCCCGGCCGTCCACCGCGAAACCCCCTGGCGCACAGCGGCCTACCGAGCCGCCTCGCACTTCGGAATAGAAGTCTTCGACCCCGCCACGGCCGGCCCCCTCCTGGCCGCCAAGTTGGTGGCAGACCTCTTCGCCCCGCCCGCCCCCAGCCTCAACCCCGAGGCCCTCTTCACCGAAGGCGCTGCCCACGGCGGCCTCTGGCGGCAGCCCTTCGCCCCCCGCTCCCTCGTGGCTCCCGCCGCTCTCTCCGGTGTGGCCCAATCCCTTCGCGACTCCGCCCGCTCGCTCTTCACCTCGGACGACGAAAACCCCAAGCCACAAACCTGATTCGGCCCCTGTTCCACAAGCTCCAATGATCCGCGCGGGAGTGCGCGGGTCATTGCAGCCTGCGGTCCGGCCAACGTGCTCCACGAAGAAGCTGGTGTTGGGGGGCCGTTGGGGGACAGTGTAATTGCGCCACGGCCCGGGGTGCTGCCGAATTCGAGCGAGCGGCTCAGGGAAGAGGTGCGACGGCCTTCCATGGGACCGTGAGGGTGTTGTCGCGGAGGCGGCGGCGTTGGGGGCTGAGGGGAAAACCCTGTTCCCGCAGGAGGTTTGCGGCGTGACGCCAGCGGGCTCGGGGGCCGTAGGGGGCTAGCGGGGCGGAGCTGGCCCAGGCTCGGTCGGCGGCCGTCAGGAGGGTGTGGATGGGTTCGCCGGGGATATTGCGGTGGATGAGGGCCTTGGGGAGGCGTTCGGCTATGTCGGAGGGGCGGTCGACGGTGAAGGGGTCCCAGGCCAGGGTGAGGGAGAGGGGGCCGGTGCGGTCCAAGAGGATCCAGGCGCAGCGGCGGCCGAGTTCGTCGCAGGTGCCGTCCATGAGGAGACCGTCGGGGTGCAGGCCCGACAGGATGGTGGACCAGGCTTCGGGGACGGCGGATTCGGGGTATTGGCGCAGGACGTTGAAGGCGCGCACCAGGATCGGGTGCAGGCCCGCCAGTTCGAAGCCGCCCCGGGCGAAGGTGACGCCGTCCCGGCCGGGGGCCACGCGTTCGGGATCGATTTCGAGGCCGACCACGCGCAGGTCGGGGCGGACGGTGCGCAGGCGGGCCGCGAGTTCGAGGGTGGTGACGGGGCTCGCGCCGTAACCGAGGTCCACCACGAGCGGATCGGCGGCGTTCAGCAACCGCTCGGCCACCAAAGAATCGTGGGTGAGCCAGCGGTCGCCGCGCCGCAGCCGATTGATGCCGGTGGTGCCGCGGGTGATCGTCCCGATCGGTTTCAGGCGGCGTTCTGATCCAGCCAGAGCTGTGTCACCTCGGCTTCGGCGCGGAACAGGTCGATCAGGTTCACCAGCATGAGTTGTTCGAGCTTGCGCCCGAAGAACGGGATGAACACCTCGGCCTGGGAGGAGGTGCGCAGGGTGCAGCCGGTCTCGGTGGGGAACAGGCGCATGGTGCCGCCGAGAGTGCCGGGCCCGCCGGGGATTTCGGCGACATATTCGCCGGTCGCCTCGGGTCCGAAGGGTCCCCAGGTCTCGCGGCGGGTGATCACCATGTCCTTGCGCATGACGGTCTGCGCCAGGTCGGGCAGGCTGTCCTTGGGCAGCACATGCCGGGTCTCCACCGTGATGCCGTGGTCTCCGGCTTCCAGGCTCACCAGGTCATTGGGGGAGTGTTTCCGCATCTCTTCGATCCGCGCGTCCCAGTGGTCGCGGTTCATGAGTGCCGCGTACACCTCTTTGGTGGTGTGCAGCGGATAGCGCGCGGAGTAATCCAGTCGGCGGGGCACGATCGATCAGGCTACTGCGGGCAGCGTCGTTTCAGGGCGAACCGAGCCAGTTACGTCAGTGCGAACTCAGCCACGCCGCGGTGAACTCGGCTTCCCTCTCGAGCAGTTCGGTCAGGTGCTGCTGGATGGCGGCCTCGATCTTCTTGCCGAAGAGCGGGATCTTCACCTCGATGGTGGCGTCCACCACGAACTTGGAGCCGGTGCCGTCATCGGTGACGGTGAGGGTGCCGTTGACATTGGCGGGCACGCCGTCCACATGCGCCTCGACGGTGCCGCCGGAGCCGTTCCAGGTTTCGATGCGCGGAATGATCAGGTCGCCGGGGCGGACCGCGGTGACCTGCGCGGGCAGTTCGGAGGCGGGGATGGCCTGCACCATATCGACGCGCACCTGGTCACCGTTGATGCTGATCGAGTCGATGCGGGCATTCGGGCCGCCGACTTCCTCGATCCGGTCTTTCCAGTACTGCTCGTCGGCGAAGGCCGCGCGCACGGCGGCGGTGGAGTGGACGGAGTGCGCAGTGAAGGCCAGAGGTGTCGCCATGGTCGGACAGGTTACCGTTTATGCCCGTGCGTACTTCTCGGGTGGTGGCCTTCTCCGACCTGCGGGACCGGCTCGCGGCGACCGGCGCGTGGTTGCGCGACGCGGTGCCGCTGGCGGAGCTGACGACCCTGCGGGTGGGTGGTCCGGCCATGGTCGCGGACTGCCCGAGCACGGAGTCGCTGGTGGCGACCGTGCGGGAGCTGGATGCGGCCGGGATTCCGCTGCTGTTGCTCGCGGGCGGCTCGAACCTTCTCATTTCGGACGAAGGCTTCAACGGGGTTGTCGTCCGGATCGCCTCCCAGGATGTCGAGATCTGGGAAGGTCATGTCGTCGCCGAGGCGGGCGCGAATTGGGACGCCGTGGTGGCCGCCACGATCGCGGAGGGCTTCGGCGGTCTCGAATGCCTGTCCGGAATCCCCGGTTCGGCCGGTGCCACGCCGGTTCAGAATGTCGGCGCGTACGGCGTCGAGGTCGCGAGCCTGCTGCGCCGCGTGCATCTGCTGGACCGCGCTTCCGGCGAATGCCGCTGGGTCGAACCGGCCGAGCTCGGATTCGGTTACCGCACTTCGATTCTCAAGCACTGTGACAAGGCCGTCGTGCTGGCCGTCGAATTCGCCCTGCACCAGGACGGTTCCAGCGAGCCGCTGCGCTACCGGGAACTGGCCGCCGCACTGGGCGCCGAAGAGGGCGAGACCCGCCCCGCCGCCGACGTCCGCGACGCGGTCCTGCGGTTGCGTGCAGGGAAGGGCATGGTGCTCGATCCGGCCGATCACGACACCTGGAGTGCGGGCTCGTTCTTCACCAATCCGGTCGTACCGGACACCCGGGTGGCGGAGGTGCTGGAGGCGGTTTCCGCACATGTCGGCGCGGATGTGGCGGTGCCCACCTGGCCGGTCGAGGGCGGGGTGAAATTCTCCGCGGGCTGGCTCATCGAACGGGCCGGCTTCGCCAAGGGCTTCCCGGGCGAGGATGCCCCCGCGCGACTGTCCACCAAACACACGCTCGCACTGACCAATCGGGGTTCCGCGGCGGCCGCTGACCTGCTCGCTCTCGCACACACCGTGCGCGACGGCGTCGCCGAGCGTTTCGGCATCGTCCTGGAGCCGGAACCGGTCACGGTGGGTTTCGAGCTCTAGGCGTGTCCCGAGCCACTCCGTCGTCGGCTGAAGCACTCGGTTCGCACGGGTAACCTCGAGACAGTGAGCAATCGAGGAGTGCCGGTCCGGCGGAGGACCGCCATGCTGGGTGGCCTGTTGGCCGCCGCGTCCGTGGCGGCGGCCGCGTGTTCGTCCGACAAAGGCGGTAGCGGCTCGGCCAAGGACAGCACCCCCGCTGCCAAGGTGACGACGGATCCCGGCAATAACGCCGAGAACGTCAACCCCACCGCCAAGATCTCCGTCTCCGTGACGGGCGGCCGCATCGACCAGGTGACGCTGACCAATCCGAACGGTAAGCAGGTCACCGGCGATTTCAATGCCGACCACACGCAGTACACGGTCAATGAGGTGCTCGGCTACGGCGTCACCTACACCTGGTCCGGCACCGCCACCGGCACCGACAACAAGCCGGTCACCATCGACGGCAAGTTCACCACCGTCAGCCCCAAGACCCAGGCCCCGGCGACCATCAATATCGCCGACAACCAAGAGGTCGGCATTGCCGCGCCGATCATCATCCAGTTCAAGGGGCATGTCGAGAACAAGGCGGCCGCCGAGAAGGCCCTGGTCGTCACCACCACCCCGAACAATGAGGGCGGCTGGGCCTGGCTGCCCGACGACAATGGCGGCTCCCGCGCGCACTGGCGGCCCCGCGAATACTGGCAGCCCGGCACCACGGTGCACGTGGCCGCCAAGCTGTACGGCCTGGACCTGGGCGGCGGCATCTACGGCGCGTCCGACCTCACCTCCGATTTCCGCATCGGCCGCTCCCAGATCGTGAAGGCCAACGCCCCCAGCCACCGCATCCAGGTGGTCCGCGAAGGGCAGACCGTCTTCGACTTCGCGTGCAGCTACGGCGAAGGCAATCAGGACCGCAATGTCACCCGCTCCGGCATTCACGTGGTCACCGAGAAGTACGAAGACTTCATGATGTCCAACCCGCCGTTCTATACGAACGTGCGTGAGCGCTGGGCCGTCCGCATCTCCAATAATGGCGAGTTCATCCACGCCAACCCGGAATCGCTTGGCGCGCAGGGCAATACCAATGTCACCAACGGCTGCATCAACCTCAGCCCGAGCGACGCCCAGCAGTACTTCCCGACCGCCCTCTACGGCGACCCGGTGGAAGTGACCGGCACCCGCATCCCGCTCTCGGCGGCCGACGGCGACCTGTACGACTGGACCATCGACTGGGACACCTGGAAGACCATGTCGGCGCTCAAGGGCGATCCCGCGTCCGTCGTGACCGCCGCACCGGTGACCCCGGCAGCTCCTCGCTGAGGATTCCGCCCGTCCCACCCCGGTCGTGACGTTCCGCAATGCGCGACGGCCGGGTTGGGGTTATGTTTTGGCCCTCTCGAGAGTGTGAGGAGGGCCGGTGGTCGCGCGTGAGTCGCCAGTGTCGGAGGCCGGGTCGGTCACGGCGGCAACGGGTTTCGGGCGGAGGCTGAGCCCGTCCGAGCGGTGGTTCTGGATTATCGATCAGATCTCGCCAGCGAACTGCTGTGTGCGGGTGCGGGTGACGGGAGCGCTTTCGCCGGAGCAGTTGGAGCGGGGAGCGGCCGCGGTGATGGCGGAGTATCCGCTGCTGCGCGCGGGGGTGGTGGATCCGGCCGGGGGTGATCCACGGTTGGTGGCCCTGGATGCCGCGCGGATTCCGGTGCGGCGAGTCGAGACCGTGGATCCGCAGCGATGGCGCGCGGAGATTGATGCCGAATTGGTCGAACCGCTCGAGGTGCGGGCGGGGCTCGCCCGGATCGTGGATGTGGCGAGCGGTGCGGGAACGGCCGAAGAACGGCATGACCTGATCGTGACCATCTCGCACCTCATCATCGATGGGCGATCGCTGCTCACGGTGCTGCGCAAGCTGATCGAATACGCTGTGGGGAACGGAGATTCGCACGCGGACATGGTTGTGGGGCGTGCTGCCGTGCCACCTTCCGACGATCTCATTCCGGTTGGGGCGCGAGGGTTTTGGCGGTACGTGTACACGACGCTGTTCGATCAGGCGGCGGCCTTGGTGCTGCGGCCACAGCGGCTGACGGGGGCGGTGCCCTTGGCATTGCCCGAACGGCGTACCAAGTTGGTGCACAGGGTGATTCGGGCCGAGGAGCTCGCACCGCTGGTCGCGGATTGCCGACGGGCCGGGGTCACCGTGCACGGAGCCCTCGCTGCCGCGGTCGCGCGGGCGATCGGTCATACCGTGCGGCCCGGCGGGCGCGGGGTGGCGGGGATCGGGTCTCCGGTGGATTTCCGGGGGGAGCTCGAGCCCGTGCCGGATGCGGCGGAACTCGGGATCTATGCACCGGTGCTGGCCGGATTCGTGCGATTCGGCCCGGAGATATCGCTCTGGGACATGGCGCGATCGGTCAATCGGCAAGTGGAGCGCGGAGTTCGGCAGCGGCGGCATCTGTCGACCGTGGCGGGTATGCGGTTCGGGACGCCGCGGACGGTCGAATCCGGGCGGCGCTTGGTCGAATTGATCGATCGGCGTGCGTCGTGGAATGTCTCGGTCACCAATGTGGGACGGGTGGAGTTTCCCGAACACATTGGAGCCTTGCGGATTTCGAGCCTGGTACTGACCGGCTCGAACTCCTGCGTCAGCGCCATGACCGTGGCGATCTCCACCGCGCACGACGAAATGCAACTGAGCTTCTGCTACGTGGACGGCGTGCTGACGGCACGTCAAGCCGAGGACTTCGCCGACCACGTGCTCGGAGCGCTGGCGGACCGACCCGCGGACCTATAGCGGGCTCAGTCGAATCGGCCCGCCAGCCGGGTACGCAACGCGGCGCGATCGGGCTTGCTGGTGCGGCCGCTCACCGGGATTTCCGGCACCAGCACGATGTCGTCCGGAATCGCGGATGTGTCTATGCGAGTGGGTAGTTCACGGTGCAGGCGGGCAATGAGGTCGGTGGCATCGGGGTCGGCGACGACGGCGAGAATGATGCGTTCGTCGCCGATCTCGTCGGGGACGCCAACCATGATGGCTTGGTGGACGCCTTCGATCGCATTGATGGCGGGCTCGTACAGTCCGGGGTAGATATTGGTCTTCCCCCGGATCATCATGTCCTTCTTGCGGCCCATGAGGATCAGGATGTCGCCGTCGAAGCGGGCCAGATCGCCGGTGTGGATTTCCTCCAGCCCGGGTTCGCCGAGATAGCCGCGGCACAGGTTCGGGCCGGAGAGGATCAGTTCCCCGTCCTCGGCGATGCGGGCGGCCACACCGGGCACCGGCACGCCCAAGGGGTCGCCGGGGCCGTCGAATCCCAGTTTCGCGGTACCGGAAGTGATTGCCACGGGCAGGATTTCGGTCATGCCGTAGATGGCGAGGAATTCACAGCCGGGCAGGGCGGCGCGGGCACGGCGCAGCAGGGCCGTCGTTACCGGGGCCCCACCGAGTGAGATCTCGCGCAGGGCGGGCGCGGCGATCGTCCCGGATTCGATGGCCGTGAGCACCACCGCCAGATCGGCAGGGGTGAAGAAGGCGTGGGTGGCGGCATCGAGGGTGCGCGCGAATCGGATCGGATCGATATGCGTGCCGAAGCGGGGATACCGCGGCATGGACCACCACGCGCCCGCCATCAGTGCGGGCAGGCCCATCATCAACTGCTCGGTGTGCAGGCGCACGCCCGGTCCGAGGCTGCTGCGGCCCGCCATGGCTGCCAGACCCGCGCCGAGCGAACCACGCGTGTGCACAACGGCTTTCGGCGCCGCCGTGGTTCCGGAGGTGAAGACGATCAGTGCCTCGGCCTCCGGGTTGGAGAAGTCGGCGGTATCGACGAGGGCGCGGGTCGGGGTCAGCAGTTGCCGGATCGGGATCGATGCGGCGGGGGTGCCGGGCAGGCGCGTGCCGCTGTGGATGTGGCGGACCGGCAGGTCACCGAAGGCGGGCAGGGACAGGCCGAGCTTGCGGCCCGCGCGAGTCAATGGCCCGCTGAGCAGGTACAGCAGGGATTCCGTTGCAGCCCAGGTGGGTTGGACCAGGTCGATGCGGCGCGCGAAGAGTTCCGGGCCGACGCCGGGGTCGACGAACACGATGGTGCCGCCCGCGGCGATGGTGCCGAAGACCAGCAGTACCGCGTCCACGCAGGGCCGGATGGAGAACAGCATGCGGTCGCCGGGCCGGAAGCCCTTGGCGTGCAACTGGTTCGCCACCGAGATGATGCGCGCCTCGAGTTCGGCGTAGGTGAGCGGCTGCTCGGCGATCATCCCGAAGGCGGGCGCGTCCGGCCGCAGCCGGACCTGCTCCCGCAGGAGTTCGAGGAAGTCCTGGGAGAGTTTCTCGGTATCGGTCATCGAATGTCCACCAGTTCCGGCTTGTATCGGTGATCGGCGTACCAGGCGAGGGTCTTGCGGACGCCCCAGGCGCGCACCCGGCGGTTGGAGCCGTAGACGCGGACATCGCGGCGCAGTCCGTAGTCGGTGGTGATGGTCCGGACGGCATTGACCAGTGCGCGGTCCTCGTGCAGGTCTTCGATGGCGGTGCGCGGGAACCCGCCCGCGGCTTCGTACAGTTCGGCCGTGATGGCCATATTGCAGCCCGGCGTCATGACGTAGGGCCCGAGATAGCGGGAGTCCTGATTGCCCGGCCGGAACTTGCCGAAGGTGGACGCCACCTCCAATGCCACCCGAATGATGGTGCGGTCCACCCATTTCACGCCCTCATCGGTGCGTGGAATGAGTTGCCCGCTGATCAGCCGGAGCCCGGATTCGAATGCGGCATTGATGCGCGTGGTCCAGTCGGGGGTGGGCAGGCAGTCCGCATCGGTGCGGGCCAGTCGCACCGCGCCGCGTGAAATGGCATGGCGCATACCGGTGTCCGCCGCCGCGCCGGTGCCCTTCTGGGTCTCCTCGATGAGCTCGATCCGCATCCAGGGGTGTTCGGAGGCGAAATCGCGCACCACCGTGGCGGTGTCGTCAGTGGAGTTGTTGTCCACCACGACGAGCGTGAAGTCCCGGTCCAGCTGCGCGGCCAATGCCGCCAGGGCGCCGGTGATTCCGTGCTCCTCGTTGTACGCGGGCATGACAACCCACAGTTTGCTCATCGAAAGATCCCTCCGGAGGTCTCGCGCTGTCTATCGCCCTTGATCGGCGAGGGGTTTCACCGCAGCCGATAGGCGATGGCGGCGGCCGAGGGTCCCGCTCCCGCCGCGACGAACAATGCCACGTCGGCTCGGTCGAGTTTGCCGCTGTCGCGGGCGGCCAGGTAGGCGGCGGGCAGTGCGGATGTGTGGGCGTCCAAGCGCAGGGAGGTGGAGCGCTCGGCGTCATCGGCGCAGACCGAGTCTGCGGGCACGCAGACCGAGTCTGCGGGCAGTCCAAGTCGCTGTGCCAGCAGCGCCGGGAATTCGGCGGTGGGCCGCCCGCAGATCAGGACGATCCGCTCGGCGGCCACATCGGCGATCTCCACTGCCTCGCTGGCCGCGGATACCGCGTGGTGCAGCAGCTCTTCGACCCCATTGGTGGTCCGATCCACCACGATGGTGGAGCGTCCGCTCACGCCCATATCCGACAGCCGGACGTACCCGACGGCCTCGGGCCGCCCATCCGTGGCGCTGATGTGCAGCGCCCCGAATCCCTTCGGACCCGGAATCCGCTCCAGCACCATCGCGGCCCCGACCGGTTTGATCGGGAATCCGGGTTGCGGTTCAGGCGATTTCGACGGATGCGCGTCACCGGAGACGATGAGTACCCGCTGCACGGTCGGCGCTTCCAGCAGCGCCTGGCTGACCTGAATGGCGTTGAGTACGCCGGTGGCCCCGTTCATGAGATCGAAGGACAGGCAGGGCACATCGCCGCTGCGGTACTCGAGCCCGATGCCCGCCTGTTGTTGAATGAGCGCCGACATGGCGGGTTCCACCATGTTCGAATCGCGATAGACGCCCGTATTGATCAGCGCGTCAATGTGTTCCGGTGTGGTACCGGCTTCCGCGATGGCGCGCCTCGCTGCTGCCGCCGCTTGTTCGATGGAGCTTCCGCCGCCGATTTCTACTGTGACTGAAGAAATTACGATGCCCATGGATATCACGCCCGAAGTTCGCCGAGAGTTACGGACAGGAACCCGGCCACCACGCCGGAGGCTGCGGGCACCATCAGTACTTTCGCTCCGGACGCTAGCCTTTGTTGTTTGAGCGCGTCGTGTAATACCACGAAATGCGAGGTGGATGCGGTGTTTCCGTACTTCTCCAGTACGGCAAGACCGGTCGGCATGGTGGAGTCGAATTCCCGCTCCGCGATCTTGTTGATCAATTCCACCGCGGGCCCACTGAATTGATGATGGATCAGATAGTCGTAGTCCTCGGCGGTGAAGTCACTGCCCCGTGCGTGCAGGAAGTCCTTCTGCCGCGTGGTCCACAGCAGATACCGCGACTCGTTGTGCATGGCCCGGTTGTCGGTGTACAGCGCGATACCGGAGCTGCGATCGCTCGGCATGCCGAGGCACAGCTGCGCGAAGGCCGCACTGGTATTGAGTTCGATGTAGTCGATGCAGTCGCCGTCGACGCCCTTACCGTCCAGGATGACCGCCGCCGCCCCATCACCGACGGTCAGCGAGGCGAACTGCGGATCGTACTTCTCCGACATCTCCAGTACCGCGGTGTCGGCGATGGGAGTGATGTACTCCCCGGACACGACGAGCCCGCGTTCGACAATGCCCGCGCGGATCATTCGATCCAGCACCAGCACGCCGCTCATCATGCCCGCGCAGGCATTGGACACGTCGAAGTGGATGGCTCCGGTCGCGCCGAGTTCATTGCGCAGCATGAGTGCGAAGGACGGTTCCACGCAGAATTCGTCGCCGCGAATGCGGGTGATCGAGCAGGAGATGATCACGTCCAGATCGGCGGCCGCATAGCCGGAGTTCCCGAGTGCGCTGCGGGCGGCGGCGAGGGCGACGGTGAACGAGTCCTCGGGTAGTCCCTCGGCATCCGTGCCGCAGCGGCGGCGGTTCCGGACCCCGCTGACTTTCTCCAGGTCGACCGGGGATTCGATGGCCAGTTGCGCCAGCAGTTCCGCTGTCGATACCTCGTCGGTGGGGAGGTACGAGCCCACCGCTTCGATTCGGGATTTCAGCATGCGTGTTCACTCCAAAGCAGCCCACAAGTTGCCCGGGACGCTAGCAGTGTGCGTATTTCTATTTTGAAAATTCTCTAAGTCAGACCGTGTGAGGTGAACGACATTGCGCAGCAATGCCTGATTGACGTACAGAAGTGTTCGTAGCCGAGATCCGCCGGGAGTAGCCACCATGCCCAATGCCGCCAAGAGGCATGAACTAGCCCTGCTCGCCGCCGGTCAGCCCTGGCTGCCCGCCCTGCTGCTCGTGGGGCGCGCCGCCAAACCCATTCGCAAGGTGCCCAAGCTCGGCTGGTTCGTGGCCGACCCCCTGGTCGCCCGCCAGATCTACAACGACAGCACGCACTTCAGCATCGTCTCCGAAGGTGCGGCCGGGCACTGGTGGGCGCAGGTCATCGGCGACTGGGTCGAGGACCTCTTCGAAGGCCCCGGCCATGTCGCCCTGCGCGCCAAGGTGCGGGACCTGTTCGCCGCCAAGCACACCGACGCCCTGGTGGATCGGGTCATCGGCCCCGGCCTGAAGGAACTCTCCAACGACCTCGCCGCCGGGAAAACCGTGGACGTCGCCGAACGGGCCCGGGTACTGGTCGGCCGCAGCGTCTCCGACCTGGTCGGCATGGAACCCGCCGATATCGCCGCCATCTTCGCCGACGGCGGCTTCACCACCGACGATCCGGACGAGCCCTTCCGCGTGCTCTTCGAACACGTCGAGGAACTCGTCAACCTGGCCATGGGCACCATGGCCTCCACCACCCTGGACCCGGTGGCCGTCGAGCGCGCCCGCACCCTGGCGGGCAAGCTCGCCACCTCGGTGCCCGCCGCCTACGCCCGCGCCGACGGCAACACCACCCTCGGCCGCTGCCGCGAACTCGGCCTGGAAGTCGAGCACGCCTCGGGCCTGGCCATTCTCATGGCCGTCGCGGGCACCGACACCCTCGCCAGCTCGATGAGCCGCATGGTCGCGATCCTGCACGACAGCGGCGAACAGCGCGCCCTGCTCGCCGCCCCCGAACGCACCCCCGATGCCGTCCGCGAAACCCTGCGCGTCACCAGTCCGGCGTACCTGGTCGGCCGGTCCGTCACCGCCGACGTGGAGATCGCGGGCCGCAAACTCACCGCCGGTGAGCACGTCAAAATCCTCACCTGGTCGATCAATAATTCGGTGGGCGGGTTCAGCATCAGCCGCGACTACATCCCCGAAACCCGGCAACTCTGGTTCGGCGGCGGCCGCCACCTGTGTCTGGGCGCGCAACTCGTGCACTCGGAGCTGACGGCCCTGCTCGAGGCGCTGACGGTCAATGGCCGCCCCTACGAGATCGTCGAACGCCGCTACCGCAGAAAGGTTTTCATCCCCACCTACGAGACCCTCCGCATTCGCCTGGCCGACTGACCGCGCTCAGGCCTCGGGTGCTTCGATCGGATCCTTCTGCCCGCGTGTGGATCCCACGCATGCCACGATCACGCACCCGATCGCGAGCCACTGTCGCAGCGAGAGTAATTCACCCAGCACGATGAGGCCCACCAGCGCCGCCACCGCCGGTTCCAGGCTCATCAGGATTCCGAACACGCGAGCGGGCATGCGCCGCAAGGCATCCAGTTCCAGCGAGTAGGGGATCAGCGAGGACAGCACGCCCACGGCCATGCCGAGCAGCAGCAGCCGGGGATCGAGCAGGGCGCTACCGCCCGAGGCGATCCCCATCGGCAGCATGACGAGGGTGCCGATCAAGCTCCCGATGGCCAAGCCGGTCATGCCGGGGAAGTCCTTGCCCACGGCCTGGCCGAGCAGAATGTAAGCGCCCCAGCCCACCCCGGCCAGCAAGGCGAACCCGATACCGACGGCATCGAGCGCGCCGCCGCCCTTGGCGAGCAGCACCACGCCGGTGGCCGCGAGGGCCACCCACAGCAGATCCCACGCCCGCCGCGAGGAAATGACCGCGACGGTCAGCGGCCCCAGGAACTCGATCGTCACCGCCACACCCAGTGGAATGCGCGAAAACGACTGGTAGATGCAGAAATTCATCAAGGCGAGGGTCAGTCCGTACCCGACCGCCAGTGTGAGACTCCGAGCGGAGTGATCACGCCACACCGTCCGTAATGCCTTGCGCGCCAGGAACCCCAGCACCAGCGCCGAGGTGAACAGCCGCAGCAGCACCACGGCGTTCGGTGGTAGCTCCTCGAACAGCTGCTTGGCAATGCCCGCCCCGGCCTGCACCGACACGATCCCGGTCAGCACCAGCGCCGACGGCGGCACCGACTCCAGCGATAACAGCCGAGGCCGCGAAATCTCGCGCGTCACCACGCCTCCTCAACGATTACGGCTACGGCAGCACGGTCGGTACACCGCTGCCTGGTCATCCCGACGTGGTTTGGCCGGAAACAGGAGTAACTATCTGGGGCGCCGGTAGATTCCGGCCGAGAGCACGCCGGAATGACGATGTCATGCGGGTCAGCTGCGTCGTGCGAAGCGGCCGGCTTCGGCCTGGTCCCGCGGCTTCACGACGATGGTGTCGAGATTGACGTGCGGCGGCCGCGAGGCGACGAAGCCGATGATCTCGGCAATGTCCTGTGCGACAAGCGGATCGATGCCGTCGTACACCTTGGCGGCGCGCTCGGTGTCACCCTCGAAGCGGACGAGGGAGAACTCGGTTTCCACCGCGCCCGGCGCGATCTCGGTGAGCCGCACCGGCTTTCCGAGCAGTTCCCCGCGCAGGGTCCGGTGCAGCACCGCCTGCGCGTGCTTGGCGGTGGTGTAGCCGGAACCATTGTCGTAGGCGGTGAAGGCGGCCACCGAGGTGATGGTGACGATCAGCCCGTCACCGGATTCGATGAGCTTGGGCAGCAGCGCCTTGGTGACCCGCAGCGTGCCGAGCACATTGGTCTCCCACATCCACCGCCAGTCGTCCAGGTCGGCCTCCGCCACCGTGGCCAGTCCCTTGGCCCCGCCCGCATTGTTGACCAGCACATCGCAGCGCCCGACAGCGTCGGTGAAGGCCTGCACCGAGTCCTCGTCGGTCACGTCGAGTGCGAGCGCGGTCCCGCCGATCTCGGCCGCCAGCTGTTCCAGCCGATCGATCCGTCGTGCCCCCACGAACACGTGGTACCCCTGCTTCGCGAGTTCGCGGGCGGTAGCTTCCCCGATCCCCGAACTTGCTCCGGTCACGACAGCGGTGCGAGTGCTCATCCCCTGAGCTTAAAGACGGCGTGTCGAGCAGGCTCGCCGAGGTACACACCCTCATCGCCTGTCCGGCCCCGACGCTTTCCGCTCACGCTGCGCGCAACACCTCCGGTTAGCCTGGCTGCTATGGCGATTCGGGAAGTAGTCAGTGCGGACGGGACCACTATCGTTTACCGGGTCACCGGCCCGGAGGGTGCGCGACCGCTGGTCCTGCTGCACGGATGGTCCGGAACGCTGCGGTGCTGGGGCCGCGCGGCCGACGAGCTGGCCGAGAGCTTCCGGGTGATCGCCCTTGATCTGCGCGGTCACGGCTACTCCGACGCCCCGGAATCCGGCTACGACGACCCTAAGAACTGGGCCGCCGACGTGGCCGCCGTCCTCGCGGCCGAGGACATCACCTCGGGCGCGATCCTGCTCGGCTGGTCCTACGGCGGCATCGTCCTCACCGACTACCTGGCCGCCTACGGCACGGGTGCGGTCGCGGGCGTGGTCTACACCGGTTCGCAGGCGGGCATCGGCCGCGGCGTCCCCGGCGCGGAGACCGGCCCGGCCATGGCGAAGGCCATCCCCGACGTCTTCTCCGAGAGCGCGGGCTACGCCAATCGGGGTTTCGCCGCCTTCGGCAATGCCAATACCGGTCCGGGCCGCGACAAGGGCGAGGATGCGCAGCGCCTCTTCGGCGGCAGCGTCGCCACCCGCCCCCGGGTTCGCAAGGCCCTGTTCTATCGCACGGTCGACAACACCGAGACCTTGCGCACCCTCGATGTCCCGGTCCTGGTCATGCACGGCACCGCCGATCCGGTGGTTCCGGTCGAGAACGGCCGCTATATCGCCGACACCGTCCCGGCTGCCCAGACCTCTTACTGGGAGGACTCCCTGCACGGCCTGTTCATCGAGGATCCGTCGCGCTGGGTGGCCGAGATCACGGACTTCGCCGCCGACCTGGCCTGATGCCACCTCAGCGCCCCAAGCATTGCAATCACGCTGATGAAATTCCTTGTGACTCAGCTCACTTGGGAAGGTGTCCAATGTTTTTACCGTTATAGCTCCCATGCACACTGGAGTGGTGAGTCAACGCCCCGACCTACGGCCTGATCGGATTGCCGTTCTATCGGTGCACACCTCACCCCTCGCGCAACCGGGTACCGGCGACGCGGGCGGCATGAATGTCTACGTGCTGCAGACCGCCATCGAACTGGCCCGTCGCGGCACCCAGGTGGAGATCTTCACCCGCGCCACTTCCTCCAATGACGAACCCGTGGTCGAGGCCGCCCCCGGCGTCCTGGTCCGGCATGTGCAGGCCGGGCCGTTCGAGGGTCTCGACAAGCACGATCTGCCGACGCAGCTGTGTCCGTTCGCCGCCGAGGTGCTGCGCACCGAGGCCCGGCATCAGCCCGGCCACTACGACCTCATCCATTCGCACTACTGGCTGTCCGGTCAGGTCGGCTGGCTGGCCCGCGACCGCTGGCGCACGCCCATGGTGCACACCGCGCACACCCTGGCCGCGGTGAAGAACGCCTACCTGGCCGAGGGCGACACCCCGGAACCGGCCGCGCGTGAGATCGGCGAGAAGCAGATCGTCGCCGAGGCCGACCGTCTGGTCGCCAATACCGCCGAGGAAGCCCGCCAACTGGTCGAGCTGTACGGCGCCGACCCGGACCGCATCGACGTGGTGCTGCCCGGCGCGGACCTGAACCTTTACCGACCCGGCGACAAGGCCGCCGCCCGCGCGGAACTCGGCCTGCCCGCCGAGGAGCGGATCGTCGCCTTCATCGGCCGCATCCAGCCGCTCAAGGCCCCCGATGTGCTGGTCCGCGCCGCCGCGCAAATGCTGGCCGACGAGGCCGTGCAACCGCATCGTCCCGACCGTCCGCTGCGTGTGCTGATCGTCGGCGGTCCCTCCGGCTCCGGTCTGGAACGCCCCGATGCCTTGATCGAATTGGCTTCCGCCCTGGGCATTTCCGATCGCGTCACCTTCCTGCCGCCGCAGCCTCCGAACCGCCTGGCTCAGGTGTACCGCGCCGCGGATCTGGTGGCCGTGCCCAGTTACAACGAATCCTTCGGCCTGGTCGCCATCGAGGCGCAGGCCAGCGGCACCCCCGTGCTCGCCGCCGATGTGGGTGGCCTCGGCACCGCGGTCCGCGACCATGTCTCCGGGCTGCTGGTCCCCGGCCATCACACAGCCGATTGGGCGGCAGCCCTGCGCTCGCTGTTCGACAATCCGGGCCGACTCGAGCAGATGGGCGTGGCCGCCGTCGAGCACGCCTCCAACTTCTCCTGGGCGCATACCGCCGACGGACTGCTCGACAGCTACTCGGCCGCCCTGTCCCAGGCGCGGGTGTCCCGCAGCCGCGGCAGTAGCCTGCATACCGACAGCAATCACGCCAGGTCGCTCGCGCTCTGGCGTCGCCGGACGGGAGTAGTACGCCGATGAGCGAGACCGCACAGTTGATCGACGACACCCTGCGCGACCGCGACATCGAATACACCCGTGAGGGCGAGGACACGTTCGTCGTGATCCTGCCCGGTGAGCGCAAGCTCAAGACCACCGTCATGGTCACCGTCGGCAAGCACGGCGTGCGCATGGAGTCCTTCGTCTGCCGCAAACCGGACGAGAACTTCGAGGGCGTCTACAAGTTCATGCTGCGCCGCAATCGCCGCCTGTACGGCGTGGCCTACACCCTCGACAAGCTGGGTGACATCTACCTGGTCGGCCGCATGTCCACGCACGCCGTCACGCCCGATGAACTCGATACCTGGTTCGGCTCGATCCTCGAGGCCGTCGACGCCGATTTCAATGTGCTCCTCGAGCTCGGTTTCGCCGAATCCATTCGCAAGGAATGGAAGTGGCGGGTCTCGCGCGGCGAATCGCTGAAGAACCTGCGCGCCTTCGAACATCTGGTGGATACCGCGGACCAGCCGTAGTCGCCCCGGGTTCGCCGCCGATGCGCGAGAATCGGCCGAGCGCACAGCGGTAGCGATAGGACTGGAGGCGAACCGATGGTGGCATTGGCGCTGGATATCGGGGCAACGAAATTCGCGGCGGGACTCGTGGATTCGAATGGCCTTGTGCAAGGCGTGCGGCGCATCGCGGTGCCGCGCTCCGGAGTGTGGGAAGCCTGCCGCGAGTTGCTGACGACCGTGGCGGGGGATTCGGATATCACCGCGGTGGGAATCGGTTCGGCCGGACCGGTGGATGTGACGGTCGGATCGGCGGGCCCGCTCAATATCCCGGAATGGGCGCACGGTTTCGCTCTCGTGGAAGCGGTCCGCGAAGTATTTCCCGGCGCGGATATCCGATTCGCCATAGACGGTGTCTGCCTGGCCCTGGCCGAACAGAAATGGGGTGCGGCGCAGGGTGTTTCGAATGCGCTCGCATTGACCGTGTCCTCCGGTATCGGCGGCGGCATCATTGTGGATGGCCGAGTCGTCATGGGCCGCACCGGAAATGCGGGTCATATCGGCCACATTGTCGTTCCGGGAAATGAAGAGCCGTGCGCCTGTGGCGGTTTCGGCTGCGTCGAGGCCGTCGCCTCCGGCCATTCCTCGGTGCGCTGGGCTCGCCGTCAGGGCTGGGAGGGCAGTACCGGCATCGAATTGTCCGAGGCCGCCCAGGCCGGGAACCCCATTGCCCTGGCCGCCTTCGAACGCGCGGGCACTGCCCTCGGTACCGCGATCTCCTCGGCGACCGCCCTGCTGGACACCGACCTGGTGGTGATCGGCGGCGGTTTCGCGCAATCCGGCGAACCGCTCTGGAAGCCGCTGCGTGAGACGGTCGCCGCGCACGCCCGCCTGGAGTTCCTGCGCGAATTGCAGGTGGTGCCGTCCGAGCTCACCGATCAGGCGACCCTCGCGGGTGCGGGTCTGCTGGCCTTGAGATGATGGCCGCATGACGTACACCCTCGTGCTGCTGCGCCACGGCGAGAGCGAATGGAATGCCCTCAATCTGTTCACCGGTTGGGTGGATGTCGAGCTGACGGCCAAGGGTGTCGCCGAGGGCAAGCGTGCCGGTGAATTGCTGGCAGAGCAGGGCATCCTGCCGGATATCGTCTACACCTCGCTGCTGCGCCGCGCGATCAGCACCGCGAACAATGCCCTCGACGCCTGCGATCGGCATTGGATTCCGGTGGTGCGGGATTGGCGTCTGAACGAACGCCACTACGGCGCGTTGCAGGGCAAGAACAAGGCCGAGATCAAGGACGAGTACGGCGACGAGCAGTTCATGTTGTGGCGTCGCAGCTACGACACCCCGCCGCCGCCGATCGCGCCCGGCAGCGAATACAGCCAGGACACCGACCCGCGCTACGCCGGTATCGACGTCCCGCTGACCGAATGCCTCAAGGATGTCGTGGCCCGCATGGTGCCGTACTGGGAGGACACCATCTCCCAGGATGTGCGCACGGGTAAGACGGTTCTGATTGCCGCGCACGGTAATTCGCTGCGTGCGCTGGTGAAGCACCTGGAGGGCATCTCGGACGAGGACATCGCCGGGCTGAACATTCCCACCGGCATTCCGCTCAAGTACGTGCTGGACGAGAACCTGCGTCCCCTCGGCAAGGGCGAATACCTGGACCCGGAGGCCGCTGCCGCCGGTGCCGCCGCCGTCGCCAATCAGGGCGGCAAGAAGTAACCCGAGCTTCTCTTCTGCTCCGAGAACGCGCTGTAGCCCCGATGGTCGGCTACGGCGCGTTTTTCGTTTCCGATTCCTCGCATTCCGTGCGTTCACGGTGCGGTCTGGAAATGCCTTGTGATGGGGATCTCATTACGCCACCGTAGGGTATTTCGAGCCTACCTCGGCGGTATTTGCCGCACGGTTGCCCGTTAAAAAGCAGTATCTGTAACCCGAATTTGCATCTTACTTCTGGGTAGATAAGCTCTGGTCGTTCGACCATTTGCGAGAGGTAGATCACGTTCGATGAAGAACACCCTACGGGCCACAATGGCGCTGGCCGCCGTGGCGCTGCTCGTTCCTTTGACCGGCATCACAGCGGATGCCACGCCCACCCCGATCGGCCCCGACGGCGGCGCGGCAGGCGCGGCCTGGACCGCGAATCAGGATGGCGCTCAGCAATACCCGAATGTCTCCATCGAATGGGACGTGCCCATCACCATGAGTGACGGCACCGTCCTCAAGGGCAATGTCTACCGTCCGGCCGACGCCTCCGGCCGCGCCGTCGATACGCAGACTCCGGCCATCGTGAACATGACGCCCTACACCAAGCTGGTGTCGAACGTCGCCGACTCCGCGTTCGCGATCCCCGGCCTGGGCGACGCACTGGTCAACCTGTTCCAGTCGATCAACCTGACCGGCACCCCCATCTCCGGCTTCGGTGAGCTGCTCAATGCGGCGGGCAACGGCGAACTCCGCAACTTCTCCGTCGACCGCCAGTTGATCAAGTCCGGCTACACGCAGATCGTCGTCGACGTGCGCGGCACCGGATTCTCGCAGGGCGCCTGGGACATGCTGCGCCAGCGCGAGCAGCAGGACACCGTCGAGGTCATCGACTGGGCGTCCAAGCAGCACTGGTCCGACGGCAAGGTCGGCATGACCGGTCTGTCCTACTCGGCCATCAACCAGGTGCAGGCCGCCGAAAAGCAGCCGCCCGCACTGAAGGCCATCTTCCCGGTGGTCCCCGGCAGCGACCTCGTCAATGACGTGCTCGCGCCCGGCGGCGGCTTCGGCTTCAACTTCATCCCGCTGTGGCTCAGCGCCATCAACGGCCTCAAGTGGGTGCCGGATCTGGCCGCCATCGCCCAGGGCAAGTTCGACTTCAAGTGGTTGCAGGATCGCGCCGCCGACCCGTTCACCTACCTGGACGTGCTGATGTCCGCGTACACCAGCACCACCATGGAACAGCTGGACCCGCGCGTGAAGGCCATGCTCAACGACCTCTCGCACGAACGCGAAGGCTGGCTGGGCGATCCGAGCAAGATTCAGGCCAAGACCTTCGTGGTCGGTGGCTGGCACGACCTGTTCACCTACTCGGAATCCAAGATCTACAACGAGATTCCGGCCGCCGCGGGTGACAAGCAGCTGCTCATGGGCAATGGCTACCACATCACCTCGGGTGCCGAGGCCGGTCGCGCCGGACTGCCGCCGCGCCTGGATGTGCTGCAGCGCGCCTGGTTCGACAAGTGGCTCAAGGGCATCGACAACGGCATCGACACCTACGGCCCGGTGACCCTGCGTCAGCAGGGCGGCGGCTGGATCACCCAGAACGGTTTCGGCACTTCGGCTCCCGCCGAGGAGGCCTCGCGCTACCGCCGCATGTACCTGTCCTCGCAGCCCAGCGGCACCTCGAACGGCCTGTACGACGGTTCGCTCACCGGCGATGCCAATGGTGACGACGCCCGCCTGACCGTGGCGCCGGGTCTCACCACGATCTGCTCCAATGATGCCGCGCAGGCCACCGCGGGCTTCCTGTCGCTGATCGACGGCTGCGCCAAGGACTCTCGCATCGCCGAGACCAATGCGCTGACCTTCACCAGCGCCCCGGTCGCCGAGGCCACCACCGTCTCCGGCCCGATCGCGGTGCACCTCAATACCGTTCAGGACGCCACCGACGGGTACTGGACCGTCACCGTCAATGATGTTGCCCCCGATGGCACGTCGACGGTGCTGACCTCGGGTCAGATGATGGCGTCGCTGCGTCAGATCGACGACGCGAACAGCGCCCGCTCGGCCAATGGCGACTACACCGATCCGCGCGCCTTCACCTCGCTCGCCCAGCGCGAGCAGACGGTGCCCGGTGAGGCCACCACCCTCGATATCGCGCTCTCCGGTACCGAGGCCATCCTGCAGCCGGGCCACCGGCTCCGGGTGGACGTCTTCGCGGGCAACTTCCCCAAGGGCCTGCCGATTCTCCCGATGCTCATCGACACCGGATTGAAGCCGCAGCACGTGCAGCTCGACCCGAATCGTCCGAGCTTCGTGAACATCCCGGTGAAGGGAAACACCGGCTGGTGATTCCGCCTTATCGGGACTGAAAGCCCCCGGGTGTGCACAATGGCGTGCACACCCGGGGCTTTCTATTACGGCTTGTTCAGGCCGGATCGGCGACCAGTACGACTTTCCCTGTCACCGTGCGGGATTCGGCGAGTTCGAGGGCACGGCCCGCCTCGCGCAACGGGAACTCCGCCGCGACCTGGGCGCGCAGCTCACCACGGACGGCCAGCTCGAACACCGCGGCCAGATCCTCGGCGAGCTGCGCGCGGAACCTCGCGAGGCGACGCCGCCCGGCCCAGATGTTGTAGAAGTGCGCACTGCGCTTGTTGGGCAGCAGGTTCCACAGCGCCAGCCGCCCGAACAGCTTCAGCACCGGAAGCTTGGAGTCGCCCTCCTCATCCTTGGTGGACGCGCTGCCGTAGGCCATGAGCGTGCCGCCCGGCGCGAGCAGCCCGAACGAATCCACCACGCTCTGTCCGCCGATATGGTCGAAGACCGCGTCCACACCGTCCGGCGCGATGGCCCGAACCTGTTGCGGCACATCACCGCGGTAGTCGACCGGGATCGCGCCGAGCGCGCGCACCGCCTCGGCATTGCGTGCCGACGCCGTGCCGATCACCCGAATACCGGCGGCCCGTGCCAGTTGCACCAGCGTCGACCCGACACCGCCGTTCGCGCCGTGCACCAGAATCGTCTGCCCGGCACGCACTTTCGCGATCCGATGCAGCATCTGCCAGGCGGTGATGCCATTCACCACGAACGTTTCCGCCTGTGCCGCAGACAATCCCGCCGGAACCGGCACCAGATCGGCGGCCTCCACGATCAGATGGCTGGCCCACCCGCCGACCTTCGTGAGCACCGCCACGCGCTGTCCGAGCAGCAGGTCATCGCCCGCGCTGCCGACCGATACGACCTCGCCGACCAGGTCGTAGCCGGGCACGAACGGGAACGGCGGCTGGTCGAAGTACTTGCCGCGCCGCATCTGCTGCTCCGCGAACGAGACCCCGGTGGCCTCGACCCGAACCAATGCCTGGCCCGGCCGCAGGGGCGGCAGCTCACGGTGGGTGACCTGCAATCCGCTGGGCTCGACCCGGCCGGGGAGCACGATTTCGAGGGCGGTGGTGGTGGCTGTAGTCGACATCGGTCGACCTCTCTTCCTGGATCTATTCGCTGATATTCATGTGTGGGTGACTGGTCACTCACCCTTAGTGTGAACAAAATGCCCCGCTAGGGGCGTGGGTCGAAAAGTCAGGCCGGGTGGCGGATGCCCGCGGTGAGGATGGCGGCCCAGCTGCCGGTGTGTTCGTCGAGTCCGAGCGTGGTGATCAGGTGGCACAGCTGGCCCCAGGCCATGAAGTGCTGCACCTGCGCATCCGTTCCGCCCGAACGGGTTTTGGCGTAGTCGGTGACGCGCTGCAAGCCGCGGCGCACCGCATCGGCGATATCGGCGACATCCGTGGCCGACAGTGCATGAACTTGCAGCATGAGCAGGCGATTGTCCGCGATCAGTTCGGCGTACGCGCCGCCCATCTCGTGCAGGATCTGTTCCGGATCGCCGTCCGGCACCCGTGCCGCGCCGGTCGCCAGTGACCGCTCGACCAATTCGAAGCAGCGGTCCAGTGCGCCGACGAACAGTTCCACCTTGCTCGGGAACAGCTTGAACACGTACGCCGAGGAGATACCCGCCGCTGCCGCAACGGTATTGATCGGTGTCCCGTGATACCCGGTCTTGGCGAACTCGGTGATCGCGGCATCGAGGACGGCTTCCCGTCGAACGTCCGATGTGGAGAGGGTGACCCCGCGCTTGCTCATGTGAGTGACTGTACACTCACTCTCTGTTGACCGGCAAGAGGGAGATTGGTGAAACCCCAACCTCCCTCTGCACCAGCCTTATTCGTTATCGGGGATGGCGTGGGTCGCTTCCAAAGGCGGGAACATGGCCCGCGCGTCGTGGCCCCCAAACCACAGGCCGACCACGAATGCCGATGTGGCTTCGAGGTATCGAGCCTGTCGCAGCCCGCCCGCATGGACCGGTCGCAGCTTCAAGTCCTCGGTCAGGGCGGCGACCCGGGCCACGGCGTCGGCATCGTCGCCGCACAACGGGACCAGCAGTGTCCGGCCCTCGAATGCGCGCTGCGCCGATTCCCACACTTCCGCCGCGCACAGATTGAACGCCTTCACCACGTGTGCTCCCGGTGCCGCCGCCGCAATGCGTTCGGCCACAGCGGCTTCGGAGAGGACGAAGCCGCCGCTGTCGGGTGCGAAGGCATTGGTGCAGTCGATGAGGGTGCGCCCGGCAAAGACATCCACCCCGGCCTCGGCGATCACTTCTTCCAGTGCGGAGACAGGCAGGGCCAACAGGGTGGCCTCGCCGAATCGTGCCGCCGCGGGAATGGTCGTGGCCCGAGCCTCATGCCCGATGGCCGCCGCCGTCTCCTCCGCGCGCGCGGAATTCCTTGCCCCGATCACGATTTCGTGTCCGGCTGCCGCCCAGCCGCTACCGAGTGCCCGCGCCATCTGTCCCGCGCCGATGATTCCGATTCGCATGTTCCACTCCTTGTCGTGCTTACGGAGTCGACGGTAGAAATTTCGATAGGCACCCGAAGGTGCGCAATGGCGAAGGGGAAGACATGACGCAGCCCGACTTCCCGCCCTATGGCGACTACGAATCCGACTGTCCCGCCCGCCTGGGCGTGGACCTGTTCGGCAATTCCTGGCTGACGGTGATCGTGTACACGCTGCGTGACGGTCCGATGCGCCCGGTCGACTTGAAGCGAACCATCGGCGGCATCAGTCAGAAGATGCTCACCCAGACCCTGCGCCGCATGGAGCGTATGGGTTTGCTCGAACGTCGCCGGTATGCCGAATCGCCACCCCGGGTGGAGTACGCGCTGACGAGCGCGGGCAAGGATCTGCTGATCCCGATCTTCGCGCTCGGCGTCTGGGCGGATCAGCACGGCGATGCGGTGCGGGACGCCCTCTACCGCGATCCGGAGGACTGAACTGTCCGAATGAAAGCGGTTGCCAGAGAAGCGCTCACGCTTCACTCGGTGACCTACACCCCGAGGGCGGAATATGTGGTCGCGCCATACGACACGCTGTGCGAACAATGCGTGAACGCCCGGCCAACGACCGCCGAAGTGCCTGTGACCTGCGTGAAACTTCCCGCACCCGGGGTCAGACCCCGCGCGGGCGACCGTACGATTCAAAGTGTGAGCGTTCCACAGGCCGTGCTTTTGGCAGTCCTGGCGG
Source organism: Nocardia sp. NPDC051030 (assembly GCF_040683015.1). Classification (NCBI taxonomy): domain Bacteria; kingdom Bacillati; phylum Actinomycetota; class Actinomycetes; order Mycobacteriales; family Nocardiaceae; genus Nocardia; species Nocardia sp. NPDC051030. Next base: position 994,594 of record NZ_JBFBCD010000001.1, on the reverse strand, counting down.
CCGTAGTCGGACTGGCCGTCGGTGGATTGCTCCTTCCCTATGTGAATGCCCGGCAGGAACGGCGGCGGGTCGCCGCGGACTCCGGGCTGACCATGTCGCAGGTGCTGGACCTGATCGTGCTGGCCTCGGAGAGCGGCATCGCGGTGGTCGACAAGTATCGCGACGTGGTGCTGGTGAATCCGCGGGCCGAGGAGCTCGGCGTGGTCCATGATCGGCTGCTGGACGAACGCGCCTGGGCCGCGGTCCAGCAGGTGCTGTCCGACGGCCAGGACGTGGATTTCGAGCTCACCGCCAAAATCCCCATGCCCGGGCGTGCCCGGCTCGCTGTCCGAGGTGTTGCTCGCCCGCTGTCGCAGGAGAATCCGAACTTCGTGGTTCTTTTCGCCGACGACGATTCCGAGCAGGCCCGCATGGAGGCCACCCGCCGCGACTTCGTCGCCAATGTGAGCCATGAGCTGAAGACTCCGGTCAGCGCCATGAGCCTATTGGCTGAGGCATTGCTGGAATCGGCCGACGACGCGGATTCGGTGCGGCACTTCGGTGAACGCCTGCACGGCGAGGCCCGCCGCATGGGCAAGATGGTGACCGAGCTGATCGCGCTGTCCCGCCTCCAGGGCGCGGAGAAGCTGCCGGAGTTGGACGCCGTCTCCGTCGACACCGTGGTCACCCAGGCCATCGAGCGTTCCCGCAATGTCGCCGAGGCCGCCGGAATCACGGTGAGCACCGATTCCAATAGCGGCCTCGAGGTGATCGGCGATCAGACCCTGCTGGTGACCGCCCTGTCGAACCTGGTGGAGAACGCCATCGCGTACTCGCCGCGCGGTTCGCAGGTCTCGGTGAGCCGGGCCCTGCGCGGCGGCTATGTGAATATCGCCGTCACCGATCGCGGCATCGGCATCGGCAAGGAAGACCAGGAACGCGTCTTCGAACGATTCTTCCGGGCCGACAAGGCGCGCTCGCGCGCCACCGGCGGTACCGGGCTCGGGCTGGCTATCGTCAAGCATGTAGCCGCCAACCACAATGGTGAGGTCACCCTGTGGAGCAAGCTGGGCACCGGATCCACATTCACCTTGCGGATCCCGTCCCACCCCGCCGACCCGAGCGGCGCGGACAAGAGACTTCCCACCGGCAATCCGGCGGGCAAGAAGGAAAACGGCACGCGCCCCCTCGGGCGGGCCAGAACCAACGGTGTGGAGGCAACCCGATGACGAGTGTGCTGATCGTCGAGGACGAGGAGTCGCTGGCCGATCCGCTCGCGTTCCTCCTTCGCAAGGAGGGGTTCGAGGTCACCGTGGTCGGTGACGGACCGTCCGCGCTGTCCGAGTTCGACCGTTCCGGCGCTGACATCGTCCTGCTCGACCTCATGCTCCCCGGCATGAGCGGCACCGATGTGTGCAAGCAGCTGCGTGCGCGCGGCAGCGTCCCGGTCATCATGGTGACCGCGCGCGACAGCGAGATCGACAAGGTGGTCGGCCTGGAATTGGGCGCGGACGACTACGTCACCAAGCCGTACTCCTCGCGCGAACTCATCGCCCGCATTCGCGCCGTGCTGCGCCGCGGTGTCGGCGACGAACCCGACGCGGGCGGCGAGACCAGCGTGCTGGAGGCGGGCCCGGTCCGCATGGATGTGGACCGCCACACCGTCCAGGTGAACGGCAAGGCGGTGACCCTGCCGCTCAAGGAGTTCGACCTCCTGGAGTACCTGCTGCGCAACTCCGGTCGCGTGCTGACCCGTGGCCAGCTCATCGACCGCGTCTGGGGTGCCGACTACGTCGGTGACACCAAGACCCTGGACGTACACGTCAAGCGCCTGCGCTCCAAGATCGAAGCCGACCCGGCCAAGCCCGAACACCTGGTCACAGTCCGAGGCCTGGGCTACAAGCTCGAGGCTTAACCGCCTCCCCGAGACTTCGGCGCACGGCCTGGGAGCCGTTGTCGATGTCGACGCGTGGCAGCGGTCGGGTGCCGAACCGATGTGGACGAACCCGGTGAGTTACCCGGACCTTACGAAATCAGTTGTCGCGTCAGATAACTGAACGTGCCCGCTTCGGGCTACCGAAGCGGGCACGTTTTGTTCTCTCCCCGACCACTTGCTTGCGCGTCTGTTTAGGCGTTCGGGTCCGACGTCATGCTGTAGACCCAGGCGGTGCCGACCACCGGGAGTTCCTGCTGCTGGAGGTTGATCCAGCCCAGGTCGTCCTGCTGCTTGCAGTCGTACCAGGCCACGTCCGCGCCATTGCCGCGGCAGGCGATGGTCCGGCTGGTGCCGTAGGGGCTGACGATGATGAGCTTGCCGCTGTCCTTGGCGGCGAGCGCGCTGTTGAAATCGGTGTAATTCACGAAATCGGCGGTACGGTCCGAGAACTTGGCCGGATCGGAGGCATCGGCGAGCGCGTGCGGGGCGAGGGTGAGAACAGCACCGACGGCCAGCGCCGCGACGGTGAGGGTTTTCTTGATCATGGGCAGGATGTCTAACACGTTCCGGTGAATCCGCAATAGCCGGAGTGTGTCGCGCACACTTCCGGCTACGCACTCCCGGAGGTCATCGCACAGGTAGGTCCGCGAAACAGCCTTCGGTTCAGGCTGATTCGATCGGCGCGCGAAAGCCAGGAATTCACCTCGCGTACACCTCCGGCCCGTCGCGTGACGCGGCGACGGGCCGGAGATCCGGGGCGCGCGGGTCTAGCCCGCGCTGCCGGTGAGGGATCCGAGCAGCCCGCCCAGGCCCTTGCCCGCACTGCCGGTATCGCCGCCACCCGGAGTGCCCGGGGTGCCAGGGTTCGCCGGGTCGGTGACGGTGAGGACGAGCGATTTGGTGCTGCCGCCCTGCGAGGCCACGATGATGTGCTGCCCCGCGGTCTTGGGCGTCCAGCTGAGATTCGACTTGCCGATCGGCCAGGGCACCTTGCCCGCCGGAGTCAGCCGCTCGTCATTGTCGGTCCAATAGACGAGCAGGCCGATGCCCGCGCCGCTGAGATCGGCGGACAGCGTGTATTCCTTGTTGATCTGCACGGTCGCGCTCGACACGGTGATCGAGTCGACGGTGGCGTTCGCGTTCGGCGCGGCGAAGACCGCGACGGTGGCGGCGGCCGCGACACCCGCGACCCCCGCACCGAACCGGCGGGACATGCTGCTCATGCTCGGGCTCCTGCTACTTGTTGTTCGGGGTGGTGCCGCTGCTGCCGCTGCCGAACGGGCCATTGGGCCCGAAGCCGCTGCCGGAGCTGGAACTGCCGCTACCGATCGCCGCGGCCTGCACATCGACGATGGTCGAGGCGTTGTAGCTGCCCTGCGACACGGTGATGGTGTGCTTGCCGGTCTTGGCGGGCGTCCACGCGATGCTGGAATGCCCGGGCGGCCACGGCACCTTCGGGCTGCCGATGAAGTCCCCGTTATCGCTGAAGTACACGAGCAGTCCGGCGGCCGCGCCGCTGACCGTCACGGAGATCGTGTATTCCTTGTCGACCGTGTAGTTGGAGCCTTCGACCGTGAGGGTGTCGATCGAGGCCATGGCCGAGGGGGCGGTGAGCACGGCGGCGGCCGCGAGCGCGGCGAAACCGGTGAGGCCCGCACCCGCCCGGCGCGCGGTGGTCCGCGAGTGGGTGTTGCGCATTGGTTCTCCTATCAAGCAAGCGTCCGCTTGGTTTCAGTGGGTACGGCGAGTCCCTGGGAAATCTCGCCATACCCGACTCGCACTGCCCGCGAGTCCCTTTCGCAGCCGCTAGCTGCTGCCGAGCAGTCCGCCCAGAATCTTGCCCGCGCTACCGCTACCCGAACCGCTGCTGCCCGACCCGCTGCTACCGCCGCCCGGCGTGGTGGTCGTCGGAGGCGTGGTGGTGGGGTTGGTGGTCGGCGGTGTGGTGGGTGGTGTCGTGGTGGTCGGCGGGGTGGTCCCGTCGGTCACGTTCACGATGATCGTGTTGGTGCTGCTGCCTTGCGAGGCCGTGAGCACGTGCTGCCCAGCGGTTTTCGGGGTCCAGTCGAGGCTGCCCTCACCCGGAGGCCACGGCACCTTGCCTGCGGGAGTGAGGGTTTCGCCGTTATCGCTCCAGTAGACGAGCAGGCCCACCGACGCACCGCTCAGTGCCGCGTGCAGCGTGTACGACCCGCCGACCTTGACGTCGGAACTCGAGATGGTGACCGTGTCGACGGTGGCGCTCGCCGTGGGCGATATGGCGATGGCCACGGCGGTCGCGCTCGCGACGGTCAGTCCGGCGATGCCCGCGCCGATCCGGCGGCCGGCTGTGGTGATACGCATGGGTTCTCCTGTGCTGCGGTATTGCGAGATCAGAGGCCGAACGGCAGCAGGCCGTCGGCGCTGCCCGAGCCGCCACTCGGCTTGGTGGTGATCGGCGGAGTGGTGGTGACGGGCGGGTTGGTGGTCGCGGGAACGGTCGTGGGCGGCGTCGTGGTGACGGGCGGCTCGGTGGTGGTCGGGGGAGCCGTGGTCGGGGGAGCCGTGGTGGTCGGCGGCTCGATCGTCGGCGGGACCGTGGTGGTGGGCGGGGTGGTCCCGTCACTCACATTCACCACGACCGACTTGGTGCTGGAGCCCTGCGAGGCCGTGAGCACGTGCTGCCCAGCGGTTTTCGGGGTCCAGTCGAGGCTGGCGTGCCCGGGCGGCCACGGCACCTTCCCGGCGGGGGAGAGGCTGGTGCCGTTGTCGTTCCAGTAGACGAGCAGGCCGATGGACGCGCCGCTGAGATCGGCGCTGAGGGTGTAGGTGCTGCCGACCTTGTAGTCGGAGCCCGAGACCGCGATCTGGTCCACGGTGGCCTGCGCCGAGGGTGCCGCGAGGACCGCGACGACGCCCGTCGCGGCGGCCAGCCCGGCGATGCCGAGGCCGAGATGGCGCCGCCTGGGCGGGGTGATGCTCATGTGTTCTCCTGTGCTGCGACCCATGAGGGGATGGGTCTGACGCACAGTAAGTGAGCAGCAGTCTGAAATTCTCGAGTTTCAGAAAGTTACCGCGCAGGAAGTTACTAGGGCTTCTTCGCCGCCGGAGCCTTCGTGGCAGCCTTCTGCGAGGTCTTCGCCTGCGCCGCTTCCGCCTCGGCCTTCTCTTGCGCGATCTTGGTCGCGGGATGCACGGCCACGATGCCCAGGCCCTCCCGGCGACGGCAGTGCTGCGCCAGTTCGTCGTAGGCGGGCTGGCCGATCAGTTCGATCAGCTCCGGCGCGTACGCCTGCCACACCGGCCGGGTGCCGACATGCGCGTCCGGCGAGCCGGTGCAGTACCAGTTCAGGTCGAGGCCGCCCGGACCCCAGCCGCGGCGATCGTATTCGGTGATGAAGGTCTTGAGGATCTCCACCCCATCGGGCCGGTCCACCCATTCCTGGGTGCGGCGGATGGGCAGCTGCCAACACACCTCGGGCTTGACGGTGAGCGGTTCCAGACCCTTGCGCAGGGCCATGGAGTGCAGCGCGCAGCCGATGCCGTTCTCGAAGCCGGGCCGGTTCAGGAAGATGCACGCGCCGTCGACGCGCCGGGTGCGCAATGCCGGTTCGTCGTCGAGATCGTCCTCTTCCAGGTACAGCTTCTTGCGGACCTTGCCCTTGTCGTCCACGGCCAGGTCCATGAGCTGCCAGTCCTCGGGTGTGAGCATTTTCACAGCCCGGTTCAGCTTCTTGCCGTCCTCCTCATCGGAGAGGAAAGCGCCGTGCGAGCAGCAGCCGTCGTTCTCGCGGCCGTCGATGATGCCCTGGCAGGCCGGGGTGCCGAACACGCAGGTCCAGCGGGACAAAAGCCAGGTCAGATCGGCCGCGATCAGATGCTCGTCATTAGCTGGATCGACGAACTCGATCCACTCCCGGGGGAAGTCGAGTTCGACTTCGGGAGCCGGGTCGATCTTCGCCGCTGGTCGGAGCCCGGTGGGACTACTCGCGGATGCACCTGCCGTCACACCGCGGAACGCTAACAGCTCAGTCGCCTGGCCATAAGTCGTGACGCACCCAGTACCGTGTTCTTGTGCGGCTCGGTGTACTGGATGTGGGAAGCAATACCGTCCACCTGCTCGTGGTGGACGCGCATCGCGGTGGACACCCGATGCCGATGAGTTCTACGAAGGCCACCCTGCGGCTTTCGGAGAGCCTCGATGACCAGGGACGAATCACGCCGGCGGGCTCCGCGCGGCTGATCGAGACGGTCGGTGAATTCGCGAGCATCGCAAAAACTTCGGGATGCGCGGAGCTGATGGCGTTCGCCACCTCCGCGGTGCGCGAGGCCACCAATTCCGAAGAGGTCTTGACGCGGGTGCGCCAGCAGACCGGCGTGAACCTGAAGGTGCTCACCGGTGCGGACGAGTCCCGGAGCACCTTTCTGGCGGTACGCCGCTGGTACGGCTGGAGCGCCGGGCGCATTCTCAATCTGGACATCGGCGGCGGTTCGCTCGAGATGAGCAATGGCGCGGACGAGGATCCGGATCTGGCGCTCTCGCTGCAATTGGGCGCGGGCCGGCTCACCCGGGACTGGCTGCGGCACGATCCGCCGGGCAAGCGCCGGGTGGCGGTGCTGCGCGATTGGCTCGACGCGGAGCTGGTGCTGCCGTCGAAACAGCTGCTCGAGGTGGGTCGCCCGGATCTGGCGGTGGGCACCTCCAAGACCTTCCGCTCGCTGGCCCGATTGACCGGTGCGGCCCCCTCGGCCGCGGGCCCCCGGGTGCGGCGTACCCTCACCAGTTCCGGCCTGCGGCAGTTGATTGCGTTCATATCTCGAATGACGGCCGCCGACCGTGCAGAATTGGAAGGCGTAAGTTCTGATCGGTCACAGCAGTTGGTGGCCGGTGCGCTGGTCGCGGAGGCGAGTATGCGGGCTCTGTCGCTGGATACGCTGGAAATATGTCCCTGGGCACTGCGAGAGGGATTGATCTTGCGAAAACTGGATACCGACCTGGATAGCGAACCGATAGCCGGCGGCCCGAACGGCGGCCTGTCGGGCCCGATCGAAACGGTGTCTCGATGACCGAGGATGCAAGTCAGCTGTCCGTTGCCGAACTATTGGCACGAAATGGGCAGCAAGGTGCGCCCGCCGGTGGCGGTGGTGGGCGTAGAAGGCGAAGTGGGCGCGGCATTTCCGTCGCGGATCTCACCGGAGATATTCCGGTGGTGCCGGGAGGATCGGCTCACGCCGCGCCGGAACCGGATCACGCCGAGCCCGTACCCGAGCCTGCTCCCGCCGAATCGGACTATTCAAACTTTTCGAACTTCTCGAATAATTCTGATTACTCGAACTTTCCGGATTACTCGGACTATTCCTCACATTCTTCCGATCCCTATGCCGCGCAACCGGATACTCACGCGCCGCAGCCGCAAGCCCAGCCGGATTACTCCTCCTACTCCGTACCCGATCCGGAGCCCTCGTACTCCCCGCTCTCCGGGCCGATCGCGTTCTACGATCCGGAGCGCCCCGCGCCCGCGGCCCCGTCCCTACCCGAGCCGTCGGGGTACGACCGGTTCGGTGGCCTGGACTGGCCGCCCGCCGAATCCCCGCCGGCCAGCGGTCGCCGTGCCGCGAACGGCCATGCGGCCCCCCTCAACGGCCATGCGCCCGACCCGCTCTCGGATCTCAACGGGCAGCCCGCGCAGCCGCGCAGCGGTCGCCGCCGCAAGCCCGATCCCCTGGACGCGGACTACGCACTGCACGAGTTCGACGGCTCGCCGCCTCCGCCTCCGCCCGCGCCGCAGGGAAACGAAGGCGGGCGTCGCCGCCGCTTCGATCCCGAGGACGACCACACCACCGATGTGCGGCCCTTCCGCGGCGAGAGTGCGCCGCGTCCGGAGCTGAATCACGGCGCACCACCGAATTTCGAGAATCCCTGGCGCTCGGACTTCGGTGATCCCGGCCGTCGCGAGCCGAGCGGTTCCTCGCGCGCGGAAGCCTCCCGTAACCAGCTGGACGAGGCCTCCCGCGCCCGTTTCGCCGAGGCCGGTCGCGCCTGGTCGCCCACGCCGGATCCGATGCAGGCCGCCCCGCCGCCGCCCGCGGCCCCGCCGATGTCGCGTTCGGCGCGCCGGCATGCCGAGGCGCAGCAACAGCCCGCGCCACCCCCTCCCGCCGATCTCCAGCCGGAGCCCCGCCGCGACGAGCGGTCCGGCCGCCAGGGCGCGTTGCCCGATTGGTCGGCGCGAAGACGTCCGGAGTCCGAACCCGACCCGGCCTCGCGAGATCAGTACGCGGGCCATCGAGATCAGAACGGCGAATGGCCCTCCGCCGACGAAGATATGCAAATGCTCTCCGGCGAGTCGGTTGCCGGTGATCTGCTACGTGATGCCCGTGATCGTGAAGATGAACGCGCTCAACGCGATTCGCGAAGCGGCGGCAAACGGCGGGCCGGGGGTTCGCGGCGGCGCGGCGCGGCCGCGCGGCATCCCGATCCGGACGATCAGCTCACCGATCTGCACGAGCCGTTCGACGAGTACGACGAGTACGACGACGAGCCCCGGACTTCCGTGGTCGGGCGTTTGTCCGCGGTGGCCACGAAGGCCATGCACAAGTCCCGCCCGGCGCCCGCGCGTGCGCGCGGCTCGCGCCGCTCGGAGGAGGACGAGAATCGCCGCCAATGGCTGGTGCTGGCGGGCCAGAGCACCGGTGCGGCAGTCGCGGGAATGTTGCTGTTCAAGGGTTTTGAGCGCATGTGGGAAATGCTCCCGTGGGTTGCTCTCGCACTGGCGATGATCGTAATTCTGGGCCTTGTCGCGCTCGTTCGGGTGTTGCGACGCACCGACGATATTTTCAGCACTGTGATTGCCGTCGTCGTAGGCGTCTTTGTGACGCTCGGACCGCTAGCCTTTCTACTCAGTACGAACTGAGCAGGGAGCAGCGGCAGTGGGGAATTACGCGCAAGCGCAGGGGGCGCACGAAAACCGGCCGGACCGAAGGGAAGTCCGAGTCGGACTCTCCACCGCGTCCGTGTATCCCGAAAACACCGAAGCGGCATTCCGATACGCGGCCGAACTGGGCTACGACGGTGTCGAGTTGATGGTGTGGGCGGAACCGGCCAGTCAGTCCATTTCCACGGTGCAGCATTACATGCACAAATATGAGATTCCGGTGCTCGCGGTGCACGCGCCGTGTCTGCTGATCTCGCAACGGGTCTGGGGGTCGGACCCGATCGCGAAACTCACCCGCAGCGTGCACACCGCCGAGGCGCTGGGCGCGGCCACCGTGGTGGTGCATCCGCCGTTCCGCTGGCAGCGCCGCTATGCCGAGGGCTTCGCCAAGCAGGTCGCCGAATTGGAGAGCGCCAGCCCGGTCGCCGTGGCCGTGGAGAACATGTTCCCCATGCGCGCCGACACGCTGTTCCGCGGCGAGAGCTCCATTCGCCGCCTGGAACGCCGCGGCGGCGGCCCCGGCCCGTCCATCACCACCTTCAGCCCCTCCTACGACCCGACGGACGTCGGCTTCAACCACTACACGCTCGACACCTCGCACACCGCGACCGCGGGCATGGACCCCCTGGTCCTCGCCGAGCGCATGGGTTCCGGCCTCACCCACCTGCACCTGGCCGACGGCCGCGGGGCGGCGCACGACGAGCACCTCATCCCCGGCGAGGGCACCCAGCCGGTGGCCGAACTGTGTGAGGCCTTGCTGGACAAGGGCTTCGACGGCCAGGCCGTCATCGAGATCAATACCCAGATGGCCCGCACCACCATGGACCGCGCGGCCATGCTGCATCGCGCCCTCACCTTCGCCCGCGAGCACCTCAATCGCCTCACCCCGGCTCCGCAGCCCGAGCCCACCGGCGCCAGCCTCGGCTGATCTCCCGTTCGACAGCGCCGCTGGTAGTGATCAGCCGTTGGTAGTGCTGAGCCGCTGGTAGTGATTCATTTCACCAGGGGATTCTTTTCCCCGCCCGTCCGCTTGTACGTTGTACAAAACGCACCGAGAGGACACCCGCGGATGACAACGGAGTTGACCGTCGAACTCGACCAGGCCACCGGCGTGGGCGATGCCCCCTTCAGCCGCGTGTGCGCCGTGACCGAGCTGCCCTCGGACAATCCCGATATCGGCCGCTACGCCGGTCTGATCGAATCCACCTGGACCATCGGCCCCAAGTTGCACGGCGGCACCATGGTCGCCGGGAGCGCGGCCGCCGCCACCGAATGGCTGCGCCGCACGGTGGCCGCCAGTGGCGGTTCCGCCGAGCAGGCCGCCATGTTCCCGATCGCCGCGAGCAGCGACTTCCTCGGCGCTCCCGATGCGGGCCCGGTCGAATACGAGGTCCGCATCCGCAAGCTGGGTCGCCAGATCTGCCTCGTCGACGCGAGCCTGATCCAGAACGGCCGCACCCTGGTGCACACCGCCTTCACGTTCAGCCACCTGGACGACACGGATCCGGCCTATTCCGCCGACCACGCCGGGGACATGCCCGCCGAACCGTCCGCCGAGGCCCTCTTCTACGACGAGTCCAACCCCATGGGCAAGCTCGTCCATGTGGCACAGGGCGCTTCGGTCGCGCTCGACCCCGCCTGGGCCACCTTCCTCACCGGCGCGCACTCCGAACCCCGTCTGCGCCTGTGGATTCGCCCCTTCCCCGGCGACGAGCAGGACCCCGACGTGGCCGCCTACTTCGCCATGATGGCCGCCGACATGAGCCCGCCCGTCCCCATGAACCTCGGCCACTTCGGCTGGGCCCCAACGGTCCAGCTCACCACCTACCTCCGCCGCCGCCCCGCCCCCGGCTGGCTCCGCGTCATCGCCGTCAGCCGCGAAGTAGGCGGCCGCATGTTCGACGAGGACCAAATGGTGGTCGACTCCACCGGCGCAATAATCGCGCAGAGCCGCCAACTGGCCTTGATCCCGCAGTCGCGATAGCGAATAGGGGGTTCGGGGGCGAAGCCCCCGAGACTCCGCGTCAGCGGTTCCCCCTTTCGCAGGGGTTCGGGGGCGAAGCCCCCGAGGGCCTGGCGCTAGCCTTTACGTATGACGAGGATTGCGGTGATCGGCGGAGGCCGGATCGGTGAGGCGTTGCTCGCCGGCCTGCTCGAATCCGGGCGGGCGAGCAAGGATCTGGTGGTGGTCGAGCCGGTCGCGGCGCGGGCCGAGTTGCTGGCGCAGCGCTTCGGGATTCGGGCTACCGACTCGGTCACCGATGCCGCGACCGGTGCCGATCTCATCGTGATCGCCGTGAAGCCGCACGATGTGGACGCCGTCGTCACCGAGGTGGCCAAGGTCGAGGCCGGCGAGAGCGATCGCGAGCCGGTGCTGGTGTCCCTCGCGGCCGGTGTCCCCACCGCGCGCATGGAGAACAAGCTGCCCGCCGGTTTCCCGGTGGTCCGGGTCATGTCGAATACCCCGATGCTGGTGGGCCAGGGCATGAGCGCCATCGCCCCGGGCCGCTATGCCCGCAAGGAGCAGCTGTCCCTGGTGACCGAGGTGCTGGAGTCGGTCGGCAAGGTGGTGACCGTCGCCGAGTCTCAGATGGACGCGGTGACCGCGGTGTCGGGTTCCGGCCCCGCGTACTTCTTCCTGGTGGTCGAGGCCATGATCGACGCCTCGGTGGGCCTGGGCCTGACCCGGGATGTGGCGTCCCAGCTGGTGGTGCAGACCATGCTCGGTTCGGCGGCCCTGCTGGAGGAGTCCGGTCAGAGTGCGGTGGAGTTGCGCGCGGCCGTCACCTCGCCCGCCGGGACGACCGCGGCGGCGCTGCGGGAGTTGGAGCGCGGCGCGGTCCGTTCGGCCTTCCACGAGGCGTTGAATGCGGCAAAACGTCGTTCCGCCGAACAGGGCGCTATCGCCGACTAACGTGGATGTGCGGCGGTTCGTAATGCCAAGGCGACGACTGATCTCGTGAGGATCCGGGTAACTCGTCGGGGACGTCCGAAATCGGATCGGCACCCAACCGCCGCCCGCGTACATGTTTGTCCACGGCACTCAAGCCGTGCGCAAAAGTCGCGGGGAGGCGGAAGAGCGCGGTTGCTAGTTTGCTGCGGGGGTCCGACTCGCCACAGCAAAGGCTGATTTCTCACACCCGTCGCAGCAATCCCACTGGTCCCGCTAAGCTTCAAGGAGCACGTGCGTGTCTGTTCCGCCGGTGGGGAAGCCGGCGGCGCGGACGTGCCGGAGGTCAGTGGCGCAATGATGTCTGGAAACAGTCAAGCGAGGTCCGCGAACACCCCCATCAGCGCGAGTTCTGTCATCGGCGGAGGTACCCAGTTCCTCACCGTCGCCGAAGTGGCAAATTTGATGCGGGTATCCAAAATGACGGTGTACCGGCTGGTGCATTCGGGAGAGCTGCCCGCGGTGCGGGTCGGTCGCTCCTTCCGAGTGCATGCCAAGGCGGTGCACGACTACCTGGAAACGTCCTACTTCGACGCGGGGTAGCGGGCGCAGTACCACCCGTTTCGTTCGCCGGATAGTGGCCCGGTAGCATGGACCGGCATCCTGTACGTGCCGGTTGGTGCCGTCGGGTCCATACCGGCCTGTATCGGGTTAGGACTGTGCAGGGTCGTAAGCATGCTCCCCGCGGACGCGGGGGTGACCCGCCGAGAGAACGCGAGGAAACCCTATGGGTTCTGTGATCAAGAAGCGCCGTAAGCGCATGTCGAAGAAGAAGCACCGCAAGCTGCTTCGCCGCACACGCGTTCAGCGTAGAAAACTCGGCAAGTAAGCGCTGCTTCGTAGTCAGGCGCTACGTCGTAGCTGAAGCCCGCCACCTCAGGTGGCGGGCTTTCGCTTTACTACGGGTGACAGAACTCATCGTTAGATCCTGGTTAATAGTCTTCGGCTGCCCCCCTTGACCCGGTTACCCTGAGACCGCGGGAAAAACAGAATGGGGGCTGCGAGTGGGAACCGGTGCGGTGGGATCAGGCACCCGGGACGGGCAGGCGCCCAAGGTTGTGATGGTGACCGGCGCGAGCCGGTACTTCGGAGGCAATGTGGTGGCCCGTCTGGCGGCCGACCCTGCCGTCGAACGGATCATCGCGGTGGATGCCAAACAGCCGAGCCGGGAACTGCTGCGCCGCATGGGGCGGGCCGAGTTCATTCGCGCAGATATTCGAAATCCGTTGATTCGCAAGGTAATCGACGGAAATCAGGTGGATACGGTGGTGCATCCCGCGGCGCTGTCGCGCCCGCCTTCCGGTGGTGGGCGCCCCGCCATGAAGGATATGAACGTGCTGGGGGCCATGCAGTTGTTCGCGGTGTGCCGCAAGGCTTCCAGCGTGCGCCGCGTGGTGGTGCGGTCGTCGTCCGCCGTGTACGGGTGCAGTGCCAAGGATCCGGTGAAATTCACCGAGGAAATGAGTGCGCGCACTCCGCCGCGCGGTTGGTTCGCGCGGGACATGATCGAGGTGGAGGGATTCGTGCGCGGGCTCGCGCGGCGTCGTCCCGATATCTCGGCCGCGATATTGCGTTTCCCGCCGATCGTGGGACCGCAACTGGCGAATCGCGGTGTGCAGTATTTCCGTTCGCCGATCGTGCCCACCATCCTGGGCCGCGATCCGCGCATGCAGTTATTGCACGAGGAAGACGCCATCGCCGCGCTCACCCATGGCGCGATGACGGCACCGGGGGGAACATTCAATGTGGCCGGTGATGGCGCGATGGCGCTGTCGCAGGCGATCCGCCGGGCCGGCCGGATCGAAATGCCGGTCCCTTACGCGGTTTTCCGCACCATCGGGCGCACGGTGATGGGCCCGGTGATGCGGGAGTTCACCGCTGAACAGATGGATTATTTTCATTTCGGCTGCGGTCTGGACACCACCCGGATGCGCACCGAACTCGGATTCGAACCGCGCTGGACCACGGTGCAGGCATTCGACGATTTCATAGGGGGCGCAGCGTTGCGGCCCGTGATCGATCCCCGCTGGATCGACGCCGCCGAACACAAACTTCTCGGCCTGCTCGGGGCCGGGACGGGAGCACACCAATGAACGACGTAGCGAAGGTCATTCGACTTCACGACGTGGACTTCGAGGCGCGACACCGGCCGTCGCGGGTCTGGCCGGGCGAACCGGCCCTCACCCCGGTGACCTCGCTGACCGACCGGCTCGCCGAAACCGAAGCCCGGCAGCCGAAGTCGTTCGGTGAGCTGATCCGCGGAGCCGTGGTCGAAGGGGTCGGCCGCACCGCGGATTTCGCGCGCCGCCGCCTGACCGGTGACTATCAGGTCGACGAGTTCGGCCTGGACGAACACCTGCTCGAATCGGTGATCCTGCCGATGCTGCGGCCCATGTCGGAGCTGTGGTTCCGGACCGAGGTCACCGGCATCGAGAACATCCCCGAGGCGGGTGGCGCGCTCCTGGTCTCGAACCATGCGGGCACCGTGCCGCTGGATGGGCTGATGCTCCAGCTCGCCGTGCACGACCGCCATCCCAAGCAGCGGGCGCTGCGGCTGCTCGCGGCGGATCTCCTCTTCGAGATGCCGCTTGTCGGCGGGCTCGCACGCAAGGCGGGGCACACCCTGGCGTGCCCGGCGGACGCCGAAAGGCTGTTGCGCGCGGGCGAAGTCGCGGGCGTGTTCCCCGAGGGCTACAAGGGCATCGGGAAGCCGTATTCGGACCGGTACAAGTTGCAGCGTTTCGGGCGTGGCGGTTTCGTGTCGGCGGCGGTGCGCACGGGTGTGCCGATCATCCCGGTGTCGATCGTGGGCTCGGAGGAGATCTACCCGAAGATCGCCGATCTGAAGCCCTTGGCGCGGCTGCTCGGCATCCCGTATTTCCCGGTGACGCCGATGTTCCCGCATCTGGGCCCGCTGGGCGCGATTCCGTTCCCGTCCAAGTGGCATATCGAATTCGGGGAGCCGATTTCGACCAGTGGCTACGAGCCCTCGGACGCCGACGATCCGATGACGTTGTTCGAGATCACCGATCAGGTGCGCGAAACCATTCAGGGGACGCTGTACAAGAACCTGACAAAACGGCGTAATCCGTTCACCGGCTAGTATTTTCGAACAGAAATGAGTGTGGCCCGGTCCAATCGGACCGGGCCACACTCATGGAGAAGTCGACCTTTTGGCGGGGTCAGCTCGCCTTGGCGTCGCGGCGACGAGAGATCACCGCGGCGGCGGCGCCTCCGGCCGCGCCCAGCGCGAGTGCCGTCGGCACACCGACTTTCGCGGCCTTGCGGCCGGTGCGGAAGTCGCGAATCTCCCAGCCGCGGTTCTTGGCGAGCTCGCGTAGGTCCGCGTCCGGGTTGATGGCCACGGCGGTGCCGGTCAGTGAGAGCATCGGAACGTCATTGTGGCTGTCCGAATAGGCGGTGCAGCGCTTGAGGTTCAAGCCCTCGCGAATGGCGAGCGTGCGGACCGCGTGGGCCTTGCCCAGGCCGTGCAGGATGTCGCCGACCAGGCGGCCGGTGAAGACGCCGTCGTGGCTCTCCGCGACCGTGCCGAGGGCGCCGGTGAGGCCCAGGCGTTTCGCGATGACCTGCGCCAGCTCCACGGGGGTGGCGGTGACCAGCCAGACCTGCTGACCGGCGTCCAGATGCATCTGCGCGAGCGCGCGGGTGCCGGGCCAGATCTTGTCGGCGATGATCTCGTCGTAGATCTCCTCGCCGAGGGCGGCCAGTTCGGCGGTGGGGCGCCCGGCGATGAAGGACAGCGCCTTCTCCTTGCCGCTGGCCACGTCGTCGAGGCTCTCCTTGCCGGTGACCCGGAATTTGACCTGCTTCCAGGCCATATCGACGAGGTCGGAGGTGTTGAAGTACTTGCGCGCGGCCAGGCCGCGGGCGAAGTGCACGATGGACGCGCCCTGCACCATGGTGTTGTCCACGTCGAAGAACGCGGCCGCGGTGAGATCGCGCGGCGCGGCGGGCGTGGGGGTGCCGTCGTCGCTCTCGTAGAGGGCGAGTTCGGCATCGTGTAAGGCGAGGGCGGCGTCGGCGCTGGCCTCACCGGCCAGGTTGGCGCGGACCTCTTCCTCGCTGGGTCCGAACGGGCTGCGTGTGATCCGGGTGAACTGGTCTTGCAGACCTTCCGCCCAGCGCGCCGGAAATTCACCGAATCGGCCCGCGATCAAACCCGTCCTCGCCTCTTTCGATCGTTCCGGCACGCGTACCTCCGCCTGTTAGCACGAACAAGTCAACAGTAACGCCCCCCGGTGACCGGTACGTAGACGGTGAACGACATAACGGAGAGTTGAATGGTGCCCATGAGTGATCGAATGAGTGATCGAGCCCATACGGTGACACTGCTGACCCGCAATGGCTGCGGTCTGTGCGCGGTGGCACTGGAGCAATTGCGGCCGATCTGCGCGGATTTCGGGATCGAGGTCGAGATCGCCGATGTGGACGCGGCCGCGGCGACCGATCCGGGCCTGCGCGCGGAATATGGGGACCGGCTCCCGGTGGTTCTGCTGGACGGCCGTGAGCACAGCTATTTCGACGTCGACGAGCCGCGATTGCGGCTGGACCTGGCCCGTTGATTACCGGCGCGTTGCGTAGCGGGTTCGACCCGATCAGGGTTGAATGATCCCGGGGCCGGAGCCCGCCGCAAAGTGACTGAATTCACCGACTTTGTGCATGGGTTCACAAGCGGTTACGGTGGTGGCACGCAACGCGCCTTCTCGGGCAGCGGAAGCGACCCCCTGAACCCTGACTCGACCTCGCCTGTAGGACCGCCCTGCGACGGTCTCCCGGCGTCGGGTCGACAAAAGAACCCGGACACTCACCCCCGGCCGGACGAGGAGCGCAAGCGACGTGACAGAGCAGCATGAGGCGCCGCAAAGTGGCGTCTCCGGCAGGGCTCTGCAGAAGGACATCCCGCAGGCCACGGTGGCCCGACTGGCTACGTATCTTCGGGTCCTCGCGGTTCTCGCCGACGACGGTGTAGCCATCGTATCGAGTGAAGAACTGGCTGTCGCGGCGGGTGTCGGTTCCGCGAAGTTGCGCAAGGATCTTTCGTTCCTCGGGCCCAATGGAGTTCGCGGCGTCGGCTATGACGTGATCAAGCTGCGCGACCGCATCGAGGATGTGCTCGGGCTCTCCGAGGGGCATCGGGTGGTGCTGGTCGGCGCGGGCAATCTGGGCCGGGCGCTGGTCGGTTACGGCGGGTTCCGCCGCCGCGGGTTCGCCATGGTCGGCATGTTCGACAATGATCCGGCCGTCATCGGCACCGTGATCACCGCCGGAACCAACCGCCTCGTCGTGCGGGATGTGGCCGAATTGACCGATGCGGTGGCGGCATTGGAGCCGACCATCGCGGTCATCACCACACCGGACGCGGCCGCGCAGAGTGTGTGCGATCTGCTGGTGGCCGCCGGGGTGCAGTGCGTGCTCAGCTTCTCGCCCGTCGCGCTGGAGGCCCCGCCGCATGTGGAGGTGCGGCGCGTGGATCTCGCGGTGGAGATGCAATTGCTGTCCTTCGAGCGGGCCCGCAATGCGGAACTGGCCGCCACTGTGCCCAATGACTTCGCCGTCACCGCTGCCGCCTGTTCGAACGGGTCCGGCGAGACGATGAGCGTGGTGTCGACGCCGATCCGGCGGGTGGCGCCCATTCAGACCAGCAGCAAGGGAGCGGTGGTCCAGCCATGAGTGTGCTTCTCGTCGGGATCTCGCATCGGAGTGCACCGGTTCCGGTGCTCGAGAAGATCGCGATCACCGAGCACGACCGGCCCAAGCTGACCGAACTCATGCTGGCCTCGACCCACGTGTCCGAGGCGATGATCGTCTCCACCTGCAATCGCGTGGAGATCTACGCGGTGGTCGATGCCTTCCACCCCGCGCTCGGCGAGATCAGCGAAATGCTGACCAAGCATTCCGGGCTGCCGCTGCCCGAACTGACCAAATACGCCTACGTCCGCTACGCCGAGGCCGCGGCCGAGCATTTGTTCGCCGTCGCCTCCGGGCTGGATTCCATGGTGGTGGGCGAGCAGCAGGTGCTCAGCCAGATCCGCGCCGCCTATGCCGCCGCCGACGGTCAGCAGGCCGCCGGGCGCACGCTGCATGAGCTGGCGCAGAACGCTTTGCGGGTCGGCAAGCGGGTGCACTCCGAGACCGGAATCGACCGCGCGGGCGCGTCGGTGGTGTCGGTGGCCCTGGATCGGGCGCGACAGGTGCTGGGTCCGCTGACCGGGCGCACCGCGCTGGTGCTGGGCGCGGGTGCCATGGGCGGGCTCGCGGTGGCGCAGCTGGCGCGGGCCGGGGTCGCCAAGATTCTGCTGGTCAACCGGACACTGGAGCGGGCCGAGCGGCTTGCCAATACGGCCACCACCATGCACGGTGTCGCGGCCGAGGCGGTCGAGATCTCCCGGCTGGCCGAGGCCATGGCCGCCGCCGAGGTCGTCGTGACCTGTACCGGGGCGGTCGGCACTGTGGTGAGCATCGCCGATGTGCACCGGGCGCTGAACGCCGAACGGGCCACCGATCAGCTGGTGATCTGCGATCTGGGGCTGCCGCGCGATGTGGAGCACGCCGTCGCCGGACTACCCGGGGTCACCGTCATCGATATGGAGACGCTGCAGCGCGATCCGTCGGCCGGCGCGGCCGCCGACGATACGAACGCCGCGCGCACCATCGTCGCCGAGGAACTCACCAAATACCTTGCCGGACAGCGCATGGCCGAGGTCACCCCGACCGTCGCCGCGCTGCGGCAGATGGCCGCCGACGTGGTCGAGGGCGAACTGCTGCGACTGGATTCGCGACTACCCGGGCTGGACACCACCCAGCGCGAGGAGGTCGCCCGCACCGTGCGCCGCGTCGTGGACAAACTGCTGCACGCGCCGACCGTGCGCGTGAAGCAGCTGGCCTCCACGCCCGGCGGTGACAGCTACGCCGAGGCATTGCGTGAGCTGTTCGAACTGAAACCCGGTGCGGCACAAGCGGTTGCCGCGCCCATGGAGATCGCCGCGCGCCGTGGCGAAATGGCCGACGATTTCACCGCCGCCCACCCGGGGGACGAACAGGGGCATACCGCATGACCGGAGCGATGGTGCAGGAAACAGACAACACAATGCGCGGAACAAACGACGCCCCGTGGCGGATCGGTACGCGCGGCAGTCTGCTGGCGCTCACCCAGGCCGGGCATGTGCGGGACGCTTTGATCGCGGCCGGGCAGCAGGCGGAACTGGTGATCGTGAAGACCGCCGGTGACAAATCCTCGGATCCCGTGCAGACGATCGGCGTCGGCGTCTTCACCGCCGCGCTGCGCGACGAGCTGGGCGCGGAGACGGTCGATATCGCGGTGCACTCCTACAAGGATCTGCCGACCGCCCCGGACCCGCGTTTCACGATCGCGGCCATTCCGCCGCGGCAGGACCCGCGCGATGCCCTGGTGGCGCGCGACGGCCTGGTGCTCGGTGAGCTGCCCGCCGGATCTGTGATCGGTACCTCCGCGCCGCGGCGTGCCGCGCAGTTGCGGGCGCTGGGTCTCGGCGTCGAGATCGTGCCGCTGCGCGGCAATCTCGACACTCGACTTTCCAAAGTTGCCAACGGTGTTCTCGATGCCGTCGTGGTGGCCCGGGCCGGGCTGGCCCGCATCGGCCGCCTCGATGCCGTCACCGAATCCCTGGAACCGGTGCAGATGTTGCCCGCCCCCGCGCAAGGCGCGCTGGCGGTCGAATGTCGCAGCGCCGATACCGAACTCGTGACCATCCTGTCCGCCCTCGACGATGCCGGCTCGCGGGCCGCCATTACCGCGGAGCGGGCGCTGCTGGCCGAATTGGAGGCCGGTTGCACCGCTCCGATCGGGGCGGTGGCCGAGGTTGTCGAATCCCTCGACGATGACGGCCGGGTGGTGGAGGAGTTGTCGCTGCGTGCCTGCGCGGCGGCGATCGACGGCTCGGACGTGATCCGGGCTTCACTGGTCGGCCCGGTCGCGGACGCCGCGGAACTGGGTCGCGCCCTCGCGCGTGAGCTTTTGGAGCTGGGGGCACGCGACTTGCTCAGTGTCACAGAGGAAGACACCGCCGAGCACACTGACAACAGCAATTCCAGCCCAACGGAGAACAATCAATGAGCCGAGTGACGAAGAAGCAACCCGGTCGGATTCTTTTTGTTGGATCCGGTCCCGGTGATCCCGCGTTGCTCACCGTGCGGGCCCGCGAGGTCCTCGGACGGGCGACGCTCACCTTCACCGATCCCGATGTCGACAAGGGCGTGCTCGCCCTGATCGGCAGCGCCGTCGAGGAGAGCCCCGAGGGGGAGAGTCTCGTCGACGTGCGCCCCGCGCTGGGCGATCCGGCCGAGGTCGCGAAGACGCTTATTGCCGAGGCCCGCAATGGCTTCGATGTGGTGCGGCTGGTGTCCGGCGATCCGATGACCACCGATTCGGTCATTCAGGAAGTCAATGCGGTCACCCGCTCGCACATGATGTTCGAGGTGCTGCCGGGCCTGTCCGCCGGAACCACCGTGCCCGCCTACGCCGGTATCGAGCTGGGTTCCAGCCATACCGTCGTGGATGTGCGCGGTGAGGTGGATTGGGCGGCCGTGGCGGCCGCGCCCGGTCCGCTGGTGCTGCACGCGACCTCGGGCCATCTGGCCGAGACCGCGAGCGCGCTGGTCGAGCACGGGCTCGCGCCGCAGACTCCGGTCGCGGTCACCGTGCGTGGTACCACCCGTCAGCAGCGCACCATCGATTCGACGCTGGCGACGCTGAACAATGCCGCGTCCGAACTGGTCGGCCCGCTCGTGGTCACGGTCGGCAAGGAAGTGGAGAAGCGCGCCAAGACTTCCTGGTGGGAGTCCCGTGCCCTGTACGGCTGGACCGTGCTGGTGCCGCGCACCAAGGAGCAGGCCGGCGAGATGAGCGAGAAGCTCGTCAACCACGGCGCCATCCCCATGGAGGTTCCGACCATCGCGGTCGAGCCGCCGCGCAGCCCCGCCCAGATGGAGCGCGCGGTCAAGGGTCTGGTGGACGGCCGCTACCAGTGGGTCGTGTTCACCTCCACCAATGCGGTGCGTGCCGTGTGGGAGAAGTTCGCCGAATTCGGTTTGGACGCACGGGCTTTCTCCGGTGTGAAGATCGCCTGCGTGGGCGAGGCCACCGCGGAGAAGGTGCGCTCCTTCGGCATCAACCCCGAACTGGTGCCCAGCGGTGAGCAGTCGTCGGAGGGCCTGCTGGCCGACTTCCCGCCCTATGACGACGTTTTCGATCCGGTCAACCGGGTGTTGCTGCCGCGCGCCGATATCGCCACCGAGACCCTCGCCGAGGGCCTGCGCGATCGCGGCTGGGAGATCGACGATGTCACCGCGTACCGCACCGTGCGTGCGTCCCCGCCGCCGGCGGAGACCCGCGAGATGATCAAGACCGGCGGTTTCGACGCGGTGCTGTTCACCTCGTCCTCCACCGTCCGGAACCTGGTCGGCATCGCCGGTAAGCCGCACGCCCGCACCATTGTCGCCTGCATCGGCCCCAAGACCGCCGAGACGGCAATCGAATTCGGCCTGCGCGTGGATGTGCAGCCCGAAATCGCCCAGGTGGGCCCGCTTGTCGAGGCGCTCGCCGAGCATGCCGCGCACCTGCGCGCCGAGGGCCTGCTGCCCCCGCCGCGCAAGAAGAGCCGCCGCAGCCGCTAGTCGCCGCGCTGTACTACGGGCGTCGTGCCCCGCACCCGAAGGTGCGGGGCACGACGCTTTTTCGCCCCTCGGCATCACGCCCTTGTGGACCGAGGCGCGTTCCACCGCCCCACGCACGCCGTCAGCGCTGTGCCTGCATCATTCGCCGCACCATCCGGCACGTCGCATCCGAAGGCCAATGCACCCCAACGATGTCCGCGGTGTCGCGGATTTGGTCATTGGTGGCGAGGTCTGCACTGAATACCCCCGCATCCAGTAGCGCAATCGCCAATCGCATCGCCTTCAGCCGCCGATTGTGCGAGACATACCAGGACCGCGGCCGCCCCGCCGGCAATGGCTGCTTGATCAGCGGCCGCCAGGCATGGTCGATCAGTTCCCCCTTCTTGGGCACACCGGCTGCCTTGTCGGCCAAATTAGTTACGGCAGTAAGCACGACCAATCCTCCCGTCGCGATCAGATCATGCACCGAATCCTCGGTGCATGATCTTCGAACACATCTTCGATTCTACTCGCTACCACCGACAAAAAACGCTGCTCGACCTGGAGATCAGCTATTGCACACCCACCGCTCCACGGAGGAGTCCCAGTACCATTGCGACGAGCTCTCCGCCTCGCTCACGGTGTTGCCGCGGCCGCCGGTGTACTCGTTCGCGCTCGGCGAATACGAGATCGCGCCGCAGTGATAGAACGTGGTGAGCACCTGACAGTCGGAGTACCCGCACCGGTTCCGCGCCGCGACCATCGCCGCGCCCTCGGAGGGGTAGTTCTGGGCCCAGCCCATGGCCCCACTGCCCGCGACCGCGATCGCGCCGTAGTAGGTGGCGGCCTGCGCCGATGCGACAGGCAGCAATGACAGTGCGGCGACAGCCGATCCGGCCACGCCGAGACGGATCTTGTTCATGATTTCTTCCTGGAATCGGGAATTGAACTGACACTCCCGATAACCGCGCTCCGTCCACGAACGTTGGGTGCGCCGCACGCGAATTCGGTCCTGGCCGAAACCCCCTCCGGGACTCCGTGTTCCGATTTCGGCAACGAGTCGCGCGCGCGGCTGTCATCCTGACCGGTATGCCTGGCGAGTTCGCCGGTGCGGCACGCTTGAGTGCCGCGGTGGCGCGGGTGCTCTCCACGGACGGGGTGGCCGTGGGCGCGGGATTCGTAATCGGATCCACCCACATCGCCACCTGCGCACACGTGGTCGCGGCGGCGGTCGAGGACGCCGACGACATGTCCGATGCCGTGGTGACAGTGGAATTTCCACTGGTTCCGGGCATTCCCCGGGTGACGGCCCGTGTGCGCCGGTGGGAGCCGGTCCGGCTGGACGGGCGCGGCGATATCGCCCTCCTCGAGCTCGAGGACGAAATTCTCGGCGGCATCGCCGCACCGCCGCTGTGGCGGGCGGATCGCCCGTGGGGCAGGGAATTCCGGCTCATCGGCTTTCCCGCCGAACTGCCGGACGGGGTGTGGACTTCCGGAGAATTCCGGGAATCGCAGGGCTCCGGATGGCTGCAACTCCAGGGCGCGGTCGGCAGTCAGCCCATCACGGGTGGTTTCAGCGGATCCGCGGTCTGGGATGTGGGCAGCGAGGCGGTGGTGGGCATGGCGGTGGCGGCCGACCGCCGCCGGTTCACCCGCACCGCGTTCATGATTCCGGTGAACGAGGTGATCGGACTCGATCCGGGCTTGCTGCCGAACCCCTACCGCGGCTTGGAACCGTTCTCCGAGAACGACTCCGCGCTCTTCTACGGCCGTGACGACGACATAGACCGGGTATTGCGCGCGCTGCGCGAGCGACCACTGGCGGCGGTGGCGGGACCGTCGGGCACCGGGAAGTCCTCGCTCATGCTGGCCGGTGTGGTGCCGCGACTACGGGCGGACGGCTGGCGGATCGAGTATCAGACCGCGGACACCCTGTGGTCCAACCCGCGGGTGCCCCCGGGCGAGAAGGTGCTGCTGGTCGCCGACCAGTTCGAGGAGCTGTTGGCCACCGATCCGCAGCTGGCGCGAGAACGCTTGCGCGGCTGGGTGGAACGCGCCGCGGATCCCGCCGTCCGGGTGCTGCTCACCCTGCGCTGGGGCGCGCTGGACGATCTGGTGGACGACGATCTCGTGCACGCGCTCGACGGCGCACTGCTCGCGCTCGCGCCGATGAACCGCGATCAATTGCGGCAAGCCATCCGCGGCCCGGTCTCGCACGCGCCCGGAGTGGATATCGACGAGGACCTCGTGGAACGGCTCGTGGACGACACCGTCGACGAGCCGGGCGGCCTGCCACTGCTGGAATCGGTGCTGACCGAGCTGTGGGACCGGCGGAGCGGGGGACGAGTGTCCCTGGCCGACTACGAGGAGGTGGGCCGGGCGGCCGGTTCCATCGCGCGCCGAGCCGAACAGGTATTCGCCGAATTCGACAGCGCCGGTGCGGCATCGGCGCAACGCCTGCTGACCATGCTCGCCGCCCCGCGTGGCGAGGGCTTCGTGCGCGTACAGGTCGCCATGCGCGACTTCCCCGAACTACGCACCGCCGCCGGAAGATTGGCGCGCGAACGCCTCGTCGTCACCGGCCGCGACACCGACGACACCGATATCGTCGAGCTGGCGCATCAGGCCCTGATCGAGAACTGGCCGCGACTACGGGAGTGGCTCGACCACGACCGCGCCTTCCTGGAATGGGAGCAGCAGGCCGACGCCGCCCGCCGGGCCTGGCACGCACGCGGCGAGGACGACGGCGCGCTATTGCGTGGCAGCGCATTACAGGCGTCGGAGGACTGGATCGCGAAGCGGCCGGGCGACATTCCCGTGCCCCTGCGGGGGTACATCGCCGCGGGCACCCGCAAGCGGCGGCGGGAAGTGCGGCGCTGGCGCGCGGTGACGGCCGTGCTGGCGGTGCTAGTGCTGGTGGCCGGGACGACCGCCGTCGTGGCTTACCGCACGAGTGCGCTCCGCGCGGAGATGCTGCGGCATCAGGCGGGCATCACCCTGGCGGAGGAATCGCTGCGACTGGCCACCTCGCAGCCGAATACAGCCCTCCAATTCGCCCAGGCCGCCGCGCGACTCGCGCCCGGCGAGCACCAGGTGGAGTCCGCGTTGCTGACCCAGCAGCTCAGGATGGGGTCGGCGACATCGATCCGTACCGGTTTGTGGCGCGACGTCCGGCTGGTCGCTGCCGACGACTCGGCCTCGGTGATCGTGGTGGCGGAGAGTGATGGCGCGGTTACTGTCTGGCCCGGTCTGCTGGACGGGCGGACGGACCCGTGGCGGCTGCCGGTGACGAATGTGGTGTCGCTGGCACTCAGCGGGAACGGGCATCGGCTGGCCACGGTGAGTTCGACTGGTGGAGTGCGGCTTTGGGACGTGCGCGACCGAACGGGGCCCTTCCCGATTCGCCCGGAGGGTTCCGGTGCGGTGGCCGCCACGGCGATCCAGGCCAAGTTCTCGTTCAATGGCGCGCGCCTGGTGCTGTCCTATGACGCGCGCCGCTCGCTGCTGTCGTTCGACGACCCGCGGCGTCGGGCATCCGATGTCGGCGATCCGGATGTCGTCGAAACCTACGACACTCGCACCTCCACGCCGACGCGGGAGGACGCGTTCACGACGACCGGCAGGGCGGATCTCGTTCCGCTGCGGGTGGATTCGCAGCGGCCCGAGGTCTGGTTCGCGGAATACGACAGTCAGGGCGGACGCGAAACGGTCCTGCGTGCCACGTCCGGCCGAGACCTCGATCCGACTCAGGCCGACCTGGATGCCCGCAATGCGGCCGTGTCGCCCTGTGATCCGGACCAGCCCGCGATGCTCGCGATCCGGGAACCGGTGGGAATGCGGGCATTCGGGGCGGGCACGGGATGCTTGAAGTCGCCCGGTTCCTACTTCAGGGCCGATCTGGACCGGACCGGTCGATACACCGTCATCGAGACCGCCGTCGAGGACTCGATCTTTCAGGTACTGGACATTGTGGAACCGATCAGCGGCGAACAGTACTTGATGCAGACCAGATATCAGAACACCGGTGGGCGGGCCTATATCGTGCGACCGGGGAGTTCCGGGCCGGAGCTGTTCGTGATCGGTGCCGACGACCTCACCCACTATTCGGCCGGGCAACACAGTGCCGATCTCAGTAGGCAGACCTCCTTCAGGGAGTACCAGACCGAGATGGCCGCCATGGACTGGAGCGCCGACCTCCAATACGTCGGCGTGTTCCAAGCGGCCGAAGAGCCACATACGTTGAGCCTGCACCGAATTCGGCCGCAGGCGGACGTGATCGCTTCGCTTCCCGTCGATTGGTCCGCCGAGGGCGTGAGTCTGGCCTTCACCCGGGACGGCCGCTTTCTGGTGGCAGGCCGAAACACGCACGAGCTGCTCGTGTATTCGGTGCCGGACCTGCGATTCGTCACTCGGATCGGCTTGCCCGCACCGCCCGCGTACACCGACCCGGCAACCACTCCGAGCCCGATCACGCTGGTGCCGATTCGCGACGATGTGATCGCGGTACTGCACGCCGGATACGTCACCCGCTGGCATATCGGCGATGGCAGCGCGGACGGTGGGGCACAACAGGTGTGGCAACATCCGGAGAACCTGGCCGAAGTCGCCGATTGGGGCCTCGCCGCGGACAATGGCTCGAACCCCGATGAACTGGTGCTGTTCGTGCGGGATCGGATCGTGGTGTGGGACAGCGTGAAAGGCCAGGCGATTCGGACCCTCTCCAGTAGCGGCACCGATCAGGCGGAGAAGGCCTACAAACCGGATCGAATACCGATCGTCTACGTGTGGACCACTCAGCAGCGGGTGGAGCGCTGGGAAACCGATACCGGCCGGGTCGGTCCGGCACCCGTCGCCATACCGGCGGCCGATATGCACACCCTCGCCGCGAACGGATTGTTCATAGACGCCTGGCAGGTGGGGCCGTTTCAGGTCCTCGACACCGAACTCGGTTCGCTGGTGACGGGGACGCTGCTCTTTCCCACCCTGGGGGCACGGGCCGCATTCGATGGGAACACCATGGTTTTCCTGTCGGCACTCGGGCCGCTCCGGCTCGATCTGGAACGCACCGGCATTCCCGAGCGGCTCTGTGCCATCAGCGACCGTGATTTCACCGCCGCCGAGCTGAAACTCCTACCGCCGGGCGCGGATTCGGGCCGACCCTGTCACTGATCAAGCCACGTCGTCGAGGGCGCCCCGCACCTTGGCCAGTGCGCTGTGCACGTAGGCCTTCACGGTGCCCGAGGCCAGACCCATGATTTCGGCGGTTTCGGCGTAGGTGTTGCCTTCGTAGGTGCGCAGGACAATGGCTTCGCGTTCGCGGTGGGGAAGTTGGTCGAGGGCGGCTATCAGGGTGTGGCGCAGGGTGATCACGTCGTCGAAGGGGAGGCCGGCCTGGTCGGCGAGCAGGGCTATGCGGTCGTCGCCGTCGGGGGTGAGGTGGGTGCGGTCGGTGGCGGCTCGGCGCCAGGCGTCCCGGACCAGGTTCTTGGTGACGGTCCAGAGATAGGCGCGCATTTCCTCGGCGGTGGCCAGGTCGGGGTGGCGGGCGTAGATGCGCATGAGGGCGGTTTGGACGATGTCCTCGGCGTCGGCACGGTCGCCGACCTGTTTGCCGGTCCAGCCGAGGAGGAGCTCGCGGGCGGATTCGAAGGCCTCCAGCAGGATTTCGTCGAACGGGTCGGGGGGAGCGGCTCGATCGCGGGCGATGCGGATCAGGGCCGCGCCGGATTCGACGGCTTCCAGGAGAAGCAGGGGGTCGCGGGCGCATTCGTGCAGGATCGCGCCCAGTAGTGCTTCGAACGCCGCTTCGTGCGGCGTCACGCCGTCGGCCGACATGTGAACCCCCTCGAGCTGAGAGCCGAACCGTGTGCCGGTCGGCCCTGATTCGACTGTAGGTCCGGGTGTGTTGCGACCCAACCTTTTTCGGTGTGGGGGAGTTCATGCACGTGAATCGGTTCCCGCCGGGCCGGAGGGGAGTTCGGCGGGGCCGGTTCCCGACGGAAGGAATCATGATGCGGAACCTGCTCAGCCGGGATTTGTCCGCGCTGCTCGGGCGCACCCGGGCCGCGGTGCTGGAGGCGATCGCCGATGGTGGCGGGACGAACGTGCTGGCCGGTCGGCTCGGGATATCACCGGCGTCGGTCAGTGAGCATGCGGCGGTGCTGCGCGCGGCCGGGCTGGTGGTGACGGTGCGGGCGCGGACCGGCGTGCGCCACGAGCTGACCCCGCTCGGTGCGGCTCTGCTCGGGGCACCGGGCGGGCGCTCGTGCCGGGGCTCGGCGGCGGGCATAAACTGCGAACATGACCGGAATGGACCGCCCACGGCGGTTGCGCCGTACTCCTGCTATGCGTCGTCTCGTGGCCGAAACCACGTTGCAGCCACGGCAATTGATTCTTCCCATGTTCCTCGCGGACGGGCTCGATGAGCCGCGCGAAATCTCTTCCATGCCCGGGGTTTTCCAGCATTCGATGGATTCGCTGCGCAAGGCCGCCGTGGAGGCCGTCACGGCCGGGGTCGGCGGGCTCATGCTGTTCGGCGTGCCGCGGCCCGAGGACAAGGATGCCGACGGGAGTCAGGCCAGTGATCCGGACGGGATCCTGAACCGTGGCCTGCGGGCGCTGGTCAATGAGGTCGGCGGGTCGACCGTCGTCATGGCCGACACCTGCCTCGACGAATTCACCGACCACGGGCACTGCGGTGTGCTCGACAAGTCCGGCGCGGTCGACAATGACGCGACCCTGCGCCGCTATGTCGAAATGGGCCTGGCCCAGGCCGAAACCGGTGCGGACCTGCTCGGCACCAGCGGCATGATGGACGGCCAGGTGGGTGCGATCCGGACCGCGCTGGATGCGGCCGGGCTCACCGACACCGGCATTCTCGCCTACGCCGCCAAGTACGCCTCGGCCTTCTACGGCCCGTTCCGGGAGGCGGTGGGTTCCTCGCTGGAGGGGGATCGCCGCACGTATCAGCAGGATCCGGCGAATCGGCGCGAGGCGCTGCGCGAGCTGGACCTGGATCTGGCCGAGGGCGCGGACATCGTCATGGTGAAACCGGCCATGGCGTACCTGGACATTCTGCGCGAGGTCGCGGATCACTCGCCGGTACCGGTCGCGGCCTATCAGATCTCCGGCGAGTACGCGATGATCACCGCCGCCGCGCAGAACGGCTGGATCGATCGCCGGGCCGCCATCCTGGAATCGCTGCTCGGAATCCGGCGGGCGGGCGCGGACATGGTGCTCACCTATTGGGCCACCGAAGCCTCGCACTGGCTCTCGTGAACGAGTACCGCGTGAACGAGCACAGCGAGTACCTGCGGTCGTGAATCCGATGGTTCCCCCGACCGGCCTGCGGCCGGTCCCCGAGGATGTGCGCACCGCCGGCCAGCTCTGGTACGCCGGATTGGCCGTTGGGGTGGTGCAGGTGACGGCGGCGCTGATCGCGCAGGTCGGGCAGCGGCACGAGCTGGCGCAGAAGATGTTCGACGAGGTGAAG
The DNA here is from genome assembly GCF_040683015.1 of Nocardia sp. NPDC051030. Classification (NCBI taxonomy): domain Bacteria; kingdom Bacillati; phylum Actinomycetota; class Actinomycetes; order Mycobacteriales; family Nocardiaceae; genus Nocardia; species Nocardia sp. NPDC051030. The sequence goes on along the minus strand of NZ_JBFBCD010000001.1, from coordinate 965,672 downwards.
GCCAAGCAGCCGCAGGTCACCCTCGCCGAGGTGGAGTTGTGGACGCTGATCGTCTTCGTCCTGGTCGCCGTGTTCTGGCTGGTGCTGACGGGGGCGGGCGTGGCGGTGGTGTATCAGCTCTCCCGTGGAAAGAACTGGGCGCGAACGCTGCTCACCGGATTGGCGGTATTCCTGATCCTCGGCGCGGCCGGGGCGCTGTTCGGGACGACCGACAAGACGGGGGTCGCCGGAGTGGTCGCGGGCGGGGCCGGAATCCTGCAGGCCGTGCTGGCCGCCGGGGCCGTATTCCTGTGCTACCGAAAGGAATCCGAGGCCTTCTTCCGGCCCGGTCCGCGATGAGTACTGCCGAGTTTGTTACGGGCCTACCGACGGGTATGGTGAGGGCTGTCACAGAGAGTTCGGGAACCGGAAGTCGCTTGTCATGCGTTGCGTCATGGTGCGTTTGGCTCCGGGGAAACGGAGGCAACGATGCGAGTGGTGATCCAGCAGCCGCACAGCCTTCGGCGAGATTGTCTGGTGCTGAGTCTGCTCTTTCTGTTCGGACTACTCACCCTCGCCGTGCTGTTGATTCCAGGCGTCGTCGGCTGAGCGCGCTCTTCTCCGAACCCGGCGCCCGCTACCGGACCATCGCCTACGGACCGGCGCTGTGCGGACTGATCCTGCTGCTGGAAGTGATTCGCGGCGGTGCCGTGCACTGGTTCGGACTGCTCTTCTGTGCCGTGCTGCTGGCCGGATTCGTGTGGTTGCAGGTGGTGGCCGGGAAACGGCATATCAGCGTCGAACTCACCGAGGACACCCTGCGTCAAGGCGCCGAGCTGCTACCGCTGCGCAACATTGCCCAAGTCCTCCCGGAAGACGACGAAGAGTCCTGGGATTATGAGGACTGGCAGTCGGCGCGGGCGCTCGGCGAACTCAGCGGAGTGCCGCGGCGGCGCAAGGGCATCGGACTGAAGTTGACGGACGGCGGGCTGGTGCAGGCCTGGGCGCGTGACCATTTCACGCTGCGGGCCGAACTGAGCGCCGCGCTCGAACGACTGACCGGAGACGACGAGAAGGAGGTCCGGTGATGCGATGGCTTCTCGTGCTCGCCGAATTCGTGCTCGTACCGGTCTTCGCGGTGGCGGCGGTGTGGTGCTGGCGCAATGGGATTCACACCGGCTGGTTCAAGCCTTCGGGGGACGCGCCCGGCTTCGACGCCACCCGCTATTCCGGGCCGTGGCTGTCCGGGGCCGCCGTGCTGGTGGTCGTGGCGGGACTCGTATTGATCGATACGGTCGCGAAAGTGGTCCGGGCGCGCGGACAATAGATCGCATGAAGGTCTATGCATTCTCCTGGCTCGACCTACTTCCACCGCAGCTGAACTGCCTGTTGTCCACCGGGTGGGCGGCATTCTGCCTAGGCGTGCCGCTTTCGTGAGGGCACTCCGTTGAGGACGCTCAGTCCCATGCCTGGTAAATATCCAGCACGCGCCCACCGCGAGTTCCGGGCGCATTGAAATAGACGATGACGGAGCCGTCGGGATGATCGGCGGCTTCCATCACCACCTGTCGCAGTGAGGCGTGCACACCGCCCTTGTCGTCCTTGTAGATATTGGTGTCCGGGTGCAGGCCCGCGCCCATCCGGCTCAGCGGCACGAACATGCTCACCACTGCCGGAAGTGGCCCACCAGCGATGGCGGCCGTTTCGTCATGCGAAAGCGCGACCCCCACCCGGCCCTGATCGGGCTGTGCGATGGGCGCTCCCGCCGCCGCGTGGCCCGCTCCCAATCCCATGCCGATAACCGCCACCGCCACAATTCCGATCCCGAACCGCGCGACCCGCATACCGTTCCCATCTCTCATTCGATGCCGCCTCCTGCGCCGTGAGATTACGCATCGGCAACCCGTCAGCGACCGATGTCGCGACCAATCCCTTCCCGGCGTGTTGCCTTCCGGCGGTTCGGCGTGGCAGCCGAGTGAACCGGCGAATGTGCGGTTGTTTGCGTAGCGGATGCGGGCCTGAGTTGCAGGTGCGAGGATGACGGGTTGGGCTGTGGGCTCGAGCACTCTCCTACACCCTGTCGTCGACCGGGGTTCGGGCGGCTGAGAGACTGGGTGCCGTGAGTTCTTCTCCGCGTGTGAGCCAGGCATCGGTGCCGGTCTCGGCCCAACTCTTCGAACGCGCCGCGGCGGTGATCCCGGGCGGTGTGAATTCGCCCGTGCGGGCGTTCAACTCCGTGGGCGGGACGCCGCGATTCATCGCCTCCGCGCGCGGCTGCACGCTGACCGACGCCGATGGCAATGAGTACGTGGACCTGGTGTGTTCCTGGGGACCCATGATTCTCGGGCATGCGCATCCGGCGGTCGTCGAGGCGGTGCGGCGGGCTGCCACCGGCGGGCTGTCGTTCGGCGCGCCCACCGAGGCGGAGATCGAACTCGCGGAAGCCATTGCGGCGCGGGTCGAACCGGTGCAGCGGGTGCGGCTGGTGAACTCGGGAACCGAGGCCACCATGAGCGCGGTCCGGCTGGCGCGCGGATTCACCGGTCGCTCCAAGATCATCAAGTTCAGCGGCTGCTACCACGGGCATGTGGACGCGCTGCTCGCCGACGCCGGATCCGGTGTGGCGACACTCGGGCTGCCGACCTCGCCCGGCGTGACCGGTGCGCAGGCCGCCGACACCATCGTGCTGCCGTACAACGATCTCGAGGCGGTGACCGCCGCCTTCGCCGCCCATCCGGGGCAGATCGCGTGCGTGATCACCGAGGCCGCGGCCGGCAATATGGGCACGGTCGCACCGCAGCCGGGATTCAATGCGGGCCTGAAGCGGATCACCGAGGAGAACGGTGCGCTGCTGATCATGGACGAGGTCATGACCGGATTCCGGGTCAGCTCGGCCGGTTGGTACGGCCTCGAGGGTGTCGCGGGCGACCTGTACACCTTCGGCAAGGTGATGAGCGGCGGGTTGCCCGCCGCGGCCTTCGGCGGTCGCGCCGACATCATGAATCACCTGGCCCCGCTGGGCCCGGTGTATCAGGCGGGGACGCTCTCGGGGAATCCGGTCGCGGTCGCCGCGGGCCTGGCCACGCTGCGCAATGCCGATGAGCAGGTGTACGCGGCGCTGAACGCCAATGCCGATCGCCTGGGCAAGCTGTTCACCGACGCCCTCACCGCGGAAGGTCTCCCGCATCAGGTGCAATTCGCGGGCAATATGGTGAACGTGTTCTTCGCCGAGGACCCGGTCACCGATTACGCCGCCGCCAAGGCCAGCGAAACGTGGCGCTTCCCAGCCTTCTTTCACGCCCTCCTGGAGGGTGGTGTGTACGCGCCCCCGAGCGCGTTCGAGACCTGGTTCGTCTCCGCCGCTCTCGACGAGAACGCATTCGATCGCATCGCCGCCGCCCTCCCCGCCGCCGCGCGCGCCGCGGCGGCCGCCACCCCCGAAGGATCCGCCGCGTGAGCTCCACCCAGCCTGATTCCGGACTACCCGCCCCGGCCCCGCACGAGGCCCCCGTCACCGTGGCCGACGCCACTCGCCTGCTGGACGCCATCCGTCAGGTGGATGACGAACCGGCCGAAACCGACGCTCCCGCAACCGAACCCGCCGCCGAGGTCGTAGCGGTCGAGGAAGCGGTTGCCGACGAGCCCGCCGACGAGCCGGAAGCTGAGGCCGTCGCGGACGAGGCAAGTTCGGACGAATCTGTTTCCGCGACAAGCGGTTTGATTCTGCCCGGCGATGTCGCCAGCGATGTCGAGACCATCGTGCACGTCATGCGGCACGGTGAAGTGCACAACCCGAAGGGGATTCTCTACGGGCGGCTGCCCGGATTCCACCTGTCGGTGACCGGGCGGTCGCAGGCGCAGGCGGTGGGCCGGGCGCTGGCGGATCATGACATCGCGCTGGTGGTGGCTTCGCCCTTGCAGCGCGCGCAGGAGACCGCGGAACCGATTGCCTCGGCGCACGGGTTGATCATTCGGACCGATGACAATCTCATCGAGGCCGGGAACACCTTCGAGGGACTCCGGGTTTCGGTCGGGGATGGCGCGCTGCGCAAGCCCCGGCACTGGTGGAAGCTGCGCGATCCGTTCACTCCGTCCTGGGGTGAGCCGTACTTGCAGATCGCGCATCGCATGCTGGCCGCGGTGAACAAGGCCCGGGTCGAGGCCGCGGGCCGCGAGGCCGTGCTGGTGTCGCATCAGCTGCCCGTGTGGACGCTGCGCCGGTTCCTGCAGGGCCAGCGGCTGTGGCATGACCCGCGCAATCGCCAGTGTGGCCTCGCCTCGCTGACTTCGCTGGTCTACCAGGGCGATACCTTGATCGACATCGTTTACTCCGAACCTGCGGGAGCCTCGGATCCCACGGTGCACGGGGCATGAGAAGGTCCATCGCGTCCCTGCTGGCGAGCATCGGCCTGGTGGCGGTGCTGGCCGGTTGTTCGACGGCGGGCAAGGACGCGGTGGCGCAGGGCGGGACGTTCGATTTCGTCTCGCCCGGCGGTAAGACCGAGATCTTCTACAACCCGCCGGAATCGCGCGGGACGATCGGCAAGCTGTCCGGCCCGGACCTGATCACCGCTGGCAAGACCACCTCGGTGGAGGACTTCCCGGGCAAGGTCGTCGTGATCAATATCTGGGGTCAGTGGTGTGGCCCGTGCCGCGCGGAAGCGCCTGCGCTGGAACAGGTTTACGAGGCCACCAAGGACAAGGGCGTCGCCTTCCTGGGTATCAATGTGCGCGATAACCAGAAGGACAAGGCGCAGGATTTCGTGACCGACAACAAGATCGGTTACCCCTCCATCTACGACCCGTCCATGCGCAGCCTGCTCGCGCTGGGCGGCAAATTCCCGACCAGCGTCATCCCCACCACGATCGTTCTCGACAAGCAGCATCGGGTCGCGGCGGTCTTCCTGCGCTCCCTGCTCGTCGAGGATTTGCAGCCGGTGGTCGAGGGGCTGGCGAAGGAGGGTCAGGCGTGAACGAGGTGACCGTGCTTGCGAGCGTGGGGGAATCGTTCCAGCAGACCGCGGCCACCGGGCCGCTGTTCCTCGCCCTGGGTGCGTGCCTGCTGGCGGGGCTGGTGTCGTTCGCCTCGCCGTGTGTGGTGCCGCTGGTGCCGGGTTATCTGTCGTATCTGGCCGGTGTGGTGGGTGCGGAAGCGCCGCCGGTGACGGTCGAATCGGCCAAGCGTGGTCGTTCGATCACCTTGTCGGAGAAGAACTCCGGACGCCTGCGGGTCGCCGGTGCCGCAGGCCTGTTCGTGGCCGGGTTCACCGTGGTGTTCGTGCTCGCGTCGGCCACCGTATTCGGTGCGATCCAGGCGCTGAATGTGAATCGTGAACTGCTGCAACGCATCGGCGGTGTGGTGACCATCGTGATGGGTCTGGCGTTCATCGGCCTCATCCCGGCCTTGCAGCGTGACACTCGCATGGAGCCGCGCAGGCTCAGCGGCCTGGTCGGCGCGCCCCTGCTGGGTGCGGTGTTCGCGCTCGGCTGGACGCCGTGCCTGGGCCCGACGCTGTCCGGTGTGATGGCCGTGTCCGCGGGCACCGAGGGCACCACCGCCGTGCGCGGTGTCGCTCTGATCGTGGCCTACTGCCTGGGTTTGGGCCTGCCCTTCGTGATCCTGGCGTTCGGGTCGGCGACCGCATTGCGCGGTGTCGGCTGGCTGCGCCGTAATTCCCGCACCATTCAGGTGATCGGCGGCCTGCTGCTCGTGGCCGTCGGTATCGCCCTGGTGACCGGAGCGTGGGACCAGTTCGTCTCCTGGGTCCGCGACGCCTTCGTCTCGAATGTGACCCTGCCGATCTGATGACCGTGACCACCGAAACCCCCGCCCCCGCTCCCGCCCGCCCGCCGCGTCAATCGCTGCCGCAGCGTGCGATTGCCTTGCTGCGCAATACCTGGCGCGGTCTCACCAGCATGCGCACCGCGCTCATGCTCTTGTTCCTGCTGGCCTTGGCCGCCATTCCGGGTGCGCTCCTGCCGCAGCGCAGCCTGAACAAGGGCAAGGTGGATCAGTACATTGCGGACCGGCCCACGCTGGGTCCGTGGATGGATCGCTTCCAGCTGTTCGACGTGTTCTCCAGCTTCTGGTTCACGGCCATCTATGTGCTGCTGTTCGTCTCGCTGGTGGGCTGCATTCTGCCGCGCGTGCTCGATCACTATCGGGCGCTGCGCACGCCGCCGGTGAAGGCGCCGCGCAATCTTTCCCGTCTGCCGCACCACTATTCGGGCAGCGATACCGCCACGCCGGATGAGGTGATCGAGCGCGCCCGCAAGGAGCTGCGCGGTTGGCGAACCGTCGTGCAGCCGGGCACCCGCGAGGGTGAGATCACGCTGTCGGCGGAGAAGGGCTACACCCGCGAGGCCGGAAACCTGGTCTTCCATTTGGCTCTGGTCGGTCTGCTGGCGGCGATCGCGATCGGCAAGCTGTTCGGGTACGAGGGCAATGTGGTCGTCATCGCGAACGACGGCCCGGGCTTCTGCACCACGACGCCCGCCGTGTTCGACTCGTTCCGTGCGGGCAATGTCAATGACGGCACCGGGCTGACCCCATTGTGTGTGCGGGTCAAGGATTTCAAGGCCGACTACCTGCCCAATGGCCAGGCCGAGATGTTCACCTCGAACATCCAGTACCAGGCGGGCAAGGACCTGAATTCCGATACCTGGCGCGATACCGCCATCCAGGTGAACCATCCGCTGCGCATCGCCGGTGACCGGGTCTACCTGCAGGGCCACGGTTTCGCGCCCAAGTTCACGGTGACCTTCCCGAACGGGCAGACCCGCACCGAATCCATTCAGTGGAAGCCGGATGACGCCACCACCTTCCTGTCCTCGGGTGTGCTGCGCATCGATCCGCCGGGCGGCATGTATCCGAGCGAGGAGGAGCGGCGCAAGCATCAGATCGCCATCCAGGGTCTGTTCGCGCCGACCGCGCTGCTGCACGGTTCGCTGCTCACCTCGCGGTATCCGGCCATGACGGATCCGATGGTGGCCGTGGACGTTTACCGCGGTGACACGGGTCTGGATACCGGTCGCGCGCAGTCGCTGTTCTCGCTGGATCCGGAGATGATCAAGCAAGGCCGGTTGACCAAGGAGCAGCGGGTCAATCTGAAGCCGGGCGACGCCGCGACCCTGTCGGACGGCACCAAGGTGACCTTCGACGGCGCGGAGGAATTCGTGAACCTGCAGGTCTCGCATGATCCGGCCCAGCAGTGGGTGCTGATCAGCGCGGTCACCATGATGGCGGGCCTGCTGGTGTCGCTGTTGGTGAAGCGGCGGCGGATCTGGCTGCGGGTCTACCCGCAGGCCGACGGCGATGAAAAACGACGTACTGTAGTAGAAATGGCCGGACTGGCCCGCACCGACCAGGCCGGTTGGGGTGGCGAGTTCGACCGATTGCGTGCACGACTGCTGCGCACCGAGAGCACGGGAGAGTGACCATGCCGATCGACGAAACCCTGGTCGGGTACAGCAACCTCGCGTTCAAATCCGCGTGGGTGGTCTATGTGCTGGTGCTGGCCATGCTGATCGTGCAGTACTCCTCGGCCACCTCCCGCAAGACCGCCGAACGCGAACTGGTCGCGGTCGGCGGCGGCGATCGCCCGGCCGGACCCGGCAAGGTCGAGGCCAAACCCGTCCGCCCGCTGCCCGAGCGCTTCGGCAATATGGCGTTCTCGGTGCTGTTCGTCGCGATCGCCCTGCACCTGGGGTCGATCGTCTTGCGCGGCTTCGGTGTTCACCGTTTCCCGCTCGGCAATATGTACGAGTTCATCACCATGGCCACCGCGGCCGCCATGGTGACCGGCCTGGTCTTCATGAACGACCGCCGCTTCCGCTCGATGTGGGTCTTCCTGATCGTCCCGGTCCTGATCCTGATGTTCCTCGCGGGCCAGGTCCTCTACGCCGAAGCGGCCCCCGTGGTCCCGGCCCTGAAGTCCTTCTGGCTCCCCATCCACGTCACCGTGGTCAGCATCGGCAGCGGCATCTTCCTGCTGTCGGGCGTGGCGAGCCTGCTCTTCCTGCTGCGCCTGCGCCAGCCCGACGGCGAAGAGTCCAAGAACATTCTGGGCGCTTTGGCTCGTCGTCTCCCGGATGCCCAAACCCTGGACCGCCTGGCCTACAAGACCACGATCGTCGCCTTCCCGATCTTCGGCACGGGCGTGATCCTCGGTGCCATCTGGGCCGAATCGGCGTGGGGCCGCTTCTGGGGCTGGGACCCGAAGGAAACCATGTCCTTCATCGCGTGGGTCCTCTACGCCGCCTACCTGCACGCCCGCGCCACCTCCGGCTGGCGGGACACCAAGGCCGCCTACATCAATATCGCCGGTTTCGTGGCCATGCTCTTCAACCTCTTCATCATCAATATCGTGGTCTCCGGCCTGCACTCCTACGCCGGACTGAACTAGTTCAGGTAGTCCTCGGCCGCCTTCGCGATATCGTCGAGGGCTTGCTCGGCCTCCGCTTCAGGGAGGGTCGGCAGGGAGATGAGCAGTCGCTCCACCCCGGCCTCGGCGTAGGCGTCGAGCAGGGCCGGATCGGCCGGGGCGAAGGCGACGGTGACCGGGAGGTCGTGGCCGTCGAGCCGGGCCAGCTGCGCCGGGATATCGGCGGGATCGGAGACCGCGGCGGGAATCCACCCGGCGCCGTGCCGGATGGCGCGGGCGGCGGCCGCGTCGCCGCCGCCGAGCAGGATCGGGATCTCCCGGAGGGGTTTCGGCCAGGCGTACATCGGGTCGAAATCGATGAATTTGCCGTGATATTCGGCGAGGTCCTTCGTCCAGATTTCGCGCAGGGCCTCGATTTGCTCGTCCAATAGTGCGCCGCGCGTGCGGGGGTCGGTGCCGTGATCCTCCATCTCCTCCCGATTCCAGCCCGTACCCACGCCGAATACGAAGCGTCCATTGGAGATTCGATCCAGGGTGGCGACCTCCTTGGCGGTGTGGATGACATCGCGCTGAATGAGCAGGGAGATGCCGGTGGCGAGGATGAGCCGCTCGGTGACGGCCGCGACGGAGGCGAGGGTGACGAACGGATCCATGGCGCGGTAGTACACGCGCGGTATCTCACCGCCGCCCGGGTTGGGGGATCTCCGGCTCGCGGGGATGTGCGAGTGTTCGGCCAGGAACAGGGATTCGAAGCCCCGATCCTCCAGTGCCGTACCGAGTTTGGTTCCGCTGATGCCCTCGTCCGTGACGAAGGTGGTGATGCCGATCTTCATGAACGTATGCTCGAACCTTCACACAAATGTGAAGGTCAATCAGGGCACCCTGTGAGGTGGAGCACATGCGTATCGGAGAGCTGTCCGATCGGACCGGAACCTCCCGCCGACTGCTGCGCTACTACGAAGAGCAGGGCCTGATCTTCGCGCAGCGCTGCGAGAACGGCTACCGCACCTACGATGACCGCCTGGTGGATCGGGTGCTCCAAATCCGGGGACTCCTCGATGCCGGTCTCCCGACCCGCATCATCAAGCAGATCCTCCCGTGCCTGCAAACGCCCTCCATCGTCTTCGACGAGGCCACACCGGAAATGCTCGCCGTCCTCGAGGATGAACTCGACCGCATGACCCGGCGCATCGACTGCCTGACCCGCAACCGTGATGCCGTGACGGCCTACCTCGGTGCGGTCCGCGCCGACGCCTGAGGGCCCTGAAAAGACGAGCGTCCCCCGGACCCGCGGGTGCGGGGTCGGGGGACGGTCACATCTGTCTTTATAGGGTTGGCGAGCTTCGGGTTTCAGTTGGATTCGCCGTCGCGATGCTCTCGGGAGAGTTGGCTCAGGAAATCCGGGTCGTCTTCCGGCCCCATGATGCGGTTTCGCCGGGCGGGTGCTGGACCGGTGCCGGCGGATCGCTGAGGTCCGAAAGCTTTCCAGCACAGCATCGCGACTGCTACGACCGCGATGAGTGCCAACAGGTACGTCACGTCGCTCACCTCCTGGCTTCGAGGGTAATGCGTGTCCGTACCGGCGGCACCGGGGAACGGGAAATAGGGTTTACACGCGAGTCGCCTCGGTGGTGAGGGACCTGAGCAATTGCATGACTTCCGATTCGCGGAACCGGCGGTGGCCGCCCGGAGTCCGGAGAGAACCGAGCCGTCCTGCATGTGCCCATCGGGTCACGGTCTTCGGATCAACATGGAACAGGGCTGCCACCTGGCCGGGGGTGAGCAGGGTGTCGGGGCCGGTGACGGAACCCATTACGCGGCTCGCCGCGGTGAACGCAGTCATTCGCAAACCTTTCCGTTTCGACAGATCCCTCATCAGTAGCGACATCGTTGCACTGCACCCCCCGGGTGTTCGAACAGTCTCAGTTTGGTAAAGGGGAAGTAATAGACAAAACGGATATCCGTTATGTGTTTACGGTCACGATTCCGAGAGTTTCAGCGAACTTCCAGCGACATTGGGGCGGAGGCCACCGAGCTCGCCCGAAACCACGTCACCTAGGCTGTTCGGCGTGAGTAACGGCGTGAACGATGCAACCCGGCCCGAAGGCGCGGGCCGCCGCCTGGCCCGCAGCCTGGCCCTCTACACGATTGCCCGCCTGGTCCTCGTGGCCGTGCTCGCCGCGATCATCATCGGCGTGGCCGCCCTCGTGAAGGTCGATGTGCCACTCATCGTCGCGCTGCTGTTCGCGCTGCTCATCGCCATGCCGTCCTCGCTGTTCCTGTTCAAAAAGCTTCGGACGCAGGTGAACCGGGACATTGCCGCGGTCGATCAGAAGCGCCGCAGCGATCGCGAACAGCTGATGAAGCGACTCCAAGGAGACGACGCGTGAAGCGCTGTGATCGGTCCGCCCCCCGCGACTGGGTCGACAATGCCGTCCGGCTGATCGACGCCGACACCCAGCGCAGCGCCGACACTCACCTGCTGCGTTATCCACTGCCCGCCGCCTGGGGCGTGCAGCTCTACCTCAAGGACGAATCCACCCACATCACGGGCAGTCTCAAGCACCGCCTGGCGAGATCGCTGTTCCTGTACGCGATCTGCAATGGCTGGGTCACCGAAGGCACCACCGTGGTGGAGGCTTCGTCCGGTTCCACCGCCATCAGCGAGGCCTACTTCGCGAAACTGCTGGGCCTGGACTTCGTGGCCGTGGTCCCGGCCAAGACCTCCCCGGAGAAGCTGGCGCTGATCGAGGCCCAGGGCGGGCGCTGCCACCTGGTCGAGAAGGCCTCGGACATCTACACCGAGGCGGCGCGCCTGGCGGCCGAATGCAATGGCCACTACATGGATCAGTTCACCAATGCCGAGCGCGCGACGGACTGGCGCGGCAATAACAACATCGCCGAATCCATCTTCGAGCAGCTGACTTTGGAGACGAATCCGATTCCGGCCTGGATCGTGGTGGGCGCGGGCACCGGCGGCACCAGCGCGACCATCGGCCGCTATATCCGCTACCGGCGCCACGCCACCAAGCTGGCCGTGGTGGATCCGGAGAATTCGGCCTTCTACGGCGGCTATGAGCTGGCCGATGCCGGGTATCAGACCGGAATGCCCTCGCGGATCGAGGGAATCGGCCGGCCGCGCGTGGAGCCCTCGTTCGTAGGCCAGGTTGTGGACGCAATGATGGAAGTACCCGATGCCGCGTCGATCGCGGCCGCGCGGCATGCCGGGGAGGTGCTCGGCAAGCGGGTCGGCGCGTCCACCGGAACCAATCTGTGGGGTGCTTTTGCCCTGATCGCGGACATGATTGCCGAGGGGCGCAAGGGCAGCGTGGTGACGCTGTTGTGTGATGGTGGAGACCGTTATGCCGGAACCTATTTCAATGACGAGTGGGTTGCCGGTCAGGGGCTGAGCTTGGCCGAGCCCACGGCGGTGCTCACCGAATTCATTGCTACCGGTACTTGGTCCGGCTAGTTTTCCCACCGCACGGCCGGTCGGGTGAGAACCGTTGATCACCCATCCTGCTGGTTGCTGTTGATTTGCTGAAGCGGCTGAGTTGCCGCTGGTTCGCGCTGTGGCGCCAATTGTTCAGAGCGACCGGTCGGTTCGACTCTGTTGCCCGAGGCGTTAAGAGCCCTTGACATTGTGGGCCGCTCACGCAGAACTGGACGAGTGACCGCCATCGGCTGGTCGACGCTCGTACCGAGCACGAGCATCCACGATTGCAAACTCGACGACGTTCGCCACATATTCATTCGCAGCTCGGTGATGGACAGGGTCTTCGGATCACGTACCAGTTTGGTTCGGTCGAATCGCTCATTGGTCACCGTGTCGCCACGCCACAGCAGGGCGAATTCCGGGCTCGCATGGCAGTTCTCGAGAATCCGCTGGACGTGCTCGTCGAGGCCGTGGCGCGCGATCACCAGCCGGAACCAGGTGACGGCCTGCTGTATCTCTCCGGACCAGTCGACCAGTACGGTCCGCGAGATCGGGTTGAGCATCAGCCATTCGAGGTAATTGGTGCCCGGGTCGAGTTGCGGGAACGTCTCCGCGTGCGCGGCATTGACGGCGATGATGTCCATGGTGCCGGTGACGAAGGCCGCGATCTTGGGATTGAGCAGGTGCAGGTATTCGAGGTCGGTGGGGGTCGGATGATCCTCGTCGATCCGGGGGAGCGGGCCCTCGGCCAGGATGAGCGCGTACTCGAACTCGGCGGGCTGCAATTTCAATGCGGTGCTGAGGGATTCGATGACCCGGCGCGACGGGTTGGCGCCACTCTCTATCTTGGTGAGGTAGGGGACCGACAGGTTGGCCAGCCAGGCGAGTTGCGGTCGGGTGAGGTTCGCGGTCGTGCGGCGCTGGCGAATGTACTCGCCGAACGTCGGTACTCCATTCATTACTTAGGGTGACCTTACTAGTATCGCCATCTGGTACACACGCGGTTGTCGAGTGATACCGGCACGGTGCGTCGACGAGGGGATGCGCGGTATCCCGTTCTGCTCCAATAGTTTGAAACAACAACAAATCAGGAGTTGAGTTGGGGCAGCAACCGCGATCGGTCTCGGATATCAATGTCACGGTCGGTCCATGGGTGATCACCTCGGCGGTCGGCCAGGTCGCCACGCCGGAGCAAGGGATGACCGGCAATGCCTGGGAGCCCGAGGCTTTCGGGCTGTACCAGGATCGGGACGGCGACATCTGGGAGAAGGACGCGCGCGGCTGGCGACTGCGGCTACAGGACGGCGTCTCGGTCGACCCCGACACGGTGTGGGAGTGGACCGACGGCTGCGTCTGCGAGTACGCGCCCTTCACACCCTGGGGCTGAGCCTCTGTCGAACGCCGGGCGCGACTTCCGCTGACGGTGAACACACTTCCGGATCTGTCAATTTTTGTTGACGCGCCGCGAGTGTCAACGTAAATTGACACTCATGAGTGAAGCAACAACTCTGGCGGCCGCCGCCGGCAGCCCCGACCCTCAGGTCGGGCTCCGCGCGGTGCTGGCACTGCGCAGATTGCTCGAGCGACTCGAAGCCATCCAGGTGGCCAATGCCCGCAATCAGGGCTGGTCCTGGCAGGCCATCGCGGACTCGCTCGAGGTCAGCCGGCAGGCGGTCCACCAGAAGTACAACCGGAAGGGCGGTATCCGCTGATGTTCGAACGATTCGCCAAGGCAGCCAAATACGCGGTCGTCGTGGCCCAGGAGGAGGCGCGCGAACTGAGCTCGCCGAATATCGAGGTCGAGCACGTGCTGCTCGGACTCCTCGAAAGTCCCGACGCGGCACTGCGACAGGTGCTCACCGAGCACGGGCTCACCACCGAGAGCGTGCGAGCCGCCCTGGTGCGCAAGCGAACCGCCGAACCGCTGGGCGAGGAGGACGCGGAAGCCTTGCGCTCCATCGGCATCGACCTCGACGCGGTGCGGGAAAGCCTAGAAGCCACCTTCGGCGAGGACGCCCTGAACCGCGCCATCCCCGCCAAAGAGGAATCCCGGCGCGGCCGGTTCCGCTCCAAAGGTGGAAACTGGGGCCATATTCCGTTCACCCGGGATGCCAAGAAGGTCATCGAACTGTCGCTGCGCGAGGCGCTTGCCCGGCGCGACGAGCGCATCGAGGCCGGGCACATTCTGCTGGCCATCCTGCGCGCACCCAATCCGACGACCCTGCGCCTGCTCGGCGACGATGCGGCGCGGCAGCAATTGAAGTCCGCCGTCTCGGAAGTCCTCGACCGCGCTGCCTGATACCGCGGGTGCGGGGGGTGAGCATGCGGCAGCAAGCGGGCGCTAGGGCGGCAGGGCGTGTGATGCCCGGCCACATCCGTGATCAACACCTACGATGGCCGCATGACGCTCCTGATACGTCTGCTCATCAACGGTGTGGCCATCTGGCTCGCGTCCGCTTGGGTGAGTGGAATCGAGATCAAAAGTCCCGAGGACACCACCGGCAGCAAGATCATTGTGATCGCGGTGGCAGCCGTGGTGTTCGCCGTGATCAATGCGCTGGTGAAGCCCATCGTGAAGCTGCTGTCACTGCCGCTGGTGGTGCTATCGCTGGGGCTGTTCCTGCTGGTGATCAATGCGCTCATGCTGTGGCTGACCTCGAAGGTCACCGAGACCACCGACTACCAATTGCACGTGGACGGCTTCTGGGCCGCGGTGCTCGGAGCCATCATCATCACGCTGGTGAACTGGGTGCTGGGGATTCTCGTCCCCGACGAGGACTGACCGAAAGGGTGTGGGGGCCAAGCCCTCACACCTTCACCTCACCCGAATGTCAGAGCGGCCGCGGTCGCGATCGACCACACCAGCAGGGCCAGGCCCGTACCGGCCAGGGCGGGAATCAGACCCGGCCCGTTCTTACCGCTGCGCACCGGCTCGTTCGCCTTGAAGGCGAGCGGCAGTGCGATCAGTCCCGCCAGCGCGAACGGCGTGCGGGCGACCAGCGCCAGCGTCGCGAGGAACGGGACCGCGATCAGCACCAGATGCAGGGTGCGAGTGCGGGTATCGCCCAGGCGCACGGCCAGGGTGGTCTTGCCCGACTCGCTGTCGGTGGGAATATCGCGCAGGTTATTGGTGACCAGCACCGCGCTGGAGAAGCTGCCGACCGCGATCGCACACGCGATACCGGCCCAATCGATCCTCCCGGCCTGCACATATTCGGTGCCCAGCACCGCCACCAGGCCGAAGAACACGAACACCGCGATCTCACCGAAACCGCTGTAGCCGTACGGGTTCCGGCCGCCGGTGTAGAACCAGGCCCCGGCCAGGCAGGCCGCGCCGACCAGCAGCAGCCACCAGGCGCTGGTCGCCACCAGCACCAGGCCGATCACCGCGCCCACCGCCAGGCAGCCGATGGCCGCATTGCGCACCGCGGCCGGGGTGGCCAGCTTGGAACCGACCAGCCGCAGCGGGCCGACGCGTTCGTCGTCGGTGCCGCGAATACCGTCGGAGTAGTCGTTGGCGTAGTTCACGCCGATGATGAGGGCCAGCGAAAGCAGCAGGCACAGGCCCGCTTTCCACCACACCGCCCCGTCGATCGAGGCCGCGGCCCCCGTTCCCGCCAGAACCGGGGCGATCGCATTCGGCAGAGTGCGCGGCCGAGCGCCCTCGATCCACTGTGCTGCTGTAGCCATGCTCCGCAGCCTAATGCGAGGGTCGAGCAGACCGCGCGGTCAGGATTCGAGAGCGGCCTTCAATTGCGCGAGCCCCTTCTCGAAGTCCTTGCCCACCAGCTTGTCCATCGGGATGAGCTTGCCGATCAGGGCCATGGGCCCGGTCTGCTTGCCGGTCATCCGCCAGGTCACCGAGGTGGTGTCGCCCTGCGGGATGAATTCGAAGCGGACCTGATTGCTGGCCTTCCACGGCTTCTCGAAGTTCAGGTGAATGCCGATGGCGTCGTCGGTAATGGCGGTGATCTCCATGTCACCGCGTCCGGCCTTGCGATTGCCGTGCCAGGCGTAGTGCGCGCCGATGCCGCGATCGGCGCCGCTGTACTCGCGTTCCATGGACGGATCCAGGTTCTCCCACGGCGACCACTTACGCCACTGGTGGAAGTCGTCGATGAGTGCCTGGACCTGCGCGGGGTCGGCCTTGATGACCGTTTCCCGGTGAATGTCGAATTCGGCCATGGATCGAGCGTAGGCGACCGGCGCCCCCGATCCGGCGAATCCGACAGTCCCGGTGTCGCTCACCTACGATTGGCAAGGAATGAATTCGGAAACAGGCAGTTCTGACATGGCCGTGAGCATCCGGCCGGGGTCCGCACGCGACTCGATACTGGTCGCTCTGCTGGGCGAGGTCGCGCTGCGTCGTGCCGCCCCGGCGGATTCGGGGACCGCGAACTCCGTCGCTGCCGCGAACCAACTGACCCCGGTACCCGGTGCGCGGGCCCGCCTGCTGGTGGCGGCCCTTGCCACTCATCCCGGCCGCAGCCGCAGCGCCCAGGCGCTGATCGAGGACATCTGGGGTGAGGAACCGCCGCGGGCTCCGATGAACGCGCTGCACACTCAGGTGTCGCGGCTACGGTCCGCGCTGCCCGAAGGCGTCCTGGAAATCGGCCCTGCCGGATACCGGCTGCTCCTGCGCCCCGATCAGGTCGATCTCACCCTGGCTCAGCAGCTGGAAAAGCAGGCGCGCCAAGCACACACGGCCGGAGATGACGAATTCTGCCTGGGCCTGGTGGCGGCCGCTCGTGACCTGTGGCGCGGCGACCCCGCCGCCGACCTCCCGCCAGGCCCGGTCGCCGAAGAACTCGCCGGACTCGCCGTCGAACAACGCCGAGCCCTGGACGCCTTGGAACTAGTCGCCCGCGAAGCCGTCGGTGACTTCGCCGGAGCCATCGAGCTGGCCCTGCGCGCCGCGGCCGCCGACCCCTTCGCGGAACCCGCACACGGCACCCTGATGCGCCTGCTGGCCGCCTCGGGTCGCACCACCGAAGCTCTCGACGTCTTCGCTTCGCTGCGTACTCGTCTGGTCGAACAGCTCGGTGCCGACCCCGGCCCCGCCTTGGTCGCGTTGAATACCGCCATCTTGCGCGGCGAACCGCTGCCCGGCTCGCCGCCGGTCCGGCCCACCGGCACGGATCGCGAGGCGAGAGCCGGCACGGCACCGGGTTATTCGAGCGGCTCGCGCCACACAGCGGGGGCGGACTACTCACCGGATACGAATTACGCGGTGGCGTCGGGTGATTCGTCGCGCACCGCGGTTCGCGGGCCGGATGACTTCGAGGATATGCCTTCCGGACAGGGGTCGGGGCGGTCGTCGCGCATGGCATCGGCGGCTCAGCATGCGGCCGGAGAACGTGGGGGCGCGGTCGTCTCCGCGATCGGTTTGCGGGCAGCGCCCAATCTATTGCTGGGCCGCGAGGCCGATCTGGACGAGCTGGAAGGTCTGCTGCGTCGCTCGCGGGTCACCACCATTCTCGGTCCGGGTGGCACCGGAAAGACCCGGGTGGCAAACGAATTGGGCGCGCGGGTGGCACACGAGCGCACGGTGGCGCTGGTGGAGCTGGCCTCGCTGCGGCCCGATGCGAGTGGTGACGCGGGCACTCGGACCGAGGTGGAGGCCGCGATCGCGGCGACGCTCGGGGTGGGGGCCACCGAATCGCGAACCAGTGTGCTGCGGCCCAATCACGCACAGGATGTCCGGCAGCGGCTGCGGGAGGCTCTCGCGTCCCGGCCGATGCTGCTGATTCTGGACAATTGCGAACATCTCATCGACGCCGTGGCGGAAGTGGTGGCGGATCTGGTCGGGATCACCGGTCAGCTGACCGTGCTCACCACCAGCCGCTCACCCCTGGAGATCACGGCGGAGGCGGTATATCCCTTGCCGCCCTTGACGATCGACCCGGATGGCTCGCCCGCGACCGATCTGTTCGCGGCGCGCGCCCGAGCGGTGCGGCCCTCGGTGCGCATGGATCCGGAAGGGGTGGCGCGGCTGTGCCACACCCTCGACGGGCTGCCCCTGGCCATCGAATTGGCCGCCGCGCGAGTGCGGACCATGAGCGTGGAGGAGATCGAAACGCGGCTCGATCACCGATTCTCCCTGCTGCGCAGTGGCGATCGCAGTTCACCGCAGCGGCATCGCACCCTGCACGCGGTGATCGAGTGGAGCTGGAACCTCCTCGACGAGGAACAGCGAATAGCGCTGCGCCGACTCTGTCGATTCCCGGCGGGCTTCACCCTGGCCGCCGCCGAAACGGTGATCGAAGGGCCCGAAATCGCCGATGCCGCAACGGCTGTCGACGGTCTGGTGAGTCAGTCGCTGCTCACGGTGCTGGCGTCGGACGACGACGAGGGTGATGGTGTCCGCTACCGGATGCTGGAGACCGTCCGGGAGTTCGGCGAGGAGCAGCTGGAGCTGACCGGTGAGGCCGAAGCGGTCATGGCTCGAATGTCGGTGTGGGCCAGGGAGTTCGCGCTCGATGCCGTGCGCCGCTACCCGACCGACGAGCAGGTCGCCGCGGTGCTCGCCACCGCCGCCGAGGCCGACAATCTGGTCGCCGTGCTGCGCTACGCCCTCGAACGGCGCGATGCGGTCACCGTGTACACGGTGTTCCCGGTGCTGTGCGGACTCTGGGTGATGCGCGGCGCGCACCTGGAACTGATCAGCTGGTCCCCGCGCATCATGCTGCTGCCGCCCGCCCCGAATCCGCAGACGCGGGAGGAAGGGGACTTGCAGGTATTCGGCTCACTGGCACTGGTACTGCACGTGATGTATCTGGGTGGCGGCCCGCGCGAGATCCGCGGCATTGCCACCATGCGTGCCCGGCTCCGCCGGATGCTGGCGGTCGATCCACCGCTCTCGCCCATGTTCCGGTACCTGGCCGGCGTGGCGACAATACCGATCCGAGAGGACGGCATACTGCTGGCACGCAAGTTCGCCGACGGCGTGGCCTCCGCCGACCCGTCCACCCGGGTGGCGGCCCTGCTGCTGCGCGCCAATGTCCGGGAGAACGCCGGTGACGTGCACGGTTCCACCCGGGACGCGGTGCGCGCCCTGGCGGACGGTATCGCGGTGGACGTGTGGGGCTCGGCCATGGTGGCCCAGCATCTGGGCGGGCTGTACGGGCAGTCGGCCCGCTACGCGGAATCGGTGGACTACTACCGGGATGCGGCCGACAAGCTGCAACGCCTGCGCGCCTATGAGGAAGCGATCGAGATCCGCGCCTTCCTCGCCGTGTCGCTGGTCGGTATCGGCGAACTCGAGCAGGCACGACACGAGTTGGAGCCGACCATGGGCGTGGTCGGCATGGACACCGTCGGTGACCAGATCGTGGGCGAACCCAATAACCGGCGCGCGGCCGTCGCCGCCGCGCTGGCGGAAATCGAACTCGCGGAAGGCAGTGTCGACGAGGGTCTGCGTCGCTATCGGCAGGTGCTCACGCTGCTGGACTGGCCGCATGGGCAGGCCTCACCCGGGCCCGGCGATGTGATGCTGGCGGCCGCGGTGGCCGATGCGCATGTCCTGCAAGGCCATTCCGTCGACGTCACGAAACTGGTGCGCGAGCTGATCGATGCGGCGGTGCTCCGGCTGGGGCAGTTCTGGGATCTGCCGCAGATGGGTGCGGTGGCCTGCGCCGTAGGTTCTCATATGCTGGCGACCGGCGGCGACACCGCCGTGGCTCTGGAGCTGCTCGCTCGCGCGCCGAGAGTGTTTGCCCGCCAGGACTATCCGTCCATGCAGCTGCGACGCCACGTGGACCTGCATCGCGCCGCGGTCGGGGCGGAGCGCATGGACGCCGCGCTGAATTCGGCTGCGGGCCTGGGCCGTCGCGCGGCGGCGGAGCGAATCCTGGCCCATATGACGGACATGGCCGGATTCGCCTGTCCCCCCGGAAACAGCCGACCCTGAGACAGCGAAAGCCCGCCCACCGGAATTCCGGTGGGCGGGCATTGTTTTCGATGTGTGCGGGTATCAGGCGCGGCGCATGTACGCCCGCACCGCGAGCGGTGCGAAGATCGCGATCACGACCAGCGAGCCGAGCAGCGAGTACACCAGGTTCGAGCTGTACACATTGCCGTTCATCAGTTCGCGGGCGGTTTCGACCATGTAGTAGATCGGGTTGGCCTTGTTGATGCCCTGCAGCCAGCCCGGCATGGTGGACACCGGGGCGAACGCGCCGGACATGAAGGTCAGCGGGAACATGATCATCATCGACATGCCCTGCACGGCGGGTGCGCTCTTACCGGTGATGCCGATCAGCGCCCAGATCCAGCTGACCGCGAACGAGCAGAACACCACGACCAGACCGGCGACGATCACGGCCAGCGCGCCGCCCGCCGGGCGGTAGCCGAGGATCAGGCCCATGCCGATGGTCAGGACCGTGGCCAGGCCGTAGCGCACCATATCGGCGATCAAGGCCCCGGACAGCGCCGCGATGCGGGCGATGGGCAGGGATTTGAACCGGTCGAACACGCCCTTGTCCATATCCTCGCGCAGCTGGGTGCCGGTGACCACGGAGGTCAGCACCACGGTCTGCACCAGGATGCCGGGGATCAGGATGGGCAGGTAGTCGTGCACGTTCCCGCCGATGGACCCGCCGAAGATATAGGCGAACAGGGCGGTGAACAGGATCGGCTGCACGGTGACATCGAACAGCTGTTCCGGATTGTGCTTGATCTTCAGGATGCCGCGGTACGCCATGGTGAGCGAGTTGGCGACGGTCTGCTTGAACGGAATGTGATTGCTGACCTCGGGAATGGGGGCCGTGCTGACGGCCGCCGCATGTTTCCCGGGGGCGGTGAGTGTGGTGGTCATGCCGCGCTCTCTTCGGTGTCGGTCTCGTCGTCCGCGCCGTGCCCGGTGAGTGCGAAGAACACTTCGTCGAGGCTGGGCTTGGCGACATTGATCTCTTCGACCCGGATATCGTGCTCGCGCAACCGGATCAGGATGTCGGTGGTGATGGACGGGTCGGGCAGCGGTGCGGTGATGCGTCCGGCCTCGGGGCTGATGGTGGCCTCGACGATCTTGCCCTCGGTGCGGGAAAGGAACTCGCTCACCAGGATTCGCGCCTCGTCGATGCGATCGCGGTCGGCCAGGGTCAGTTGGAGCGCCGAAAGTCCCACGGACGCCTTGAGTTCATTGGAGGTGCCGTCGGCGATGACCTTGCCGCGATCGATGACCGCGATCCGGTCCGCCAGCTGATCGGCCTCGTCCAGGTACTGGGTCGTGAGCAGGACGGTGGAACCCTCCCGCACCAGACGCCGGATGGTCTCCCACATCTGCGCGCGGGTCCGCGGATCCAGGCCGGTGGTGGGCTCGTCCAGGAACAGCAGCGGCGGCCGGGCGATCAGGCTGGCGGCCAGATCGAGCCGTCGGCGCATACCGCCGGAGAAGTTCTCCAGGGGCTTGGCGGCGGCCTCGGTCAGCCCGAATTCCTCGAGCAGGTCGGCCGACTTGCGGCGGGCGTCGATCTTCGACAGGCCGAGCAGCCGGGAGAAGATCACGAGATTCTCGGTGGCCGTGAGCTTTTCGTCGACCGAGGCGTACTGCCCCGTGACGCCGATCAGCGAGCGGACGGCGGTCGGTTCGGCCTGCACGTCGCGGCCGAAGACGCGGGCGCTGCCGCCGTCCGGTCGCAGCAGGGTGGCGAGCATGCGGATGGTGGTGGTCTTGCCGGCCCCGTTCGGTCCGAGCACGCCGTAAACAGCCCCCCGCGGTACCGCGAGACTCACGCCGTCGACGGCCCGCTGCTCCCCGAAGACCTTGACCAATCCCTCCGCCTCGATGGCGAGGGGTTCAGCAGGTGTGTAAGAAGTCATGACACACACTCTGGAGCGCGACCCTTTCACGCCCCTTGCGTCGCTATTGCGTGACCGCGCAAGCCCCGCTTGCACGGCCGGACACAGCCGCCCACCTGCGGTGATTATGGTTCTCGGGCTGCTAACCTGGCCCCGGAAATCGCTTGCCCGGCTCGTTCACCCCTCGGTTCTGTCCCATTCCCGATCGGATGTGAGGCCCCGTTGCGCACCCTCCCGGCCCTTGCCACCGCCGTGCTGACCGCCGCGGCCGTCGTCATGAACGCCGTCGCCGCGTACGCGGACCCGGCGGTCCTGGAGGCGCCCGGGCCGGACGTACCGACCGTCCAAGCGGACGACACCGGACCCATCTCGATCGAATGCCCGCCGACGCCGAACGCGGACGATCCGCTCGTGCCGATTCCGCCGCGCAACCCGCTCTGCGGTGAGGACGACTGGGAGGTCTGGCCCGGAATCACCTTGCGCAGCAATGCGTACAGCCGCACCTCCACCATTATCGGCCCCGACGTTTCGGTGACCCTGATCGGCAGCAGGCACTTTCAACTCCGCGACCACCAGGGCAATCTGATTCTCGGCGAGCCCGGCGGCGCCCTGCATCACGTGCCCTTCGGACATGAGATCCCGCCGCCGCCACCGGAACAGGTGGAGCAGCTGACCCCGCACCAGCAGGCGGTCAAGGAGGGACTGTCCCGGGTGAACGTCGGCATCATGGAGGGCGTCACCTACACCGGCGACCTCACCGATATGTCGGCCTTCCTGGTCACTCCGATCGGCAGCCTGATCGTGCAGGCCCCCGGCACCGGAGCCGAGCCCACCGAGCCCGGCCCGAACGGCGACCGGAGA
Source organism: Nocardia sp. NPDC051030 (assembly GCF_040683015.1). Classification (NCBI taxonomy): domain Bacteria; kingdom Bacillati; phylum Actinomycetota; class Actinomycetes; order Mycobacteriales; family Nocardiaceae; genus Nocardia; species Nocardia sp. NPDC051030. The sequence continues at coordinate 943,214 of NZ_JBFBCD010000001.1, read as the reverse complement.
ATCCAGCCGATCAATGTCTTCCAGGTGCTCGACAACCAGGGCCGCTACGTCATGGGTAACACCCTCACCTTCGGTTCCCCGATGGCCATCTGGCCCAATGCCGCCGTACCCTGCCCGATCGGTACGGTACCGATCACCGAGCAGCCGAAGCAGACCCCGAAGCTGGCCGATCAGCTGCCGGATCCGGTGTGCAAGGCCCCGGCGGCCGTGCCGCTCACGGCATTTCGGAATGTGGACGACCCGAAGCCGCAGGATCCGGTGCAGCGGCAGAAGGACATCAATGACGCATACAGCGCGGTGGGCACCCAGTTCGGGCTGGCGGTCAGTATCGGCGCGGTCATCGGCGGCGTGCTCGGCCTGACGGTCGGCTGTCTGGCGGGCGGCATCGGCGCGGGCACGGCGGGCACCTTCTCGGCGGCCTTGGCGGGCACGGCGACCGGATTCGCGGGCGGATGCCTCACCGGCGCGGCCATTCTCGGCAGCATGGGCGGCACCGTCGGCAGCTTGGTGCTGGGTCTGCCGGTCGGCATCGTCTCGGGCGTGAACGCGTACAACACGCTGCGCCTGCAAGGCGATATCGCCAAGCGTCCCGAGGGTGCGGACCTGATGCAGGAGGCCGCGGCCGAGGTCGAGGGCGCGCGGCATGCGATACCGCCGATGGTCGCGGCACTGTTCCCCGGGCTGGGCTAGCGTTCCTCGGCGCGGTCCATCAGCATCTGGACGCCGTCGAGGATGCGGTCGAGGCCGAATTGGAACGGGTCGAGATCCTTGGTGATGAATGCGCCGTCGGCCATCGCCTTGGTCAGGGCGGGGAAGCGGGCGGAGTGCCGTTCGAGCAGTTCGCCGGTGAGTTCGCCCCATTCGCGATCGTGGTCCGCGTCGTAGTCGGCGGACTGCTGGGCCTGATTGCGTACCAGTCCGATCAGCAGCAGGAAGACCTGATGCTGTTCGGCGGCGCTGAGCCCGGTCGGCTCGAGCACGGCCAGGGCCGCATCGGCCCAGGCCAGCTGTGCCGGGCCCATCACCTGACGGCGCATGGCGGTGGCCACGAGCAGCCAGGGGTGGCCGCGATAGATCGCCCAGAGCTGGTGTGCCCATTCGGTCATCTGTGATCGCCAGTCCGGGTCCGCGGCGGACAGATCCGGGCGTCCGGCGGAGACGGCCTCCACCATGAGGGCGACGAGTTCGGTCTTGCCGGGCACGTACCGGTAGAGCGCCATGCCCGAGACGCCGAACTCGGCGGCGACCTTGTTCATGGAGACGGCGTCCAGGCCGTGGGCGTCGGCCAGTGTCACCGCGGTCTCGGCGATGCGCGCGGGGGTGAGGCTGGGCTTGGGTCCCCGGGTGGGCTGAGTTTGCTCGCCCCAGAGCAGCGCGATGCTGGAACGCAGGTCGCGCGGCTTCTCCTCGGCGTTCTTGACCACGGGGTCCTCTCTGCGGATCTCGTTGTGAGGGTTGACAGCTCGGTAAATTGTTTATACCTTAAATTCAGTTGTTTACGGTACAAACAGTTTAAGGATCGGGACATGATCGTCACACTCACCGCTCTCGCAGTCGCCGCTCCCGTCGCCGGAGCCTTCGGCCACCGGCAGCTCCGGCGCAAGGCAGCCGCCGAACAGCTGCGCATCACCACTCCGAACGGCATCGACGAATCCGGCTTCGTCCGAATCGGCGGCATCGACCAGTGGATTCAGATCCGCGGCGAGGACCTGCGCAACCCCGTGCTCCTCGAAATCCACGGCGGCCCCGGCGCTTCCAACCTCCCGTTCACCACCCGCACCCGGGACTGGGAGCGGCACTTCACCGTCGTGCGATGGGATATGCGCGGCGCGGGCAAGACCTTCGGACACACCGGCGCGGACGCGCAGGGCGAAATGAGCCTGGCGCGTATGGAACTCGACGCCCTGGAGGTGACGCAGCATGTGCGCTCCCGGCTCGGTGTCGACCAGGTGCTGCTCGTCGCCAATTCCTTCGGCTCCATGATCGGCCTGCGACTGGCCCGCAGCCATCCGGAGCTGTACTCCGCCTACGTCGGCACCGATCAGAACATCAGCGCGGGCGGCGCCAATCACGCGGCCTATGACGCGCTGGTGCGGCGGCTCGAGCAGCAGGACAAGCGCAAGCAGCTCGCCGTGCTCGCCGACCTCGGCCGGGAGCGCTCGGCCTGGACCGCCGAGCAGCTGATGCGGTTCAACAAGCTGGTCTTCAACACCGACCCGCTGACCGTGAACACCCTGAAGACGGTTGTCCTGCACGACATGTGGTTCTCACCGCTGCACACCCTGCGCGAGTTGCGCGCCGGATTCCAGGGTCAGACCTTCTCCGAACAACTCGGCCCGCAAGCGGTCTCGATCGACGAGCGGGCCGAGGGCACCGACTTCCGGATCCCGGTCTTCTTCTTCCAGGGCGACAGCGATGTGATGACCCCGCCCGAACCGGCCCGGCGGTTCCTCACCGAAGTCACCGCGCCCGTCAAGGATTTCGCGCTCATCGAGGAGGCGAGCCACTTCGCGTCCTTCCGCCACCCCGAGCGGTTCCTCGATCTGCTGCTGACCGAGGTCCGCCCGGTGATCACCGGTGCGCGCTCAGTTCGCTGACGCGGCCAGCAGGTGTTCGCGCAGTGCGGCGCGGTCCGGCTTACCGGGACCGCGCAGCGGAAGTTCCTCCAGCACGGCCAGTTCCCGGGGCGCGGCAATGGCGTCGAGTTCGGCCACCACATGCTCACGGAGTTCGTCGAGAGTGGGAGCGGTCGCGCCCGGGGCGGTCACGATGGCGGTGACCACGCGCTGGCCCAGCCGAGCATCCGGCAGACCCAGCACCACACATTCGGAAATGGCTGGATGCGTGATGAGCACGGCCTCCACCACCTGCGGAATGACGAGCAGCCCGCCGGTCATGATGGCCTCGTCCAGCCGCCCGGTGACCCGCAGCACGCCGTCCTCGAAATGCCCGGCATCCTCGGTGCGGAACCAGCCGGGCTCCGCGAAGGCGGGATGGTCGGGCATATTGCGGTAGCCCTTGGCGATGGTCGCGCCGCCGAGCAGCACCCGGCCCTCTTCCAGGCGGATCTCGGTGCCGGTCAGCGGAATGCCTTCGTAGACACAGCCGCCGCAGGTCTCGCTCATGCCGTAGGTGCGGAAGACGGTGATCCCGGCCGCGCGGGCGCGTTCCAGCACCGATTGCGGGGTGGCCGCCCCGCCGACCAGCACGGCGTCGAGCTGAGCCAGCGCCGCGGCCGCGGTGGGCTCGTCCAGGGCCTTGATGAGCTGGGTGGGAACCAGCGAGGTGTAGCGGCGCTCGCCCTTCATACCGGCGACGGCGCCCGCGAGCGCTTCGGGCAGGAAGCCGCCCGAGACATCCAGCGCGGCCGGTTCGATCCCGGCCAGAATGCTGCGCAGCAGCACCTGAATGCCCGCGATGTGATGGGTCGGCAGCGCCAGCAACCACTGGCCCGGTCCGCCGAGCCGCTCATGGGTGGCATCGCCGCTGGCCCGCAGGGCCGATGCGGACAGCATGGCCCCCTTGGGCAATCCGGTGGTGCCGGAGGTGGTGACCACCAGGGCCACCTCGTCGTCGATTTCTTCGCCGGGCCGCAGGGAGCTGCTCAGCCGTTGCGCCTCGCGGCGGTCGGCGGTGGGGATGGGAAGCCACGCGGGGCCGTTGCCCTCCAAGGCTTCCCGAAGGTGCGGCAATACGTCGCCTACCGATGCGCCGGTGGGCATGGGGAGAATTCGGAGGGTATTGCTCACGTTCGCGATCGTGTCATCTCGTGGATGGCGGCGCACCTACAGGGGTCCGCGCCCGGGTCGATGGTGGGTCGTTCGGTCAGTCGGACGTCGGTGTCGCCAGCGGCCAGCCACCGGCTGCGAGCCGGGACGCCACCCGAGCGATATCGTCCTCGCCCGGTTGCTCCTTGGCAACTCGGGCTATGGCGGCCTCGATATCGGCGCGTTCGATGTCCGAGGTGGCGACGCGCTCACTCACCAGCTCCTCCACCACCAGATGCACCTCGTAGTCGGTGAGGCGACGGTGCAGCACCGCGAGCAGGGCCACATAGTCCGATTGTGGAATGCCCTGCGGGTATCCGGCTTTGAGCCAGGCCAGGACCTTCTGCAGGACATTGGTGCGCGGCGGCCCGGACGGGGTCGCGTCGGTGGCGGGTTCTTCCGGAGTGCTCACGAACGGTCCTTTCGATCCGGTGGCGTCACGCGCCGAGCAAATGGATACCGAGCCGGGTGGCGAGGAAGCTGCGTGCGATGAACAGCACACCGACCACCACCGCGATCATGACTACCGCGAAACACAGTGCGGAGATCGCCAGTGCGGTCTGCCGGGCGGTGCCGGTCGCGCCGTCGTCGATTTGCGCGCGGTAGCGGATGCCGACGGCGAAGACCGTGGGCAGGCCAGCGCCGAAGACCAAGGCTGCGAGGGTGACCCGCCACAGGTCGGACAGATTGGAGAGGAAGGTGTGCATCCCGGTGCCCCTAGCCGATTCCGTTGCCGACGGTGTCATCGCGCCGGATCTGCGGGTTCGCGGTGTCAGAGCCTGCCGCCGCGCCGTCTCCGGCCTTCCAGTCATCGTTCACATTGTGCGAGCTCACGTGCGACTTCTTGGATCGCCGCCAGATCATGGCGGCCATGGCGATCAGCAGCGCGAACACCACCAGCACACCGGCGGTTCCGCCGATGCCGTGCAGCAGCGCCCAGCACAGCGCGCCCACGATGCCCGCCAGGGGCAGTGTGAGGATCCAGGCCACCACCATGCGGCCCATCACCGCCCAGCGCACCTCCGCACCGGGACGGCCCAGGCCGGAGCCGAGGATGGAACCGGTCACGGTCTGCGTGGTGGACAGCGGCAGGCCGAAATGCGCCGAGGTGAGAATGATCGCCGCACTGGTGGATTCGGCCGCGAAACCCTGCGGCGGCGCGATATCGACCAGGCCCTTGCCGAGCGTGCGAATGATCCGCCAGCCGCCCAGGCAGGTGCCCGCGGCAATGGCGACCGCGCAGGACACGATCACCCACAGCGGCAGCGGATCGCTGGCCTTGGCGGAACCGTGCGCGATCAACGCCAGGAAGATGATGCCCATGGTCTTCTGCGCGTCATTGGTGCCGTGGGCCAGCGAGACCAGGGAGGCGGAACCGATCTGCCCCCACCGGAATCCGCGTTCCACGGTCTTCTCATTGCTGCCGCGCGTGATCCGGTAGACCACCCACGCGCCGATGGCTGCCACCAGTGCGGCGACCACGGGGGCGAGCAGGGCCGGGATGACGATCTTGGCGAGCACGCCCTTGCTGCCGGCGGTCCAGATCACGCCGTGCCAGCCGAGCGCGGCAATGGTAGCGCCGATCAAACCGCCGAAGAGCGCGTGCGAGGAACTCGACGGCAAACCCAACAGCCAGGTGAACAGATTCCATAGGATGCCGCCGACGAGGCCCGCGAACACAATGTCCAGCAAGGCCTGTCCGCTCACCTCCGAGAGGTCGACAATGCCCTCGGCGACCGTCGCGGCGACGGCGACGCTGAGGAACGCGCCGACCAGATTCAGCGCTCCTGACAGGAGTACGGCCATACGCGGGGGCAACGCACCGGTTGCGATCGAGGTCGCCATCGCGTTCGCGGTGTCGTGGAATCCGTTGGTGAAGTCGAATGCCAGAGCCGTGAAGACAACGATCAGCAGAACGAGCAGTTCGGCAGACACACCGCCCAGTTTGCGCTACCCCATTTACCCACTGTCAATCAGTCCCCCCGACGCACTTCACAGTTACTCCCGTGCTAAGGCTTTCGCTGGTCCCGCCGGATCGGATGATCGGCCGGAACCTCCACGAAAACCAGCGGCACCCCATCCGGATCCCGCACCCACATTTCGATCAACCCCCACGGCTCTTGCCGCGGCGCGCGCTCGATCACCACCCCGCGCAATGCGAGTTCGGTAGCCGCGATCCCACAATCGCGCACCTGCAACCAGATGGCCCCCGCGAACCCGTCCGGATCCCCATCCTTGCGCCCATGCCCCGCCACTTCGACCAGCGACTGCCCCGCGAAGAACACGGTCCCACCCGGATACTCGCGGGCGATGGCCAGCTCCAGTGCATCCCGGTAGAACTCGAGCGTCCGCTGATAGTCCCGCGGCCGCAGAATCACCCGACTGCCCAGTATTTCCATAGATGCACCTTGTCAGCCGGATCGGGGGTTCGGGGGCGAAGCCCCCAAGACTCCGCGTCAGCGTTCCCCCTTTCCCTACGGGGGTTCGGAGCGAAGCCCCTGAGACTCCGCGTCAGCGGTTTCCTCCCTCACGGGGGTGTGGGGGCGAAGCCCCCGCGATCTCGAGGGGGTTCGGGGGCGAAGCCCCTGAGAGTCTGGAGAGTTCAGAAATACCAGGGGTAGGGCTTCCAGTCGGGGTCGCGCTTTTCGAGGAAGGCGTCGCGGCCTTCGACTGCTTCGTCGGTCATGTAGGCGAGGCGGGTGGCCTCACCGGCGAAGAGTTGCTGGCCGACGAGTCCGTCGTCCTGGAGGTTGAAGGCGTACTTCAGCATCCGGATGGCTTGGGGGGATTTGCCGAGGATGTCGGCGGACCATTCGAGCGCTACGTCCTCGAGCTGTTCGTGGTCGACGACGGCGTTGACGGCGCCCATTTGATGCATCTGCTCGGCGGTGTAGGGCTGGCCGCGGAAGAAGATCTCGCGGGCGAACTTCTGGCCCACCATTTTTGCGAGGTAGGCGCTGCCGTAGCCGCCGTCGAAGCTGCCGACGTCGGCGTCGGTCTGCTTGAAGCGGGCGTGTTCGCGTGAGGCGAGGGTGAGGTCGCAGACGACGTGCAGGCTGTGGCCGCCGCCCGCCGCCCAGCCGTTCACGAGTGCGATGACCACCTTGGGCATGAAGCGGATGAGCCGCTGCACTTCGAGGATGTGCAGTCGCCCGGAGCGGGCCACGTCCACGGTGTCGGCGGTGTCGCCGCTGGCGTACTGGTAGCCGCTGCGTCCGCGGATGCGCTGGTCGCCGCCGGAGCAGAAGGCCCAGCCGCCGTCCTTGGGGCTGGGTCCGTTGCCGGTGAGCAGGACCGCGCCGACATCGGAGGTCATGCGGGCGTGGTCGAGGGCGCGGTACAGCTCGTCGACGGTGTGCGGCCGGAAGGCATTGCGTACTTCGGGCCGATTGAAGGCGATCCGGACGGTGCCCTGCTCGATGTGCCGGTGATAGGTGATGTCGGTGAGGTTCTCGAACCCGGGGACGGGCCGCCACAGCGTCGCATTGAAGGTCACGCGCACGAACTTAGTAGTAGGTCCGGTGCCCGGGTGACTCAACACCGGTGATCGGTCTCACCGGGTTCGCGCAGCTGTGCCCGCCGGGGCAGCGGGATTCCGCCATCCGGTAAGGCCGCTGATTGTTAACCACCAACCGGTCGGAGTGGCTCGCGGAAATTCTGCGGCTCCCCGGTGACTGGCCGGTAGGTGAAAGTGAAACGGTGCCAACCGATTGCGGAGGGCTTACAGTGCTGTGACTGCCCTGGCAGTGAGTGCGCGTCGGCATCGCGTGTGCGGGGACACCGGTGCGTATAGTTGCGTGCGCTCGTTCATCGAAAAACTATCCGGAGGAACCTGAAAGTGGTTGCAGCACTGTCTGAATCCCTGCTCGACGACGCCAAGCGCCCGGCCTTCCTGGCCGACGCCAAAGAGGTTCTGGATGGCGAGGTGTCGGATAAGGGTGGCGCGTCGGGTCTCGCCGTGAAGGCCGGCTACGCCGCCGTCAAGAAGGTCAGCCCGACCATTGTCGGCGATGCCCTGGAGTCGTTCATCCCGAAGTTCGTGTCGCAGCTGGACCCGTACTGGGCCGAGTTCAAGGCCTCGGGCGCGGGTTCGTTCGCGGAACTGCTGGTCTCCAAGCAGGACGAGGTTGCCGAGGCGCTGCTGGCGGTCACCGACGAGCGCGCCGCCGCGTCGTCGCGTCCGGCGCTGACCAAGGTCTACGGCTCGCTGCGTTCCTCGGCGAAGAAGCATGTCGCCGAGGCGCTTCCGCGTGTCGGTGATCTGATCCAGCGCCACGCTGGTTAATCAAATGACCGGTTCGCGGCCCTTGTGCGGGGCCGCGAACTCGGTGAATCCGCGAATTCGGTGAATCTCAGCCCGCGGACTTGCCGACCCGCCAGTAGCCGGTGAACGTGATGTCCGCCTTGGGGATTTCCCGATCCTGTGCCAGATGCCGCCGCACCCCGGAGGCCAATTTCTGTTCGCCCGCGATGAATCCGTACACGCCCTTGGCGGGAATCTCCGCCGCGCGCACCGCCTCGGCCGCCAGCGTGCCGATCTCACCGTGCGCATCGGCGCGGACCAGCCAGTTCACCTGAACCCCTTCGGGTTCGCCCAGCCGCTGTGCGTCGTCGGCGTGCGGAATCTCGATGAACGCCGCCCCCTTCAGGTCGCGCGGCGCCGAGCGCAGCGCACCGGCGATGGCGGGCAGGGCGCTCTCGTCCCCGACCAGTACGGAGAATTCGGTGTGGTCCGGGGCCTGGTACATGATGCCCTCGTCCAGCAACCCGACCTTCTCGCCCGGGGTGGTGTTGTCGGCCCAGGCCGAGGCCGGGCTGTCATTGCCGTGCGAGACGAAGTCGATATCGATTTCCGCCGTGCTGCCGAACTCCCCGAAACCGGCGGCCCGGTAGTCGCGCACCGTGTAATTGCGCACCAGCGGACGGTGTTCCTTGCCCATCATGAGGTATTGCGCGTACCAGCCCAGGCTGCTGGCGGAGGTGGGCAGCTTGAGGTTGCCGTCCTTACCGCGCACGAACAGCCGGAACCACTGGTCGAAACCCATTGCGGTGTAACCCGCGAGGCCCTCCCCGCCAATGGTGACGCGAACGAAGTTGGGGCTGATCCGCTTGCTCGCCAGGACTTCCGCGGTCAGGATCTCCCGATGTTCGGGCTTGACATATTTGGTGCGCTTCGCCATGGGTTTAGGTTAGCAAACCCTAAGTATGCATAACAGGTGTGAGCAGGGCGACGCAGCGCCGGAATCGACTGTCTGAGAAGCTGGGAGATGTGAATCCTTCGACAGCACAGGCGCAGGTCGTCGTGGACGAACTCGCGCGCGGGGGAGTACGGGACGTCGTTCTGTGCCCCGGCTCGCGAAATGCGCCGCTGGCATTCGCATTACAAGCCGCGGATGCCGTCGGAAAGATTCGACTGCACATGCGCATCGACGAGCGCAGCGCCGGATTCCTGGCCATCGGCCTGGCCGTCTCCAGCGGCCGCCCGGTCCCCGTCGTCATGACCTCCGGCACCGCCGTCGCCAACCTCGGCCCCGCCGTCCTCGAAGCCAACTACGCGCGCATCCCGCTGATCGTGCTCAGCGCCAACCGCCCTTACGAAATGCTCGGCAGCGGCGCCAATCAAACCGTCGAGCAATTCGGCCTCTTCGGCAGCCAGGTGCGCGCCGCCATCAGCCTCGGTCTGGCCGAGACGGAACCCGGCGACCACCTCTACGCCAAGCAGAACAGCCTCTGGCGTTCCGCCGTCTGCCGTGTGCTGGCCGCCGCCCGCGGCACCCGTTCCGGCAATGCCGGGCCGGTGCATTTCGACATTCCGCTGCGCGAGCCCCTCGTCCCGGATATGACCGCCGGTGACCTGCTGCCTCCCGGGCGCTGCGACGAAAGGCCTTGGACCGCAACGCAATACGCGACCCTAGACGTGCCGCTCGATATCGACCTGACCCCCGATACGGTGGTCGTCTCCGGCCATGGCGCGGGGCATCGGCCCGAACTCGCCGCCCTGCCGACCGTCGCCGAACCGACCGCGCCCATGCATGGCCCGGCCTTGCATCCCCTGGCCTTGCCGCTGCTGAAGCCCAAGCAGGCCATCATCACCGGCCGTCCCACGCTGCACCGGCCGGTGGCCCGGCTGCTCGCCGATCCCGAGGTCACGGTGTACGCGCTGACCACCGGGCCGCGCTGGCCCGATGTGTCCGGCAATGTGGTGGGCACCGGCACCCGCGCGGTCACCGCGGGCGCGCCGCGGCCGGAATGGCTGGAGCTGTGCCGTGATCTGAACGAGAAGGCCGTGGCGGTGGTGCGCGCGGAACTCGCCGGACATCCGAAGCCGACCGGTCTGCATGTGGCGAGCGTGGTCACCGAGGCCCTGCACGACGGCGATCTACTGCTGCTCGGCGCGTCCAATCCGGTGCGCGATGCCGCACTCGTCTCGACCCCGCGGCGCGGAGTCCGGGTGCTGTCCAATCGCGGAGTGGCCGGAATCGACGGCACGGTGTCGGCGGCCGTCGGCGCGGCGCTGACCCATCCGGGTCGCACCGTCGCGCTCATGGGCGACCTGACCTTCCTGCATGATGCGTCCGGCCTGCTGATCGGACCGGGCGAGCCGCGGCCGGAGAACCTCACCATCGTCGTCGCCAATGATGACGGCGGCGGCATCTTCGAACTCCTGGAACAGGGCGATCCGCAGTACGCGGGCGTCTTCGAACGCGTCTTCGGCACCCCGCACGGCATGGACCTGGCCGCGCTGTGCGCCGCCTACCGGGTGCCGCACCGCCAGGTCGACCCGGCGGAACTGGCCATCGAACTGACCGGTGACGCGCACGGCATCCGCGTGCTGGAGGTCGCGACCGAACGCAGCAGCCTGCGTGAACTGCACGCCCTGGTGCGCGCGGGTGTCGGAAACTGAAGCGTCAGTAGTCGGAATCGGCGGTTTCGGTGTAGTCGTCGTCCATGGGGACGGGGATGGATTGCTCGATGAGGTCGCCCTCGTCGGCGGTCCAGCCGCTGTCGCCCTCCGGGACCTCGCGGATCGGAGACTCGACGGTGTCGTCGAGTTGATCGTTGGGGTTTGCGGGGACGGACTGCTCGGCGAGGTCGGCCTCGGGCACTGCGTCGGTGGTGCGATCGATCATCGGATTCTCCTTCCCGCGGGCCGGCGTTCCGGCTCAGCCGGGCCGATCGGTGTTATCGGGCACTGTCGAGAATGCTCCCTTTTTCGGTGGGTCGGCAACCGCGGCCGGGATTCGCCCAGGCCACGCCGTCATTCCCCGGGCAGCGGCCCGGCGTCGGCGGGATGTTCGACCAGGGCCAGGACCCGCCCGGCCAGGAATCGGGCGGTGCGCACCGTCGTGCCGGTTCTGGTTACTTCGCTGACCTCGGCCACGCCGCGCGCTATGCGCACCTCGACCCGGCGTCCCGCCCGGGTCGCGCTCACTTCGTAATTTCGAGACCCGTCGCCGGTATCGACGACGATCTCCACTCGATCACCCTTCATCTACCAATTCTCCTCGCTACCAGCGGTTTTCGCCGCAAATACGGCTAACGAACGGGTTGCGAACGGCCGCTGCGATTGCATTCGGCCGGGAAAGGATGAATCGTGGGATTCCGGGTAGTCCTAATTCGAGAGCAGGCCTCCGTTCGGGCGGCCGCGCGCTTTTTCGGGAGGAAGCATGATCAACCCGGCATTCGACCTGGAACCGGCCGCCGCCGCCATGGAGGCGGTCGTCGCCGGTATCACCGACGATCAGCTGGACGCCCCCACCCCCAATGACGAACGCACCGTGCGTGACCTGATCGGCCACGTCATCGGCCTCATCGAGGGCTTCCGCCGGGCCGCCACCAAGGAATCGGTCGGCAATTCCCAGCAGCCCTCCCAACGACCCGATCTCGACCCCGGCTGGCGCGGCCTGATCCCCGCCCAACTCAAGGCCCTGGTCGCCGCCTGGCGCGAACCCGACGCCTGGTCCGGCGAGACCGAGGCGGGCTCGGTCACCCTCCCCGCTCCGCAGGCCGCCGCCTTCGCCCTCGACGAACTCGTCATCCACGGCTGGGACCTGGCCCGCGCCACCTCCCAGTCCTATCTCCCCGACCCCGAGTCCATGACCCCCCTGCTCGACCTGCTGCGGAACACTCCCCCCGAAGGCATCCCCGGCCTCTTCGGTCCGAAGGTCCCGGTCCCCGACAATGCCCCGGTCTTCGACCGAGTCCTCGGCCTGACCGGCCGCGACCCCTCCTGGACCGCGCACAAATAGGCTTTCCGCCGCCCGGGCATGCCTATCGGACACCGGCGACCCTGGAAGGAATGGCCCTGCGCTATCCGGGCCTCGACCTGACGCCCTGGCGGCGGTGAATTACCTTGCGGCGGAGGTGAAGACGCCTGCGCGGGCGGCTGCTGCGGCGGCTTCGGCAGCCGCGGTGACAGCGGCTTCGTCCAGCGGGTCGCCGCTGGCGAGGAAGCGGTAGTAGAGGGGGGCCGAGACGGCGGACAGGACGGCTCGGGGGTCGGTGTCGGCGGGGACTTCGCCTCGGGCGATGGCGGATTCGATGACGGGGGACCATTCGGTGAGGCGGGTGTCGTAGAAGCGGTGCAGGGCTGCGGCGGCGGTGTCGTCGGTGAGGGCTGCGGCTATGACGGCTCGGAAGAGGGGGCCCTGGCGGGGGTCGGTGAGGGTTGTGGCGACGAGGCGGGCATTGGCGTGCAGGTCGTCGCGGAGGGAGCCGGTATTGCTGTGGGGGAGTGAGGTTTCGGCCATATCGACGAGCAGGTCCGCGACTAGTCCGGCGGGGGTGCGCCAGCGGCGGTAGACGGTGGTCTTTCCGACGTCTGCGCGGGCGGCCACTTCGGCCAGATCCAGGTGTGCGAAACCGCGTTCGGCGAGCAGGTCTCCGGCCGCGCGCAGGACGGCGTCGCGGACGCGTGCGGTGCGTCCACCTGGGCGAATCGAGCCGGGTGCGGTGGGATCCTGCTCCATAACGGGCCTCCAGTTCCATTTGTGGCGTGGTGAGTGTATCGTCTGTTTTGTTAATGAAACTATAGTCCCGTTAGGAGCAAGTCATGGAGTACCGTCGGCTCGGCGCATCGGGTTTGCAGGTTCCGGCATTGAGCTTCGGCGCGGGCACCTTCGGTGGCCGCGGTGAACTGTTCAGTGCCTGGGGCGATACCGATGCGCGGCAGGCCCGCAGGCTCGTCGACATCAGCCTGGAAGCGGGCGTCACCATGTTCGACACCGCCGACGTCTACTCGGACGGAGCCTCGGAAGAGGTGCTCGGCGAGGCGATTCGGGGCCGCCGCGATCAGCTGCTCATCTCCACCAAGGCCAGCCTGCCGACCGGCCCCGGCCCGTACGATCTGGGCTCCGGCCGGTCCCGCCTGATCACCGCCGTCGAAGGGTCGCTACGCCGCCTCGGCACCGATCGCATCGACCTGTTCCAGCTGCACGCCTTCGATGCGGGCACCCCCGTCGAGGAAGTCCTTGCCGCACTGGATGATCTGGTCCGCTCAGGCAAGATCCGAAACGTCGGCGCATCCAACTTCGCGGGTTGGCAGCTCATGAAATCCCTTGCCGCAGCGGATAAGCACGGCCTCCCGCGCTACGTTGCCCATCAGGTCTACTACTCCCTCGTCGGCCGCGACTACGAGTGGGAGCTCATGCCGCTCGGCGTCGACCAGGGTGTCGGTGCAGTGGTGTGGAGCCCACTCGGCTGGGGCCGTCTCACCGGCAAAATCCGTCGCGGACAGCCACTTCCGGAAGGCAGCCGCCTGCACAAGACGGCCGAGGCCGGTCCGCCGGTGAACGACGAACTGCTCTACGACGTGGTCGACGTCCTGGACGAGCTCGCCGCCGAAACCGGCCGCACCATCCCGCAGATCGCCCTCAACTGGCTGCTGCAGCGGCCCACGGTGTCGACCGTCATCGTCGGCGCGCGCAATGAGGAACAGCTGCGCCAGAACCTCGGTGCGATCGGCTGGAGCCTCGACGCGGATCAGATCGCCCGCCTGGACAAGGCGAGCGCCGTCACCCCGCCATACCCCTACTACCCGTACTACCGGCTCGGCGATTTCACCCGCCTCAACCCTCCGATGGTGTAGTCAGGGCGCGGAGTACAGGCCCTGGGCGAGGACCGGCCAGGACGACTTCAGGTCGTCCTGCCAGTAACCCCAGATATGGGTGCCGGTCTGGCGGTACACGAAGGTCGCGGGGATCTTCAGTTCATTCAGCCGGTTCTGGAAGGCCACGGTGGACGCGTCGCAGTTCGCCTCGATGAATGCGCCGGTGGCCACGACCTGCGCGGTATCGAGGACGCTCGTCTCGTTCCGGCCGCGGGCGCCCGGGAGATCGTAAATGCCCGGAATGCCGTTGCCGGTGGAGATGAACAGATTTGTGCCACGGAGTTTTTCGGCATTCAGAGTGGGATCGTTCGCCGCCCAGAGCGGGCTGTCGTCCTGCCCCCACATGTTCTCGACATTGCCGTGGCCGTACCGCTCGGTCACGGCCTTGACGGCCTGGCGGCCGACATCGGTGGTCGTCTGGAAGAAGCCGCTGTAGACGGCCGCGCTGCGAAACAGCCCGGGATTGAAGATGACCGAGTTCATCACCGGCAGGCTGGCCATGGAGATTCCGGCAATGGCATTGACCCCATTGGTGCCCAGCGCCGCGTCGATCAGTGGCGGCAGTTCCTGCCCGAGATAGGTCGACCATTTATTGGTGCCGAGCGTGGGATCGGACTTGACCCAATCGGAGTACCAGGACCAGGCGCCGCCGATGATCTGCACCACATTGATGTTCTTGTCGGACAGGAAATCCAGTGCGTCGGTGCGCAATTGCCAGGAGGCGTCATCCACACCGCCACCCGCGCCATTGAGCAGGTAGAGGGTGGACCGCGGTGCGGAGGTGTCGGCGGGCCGCAGCACATCCACCGGGTAGCTCTGATCCATGGCGGCGGAATAGACGGTGAGGCGGATATTCCGGTCGTCCTTGACCTGAATGCTCCTGATATACGAGCCATCCGGCGATTTCACCGCGGGCACCGTGACTCCGGGCGCGGTCGCCTGCTCCGCACCGGCGGCGGGATATCCGCCCAGGCCGATCGATGCGGCGGCGGCCAGTACCGCGAGTGTCATGCGTGCGGTGATTCGGCGATTCACTCGCCCCCCTTTTTTTCGATTCTGCGTGCGTACGACGTGTTTTCAGGGCGCGGAATAGAGGCCCTCGGCCAGGACCGGCCAGGACGACTTCAGGTCGTCCTGCCAGTAGGCCCAGATGTGCGTGCCGGTCGAGCGGTAGACGAAGGTGGCCGGGATGTTCAGTTCGTTCAGGCGTTGCTGCAAGGCCTTGGTGGACAGGTCCATATTGGCTTCGATGAACGCGCCGATGGTGACGGTCTGGGCGATCTCCGTGGTGGTCAGCTGTACCCGGCCGCCCCCACCTGTCAGGTCGTACAGACCCGGGATTCCGTTACCTGTTGAAATGAAAAGGTGTGTGCCACGCAGTTTTTCGGCATTCAGGGTGGGGTCGTTCGCCGCCCAGAGCGGGCTGTCGTCGGGTCCCCACATGTTCTCGATATTGCCGTGACCCGACATCTCGGTGGTCATCTTGATGCCCCGGCGGCCGAAGTCGGTGGTCGTCTGCGTCAGGCCGCTGTAGACAGCCGCGCTGCGAAACAGCCCCGGATTGAAGATGACCGAATTCAGCACCGGCACACCGGCCATCGAGATACCGGCAATGGCATTGACGCCGTTCGTACCCAGGGCCGCATCGATCAATGGCGGGAGTTCGTGCCCGAGATAGGTTGCCCACTTGTTGTTCCCGAGCACCGGGTCCGGCCTTATCCAATCGGTGTACCAGGCGTACGGCCCGCCGATGATTTGCACCACATTGATGTTCTTGTCGGACAGGAAATCCAGTGCGTCGGTGCGCAATTGCCAGGAGGCGTCATCGACGCCGCCGCCGACGCCATTGAGCAGGTAGAGCGTGGGGCGCGGTGCGGAGGTGTCGGCGGGCCGCAGCACATCCACCGGGAAGCTGCGATCCATGGCCGCGGAATACACCGTGAGCCGCAGGTTTCTCCCGTCCACGACCTCTACGCCGGTAATGCGTGAGCCGTCGGGGGATTGCGCCGCCGGGACGGTCACCTGTTCTCCCGAGGCGGCGGGAATTCCGCCGATGCCGATCGAGGTGGCGGCGGCCACCGCCGCCAGCATCGTTCGCGCGAGGATTCGACGGGTCACCCGTCAGAAGTAGCACGCTTTCACTGTGTGGCCCAGGCCCCGGTTTGCGGGGCTCGGCTCAGTACACGTCGCGCACGTAGCGTTTCTCGGCCACCAGATGCTTCTTGAAGGCCAGGGCGGCCTCCTCGCTCAGCTTGCCGTGAATGCGGGCGATCTTCAGCAGGGCGTCGTCCACATCCTTGGCCATGCGCGCGGCATCACCGCAGACATACAGGTGACCGCCGTCCCGCAGCCACGACCACAACTCCGCGCCGTGTTCGATCATGCGGTGCTGCACATAGATCCGCTCGCGCTGATCGCGGGAGAAGGCCAGATCCAGGCGGGTGAGGAAACCGGAGCGGAACATATCCTCCAGTTCGGTGCGGTAGTAGAAATTGTCGTCGGCGTGCTGATCGCCGAAGAACAGCCAATTGCGGCCGCGGCAGCCGAGGGCGCGACGCTCCTGGAGGAAGCCCCGGAAGGGCGCGATGCCGGTGCCCGGCCCGACCATGATCATGGGCGCGTTCGGGTCCAGCGGCGGGCGGAAGTGCGGTGCGCGCTGCAGGAAGATCGGGATCTCCGAATCGGCGCGATCGGCCAGGAACGTCGAACACACGCCGCCGCGGCGGGCCGCCGACCCGATGGCCGCCGGATCGCCGTAGCGCACCACGCCGACGGTCAGCTGCACTTCATGGGGGCTGACCAGCGGGCTGGAGGAGATCGAATACTGGCGCGGTTGCAGCTTTTTCAGCGTGCCCAGCCACTCCACCAGATCGGCCCGCACCGGAAAGTCCCGCAGGACGTCCACCAGCTGCCGGTCCCACAGATAGCCGTCGAGCTCATTGCGATTATCGCGGCGCAGCAACTTCGCCAGCCGGGGGCTCGAATGCCGCTCACCCACGAAGGACAGCAGGTCCCCGCTCACCTTGGTGATGTCGTAGTGGGTGCGCAGTGCCTCGGCGAGCGTCGCCTCCCGATCGTCCAAATCGATGACCCGGCGCCCATCCAGGCCGGTCACCTCCAGCCATTCCGCCACCAGCGCTTCACAATTGGCGGGCCGGATGCCCAGCGAGTCCCCGGCCTCGTAGGTGGCGTCGAGATCACTCAGATCGAAGCCGAACTGCCGCACCTCTTTCCCGGCACCCGGCCGCGAGAGCAGCTCATTGCGAACCAGTTTCGCGGGCAACGGGGCATTGCGCGTGAACACCGCCGGTGCGGCCTTGTGCGTGCGCCCGGGCGCGAGAGTCACCACCGAGGTCCGCTGCATGGTCTGCGCCCCGGCCGTCCCGGATCGGCCGGTCGGCAGATGAGGGCCTCCGGTTCGACCCGGTGTGGCCGCCGCGCCGCTATCCGGAGCAGGTGAATCCTCTTCCTGCCAAGGAATGTCGAGACCGGCGGCGAGAGCGGTGGTGATCTCGTCCAGCCACTGATCCGACAGCGGCTCGTGATCGGGTTCGCTGTCCACGCGGGCGGACAGCCGGGTCGCCCCGCGCTGTGCGAACAGTTCGTCCAGCTTGCGGCCGTGCCCGCAGAAATCATCGTAGGAGGAGTCGCCGAGCGCGAAGACGGCGTACCGCACGGCATTGAACCGAATCGGGCTGTCGTTCAGGCGGTCCCAGAGGTCCGCGCCATTGTCCGGCGGGCCGCCGTCGCCGAAGGTGCTGGTGACGATCAGCACATCGCCGGTGAGGTCGCTCAGCTCGGCCGCGTCCATATCCAATAGCCGTGCCGTGAAACCGGTTTCGGTAAGCCGGGTGGCGACGGCGGCGGCCAGTTCCTCGGCGGTGCCGGTTTGCGACGCCCACAACACGGTGACGGTGCGCACCGGGGCAGCGCCGCCGCCCGAGGTCCCGGAGTCGAGCATCCCGCCCGTTGTGCCCCCCGGCCCGGTCGCGCCGCGCGAGTACATTCCGGCGAGCAGCCCGTTGATCCACAACCGGCTCGAGCCCGAGATCGGCGCGGTCTCCGGCAGCACCGGCTGTCCGGTCACCGGTAGCCCTTGCAGCGCAGCGAGATAACCACCGAGATAGATGCGCTCGGTCTCGCTGAGCGTCGGCGCGCTGGCCGCGTCGAGGCCGAGCATTACCGCCAGCGGGTGCGGGCCGGTCATCCCGGTCGAGGGTACCGGGAAGGACACGCCGGGCAGCGCTGCCGGGAACGGCGTGCCGCTGTCCGGCGCGGCCGGGCCCGCGCCCGCGTCGGGCGTGGCCGTGGTTGCTTCGGGTTTCGTCAGCACAGCCACCTTCCGCAATCGCACGGCGCAAGCCTTGAATTCGGGCTGCAAGGACGCCGGGTCGACGGCGTCATTGGTGACGGCATTGATGGTCAGGTATTCACCCTGCTCGTCATTCCAATGGAATGGGGCAAAGCAGGAGCCCGGCAGCACGCGGTCACTGATTCGGACGGGCAGCACCGCGCGGCCACGGCGGGAGGCGATTTCGAGCTGATCGCCGTCGTGCACCTCGAGTTTCGCGGCGTCGTCCGGATGCACCTCGACGAACGGCTGCCCGTTCAGCTTATTGAGTTTGGCGATCTTGCCGGTCTTGGTCATCGTGTGCCACTGGTGTTGCAGGCGACCGGTATTGAGCAGGAACGGGTGATCCTCGTCCGGCATCTCCTCCGGCAGCAGATGCGGGCGCGGCCAGAACACGGCGCGGCGGCTGGGCGTGGCGAAGGCCAGCCGCGGGGCGTGCCCGTCCTCGTCGGTGAACAGCGGCTGGCTGATGCCGTCGTTCACATAGCGAATCGGGTTGCGGCGCTGCGCCGGATCGGGGCACGGCCACTGCACGGGCCCCTCACGCAGGGTGTCGTAGTCGATGCCGCGCAGGTCGTAACCGGTGGCGGGATTGCTGAATTGCCGGATCTCCTCGAAGATCTCGGCGCTGGAGGCGTAGTCGAAACCCGGGAACCCCATGGCCGTCGCGACCTGGGCGATGAGCTGCCAATCCGGCCGCGCATCTCCGATCGGTTCGGTCGAGCGTTGCAGCAGCGTCATGGTGCGTTCCGAATTCACCATCACCGCATCGGCTTCCGCCCACAGTGTGCTCGGCAGCAGCAGATCGGCGTAGGAATTGGTGGCGGTGTCGGTGTACACGTCCTGCGCGATCACCAGTTCCGCGGCCTCGAGCCCGGCGATCACGGTGCGCCGATTGGCCATGGAGGCAACGGGATTGCTGCACACGATCCAGCAGGCCTTGATCTTCCCGTCCGCGAGCTGCCGGAACATGTCGACGGTGCCGGGCCCGGCCTCGGTGCGCAGGGTGCCGGGTTCCAGGTCCCACGCGGTCTCCACGAAGGCCCGGTCGGCGGGGTTGAGCAGGCTGCGCTGGCCGGGCAATCCCGGTCCCATGTAACCCATTTCGCGCCCACCCATGGCATTGGGCTGTCCGGTGAGCGAGAACGGCCCGCTGCCCTTTCGGCTGATGGTCCCGGTGGCCAGGTGCAGATTGCAGATCGCATTGGTGGTCCAGGTGCCGTGCGTGGACTGGTTGACGCCCATGGTCCACAGCGACATCCATTCGCCCGCTTCGCCGATCCACTGTGCGGCGGTGCGAATGTCGGCCTCGGCCAGCCCGGTGATCTCGGCGACCCGCGCGGGCGTGAACTCCGCCAGGAATTCCGGCATGCCCGCCCAGCCCTCGGTGTGCTCGGCGATGAATTCGCTGTCTATGTCACCGTTTTCGACGAGCAGGCGCAGCAGGCCATTGAGCAGCGCCAGATCGGTACCCGGCTGGATTTGCAGGAAAAGGTCCGCGCGCGTGGCGGTATCGGTGCGTCGCGGATCGACCACGATGAGCTTCGCGCCCGCTTTGAGCCGATCGGCCATGCGCAGGAACAGGATCGGATGGCAGTCGGCCATATTCGCGCCGATCACGAAGAACAGGTCGGCGTGGTCGAGGTCCTCATAGGATCCGGGCGGCCCGTCCGAACCCAGCGACAGCTTGTAGCCGGTGGCGGCGCTGGCCATACACAGCCGCGAATTGGCTTCCATATGCACGGTGCGCAGGTGGCCTTTGGCGAATTTGGTGGCCAGGTACTGGGCTTCGATCGACATCTGCCCGGACACGTACAGGGCGATGGCGTCCGGTCCGTGGGTGTCGAGAATCCCGCGCAGCCGGTCGGCGGCCTCCCGTACGGCCTCGTCGACCGGCACCGGGACGGGCTCCTGCCCGCGTTCGGGTCGCCGGTACGCGGACTCCATCCGGCCCGGAGCGCGCATCATGTCGGCGTGCGTCGCGCCCTTGGTGCAGAGCCGCCCGCCATTGACCGGATGCAGCTTGTCCCCGGTGACCTTGGCGATCACGGTCGCGCCCGATTCCCCGGCGCGGGTCTCGACGGTGATGCCGCAGCCCACCCCGCAGTACGAGCACGCGGTCCTGGTGCTCGAGCTGGGAGTGGTCGAATCCGCCATGTGACCGATCCTCGCGACTCCCCATTGCGCGGGATTTACCGAAAGTTAGCGTCAGATGACGTTTCGCCTCACAGTGGGTTTCGCGGCGTGTGAGGCCAGGTCACAGCCTCGAGTGAGTCGAAACACACATCGGCGGCGCGACCGCCTCTCGCGTCGCCGGGAGTCTTCCGGCCGGGCTCGCCTCAGCCCAGTTTGTAGCCGCGGTGCAGCGCCACGATGCCACCGGTGAGGTTGCGCCACTTCACCGCCGACCAGCCCGCGTCGGCAATGCGCAGGGCCAGCTGCGGCTGGTTCGGCCAGGCCCGAATCGATTCCGCCAGATACACATACGCGTCCGGATTGCTGGAGACCGCGCGCGCCGCCGCGGGCAGCGCCTTCATCAGGTACTCCATGTAGACGGTCCGGAACGGCGCGAGGGTCGGCGTCGAGAACTCGGCCACCACCAGGCGTCCGCCGGGCTTGGCGACGCGCAGCATCTCTCGCAGCCCCAGGTCCGGATCGCCCACATTGCGCAGGCCGTAGGAGATGGTGACGGCGTCGAAGGATTCGTCGGCGAACGGTAGCCGGGTGGCGTCACCGGCCACCATGGGCACATTGCGATGCCGTCCGGCCGCGAGCATGCCCTGGGAGAAGTCCGTCGCCACCACCCAGGCGCCCGACTTGGCCAGCTCCAGGGTGGACACGCCGGTCCCGGCCGCCAGGTCCAGCACGCGCTCACCGGGGCGCAGCGCCAGCGCCTGCCGGGTCGCCCACCGCCAATACCGGTCCTGCCCAGCCGAGATCACCGTGTTCGTGAGGTCATACCGCTTCGCGACCCCGTCGAACATCGACGCGACCTCGTGCGGCTGCTTGTCCAGCGAGGCCCGAAACGATTCTCGCCGCTTTGTTTTCGCCACCTCCGCACCCTAGCTCCAGTCGCGGGGCCGCGACCATCGCGCTCGGCGGTGTCCGTTCAGCGCTGCGGCACGGTGTCGGAGCGTCGCGTGCGATTGCCGCCCGGGAAGCGTGCGCGGGCGGCGGCCACCCATTGCGACGGGGGCGAGCCGAGCAGCCACAGCAGCGGCAGGGCCAGCCCCCAGGCCACCACGATCACCGACAGCGCCGGGATGATGGCGACACGCGCATCGCGACCCGCCACCCGTACGAGATCGGGATCACTGCGCAGATATTCGACATTGATGCGTTCACCGGCGGTCAGCTTGGTCGGATACAGCACGCCGACCTTCGGATTGTGCGTCTCGCCGTCCGGCGTCACGAAGATGACCGCGGACCGCAGCCGCCCCGCCGACAGGACCTCCGCACTGGTCACGCCCATATCCGAGCTGATCATCCGATCATCGCGCCAGGCCGCCAGCACCAGCAGGATCGCGAGCACGCTCACCGCCGACGCGGTGATCACCACTCCGATCCGAGCGCGCCGCAAACGCTGAGCACGGCTGGCCGACTGACTGGTTTCCGACACTTCACCAGGCTATTCCATGACTCGACTACCGTTGCGGCCATGTCCCGTAAATTCAGCTTCACCGTGCAGTACAGCGTCCCGGTAGAAGAGCTTCACCGGGCACTTACCAACGACGAGATGTGGCAGGCGCGATTCGACGGCGCATCCACCGCCACGCTGGACCTCACCCATCCGGACGGGCCCGGCACCATTCGCATTCATATGACCGAAAAGGCTCCCGAGGACAAGATTCCCGGCCTGGTGAAGAAGGTGCTCAAGAGCGATCTCGTGCTCGAGCGCACCGATACCTGGGGCCCGCTCGAGGGCGATATCGCCAAGGGCGGCTTCCAGGGCGCGTCCGGCGGCATCACCACCGAGATGGAGGGCGCGTTCGAATTGCGGCCCAGCGCCGAGGGTTCCGAGATCGCCGTCACCGGCACCGTCACCGTCAAGGTGCCGCTGGTCGGCGGCGCCATCGAGCCCCTGGTGGAAAACCTCCTGGAGAAGGTGATGAAGAGCGAACGCAAGTCCGTCGAGGCCTGGTTCGCCGCTCAGAACGCCTGATTCCGGGGCACCCCGTGGATGCGACCACCGCATCCACGGGTTTGCGGTGACTACTGCACCCGGCTCGGATCGAACTCGCGCGGTTCGACCAGCACCAGCCAGTTGCCGGAGTGAGGCAGCAGGTCTTCGGGAACCGGCCGGGAACTCATGAGAACGGCGCGCGCTGATCGAAGCGCATGGACGCGCGCCCGGCACCCCGCCACAGCTTGGCGGTGAGATCCACATCCTCGTCCGTCACCAGATTGCCCATGACGCGAACCGCGGTGCGTTGCAACAACTTCGACCGCATGACCGGCGGCCCGCCCAGCGGCACCGCGCGCGGATGCGTGGCGATCGCGGCCAAGCGGCGCGCCACCGAGAAGGTGCGGCCGTATCGGGCGCGCAGCAGTTCCGGCCAGATGCGGCTGAGATCGGGTTCGTCGAGGAGTTCGGCGAGCATGTGCCCGCCCTCCAGGCCGTAGTCGATGCCCTCGCCATTGAGTGGGTTCACGCACCCCGCGGCATCACCGACCAGGGCCCAGTTGCGCCCGGCCACATTCGACACCGCACCGCCCATGGGCAGCAGCGCCGACGCCACCGCCCGCGCCTCACCCTCGAAGCCCCATTCCGCGCGGCGCTGCGAAACATAGTGCTGGAGCAGTGGTTTCAGTGAAATATTGGAGGGCCGCTGCTCCGTGGCGAGCGAGCCGACACCGATATTGACCTCGCCATTGCCGAGCGGGAACACCCAGCCGTAGCCCGGAAGCAGCGTGCCGTCGGCATCACGCAATTCCATATGCGAGGTGATCCACGGATCGTCGCTGCGCTCGGACTTGATGTAGGCCCGCGCCGCCACGCCGTACGCGTACTGGCGATGCCAGGTGCGCCCCAGCAGTTTTCCGACCGGCGAGCGCACACCGTCGGCGACGATGAGCGTATTGCAGGACACCGCCCGCAGCCCGGCCTCGGTCTTGATGGTGACGCCGGTGACCCGGTCGCCGTCGCGGGCGACCTCCACCACACGCGCCCCGTCCACCATCCGCGCACCCGATTTCACCGCGGCCTCGCGCAGCTTGTCGTCGAGTTCGGTTCGCGGAACGGCGCTTCCGTAGGTCGGGAACGCCCCCTGCGGCCAGGGCAGCAGCGCCTCCCGCCCGAATCCGGCCATGCGCAGCCCACGATTGACCGTATGCGCGCGCACCCAGTCGCCGAGCCCCAGATGTTCCAGTTCGGCCGTGGCGCGCGGGGTCAGCCCGTCACCGCAGGTCTTGTCGCGCGGGAACACCGCGGCATCGGTGAGGAGTACATCGCGCCCGGACCGCGCGGCCCAGGCGGCCGAGGCCGACCCGGCCGGTCCCGCTCCCACCACCAGCACATCGGCGTGCGCGGGCAGCAACTCCGATGATTGCCCCTGCTCGGGCGTGACCTCCGGTGAACCCATGGGCTCAATACTTGCAGCACATCACGATCGGTGCACTCCCGCCTCCCCGCGACTTCAGCGCCGGGCTGAGAGCCGCTGCCGGTCCCATTCGCGTGGTGCGGTTACGCACATCCAGAATTCTGGACGTCCCCGGTGAGTTACCCGGACCTCACGAAATCAGTTGTCGCCTTGCGATATGACCCGGTGCTTCCCGATGACGGAAGAGTCGGTAGCTGATGTTCCGTTCGTCGCACTACGGTGGTGTCCATAGGGGGTGATCGGCCAACACGCTAGGTTCTTTGGCGTGGGGTCGGACGCGGCACTGGGAGATGAAATGAGCGCATCGGCTGTGAGCGATGAGAGCACGGTGGTGGCGGGGGTGGATCTCGGCGATCCCGAGCTCGCGGCTACGGTCCGTAAGGGCCTGGTCGAAGTCGAAGACCTGCTGATCACGGAGCTGTCCGATGGTGAGGAGTTCCTCCAGGAGGCGGCACTGCACCTCGCCAAGGCGGGCGGCAAGCGTTTCCGGCCGCTGTTCACCATCCTCACCGGGCAGTTGGGCCCCGACCCCACCAGCCCGGATCTGATCACCGCGGGCACCGTGGTGGAACTGGTACACCTGGCCACGCTCTACCACGACGACGTCATGGACGAGGCCTCCATGCGGCGCGGTGCGCCCAGCGTGAACTCGCGCTGGGGCAATAGCGTCGCCATCCTGGCCGGCGACTACCTGTTCGCGCACGCCTCCCGCCTGGTCTCCACGCTCGGCCCGGACGCGGTGCGCATCATCGCCGAGACCTTCGCCGAGCTGGTCACCGGCCAGATGCGGGAAACCATCGGCGCCAAGCAGTCCCAGGATCCGGTCGAGCACTACCTGCGCGTGGTGTGGGAGAAGACCGGTTCGCTGATCGCCGCGGCCGGCCGTTTCGGCGGCACCTTCTCCGGCGCGGATCTCGAGCATGTGGAGCGCCTGGCCCGCCTCGGCGACGCGGTCGGCACCGCCTTCCAGATCTCCGACGACATCATCGACATCTCCTCGGTGTCCGAGCAGTCCGGCAAGACCCCGGGCACCGACCTGCGCGAGGGCGTGCACACCCTGCCCGTCCTCTACGCCCTGCGCGATGAGGGCTCCGAGGGTGACCGCCTGCGCAAACTGCTGGCCCGCCCCCTCGAGACCGACGCCGAGGTCGAAGAAGCCCTCGACCTGCTGGCCCGCTCCCGCGGCATGGTCATGGCCAAGGAAAAGCTCCAGGGCTACGCCGATATCGCCCACGCCGAACTCTCGGCCCTGCCCCCCGGCCCCGCCAACGAGGCCCTCGAGCAGCTGGTTCGTTACACCATCGAGCGGGTCGGCTGACGGGGAACTTCTACCCCTGCCTCTATCGTTGACCTGGTGTAACGGAATCGACGAGCGGTGCCAACGGGACAACTGATTTCGTGAGGGCCGGGTAACTCGTCGGGTACGTCCAAAATTCGGGACGTACGTAACCGCACCACGCGAATGGGACAGTCAGCGGCTCTCAGCCCGGCGCTGAAGTCGCGGAGAGGCGGAGGAGTGCATCAGCACGGCTATGCGAACGGTGTGAAGACGTTCGGACTTTTGGTAGGCATGTCGGCGCTGATCGTGTTCGCCGGAGCGCTTTTTCGCAGTCCGACGATCCTGATCCTGTCGATCGTGCTGGCCGTGGGCATGAACGCCTACGCGTACTTCAACAGCGACAAACTCGCATTGAAGGCCATGCACGCGCAGCCGGTGACCGAACTCGAGGCCCCGGCCATGTATCGCATCGTGCGCGAATTGGCCACGGCCGCGCGGCAACCCATGCCGCGGCTCTACATCAGCCCCACCAATGCCCCCAATGCGTTCGCCACCGGACGCAGCCCGCGCCATGCCGCCGTGTGCTGCACCACCGGGATTCTGTCGATCCTGGACGAGCGGGAGCTGCGCGCGGTGCTGGGGCATGAGCTATCCCACGTCTACAACCGCGACATCCTGATCTCGTCGGTGGCGGGCGCATTGGCGTCGGTCATCTCGGGTCTCGCGAACCTGGCCTTCTTCGCCAGCGCCTTCGGTGGCCGCGGCAATGGCGAGGGCCCGAATATCATTGGCATCCTGCTGGTTTCGCTGCTGGGCCCGATCGCGGCCTCGCTGATCAAGCTGGCCGTCTCGCGTTCGCGCGAGTACCAGGCCGATCAGGACGGCGCGGCCCTCACCGGTGACCCCCTGGCCTTGGCGTCGGCCCTGCGCAAGCTGGAGCGTGGCGTTCAGGCCGCCCCGCTGCCCCCTGAGCCGCAGCTGACCGCCCAGTCGCACCTGATGATCGCCAACCCGTTCCGCGCGGGCGACAAGATGGCCCGCTGGTTCTCCACGCACCCGCCGATGGCCGACCGCATCGCACGCCTGGAGGAAATGGCCGGGGGCACCCGCAACTTCTGACCTGAAATGCCGAGAGGCCGGGGCGATGCCCCGGCCTCTTCGAATGTGTGCAGGGTCATGTCCCCCTGCGAAAAGTGTTCTGCCTAGCGGTAGTTCACGAATTGGAGCGCGAGGTCGAAGTCGCCGCCCTTGAGCAGTGCGATGACGGCCTGGAGGTCGTCGCGGTTCTTGCTGCTGACCCGCAGCTCCTCGCCCTGGATCTGCGCCTTGACGCTCTTGGGGCCCTCGTCGCGGATCTTCTTGGCGATCTTCTTGGCGTTCTCGGACGAGATGCCCTGCACCAGTTCGCCTGTGATCTTGTACACCTTGCCGGAGGCCACCGGCTCGCCGGCGTCGAACGCCTTGAGCGAGATGTCGCGGCGAATCAGCTTCTCCTTGAACACGTCCAGGGCGGCCTTCACGCGCTCCTCGGCCCCGGCGGTGAGAATGATCTTCTCCTCGCCCGACCATTCGATGCTCGCGCCGGTGCCGCGGAAGTCGTAGCGCTGGCTGAGCTCCTTCGCCGCCTGGTTGAGGGCGTTGTCGACCTCCTGACGATCGATCTTGCTGACGACATCGAACGACGAATCCGCCACGCTTGTGCTCCTGTCCGAGATCGGAAGTTTCCGGGATTTCCCGCATCGACGCTAGCCGGTCGGATACCGCCATAGCCAGCCGGTTTGCATTGGGGGCATGGGTTCGTTGTATTCTGCTCACCGCACCGAATGCGGCGCACGGCAGATTGCCCGAGCGGCCAATGGGAGCGGACTGTAAATCCGTCGGCGAAAGCCTACGTAGGTTCGAATCCTACATCTGCCACCTCGAAGAACCCCGTGGACGACAGTCCGCGGGGTTCTTTGCGTTTCGTCCTTCGATGGCACCGCGCCCCGATCCTCCATCAGCCCCGATGTCCCGGCGGCCGCTGGTCGAGGGAGGTCACCGGGACCACAGCCGGGTACCCACTCGAACGGCTCGAAAAACCCCTCTGACCACACGGTTTGGAGTCTTGGTGAGATGTTGTGTAATCTCGTTCAAGTCTTCAGCGCCCCGGTTTGGTCCGGTGCTCAAACAGACACGCCCCCTTAGCTCAGTCGGTAGAGCGTTTCCATGGTAAGGAAAAGGTCAACGGTTCGATTCCGTTAGGGGGCTCGCCGGATTGCCGGTGGTGAACGCCTCGGCACTCCCTGAATGACCGGGCCGCTTACACCGTCGATCTCGCTACCATATGGCGGTGTAGCTCAGCTGGTAGAGCAAACGACTCATAATCGTTGTGTCGCCGGTTCAAGTCCGGCCATCGCTACCCATACTGATTGACCCTCTAGGTTGACCGGAAAGAAGGAAAATCGTGGCCGCGAAGTCCACCGATGTCCGGCCAAAGATCACCTTGGCCTGCGAGCAGTGCAAGCATCGCAACTACATCACCAAGAAGAACCGGCGTAACGACCCGGACCGGCTGGAACTGAAGAAGTTCTGCCCGAACTGCGGTACCCACCGGGCGCACCGCGAATCTCGCTAACTTAACCCCGCGCGATCTACCGCGTGGAAGAAGTGCCGGAACGGTCAGCCGCTTCGTCCCCCATACAAAGGGACAGTGGCACCGGTCCGGCACTTGGTGTATATAGCGGTGGTTAGCGCTCCTCGGACTCCGGACACGGGGTCAGATAGGTGATGTCCTGCCGTGACCATCAATACCGACGTAAACGTCGAATCGGACGAGACTCTCATTGCTGCCGAAGCCGATCAGGCTGTGGCAGCGGAAGACTCGGCCAAGGCCTTCGATCCCGCCGCGCACGCCGCGTCCATGGTCGGCCACCACTACCGCGTCGATGACTACTACGAGGTCGGCCGCGAGAAGGTGCGTGAATACGCCCGCGCCGTGCAGGATTATCACCCGGTGCACTGGGACGAGGATGTCGCCCAGGAGTACGGCTACGACGGCCTGGTGGCCCCGCTCACCTTCATCTCCCTGGTCGGAATCCTGGCTCAGAACAAGCTGTTCGAGCAGATCGTCACCGGCTACGACCTGAGCCAGATCATGCAGACCGATCAGATTCTGGAATTCCACCGTCCGATCAAGGCCGGCGACCAGCTCTCCTGCATCGTTTACCTGCATTCGTTCCGGCAGGCCTTCGGCGGCGACATCATCGTCACCAAGAACGACGTCATCGCGCAGAACGACGAGTTGGTGCTCACCACCTACACCACCCTCATCGGCCGCAGCGGCGGTGATATCGACCCCAATATGGGTGACGCCGTACGCAATGTGCTCATGCACGGCGTCGGCCCGGGCGAGACACCCGACCATCACCCGCGCGCCGACGTGACCTCGCCCGCACCGCAGTCGAGCGAGACCTTCGCGCGCGGGCAGATCCTGCCCGGCAAGCACGCCCTCCGTTTCGAGGACGTGACGGTCGGCCAGGAACTGCCGCCGCGCACGGTCCGGCTGACCCGCGGTGATCTGGTCAACTACGCCGGTGTCTCCGGCGATGCCAATCCGATCCACTGGAGCGACGATGTCGTGAAACTGGTCGGCCTGGAAAATGTTGTGGCGCACGGCATGCTGACCATGGGCCTGGGTGGCGGCTTCGTCACCTCGTGGCTCGGCGATCCGGGTGCGATCAAGGAGTACAACGTCCGCTTCACCAGCCCCGTGTACGTCCCCGCCGATAAGCCCGCGGAGATCGAATACACCGGCAAGGTGAAGTCCGTGGACCCGGAAACCCGCACCGCCGTGGTGGCCATTGTCGCGAAATCGGAGGGCCGCAAGATCTTCGGCCGCGCCACCGCGACGGTCCAACTGGCCTGAGCCAGCCGCCCTCAACAGGGGAAAGGGCCGGTGACCCCCGATTGGCGATGGTCGCGCCGATTGACGTAGACTTCGGAATCTGGGGTCACCAGCCGCTGCGCGCTGCTCCGACGAGCGGCGCGCGTGCTATGTGGGCACCAGGTTGTATAACTGAATAGAACAGTGGCTGGACGTTTCGAATTGTTCAGCCAAAGGGGCGTAGCTCAACTGGCAGAGCAGCGGTCTCCAAAACCGCAGGTTGCAGGTTCAAGTCCTGTCGCCCCTGCCCCCAAGCCAGCGACGAGAGAGGATCGACGTGAGCGACGAGCGGGATACTCGCCACGAAGATGGCGATGACACCGCCGCAGTAGCTCGTCCGAGCGGTAAGCGTTCCGCCCGGCGATCTCGTGCAACGTCATCGTCCGCGGCTTCGGTCGCGACGATCGACCGTCCCACGTCGGCGGCGAAGGCAACCGGCAAGCAGTCGGGTAAGGCCGGTCGAGGCGGAACGGGAAATCCGTTCAAGCGCCTGGTGAAGTTCCTCAAAGAAGTAATCGCGGAACTGCGCAAGGTCATCTGGCCGAACCGCAAGCAGATGGCCACCTACACGAGCGTCGTGCTGGTATTCGTGATCTTCATGATCTCGTACATCAGCGGCCTGGATGTGGCGTTCATCAAGGGTGTCAACTGGCTGTTCGGCTAGCGGCACGACATCCGTGACCGTCGCGCCGGTAACCGATCCCCGAGCAGAGGCGGGGACGGGACCAACCGCCGGGTGGATATGCCCGGCGCGCAGAGGATTACGTGACGACTAAGGAAGCGAGTGCCCCAGTGAGCACCCCGGAGAACGGCACAACCGACGAGATCCAGATCGACGACACGGTGGACGAGACCATCGTGGATGTCGAGGACTCGGTAGACGCCGAGGACACGGCCGAAGCCGTGGTCTCCGAAGACGCCGCTGTCGACACCGAGGAGTCCGAGCCGGCGCAGCCCGCCGCCGACATCTCCGATGAGCCCGCCGACCCGGTCGCCGAAATGACGGCCGCCCTGCGTCGCGCCCCCGGTGACTGGTACGTCATCCACTCCTACGCCGGCTACGAGAACAAGGTGAAGACCAATCTCGAGACCCGCGTGCAGAACCTCGGTCTCGAGGACTACATCTTCCAGGTCGAGGTTCCGACCGAAGAGGTCACCGAGATCAAGAACGGCCAGCGCAAGAACGTCAATCGCAAGGTGCTGCCGGGCTACATCCTGGTCCGGATGGAACTGAACGACGAGTCCTGGGGTGCGGTCCGCAATACCCCAGGCGTCACCGGTTTCGTCGGCGCGACCTCGCGTCCGTCGCCGCTGTCCATTGCCGATGTGGTGAAGTTCCTGGTTCCGGCCGCGCAGCAGAAGAAGCCCACCGCGGCGTCCGCTGCTTCCGGTTCCGGCGACACCTCCGGCGAGTCCACCATCGTGAAGCCGACCATCGAGGTCGACTTCGAGGTCGGCGAGTCGGTCACCGTCATGGACGGCCCCTTCGCCACGCTGCCCGCCAGCATTTCCGAGGTCAATGCCGAGCAGCAGAAGCTCAAGGTGCTGGTCTCGATCTTCGGCCGTGAGACCCCGGTCGAGCTGGCGTTCACGCAGGTCGCCAAGATTTAAGCGGATCGAGGCGGTGACACGGGCCTTGGGCCGGTGTCACCGCCTTTTTCGCGTCCGCGTAGACTTGCCGGGTTGCGCCTGTGCTCAGTCTGCGCGCGCACATCCCGGATAAGGCTTACGGGAATCCGTAAGGGAACCTAACCAAGGAAATAAAGATGCCCCCGAAGAAGAAGAAGGTCTCTGGGCTTATCAAGCTCCAGATCCAGGCCGGTGCCGCTAACCCGGCCCCGCCGGTCGGCCCCGCGCTGGGTCAGCACGGCGTCAACATCATGGAGTTCTGCAAGGCGTACAACGCGGCGACCGAGTCGCAGCGTGGCAACGTCATCCCGGTCGAGATCACGGTCTACGAAGACCGCTCGTTCGACTTCAAGCTGAAGACGCCGCCCGCCGCGCGTCTGCTGCTGAAGGCCGCCGGTGTGCAGAAGGGCTCCGCCGAGCCGCACCGTCTGAAGGTCGCGCAGGTCACCATGGATCAGATCCGTGAGATCGCCAAGACCAAGCAGGAAGATCTGAACGCCAACGACATCGACGCCGCGGCGAAGATCATCGCTGGTACCGCTCGTTCGATGGGTATCACCGTCGTCTGAGTAAGGGCCTTCCAGCTCTCGTGGGAGGGACGGCCAGTCCCGGAAACCACGTCTGAACTCACTTAAGGACAGAGAATCATGGCAAAACGAAGCAAGGCATATCTCGAGGCGGCCGCCAAGGTCGACCGCGACGCGCTGTACTCCCCGCTCGCCGCTGCGAAGCTGGCGCAGGAGACCGCCACCAAGAAGACCGACGCGACCGTCGAGGTTGCCGTCCGTCTCGGTGTCGATCCCCGCAAGGCCGATCAGATGGTCCGTGGCACGGTCAACCTGCCGCACGGCACCGGTAAGACCGCCCGCGTCATCGTGTTCGCCGCCGGTGAGAAGGCCGCCGAGGCCGAGGCCGCCGGTGCCGACGCTGTCGGCTCCGAGGACCTGATCGAGCGCATCCAGGGCGGTTGGCTGGACTTCGACGCCGCGATCGCCACCCCGGATCAGATGGCCAAGGTCGGTCGTATCGCTCGCGTGCTGGGCCCGCGTGGCCTGATGCCGAACCCGAAGACCGGCACCGTCACCAACGATGTGACCAAGGCCGTCAACGAGATCAAGGGCGGCAAGATCAACTTCCGCGTCGACAAGCAGGCCAACCTGCACTTCGTCATCGGCAAGGCGTCGTTCGACGACAAGAAGCTGGCGGAGAACTACGGCGCCGCGCTCGACGAGATCCTGCGTGTCAAGCCCTCCACCGCGAAGGGCCGCTACGTCAAGAAGGTGACGTTCTCCACGAACACCGGACCGGGCATCCCGGTGGATCCGAACCGCACCCGCAACTTCACCGAAGAGGACTGAGTCCTTCTCGACTGAGTTTTCTCAGAAGTGCTTGCGTAGCAACGCATTAGCCTGAAAGGCCGGTACGGGATTCCCGTACCGGCCTTTCGCTGTCGGGGGTCGTCGCAGGTCGCAGGTGTACCGATTTGGGTTCTCGGTACCCGCCCTGGTAGCCTGGTCGACGGTCACCAGCTCGTTCCTCGGAACACTTGCCGGTGAACAACCCAATCGTTCTACCGAAGACCGTTGGTCGCTGTCGCGAGGCAGTCGAAGGTCCAGCAATATTGCTGGCGACCCACGCAGGGAGAGCCGAGTCGGGAAGACAGTGCGAGGTTCGCCTCGAGTCTTTTACGCCCCGGGACCACTCTGCGGTCCGGGGCGTTTGCTTTATCGCTGGCCCCTGGCGGAAGTCGGTAGTTCACATCAGAACCGACCATCCAGAGAGGAGGCGAAGTATGGCAAATCCCGAGAAGGTCACCGCGGTAGCGGAGATCACGGAGCAGTTCAAGAGCTCGACGGCGACTGTTGTCACGGAATACCGTGGCCTGTCCGTCAGCAAGATCACCGAACTGCGTCGTGCCCTGGGCTCCGATGCTAGTTACTCCGTCGCCAAGAACACCCTGGTCAAGCGCGCCGCTGCTGAGGCGGGCGTGCAAGGCCTGGATGACTTGTTCGTCGGTCCGACCGCGATCACCTTCATCAAGGGTGAGCCGGTCGACGCCGCGAAGGCGCTCAAGGCATTCGCCAAGGACAACAAGGCGCTGATCATCAAGGGCGGCTACATGGACGGCGTTGCGCTGTCCGTGGCCGAAGTTGAGCGGATCGCCGACCTGGAGTCCCGCGAGGTCCTGCTGGCCAAGCTGGCCGGCGCCATGAAGGGCAACCTGTCGAAGGCCGCGGCGCTGTTCGCTGCCCCCGGCAACCAGGTCGCTCGTCTGCTCGCGGCCCTCGAGGAGAAGAAGGCGAACGAGGGTGGCGCTGCCGCCGCTCCGGCTGCCGAAGCTCCCGCGGCCGACGCCGAATAAGTCACTACCCCAAACCTCTTCAAAGCCGCTCGCGCGGCGATGAACCCACCGAAAGGAAATATCAATGGCTAACGTTGATGAGCTGCTCGAGACCTTCGCCGGCATGACCCTGCTGGAGCTGTCCGAGTTCGTGAAGGCGTTCGAGGACAAGTTCGAGGTCACCGCTGCCGCTCCCGTCGCCGTCGCCGGTGTCGCTGCCGCCGCCGTCGAGGCCGTCGAGGAGCAGGACGAGTTCGACGTCATCCTCGAGGGTGCCGGCGACAAGAAGATCCAGGTCATCAAGGTCGTTCGCGAGATCGTCTCCGGCCTGGGCCTGAAGGAAGCCAAGGACCTGGTCGAGGGCGCCCCGAAGGCGATCCTGGAGAAGGTTGCCAAGGACGCCGCCGAGGCTGCCAAGGCCAAGCTGGAAGAGGCCGGCGCCAAGATCTCCATCAAGTAATTGATGTAGAGCTTGCCGCGGTACTTCCGCAGCATTCCGCAGTATCTGTTTCGTGAAAAGGGCGGTTCCCATTGGGGGACCGCCCTTTTCACGTATTCTCTCGTCGTAATTCGTCCGTGATTCGGGACGCCGCGACAATTTTCTACTCGCGAGTCAGGTCCCGGTGTCCGAGACGGTGCTTATGCGATACAGTGACCGGACCTACTGTGACGCGCCACACCGCGCGTTAACGGTGCCTTTTGCACCGGGAACGTGGTCGACGCAGTAGGACGCTCGTCGGAGAAATTGTGGAGGTTGGCGTGGGCGTCGAGGTCAGGACCGAGGGCATCACCAAGTCGTTCGGTTCGCAACGAATTTGGCAGGATGTCACCTTGACCCTGCCGTCGGGGGAAGTCAGCGCGTTGCTCGGCCCCTCCGGTACCGGTAAGTCGGTCTTTCTGAAGTCCCTGATCGGTCTGCTGCGCCCCGAGCGCGGCTCCATCTACATCGATGGCACCGACATCACCACCTGCTCCAACAAGGAGCTCTACGAGATTCGCAAGCTGTTCGGCGTCTTGTTCCAGGACGGCGCGCTGTTCGGCTCGATGAACCTCTTCGACAATGTCGCGTTCCCGCTTCGTGAGCACACGAAGAAGAGCGAATCCGACATCAAGAAGATCGTCATGGAGAAGCTCGAGCTGACCGGTCTGCTGGGCGCGGAAGGCAAGCTCCCGGGCGAGATCTCCGGTGGTATGCGCAAGCGTGCCGGCCTGGCCCGCGCGCTGGTGCTGGACCCGCAGATCATCCTCGTCGACGAGCCGGACTCCGGTCTGGACCCCGTTCGTACGACCTATCTTTCGCAGCTGCTCATCGATATCAATGCGCAGATCGACGCGACGATCCTGATCGTCACGCACAACATCAACCTGGCTCGCACCGTGCCGGACAATATCGGCATGCTGTTCCGCCGGAACCTGGTCATGTTCGGCCCCCGCGAGGTGCTGCTCACCTCCGAGGAGCCGGTGGTCAAGCAGTTCCTCAATGGCCGCATGCAGGGCCCCATCGGTATGTCCGAGGAGAAGGACGAAGCCCAGATGGCCCGCGAGCAGGCCCTGTTCGACTCGGGCCACCTCGACGGCGGCGCCGAAGAGGTCGAGGGCATCATCCCGCAGATGAAGGCGCAGCCGGGTATGCCGGTGCGGCAGGCGGTCTTCCGTCGTCGCGAGCGCGTCCGTCAGATTCTGCACACCCTGCCGCCTGCCGCGCAGGAAGCGATTCGGGAGTCGTTGGAGTCCAACGGTGATGCCGACACACAGGTGATTCCCGCCTACACCGGCGGGTACGACACCACGGTTCGACAGAACCTGACTAACGGGTAACATACGCGGCGTGAACCCAACCCTGACGCGGCTGCGCACCCCGGTCGAGTCGGGTCTTGCCCAGGCCGGCAACATTTTCGCACTGCTTCTGGATGTCATCCGGAAGACGTTCCGCCGGCCCTTCCAGACGCGGGAATTCATCGAACAGTCGTGGTTCATCGCGAGTGTCTCGATTCTTCCCGCGGCTCTGGTGGCAATCCCGTTCGGCGCTGTGGTGGCGCTCCAGACCGGCTCGCTGATCAAGCAGCTGGGCGCGGAAAACTTCACCGGCGCTACCAGCGTCCTCGCAACCGTTCAGCAAGCCGCACCGGTGGTGACCGCTCTGATCATCGCCGGCGCGGCCGGTTCGGCCGTGGCGGCCGACCTCGGCTCGCGCACCATCCGCGAGGAGATCGATGCCATGGAGGTCCTCGGCATCGATCCCATTCAGCGCCTGGTGGTTCCGCGCGTGCTCGGCATGATGCTGGTGGCGCTGCTGCTCAATGGCCTGGTCTCGGTCGTCGGCATCTGCGGCGGCTATTTCTTCAATGTGGGGCTGCAGGGCGGCACCCCCGGTGCCTACCTCGCCTCCTTCTCCGCGCTCGCCCAGAGCGCGGACCTGGTGATCGGCGAGATCAAGGCGCTGATCTTCGGACTCGTGGCAGGCGTCATCGCCGCATACAAGGGCCTGCACCCCAAGGGCGGTCCGAAAGGAGTAGGTGACGCCGTGAACCAGTCCGTGGTGATCACGTTCCTGGTGCTGTTCTTCCTGAACCTGGTGCTGACCCTGATCTATCTTCAGGTCGTCCCGGCCAAGGGCGCGTGATCCATGGTTGTTTCGCAGCGCACCACCGTATTCAGTCGGGGGGCGCGCCGGGTGACCGGCGCGCTCAAGGCCCCCGTGAACCTGGTCGACCGGGCCGGCGACCAGATGTCGTTCTACACCCGGGCCATCGTCTGGATTCCCAAGACCGCCACGCATTACCGCAAGGAGGTCATGCGGCTGCTGGCCGAGGTGACCTTCGGCTCGGGCGCGCTGGCCGTCATCGGCGGCACCATCGGCGTCATCGTCTTCATGTCGGCGTCGGTGGGTGTGGTCGTCGGCCTGCAGGGCTTCAAGGCCCTCGACGCGCTGGGCTCCGGCGTTCTCACCGGCTTCCTGACCGGGTACATCAATACCCGTGAGCTGGCGCCATTGGTTGCGGCCCTGGCACTCTCGGCGACCGTCGGCTGCGGTTTCACGGCACAGCTGGGCGCCATGCGGATCTCCGAGGAGATCGACGCGCTCGAGGTGATGGCCGTGCCGTCGGTGCCGTTCCTGGTGACCAGCCGCGTGATCGCGGGCTTCGTCGCGGTCATCCCGCTGTACGTGGTCGGCCTGCTCGGCACCTATGTCGCGTCGCGGATGATCAGCATTTACTTCAATGGGCAGAGCAGTGGCTCCTATGACCACTACTTCAGTCTCTTCCTGCCACCGGAAGACGTCCTGTATTCGTTCGTGAAGGTGCTCGTCTTCGCGTTCGTCATCATCCTGGTGCACTGCTACTACGGCTATAACGCCTCCGGCGGTCCGGCCGGTGTCGGTGTGGCCGTGGGTCGCGCGGTGCGTGCCGCGATCGTGCTGATCAATGTGCTGGACTTCTTCCTGAGCCTTGCCATTTGGGGCACGACCACGACGGTGCGGGTGGCCGGATGAGCAATCCGCAACGCGTGCTGTTCTGGCGCTCCACCGAGAAAGTGCGCGTGCGTACGCTCGGCATCCTGTTCTTCGTGATCTGCGCACTGTTCCTGTGGACCACCACCGCCATCTACTCCAAGAAGTTCGTGGAGACGGTGAAGGTGGATCTGATCACCGACACCGTCGGCAACGCGCTCACCCGCAATGCCGACGTGAAGGTTCGCGGTGTCAACGTCGGCGAGGTGCGCTCCAGCGACTACGACGGCAAGAACGTCACCCTGAAGCTGGCCATCAATCCGGCCATGGCCGACAAGATCCCGTCCAATGTCACGGCGCGACTGCTGCCCAAGACGCTGTTCGGTGAGCGCTATGTCGACCTCGGCTGGCCGGAACAGCCCAGCGGGCACCTGAAGGAGGGCATGACCCTGCATCAGGACACCAGCGGCAATGCCATCGAGGTGAGCCAGCTGCTGGACCACATCATGCCGCTCCTGCAGGCGATTCCGCCGCAGTACCTGTCCTCCACGCTGGGCGCGCTGTCCGCCGGGTTGCAGGGCCAGGGCGAGGAGCTGGGCAAGACCATCGACCGGCTCGACACCATCTTCACCCAGGTGAACTCGGAAATGCCGACGCTGCAACAGGATCTGCGCAGTCTGGCGGACTTCTCCGCTGTGTACGCCGATGCCGCGCCGCAGCTGGTGGACGCGCTGGACAATCTGCGCACCACCAATGCCACCATCGTGCAGAAGCGTTCACAGATCGACACCCTGTACGCGGTGCTCACCCCGAGCTCCGCCACCACCGCGGACTTCCTGCTCACCAACCGCGACAACATCATCGACGTCGCGGCCGATTCACGGCCCGCGCTGGAGGCCCTGGCCCGGTACTCGCCGGGCTACACCTGCGCGCTCAAGAACTTCGCGCAGCTCAAGCCGCGCATCGACGAGATCTTCGGCAAGGGCACCGATCTGCCCGGCTCGCGAGTGACCGTCGAGATCGTCAATAACCGCGGCCGCTACGTCCCCAACCAGGACGAGCCCCGCTGGTTCGACACCCGTGGCCCCATGTGCGTGCCCGAGTACCCGCTGAATGTGGACCCGGGCCAGTACACCAACGGTTCCGCCAATGACGGCTCCTACCAGCCGCCCAGCCGAACCCCCGGCGACCAGGCCATCGGCCTGCAACCCGTCCCGCAGTACAAGCTGTACGGCCCGCAGGCCCCGACCACCGCCGGATCCCCGCAGGAGACCAAGGCCCTGGGCGCCATCTACGGTGCGGCACAGGGTGTTTCGCCGGAGCAGGTGCCCGGCTGGGTCACCCGGATCGCGGCCCCGGCCTTCCGCGGAAGTGAGGTGACCATCCGATGAAGGACCTGATGCGCGGCCTCTGGCCAACCCTGATCAAGCTCGTCGCCTTCATTCTGGTGACCGTGTTCGCCACCGGCATGCTGGCGGTGACCATTGCCAACTACGGTGGCGGCGGCACCAAGTTCAATGCCCGCTTCACCGATGTGACCTCGCTGAACAATGGCGACGAGGTGCGCATCGCGGGTGTCCGGGTGGGCAAGGTGACCAAGGTGTCCATCGTGGACAAGCGCCTGGCCAATGTGGAATTCGAACTGACGGACCGCAAATGGCTGCCCGACTCCACCATCGCGACCATCAAGTACCGCAACCTGGTCGGCCAGCGCTACATCTCGCTGGATCAGGGCACCGGCCAGCAGGGCCGCAAACTGAACAAGGGCGCGACCATCCCGCTGGAGCGGACCCGCAACGCACTCAATCTGACCGAGCTGTTCAACGGCTTCCGGCCGCTGTTCCAGACGCTCACGCCCGATGATGTGAACAAGCTGTCCTACAACATCATTCAGGTGTTCCAGGGCGAGGCGGGGACCATCAAGGATCTGGTCTCGCATACGGCGTCGCTCACCAACAAGATCGCCGACAAGGACGCGGTCATCGGTGCGCTGGTCAAGAACCTGAACGCGGTGCTCGACGCCGTGAATCAGCATGACGGCCAGCTGGATCAGCTCATCGTCAATACCGAGGCGCTGATCAGCGGCCTCAATGAGGAGCGCGGCGTGATCGGCTCGGCGGTCTCCTCGCTGGGCAATCTGGCCTCGGCCACCGCCGACCTGCTGGTGCCGGTGCGACCGAACCTGCAGGGCGCCATCGCGGGCCTGAGCCAGCTGACCGGCACCCTCAATGATCGCAAGGACGAGGTCGACGAGGGTCTGACCAACCTGCCGATCAAGATGGACAAGCTGGGCCGCGCCGCCTCGTACGGCTCCTGGTTCCAGTTCTACCTGTGCGGCATCGATCTCGTCGCCGGACCCGGCATCCAGGATGCGCCGCAGCTGAATCTGCCCGCGGCCATTCAGAACATGCCGACGGTGAACCAGCCGATCTACACCAATCCGGCTCCGCGCTGCCATGGGAAGGGAGGCCGCTGATGGACGACCGGGTAGTGCTCGGTAAGCGCAGTCCGGCGTTCATGGGCGGCATGGGCCTGATCATGGTCCTGCTCATCACCATGTCCGCCTTCAGCCTGGACAAGTTGCCGCTCCTGGGCGCAGGCACCAAATACACCGCCGAATTCTCCGAGGCCGCAGGGCTGAAGAAGGGCAATGAGGTCCGCATCGCCGGCGTCAAGGTCGGCGCGGTGCAGGACGTCCGCCTGGACGGGGACAAGGTGCTGGTCGACTTCCGCACCCAGGACGCCTGGGTGGGTGACGAGACCACCGCCTCCATCCAGATCAAGACGCTGCTGGGGCAGAAGTACCTGGCCCTGGATCCCAAGGGCGCGCACGCCGCCGATCCGGGCAAGCGAATCCCGCGGAGCCGCACCGTATCTCCCTACGACGTGGTGGACGCGTTCAGCGATGCCGCCAAGGATGTCGAGGAGACCAATACCGATCAGCTGGCACAGTCCATGCGGGTGCTGTCGGAGGCCTTCTCGGGCACGCCGCCGGAGATCCGCAATTCCATCGACGGCGTGAGCCGCCTGTCGGAAACCCTCGCCAAGCGTGACGACCAGCTCAAGGCGCTGTTCGCCAACACCAAGAAGACCACCCAGGTGCTGGCCGACCGCAATGCCGAATTCGAGCGGCTGCTCGCCAATGGCGGACAGCTGCTGGCCGAGCTGAACGTGCGCCAGTCCGCCATCGCCCAGCTGCTCGCCGGTGCGAAGACCATCGGTGCGGAACTGACCGCGCTGGTGCAGGACAACGAGGCGCAGATCGGTCCGGCGCTGACCAATCTGAACAAGACCATCGACCTGCTCAACGCGCACCAGGCCGACATCTCCAAGACACTCACCCTGGCCGCGCCCTTCTACGGGCTGTACTCCAATGTGCTGGGCACCGGCCGCTGGTTCGACGCGGTGATCACCAACCTGATTCCGCCCGCACTGCCCGATATCCCGGGTGACCGACCGCCGATTCGAAAGATGGGAGGCTAACTGTGGCAAGCAATCCGCTGACCGCTCTGAAGGCGTCCAGTCGCAAAAGCAAGACCATCGCCGCAGTGGCCGTCCTGGCGGTAGTGGCTGCCGGGCTCGGCTGGTGGGGCTTGGACAAGCTCACCACCACCACCATCACCGCGTACTTCGACAAGTCCGTCGGCATCTACGAGGGCTCCGACGTCCGCGTCCTGGGTGTCCCGATCGGCCATGTGGATTCGGTCGAGCCGGAGGGCGAGGTCGTCAAGGTCGTCATGTCGGTCGACCGCAAGTACGACATCCCCGCCGATGCCAAGGCCGCGCAGATCACGCCGTCCGTGGTGTCCGACCGGTACATCCAGCTGGCCCCGGCTTACAAGGGCGGCCCGAAGATGGGGCGCAATGCCACCATCCCGAAGGACCGCACCGCCACCCCGGTGGAGGTGGACCGCCTCTACAAGAGCATCACCGAACTCTCGGATGCCTTGGGCCCCAATGGCGCCAATAAGGACGGCGCGGTCAACGAGCTCGCTCGCACCGCGGCCGACAACCTCTCCGGCAATGGCGAGGCGCTCGGCAATAGCTTCACTCAGCTGTCCAAGGCCGCCAAGACGCTGTCGGATTCGCGCACGGACATCTTCGACACCGTGAAGAACCTGCAGACCTTTGTGGGGATGCTGGCTCAGAACGATTCGCAGGTGCGGGATTTCAATGTGCAGCTGGCCTCGCTGTCCGGCTTCCTGGCCGATGAGCGCAAGGATCTCGGCGATGCGCTGAGCCTGCTCTCG
Organism: Nocardia sp. NPDC051030; assembly: GCF_040683015.1. Lineage (NCBI taxonomy): Bacteria > Bacillati > Actinomycetota > Actinomycetes > Mycobacteriales > Nocardiaceae > Nocardia > Nocardia sp. NPDC051030. Next base: position 902,516 of record NZ_JBFBCD010000001.1, on the reverse strand, counting down.
GTCGCGCTCGGCGATGTCGCCCGGTTCATCGATGACAATCGGGAACTGGTGCAGTCCAATGCCGATGCGCTGACCCAGCTCACCCAGACCCTCGCCGATCAGCGCGAGGATCTGGCCAAGGCGCTGCCGCTCATCCCGACCGCGCTGAGCAACCTGATCAATGTGCACAACGGTGAAACCGGCACCCTCGATATGCGCCCCAACTTCACCGACCTGCAGGACCCGTTCGGCGTCATCTGCAAGATGCTGGATCTGGGCAAGCTGCGCCCGGGAGACCCCAAGTTCGACGCCATCTCGCGACAGCTGGGGCCGATCCTGAACAACTGCAAGATCATTACCGACCAGCTCACGGCGGGCGTCAAGACGCCGACGCTGATCCTGCCGTTCGGCATCCTCAGCGGTGAGAACGAGCAGCGCAATACGGTCCCGGGCACCGTCCCCGGTGTCCCGTCCGATCAGGAAGCGCCGTCGCAGGGAGGTGGGCAGCGATGAAGGCCACCCGCATCGCCACGGTCGCCACGGCGCTGGGCGCGGTCACGCTGCTGGCCGGCGGCTGCGGCCTGAGCGCCTCCAGCATTCCGCTGCCGGGCGGCCCGAACGTGGGCGATCACCCGCTGCACATCGACATCCAATTCGCCGATGTGCTGGACCTGGTGCCGCAGTCCGCGGTCAAGGTGGACGGCGTGTCCGTCGGGCGGGTCGACAAGATCGAGCTCACCCCGGACGGCTGGACCGCCAGCGTCAAGACCGTGGTGAACTCCGACGTGAACCTGCCCGCCAATGCCCGGGCCGAGGTCAAGCAGACCAATCTGCTCGGCGAGAAGTTCATCCAATTGTCCGCTCCCGCAACCGATCCCTCCGCGGAACGGCTCAAGGACAATGCCACCATCAGGGTCGAGAACACCCGCACCGCCACCGAGACCGAACAGGTCCTCGGCGCGCTGTCGCTGCTGCTCAATGGCGGCGGCGTGGCCCAGCTGCAACCCATCGTGGTGGAGCTGAACAAGGCCCTGGACGGCCGCGACAACAAGGTGCGCTCACTGCTCGAGCAGGCCGACACCCTGATCAAGGGTCTCAATGACCAGGTCGACGACATCACCCGCGCGCTGGACGGCCTCGACACCCTGAGCAGCCGGGTCGGGCAGCAGACCGAGAAGATCTCCAAGGTCCTCGATGAGCTGCCGCAGGGCATCAAGATCCTGAACGAGCAACGGCCGCAACTGATCCAGTTGCTCTCGCAGCTGGATCGACTGGGCCAGGCCGGGTTCGACGTGCTCAACCACTCCAAGGACAATCTGATCACCGACCTCAGCTCGCTGCGGCCCACGCTGCAGGAGCTCGGCAAGTCGGCCGGTGACCTGGTGACCGCGTTCCCGCTCATCCCGACCTACCCGTTCCCCGACGAGGCGATCAAGTCCTCCTTCGGCGGTCAGGTCAATACCTGGCTGTCGGTCGACTTGCAGGTCGGCACCCTGCTGTCGAATCTCGGTGTGGGTAAACCGGATCCGGTGTACATACCGCCGCAGGGCCGTCAGGTGAACGTCGATCCGTCCAACCCGTACTACAACGGCAATGGCCCGCGCGGCGGCTGGCCGACGGTGTCGCTGCTGCCGCTGCCGCCGACCGTGGTGCGCCCGACCGCTGGAACCCCCGATCCGCTCGGATCGATCCTCGAGCAGCTGGGAGTGGGTGGTCCCCGATGACCCGTCTGGTGCGCAGTCAGCTGATCATGTTCGCCATCATCGCCGTGCTCGGCGTCGCCTTCGTCGGCGCGAAGTACGTGCGGCTGGACAATATGCTCGGCTTCGGGCTGTACAAGGTGACCATGATGGCTCCCGAGACCGGGAACCTGTCCAAGGGCGCGGAAGTCACCTACCGGGGCGTTCCGGTCGGGCGGGTCGGCGATCTGGACATCACCAAGGACGGCGTCCTGGTCACCCTCGAAATGGATTCCGGCGCACCCAAGGTGCCCAAGACCGCCAAGGCCGTGGTGGCCAATCGTTCCGCCATCGGTGAGCAGTACGTGGACCTCATGCCGACCAGCTCCGGCGGGCCGTACCTCAAGGACGGCTCGGTCATCGACGGCGCGACCGTGCCGATCCACGTCGAGACCCTGCTCTCCAGCGTCGACCACTTCGCCTCCTCGACCGATCTGGTCGCGCTGAGCACCGCGGTCACCGAGCTCGGCAAGGCCTTCGACGGCAAGGGCGGCGACCTGCAGGTTCTGGTGGACTCGCTCAATAAGTTCACCGCCACCGGCATCGAATCGCTGCCGCAGACCATGGACCTGATCCGGCAGTCCAAGACCGTGCTGGGCACGCAGGCCGAACAGGGCAGCTCCATCCGTCAGTTCAGCGACGGCCTGGACAAGCTGACCGCACAGCTGAAGTCGAGCGATCCGGACGTGCGCCGGCTCATCGGCACCGGCACCGACGCGGGCTCCTCGATCCAGCGCCTGCTGCAGGAGAGCGGTCCGGCCCTCACCAAGGACCTGACCAACCTGCGCTCGCTGCTGCTCACCATCTCGCCGAAGTTCTACGCGCTCAGCGCGGTGCTGCAGATGCTGCCGCTGCTGTCCATCGGCGGCTCGGCCACCGCACCCGGCGACGGCACCACCCACTTCGGCCTGGTGCTCGAGACCAATAACCCGCCCGCCTGCACCGTCGGCTATGAGGGCACCCAGGCGATCATCAATCAGATGAAGGCGCAGAACCCCAACTTCGACGATTCGCGCGATGACTTCCCGTTCAATACGGAAGCCAAATGCCTTGCCCCGCAGGGCAGCGAGACCGCCGTGCGCGGCGGCGAACGCGCCGAGCTGGCCGACCCGAGTGTCGCGCAGCCGTGGGACGACAAGCCGAAGTACGACCCGGAGAAGCTCAATCTGAACCCGGTCGGCACCCAGCTGGCCACGCTCATGGGCGTCACCCCCAAGAAGTGACGCACCACGGAGTCTGCGCGGGACCGCGAAGAGAGGAAAGTATGGTGGCGGCGTGAGCCAGCAAAAGGACAGCGACCAGGGGGCCAACCTCGAGAAACCGGACAGCGAGCCGGTGACCGAGACGAACCCCGAGTCGGGTTCCGAGACTGGCAGCGCGGCCGCTACCTCGGGCGAGACCGCGGCGGAGCCGACCGTCGTGATCGACGAGAAGCCCACCGTCGTGATCGACGAGAAGCCGACCGTCAAGGTATCGAAGCCGGATAAGGCTGCGACCGAACCGGTTTCGGAAGGTTTCGATCTGCACCGCGTGGTCACCCTCGGCTCGATCGCCCTGCTGGCGATCGCCGCCGTGGCCGCCGCCTGGTTCGGCGGTACCTGGATCATCGGCGGGCTGATCCAGGACAAGCCCCGCGCCGACGCGCGCGAGGCCGCCCTGGCCGGGGCGCAACAGGCCGCCATCAATATCACCTCGATGAACATCGACGATGTGGACGGCTCACTGAAGCTGGCCCGCTCGTCCATGACCGGCGATCTCCTCGACGCCTCCACGAAGAACGCCGAGCAGATCAAGAAGACCGTGCTCGAGTCCAATGTGAACATGAGCTCGAAGGTCTTCGGCGCCTCGGTCACCACGCTGAACTCCGAGAAGGATCGCGCCTCGACGCTGATCGTCATGGAGGTCACCGAGACCGGACAGGGCAAGCCCGCCTCCAAGCTGCGCTATACCTGGGCCGTCGACGTGGTGAAGAAGGACGACGTCTGGAAGGCCGATCAGGTCCAGGTCGTCGCCGATCCGGTCGTGCTCGGATCGGGGGCGCAGCAGAACGCGGCCCCGTCCACCACCACCGCCGCACCGCAGCCGACTACCCAGACGCCCGGCAACTAGGAGGGAGTGACCATGGCAAGCAAACGCCCCGTCAATCGGGTCACCCCGCAGCGCCGCCCGGCCGCCCAGCGCGCGTCCGGCTCCCGCCGCTCGGCCGAGGACGTCCGCTCCGACGAGACCGCCACCCGCGCCACCCCGCGCCCCGGCAAGACCGCCCAGCGTGGCCCCAGCCTCGCCAAGAAGCCCGCGCCACAGGGCAAGTCCGCGCCCGCCCGCAGGGTCGGTCTCTGGCAGACCTGGCGCACGGCGATCCTCTGCGGTGTCGCCGCCGTCCTGCTGGGCCTGTTCGCGCTGATGGCGGCCTTCCGCCCGGGCGTCGACGTCTCCAATCAGGCCTACGTCGACAACAAGGCCACCGATGAGGTGAAGGCGGCCGCGAACCACGCGCTGTCCACCCTCTACGGCTTCCAGGCCAAGGATGTCGACAAGTGGAAGTCCGAGGTCGGCACCGTGCTCACCGAGCAGATGCGCAAGGACCTCGAGAAGAACATCCAGACCACGATCGACAGCATCAAGCAGACCCAGACCGATACCAAGGTGACCACCGATCCGGTCGGCGTGACGCTACTTACCAGCGACCGGGCCGAGCTCTTGATCAATCTGAGTGTCGCCACGGTGAAGGACAACAAGCCCGAGCCCCTGGTTTCGGGTCCGATCCTGCTTCGGATGCAGAAGATCGACGGCCGCTGGCTGGCCTCGGAGATCGCCGATAAGTGACCCGCGACCGGCCGTTAGCTGTGCGAACGGCCAGTCATATCGGTGATCTTGTACTGGGGCAGGGGATCTCGCAATTGTCAACTCGTGCCGCCACTTGACGACTTTCGTCCGACCCGTCACGCTATTCACAACAACGGCGGCTGTCACAGGGGATCAGACGCCGATGCGGCCCCTTCGGAACGCAGCCAGCGGACACCAGGAGCCGGTCGGCAGACGGTGTTGGCAGTCGGCGGACGGTGTAAACATCGTCACGGACACGCTTCGGCGCGTTAGCCCGCGAGGGATCACCACGGGTGGTACTTTGACACCCCCGTAGGTTTGGGTGTAGTTTTGGACGTTGCGCTGGCTGCCTCCTGTCCATACCTTGATCGCATCACGAAAGTTCACCCTTCCGGTGTTACTTCCGCTGCTTGCTGTTCGGGTTTCGTTCGGGCTGTAACCAGCGGAATTCGTAGCAGACAAGCGACGGTCGCGGACCACCACGCGACGCGCGTGAGGTGCTGGAAGGACGCATCTTGGCAGTCTCCACCCAGACCAAGGCCGGTATCCCCGGAGCCCCGAAGCGGGTGTCTTTCGCGAAGATCAGGGAGCCTCTCGAGGTCCCGGGTCTTCTCGATCTACAAACCGACTCTTTCAACTGGCTGATCGGTTCACCGAACTGGCGGGAGCTCGCGACATCGCGCGGCGACGTCAATCCGGTGGGTGGCCTCGAGGAGGTGCTCGAAGAGCTTTCGCCGATCGAGGACTTCTCGGGTTCCATGTCCCTGTCCTTCTCCGACCCGCGCTTCGAAGAGGTCAAGGCCTCCATCGAGGAGTGCAAGGACAAGGACATGACCTACGCGGCGCCGCTCTTCGTCACCGCGGAGTTCATCAACAACAACACCGGTGAGATCAAGTCTCAGACGGTCTTCATGGGTGATTTCCCGATGATGACCGACAAGGGCACGTTCATCATCAACGGCACCGAGCGCGTGGTCGTCTCGCAGCTGGTCCGTTCGCCGGGTGTGTATTTCGATGATTCCATCGACAAGTCCACCGAGAAGACGCTGCACTCCGTGCGTGTCATCCCCTCGCGTGGCGCGTGGCTGGAGTTCGACGTCGACAAGCGCGACACCGTCGGTGTGCGCATCGACCGCAAGCGCCGGCAGCCGGTCACCGTGCTGCTGAAGGCCCTGGGCCTGACCGCCGAGGAGATCACCGAGCGCTTCGGCTTCTCGGAGATCATGATGTCCACCCTGGAGAAGGACAGCACTCCGGGTCAGGACGAGGCGCTGCTGGACATCTACCGCAAGCTGCGTCCGGGCGAGCCGCCGACCAAGGAGTCCGCGCAGACCCTGCTGGAGAACCTGTTCTTCAAGGACAAGCGCTATGACCTGGCGCGCGTTGGTCGCTACAAGATCAACAAGAAGCTGGGCCTGAACCTGGACAAGCCGGTCATCGGCTCGACGCTGACCCGCGAGGACATCGTCGCCACCATCGAGTACCTGGTGCGCCTGCACCAGGGCGACCGGAACATGACCGCCCCCGGCGGCCAGGAAGTTCCCGTCGGCGTCGATGACATCGACCACTTCGGCAACCGTCGTCTGCGCACCGTGGGCGAGCTGATCCAGAACCAGATCCGGGTCGGCCTCTCCCGTATGGAACGCGTTGTGCGTGAGCGCATGACGACTCAGGACGTCGAGGCGATCACGCCGCAGACCCTGATCAACATCCGTCCCGTCGTGGCCGCGATCAAGGAGTTCTTCGGAACTTCGCAGCTGTCGCAGTTCATGGACCAGAACAACCCGCTCTCGGGTCTGACCCACAAGCGCCGCCTGTCGGCGCTGGGCCCGGGTGGTCTGTCCCGTGAGCGCGCCGGCCTGGAAGTCCGAGACGTTCACCCGTCGCACTACGGCCGCATGTGCCCGATCGAGACCCCGGAAGGCCCGAACATCGGCCTGATCGGTTCGCTCTCGGTCTACGCGCGGGTCAACCCGTTCGGTTTCATCGAGACCCCGTACCGCAAGGTCGCGAACGGTCGCGTCACGGACGAGGTCAAGTACCTCACCGCCGATGAAGAGGACCGCCACATCCGCGCCCAGGCGAACTCGCCGGTCGACGCGGACGGCAACTTCCTCGAGCCGAAGGTCCTCGCTCGCAAGGGCAATGAGGAGATGGAATACGTCACGGCCGACGAGGTCGACTACATGGACGTCTCGCCGCGCCAGATGGTGTCGGTCGCGACCGCCATGATTCCGTTCCTCGAGCACGACGACGCCAACCGTGCCCTGATGGGCGCGAACATGCAGCGTCAGGCCGTGCCGCTGGTCCGTTCCGAGGCGCCGCTGGTCGGCACCGGTATGGAGCTGCGTGCCGCGGTCGACGCCGGCGACGTGGTCGTGAACCAGAAGGCCGGTGTGGTGGAAGAGGTTTCGGCCGACTTCATCACCGTCATGCACGACGACGGCACCCGCCGCTCGTACCGCATGCGCAAGTTCGAGCGCTCCAACCAGGGCACCTGCGCCAACCAGCGTCCGATCGTGGACGAGGGCATGCGCGTGGAGTCCGGGCATGTCCTCGCCGACGGTCCGTGCACCCAGAACGGTGAGATGGCGCTCGGCAAGAACCTGCTCGTGGCGATCATGCCGTGGGAAGGCCACAACTACGAGGACGCGATCATCCTGTCGCAGCGTCTCGTCGAGGACGACGTCCTCACCTCGATCCACATCGAGGAGCACGAGATCGACGCGCGCGACACCAAGCTGGGCGCGGAGGAGATCACCCGGGACATCCCGAACGTCTCCGATGAGGTCCTGGCGGATCTGGATGAGCGCGGCATCGTGCGCATCGGCGCCGAGGTTCGTGACGGCGACATCCTGGTCGGCAAGGTCACCCCGAAGGGCGAGACCGAGCTGACCCCCGAAGAGCGCCTGCTGCGCGCCATCTTCGGTGAGAAGGCTCGCGAAGTTCGCGACACCTCGCTCAAGGTGCCCCACGGTGAGTCCGGCAAGGTCATCGGCGTCCGCGTGTTCTCGCGCGATGACGACGACGATCTGCCCCCCGGTGTGAACGAGCTTGTGCGCGTTTACGTTGCGCAGAAGCGCAAGATCCAGGACGGCGACAAGCTCGCCGGCCGCCACGGCAACAAGGGTGTCATCGGCAAGATCCTCCCGCAGGAGGACATGCCGTTCCTGCCCGACGGCACCCCCGTCGACATCATCCTGAACACCCACGGTGTGCCGCGTCGTATGAACATCGGTCAGGTGCTGGAAACCCATCTGGGTTACATCGCCAAGACCGGTTGGCAGGTCGAAGGCTCTCCCGAGTGGGCGAAGAACCTGCCCGAGGAGATGCTGGGCCAGCCCGGCGACACGAATATCGCCACCCCGGTGTTCGACGGTGCGCGCGAGGAAGAGCTGACCGGCCTGCTCGGTTCGACGATTCCGAACCGCGACGGCGAGAAGATGATCGACGACAACGGCAAGGCGGTGCTGCTCGACGGCCGCTCCGGCGAGCCGTTCCCGTACCCGGTCTCGGTCGGTTACATGTACATCCTGAAGCTGCACCACCTGGTCGACGACAAGATCCACGCGCGTTCGACCGGTCCGTACTCGATGATCACGCAGCAGCCGCTGGGTGGTAAGGCGCAGTTCGGTGGTCAGCGATTCGGTGAAATGGAGTGCTGGGCCATGCAGGCCTACGGCGCTGCGTACACCCTGCAGGAGCTCCTCACCATCAAGTCCGATGACGTGGTCGGCCGCGTGAAGGTGTACGAGGCGATCGTCAAGGGCGAGAACATTCCGGAGCCCGGTATCCCGGAGTCGTTCAAGGTTCTGCTCAAGGAACTCCAGTCGCTGTGCCTGAACGTCGAGGTGCTGTCCTCGGACGGTGCCGCGATCGAAATGCGCGACGGTGACGACGAGGACCTGGAGCGCGCCGCGGCGAACCTGGGTATCAACCTGTCCCGCAACGAGGCTGCGACGGTCGACGACCTGGCGCAGTAAGAGCGATCGGTCTGGGAGCGCCTCGCGAGAAGCGCTCCCAGGCAACGGATTTAGCGAACTTTTGCTCATACTCAACCCGAACAGGGGAAAGGAAGTTACGTGCTAGACGTCAACTTCTTCGATGAACTCCGGATCGGCCTGGCCTCCGCTGAAGACATCAGAAACTGGTCTTTCGGTGAGGTGAAGAAGCCGGAGACCATCAACTACCGCACGCTCAAGCCGGAGAAGGATGGCTTGTTCTGCGAGAAGATCTTCGGTCCCACCCGGGACTGGGAGTGCTACTGCGGTAAGTACAAGCGTGTCCGCTTCAAGGGCATCATCTGCGAGCGCTGTGGCGTCGAGGTCACTCGCGCCAAGGTGCGTCGTGAGCGGATGGGCCATATCGAGCTGGCCGCTCCGGTCACCCACATCTGGTACTTCAAGGGCGTGCCTTCGCGCCTGGGCTACCTGCTGGACCTGGCGCCGAAGGATCTCGAGAAGATCATCTACTTCGCCGCCTACGTCATCACCTCGGTGGACGACGAGCTCCGTCACAACGAGCTGTCCACCCTCGAGGCCGAGATGGAGGTCGAGAAGAAGCAGGTCGCCGACCAGCGCGACGCCGACCTCGAGGCGCGCGCCCAGAAGCTGGAAGCCGATATCGCCGAGCTGGAGGCCGAGGGCGCCAAGTCCGACGTCCGCCGCAAGGTGAAGGACGGCGGCGAGCGCGAAATGCGTCAGCTGCGCGACCGCGCCCAGCGTGAGCTGGATCGTCTCGACGAGATCTGGACCACCTTCGTCAAGCTGGCCAAGAAGCAGCTGATCATCGACGAGATCATCTACCGCGAGCTGCAGGACCGCTACGGCGAGTACTTCACCGGTGCGATGGGTGCCGAGGCGATCCAGAAGCTCATGGAGACCTTCGACATCCCGGCCGAGGCCGAGAACCTGCGCGAGACCATTCGCTCGGGCAAGGGCCAGAAGAAGCTTCGCGCGCTGAAGCGTCTGAAGGTTGTCGCCGCGTTCCAGATGAACGGCAACTCGCCCATGGGCATGGTGCTGGACGCTGTCCCGGTGATCCCGCCGGAGCTGCGCCCGATGGTGCAGCTGGACGGTGGCCGCTTCGCGACCTCCGACCTGAACGACCTGTACCGCCGCGTTATCAACCGCAACAACCGTTTGAAGCGACTGATCGATCTGGGTGCGCCCGAGATCATCGTGAACAACGAGAAGCGCATGCTTCAGGAGTCGGTGGACGCGCTGTTCGACAACGGCCGTCGTGGCCGTCCGGTCACCGGTCCGGGTAACCGCCCGCTGAAGTCCCTGAGCGATCTGCTCAAGGGCAAGCAGGGTCGTTTCCGTCAGAACCTCTTGGGCAAGCGTGTCGACTACTCGGGCCGTTCGGTCATCGTGGTCGGTCCGCAGCTCAAGCTGCACCAGTGTGGTCTGCCCAAGCTGATGGCGCTCGAGCTGTTCAAGCCGTTCGTCATGAAGCGTCTGGTGGATCTCAACCACGCGCAGAACATCAAGTCCGCCAAGCGGATGGTCGAGCGTCAGCGCGCTCAGGTGTGGGACGTCCTCGAAGAGGTCATCTCCGAGCACCCGGTGCTGCTGAACCGTGCGCCCACCCTGCACCGCCTGGGTATCCAGGCCTTCGAGCCGCTGCTGGTCGAAGGTAAGGCCATCCAGCTGCACCCGCTCGTGTGTGAGGCGTTCAACGCCGACTTCGACGGTGACCAGATGGCCGTGCACCTTCCGCTGTCCGCGGAGGCGCAGGCCGAGGCCCGCATCCTGATGCTGTCCTCGAACAACATCCTGTCGCCGGCCTCGGGTCGTCCGCTCGCCATGCCGCGTCTGGACATGGTGACCGGTCTGTACTACCTGACTCGCCTGAACGAGGGCGCGGTCGGCGAGTACAAGCCCGCCGCCAAGGACGCGGCCGAGTTCGGCGTCTACTCCTCGCCCGCCGAGGCGCAGATGGCCGTCGACCGTGGCGATCTGACCGTGCGCTCGATGATCAAGGTCCGCCTGACCGAACAGCGTCCGTCGAAGGACATCGAGGCCGAGCTGTTCCCCGAAGGCTGGCGTCGCGGCGATGCGTGGACTGCCAAGACCACGCTCGGCCGGGTCATCTTCAACGAGCTGCTCCCGGCGGACTACGCGTTCATCGATGAGTCGATGCCGAAGAAGCGTCAGGCGGCGATCATCAATGATCTCGCCGAGCGTTATCCGATGATTGTCGTGGCGCAGACCGTCGACAAGCTGAAGGACGCGGGCTTCTACTGGGCCACTCGCTCCGGTGTCACCGTCGCCATGTCGGACGTGCTCGTTCCGCCGGAGAAGCCGGAGATCATGGAGCGCTACGAGGCGCTCGCCGATCAGATCGAGAAGAAGTACCAGCGCGGTGCTTTGGACCACCAGGAGCGCAACAACGCCCTGGTCAAGATCTGGCAGGAAGCGACCGAAGAGGTCGGTACGGCGCTGCGTGCGCACTACCCGGCCGACAACCCGATCATCACGATCGTCGACTCGGGCGCGACCGGTAACTTCACCCAGACTCGTACCCTCGCGGGTATGAAGGGCCTGGTTACCAACCCGAAGGGTGAATTCATCCCGCGGCCGATCAAGTCCTCGTTCCGTGAGGGCCTGACCGTTCTCGAGTACTTCATCAATACGCACGGTGCCCGTAAGGGTCTGGCCGACACCGCGCTTCGTACCGCCGACTCGGGTTACCTGACCCGTCGTCTGGTGGACGTGTCGCAGGACGTCATCGTGCGCGAGACCGACTGTGGCACCGAGCGCGGCATCGTGGTGCCGATCGCGGAGAAGCAGGCCGACGGCTCGCTCATCCGTGACGCCCACGTGGAGACCAGCACCTACGCTCGTACGCTGGCCACCGACGCGCTGGACGCCAAGGGCAACGTCATCATCGCGAAGGGTCACGATCTCGGCGACCCGGCTCTGGATGCGCTGCTCGAGGCCGGTATCACCGAGGTGAAGGTCCGCTCCGTGCTGACCTGCACCACCGGCACCGGCGTGTGTGCGACCTGCTACGGCCGCTCGATGGCGACCGGCAAGCTGGTCGACATCGGTGAGGCCGTCGGTATCGTCGCCGCGCAGTCCATCGGTGAGCCCGGTACCCAGCTGACCATGCGTACCTTCCACCAGGGTGGTGTCGCGGGTGACGACATCACGGGTGGTCTGCCCCGAGTGCAGGAGCTTTTCGAGGCTCGTGTGCCCAAGGGCAAGGCACCCATCGCCGAGGTGTCGGGCCGGGTCCGCATGGAGGACGACGACCGCTTCTACAAGATCACGATCATTCCGGACGACGGTTCGGACGAAGTGGTCTACGACAAGCTGTCGAAGCGTCAGCGTCTGCGTGTCTTCAAGCACGAGGACGGCTCCGAGCGTCTGCTCGCCGACGGTGACCACGTCGAGGTCGGTCAGCAGCTGCTCGAGGGCTCTGCCGATCCGCACGAGGTGCTCCGCGTGATGGGCCCGCGTCAGGTGCAGATCCACCTGGTCCACGAGGTCCAGGAGGTGTACCGCTCGCAGGGTGTGTCCATCCACGACAAGCACATCGAGGTGATCGTCCGCCAGATGCTGCGTCGCGTCACCATCATCGATTCGGGTGCCACCGAGTTCCTGCCCGGCTCCCTGGTGGAGCGCGCCGAGTTCGAGTCCTCGAACCGTCGCGTGGTCGCCGAGGCGGCCGAGCCGGCCTCGGGCCGCCCGGTCCTGATGGGTATCACCAAGGCATCGCTGGCGACGGATTCGTGGCTCTCGGCGGCCTCCTTCCAGGAGACCACCCGCGTGCTCACCGACGCCGCCATCAACTGCCGCTCCGACAAGCTGATCGGCTTGAAGGAGAACGTGATCATCGGCAAGCTGATCCCGGCCGGTACCGGCATCAACCGTTACCGGAACATCCAGGTTCAGCCGACCGAAGAGGCGCGCCAGGCCGCGTACGCTGTCCCGTCCTACGACGACAGCTACTACAGCCCGGACGGCTTCGGCACCTCCACCGGTGCCGCGGTGCCGCTGGACGACTACGGCTTCAGCGACTACCGCTGAACCGCTAGGTAGCCAACAACACTCGGCCCCCGCTCCGATCCGGAGCGGGGGCCGAGTGCATTCCGGGCCATGGTCGCGATACCGCGCGGTAGTCTGCTGCTATGACAGCTCCTCGGCTCGGGTCTGTTTGCCGCTCTGTTCGCCACGGTGTATTCGTGGCGATGCTCTGCGGCGCGGCAGCCTCCACGGTCGCGACCGTTCCGGGGGCGGCGGCTCCCGTGGACAGTGGATTCGGCGGGTGTCACAAGGGGAGCGTGCTCACCGGTGAGCGAATGGCCGGAACCGGAAGCGCCGGGCAGAGCGTGCGCCGCAAGGGCGACCTGTGGGACTGCACCAGCTCGCTGCTGCCGGGTATCACGTCCGGGCGTTTCCGCGCCGAATTGCCTTGGCTGGGTTTCGGTTCCGTGACCTCGGGAACCTTCGAATGGTCCGACGGCAGCGTCAGCACCGTGACCGGATATCCGAATACGCTCTGGCAGATCACGACTGGTCCGGGCGCGGGCCATGTCCTCCGATTCGATCTCGCGACCGAGATGAACGGCGACTGGTATTACACCGACAACAGCATGGCGATCGACGGCGCGACGTTCGTGGAGTAGCCGCCCTCGAGCAGTCCCCGCACACACGAAATCGCCCCCGCTTCGTAGGAAGCGGGGGCGAGTGTCGTTGTGCGAGTGGTCAATTCCCTTGCGGTGCGGGGAGTGCGTCGAACAGCGGGCGTCCCGCTTGCGAGGCTCCGGGGACCAGGGAGTCGGCGTAGGCGAGGGCGGCGTCCACCGCCGCCTGGCCGCCGGACTGCTGCAGGCCGATGGCTCCGCCGATCAGGCCGCCGATGACGGTGGTGATCGGGACGGTGATGAAGTCGACCACGAACAGCCCGGCCGGGAAGCCGAGCAGGAAGCCGATCCCGCCGCCGATGGCCGCGCCGGTGAGCACGCCATCCATATTGGCCTGGACCACGTCGAAGAAGCGCTGCTGGGCGTCGATATCGCGCAGTGCGGCAGGGGATTCGGCGACGGGGGTGAGGGTGAGGGTGCGGTGGTCGTTCTCGATCTTCGGGGTGAGTTCGAGGGTCTTGCCCGCGATGTCGTACTTCAGCGGGACGGTGGCGATGGAGATGCCCGAATCAGCGGTGACGACAATGGCTTCGCCGTCCCAGGTCGCCAGGAAGCGACCGGCTTGCAGATTGGTGACGGTGGCGCGCTTGTCGTCGGTGAGCGCGACCTGATAGCCGACATTGTGGTCGGTGCCCCGCACCTGGAGTGCGGGCTGCGCGGGAGCCGCCGGATCGGCGGCGGCGGTGCCCGCGGTGGCGACGGCGGTCAGGCAGAGGAGCAGTGGCGCAATGGTTTTGCTGATACCCATATCGGTTCTCTCGCGTTGCGGTCGGTCCCCCGGTATTGCGACAAACCGTACCGTTATCAAACCGAGATAGGAAGTCGGCGGCGCAACTGGGTCAGTTCACGGCTCACCGAGCCGCACCACCACGACTCCGGTGAGAATCAGTGCCCCGCCGAGCAATTGGATGGCATGCGGGGTCTCGCCCAGTAGCGCCCAGGAGAACACGATGGCCGCCAGCACCTCGGACAGGGCCGCGAAGGAGGCCAGCCGGGAGCCGAGCAGACGGGTCGCGGCAATGCCGGAGACGTAGGAGACGGCGGCCGTCACCACGCCGAGCGCCAGCAGCGGCACCCACCAGGCCACCGAGAAGCCGTGGAACGCAACGGTATTCATGGTGGCGTGCAGCGGCACGACGCCGAGCAGCCCGGCGATCAGGATGCCCAGTCCGCCGATGAGCAGGCCGCCGGTGGCCAGCACCGTGCCGGGCACGGCATCGCCGCCGTGCGCGGAGAGAATGAAATACCCTGCCGCGCCGACCATTGCGGCGAATGCCCAGGCCATGCCGATCCAGCTGGTGCTGACCCCGGAGGTCAGGTCGAGCACCAGGACCAGCCCGGCCACGCCGATGATCGCGCCGAGCACCGTGATGCGATTGGGTTTCTGACTGTGGTGCAGCCACAGCCAGCCGACGACGGCAATGGGCGCGGTGTATTCGATGAGCAGCGCCACGCCCACGGTCATGTGCTGGACCGCATTGAAGTAGGACAGCTGCGCGCCCGCGACCGCGAGCAGGCCGTAGCCCGCCAGCAGACCGGCATTGCGCCGCAAGAGATTCCAGTCGGCTTGCAATTGTCTGAGGGCGATGGGCAGCAGCACCGCCGCGCCCAGGAGTACGCGCACGATCACCGCGGCCGCGGGGCTCCACCCCGCATTGATCAATCCCCGGGCCAGTGGTCCGGAGAGTCCGAATGCCGATGCCGACAGGGCGGCGCAGAGCAACCCTGATCGCAGCCGGTCGCCTATCGCCTTGTCATGAGTCAACACCGTCATGACTAATGACGGTAAGGATCGAATATGTAATATGTCAATATGGTTTTTGCTCATGACACCGTCGCGGCCCTGGCCGCGGCCGTAGAGCTGGTGAACTCGGCCGAACCGCCGGACACGATGACCGAAACAGCCCAGCTGAAAGACTTTTTCGTCAAGCACGGCTACACCGGCGACCGGACCGGCGACACCGCCGAACTGGCGGCCGTCCGCGCCCAGCGCGCCCCCATGCGCGCACTTCTCACCGCCGACCGCGACACCGCCGTGGACCTGGTGAACAACATCCTGACCACCCACCGCGCCGTGCCCCAACTGGTCCGCCACGACGATCTCGACTACCACATCCACGCGGTGGCCTATGAGGCTCCGCTGCCCGTCCGCATTGCCGTCGAGACCGCCATGGCCATGATCGACGTCATTCGCGCCGACGAAATGAGCCGCCTCGCGGTCTGTGCCGACGACACCTGCGAGGGCATCGTTCTGGACCTGTCCCGCAACCGTTCCCGCCGCTATTGCAGCACCGCCTGCGGCAATCGCAATGCGGTGGCGGCCTACCGCGCGCGGCAGCGGTGACGCCGAACTAGTCGGCGCGCACCGTATTTCGCTCCGCGAGCCGATCCCGAAGTCCGTCGAGCAGGGTCGTGAGCCCGAATTCGAAGCTGCTCTCCGGTGCGGCGTTGTAGTCGGTCCCGGCGGCGCGCTCGATGCGGGACCGCAGTCGCGGATAGTGCATGGCCACCTCGGTGGCCTCCGAAATCGCCTCGGAGAGCTGCGCTTCCGGATCGCGGTCATTGCGCCCGAGCCGACGTTTGAGTGAGACGTCGGCCGCCGCGCCGACGGCATTGCCGAGTACGAACATGAAGACGGTGGCGGTGGCCTGATCGGCCTGGTCGTCGTCGAATCCGGCCTTCTCGAAGACTTCCAGCATCCGGTCGTCGTGCCGGGACTTGTTGGGGCCGTAGAGCAGATACCCGGCCTGCGCCTGCACAACCCAGGGATGCCGGGTGATCATCGCGTACATGCTGCCGGTCATGGACTGGGCCGCCGCACGCCATTCCTGGGCGTCCACATCGGGGAGCGCGATCTCCCCCCACACCTCGTCGGTCGCGAGCCGGACCAGATTGTCCTTGTTCTTGACGTGCCAGTACATGGCCGTGGCCGCGGAGTCGAGGCGTTTGCCGAGGCTGCGCATGTTCAGTCCGTCCAGGCCCTCCTCGTCGAGGAGCTCGATGGCGGTGCGGACGATCTGTTCGCGGGTGAGGGTGTCGCGGGCCATGCGCCTCACAGTAGGCGCTCACCAGCCACTTTCACAAAGTTCAAGAAATCTCTTGCACTAAGTTCAAATGGACGGGTAGCTTCGCTTTTACAAAGTTCAAGTCGGACCGCCGCAGGGCGGACCAGAATCAGGGAGAGTCACCATGAACGTCATCATCGCCACCGCCGAACTCATCGCCGCCGCTGCTTTCGTGAGCATGCCGATCGTTCGCAATCGCTACGGCACCGCCGCCATGGCCACCGCCGAAGCCGAACTGGCCCGCCAAGGCGTGCGCACCACCGCCCTGCGCGAGAACGGCATGCGCTTCGATGCCAGCGGCCACGAATGGTGGGCACCGGGCGGTATGGCCGCCCTGCTGGTACTCATGGCGGGCTTGAACCTGGCCAGCTTCGACTGGATGCGCCCGGTGAACTGGGTCGTCATGGTCGCGCTCTTGCTGGCAAATTCGATCATCGTCTACAGCAACCTGACCGCAGTGCAGTCGGTGCAGGCGGCCTTCGGTCGGAAGAACGATCCGGAACTGGCCCGCATCGACGTTCCCGTGCTGATCAAGGCCGCCGAGGACGGCTTCCCGGCCTGGACCTGGACGCTCCAGAACATTCGCAACGCGCTGGTTTTCGCGGGTGCCATCGCGGGCATTCTGAGCCTGATCTTCGCCTGACGGCGAATGGTGGGCTCGCCGATGCGGTGTTAGCGTGCCCGTTGGCTGTACGAGTTCGATGAGGGGTCTCCCGGTAATGAGTTCGAGAACGCAAGCGCCCCTGCGTCCGTATGACGTGGTTCTGATCGGGGGCGGGGTCATGAGCGCCACGCTCGCCATCCTGCTCAAGCATGTGGAACCCACCTGGTCGATCGCGGTGTTCGAGCGCCTGCCGGAGGTCGCGCAGGAGGCCTCGGCGGCCTGGCACAATGCCGGGACCGGGCACGCCGGATTATGTGAACTCAATTACACGAGCGAGAACCCCGACGGCTCCATCGATTTCGAGAAGGCCGTCACCGTCAATGAGCAGTTCCAGCAGAGCCGCCAACTGTGGGCCGCGCTGGTGGAGGCCGGAGTTCTCGGCAAGCCGGAAACTTTCATCAATCCCATGCCGCATATGACGCTGGTGCAGGGGTCGGACGACGTGAAGTTCCTGCGGCGCAGGCAGGAAGCCATGTCCGCGCACCCGCTGTTCACGTCCATGCGATTCAGCGACGATCCGAAGGTCATCGGCGACTGGGCCCCGCTGCTCACGCAATCCCGCGAGAGCACCGAACCCATTGCCGCCACCCGCGATATCACCGGCAGCGATATCGATTTCGGTGAGCTCACCGCCCAGATGTTCCACTACCTGAAATCCGCGGGCGTGACGGTGTACCGCCGCAATGAGGTCGTCGGATTGAGCCGCAGCAATGACGGCACCTGGAAACTGAAGGTGCACCACTACACCGACCGGGACCGCTTCACCCACCTCGTGGATGCCCGTTTCGTCTTCGCGGGCGCGGGCGGTTACGCGCTGAAGATGTTGCAGAAGGCCGGTATTCCGGAGGCGCGCGGTTTCGGCCTGCTGCCCGTGAGCGGCCGCTTCCTGCGCTGCGACAATCCGGAGATCGTGGACCGGCACGAGGCCAAGGTGTACGGCAAGGCCCCGGAGGGTGCACCGCCGATTTCCATGCCGCACTTGGATACTCGCATCGTGGACGGCCGCCGCGCCATCCTGTTCGGACCGTATCCGGGCGCGAATCCGAAATTCCTGAAGCACGGTTCGATGCTGGATGCCGTCGCCTCGCTGCGCCCGCACAACCTTGGCCCGCTGACCGGCATGCTCGGCGGCAATCTCGGACTGGTGTGGCTGCTCGCCTCTCAGGTGGCGAGCACCCGGAAGAAGAAGTTGGCGCTGCTGCGTGAATTCGCCCCGGCCGCCGATCCGGCCGACTGGACGATGATCACCGCGGGCCAGCGCGCCCAGGTGGTCAAGCGCGATGCCGAGGGCCGCGGTGCGCTGCAATTCGGCACCGAAGTGGTTGCCGCGCACGATGGTTCGATCGCCGCGGTGCTGGGCGCTTCGCCGGGAGCCTCCACCGCCCCCGCCATTCTGCTGGATGTGCTGGACCGCTGCTTCCCGCGCTATCGTCCCTACTGGGCTCCGCGGCTTCGCGAGCTGATCCCCACGCTCGGCGTCAGCCTGGCGCATGACCCGCGCCTGGCCCGCCAGACCATGCTGCGCACCGCCGAAGTCCTCGGCCTGGCCGCGCCGTTGCCACCAGATCACGAGGCCTGACGGGTTCTGGCAGGAAGATGCCGTAGACAAGCCCCTCGCACTCCCGGTATGAAATTAGAACACGTTTCAATTCAGCTGCCCCGGCAGCGCAGGTGTTCGACAGGGAGATGCGATGGACAGCGCCACTATGGGTGATCTGGTGATGGAGGGCTTCAAGAAGCTGGGCTTCATCCAATTCACCGGCATCGAAGCGGTCGAATACGCCAGCGGCCGCAATGTCGTCAGCATGGCTCCCCGCCCCGAGCACCTCAACCACAATGGCGACGTCCACGCCGCCTTACTCTTCGGCCTGGCCGAAACCGCCGCCATGGGCGCATCCATCTCCGGCATAGTCGACCTGATGGGCCAGACCTTCATCGTCGCTCGGGACGGCCGCATCACCTACCTGGCCCGAGCCAAGGGTGAAGCCGGACCCTTCCTCGCCACCTCGGAACTGACCGCCGACACCATCGCCCAAACCCGCGCCGACATCGAAGCCCGAGTCGAAATCGAACTCGAGGTCCCGGTAACCATCACGGACGCCACCGGAAAAGCCGTCGCCTCAGCAGCATTCACCGCAGTAATCCGCCCCCGAAGGCAGTAATCAAGATCAAGGAGCTGTGGTGGCGTGATTCTTCTCGAAAATCCGCCACCACAGCTCCTTGATCTTGAAAGGTCAGCGTTCGCTGTCGAGCATGGCCATTTGGGCTGTGGCGTAGCGGTCTCCGGCGACCTGGTCGGCGGGGACGGCGGCCTCGATGGCGGCCAGTTCGGATTCGGACAGTTGGATGTCCACCGCGGCTGCGGCTTCGGCCCAGCGTTCCGGGCGGCGTGCGCCGATGATCGGGACGATGTCCGCGCCGCGGGACAGGGCCCAGGCGATGGCGAGTTGGGCGACGGTCACGTCATGCGTGGCCGCGATGGCGGCGAGGGCATCCACCAATCGCAGGTTGGCGGTGAGGTTTTCGCCCTGGAAGCGCGGGGAGTGCGCCCGGAAGTCGGTGAGCGCGAACTGCTGGCCGCCGCGCATCGAATCGCTGAGCAGGCCGCGGGACAGCACGCCGTAGGCGGTGATGCCGATGCCGAGTTCGCGTGCGGTGGGCAGGATTTCGGCTTCGATACCGCGCGAGATGAGCGAGTACTCGATCTGGAGATCGGCGATCGGATGTACCGCGGCGGCGCGGCGCAGGGTCTCCGCGCCCACCTCGGAGAGGCCGATGTGCCGCACGTACCCGGCCTTCACCATGTCGGCGATCGCGCCCACGGTCTCCTCGATGGGCACATTCGGGTCGAGGCGGGCGGGCCGGTAGATGTCGATGTAATCCACACCGAGCCGTTGCATCGAGTAGGTGAGGAAGTTGCGCATGGCCTCGGGCCGGGTGTCGACGCCGCCGAAGCCGCCGTCGGGTCCGCGCAGCGCGCCGAACTTCACGCTGAGCAGCAGGTCCTCGCGCTTGCGGTCGGCGATGGCGCGGCCGATGAGCATTTCATTGTGGCCCGCGCCGTAGAAGTCGCCGGTGTCGATCAGATTCGCCCCGGAGTCGAGGGCATCGTGAATGGTTGCGAGGGAAGCGGTTTCGTCGGCCGCGCCGTACACGCCGGACATGCCCATCGCGCCGAGGCCGATGCGGGAGACGCGGGGCCCGGTCTGGCCGAGCTGGACGGTGTCGAGGTTCTTTGTCATACCGATTACCTTGCGCCGCCACGGAGGATGCCGGGAGAGGAGCGTTCATCCAGGGATCGCCGATCCCTGGATGCGGGTGTCACGCCCTCCGAATGGTGATGTCGCCGAACTGGGTCCGGGCGTACACCTTTGCGGTGTCCGCGTCCGCACCGTTCGGTTCGCCGGTCACGTCGAGCCGATTGTTCACCCGGCCCGCCGCGGAATACATATCGAGCCAGGTCGCGGTGCCCTCGCGAATGCCGATATCGATGCCGCCCACCGAGGTCTTGAATGTCACCGAGCCCCGGGACAACTCGCCGATCCGCAGGCTGCCATTGGCGGAGGTCACGGTGAGATCGGCGGCGACCCGGTCGACGGACAGGCCGCCATTGGCCAGTTTGGCGCGCAATTCTCCGGTCAGTTCGCCGATCCAGATGCTGCCGTTGGAGCTGGTCACCACCGTGGTGGCGTCGGTCTCGCCGATGCGCACCTCACCGGTCGCCGTGGTGACCGTGGTGGTGCCGGTGGCGTGGCCGACGGTGACATCGCCGCCGCCCGTCATCACCTTCAATGCCCCGACCTGGTCGAGGCGAATCGAGCCCGTGGTCTTGAGGTCGGCGTCGCCGAGAATGCCGTCGCAGGCCACGGTGCCGAATTCCACGGTGCCGCGCACCTGCGAACGCGTCGGCAGTTCCACCGTGACATCGATGGAGCCCGGACGACCGAACAGGCCCTTCCACTTCTCGGACGACTTGATCAGCAACTGGCCGTTCGCATATTCGACCTTCACCTTTTCGGCGGAGCGCACATCGCGGTCCTTGGACTTGTCGCTGGGACGGACCTCGACGACCGTATCTGCGCGGTCGCTCGCGACGACGTCGACGGAGCCGACGAGCAACCCCAGGGTGAGCACGATCGGCTTGGGGGTTTCGAACTTGGGCATGATGGATTCTCCTTGGTTGTGTCAGCGCACCCAGCCGGTGAAATGCTGTCCCGCACTGCTGTTTTCGCGCCGCGCCGGTGCCGGGCGGGCCGGTGCCGGTTCGAGCGCCACGGCGGCGGCCCGGACCAGCCAGGCGTTGACCGAGAGCCGCTCGGCGGAGGCCGCGCCTTCGATCCGTGCCTTGAGCTGATCGGGCAGGCGCAGGTTGATTCGTGAGGTCGCGCCGTCATCGCCCTCCGGCAGCGCGATCGCCGAAGACGTCGAGACCGCTGTCGCCGGGGCGGGTAGGGATTCGGCGTCGCTGTTCGCGGGCAGCACGACGAACTCGGGGTCGCGGCCGCGCAGCCGCACCTGCACCGAGCCCGGCGCGAGTTCACGCGTGATCTCGTCGGCGGCGCTGGACAGCGCCTCGAGCATGGCCAGCCGAATGGCCGATTCGAGCGGTGCGAGCAGCCACTCGGCCAGCGCCTGGGTGTCCTCGCCACCCGCCGCGGCGGCCAGGGCGACCTCGCGGCGAAGGTTGTCGATGAATGGCGTGAGTTCCATGGCTCAAGAGTGGCACCATTATGGCTCAGGTGCAAGGCCATAGTGGCTCACCGGCATCGGCCGGACACTGAGGGGGATAGCCGGTACCTGGATAAGGCGGCTGGGTCAGGGGACAGTAGGGGAGTGAACCGCGACGAACTCGCAGATTTTCTCCGCCGCCGCCGGGAGGGCCTACAGCCCGCCGCCGTCGGACTGGCCCCCGGTGCGCGCCGCCGCACGCCCGGGCTGCGCCGCGACGAGGTGGCGCTGCTCGCGGGCATGTCGACCGACTACTACACGCGGCTGGAACAGGCCCGCGGCCCGCGCCCGTCCACCCAGGTGCTGGGTTCGCTGGCCCGGGCACTGCGGCTCACCGACAGCGAACGCGACCACCTGTATCACCTCGCCGGGCAGCAGCCGCCCGCCCGGGGCGGCGACACCCATGTGGGGCCGGGCATCCTGCACGTGCTGGCCAAACTGGACGACACTCCCGCCTGTGTCATCTCCGATCTCGGTGAAGTCCTGGTCCAGAACCGCATGCACATCCTGCTGTCCGGGGACTTCTCACAAGCCCGGGGCCTGGATCGGTGCGTCCCGTGGCTGTGGTTCACCAACCCCGGCGGGCGCGACCGCTTTCCCGAGGCGGATCGAGAACATATGAGCCACAAGCATGTAGCCGATCTGCGCGCCACCGCCGCCCGCCGTGCCGGTGATGCGGATGTCACCGAACTGGTGGCCCGGCTGCGGGAGGCGAGCCCGGAATTCCAGCGCCTCTGGGACGAGCACGAGGTGGGCACCGGGGACGGCCATACGAAGCACATGATCCATCCCGAGGTCGGCGTGCTCGATCTGGTCTGCGAACCACTGTTCACTCCGAGCGCCACCCGCCAGGTCCTGGTCTATTACCCCAGGGCGGGCACCGACACCCAGGAGAAGCTGGAGTTGCTGCGCGTCATCGGCACACAGACGATGACCACTCGCTGACCCTGGAAACGTTTTCGGCCCCGGACCAATAGGTCCGGGGCCGGAAGCTTTGCACCTGAAGCCAATTCAGTCGTGCGGCACGCCGCAGCGGCGCTTGCGCGGCTTCAGGTGCAGTGGTGGTAGCGGTGGTGCCGGGATGCGCTGATCCGGGGTGTGGCCCGCGATATCCGGGAAGCGGCCGAGATCGAGGTTCTCCCAGTCGTTTCGGGCGGCCTCGATCTCTTCGTGGCTGCGCGCCACGAAGTTCCACCACATCACGAGCTCTTCCCGATAGGGCTCGCCGCCGATGAGCAGAACGTGCGCGCCGTGAATGCTGCTGAGCGGCAGTTGGTTCCGTCCGCTGCCGAGGTAGAACAGGCTGCCGGGTTCGACCTTCGTGCCGTCGGCGTCGAGCGCGCCCTCGATGACCAGCAGTGCGTGCTCGAAGTCCGGGTTCAGTGGCAGCGCGGCCGTGGTGTCCGCGTCGAGGCGGAGGTCCGCGCCGACGATCGGGGTGTAGGCCATGGCCGGTGAGGTGGCGTCGCCGAGCGAGCCGATCAGCACGATGCCGTGCAGTCCCGGCAGTTCGAACTCCGGCAGGTCGCGGTGCTGCTCGAAATGCGGTGCCACGGCGGCCTTGTCGCCGGGCAGCGCAATCCACAGCTGGAGTCCCGCACCGGACTCACGACCCGGCACCCGGTATTCGGAGTGTGCGATGCCGCGTCCGGAGGTCATGATGTTGAGCTGCCCGGGCAGGATCTCCACATCCGAGCCGACGCTGTCGCGGTGCCGGATGCGCCCGTCCAAAGGCCAAGTGACCGTTTGTAATCCGATGTGCGGATGCGGGTCGATATCGTGCCCCTCCGGCTTCGCGGCGGATCCGGACCCGAAATTGTCCAGGAAGCACCACGCGCCGACGGTCGGCAGATCCCGCTGCGGCAGTGACCGGAACACGGTCACGCCGCGCACGCCGCCCAGCGGCACCTCACGCGAGGGAAAGAATTCCGCACGCGGCCCGGGCTTTCCGGACGGTTCGCACAGCGCCTCGTCCGGCTTCAGCTCCAGGTCACTCATGCCTCCACCTCGCTGCGCTCGGCTCCGGCATGCGCGACGCACGCTGTGCCTGTGGTTCGCTCGCTGCGCTCCCTCACCGCCTGATGCCCTTGCCGACCACGTGCTCGTCGTACTCCGGATGCTTGTCCAGCCAGGACTTGATGAACGGGCAGCGCGGCACGATAACCCTTCCGCTCTTGATGACGTCCTCGATGGCCTCGTGGGCGAGGGTATTGCCGAGCCCCTTGCCACCGAAGGCGGCGTCCACTTCGGTATGGATGAAAATAGTGTCGTCGTCCCGCTCACGATATTCGGTGAACCCGGCGAGCGAGTTGCCGTACCACACCTCGTAACGGTGTTGCGCGTCATTACGGACGACGGCGGCCGCCACAGCCTGTTCGCTCATTGTTCAGTTCCCCTTCCGTACCCGCACCGGATGTTTGCTCAGAATCGACACGCGGTTGAATGCGCCGATTGTGGTTGCGGCCCAGATGAGTACGGACATCTGGTCATCCGACAAATATTGCCGCGCAGCAGCATACTCACGCGCCATCTTTTCCTCATCCGGCAGCTCGGTGACGGTTTCGGAGAGAATGAGGGCGGCTTGCTGCTGTTCGGTGTACAGGTACGGGCTGCGTCGCCACGCGTCCAGCACATCGAGTTGCTGTTCGGTTACTCCGGCTTCGCGAGCGGACCGGGTGTGCAGGTCGAGGCAGTAGGCGCAGCCATTGAGCTGCGAGACGCGCACGTTCACCAGTTCCATCACCGCCCGCCCCAGATCGACTGCGGCGGCGGCACTGCGAATAGCCAGCGCCACACTGTTGAGCGCGTGGAAAACCTCGGGCGTCTGCTTATCCAGCCAGACCCGATCATGAGCTACGGACACCTGCATAGTGGAGGCATCGTAAGCCGGAAAGTTGAACCGTGCCCTCCGGTCTGTTGAATTACGCGGCCGGGTGCCGCTCCAGGAACTCCGAGACCGTCGCCTGCCACGCCTGCGCCTGCTCGACCATGACGACGTGACCGCCCGGCAGTTCCACGTATTCGGCCCCGGGGATTCCGGCCGCCTGCTCCCGTGCATTGGCCGGATCGATCAGCAGGTCACCGGTCATGCCGACCACCAGGGTGGGCGCCGCGACCAGTGCCAGATCCGCCCGCACATCCACGGTGGCGACCAGGGCCGCCTGCGCGGCGGTGCCGCCCGGAATGTTCGTGGCGGTCTGCGCGAGCAGCCCCGGAAGCTGTTCCTCCGGAATCGAATTCACGAAATCGGCACTGAACCCGCCCAAGAGCACCACGCGTGCGAACGACTCCCGATCACCGGCCGCCAGCATGCGCTGCCACATCTCGATATTCAGCCGCCCCCGATTGTCGATCTTCGCGAAACCGCCCGCGAGCACCAGCCCGCGCACCCGCTCGGGATACTTCACCGCCGCGCGAATGGCCGCCGTGGTGCCGAGCGAGAAGGCGATGATGGTGAAGGTCTCGGCTCCGGCGGCCACGGCCTCGGCGACGAGCGCATCGGCGAGACCGTCCACATCCAGGGGAGTGTCATCGGCCGGGTAGTCCGAGCCGATCACCGTGTGGTCGCGGGCCAGCAGCGGGATCAGTCCGCCGAAATTGGCTTCGATGGTGCCGCCCGCACCGTGTGCCAGCACGATCGCGGGTCCGGATCCGGTGACCTGGGTGGTGAGCGAAATCCGGTGGGAAGAAATGTTCGTCATGGCCCGGACGTTAGGGATTCACATGGATGTGAAGGTCAACATCGTGTGCGGGAGGTCACAGTGCTGATCGGTGAACTGTCCGCAGCCACCGGAGTCCCGCCCCGCCTGCTGCGTTACTACGAGGAGCAGGAACTGCTTGTCTCGCATCGCGATTCGAACGACTACCGCGTCTACGCCGACTCCGCGCCCGCCCGCGTCATCCGCATCCGCGAGCTCCTGGATGCCGGTCTGCCCACCCGGGATATTCGGGAATTGCTCCCGTGCGCAACGGATTCCGGCTTCCAGCACTGCGATCATTCGCGGGAGATCGTGCAGGGCGGCCTCTCCCGTCTGGACGATCAGATCGCCGATCTCACCCGCCGCCGCACCCTGCTGGCTCGGCAGCAGGACGCCGTTCTGTCCAACCCGTTCGATGCCAGGGCATAACCACCGGGTCGCCGCTGTTCACCATTGATCGGAATGGTCCCTGGAATCCAGGAGCAGTACATGAGCAGCATTTCGGCCGTCGCGGCCACCATCCGCACCCGCGTGCGGATTCCGCTGACCTTCGGCGACGGCTATTCGACCACCGCCGAGGCGGTCACCTTCGACGGATTGGCCGATGGGCGTGAACATGTCGCGCTCCTGCTCGGTGAACCCGGTGCGACGCCACTGGTGCGCCTGCATTCGGAATGCCTGACCGGCGACGTATTCGGTTCCGCCCGCTGCGATTGCGGCCCGCAGCTGCGCGAGGCCGCCGAACGCATCACCGAGGCGGGCGGCGTGCTGCTCTACCTGCGCCAGGAAGGCCGCGATATCGGCCTCTACAACAAGCTCGACGCCTACGCGCTCCAGGACGCGGGCCTGGACACCTACGAGGCCAATGCCGCCCTCGGCCTGCCCGAGCACGCCCGCGACTACACCGCCGCGGCCCAGATGCTGGCCGCCCTCGGCATCGCCGAACTGGATCTGCTCACCAATAACCCCGACAAGGGACAGCAGCTCACGACCCTCGGCATCACGGTCCGCGACACCCTTCCCACCCATGTGCACGCCACCCCGTCGAACCTGCGCTACCTGCGGGCAAAGGCCGAGCACACCGGCCACACCATCAGCCTCGCGGGCTGAGCTCAAAGCGTGCAGTCCGAACGCTTTTTGGAGACGGTGCGCCAGTCGACGGTCGGATTGCCTTCGTAGTGCGCGATTTTGCAGTCGAGCACTGTCACGGTGTTCTGCAATTCCTCGATCTGCGCGAGCACTTCGGCGCGGGTCTGCCGGAACATTTCGAGACGTTCCGGGAACGTATGGTCCCCGGCGCGAACGAGTTCCGCGTATCGCACCATGTCGGCCACCGACATGCCGGTGCGCCGCAGCTTCCCGATGAGTTCCAGCCAGTCCAGGTCCCGGTCGCTGAAGCGCCGCTGTCCGGCGTGGTCGCGGCCGACGTACCCCATCAGTCCGATTCGCTCGTACCAGCGCAGCGTGTCCCGGGTCAGCCCGCACCGGTCCGATGTCTCGCCGATCGAATGCCGCGGCCGCTCGTATTCGGTGATCAGGTCCTGCTGTACCGCTGCCGTCGCGCTCACGTGCCCGCCCTTCCCTGGTCGTCGCCTCGACGCTACCGACTTGGAGTGCACTCCAAGCAAGCCCCATTCTGCCTGGCCCGGCCGGTGCGCTGAAAGGGCCGGTGGGCGCGCCTACTCTGGGTTTCATGCCAGGAAAAGACATGGATCGGGTCCGCGGGCGCTCAGCCCTGGAGACCGTGAAGGAGAACCCGGTCATCGCGGCCATTGCCGCGATTCCGGTGCTCGCGGTGTTCGGTGTGGTGTGGGCGGTGACCAACTTCTGGTTGGCGTTCCTGCTCCTGATCGTCGCGGGTGGCGTGATCGTGTGGCGCGGCCGCCTCTTGCAGTAGACCCCGGCTCGCCCGGAGTTCAGCGGGGCACGTGGAAGCGGACCAGTTCGCCCGTGCCCGGGTCGGCCGCTGCCCACGGCCGGTCGAATTCGATGACCGCCAGCGCCGAGGTGGGGAACTTGGCGCTGAGTTCCTCCGCGGCCGGTGAACTGCGATTGGCCGCCAATTCCCAGGCGGTCCAGGGCATTCCGGGGGAGTGACCGATCATGAGCAGGGTTTCCACCGCGTCATCGGTGAACTGCACCAATTCGATGAGGGTGTGCGGTGACGCGTCGTAGATCGACTTCTCGAACGACACCGGCGCGGTGATGCCCGTGGCGATGAGGGTTTCGCGGGTCCGGGTCGAGGTCGAGCAGAGCACCGCGTCGATGGCCGGTTGGGTCTCGCGCAGCCAGTCTCCGGCCAGTCCCGCTTCCCGGCGTCCACGCGGCGCGAGCGGCCGCTCATGGTCCGCCACGCCGTCCGGGTAGCCGGATTTGCCGTGTCGCATCAAGATGAGGGTCCGCACCATAGGTATTACGGTAGGCGTCACTCCGACACCGGCAGGAGACGGGCCTCACACTCGAGGCACACTGAAGGGACGTCCTACCGGGGTCTGACTGGTGCCGGAACGACGCATATATTAGAACGTGTTCTACCGACCCTGCTCGAACCCGAGCTGAGTAGCACCACGCGACTGTTTCGAGGATCTGCGAGATATGGCCTATGTGATCACGCAGCGTTGTTGCAACGACGCCAGCTGCGTACCCGAGTGTCCGGTCGATTGCATTCGTCCCACTCCTGAGCAACCCGAGTTCGCCACGACGGAAATGCTCTACATCGACCCCGACACCTGCATCGACTGCGGCGCCTGCGTTGACGCCTGCCCGGTCGACGCCATCGCCTCCGAAGACGATCTGCTCGCTTCGCTGGCGCGGTTCAAGGACATCAATGCCGCCTACTTCCAGCGGCATCCCCTGGAGTCGAACTTCGAGCCGCTGGTCGCGCCGAGCCGTGCGCCCAAGGAGCTGGGCACGCTGCGCGTCGCCGTCATCGGCGCGGGCCCGGCCGCCTGCTACGCCGCCGAGGAGCTACTCCGCCGCGCCGATGTCGAGGTGGAGCTGTTCGATCGGCTGCCCACCCCCTACGGTCTGGTCCGCGCGGGCGTCGCCCCCGACCACCCGGGCACCAAGGCGGTCTCGGGCCTGTTCGAGTCGGCGTTCCGGCGTGAGGCCCTGCAATTCCGGCTGAATGTCGAGATCGGCAAGCATCTTTCGCATCAGGAACTGCTCCAGCACCACCACGCCGTGGTGTACGCGGTCGGCGCAGCCACCGACCGCCGCCTGAACGTGCCCGGCGAGGAGCTGCCCGGCAGCCACTCCGCCACCGAGTTCGTGGCCTGGTACAACGGGCATCCGGACTTCGCGGACCGCGAATTCGATCTCTCGGGTGAACGGGCCGTCATTGTCGGCAATGGCAATGTGGCCCTGGATGTGGCCCGCGTGCTGACCGTCGACCCGGATGAGCTGGCCAAGACCGATATCGCCGACCACGCCCTGGATGCGCTGCGCCGCAGCAATATCAAGGAGGTCGTCGTCCTCGGCCGCCGTGGCCCGCTGCAGGCCGCGTACACGTCGTCGGAGTTCCTGGCGCTGGCGCACCTGAAGGGCATCGACGTCATCGTCGACCCGGCCGATCTGGAACTCGACCATGCTTCGCGGGCACTGCTGGACGATCCGGACGTCGAGCCGTCGCTGGCGCTCAAGTACACCCTCGCGCAGGAATACGCCGCCACCACCCCGACCCCGGGCAATAAGCGAATCGTGTTCCGCTACGCCGTTTCTCCCACCGCCGTCACCGGCACGGACAAGGTCGAGGGCATCGAGTTCGTGCACAACGACCTCGCCCAGGAGAACGGCCGCATCGTGGCCCGCGCCTCGGACCGCACCGGCTCGCTGGACGCGTCGCTGGTCCTGCGCTCGATCGGCTATCGCGGCGAGCCCGTCGCCGATGTCCCGTTCGACGAGGAGAGCGGCGTCATCCCGAACGAGCACGGCCAGGTGCTCGCCGACGGTGTCCCCGTCCAGGGCGTCTACGTCTCCGGCTGGATCAAGCGCGGCCCCCGCGGCGTCATCGGGTCCAACCGCGTCGACTCCCAGGAAACCGTCGACAAGCTGATCGAGGACTTCGTGGCGGGCAGACTGGCGGCCCCGGCCGCGGGCCGCGCCGCCCTGGAAGCCCTGCTCGCCGAACGCCAGCCGGACATGGTCGGCCGCGACGGCTGGAAGGCCATCGATCAGGCGGAGAAGACCGCGGGCAAGGCCGCGGGCCGCCCCCGCGTCAAGTTCACCAGCCTGGAAGACCTCCTGAAGGCCGCCAAGGGCTAACCCGCCTCTCCGCGTCTTTTGCGGGCCGGTCAGGTGCGACTTGCGTTGTGCACCCGGCTCGCTGGATGGAGGTGGCCGGGTTAGCCCGTTCCCGGTGAGTTACCCCCAACTCGCCAAATCTGTTGGCGCGTAAGTAGCCATACGAGCAAGAGCTCGCGCCCCGGCCCTTCGGTCGGGGCGCGAGCTCTTTGCGGTCGGGGTGGTGTGCGGGGTCAGTTGCCGCGCAATGAGATGGTCAGTCCGTCCTTGGTGCACGCGGATCCGTCGCCCTGGGCGTTGCAGCTCCAGCCGTCGATGGTCATCGAGTCTGTGTCGCTGATGGTTTGGACGTATTGGGTGGCGACATTGATGGCTTCGGTGCAGCCTGGGCGGCCCGCGGGAGTGCCGACGGCGATCACGGTGCGGGTGCCGCCGCCCGCGTCGGTGACGGTGCCGCAGTTGGCGTCGTCGACCGGTTTCGGGGCGGTGGTGGTGGGCGGGGTGGTCGGGGGTGCGGGCGGGGTGGGGGCGGCGTCGCCGCGCAGGCCGAGCAGGAAGCCGTCCTTGAAACAGATGTGCGGGACCTGGGTGTCGGGCTGGGGTTCGCAGGTCCAGCCGTCGACCTGGGCGGCGTCGCCGGTGCGGGTGGCGTTCACGTAATCGCTTGCGACGGTGATGGCCTCGGTGCAGCCGGGGCGGCCCGCCTGATTGGCGTAGGCGATGACATTCGCGCTCGCGCCATTGGCTCCGGTGATCGGCCCGCAATCCACATCGGAGAGCGATTGGGTGGTGGGCACCGGCGGGCGGGTCGGGTTGGGCGACCGGGTCGGACTGACCGGTGGCGGCCCGGGCACGGTCGTGGTGGAGGCCGCGGCGGCGGTTGTCGACTTCGCCGCGGTGCTGGTGGCGCTCTTGGCGGAGTCCGAGGAACCACCGCAGGCGGTCAGCCCGGCGATCAGTGCGGGAGTGGCCACGAGCAGGGCTAGGTGGGCGAGTCTCATACCGGCGATCTCCTGGTTCTCGATCACCGCCGCGGTGATCGGCGCGCACTCGAGTGTGCCAGGCAAACGCTCAGCGACCGATATATCGCCGGGAATGTCGCGCGGGCAGGAGCTTTCAGCTCGGCAGCGGGCCGATCCGCACCGCGGTCGTGGTGAGCCCGCCGACCACGAACCACAGGCGCAGCACCGGATGACCGGTGCGGTCGCCGGGCTCATAGCGGCTGCGCACGCTGACCTGCTGACGCGCCCAGATCGGGGCGATGTATTCGATGACCGCGCGGTGCGGGCCCGCCACCAGCTTCGGATAGTCGACCAGATACTGCTCGACGGCCTGCCAGTACGCCGCGTTATTGACGTGGTTGTAGCTGTCGATATCGGTGGCGCGCACCGGGAACGGCAGATCCGTATCCGATTCCGGCGGCGTGTGATCGGTCAGCCAGGGCCGCCAGCGCAGCCGGTTCTCCTCGGTGGTGAGGGCGAGCTGGGCCAGCATGTCGTCGCTGATACGGGTCGGCATATTGGTGAACTCATTGATATTGATCCAGAAGCCCTCGGTCTCGATGAGACCGCCGTTCTCACTGGTGATCCGCACCCGCATATTGGTCCAGCGCGTCGACATGGCCGAGCACCAGCGCCGCAATTCCACCCGATCCGGCCAGTGGATGGGCCGCACCACATCGATCACGGTGCGCCGCACGATCCAGGCCGGATCGGTGTGCTGGAAGGCCCCGGATTGCATTTCCTCCCAGGCGATGTCCTGGAGGTAGCGGGCGGTGGCATCGAAACGCAGCCGCTGATAGGGATCGACGTCGCCGGCCCGGACGGGCCACGCGGAAGCGAAACCCATGCCCTCCTGGGGAAGCGGGGCGAGTGGCTCATCGAGTGACACTGGTGCTCCTCGCGCTGCACAGAGTGCCGCGTTCCTTGCAATTCATGCGTGTGTTGCTTGTCTTTGACATGACTTTACGGGGCGTGCGTCACACACTCGCGTCGAGTCGGGCTTACTTCTTTCCGGGCCGTGGTTCGTTTCTGGGGCATGACACTGCCCGCACGGCCCCGTAGCCTTTCTGTGGAGGATCGAGCAGGGGAGGCGACGCGCGGTGGGCGCAGGTGGCAGGGCCGGTTCCCGGTTCGGGCAATACGAATTGCGTCGGTTGATCGGTGTCGGCGGCATGGGCGAGGTGTACGAGGCGTACGACACCGTCCGTGATCGCGTGGTGGCCGTGAAACTCCTGGATGTGGAGCTGGCCAAGTCCCAGACCTATGTGGAGCGCTTCCGCCGCGAATCCCGCACCGCCGCCAGATTGCAGGAACCGCACGTCATCCCGGTGCACGACTGGGGCGAGGTGGACGGCGTGCTGTTCATCGATATGCGCCTGGTGCGCGGCCGGGACCTCAAGGCCTACCTGAACGCCGAGGGCCCGCTGCCGCCGCACCAGGCCGTCGCGGTGGTGGATCAGATCGCCGCCGCCCTGGACGCCGCGCACGAGATCGGCCTGGTGCACCGCGATATCAAGCCCGCCAATATTCTGCTCACCGGCGACTTGTTCGCCTACCTGGTCGATTTCGGCATCGCGCATTCGGAATCGGATGTGCAGCTGACCAGTACCGGCAGCGCCATCGGCTCCTTCGCGTATATGGCCCCGGAGCGGTTCGAGCAGCAGGTCGTGGTCTCGCCGTCCGCCGATGTCTACGCGCTGGCCTGCGTCTTGTACGAATGCCTCACCGGCGAGGTGCCGTTCAAGACCGACAGCAATCTCTCCACCATTCGCGCGCACATGCTGACTCCGCCGCCGCGCCCGAGCCTGCGGCCCGGCGTGCCGGACACCTTCGACGAGGTGATCGCCATCGGCATGGCGAAGGAGGTCGCGCATCGTTATGTCTCGGCGGGTCAGCTGGCTCGCGCCGCCCGGGCCGCGCTCATGCGCGCCGAATCCGGCCAGCAGACCCGCACGCAGGCCCCGCCCACCGTGCTGAATCAGCGTGTGGCGCATTCGGTTCCGCCCGGCGACCAGTTTCAGACGCGCACCGACCAGCCCTCCAGTCCGGTCAGCTACTCCGGCCCGGTCAGCTACGGCGGCGGTTACTCCGGGCCGCCACCTTCGCACTTCTCCGGGCCGCAGCCGCAGCGGGAACATCCTTCCGCACCGCTGCCGCTGCCACCCCGGAAGCGCACCAGGTCGATGCCGATCCTGCTGGGCGCGCTCGCCGCGGTCGTGGTGCTGCTGGGCGGCATCCTCGGCTGGATGCTGTTGTCCGGCAACGGCAATGACCAGAACAAAACGGTGGCCACCGTGACCGGCGGTTCCACCTCGCCGATCACGCAGGCGCCGACCACCGGTGGAAGCTATCCGAAGTCCACCGCACCCACCACCGGCGCGGCCGTCACCACCACCCTGGCTCCGCTGACCGGCACCGTATCCGGCACGGACGCACAGGGTTTCATCGGCACCGGCGGCGCGCGCTGCAATGCCGATAATCCGGCCGTGGCCATCGGCCGCACGTCCGGCTCGCGATTGGTGGTGTGCCGCACGGGTACCGGCCGCTACTACTACAAGGGCGTGCGGATCAGTGACGGTGCGGGCATCGAACTCGACGATCCGGTGCCGGATGGTTATGGCGGGTTCACGGTCACCAATTCGACCGATGGCACCCAGTACCGGATCACCTCCAGCGCGCTCACCATCGTGAAGGGCGGGAATGTCCTCGCCGACGAACCCATGATCGAGTACGCGCACCGCTGAGCGGCATACGACCAACCGGTCGGAACCCACTGTGACATGACAAAAACCGGCCGACCGGGACAATTCGCCTGGGTATGGGTTAAGTTCGGTTTCACAGTCGTGGTGGGATTGATCGGAGTTGATCGGGTATGCGCGCAGCCGTGGTGAGCAAGCTGGAAGGCCCCGAAGCCATCGAGGTGGCCGACGTCCCGGAGCCCGCGACCTATCCCGGCGGCGTCGTGATCGATGTGCACGCGGCGGGCATCGCCTTCCCCGATGTGCTCATGACCCGCGGTCTCTACCAGATGAAGCCACCGCTGCCGTATGTCGTCGGCTGCGAGGTGGCCGGAATCGTGCGGGAGGCCCCCGAGGGCGCGCACGTCAAGGCCGGTGACCGCGTGGTCGCGCTGACCCTGCTCGGCAATGCCGCCGCCGAGGTCGCGGTGGCGCCCGCCGAAATGGTGTTCACCCTGCCCGACAATGTCTCCCTGGAGGCCGGTGCGGGAGTGCTCTTCAATGACCTCACCGTGCACTTCTGCCTCCGCAATCGCGGCCGCCTGGCCGAGGGCGAGACCGTCCTCGTGCACGGCGCGGCGGGCGGCATCGGCACCTCCACGCTGCGCATGGCGCAGGCCCTCGGCGCGGGCCGGGTGATCGCCGTGGTGAGCACCGATGAGAAGGCCGAGGTAGCGCGCGCGAACGGCGCCACCGATGTGGTGCTGACCGATGGCTGGCTGGCTGCCGTGAAGGAGCTGACCGGCGGTCGCGGCGTCGATATCGTGCTCGATCCGGTGGGCGGCGACCGCTTCACCGACAGCATCCGCTCGCTCGCCTCGGGCGGGCGCGTCCTGGTGGTCGGCTTCACCGCAGGCGATATCCCCACCGTCAAGGTGAATCGCCTGCTGCTCAAGAACGTCGAGGTGATCGGCGCGGCCTGGGGCGAATGGGTGATGACGCATCCGGGCTACCTGCAGGAGCAGTGGGCCGAGGTGGAACCGCTGCTCGCCAATGGCAAGATCAACCCGCCGGAGCCGGTCATCTACACCCTGGACCACACCGCCGAGGCCGTCTCCGCCCTCGACAAGCGCACCGCCACCGGCAAAGTCGTGGTCACGCTCCGCTGATGCCGCACCGGTAGCGTGGGCCGGTCACGAGGATATACAGCACGAAGATATACAGCATGAAGCTGTCCAACCGGATTCTGAATCGCACGTTGCTGCAGAGGCAGCATCTGCTGGACCGCACCACGCTCACGGTGCCGGAACTGTGCGAGCACCTCATCGGCTTGCAGGCGCAGGACATGCTGCCGCCGTTCGTCGCATTGTGGAGCCGCACCGCCGATTTCGATCCGGAGACGGTCTCGAAGGGGCTCGACGACCGATCCCTGGTGCGAATCACCTTGATGCGCGGCACCATTCACCTGGTCACCCCGCCGGACGCGCTGCGCATCGCCCCGCACATTCAGCCGGAGCTCGAAAAGGTGCCCTTCCGTAAGGGTTTCAACTTCGGCGCGATGGTCGGCCTGGATCCGGAGGAGGTTCGCGCGCACGGGGAAGCCCTGCTCGGCGACGAACCCATGTCCGCGGCCGATATGCGGGCCCGGGCCGCCGAGCTTTATCCCGACCGCGATGCCGGTGCGGTCCTGCAAGCCTGGCTCTACCAGCTTCCCGTCCTGCAAACCCCGCCGCGCGGCCGCTGGGGCGACAGCAGCCGCCCGGTCTGGTCCCGCGTGGAGCCCTGGCTGGGCGCACTCTTGGACCCGGCGTACCCGCTCGAGGAACTCCTGCTGCGCTATCTGCGCGCCTTCGGCCCGGCCACCACCATGGACATGCAGACCTGGTCCAAGCTGACCGGCATGAAACCGGCCGTGACCCGCCTCGGCGACCGCGTCCGCACCTACACCGACGAGCGCGGCCGCACCCTCTACGACGCCGCGGACGCCGAACTCGCCGACCCGGATCTGCCTGCGCCCGTACGCTTCCTGGGCTGGTACGACAATGCGATCCTGTCCCATCAGGACCGCACCCGAATCGTCCCGGACGGCGCGGCGCCCCCGCTGCGCGCCTTCGCCGCCCAGGTGTCGCCGATCCTGGTGGACGGCTATCTTTCCGGCATCTACAAGGTCTTCACCACCGCGAAGATCGCCCGCCTCCGAATCAGTCCGAACTCCGACTGGACGCCCGCCGACCGCGCCGCCATCGAAGCGGAAGCCCATGCGCTGCTGGCCTTCCTGGAGCCGGATCGCACCCCGCAGGTCGAAATCCTGGACACCGGGGCCGATCTGCGTCCCTAGCCGACGGCTCCGCGACCGGCGTCGTGCAGGCCGTCATCACTCCGCGCCACGCGGGCAGCGGTTTACCGCAGGATTGCTGATCGGTAGCCCATAGACTGCCCGCATGATCGGAGCATCCGGTCTCGACTGGGGACACGAGACGCTCGGCAGCCTCTGGTGGATCGCGAAGGCCTTCGTGATCACCGCTGTTCTCTTTCTTGTCGGTACCGCCGTCCTCATCCGATTCACCCAGTGGGGCCGGATGTTCTGGCGGATCTCCGGCGGCTACTTCCTCGGCAGGCGCAGCTGGCCCGCCTGGGGTCTGTTCGCCCTCGTATTGCTGATGGCCGTCTACAGCGTGCGCATGACGGTGCTGATCTCCTACGTCTACAACGACATCTACACCGCATTGCAGCGAGGCGTGCAGGCGC
Source organism: Nocardia sp. NPDC051030 (assembly GCF_040683015.1). NCBI lineage: Bacteria > Bacillati > Actinomycetota > Actinomycetes > Mycobacteriales > Nocardiaceae > Nocardia > Nocardia sp. NPDC051030. The sequence continues at coordinate 866,495 of NZ_JBFBCD010000001.1, read as the reverse complement.
TGGTGAACAACGGGCCGGGCCCCGGCACCGCCCATGCCAAAACCCTTTTCTGGCACGCCCTGATCGTGTTCGGGGTGCTCGCGACGGTCCTCGTGACCATGGGCATGGTCACGTACTACCTGCAGAACGCCTTCCAGATCCATTGGTGGACTTGGCTGAACGAGCGCATGCTCGACGACTGGACCGCGGGCCGCGCCTATTACCGGGGCCGCTTCATCGACCAGACCATCGACAATGCCGACCAGCGGATCCAGCAGGACGTCCAGGATTTCGTGAACGGCTCGTTCGCCCTGGCCTTCGGCGGCAATATCGGCCCGTACACGATCAGCAGCAATGGCGTCATCGGCAGCGGGCTCACGCTGGTCTCGTTCACTCCGATCCTATGGCGGCTGTCCGGGCCGATCGAGGTTCTGGGCGTCGATATCCCCAAGGCCCTGGTGTTCTCGGCCTTCGTCTGGATCGCCTTCGCGACGGTCGCCTCGTTCCTGATCGTGCGACCGTTGATCAAGCTGAACTTCTGGTTCCAACGCCGCACCGCCGACTTCCGCTACGCCCTGGTCCGCCTGCGCGAGAACGCCGAGAGCGTCGCCTTCTACAACGGTGAGAAGGTCGAGCGCGCGGGTCTGTTCGGCCGCTTCGACGCCGTCATCGCCAACTATTGGGCGCGGGTGTACCGGCTGCTCAAGTACTTCGGCTGGAATCTGGTCACCCAGCAGATCGCCAATGTCTTCACCATGCTGCTGCTGGGACCGCGAGTATTCGCCGGTACCACCACGATCGGCGACCTCCAGCAGGCGGCGACCTCGTTCAGTCAGGTGCAGGGCGCACTATCCATGCCGCAGATGTCCTTCGACGCCTTCACCTATTACCGTGCCACCCTTATCCGTCTCGACGGTCTGCTCGACGCCGATCACAAGTCGCGGGAACTGCCGTCGATCGCCACCACCCCCGTGGCCGACGGCCTCGAACTCTCCGGCGTCCAGGTGAGCAAGCCGGACGGCACCCCGCTCATCACCGATCTCGCCCTGCGCCTGGTCCCCGGCGACGCCCTGGTCGTGAAGGGCAGCTCCGGCGTCGGCAAGACCACCCTGCTTCGCAGCATCGGCGAATTATGGCCGTACACAGAGGGTTTCGTGCGCCGCCCGATCGGCAACGACACGCTGTTCCTGTCCCAGCGCCCGTATCTGCCGCTCGGCGACCTGCGTTCGGCCATCACCTATCCGGCCGATCCGGACGTGGCCGACACCGATGCGCTGCGCGACGCACTGATCAAGGTCAATCTCGGTCACCTCACCGAACGCCTGGACGAGACGGCCGACTGGTCCGCCACCCTCTCACCCGGTGAACAGCAACGCGTCGCCTTCGCCCGCCTGCTGCTGCTCGCGCCGAAGCTCGCCTTCCTCGACGAGGCCACCTCCGCCATGGACGAGGGCCTGGAATACGCGCTCTACCACCTGGTACGCACCGAATCCCCGAACACCGTGCTGGTCAGCGTCGCGCATCGCAGCACTGTGGACCAGCACCACACCCAGCGACTCGAGTTGGAGGGTGCGGGCGTCTGGCGGCTGTCCCCGGTCGATGCCTGAACGCGGTCGAGGGCTGCATCAGTGCGCGGCGCGGTAGGCCGGAGCCTTGCTGGACCCCGCCGGATTCAGCGTCCGCAGCAGCGGCAGCGTGCGCGGCGAGACCACCGTGGACAGCACGATCACGCTGTGCGACCGCACCACGGACGCGCTGCGATCGATGCTGAGCAAGACGTTCTGCAATCCGGCATGCGAATCCGCCCCGATCCGGCACAGCACATCCTGCGAGCCGGTCGTGGCATAGGCCTCGAGCACCCCCGGAATCCCGTCGAGATCCGCCGCCACCGCATCCAGCGCGCCCTGTGAGATCTCCAATGTCACGAACGCCTGCACGTCGAAACCCGCTGCGGTGACATCGATCTGGGGATCATAGGAGGCGATGACGCCCGCCTCCTCCATGCGGGCGATCCGGGATTGCACGGTCGCGCGGGCGACCCGGGTGCGCCGGGACAACTCCAGAATCCCCGCCTTCTGGTACTCGTGCATGGCGGTGAGTATGGCCAGGTCCAGCTCGTCCAGCTTGGCGGGTGTGCGTGCCATGGCGGGACCTCCGCTCGGTTTGTCGAAGCTCGATACTGCTATTCAAATTGTCCAGTACGAAGCCGAAGTTGGTGACGTAATCCGCCAGGGTGTCCACTTCGAATCGGCGATATTGCTCATCAGCAGCCGGGGCGATTTCCTTGGGACATGAGCATCGAGGTTGCCGCACAGCGGCCCGCCGACCTGCCGGAATCCGATGACCTGCGCCGACTCGTCGGCCTGGTCGACCATGACGCCGCCGCAGACCCCTTCCCAGTACTCGGCTGGGACGCCCTGGTCTGGACCGTCGGCAATGCCACGCAGACCGCCCACTTCCTGGAATCCGCCTTCGGCATGCGACTGGAGGCGTACTCCGGCCCCGAGACCGGAAACCGCGACCACAAGGCCTACGTGCTGCGCAGTGGCGGCGCTCGGTTCGTGGTGTGCGGTGCGGTGGATCCGGAGAGTCCGCTTGTCGCCCACCATGATCGGCACGGCGACGGCGTCGTCGATATCGCCCTCGAGGTCCCCGATGTGGACCGCTGCATCGAATGGGCCCGCACCCACGGCGCGACCGTCCTGGTCGAACCGCATGACGAGACCGACGAATTCGGCACCGTGCGTTCCGCCGCCATCGCCACCTACGGCGACACCCGGCACTCCCTGATCGACCGCTCCCGCTACGACGGCCCGTATCTCCCCGGCTTCATCGCGCGCCGTTCCGCATTCAAGCCGCGCGGGACGTCGCCGAAGCGCCTGTTCCAGGCCATCGATCATGTGGTCGGCAATGTGGAGCTCGGCCAGATGGACACCTGGGTCGAGTTCTACCGCCGCGTCATGGGTTTCGAGAACATGGCCGAATTCGTCGGCGACGATATTGCCACCGACTACTCGGCGCTCATGAGCAAGGTCGTCGCCAATGGCAATCACAGGGTGAAGTTCCCGCTCAATGAACCGGCGGTGAGCCGCAAGAAGTCTCAGATCGACGAGTACCTGGAGTTCTACCGGGGCCCGGGCGTGCAGCACATCGCGCTCGCCACCTCCGACATCCTCACCGCCGTGGACGTGCTGCGCGCGGAGGGCATCGAATTCCTGGACACCCCCGACTCCTATTACGAGGACCCGGAACTGCGCGCCCGCATCGGCCACGTCCGCGTCCCGGTCGAGGAACTGCAATGCCGCGGCATCCTGGTCGACCGCGACGAGGACGGCTACCTGCTTCAGATCTTCTGCAAGCCGATCACCGACCGCCCCACCGTCTTCTTCGAATTGATCGAGCGGCACGGCTCGCTCGGCTTCGGCAAGGGCAATTTCAAGGCCCTCTTCCAAGCTATCGAGCGTGAACAGGAGGCGCGCGGCAACTTCTAACCGCCGCCTTCGCAATAGGTTCCGGTAGCGTCCAGAGCATGCACGTAGATGGTTCGCGGCCGTCTCGATTCTGGACTGACGGAGCGGGGGAGCGAAGCGGAGGAGCGGAGGAGGGAAGAATCGAGACCTCAGGGCCGCGAACCCGCCCCGGAGCGAAGCGGAGGGGCAAGATAGGCACCTCGATCGTCACGGGGATGGCTCTCGCGCTACTGCTGTCGGCATGCGGGGGGAGCAATGATTCGGAGACACCGACCGGACCGTTGAAGCCCCCGCCGAAGGTGGCGACACTCGGGCCCTTCGTGGGCGAGTGTGGCCACCTCACCGATGACGAGGTGCGCGATCTAGGGGGTTTCGGCTCCGTGTCGCAGGTGTTCAAGAACGCGGTCGGCTGCAATTGGCAGGCCGGGGGAGTGAGTTCGGGGAGCGTCACCTTCGCCTCCTACCGCGGCAGCCCGATCGATCGCGAGAAGGCGTGGGTGGCGAGCGTCGGCCGCAATCCGCAGGAGATCGAGGTGGGCGGGAAGAAGGGCTTCCAGGCCCTGGATCCGCGCGGCAGCGTCTGCGATCTGGCGATCCAACTGGACGACGACTTCTTCGAATGGTCCATGTCCTACGGCCTGTTCGGCGCTGGCAGCCTCGGCAATCCGTGTGACCGCACCCGCAAGATGGCCGAACTGACCGTGCAGCGACTCGGAAAATGAAGGGGACATCAGTGGGTAAGACCTCGCGCCCCGGAACCAAGCGCTACGCCGTGCTGTTCGCCGCGCTCGCGTTGACCGCCGCGGCCGGTGGTTGCGGCAAGACGGTGAACGGCACCGCGCTGCCCGTGGGCGGCACCACCGGCGGCAACAGCAAGATCAATACGAACTTCGACAAGCTGCTCCGCGAATGCGAGGTGGTCTCGGTCGATGACATCGGCAAGACCGTCGGCGAGGGCACCTATGTGGGACCGTCCTTCAATGGCGCGGTCTGCATGTGGGATCTGGACGGCGGCACGGCCGGCAGCGGCATGGTGACGCTCAGTTGGTACGAGCTCGGTTCACTCACCAACGAGAAGCAGAACAATGATCGGCTCGGCTATGTGACCAATGACATAACCGTCCAGGGCCGCCGATCTTTGGAGACGCATCGGCCGAATGACAATGACTCCTGCGGCGTGAGCGCACCCGCCGCCGACACGGGAATCGTTGGCTGGTGGGTGAATTACCGTGCGGGGTCGACACATCCGGATCCGTGCGAGGCGGCCCGCAAGCTCGTCGAGCTGACCTTGAACCTGGCTCGATAACCTATCTACCAGCTGCTGCGAGCGGACCCCTTTTTGCCCCCCGAAACACCGGCGGGTATCGTGGACCGCTGTGCCCGGAAGCATTCGGGCAGGTTTGTGCTCAGTACGTAGGCCAGCGAGAGCGGCTGACCGTTCCAGCGTGCCCGCATTTCGGGCCGCGCGCTGAGCGCGACACGCCCGACCTCGTGCGGTGAAAACAGCGCGTGAACAGGGCGAAAAGCTCGAATGACACAAACATGAAGTTCCAGACACCTGGTTACTAAATAAGGAAAGCCGGTCTATGCCAACCATCAACCAGCTGGTCCGCAAGGGTCGTCGCGACAAGGTCACCAAGACCAAGACTGCGGCCCTGAAGCACAGCCCGCAGCGTCGTGGCGTGTGCACTCGCGTGTACACCACGACCCCGAAGAAGCCGAACTCCGCGCTGCGTAAGGTCGCGCGTGTTCGCCTGACCACTGCGGTCGAGGTCACGGCGTACATCCCCGGTGAGGGTCACAACCTGCAGGAGCACTCGATGGTGCTCGTTCGCGGTGGTCGAGTGAAGGACCTCCCGGGTGTGCGCTACAAGATCATTCGCGGTTCGCTCGACACCCAGGGTGTGAAGAACCGCAAGCAGGCTCGCAGCAAGTACGGCGCCAAGAAGGAGAAGAGCTGATATGCCACGCAAGGGCCCCGCACCCAAGCGTCCGCTGATCAACGATCCGGTTTACGGGTCCCCGCTGGTTACTCAGCTGGTCAACAAGATCCTGATGGACGGCAAGAAGTCCACCGCCGAGCGCATCGTCTACGGCGCCATGGAGCAGGCACGCGAGAAGACCGGCACCGATCCGGTCGTCACCCTCAAGCGCGCGCTGGACAACGTCAAGCCCGCCCTCGAGGTGAAGCCCCGCCGCGTCGGTGGCGCCACCTACCAGGTGCCGGTCGAGGTCCGTCCGGGCCGCGCCAACACCCTGGCGATGCGCTGGCTGGTCAGCTACTCCCGCGCTCGTCGTGAGAAGACCATGGTCGAGCGTCTCGCGAACGAACTGCTGGACGCCAGCAATGGCTTGGGCGCTTCGGTGAAGCGTCGCGAGGACACTCACAAGATGGCCGAGTCGAACCGGGCCTTCGCGCACTACCGCTGGTGATTTGCTGCCCGGCCCTCCGTTCGGATGTGCCGGGAAGCGAGTCACTGTCCGGCGTGGCACTACGACGCCGCGCCGGACGTTGACACCACATGACCCGCTGGGCACACCAGGGGTCGCTCCCGAAGATCCCATCTATAACGAGCGGGGAAGATTTCCGTGGCACAGGACGTGCTCACCGACCTGAACAAGGTCCGCAACATCGGCATCATGGCCCATATCGATGCGGGCAAGACCACCACCACCGAACGCATCCTCTTCTACACCGGTATCACGTACAAGATCGGTGAAGTCCACGATGGCGCTGCCACGATGGACTGGATGGCGCAGGAGCAGGAACGCGGCATCACGATTACGTCGGCCGCGACGACCTGTTACTGGAAAGACAACCAGATCAACATCATCGACACCCCCGGGCACGTCGACTTCACCGTCGAGGTGGAGCGGTCGCTGCGCGTGCTCGATGGCGCGGTCGCGGTGTTCGATGGCAAGGAAGGCGTCGAGCCGCAGTCCGAGCAGGTGTGGCGTCAGGCCGACAAGTACGACGTGCCGCGCATCTGCTTCGTGAACAAGATGGACAAGCTCGGTGCGGACTTCTACTTCACCGTGCAGACCATCAAGGACCGCCTCGGCGCTCGCCCGCTGGTCATCCAGCTGCCGATCGGCGCGGAGGACAACTTCGAGGGCATCGTCGACCTGGTCGAGATGAACGCGAAGATCTGGCGCGGCGAGACCAAGCTGGGCGAGCAGTACGAGGTCATCGAGATCCCCGAGGACCTCAAGGAGCGCGCCGAGCAGTACCGCCAGGAGCTGCTCGAGACCGTCGCCGAGTCCGACGAGGCGCTGCTGGAGAAGTTCTTCGGTGGCGAGGAGCTCTCCATCGAGGAGATCCAGGGCGCGATTCGCAAGATGACCGTCAATTCCGAGCTCTACCCGGTGCTGTGCGGTTCGGCGTTCAAGAACAAGGGCGTTCAGCCCATGCTCGACGCCGTCATCGCGTACCTGCCGAACCCGCTGGACGACGGCGGCACCGATGGTCACGTCCCCAATAAGGAAGACGAGATCATCCACCGTGACGCGAGCGTCGAAGCTCCGTTCTCGGCGCTGGCGTTCAAGGTCGCGACGCACCCGTTCTTCGGCAAGCTGACCTACGTCCGCGTGTACTCGGGCAAGGTCGACTCCGGCGCTCAGGTCATCAACTCGACCAAGGGCAAGAAGGAGCGTCTGGGCAAGCTGTTCCAGATGCACTCCAACAAGGAGAACCCGGTTGCCGAGGCCCAGGCCGGCCACATCTACGCGGTCATCGGTCTGAAGGACACCACCACCGGTGACACCCTGTGCGATCCGCAGAACCAGATCGTGCTCGAGTCGATGACCTTCCCGGATCCCGTTATCCAGGTGGCCATCGAGCCGAAGACGAAGGCCGACCAGGAGAAGCTGGGCCTGTCGATCCAGAAGTTCGCGGAGGAGGATCCGACCTTCAACGTGAAGCTGGACGCCGAGACCGGCCAGACCATCATCGGTGGCATGGGCGAGCTTCAGCTCGACATCTACGTGGACCGCATGAAGCGCGAGTTCAAGGTCGAGGCGAACATCGGCAAGCCGCAGGTCGCGTACCGCGAGACCATCACCAAGTCGGTGGACAAGCACGAGTACACCCACAAGAAGCAGACCGGTGGCTCGGGCCAGTACGCCCGCGTGATCATCGCCCTCGAGCCGTTCGTCGGCGAGGACGGTGCGTCCTACGAGTTCGCCAACAAGGTGACCGGTGGCCGCGTCCCGCGTGAGTACATCCCGTCGGTCGACGCCGGCTTCCAGGACGCCATGCAGTACGGTGTCCTCGCCGGTTACCCGCTGGTCAATGTGAAGGCTTCGCTGATCGACGGCGCCTACCACGAGGTCGACTCCTCGGAAATGGCGTTCAAGATGGCGGGCTCGATGGCCTTCAAGGAAGCGGCCCGTAAGGCCGGTCCGGTGATCCTCGAGCCGCTCATGGCGGTCGAGGTCACCACGCCTGAGGACTACATGGGCGAAGTGATCGGCGACCTGAACTCCCGCCGTGGCCAGATCCAGGCCATGGAGGAACGCAGTGGTGCCCGTGTCGTCAAGGCGCTGGTTCCGCTCTCGGAGATGTTCGGTTACATCGGTGACCTGCGGTCGAAGACCCAGGGCCGAGCGAACTTCTCGATGGTTTTCAATTCGTACGCAGAGGTTCCGGCCAATGTGTCGAAGGAAATCATCGCCAAGGCGACCGGCGAGTAATAGCTCTCGGGACAGGATGTGCTGAATCTCGGCGCAGCCTGTCCCGGCCGGGAGTTGTGCACGACCCCCTGTAAGTAACCGCACTGCTGCGATGCAAAGCACGCAACAACAAGTCCAGGAGGACACAAGTGGCGAAGGCGAAGTTCGAGCGGACGAAGCCCCACGTCAACATCGGCACCATCGGTCACGTCGACCACGGTAAGACGACGCTGACCGCTGCGATCACCAAGGTGCTGGCTGACAAGTACCCGACGCTGAACGCGGCATTCGCGTTCGACCAGATCGACAAGGCGCCGGAGGAGAAGGCTCGTGGTATCACGATCAACATCTCCCACGTCGAGTACCAGACGGAGAAGCGCCACTACGCGCACGTCGACGCTCCGGGCCACGCCGACTACATCAAGAACATGATCACCGGTGCCGCCCAGATGGACGGCGCGATCCTGGTCGTGGCCGCCACCGACGGCCCGATGCCGCAGACCCGCGAGCACGTGCTGCTCGCCCGTCAGGTCGGCGTGCCCTACATCCTGGTCGCGCTGAACAAGTCGGACATGGTCGACGACGAGGAAATCCTCGAGCTCGTCGAGATGGAGGTCCGCGAGCTGCTGGCTTCGCAGGAGTTCGACGAGGATGCCCCCGTCATCCGCGTCTCCGGCCTGAAGGCCCTCGAGGGCGACGAGAAGTGGGCCGAGTCCATCGTCGAGCTCATGAACGCGGTCGACGAGTCGATCCCGGAGCCGGTTCGTGAGACCGACAAGCCCTTCCTGATGCCGATCGAGGACGTCTTCACGATCACCGGTCGTGGCACCGTCGTCACCGGTCGTATCGAGCGTGGCATCGTGAACGTGAACGAGGAAGTCGAGATCGTCGGCATCCGCGAGAAGGTCACCAAGACCACCATCACGGGCATCGAGATGTTCCGCAAGCTGCTCGACAACGGCCAGGCGGGCGACAACGTCGGTCTGCTGGTTCGTGGCATCAAGCGTGAAGATGTCGAGCGCGGCCAGGTCGTCGTGAAGCCGGGTACCACCACCCCGCACACCGAGTTCGAGGGCCAGGCGTACATCCTGTCGAAGGACGAGGGCGGCCGCCACACCCCGTTCTTCAACAACTACCGCCCGCAGTTCTACTTCCGTACCACGGACGTGACCGGCGTCGTTACCCTCCCCGAGGGCACCGAGATGGTCATGCCCGGCGACAACACCGAGATGAGCGTCAAGCTCATCCAGCCGGTCGCCATGGACGAGGGCCTGCGTTTCGCGATCCGTGAGGGTGGCCGCACCGTCGGTGCCGGTCGCGTCACCAAGATCGTCAAGTAAGACTGTCTCTCTGAGACTCAGCTCTTACTGAAAGGGCCGTTCCCCCTCGGGGGAGCGGCCCTTTCGCCATTTCCGAAAGTCCACGTAGATATCCAAGGTACTGTGGATGTCATGAGCGCAGCATATGACGTGATCCCCTTCAGCGACCTGCTACACAAGCCGGCCGTCACCGCGGGGCGGCTCGATCAGGTGCGTGCCCTGCGGCTTCGTCGGCGAGATGCCGGGGATCTGGCGCTCATGCGAGTGGAACAGCTCGATGCCGAGGGCGCCGTCGTCGATTTCACGGCACGACTGCTCGCCGGATTGGTCCGTCGGCTGGGCGCGGGTGCGGTGCGCGAGGTGCTGCCCGATGCGGTTCCCTGGGTGACCTTCCTGCCGGACGCGGATGTCGACGTGTTCGTGCGTGAACTAGTCGAAGTCGCACAGGGCGCAGCCGCTTTGGAGAACCTCGCTCCCTTGGCGACGCTGCTCACCCAGTGGCGCAACACCGCCGAGATTCACGCGGACCCGGTCTTGCGCGCCCTGGTGACCCGAGTGCCTGAAGGAGACTTGGGCCCGGTCCCGATCCCGGACCCACCGGAGGCGGCCGAGTGAGCCCCAAGCGCGGCGATCGCGCCGCACCGCCCGCAGTGGACACCGAGTTCGAGATCCGTTTCGCTGCAACGGAAGCCGTAACAGGATGGGAGCAACTGGCCAAACAGGCGCCCACAAACCTGCGTCGCGCCTACGACGCGATTCGTGCCGACCCTAGGGCTGGATCGAATCCCGAGAGGCAGCATCGTCTCAAAGGGTCGCTGGGCGCCGCGGATTGGAAAGGTGCTGTCCTCGAACGCTGGCAATACGAGGTGACCAGCGGTGGTCGCATCTGGTACCTCATCGATGACGACGAGCGCACCGCATGGATCACGTACGCGGGTACCGGGCATCCCAAGGCGACGGGCTGAAGATTTGTGACCTACTCCGCCGAGGCGCAGCCCAATACGCCCTACTCGCCAACAGCCTTTGACCCGGCATTTGCGAGACTGGTGCCATGCGTTCCCCGCTGATCATTGCCGCCGCCCAGCTCGCCTGCGTTCCCGGAGATATCGACGCGAATGTGGTTCTGCACGTGGATCTCATCGACAAGGCCGCCGAATCCGGTGCTCGCGCAGTGGTTTTCACCGAGTTGTCGCTGATCGGCTATGAGCTCGACGTGATCGCGCAGCGGCTGCCGGAGCTCGCTACCGGGCCGAATGATCCACGCCTGCAACCATTGCGAGCGGCCTGCGCGCGGCACGGTATCCACGCGGTGGTTGGCGCGGTCCTTCCTGCCGAAACCGGCTACACCATCTCTTCGCTGGTCTTCGATGGCAGTGGTGATCTGGCGGCCACCTATGCGAAGCAGCACCTGCATGGGGTAGAGGGTGAAATCTTCTGCCCTGGAACCGATTGCGTGGTTATCGAGGTGGATGGATGGAAGCTGGGTTTGGCCATTTGCGCTGACGTCAATCTGCCGGAGCATGCCGCGGAGACGGTGGCCGCCGGTGCCGATGTGTACGTGGCCAGTGCGCTGTACATGGCGGGCAAGGAGGCCAGAAGGGATGGCCACATGGTCGCTCGTGCCACCGAAAATAATTGCTGGACTGTGCTTTCCGCCTACAGCGCCCGGGTCGACGGTGAAGCCACGACCGGCGGCAGCGGCATCTGGCGTCCCGATGGCTCCCTCGCCGCCCAATCTGGCCCCGAATCCCCGGCCCTGGCCATCGCCGCGCTCACCGAGGCATAAGGCCCGTCACTCGTTTCCCCGAGTCCGATCGGGCGGCGGAAGGTGCTCCGGCGTCTGGTCGTTCGGCGTCCGATCGTCGTCGAACACCGAATTGCCTTCCTCGTCGACCCAGTCGCTGACGGCGGTCCCGGAGACCATCCCGTCCGTGCCGGGCATGACGGTGGTAGATCGGTCATCCCGATAGGAGTCCGCCATCTTCGCCGCTTGCCGCCGATGCTTCTCCTCGACTTCTGGCTCCGGTACCACCGGTCGCGATTCCGGTGACTCCTGCTCTTTGTCAACGCTCATGTGACAGACCTGCCCGCGTATGTGCCAATCAAACGGGATGGCCGAGGTTCAGTCTCTCGAGGGCTACGGGCTGACGGGCTCGGCGGGGAGGGCGCCGAGGCGGCGGCCGGAGTCGAAGGTGGCCGCGGCGGTGGGGAGGTGGCCGGGGCGGTGGCTATTGAGGACGCGGGTGGTGGCGGTGCCGGTGGTGGGGCGGGCGAGGGCGTCCATGCGGCGCAGGGTTTGCGCGGCTACGGCTTCGGCGCTGTCGAAGATGCGGATGCCGGGCGGGAGGGCGGCGAGGATGGCGTCGATGACGAGGGGGTAATGAGTGCAGCCCAGGACGATCCCCTCGGTGCCGGGTGGGGTGCGGTCGGCCGCGCTGGCGATGGCTTCGGTGATGGCGGGGAGGTCGCCGCGGTCGATCGAGTCGGCGAGGCCGTGGCAGGCCACACCGGTGACGTCGGCTTCACCGGCGAAGCGGGCGATCAGGTCGGCCTGGTAGGCGCTGGCCGTGGTGGCGGCGGTCGCCCAGACCGCTACCTTCCGGCAGGCGGCGGCGGCCGGTTTGATGGCGGGGACGGTGCCGATCACGGGTACGCCGGGGCCGACTTCGGCGCGGACATGCTCGAGGGCGATGACGCTGGCCGTATTACAGGGCAGCACAATGACTTCCGCGCCCTCACGCACGGAGGTGCGGGCGGTGTCGACCACGCGGTCGATGACCCACTGCTCGGGTTTCGGGCCCCAGGGGGCGCCGTCGGGATCGGTTTGCAGCAGCAGATCGATATCGGGCCGTAGCTTGCGCAGCCACGCCCCGGTGGGCAGCATTCCCAGTCCGGAATCAATGAGCGCGACGATCACACCAGTCACGGTAGTGAACCTGACCCCTCGACCGCGAACCGCGGTCCGAGATCGGGTCAGACCGTGGCTCGGGCTCCGGCGGCCAGTTGGGCGCGCATCTTCATGACCTTGCCGGTCATGCCCGCGCCGACCACGGCGACCAGCGTGCCCGCGCGCAGGTAGTGGGCGAAGAACTTGCGGCCCTTGTCCTCGATGATCTGGACCTCGTCGGCGAGGTGGGGGGTGCCGAGGACCTGGATCTTCACGTCGTACTGATCGCTCCACACGTAGGGGACGCGTACGGCGAGGGCGGCGTGGGGTTCCGCGCCGAGCAGGGCGGCGGTGAGCAGCTGGGCTTGTTCGCCCGCATTGGTCCAGTGTTCGACGCGCTTGTTGTGGCCGGTGTCGTGTTTCCACGCGGCGACATCGCCGACCGCCCAGACGCCGGGAACGGTGGTCCGGCCGACCTCGTCGGTGAGGACGCCGCCGCCGTCCATGGGTGCGGCGAGCGGGATGCCGGAGTCGGCGAGCCATTCGGTGACGGGCACCGAGCCGACGCCGATCACGACCAGGTCCGCGTCGACGATGCCGCCGTCGGAGAGTTGTACGCCGCGCACCGAATCTCCCTCGGTGAGCAGGGCTTCCACGCCGATGCCGCAGCGCACGTCGACGCCTTCCTCGTCGTGCATGCGGGCGACCAGCGCACCCACCTGCGGGCCGAGAGCGGCGGCCAGGGGAGTGGCCTGAGGTTCGACCAGAACCACATCGACACCCTTGGCGCGGAAGCTTGCCGTGAGTTCGCAGCCGATGAATCCGGCCCCGACGACGACGGCTTTCCGGGCATTAGCGAGCTCGTCGCGCAGTCCCGTCGCGTCCGCGTGGGTGCGCAGCACGTGCACACCCCGAACGTCGGGGAAGGAGGCGATGCGCCGCGGCCGCAGCCCGGTGGCAATGATCAGCTGGTCGTAGCCGAGCGTGTTGCCGTCACTCAGCGTGACCTGCCGCGCAGTGGTGTCCACGCCGGTAGCGGAGGCCCCGAGCCGCAGGTCGATCCGGTTCTCGTTGAAGAATTCGACGGGCCGCAGGGCGGTGTCGTCGGTTTCGCCGCGAATGAACTGTTTGGACAGTGGCGGACGGTCGTACGGTGCGCGATCCTCGTCCCCGATGAGGGTCAGTTCCCCCGCGTAACCTGCGCGTCGCAGTTCTTCGGCGGTGCGCAGTCCCGCGAGCCCCGCGCCAACAATTAGAACGTGTTCCACCGAGTCCGACATGGGTCACAGATTATCTGCTCGGGAGGGTCCCCGCCGATGTGTCACGCACCACACCCGAGTTGGTGCCGGATCGTAGCCAGGGATTTATTGATCGGGCGGTCAATCAGGAATTAACTGGAAGCAGGACATACCCTCAGCCTTTAAGGAGGCACATCATGTTCACCGAGAGCCGCGCACAGGACGCTGCGGCCGTCGTACTCGGCGCCGTAGCCGCGTTGTCCCCGATCTGGGTCGCGCATACCGATAAGGCCATGTGGACGCTCGTCGTCCTCGGCGTGCTGATTGCCGCCGCAGGGCTCGGGCACCTGGCCAAGATGGCGGGCACCACCGCCGATTACGCCATGGGCGTGCTGGGCGCATTGCTGTTCATCTCCCCGTGGGTGATGGACTTCCGTGGTTACAGCGGTGCGTCGTGGACCGCCTGGATTGTCGGCGCGTTGACCGTGGCGGTCGCGCTCGCGGCAATGCCCGCGGTGTCGGGTCGCTTCCATGCGGTGACGCATCACTGATGCAGATGCGCAGACCGGGGGCGGGGCGTCGCCGCAGTCGTAAGACCGACGGCGACGCTCGTCTGCTCATTCTGGATGCCGCGGAGAAACTGTTCGCGGAAAAGGGATTCGACGCGACTCCGACCGCCGCCATCGCGACGGCGGCCGGAGTCCCCAAAGGCCTGGTCTTCTACTACTTCCCCACCAAGGACGCGATTCTGTCGGCGCTCATGGCCGAACGCGTCCCCGCCGATCCGATCGACGATATCGATTCCCTTGTCGCTCCGGGTGATCCGGTCAAAAGCCTGGTGAACCTGGATGCGGCCCTGAATCTGCGCGATCACCATTCCTCGGTCCTGCGCGTGATCATGTGGCGTGAGGCGGATACCCATCCGGATGTGCGTAAGCAATTGCGCCGCATGCGGGATCAACTACTCGATATCACCGCGAGGGTTTTGCAGGCCAGCGCACCCGCCCCGGTTCAGCCCGGCACGCTCCGGGCCTGCGCCGCGGCCTGGGTATCGGCCATGTTCGCCATCGCGAGCACCGATCGCCTGCATGCCCTCGATGGCCTGACTCTTCCCACCTCCGATGAGATCTTCCATGTCTCGCAGGTGGTGGCCGCGGGCATGACACAAATGGGCTGAATTCCGTCAATGCCCCAATACCGTTGCTTGTGAATAGCTTTGGTCGCGGCCCGAGTCGCACCGGATCGGCGGGGGCGGTAAGAATGTCGGCCATGGATGCCGATTTCTCCGCCAGTCTCGGGGACACCCTCAATGCGCGTCAGGCGAACTACCGCCTCACCCACCCGGACACCCCCGAACCGGGCACTTCGCAGAACCCGGTGTTGACCGGCATCGACACCGGCACCCACGCCACCCTGGGCCGAACCGGCCTGGACCAGCCCGAACAGCCGGTCCAGTGGGCATCCCCCTACCGCCCCGACCCCGACCAGAGCTCCTTCAACTCTGCGCCGACCCCGGAGCCCGCCTCCTTCCGCTCGGTCATGGACCCCGACCCCGTCTCTCCGCGCCCCTCGATCCCGGAAGCCGATCCCGCTCCCCGCCAGTTGTCCCCCGACCCGGCGCCCCTCCCCAACCGTCGCCACGCCACCACGGACGCCGACCCCATCCCGCCCCGCGCCACCTGGGAATCCGAACCATCCCAGCCGGTTTCGAGACGCGAGTCCAGAGCCGAATCCCGTGCCGCCGAATCCCGCGAGATGGAGTCCCGCCCGCCCGCTCCCCGAGTCCCCGATTCCCCGTCTTCCGACGCCCCGGCCCCCAATATCGACCTCCACCAAATCATGCGTCTCCTACTCACCAGCCACGATCTCGAGGTAGCCGCCCTCGAGGCCGAATCGGGCGAAATCACCGTCTCCGAACTGGCCCGAGCCGCCCGCCGCACCCGCTCCGCAGCAGTCGATCTGGTGGCAGCCTGGTACGGCGGCCCCGACCAGATGCGCAAGTTCGGCGAGGTGCTGTTACAGGCTGCGGCTGAAACCGCTTGATGCAAAGAGTCGTTCGGTGCCGGGTTCGGCGTGGTGCCGATTTCGTGTCGGTGGGCTGGTCGATCATGGGTGGATGACCAGTCCGGGGATGACGGCGGCTGCGGTGCGGGCGGAATTGGCGAAGGTGGCTGATCCGGGGGATGCCGTGCACTTGCAGCGGTTCTTCAAGACTGGGGTGGGGGAGTATGGGGAGGGGGATGTCTTCATAGGAATTCGGGTGCCGAAGACGCGGCAAGTGGTGAAAAAGTTTGGGGGACTGCCGCTTTCGGAGATTGACGCGTTGTTGGACAGTGAGGTGCATGAGCATCGGCTTGCGGGGCTGGTGATTTTGAATGGGGAGATGGCTAGTGCCTCGCGGGGGCGTGGGGGAGATGTTGGGGCGCAACAGGAGATCGTGGAGTTGTATTTGGGGGCTGTGCGCCGGGGGAGGGTGAACAACTGGGATCTGGTGGATGGGTCGGCGGAGTTCATTCTGGGGCCTTGGTTGTTGGGGCGGCCTCGGGATTTGTTGTTTCAGCTGGCGGGGGAGGAGTCGTTGTGGGAGCGGCGGGTGGCATTGCTGACCACGTTCGCGTTTATCAAGGAGGGGGATACCGCGACCACTGTGGAGCTGTGTGAGCTGCTGCTGAGTGATCGGCGGGATCTGATTCAGAAGGCTGTGGGGTGGATGTTGCGGGAGATCGGTAAACGGGTGGATGAGGCGCAGCTAACTTATTTTCTGGATGCGCATGCGGCGGAGATGGGGCGGACCGCGCTCAGCTATGCGACCGAGAAATTGACGCCTGAGCAGCGGGTTTACTATCGCTCGCGGCGCTGATCGGGTGGGGCTGTGACCGAGGGCTCGGGCAGATTCACCTGTTGTTCAGCTTTAGTTGGGTTTACGTTAACCTGGCGCAACCATTCTGTGACTTGTCGAGAAACAGACCGAGCGCCTGCTTAAGGCGTGAAGTACTCGAGCATCATGCGGAAAACGTTCCGCGGTGAGATGCGCGAACGAGTAGCGGTCTCAGCGGCCGGATAACTGAATCCCGGTCCCCCACATAACAAGTCACATATACGCAGACAGTGCGACCACGAACGCCCGAATTCCGCAGCGGCGCTCGCGGTGGATGCTGTGCTGCCGGAGAAACGCGCATGCCTTTACGTAAGCTCATCCCCCTCGCCGTCCTGGCCGCCGTTGTCGCGGTGCCCGGCACCGCCTACGCCGACGCCCCGATCTCGGGTGTGCCGAACGAGTTGCAGGCCCCGGCCCAGCAGATGCAGGCCACGGCCGAGCAGTGGCAGCAGACGCTGCCTGCGCCGCAGCAGGACCAGGTGCAGCAGTTCGTGCAGTCCCTGCCGCAGCCCTTCTCGCAGATGCTGCCGCCGGTCTTCGCCGACAACCTGGACGGCTGGATCAAGAATGCGCTGTTCATCATGACTCAGCGCGGCATTCCGGGCAGCTACGACGGCATCTTCCGCAACATCATGCGCGAGTCGGGCGGCAACCCGGGCGCGATCAACCTCTACGACTCGAACGCCGCGGCGGGCATCCCCTCCAAGGGCCTGCTTCAGGTGATCGACCCGACCTTCAACGCGTACCACGTCGAGGGCACCGCGTTCGATATCTGGAACCCGGTCTCGAATATCGCGGCGGCCTGCAACTACGCGGCCCACCGCTACGGCTCGATCGACAACGTCTTCTCGGCTTACTGAGAAGCCGCTGACGCGGAGTCTTGGGGGCTTCGCCCCCAAACCCCCTGGCCGCCTCGCGGGGGCCGCCGCTCCGCGCGGGTCATGCTGCGGGCTCGCCATTCCTGGCCCCTCAACGTATTTCGGCCGCCGCATCTGTGATGCGGCGGCCGAAATTGTTGTGACAGATCAGAACTGGATCTTGAGGTGGTCCGTGACCGGTCGCGCCTGGCAGCCGAGGATGTAGCCGTTGGCGATGTCCTCGGGGTCGAGGATTTCGGCGTTCTCCATTTCGACGGTTCCTTCGAGGACGGTGCAGGCGCAGGAGCCGCATTCGCCTTCGAGGCAGGAGTAGGGGACGTCGAGGCCCTTGGAGAGCATGATGTCGACCAGGGTCTGGCTGCGCGGCCAGGTGAGTTCGTGTGTCTCGCCGTCGAGTTCGACTTCCACGCTGGCGGTGTCGGCGGCTTCCTCATCGCTGAGCTCGGTGGGGGCGACATCGGCGAACGAGTCGCCGGAGAGCGAGTTGAAGACTTCGGCGTGGGTTCGGTTGCGCGGCATGCCGATCGAGCCGAGTGCGTCGTGGACGCGGTCCATGAACGGCTTGGGTCCGCACATGAAGGCCTCGAACCCGGCATAGGGCTTGGTGAGGGTGGCGAGCGCGTCGGCGGTGGGCAGTCCTTGCAGGTGCTCGAGCCAGTGGATGACGACGAGCCGCTGTGGATGCTTATCGGCGAGTTCGCGTAGCTCCGCGGCGAAGATGACCGATTCGTGGTCGCGATTGGCGTACACCACGACGATGCGCCCATTGCCCCGCGCGAGTGCGGATTTCAAGATGGCCATGACCGGCGTGATGCCGCTGCCCGCCGCGAAGAGCAGTAGATCCTCGTCGAGGTTCTTGGGTGTGAAGACGCCCGACGGCGGCAGCACCTCGAGGGTGGAGCCGGCTGTCACGTTGTCGCACACCCAGTTCGAGGCGTAGCCGTCGACGGTGCGCTTGACGGTCACCTTCGGCTTGTCGTCCGTGTAGGGCGAGCTGGCCAGGGAGTAGCAGCGCGAGACGGACCCGGTGAGTTCGCTGGGGATGCGGAGGGTCAGGAATTGGCCGGGCTGGTAGGTGAAGCGTTCACGCAGTTCCTCGGGCACGTCGAATACCAGCGAGCAGGAGTCGGCTGTTTCGTTGATGACCGCGGAGACCCGCAGCACGGCCGATCGAGAGCTGTGCGGTACGTCGACGGTGGTCATAGTGTCCTCTCGAACCCGGCGTGTGGTGCGTTGCCGGTGCAGTCTACCCAAACTAGAACGTGTTCTAGTTTCACTATACGGTGCGCTCTTGCTGCCGGACAAGCTGAGCCTCGAGCCCGGCGATGAGCACATCCATGGAGAAGTCGTAGGAGTACTTCCCACGCAGGTCGCCCAGATGTTTCATCGCGCGTTCGACGGCTTCCGGCAACACCCGATCGGCGAGTACCCCGCGATCGCGCGGGTTCACCTTGCTGCGCCCGAACAGATAGGTGTGGATGGTCGCATAGGCGGCGAGCACATTCCGGTCGTCGAATCCGGCGTCGAAGAGGATTTCCATGACGGCCGCGATCAGATCGAGCTGTTTGCCCAGCATCTGCTCGATGAGTACGTCGCCGAGGCCCGGGTGTTTGCGCAATTTCTCGTCGATCTGATCGACGATCTCGCGCAGCCGCATTTGCCATGGCCCGAATTCCGGTGGCGGCTTGCGCACTCCGGTGAGTGCGGCGGTCGCCACCAGGTCGAGTAGCTCGCGCTTGTCCGCGACGTAGTAATAGGGGGCCATCGGAGAAACTCCGAGTTCGCGGGACAGTCGCCGCATGGAGAGTTTCTCCACGCCGTCCTGGCGGACCACCCGCAGGGCGGCCTCGACGATCTCGGCTTCCGAGAGGGTGTTACCGCCCCCGCTTGTCTGCATTCGCCCGACTCCCATGCCACCTCGGTACCGTGGGTCCGGATTTCCGTCCCCTGCCTGTTCAACTGCTGAAATTCCCACCGAAGTGTAGAGCGCGCGCTCTCGCACGGGTCCGGCTGCGGGTGGACCGCGAAAGGTTTATCGGACTATCGGGATAGCAAGCGGCGCGCCAATCATGATTGCTGAGTATGTGCTGACCTAGCATTCCAGGAATGCGCCATGATCGCCTTCCCGATGGTTTCGGGGTGCGAATCGATCCCAGGGTGCGCACTTACTCCGGTGGACGGCTCCTGGTCGGCGGCACGCCGACCCGGTTGCTGCGGCTCGCGCCGGAGGCTGCGGCCCTGATCGGTGACGGGTACCTCGAGGTGACCGACCCGACGTCGGCCAAGGTTGCCAGACGCCTGCTCGATTCCGGCGTGGCGAATCCGCGCCCGCGGCTGCTGCCCGCGCTGGAGGACGTCACCGTGATCGTCCCCGTGCACAACAATGTGCCCGAATTGAATCGGCTGCTCTCGGCGCTGCGCGGGCACACCGTGATCGTGGTCGATGACGGCTCGGATAAACCGGTGCGGATTCCGGAATCGGGTGGCAGCCGTCGCCGGGTGACGGTGCTGCGCTGGGATAAGCGGCACGGTCAGGCCGCCGCCCGGAATTTCGGCCTGCGCGCGGCGGCAACCGAATTCGTGGCCTTCCTGGACCCGGATGTGGTGCCGCGGACGGGCTGGCTGGAGGTCATGCTGGGCCATTTCAGCGATCCGAAGGTGGCCCTGGTGGCCCCGCGGATTCTGGCCATGGACCCGGATTCCACGGTGCTGGCTCGCTATGAGCACACCCGGGGTTCGCTGCATCGCGGTCGCCGCGAGTCGGCGGTGCAGGCGCACGGCCCGGTGCCGTATGTGCCGAGCACCGCGCTGCTGGTGCGCAGGCTGGCCCTGCTGGGTGAGGGTGGTTTCGACGAATCCATGCCCGCGGGTGGCGATATCGACCTGTGCTGGCGGCTGGATCGGGCGGGTTGGCGGTTGCGCTATGAGCCCGCGGCCCGGGTGGCGCACAGCAATCCGGTGTCGCTGCGAAAGTGGTTCACCCACAAACTGACCCATGGCACGGGTGTGGCCCCGCTGAGTCAGCGGCATGTGGGGATGGCCGCGCCGCTCTCGCTACCCATCTGGACCGCGGTGACGGCCGTGCTGTTCGGCACGCTCACGCGCTGGGGTGCGGTGGGCGCGCTGCTGACCCTGATCACCACGCTGTTCCGCTTGCGCCGGGTTTTCGCCGGTCTCGACAATCCGACCCGGGTCGCCGCGATATATATGGCGCGCGGGTTTTCGGGTGGGGTGTGGCGGCTGGCTTCCTCGCTGTGCCGCCACTATTGGCCGGTGACGCTGCTGGGCATGTTGTGCTCGCGCCGGATTCGGCATATCGCGGTGACGCTCGCGGTGGCGGAGGGCTTGGCGGACTGGTTCATTCATCGGGAGTCCGGCGCGCTGGATCCGACTCGATATGTGGCCTGCAAACGCCTGGACGATATTGCGTATGGCGCGGGCCTGTGGTGGGGCGCGGTTCGCCAGCGCAGCGCATCCTCCCTGCGACCGACTTTGCCGCCCAACTAGATTCGCCTACCGTTCCACCGGACTGAACAGGGCACGTTTTACAAACTGCTGCGTAGCTCACATTTCGTGAGGTTCTGTTCGGGGTGTGACCTGCGGGACAAACATCCGGCTTCTACCGTCGGGTGTAAAGCCCGTCGGTACTCTTTGGGGCGGGAAAGAAAGGCAAATGGTCAGCAACATCGCAGGTGGGAGCAATCCGCAGCACGGTGCCGAACCGGGCACGCAACTTGGCGCGCTCGAGGCCTATGCCGCGCAAGCCCACGGATATCTCAGTGTGGGCGGCGAACAACTCGGTCAGCTGCCGGGTTTGCTGCGACCGATGGTCCTCGAATCATGGTTGCGCAGCCTGCGCGGCGGCGTCGATCCCATGGACGACAATGACGGTCGCGGCCTGCGCGGCACCGATCTGGTCCGCTATCGGGACGCGCACGCGACCGCCGCGATCATGCCGCTGGTGGACAAGTTGCTGCTGCGCGATGCCACCAGCACCGGACTCATCGTGGTCATCTCCGATCAATTCGGCCGGGTGCTCTCGGTACACGGCAATGCCGATCGCGTGCATGCCGCGGCCGAGGCGGGCCTGCGTGAGGGCAATGATCTGAGCGAGCGCCGGGTCGGCACCAATGCGGTGGGCCTGGTGGTGCGCACCGGCCGCGCGGCCTGGATTCACGGTCCGGAGCATTTCCTGCAACGCCTGCATCAGATCACCGGAGCGGCTGCGCCCGTGCATGATCCGGATGGCCGCCTGGTGGGCGTGCTCATGATCGCGGGCGGCGTGCGTGTCGCGCGACCGGAGATTCTGGCGCTGGTCAAGGCGGCGGCGACGGCGGCGGAGATGGATCTGCTGCTGGCCGCGGTGCGGTCGGGGGATCGCCGTTCGGGTGCGGACGCGCCGATGCCGGAGCGGCTCGGCCTGGAGGTGCTCGGGCTGGGGCAGCCGCAGCTGACCGTGGCGGGGGAGCGAGTTCCCTTGTCGCAGCGGCACGCCGAGATCCTGTTGCTGCTCGCCGAACACCACGAGGGTTTGTCGGCGGATCACCTGGCGCTGCTGCTCGATGACGCGGATCTGGACAATGCCACCATTCGCGCGGCCATGTCGCGGCTGCGGTCGGTCGTGGGACCGAATGTGTTCGGGTCCCGGCCGTACCGGCTGTTGATTCCGATCGCCACCGATGTGGAGGCGCTGCGCGCCGCGCTGGATTCCGGGGACGCCGATACCGCGGTGCGGCTTTATTCGGGTCCGGTGCTGCCGCGTTCGACCGCGCCGGGAGTTATAGACATTCGCAATGAATTGCGGGTTCGATTGCGCACGGCCGTGCTGCGTTCCGGCGATGCCGCGATCTTGAGCCGATGGACCGCCGGTGCGGAAGGGCGTGACGACGCCGCCGCGTGGGCCGCCTATCGAGCGACGGTCGATCGAGATTCTCCGCTGTATTCGCAGATCGAGGCCAAGATGCGCGTGCTGGATCGGCGTATGGGCGCCGATGCAACGCAGATGCAACGTTTCGACTCATAGTCTTCGAATCCGAAAGTGCGGTTAGTCACACCGCGGCTTCATCATGTGGGCGTTCCCACATTCTTCGCGCTCGATGCGCGATCTTGCGAACCAACTAGACGCTCGTCCAACTTTTTTTGGGGAAAAAGTTCCGTTTTATTGCGTAAAGGCCTACTGTCCTCAATGCATGGACGGCATCCATGTGACGCAGGCGACACGGCGAGGTTTCGTGGCAAGTGTCAAGACAGCACTTTTCACGGCAGCGCCAGCGGTGAAGTTGGAGGAGATCGGCAACAGGACAATCCGATGCGGATGACCCGGAGGCAGCCGCATCCCGGACGGACCTGACGGGGGTTCCGCCCGGTTCGAGCACTAGTCAGATCACGCGCAGGACGTCGCAGCCCGGCGTCGCGCATTCGTCGAATCACCGTGGGCAGTACGGTTTTCCGTGGCCTGGCGGCCGATACTCATCGGCCTGCGCAGGCCTATTTCGTGATGCCCTCACACGTTCGGCGGGATAGCAATTCGCCATAACGAGGGAGGCTCCTGGTGCACGGTACGGAGTTGGGGTTCAGCGGTTCGGGCAGCGATCACGGCCCGGGACAACCGTTTCCGCTCACACCGGGGCAACTCGGCCTCTGGTACGCCCAGCTGCTCGAGCCGGAGGTGCCGAGCAATGTCGCCGAATACCTGGATGTGCGAGGCGAACTCGATCACACCGTGCTGGAGCAGGCGCACCTGGAGGCATTCCGGGAAACCGAATCCATCATGGTGCGGGTGCTCGAGGTGGACGGCGAGCCCCGCCAGATGGTGGATCCGCGACTGCCGGTGAGCATTCCGCTCATCGACCTGCGTGAGGCCGCCGATCCGATCGCCGCCGCGCACGACTGGATGCGCGCCGACTTCACCGCCCCGGTGGACCTGCTGGCCGACCGGCTCTTCGGCGGGGCGCTGCTGCGGGTCGCCGACCGCCGCTACTTCTGGTACCTGCGCTGCCACCATCTGCTGCTCGACGGGTTCGGCGCGCTCATTGTCACCATGCGCATCGCCGAGCGGTACAACGCCCGGATGAATGGCACCGCACCGTCGTCGATCGATCCGGCCGGTATGCGGACGCTGGTCGAGGCCGAGCGGGAGTACCGCGAGAGCGCGGACTTCGTGCGGGATCGCGAGTACTGGGCCGAGCAGGTGCGCGGTATGGAGCCCACCACGCTCGAGCGGCGTACGGCCGGACCTGCCGCCGCCAATCTGCGCTTCGGGCGGCCGTTGCCGCGGCGGGTGTTCGATCGCGTGAACGCCTTTGCCGCCGAGCATGGTTCGAAGGTGTCGGCGGTGTTGGTGGCGGCCTTCGCCGCCTATCTGGCCCGGCTGACCGACCGCGATGATGTGGTGCTCAGCCTGCCGGTGACGGCGCGCACCACGGATCTCGCGCGGCGTTCGGCGGGCATGCTGTCGAATATCGTTCCGCTGCGGATTCCGGTGCCGGCGGACGCCACCTGGGGTGATCTACTGGCCGCGAGCCGGGCGGGATTGTCCGGTGCGGTGCGGCATCAGCGCTATCGGGCCGAGGACATTCGCCGGGACGCCGACCGCGAGGGTCAACAGACGCGGCGGGCGCTGTTCGGGCCGATGGCCAACATCATGCTTTTCGATCTCAGCTTCCCGATGGCCGAGGCGACCGCGCGGTACCACGTGCTGACCAGCGGCCCGGTCGAGGATTTGAGCTTGCAGCTGTACCCCGGCGACAGCGATCAGGTGCTGCTGGAGTTGGAGGCGAATCCGAATCTGTACAGCCCGGACGAGATCGCCAGGCATCACGCGCGTTTCACCGGACTGCTGGAGCGGCTGCTGGAGCTCGATCCGGCCACACCGCTGTCGGCGGTGCCGGTGATCACCGAGCTGGAGCGCGAGGTGAGCCTGCGGATCTGGAACGACACCGCGCACCCCGTGGATTATGCGGCCACGCTGCCCTCGCTGTTCGCGGCGCAGGCGGCGCGCACTCCGGACGCGGTGGCGGTGCGCTACGCGGATGAGCCGGAGGCCACGATCGGCTATGGCGAGCTTGCCGAACATGTGAACCGCCTTGCCCGGCACCTGATTTCGACCGGCGTCGGACCGGAGTCCTTGGTCGCTCTGCACCTGCGGCGGTCGCCTGAACTGGTGATCGCGATCTACGCGGTGCACGCGGCGGGGGCGGCATACGTGCCGCTGGATCCGGATCATCCGGCCGAGCGCATCGAGCACATCGTGGGCACGGCGAACCCGGCGGTGGTGCTGACCACGACCGCGGATCGGCCCGCGCTCGAGCTCGGCGCGCCGATGTTGAACCTGGACGAGATCGACCTGGATGACTACCCCGACGGGCCGATCGAGGAGGCGGAACGCCTTGCGCCGCTGCGGCCTTCGAATACCGCGTACGTGATCTTCACGTCCGGCTCGACCGGCCGTCCGAAGGGTGTGGCGGTTAGCCACGCGGCCATTGTCAATCGCCTGGCGTGGATGCAGGACCAGTACGGCCTCACCGTTGAAGACGTTGTGCTGCAGAAGACTCCGGCGACCTTCGACGTGTCGGTATGGGAGTTCTTCTGGCCCTTGCAGATCGGCGCGGCCCTGGTGCTGGCGAAGCCGGACGGGCATCGCGATCCGGCGTATCTGGCCGATCTGATTGCCCGCGAGGGTATTACGGTCGCGCACTTCGTGCCGTCCATGCTCTCGGTGTTCGTGGCCGAGCTTGCCGCCGCGGCGGATCGGGACGAGGTCGGGGCCGGGGCGAATTGCGGACTCGGTCAGGGTTTCACCGGGCCGACGCTGCGCCTGGTGTTCGCCTCCGGTGAGGCGCTGCCCGCATCGACCGCGCAGCGTTTGCGCGCGCTCACCGGTGCCCGGCTGCACAACCTGTACGGTCCCACCGAGGCCGCCGTGGACGTTACGTTCCACGAGGTCACAGACTTGGACACCGAGATCGTGCCGATCGGCGCGCCGGTGTTCAATACCCGGCTGTACGTGCTTGATTCACGTTTACGGCCGGTTCCCGTAGGGACTCCGGGTGAGCTGTATCTGTCGGGGGTACAGCTCGCCCGGGGCTACGTGGCGTGCCCGGATCTGACGGCGGAGCGGTTCGTGGCCGATCCGTTCGCGGGTGCGGAGGGGCACGGGCGGGCCGGTGAATCGATGTACCGCACGGGCGATCTGGTCCGTTGGACCGCCCAGGGGGAATTGATCTATCTGGAGCGCACCGATTTCCAGGTGAAGCTGCGCGGTTTGCGCATCGAGCTGGGTGAGATCGAGTCGGCGCTGGTCGCGGTGGATGCCGTGCGGCAGGCCGTGGTCGTGGTGCGGGATGAGCAGCTTGTCGCTTACGTGGTGGCGGATGCGCCGGGCACGGTGGAGACCGCCGCGTTGCGTGCCGCCGCCGCTGCCGCGCTGCCCGCCTACATGGTGCCTGCGGCGTATGTGCTGTTGGAGGCGTTGCCGGTCAATGCTTCCGGCAAATTGGACCGGACCGCGCTGCCCGCGCCGGAACGCCGGACGGTCGAATACCGGGAACCCGTCTCACCGGTGCAGCGGACCGTGGCGCGCGTGTTCGGCGAGGTGCTCGAGCGCGATCGGCTGGGCCTGGATGACGACTTCTTCGCGCTCGGCGGCAATAGCCTGATCGCCACCCAGGTGGCGGCGCGGCTGGGTGCGGAGCTGGGGTGCCGGTTGGGCGTGCGGGAGCTGTTCGCCGCCACCACCGTTGCCGAATTGGCCGAGCTCATCGACAACCGCTTTGTGGACGAGAATGCCGAGGCAGGTCCGGAGCTGCGCCCGCGGGTGCGCCCGGAGGTGGTGCCGCTCTCGCCCGCGCAGCAGCGCATCTGGTTCCTGAATCGTTTCGAGCGTTCCGGCGCCGACTACAACATGCCCTTCGTGCTGCGTCTGAGTGGACCGGTGGAGGTTGCGGCGCTGCACGCGGCGCTGCTGGATGTGCTGAATCGTCACGAGGTGCTGCGCACCGTCTTCCCGCAGACCGCCGAGGGCGCGGCGTGCCAGCGCGTGGTACCGCTGGATCGGTTGCTGGGCACGCTGGCCGATGCCCGGTCCCCGGGTGCCGACCGCGTGACCGAAGTGTCTGAAATGTCCTCTGCGGCAGGGCCAGAACTGCCCATCGAGCCGGTATCGGTCGAGCGCCTCGATGCGGAGCTGCGCGGATTCGCCGCCACCGGTTTCGACCTCGAGCGCGAGCTGCCCTTCCGGGCGCGATTGTTCGCGCTCGCCGAGAACGAGTTCGCGCTGGCCGTGGTGCTGCATCACATCGGCGCGGACGGGTTGTCGCTGCCGGTGCTGGCCCGCGAATTGAGCGACGCGTATGCGGCGCGGCGTGAGGGCCGCGCGCCCGGTTGGGCTCCGCTGGCTTTGCAGTATGCGGATTATGCGCTGTGGCAACGGGAACGGCTGGGTTCGGCGGAGGACCCGGATTCGCTGCTGACCCGGCAGCTGGAGTTCTGGACCGATGCGCTATTCGGCGCGCCGGAGCAATTGGATCTGCCCTCGGATCGGCCGCGTCCGGCGATCGCGAGCGGGCGGGGCGGGACCCAGGTCGTCGAGTTGTCCGCGGACCTGCACGCGCGGACCGCCGAAGCCGCTCGTGCCCATGGGGTTTCGACCTTCATGTGGATGCATACCGCGCTGGCGGTGTTGCTGACCCGTTTGTCCGGTGCCGACGATGTGGTCATCGGCACGCCGGTCGGCGGGC
Source organism: Nocardia sp. NPDC051030 (assembly GCF_040683015.1). NCBI lineage: Bacteria > Bacillati > Actinomycetota > Actinomycetes > Mycobacteriales > Nocardiaceae > Nocardia > Nocardia sp. NPDC051030. Next base: position 839,438 of record NZ_JBFBCD010000001.1, on the reverse strand, counting down.
GCGGCGTGCGCGAATTGGACGATCTGATCGGCATGTTCGTCAATACGCTGCCCTTGCGCACGCGGGTGGATGCCCGGTTGCCGTTCGAGAGTTTGCTGGCGCAGGTGCGGGAAGTCGATCTTGCCGCCTTCGCGCATGCCGACGCGCCGTTCGAGCAACTCGTCGAGGTAGTGAATCCGGCGCGCTCGCAGGCCCGTCATCCGGTGTTCCAGGTGATGTTCTCGTTCACCGGTGCGGGGAATGTCGGTGTCGAACTGCCCGGATTGCTTGCCACGGCGGGTACGCTGGACCCCGGAGTGACCAAGTTCGACCTTTCGATCGCGGTCACCGAAAGCTTCGCCGGTGCCGGTCCCGGGGAAGGTCCGGCACCGGCGGGGATCCAAGCGGAGTTCAACTTCGCTACGGATCTATTCGAACACGCCACCATCTCTGACTACGCACGCTGGTTTGTGCGTTTGCTCGACGTTGTAGTGGCGGCTCCGCAAACTATTGTTTCGGAGCTGCCGCTGCTCGATTCCGCGGAGCGCGCTCGCGTGCTCGAATCCGGTGTGGCCCCGGCCATCGCGGGCGGCGATACCGTGCTCGCGGCCTTCCAGGCGCAGGCGCTGCGTACTCCCGGTGCGGTCGCGCTCATCGACGGTCCGTGGATGCTCACCTACGGCGAGATGTCCGCGCAGGTCAACCGGCTTGCCCGGCAGCTCGTTTCGCTGGGTGTGGGCCCCGAGACGCTGGTGGTGCTGGGCATGCGGCGCTCGGCGGAGTTCGTTCTGTCCGTGTATGCCGTGCTCACCGCGGGTGGTGCGTTCGTCCCGGTGGATCCGGATCAGCCGGTTGCTCGTTTGCGGCAGGTAATTGAAACCGCCCAGCCGGTATGTATTTTGACGACTTCCGCCGATGGCTGGCCCGCCGACGCCGTCGCCGGAACTCGCGTACTCGCGGTCGATACCGCCGAATTGTCCGGCTTCTCAGACGATCCGGTCACCGACGACGAACGGCGCGGCCCGCTGCTGCCCTCCGGGCTGGCCTATGTGATCTTCACGTCCGGCTCCACCGGCCGCCCCAAGGGCGTTGCCGTGCAGCACGCTTCGGTGGCCAATCAGATCGCCTGGATCTCCGAGGAATACGGCATCGGGTCCGAGGATGTGGTGCTCTTCAAGACGCCCGCCACCTTCGACGTGTCGGTGTGGGAGCTTTTCGCCGCGCTGTGCCGGGGCGGTCGCGTCGTCGTCGCCGAGCATGACGGGCACCGCGATGCCGCCTATCTGGCCGAGACCATCGCGCTGTACGGGGTCACCATGACCTCGTTCGTGCCGTCCATGCTCACGGTGTTCGCGGGTGCGGTGCGACGGGAGGAAATCGCCTCGCTGCGTACGGTTCTGGTGGCTGGTGAGGCCATGTCGAGTGAGACCGCCGCGGTCTTCGCCACGGTGAGCGATGCCGCGCTGCACAATCTCTACGGTCCGACCGAGTTCACGGTCCATGCCACCTATGCACCCGTCGATGCGGCCGGTTCCGGGCCGGTGCCGATCGGCCGGGCGGTGCACGGCAGCACCGTGTTCGTGCTCGATGAGCGGCTGCGGCCGGTGCCCGACAATGTGATCGGCGAGTTGTACCTGTCGGGCGTGCAGGTGGCGCGCGGGTATCACGGTCGCACCGATCTGTCGGCGGAGCGCTTTATCGCCAATCCGTACGGACCGGCCGGTACCCGCATGTATCGCACCGGCGACCTGGTCCGCCGCACCCGTGGCGGCGATCTGGAATACCTGGGCCGCAGCGACTTCCAGGTGAAGTTGCGCGGACAGCGGATCGAACTGGGCGAGATCGAGGCGGCCTTGGTCGCGGCCCCGGACGTGCGCGCCGCCGCGGTGAACGTGCGCAAGCACCGCACCGGCGAGCTGCTGGTGGCCTATGTGGTCACCGAGCTGGCCGAGGACGAGCTCACCGAGATTCTCGGCGAACGCCTGCGCGCCGCGCTGCCGTCCTACATGGTGCCCACCGCGTATGTGCGCGTGGACGCCATGCCGCTCACCGCCTCCGGCAAGCTGGATCGCAAGGCGCTGCCCGAACCGGAGCTGCGCGCCCGTGCCTTCCGCGCCCCCGTCACCCGCGCCGAGCGCGCGGTCGCGGAGGTTTTCGCGGAGGTGCTGGGAGCCGACCGGATCGGCCTGGACGACGACTTCTTCGCCCTCGGCGGCAATTCGCTGGTGGCTACTCGGATTTCGGCGCGACTGGCCGCGGTGCTGCACGCCGATGTCCCGGTGCGCACCCTCTTCGAACATCCGACCGTCGCCGGGCTGGCCGAACGCCTGCGCCGGAGCGCGGCCGAATCCCGCCCGGCCCTGCGGCCGGGTGATCGTCCCGAATTGGTTCCGCTGTCCTACGCGCAACAGCGCATGTGGTTCCTCAACCGGTTCGACACCACGTCGGTGGCCGACAATCTGGTCGACGCCCTCCGGCTGCGCGGACCGCTCGACGAGGCGGCCCTCGCGGCGGCGATCGGCGATGTGGTCCAGCGCCACGAAACCCTGCGCACCGTGTATCCGGCGGTGGACGGCATCGGACGCCAGCAGGTCCTGGATATTGCCGCGCCCGCGCTCACCGTGGAGGACGTCGAACCGTCCGGCCTCGACGACCGCGTACGTGCCCTGGCCGCACGGCCTTTCGATGTCGGCGAGGAAGTGCCTTTCCGCTTGACGCTGCTGCGCATGGCCGATGAGCATGTCCTCGTCGTTTCGGTGCATCACATTGCCGCCGACGGCTGGTCCATCGCGCCGCTGACTCGCGACGTCATGACCGCCTATGCCGCGCGGCGCGCCGGGACCGCCCCGGAGTGGACCGCGCTGCCGGTGCAGTACGCGGACTACACGCTGTGGCAGCGGGAGCTGCTCGGTAGCGCGGACGATGCGGAATCATTGCTGGCCCGGCAGATCGGATTCTGGAGCCGGGAACTCGCGGGTCTGGCTCCGGAGCTCGCCTTGCCCGCCGATCGTCCGCGGCCCGCCACGGTGTCGGGCCGCGGGGCTCGGCACGGTTTCACCATCGACGCGGCGACGCACCGGCGGCTGTGGGAGATCGCCGAGCAGTGCCACGCCTCGCTGTTCATGGTGGTGCACGCCGCGCTCGCCACGCTGCTGGCCAAACTCTCGGGGCAGTCGGATATTTCGATCGGCACCCCGGTGGCCGGGCGTGGTGAGCAGGCTCTCGACGGACTGGTCGGGATGTTCGTCAATACTCTGGCGCTGCGCACCGAGGTCACACCGCGACAGGCCTTCACCGAGCTGGTGGGGGAGGTGCGCGACCGCGATCTGCGGGCCTTCGGACAGGCCGATGTGCCGTTCGAGCGCCTGGTGGAGGCGCTGAACCCGGTGCGTTCGCCGGGCCTGCACCCGCTGTTCCAGGTGGTGCTGGACTTCCAGAACAATGCCCGCACCGAACTCGTGCTCGACGGTCTTCAGGTGTCCCGCTTGGAAATCGACACCCACACCGCCAAGTTCGATCTCCAGCTGTCGATGACGGAGCTTCAGGATCCGACGGGTGCGCCCGCCGATCTCGACGCCGTATTCACCTATGCCACCGACCTTTTCGATGCGGAGACCATTGCGGCTCTGGCACAGCGCTTCGAACGGATCCTCGCCGCCGTGACCGCCGACAGCGCGATCACGATCGACGATATCGAGGTGCTCGGGGCCGAAGAGCGGCACCGGGTGCTCCACGAATGGTCGATCACCGGCGCGGATATTGCCGAAGACGATTCCATCGCACGACGTTTCGCTGTGGCCGCCGCACTGGATCCGGCGGCCGTCGCGGTGCGCTCCGGTGCGACCACGCTGACCTACGGCGAGCTCGATGCCCGCGCCAACCGTTTGGCCCGCCGCCTGATCGCGGCCGGGGTCGGACCGGAATCGCTGGTGGCCGTGGCGCTTCCGCGTACGGCGGACCTGGTTGTCGCCTTGCTGGCGGTACTGAAGTCCGGTGGCGGTTACCTGCCCATCGACCCCAACTACCCGGCCGATCGCATCGAGTATGTGCTGGGCGATGCCCGTCCCGTGTGTGCGCTCACGAGCGGCGGCGCGAAGCTGCCCGCCGGATGGTTCGGTGGCACCGTCATCGACCTCGACACCGTGGATCTGGCGGGCTACGCCTCGACCCCGATTGCCGATCGGGATCGGCGCGCGCCGCTCGACCCCGCGCACACCGCGTACGTCATCTACACCTCGGGCTCGACCGGCCGCCCCAAGGGCGTGCTGATCCCGCACCGGAATGTGGTTCGGCTGCTGGACAATACGCAGCGTCACTTCGGTTTCGGGCCGTCGGATGTGTGGACCATGTTCCACTCCTACGCCTTCGACTTCTCGGTGTGGGAGCTGTGGGGCGCGCTGCTGTACGGCGGCAGCGTCGTGGTAGTCGATTACTTCACTTCCCGTTCGCCACAACAGTTCCGGGAACTGCTCGCCGCGGAACGGGTCACGGTGCTCAACCAGACGCCGTCGGCCTTCTATCAGCTGATCGCCGCCGATCGAGGAAGGGACGCCGAGGATCTCGCGCTCCGCTACGTGATCTTCGGTGGCGAGGCGCTGGAGCCGCAGCGCCTGCGCGACTGGTTCGCCCGGCACCCGCAGGGTCCGGCGCTGGTGAACATGTACGGCATCACCGAGACCACGGTGCACGTGTCGTACCGGCCCATTACTCCGGACACCGGCTCGGCCAGTGTGATCGGTGGTGCGCTGCCGGGTCTGGCTGTGCGCGTACTGGATTCGCGTCTTCGGCCCGTGCCGGTCGGCGCGCCCGGCGAAATCTATGTCTCCGGTGGGCAACTCGCCCGCGGCTATCTGGACCGGCCCGCTCTGTCCGCGAGCCGCTTCGTGGCCGACCCGTACGGTCCGGCCGGATCCCTCGCCTACCGCACCGGCGACCTGGCGCGCTGGACTCGCACGGGGGACCTGGAATACCTCGGCCGCGCCGACCTCCAGGTGAATCTGCGCGGCTTCCGCGTCGAGCTCGGCGAGATCGAGGCCGCGCTGCTGGCGGAGTCCGGCGTGCGTGAGGCCGCCGTGGTGGTCCGGCACGACGAGATCGTGAACGAGGATCGCATTGTCGGATACGTCGTGCCGTCCGAGGCTTCGGATGCCGCGCACGTCGACACCGCCGCCCTGCGGCAGGCTCTGGCGCAGCGACTGCCCGAGCACATGGTGCCTTCGGCGATCGTGCTGATCGATCGAATCCCCTTGACCGTCAACGGCAAACTGGACCGCGCCGCCCTGCCCGCACCGACATACGAGGCCGCGGCCTACCGTGCGCCGGTCACTCCGGCCGAACGCGCGGTCGCCGAGGTCTATGCCGAACTGCTCGGCCTGGAGCGGGTCGGCGTGGACGACGACTTCTTCGCTCTCGGTGGCAGCTCGCTGCTGGCGGCCCGGGCGGCCGCCCGCATCGGTGTCGCGCTCGACTGCGAGATTCCGGTGCGCGCACTGTTCGAGGCACGCACGGTGTCGGCCTTGGCCGCGCGGGCGCAGCAGTCGGCGGGTGCGGGCGCGCGCCCCGCGCTGACCACGCGTCCCCGCCCGGGGCGGCTGCCGCTGGCGCATGCCCAGCGCCGCATGTGGTTCCTGAACCGCTATTGGTCCACCGAGGAGACCGCCGGTCCCGGTGCGGCCGTGGACAATATCCCGCTCGTCATCCACCTCGACGGTGAGCTCGACGCACCGGCCATGAGGGCCGCCCTCGGTGATCTGGTGGAGCGTCACGAAACGCTGCGCACCGTCTACCCGGATGGTCCCGACGGCCCCGAGCAGGTCATTCTGCCCGCGGCGGGGCATGCCCTCGTGCTCGAGGTCGAGGCGATCGAAGCGTCCGCGCTCGATGCGCGCCTGCTCGCCGCGGCCACCCGGGCCTTCGACCTGACCGTCGAAACCCCGCTGCGCGCAGCACTGTTCACGCTGACGGCCACCGAACACGTGCTGACCCTGGTCCTGCACCACATCAGCGCCGACGGCTATTCGCTCGGCCCGCTCGCCACCGATCTGATGACCGCGTACACCGCGCGCAGCGGCGGCCGGGCTCCCGGCTGGGAGCCGCTGCCGGTGCAGTACGCCGATTACACGGTGTGGCAGGAGGAAGTGCTCGGGTCCGATACCGATCCGGAGTCGGAATCGCGCCGCCAGCTGGACTACTGGCGTACCCGGCTCGCGGGCCTGCCCGAGCAGCTGGAACTGCCCGCGGATCGCCCGCGCCCGGCGGTGTCCTCGCAGCGCGGCGGCACGCATCGGGTCACCATCGATTCGCATCTGCACAGCGGGCTCGCGGAGCTGGCGAGCAAGCAGGACACCACCCTGTTCAGCGCGGTGCACGCGGCCCTCGCGGTGCTGCTGGCCCGCTTGTCGGGGACCTCCGATATCGCGATCGGCACCCCGGTCGCCGGTCGCGGCGAGCAGGCCCTGGACGGCCTGGTCGGCATGTTCGTGAATACCTTGGTGCTGCGCACCGAGGTCGACCCGCGCGCCGGGTTCGACACCGTGCTGGAGTCGGTGCGCACGAATGACATCGAGGCCCTGTCGCACGCGGATGTGCCGTTCGAGCGACTGGTCGAGGCGCTTGCCCCGGCCCGCGCGCAGAACCGGCATCCGCTGTTCCAGGTGGCGCTGACCTTCCAGAACTTCCCGCTGCCCGCGGTGGAACTGCCGGGGCTGCATGTGCGCCCGGAGCAGATCGACGCGGGCGTGGCCAAGTTCGATCTCCAGTTCACCGTCACCGAGGCTCGGGATGCCGACGGCCGCGCCGGTGGCATCGACGTCGAGATCACCTATGCCGCCGACCTTTTCGATGCAGACAGCATTGCGGTGCTGGCTCGTCGATTCGAGCAGGTGCTGGCGGCGGTGGCCGCGGACCATACGGTCGCGGTCGGCGATATTCAGCTACTGAGCGCCGAGGAGCAGCAGCTCGCGCTCCATGAGTGGCCGGTGCGCGGCGAGGACATCGCCGAATTCGTCACCATCGCGGATCGTTTCGCGGCGGCAGCGCTCATCGACCCGCAGGCGATCGCGGTGCGGTCGGGGAGCGTCACCCTCACCTACGCCGAACTCGATGCTCGCACCAATCGACTGGCCCGCCGTCTCATCGCGGCCGGTGTCGGACCGGAATCACTGGTGGCCGTGTCGCTTCCACGCAATGAGGAGGTCGTGGTCGCGCTGCTGGCCGTGGTCAAATCCGGTGGCGGCTATCTGCCCATCGACCCCAATTACCCGTCGGATCGCATCGAGTACGTGGTGGATGACGCGCGCCCGGTGTGCGCCATCACCAATGCCGCCGCGAATCTGCCCTCGGGCTGGTTCGGCGGACCGGTCATCGACCTGGATGTGGTTGACCTGAGCGGTTATTCGGCCGACCCGGTGACCGATGCGGATCGTCGCTCGCCGTTGCGCCCGGACAATAAGGCCTACGTCATCTACACGTCCGGCTCCACCGGCCGCCCCAAGGGCGTGATGATGCCGCATCACAATGTGATTCGGCTGCTGGACAATACCGAGAGCGAATACGGCTTCGGCCCGTCCGATGTGTGGACCATGTTCCACTCCTACGCCTTCGACTTCTCGGTGTGGGAGCTGTGGGGTGCGCTGCTCTACGGCGGCACCCTCCTCATGGTCGACTACTTCACCTCGCGGTCGCCGCAGCAGTTCCTGGAATTGCTTGCCGCGGAGAAGGTCACGGTGCTCAATCAGACGCCGTCCGCCTTCTATCAGCTGATCAATGCCGACCTGGAGCTCCAGCCGGACCTGGCGCTGCGCTACGTCATCTTCGGTGGCGAAGCCCTGGAACCGAATCGGCTGCGCAGCTGGTTCGCGCACCGCCCGGCCATGCCGGTGCTGGTGAATATGTACGGGATCACCGAGACCACGGTGCACTCCTCCTATCGGCCGATCGGACCGGATCACGGTCCGGCCAGCAATATCGGCGGCGCGCTGGCGGGATTGAGCCTGCGCCTGCTGGATTCGCGGCTGCGGCCGGTGCCGGTCGGCGTACCCGGTGAGATCTACGTGTCCGGTGGACAGCTGGCGCGCGGCTACTTCGCGCGGCCCGCGCTCACCGCCTCGCGTTTCGTGGCCGACCCGTACGGTCCGGCCGGTGCGCTGGCCTACCGCTCCGGTGACCTGGCGCGCTGGAATGCCGACGGGGAGCTGGAGTACATCGGACGCGCCGATCAACAGGTGAACCTGCGCGGCTTCCGTGTCGAGCTCGGCGAGATCGAGCAGTCGCTGCTGGAGGAACCCGGTGTGCGGCAGGCCGCCGTCGCCGTGCGCCGCGATGACGTCACTGAGGAGGACCGGATCGTCGGTTACGTGGTGGCCGCCGACGGGCCCCTCGATACCGCCGTGCTGCGCCAGGATCTGGCGCAGCGGCTGCCCGAGCACATGGTGCCCGCCGCGATCGTGGTGATCGACCGAATCCCGTTGACCGTCAACGGGAAACTGGATCGCAAGGCGCTGCCCGCGCCGGTCTTCGAGACCACCGCGTACCGGCGGCCCGCCACCTTCGCCGAGGAGATCGTGGCCGGTGTGTTCGCCGAACTGCTCGGTCTGGACCGGGTCGGCTCGGACGATGACTTCTTCGCCCTCGGTGGCAGTTCGCTGCTGGCGGCCAAGGCGGTCGCCCGGATCGGCGGCGTGCTCGGCGCGACCATCGGCGTGCGGGCGCTGTTCGAGGCCTCGCGGGTCAGCGATCTGGCGGCCCGGATCGGTGCTGGCCTGCTGCCCGCGGCCCGGCCCGCGCTCACCGCCGGTGCGCGCCCGGAGCAGCTGCCGCTGTCGCCCGCACAGCAGCGCATGTGGTTCCTGAACCGCTTCGACAATGCCTCCACGGCGTACACGATTCCCCTGGCCCTGCGCCTGTCGGGAACGTTGGATGTGGCTGCGCTGCAAGCGGCCATGGCCGATGTGATCGGACGGCACGAGACGCTGCGCACCGTCTATCCGGAGACGGAGTCGGGTCCGGTGCAGGTGATCCTGCCCGCAGAAAAGGCCGCGCAGCCGCTGCACCCGATCGACATCACCGAAGCCGCACTGCCGCAGCGCATTCTGGCGCTGGCGGGCACAAGTTTCGACGTCACCACCGATGTTCCGGTCCGTTTGGAACTGTTCCGCATCACCGATGCCGTGTCCCGCGAATACGTGTTCGCCGGTGCGCTGCACCATATTGCGGCCGACGGCTCATCCGTGGTGCCGTTCGTGCGCGACCTGATGCACGCTTACGGTGCCCGGCTCGATGGCTCGGCTCCGGCCTGGGCACCCATGGCGGCGCAGTATGCCGATTACGCGCTCTGGCAGCGCACTCTGCTCGGGTCCGAGGAGGATGCCGAATCGGTTGTCTCCCAGCAGATCGGGTACTGGCGGGACACTCTCGCCGGACTGCCCGATCAGCTGGACCTGCCCGCCGACTTCCCCCGTCCGGCCCGGCAGAGCATGCTCGGCAAGCGAATCGACTTCCCCGTCGATGCCGAACTGCATGCCCGGCTCGCCGATGTGGGTCGCCGTCACGGCGCGACCCTGTTCATGGTGGTGCACGCCGCTTTCGCCACGCTGCTGGCCCGCCTGTCCGGCACCGGCGATATCGCGGTCGGCACACCCATCGCGGGGCGCGGTGAGGCCGCTCTCGACGACATGATCGGCATGTTCGTCAATACCCTCGCGCTGCGCACGCGGATCGACGCGGCCGAACCGTTCGATCAGTTGCTGGCTCGGGTGCGGACCGCTGATATCGCTGCCTTCGCCCACGCCGACGTACCTTTCGAGCGCCTCGTGGAGGTGCTGAACCCGGTGCGCTCCACCGCGCGGCATCCGCTGTTCCAAGTGGGCTTTTCCTTCCAGAACCACGACCGGGCCACCCTGCGGCTGCCCGGCCTGGAGGTCGCCGAGGTCGAATTCGACAGCGATGTGGCGCAATTCGATCTGCACCTGTTCGCCGTGGACAACTACGACGACAGCGGCGTTGCGGCGGGCATGGACATCACGCTCGGTTATGCCACCGATCTCTTCACCGGCGCGAGCGCGGCGCGATTCGCGGATGCGCTGCGGCGGGTGCTGGAAATCATTGCCGCCCAGCCCGATATCCGGGTCGGTGCCATCGACCTGCTCGGCCGGGAACTGCGGCAGCGGGTGCTGCGCGAGTGGAACGACACCGCGCACCCGGTCGCGTCCGTCACTGTGGTGGACCTGGTGGACAGTCAGGTCGCGAATACCCCGCACGCGGTGGCGCTGCTGTCGGCCGATGGCGGAACCTCGCTCACCTATGCCGAATTCGATGCCCGGGTGAACCGGTTGGCGCGGCGGCTGATCGCCGATGGCGTCGGCCCGGAGAGCACGGTGGCCCTGGCCATGCGCCGTTCCATCGACCTGGTGATCGCCATGTACGCGGTGGTCAAGGCGGGTGGCGCGTATGTGCCGATCGACCCGGACCATCCGGCCGAGCGGATCGCGTACATCGCGGATACGGCGTGGCCGGTATGCGTGCTCACCACGTCGATCGACGGGGTCCCCTTCGATACCGAACTGCCGGTGCACGAGGTGGACCTGGTCGATCTATCCGAGTACTCGGATGCGCCGATCGTGGATGCGGAGCGGGTGCGCCCGTTGCGTGAGCACAATCCCGCCTATCTGATCTTCACCTCCGGCTCCACCGGCACGCCCAAGGGTGTGGCCATCCCGCACTCCGCCATTGCCAACCAATTGCAGTGGCTGCGCGCCACATTCGCGCTGGGCGCGGGGGATCGGGCGCTGCTCAAGACGCCCGCCACCTTCGACCTGTCGGTGTGGGAATTCTGGTCGCCGCTCACCACGGGCGGCAGCCTGGTGGTGACCGCGCCCGGCGACGAGCGGGATCCCGATCGCCTGCGCGCGCTCATGGACACCCACGGCGTCACCGTGCTGCATCCGGTGCCCTCACTGCTCGGCATGTTGCTCACCGCCGGGCCGCTGCCCGCCTCGGTGCGCGCGGTGCTCGCCATCGGTGAGGCGCTCCCGGCCGCGACGGCCGCGGAGTTCCTCGAAAAGAGCGGTGGCGCAACGCTGTACAACCTGTACGGCCCCACCGAGACGGCGGTGTCGATCACCGCGTACGAGGTGCGCAAGCAGCCCGAACTGACGGTGTCGATCGGTGCTCCGGCGTGGAACAGCCGGGTCTATGTGCTCGATGCGCGACTGCAGCCGGTCCCGGTCGGAGTATCGGGCGAGCTGTACCTGGCGGGCGCTCAGCTGGCTCGCGGGTACCACGGCCGCGCCGCGCTGACTGCCGACCGGTTCATTGCCGACCCGTTCCATCGGGTGGCCTCGGGTGGAGACGGGCGCATGTACCGCACGGGTGACATTGTGCGCTGGCGGATGGACGGCACCCTGGAGTACCTGGACCGCGCGGACTTCCAGGTGAAGATCGGCGGCTTCCGCATCGAGCTCGGTGAGGTCGAGACGGCCCTGCGCCGCCGGGCCGATATCGCGGCGGCGGTCGCCGTGGCCCGCACCGACAGCAATGCCGGTGCTCGCCTGGTTGCCTACGTGGCGATGCCGGACGCGGATCCGGACCGGTACGACGAGATCGCGACCGAACTGCGCACCGCACTCGCGGTCGATCTGCCCAAGTACATGGTTCCGTCGGCACTCGTCGTGCTGAATGCGTTGCCGCTCAATGCCAATGGCAAGGTGGATCGTGCCCGGCTGCCCGAGCCGGAGTTCATCGCGGCTGGCCATCGCGCCCCGGTGACCCGGATCGAGCGGGCGGTGGCTTCGGCCTTCGCCGAGGTCGTGGGCCTGATCGGCGACGCCGCCGAGAGTGTCGGCGTGGACACGGATTTCTTTGCCCTGGGCGGTAATTCGCTCATGGCGACCAGGCTCGCCGCCCGCCTCGGCGCGGACCTCGGTATCCGGGTGCCGGTGGCCGCGGTGTTCGATGCGCCGACCGTGGGCGCGCTGGCCGAACGACTGGCCGAGGCCGAGTCGGGAGAAGTGCGAACCGCGCCGACCCGCCGCATCGAGGCCGGGCCCGCGCCACTGTCCCTGGCCCAGCAGCGCATGTGGGTGCTCAACCGGTTCCAGCCGGATTCGGCGGCGTACAACGTGCCCGCCGCCCTCCGCCTCACCGGTGCGCTGGATCTGCCCGCGCTCACCGCCGCCCTGCGTGATCTGGTCGAGCGTCACGAGATCCTGCGGACCCGCTACCCGGAGCTCGACGGCGAGGCCGTGCAGCAGGTGCTGACCGTGGACGAGATGGTCCTCGACCTCACCCCGGTCGCGGTGCCGGTCGCTGAACTCGATTCGCGCATGGCTGATTTCGCCGGTCGCGGCTTCGACGTGACCGCCGCGCCGCCGGTGCGGACGCTGCTCTTGCGCCTCACCGAAACCGAGCACGTACTGGTCGTGGTGCTGCATCACATCAGTTCCGACGGGTACTCGATCACACCCATGACCCGCGACCTGGTGATTGCCTACACCAGCCGGGCCGGGGGGCGGGCTCCCGTCTGGACGCCCCTCGAAATCCAGTACGGCGACTTCGGCGCCTGGCAGCGCACGGTGCTCGGCTCGGACAGCGATCCGGAGAGCTTGCTCTCTCGTCAGCTGTCTTTCTGGCGCGGCGAATTGGCCGGTGTGCCTGAGCAATTGCCGCTGCCTACCGACCGGCCGCGCCCAACTCGCCGCGATATGGTCGGTGCCGCACTGAATTTCGAGGTCGGCACCGAACTCACCGCGCTGCTCTCGGGTGTCGCCCGCGAGCACGGCACGACCCTGTTCGGTGTGGTGCACAGCGCCTTCGCGGTGCTGCTGTCCAAGCTCTCGGGCCTGCGCGATATCGCCATCGGCGTGCCGGTGGCGGGTCGCGGGGATCGGGCGCTGGACGACCTGATCGGCATGTTCGTCAATACCGTGGTGCTGCGCACCGAGGTGGACGCCAAGGCCGCCTTCGGGGATCTGCTGCGGCAGGTGCGTGATCGCGATCTGGCCGCACTGGCGCACGCCGATGTCCCGTTCGAACGTGTGGTGGAGGCCATCGGCCGACCGCGCACCAACTCGTACACGCCGTTGTTCCAGGTCATGTTGGCCTTCCAGAACATGGCGGTGGATCGGATCGAACTGCCGGGACTGTCGGTCGAGGCTCTGGAACCCGAACTGTCCGAGGCCAAGTTCGATCTGCAACTGACCGGCGTGGAGCGCTACGACGACCGCGGCCGGGTCACCGGGCTGCGCATGCAGCTCACCTATGCCACCGACATCTTCGACGCCGGGACCGTCCGGCTGTTCGCGGATCGGCTGCTGCGGGTGCTGCGGACCGTCGCCGAGGATCCGGCGGTGGCCATCCGGTCCATCGACATTCGCACGGATGCCGAGCGAGCCCGTGGCCGGAACAATGGCTCGGCGTCGAAAAACACTGCGCCGAAGCTGGATTCGGTCCCGCCGGTGAATCCGGCGGACCTGCCCGCCCTGGTCGCGGCCGCCGCCGCGATCGCCCCCGACACGGTGGCACTCGCTCACGGCGAGCACACCGTCACCTATCGCGACCTCAATGCCAAGGTCGCCGTCGTCGCCCGAGCCATGGGCGCGGCGGCCAAACCTGAAGCCCTGGTGAATGTCGCACTCGCCGGACTGGTGCCCGGCATTCTGGCCGCCCTCGGCGCGGGTGGTCTCACACAGGCGCTGCGCTCCCTCACCGAGGCCGCGCACAGCCTGGTCCTTCGCTCGGAAAGCACGTCGGAAGGAAGCCTCTGATGTCCCAAGCAGAGTCGGTCGCCCTCAGCCGCAATGGCAATCACGCGGTGCTGCGTGGTGCTTATGGCATTGCGGACCTCCCGAGTTTGATAGAAACCGTTGCCATGCTGGAACCGGAGCGCATTGCGCTGCGGCACGGCGACAGCACGGTCACCTACGCCACGCTTGCCACTGAAGTGGGCGCGCTCGGTGAAATGATGTCCGGCGCACTGGAACCCGACGCCCTGGTGCAGGTTGTCGTGTCCGGACAGGTGCCGGGCCTGATGGACGGGGAAGAGGGCGCGCTCGCCGCGGTCCTGGAGGGCCTGCTCGACGATGCCGTCGACGCGGCCTCCGGCGTGCTCACCCCGGGCCTCGCGCCGGTCGAAACCCTGGTCACCCTGTTCGAGGAGCAGGTGCGGCGGACCCCGAACGCGGTGGCGCTGCGCTTCGGCGCGGCCAGCCTGACCTACGCCGAATTCGATTCGCGCGCCAATGCTCTCGCGCGCAGGCTGCTGGATTCCGGGGTCGGCCCGGATGTGCTGGTCGGCCTGGCCGTGCGGCGCTCGTTCGAACTGCTCGTCGGCATGTACGCGATTCTCAAGGCGGGCGGCGCGTACGTGCCGATCGACCCGGATCACCCGGCCGAGCGCATCTCCTATGTGCTGGAGACCGCCGCACCCGCCCTGGTGCTCACCACCATCGCCGATCAGCCCGAATTCGACGCCGCCGTGCCGGTGCTGCGCATCGACGAATTCGAGCGCGACAAGGTCGATTCCGTCGGTTCGGTCGCCGCCGGAATCTCACCCGCCTCGGATCCCGATGTGCCGCAACTGCTCGCGGACAATATCGCCTACGTCATCTTCACCTCCGGCTCCACCGGCCGCCCCAAGGGCGTCGCGGTCTCGCATCGCGCCATCGTCGCCAACCTGCGCTGGCGTCAGCGGCTCTACCGGCTGAACACCGCCGATGTGGTCTTGCAGAAGACGCCGTTCACCTTCGACGTGTCGGTGTGGGAGTTCTTCTGGCCCTTGCAGATCGGCGCACAGCTGGTCATCGCGGAACCCGAGGGGCACCGCGACCCGGCCTACCTGCTGCGCACCATCGCCGAATACGACGTCACCGTCGCACATTTCGTGCCTTCGATGCTGTCGGTCTTCGTCGCCGAGGCCGACGCCGACCTCGAGCGTGGCGGGATCGGCGTATCCGGTTCGCTCCGCACCGTTTTCGCCTCCGGTGAGGCACTGCCCGCCGCCACCGCGGCCGGATTCCGCAATGTCAGCGGCGCGACCCTGCACAACCTGTACGGCCCCACCGAGGCCGCCGTCGACGTGACCGCGCACGAGGTCACCGCCGAGGACCTGGACATGGTCCCGATCGGCTCTGCCGCCGATGACACCGATCTCCTGGTGCTCGACGACGACCTGCGTCCCGTCCCGCCCGGCGTGGTCGGCGAGCTGTACCTGGCGGGCGTGCAGCTGGCCCGCGGCTATGTGGTCCGCCCCGGGCTCACCGCCGACCGCTTCGTCGCCAATCCCGAAGGCGCACCCGGCGATCGCATGTACCGCACCGGCGACCTGGTGCGCTGGATGCCCGCCGACGGCGGCCCGGCCGAACTGGAATACCTGGGCCGCAGCGACTTCCAGGTGAAGCTGCGCGGCCTGCGCATCGAACTCGGCGAGGTCGAATCCGCTCTGCTGCGGCACGCTGCCGTGGCGCAGTCGGCCGTGCTGCTGCACCGGCAAGCCAGTGGAGATCACCTGGTCGGCTATGTGGTGGCAGCAGCGGACGCCGCGCTCGACACCGCCGCAGTCCTGGCGGAGGCCCGCACCCACCTCCCCGAGTACATGGTCCCGTCACTGCTCATGGTGTTGCCCGAAATGCCGGTCAATGCCAATGGAAAGCTCGACCGCCGCGCCCTCCCCGAACCCGAATTCGTCGACACCACCACCGAATACCGTGCCCCGGAAACCGTCGCCGAACAGTCCGTCGCCGCCGTCTTCGCCGACCTGCTCGGCCTCGACCGGGTCGGCGCGGACGACGACTTCTTCGCCCTCGGCGGCAACTCGCTCATCGCCACCCGGGTGATCGCCCGCGTCGCGGACGCCCTGCACATCACCCTCGACGTGCGCGACTTCTTCGACCGTCCGACCGTCGCGGCCCTCGCGGCATTGTCCGATTCCGGTGACGGTTCGGTGCGCGGCGCGACCGCCATCACCCGCACCGATGGTCCGCTCGCTCGCCCCGCATTGGTGCCGGGGCCCCGCCCCGACCGGGTGCCGCTATCGCCCGCCCAGCAGCGCATGTGGTTCCTCAACCGCTTTGCGCACACCGAATCCGGCACCGCCACCGGCGAATCTGCCGCTGCTACCGGCGATTTCGACGCCGCCGCAGTGGATAACGTGGTGGTCGCACTCCGCCTGCGCGGCGAACTCGACACCGTCGCCCTGACCGCTGCCATCGCGGACCTGATCGATCGCCACGAGGTTCTCCGCACCTACTACCCCGAGACCGCCGACGGGCCGGTGCAGATGATATGCGCCGCAACAGAACTCGGCATTGCGCGGCCAACTGTGGTGGCCACCGATACCGCATCTACCGGCCATCTGGTCGTGCACCCGGCCGGGATCCACGGTGCACAGCCGGGTTCCGAAGATGCTGCCCACAGGCTCGCCGGAACGACCGAGCCTGGCGGTGTACGAGGGCCGGAGCTTGTACTGACGCCGGTCGATATCGCCGCCGACGCGCTGGCCAGGACCGTGCGCGCGGAGGCCGGGCGCGGGTTCGATGTGGCCGAGCAGGTGCCGCTGCGGTTCCGGCTGCTGCGCGTGGGGACGAATGACCACGCGCTGGTGCTGGTCGTGCATCATATTGCGGCCGATGGGGTGTCGCTCGGACCGCTCATGAGCGATCTGGTCGCCGCGTATGCCGCGCGGCGGAGAGGTACTGGGCCGGAGTGGGCACCGCTGGCCGTGCAGTACGCCGATTACGCGCTGTGGCAGCGGGAGTTGATGGGCGATGAGTCCGATCCCGAGTCCATGGCTGCCCGCCAGATCGCCTTCTGGACCAGTGAACTCGCTGAACTGCCCGCGCAGCTGGACTTGCCCGCGGATCGCCTGCGGCCGCTGACCTCGAGCTACCGCGGTGCCACCGTGGAGTTCGATATCAATTCCGGGCTGCGGGCCGCGATCGACGCGGTCGCGGCTCGGTGCAAGGCGACGCCGTTCATGGTGTTGCATGCCGCGCTGGCCGCGTTGGTGGCCCGGTTGTCGGGAACCTCCGATATCGCTATCGGCACGCCGGTCGCGGGTCGTGGTGAGCGCGAATTGGATGCGCTCATAGGCATGTTCGTCAATACCCTGGTGCTGCGCACCGAGGTACGGGGTGCAGCGTCCTTCGCCGAGTTGGTGGGGCATGCGCGGGAACGTGATCTGCGGGCCTTCGCGCATCGGGATGTGCCGTTCGAGCGCCTGGTCGAGGTGTTGAATCCGGCGCGTGCGCGGAATCGGCATCCGCTGTTCCAGGTGGCGCTGTTCATGCAGGATCTGGGTGTCGCCACCCCGGTGCTGCCCGGCCTGGACACCGAGCTGGTCGACTTCGAGACCAGTTTCGCCAAGTTCGACCTGAATCTCACCGTCTCCACCCGTGAGTCCGCCTATCGCGCCGAATTCACCTATGCCACCGATCTTTTCGACGCCGCCACGGTGCAGGAGTTCGCGGCCAAGTTCCTGCGCCTGCTGACCGCCGCCACCGCGGATGCCGATCGCCCCGTCGGCGATATCGAACTTCTCGACGCCGGTGAACTCGACTATGTCGTGGACAGCTGGAATGCCACCGGCCACAAGGTCGCGGATGTCTACTTGCATGCCGGGTTCGACGCCCAGGCGCAGCGGACCCCGGCCGCCCCCGCTCTGATCTCCGGGGATGTCACGCTCACCTATGCCGAACTCTCCGATCGCGCGAACCGCCTGGCCCGCCTGCTGATCGAGTCCGGTGTGGGACCGGAATCCCTTGTTGTGCTGGCTATCTCCCGTTCCGTGGACCTGGTTGTCGCCATGTACGCGGTGCTGCGTGCGGGCGGCGCGTACGTGCCCGTCGATCCGAGCCACCCCGCCGACCGCATTGCCAATGTCCTGGATACCGCGCGGCCGAAGCTGGTTCTCACCACCGCGGTCGACGGCTTCGAGACCGCCGCCGCACCGCTCGTGCGCATGGATGAGGTGGATCTGTCGGCGTATTCCGATGCCAAGATCAGCGACCGCGTTCGGCTCGCGACCCTGCATCCCGAGCACCCGGCCTATGTGCTGTTCACGTCCGGCTCCACCGGTAAGCCCAAGGGTGTCGCCGTGAGCCATCGCGCCATCGCCCATCAAATGGCGTGGATGCAGGCCGAATACGCGATCGGCCGCAAGGATGTCTACCTCCAGAAGACTCCGAGCACCTTCGATGTCTCGCTGTGGGGCTATTTTCTGCCGCTGCGGACTGGCGCGACCATGGTGCTGGCCAGCCCGGATGGCCACCGTGATGCCCGCTATCTCGCGGAGATCGTGGCGGAGCACGGTGTCACGCTGACGGACTTCGTGCCGTCCATGTTGTCTGTCTTCGCCGCGCATGCCGAGCCGGGTGAACTCGATTCGCTGCGTACGGTTTTCGTCGCCGGTGAGGCCTTTCCGGCCGAGACCGTGGCCGCCTTCCGCGCGGTCTGCGGTGCCGACCTGCACAATCTGTACGGCCCCACCGAGGCCGCCATTACCGTCACCTACCGCGAGGCGGGCGATGAGCCGCACCCGGTGCCCATGGGTGAGCCGGAGTGGAACACCCAGGTCTATGTCCTGGATTCGCGCCTGCGTCCCGCGCCCATCGGCGTGCCCGGCGAGCTCTACCTGGCCGGTGTGCAGCTGGCGCGCGGCTACCACGGCCGCGTCGATCTCACCTCGGATCGCTTCGTGGCCAACCCGTTCCGCCCCGCCTCCCCGGGCTTGCCCGGTCAGCGCATGTACCGCACCGGCGATCTGGTGCAGTGGACCCGGGATGGCGAACTGGTCTACCTGGGCCGCATCGACTTCCAGATCAAGTTTCGCGGTCAGCGCATCGAGCTCGCCGAGATCGAGACCGCGCTGCTGACCGCGCCCGAGGTGGCCCAGGCCGCGGTGCGGCTGATTGCCGCCGAGACCGGCGACTACCTGGCCGGATATGTGATCCGCACGGCCGGAAGGGATCTCGATCCGGACCGACTACGTGCCTTGCTGATCGGTCTGCTCCCCGGGTACATGGTGCCCACCACGATTGTCGAACTCGCCGAATTCCCGCTCGGCACCAGCGCCAAGCTGGATCGCACCGCCCTGCCCGTTCCGGTGCTGGCCGCCAAGGCCTTCCGGGCCCCGGTCGACGCCACTCAGCGCCTGGTGGCGCGGGTCTTCGGCGAGGTGCTGGGCCTGGACCGGATCGGCCTCGACGACGACTTCTTCGCCCTCGGCGGCAGCTCGCTGTATGCCACTCAGGTGACCGCCCGCGCCGGAGCCGAACTCGGCGTGCGGATTCCGGTCCGCGCCCTGTTCGACGCCGGGACCGTGGCGGGCTTCGCCGCCGCCATCGGCGAACTGGCCGGTGTCACCACCCTGCGCCCCGCACTCGTGCCCCAGCCGCGCACCGATCGCGTGCCGCTATCCTCCGCGCAGCAGCGTCTCTGGTTCCTCAATCGCCTGGAGAACGACCAGGACGGGCCCAGCCTCTACAACCTCCCGCTGGTGCTGCGCCTGAACGGCCGCCTGGATGTGGCCGCGCTGGAGCAGGCCACCCTCGATGTGCTGGCCCGCCACGAATCCCTGCGCACCTACTTCCCGGATACCGAATTCGGTCCGTACCAGCGCATTCTCGATCCGGTCGATGTCGGTTTGAGCCTCACCCCGGTGCCGGTGGAGGCCCACGAGGTGACCACCGCCGTCACCGCCATCGCGGAGGCGAGCTTCGACGTCACCCGGGAACTTCCGTCCCGCATCGCGCTGCTCCTGGTGGATCGCGGCGCGGACGCACCCCTGAACTCCGACGAATACGTGCTCGTGGTGGTCGTGCACCACATCAGCGCGGATGCGCTGTCCATGCCGCCGCTGGTGCGAGACCTGATGCGGGCCTACGACGCTCGCCTCGCGGGCGCGGAACCCGACTGGGCACCGCTGCCCGTGCAATACGCCGATTACAGCCTGTGGCAGCGCGCGCTGCTCGGCTCGGATCTGACGCCTGGTGATCTCGCACATCAGCAACTGGAGTTCTGGCGGGACACCCTCTCCGGACTGCCCGCGCAATTGCCGCTGCCCGTGGATCGGCCGCGTTCCGCGCAGCCGCTGAACACCGCGAGGACAGTCGATTTCGAGGTGGACGCCTTCCTCCTCACTCGTCTGCGGGAACTCGCGCGGCAACAGGGCGCGACCCTTTTCATGACCGTGCACGCCGCCTTCGCCGCCACCTTGGCTCGGCTGACCGGCACCGGCGATATCGCCATCGGCACACCCGTGGGCGGGCGCGGGGAACGTGAACTCGATGACCTCATCGGCATGTTCGTCAATACCCTCACGCTGCGCACGGTTATCGACCCGGCTGCCTCCTTCACCGAGGTGCTCACCCGGGTCCGCGATACCGATCTGGCCGCCTTCGCCAATGCCGATCTGCCGTTCGAACGGCTCGTCGACGACCGAGTCAAGGACCGCTCCACCGGTGCGCATCCGCTGTTCCAGGTCATGCTCAGCTTCGGTGCGGACCGCATCGAAGACACCGAGCTGAGGCTCTCCCGGCTGACCGTGACGCCGATCGAAATCGACGATGCGACAGCCAAATTCGATTTGCAACTGGTGATCACCGAACAGGGTGGCCGCCTCGACGGCAGCCTGCGGTATGCGGCCGAACTCTTCGACGCGAGCACCGCGCAGTCGATCACCGCCCGCTTCGTGCGCCTGCTGCGCGCCGTCGCCGCCGACCCGACCGCCCCGATCGGCGATATCGACCTGCTCGGCGCGGCCGAACGCGGCACCGTCCTCGAACAGTGGAACGACACCGCGCACCCCATGCCCGCCGAGGCCACCCTGGCCGCATTGTTCCGGGCGCAGGCCGAGCGCGCCCCGCGGCTGACCGCCCTCGAGTTCGAGGGAATCACGCTGTCCTACAGCGAATTCGCCGGATGCGTGCACCGGCTGGCCCGCCACCTGGTGACCCTGGGCGTCGGACCGGGCACCCTGGTCGGGCTCGGCATGCGACGGTCACTGGACCTGGTCGTCGGCATGTACGCCGTGATCACGGCCGGTGGCGCGTATCTGCCCCTGGACCCCGATCATCCGCGCGAGCGCACCGAATATGTGCTGGGCACAGCGCATCCGGTGTGCGTACTCACCTCGGGCGAGGACTTCGAGACCGGATCCGTTCCGCAGCTGCGCATCGACCGGGCCGACCTGTCGAGCTACTCCAGCGCACCGCTGAGCGACGCGGAACGCAGTGCACCGCTGCGTGGTTCGGATACCGCGTATGTGATCTTCACTTCCGGTTCGACGGGCCGCCCGAAGGGTGTGGCGGTGCCGCATTCGGCGATTGTCAACCGCCTGGTGTGGATGCAGTCCGAATACATCCTGCGCGCCGACGATGTGGTGTTGCAGAAGACCCCGTCCACCTTCGACGTCTCGGTGTGGGAGTTCTTCTGGCCCTTGCTGGCCGGTGCGCGGCTGGTCGTGGCCAAGCCCGAAGGACACCGCGATCCCGCCTACCTGGCCGAGATCATCGCCAGCGCGGGCGTGACCGTGGCGCACTTCGTGCCGTCGATGCTCGCCGTGTTCGTCGCCGAACCCGCTGCGGCGCAGTGCTCGTCCCTACGCATGGTGTTCGCCTCCGGTGAGGCATTGCCCGCGCCGATCGCACAGCAGCTGCGCGAACTGACCGGTGCTCGCCTACACAATCTGTACGGCCCGACCGAGGCCGCCGTCGACGTGACCTATCACGAGGTCACGGCCGCCGATATCGACGCGGTGCCGATCGGCCGCCCGGTCTTCAATACCCGGCTGTACGTGCTGGATTCGCGTCTGCACCCGGTTGCCGTGGGTATCGCGGGTGAGCTGTATCTGGCGGGCGATCAGCTCGCGACCGGATACCTTGCGCGTCCCGACCTGACCTCGGATCGCTTCATCGCCAACCCGTTCACACCCGGTGCGCGCATGTACCGCACCGGTGACCTGGTGAAGTGGAACGGCGCGGGGGAGCTGGAATACCTGGGCCGCACCGATTTCCAGGTGAAGCTGCGCGGCCTACGCATCGAGCTCGGCGAGATCGAATCCGCGCTCACCGCACTGGATTCCATCGGCCAGGCGGTCGTACTGGTGCGTGACGATCACGGCCTCGGCGGCAATCTCGTCGCCTACCTGGTTGCGGCATCCGGTCGCGAAGTCGTGGTATCCGAGGTGGAATCCGCTCTCGCCCAGACTCTTCCGCCCTATATGGTCCCCGCCGCCTACCTGGTGCTCGGCGAATTCCCGCTGAACGCGTCCGGCAAGCTGGATCGCGGCGCACTGCCCGCTCCCGCGCCTATCCACCGCGAGTTCCAGGCCCCCGGTGATCAGGCCGAAGTCCTGGTGGCCGATACCTTCGCCGCCCTGCTCGGCCTGGACAAGATCGGCGCGGAGGACGACTTCTTCGCCCTCGGCGGCAATTCGCTGATCGCGACCCAGCTGGCCGCCCGCCTGTCCAAGGCGACCGGCGCACCGGTGCCGCTGCGCGCGATCTTCGACGCCTCCACCGTCCGCGCCCTGGCCGCGCGAATCTCGCTGCCGGACATCGATACCACGGTCACCCTGCCGCCCTTGACCGTTCAGGTGCGCGGCGATGCCATTCCGCTGTCCATCGCCCAGCAGCGCATGTGGTTCCTCAACCGTTTCGACGCGCGCGGTGGCGGGTACAACATTCCCTTCGCGCTGCGACTCAATGGCTCGCTGAATGTCGAGGCGCTCGGGATTGCCGTGGCCGATCTCATCGACCGGCACGAAACCCTGCGCACCCTCTACCCGGAGCGCGATGGCGAAGCCACCCAGCTCATCCTGCCCGCCGGAACCCGCCTCGTGGACCTGGTACCGGAGTCGATCACCAGCGCTGACCTGCCGGGGCTCATGGAATCCCTGGCGCGCACCGCATTCGACGTCACCGCCGAGGTGCCGATCCGAGCCCGGCTGCTGCACCTGCGGGACGAACCGAATACGCACATCCTGCTGTTCGTGGTGCACCACATCGCCGCCGACGGATGGTCGCTGGCACCGCTCACCCGTGATCTCGCCAATGCCTATGTGGCCCGGTGCGCGGGGACCGCCCCCAACCCGGCCCCGCTGCCCGTGCAGTACGCCGATTTCGCCCTCTGGCAGCGCGACGCCCTGGGTTCGGCCGACGATCCGGATTCCGCCCTGGCCCGGCAGCTCGGCTATTGGACGGGCCGCCTCGACGGGGCTCCGGACGTGCTCCCCCTGCCGTCGGATCGCCCGCGACCCGCGGTGGCGAGCAACCGGGGCGGAGCTCTGTCCGGAGCTCTGGACGCCGAATTGCATGCCGCCGTACTGGAATTCGCCGCCACCCACCGGGTGACGCCGTTCATGGTCCTGCACACCGCCCTGACGGTTCTACTGTCCCGGCTCTCCGGCGCTCGCGACATCCTCATCGGCACGCCGGTGGCGGGCCGCGGCGACGAGGCTCTGGACGACCTCGTCGGCATGTTCGTCAATACCCTCGTCCTGCGCACCGACGTGCGCCCGGACGCCACGCTGAATGAACTGCTCGGCGAGGTTCGCGATGCCGACCTGTCCGCCTTCGACCATGCGGCCGTCCCCTTCGAAACCCTGGTCGACGCGCTTAACCCGGTGCGCTCGCAAGCACACGCACCGCTGTGCCAGGTGACGCTGACCATGCAGAACCACACCCAGCCGGACATCCGACTGCAGCGCATCGCCATCGAGGCGCTGGAGGTCGAGGTCACCTCCGTGCAATTCGACCTGGACTGGACGCTGTGGGAGAACACCGATGCCGCGGGCGAGCCGACCGGTATCGATGTGCGCCTGAACTATGCGCGGGATCTGTTCGACGAGGCCACGATCGCGGAATTCCTGGCCGGTTACGCCCGCGTGCTGCGCGCCATGATCGCCGATCCGCGGGTGACCGCCGGTGAGGTGGAGATCATGTCGATGGCCGAGCGCGGCCTGCTGCTGTCCGATCGCAATGCCACCACCCGGGCGCTGCCCCGCGAAACGCTCGCGGATCTGCTGGGTGCTCGCACGGCCGCGAATCCGGAAACGGTCGCGCTGATCCTGGACGGCGAAACGCTCACCTACGCCGGACTCGCCGATCGCGCCAATCGCCTTGCACGCTGGCTGATCTCGCAGGGCATCGCCCCCGATGCCATTGTCGGCGTCACCGCCCAGCGGTCCTTCGACATGGTCGCCGCGCTGTTCGCCATTGCGCACGCGGGCGCGGCCTACGTGCCGGTCGACCCCGCGCATCCGGCCGACCGCATCGCGCACGTGCTGGAGGCTTCCGGCACCTCGCTGGTGCTCTCGGTCGGTGGCGCGACCCTGCCGGAACTCGACGGTGTGCGGGTGGTCGACGTGACCGCCCTGGATCTCACCGGGTTCTCCGCCGCCCCGCTAGCCGATGCCGATCGGCTCGGTGCGCTGCGCCCGGACAATCTCGCGTACGTGCTGTTCACGTCCGGTTCCACCGGTCTGCCCAAGGGCGTGGCCACCAGCCACCGGGCCATCATGAACCAGCTGCGCTGGTTGCAGGACCGCTACGGCGTCACCGCCGACGACCGCATCATGCAGCGGGCCCCGCTCACCTTCGACGTCTCGGTGTGGGAATGCTTCCTGCCCGCCCTGGCCGGTGCGCCCCTGGTGATTCCGCGCCCCGGCGGGCACCAGGACCTCGACTACCTGGCCGGGCTCATGCGTGAGCACGGCATCACCATTGCCGAGCATGTGCCGTCGGTGCTGGCCGCGCTCCTTGCCGAGGGGCACGGGGACGCACTGCGTTCCTTCCGACACCTGCACACCGGCGGCGAGGCGCTGCCCGCCGAACTGCTCGGCCAGCTGCGCGCGCAGGTCGGCGGGTCGGTGCACAATGCGTACGGCCCCACCGAGGCCGCGATTTCGACCATCTACCACGAGTTCTCCGATTCCGATCCCGAGCATGAGGTCGCCATCGGCCGACCGAACTGGAATACCCGCGCGTATGTGCTCGATGCCCGGCTGCGGCCGGTGTCGATCGGTGTGACCGGCGAGCTGTACCTGGCGGGAACCCAGCTGGCGCGGGGCTATCAGGGCCGGGGCGCGCTCAGCGCCGAACGCTTCGTCGCCGATCCGTTCGGTGTGCCGGGCACCCGCATGTACCGGTCCGGCGATCTGGTGCGCTGGAACCGCGCCGGTGACCTGGTTTATCTGGGGCGCAATGACTTCCAGGTGAAGCTGCGCGGTCAGCGCATCGAACTCGGCGAGATCGAGGCGGCGCTGCTGTCGGCCGAGGGCGTCGCGAATGCGGCCGTGCTGCTGGCCCGGGATACGGCCGGGACCGAGTGCCTGGTCGGGTATGTCTCCGGCGCAGGGCTTTCCGCGGACGAGGTGCTGGCGCAGGCGCGCACCGCACTGCCCGCGTACATGGTGCCCGCGCATCTGGTGGTCCTCGACGAAATGCCGCTCACCACGGTCGGCAAGCTCGATCGCAAGGCCCTGCCCGCTGTCGAATTCGCTGCCGCCACAACCGCTTTCCGTGCTCCGAAGGAGGGCGCGGAATCGGTCCTGGCCACTCTCATCGGCGATCTGCTGGGCGGCGTCACCATCGGTGCGGACGATGACTTCTTCGTGCGCGGCGGCAATTCGCTGCTCGCCATGCGCCTGGTCGCCCGCGCCAATGCCGCCCTCGGGTGCGAACTGAATGTGCGCGAGATCTTCGAGGCCCCTACCGTCGCCGAACTTGCCGCTCGCGTGAGCCGGGAAGCGCAGCGGGGGCTGCCGCTCGCGCCTCTGCCGCGTCCGGACCGAATCCCGCTGTCCCTGGCACAGACCCGCATGTGGCTGCTCAACCGGCTGGAGCCGGAGTCCGCGGTCTACAACATCCCCGCCGCTATCCGCCTCCGCTCCGTCGACCCGCGCTTGGGCGATCTCAACGTATCCGCCCTGCAAGCCGCGCTCGCGGACGTGCTCGGCAGGCATGAGGCATTGCGGACCGTATTCCCCGAGGACGCGGACGGACCCATGCAGGTCGTGCTCCCCGTAGCGGATGCGGCGCTGCCCGAACTGACCCCGATCGAGACCGATGATCCGGTCGCGGCCGTCGCCGCAGTGGCCGGACGCGGTTTCGATCTGCGCACCGAACTACCCATTCGCGCAGCCCTTTTCCGGAATGCGGCCGAACCGGGCGAACACGTGCTCGTGGTCGTTACCCATCACATCGCGGCGGACGGCGTCTCGACCGTGCCGCTGGCCCGCGACCTGGTGGTCGCCTACGCGGCCCGTACGGAAGGCGCTGCGCCGCAGTGGCAGCCGCTGCCCGTGCAGTACCCCGACTTCACGCTGTGGCAGCGTGAGGTCCTCGGCAGTGCCGACGATCCGGAATCGGTGCTGGCGGGTCAGATCGCGCACTGGCGTACCGAACTCGCCGGGCTGGCCCCGGTGCTGGAGCTGCCCGCCGATCGGCCCCGCCCGGCGGTGGCCTCCGGTCGCGGTGCGGCCGAGCTGTTCGAGATCTCCGCCGACACCACCGCGCAAGTCACGGAACTGGCTCGGCGGCACGGTGTTTCCACCTTCATGGTGGTGCACGCCGCCTATGCGGCCGTGCTGGCCCGGCTCGCGGGCACCGAGGATATTGCCATCGGCACACCCATTGCCGGTCGCTCCGAACAGGCCCTGGACGATCTGGTCGGCATGTTCGTCAATACCCTCGTGCTGCGCACCCCGGTGCACGGCGAGGACACCTTCGCCACGCTGCTCGGCACCGTTCGCGAGACGGATGTGCGGGCCTTCGCCCACGCCGACCTGCCGTTCGAGCGACTGGTCGAGGAGCTGAACCCGGTTCGCTCGCAGGCGCATTCGCCGCTCGTGCAGGCGTTGCTCACCTTCGAGCACCGCGATGACACCGTGCTGTCGCTGCCCGGGCTGGAGGTGTCGGCGTATCCGCTGGACAACACCACCGCGCAATTCGACCTGTCGCTGGCATTCACCGAGACCGCCGACGCGTCGGGCCGCACCGTCCTGCACGGTGTGCTGCGCTACGCCACCGACCTGTTCGACGCGGGGACCGTGGCCGGTTTCGCCGCCCGATTCGAACGAGTGCTCGCCGCCGCCATCGCCGAACCCGCTGTGCGCGTGGGTGATATAGACCTGCTCGACTCCTGGGAGCGCACCCTGGTGCTGGAGGAGTGGAACGACACCGACGCCGACCTGTGGCTGGACGGCGGTGTGCCGAACCTGGTTTCGCTGTTCGAAGCGCAGGCCATTCGCTCCGCCCGTGCGACCGCCGTCAGCTTCGAGGGCACGGATCTGTCCTATGAGGAGTTCTTCGGGCGGGTGAATCGACTGGCCCGCCACCTCATCGCACACGGTGTGGGTCCGGATTCCCGTGTCGCCCTGGGTATGCGGCGCTCCATCGACCTGGTGGTCGGCATGTACGCGGTGCTCACCGCCGGTGGTGCGTATGTGCCCCTGGATCCGGATCAGCCTGCCGACCGCATCGAATACATTCTCGCCACGGCGGATCCGGTGGCGGTGCTGACCTCCGGCTTCGATCTGGCACTCGATACCGCGCAGGTGCGCATCGATCTTCTCGAGTACGCGAGCTACTCCCCGGAACCGCTCACCGACGCGGACCGGCGCGGGCCGATCCGCGGCGGGAACACCGCCTACGTCATCTTCACCTCCGGTTCGACCGGCCGTCCCAAGGGTGTGGCCGTGAGCCACGGGGCAATCGTGAACCGCCTGGTGTGGATGCAATCCGAGTACGCGCTCACCGCGTCGGATGTGGTGTTGCAGAAGACCCCGGCCACCTTCGACGTCTCGGTGTGGGAGTTCTTCTGGCCCTTGCTGATCGGTGCGCGGCTGGTGGTCGCCAAGCCGGAGGGGCATCGCGATCCGGCGTATCTCGCGCGGACCATTGTGGCGCAGGGCGTCACCACGGCGCACTTCGTGCCGTCCATGCTCTCGGTGTTCGTCGCCGAGCCCGGGACCGCCGAATGCTTGTCGCTGCGGCAGGTTTTCGCCTCCGGTGAGGTGCTGCCGGGCGGGGTCGCACAGCAGCTGCGCCGACTGACCGGGGCGCGAGTGCACAATCTGTACGGCCCCACCGAGGCCGCGGTCGACGTCACCTTCCATGAGGTGACCGATGCCGACACCCTGTCCGTGCCGATCGGCCGCCCGGTGTGGAATACCCGGGTGTACGTGCTGGATTCGCGGCTGCACCCGGTCGCACCGGGCGTCGCGGGTGAGCTGTACCTCGCGGGTGAACAGCTGGCGCGCGGCTACCTCGGCCGCCCCGATTTGTCCTCGGATCGCTTCATCGCCAACCCGTTCACTCCCGGCGAGCGCATGTACCGCACCGGCGACCTGGTGAAGTGGAACGGGGGCGGCGAGCGCTCCGCCTCCCCGCGCTTGGAGTACCTGGGCCGCACCGACTTCCAGGTGAAGCTGCGCGGTCTGCGCATCGAACTCGGCGAGATCGAAACCGCGCTCACCGCCTCGGCCGCCATCGACCAGGCCGTGGTCGTCGCGCGCGGCCACGAGCAGCTGGGTGATCAGCTGGTCGCGTACGTCGTCTCGGCCACACCGCTGGATGTCGACGCCGTGCGCGCGGAGCTGGCGGCCACGCTGCCGTCGTACATGGTGCCCGCCGCCTTCGTCACGCTGGATGAGTTCCCGCTCAATGCCTCGGGCAAGCTGGATCGAAAGGCACTGCCGGAACCGGAGTTCACCGCCACCGCCTACCGCGGTCCCGCCACCGACGCGGAGCGCACGGTCGCCGGGATCGTGGCCGACCTGCTCGGACGGGACCGGATCGGCGCGGATGACGACTTCTTCGCCCTGGGCGGCAATTCGCTGACCGGCACCCGCCTGGTGGCCCGGTTGGCCGCCGCACTGGATGCCGATATTCCCGTGCGACTGCTGTTCGAGGCCCCGACCGTCGCGGGCTTGGTGGCCCGCATCGCCGGACTCGCGGGCACCGTGGAGCGACCCGCCCTGAGCCCTCGCCCGCGCCCTGAGCCGCTGCCGTTGTCCCCGGCACAGCAGCGCATGTGGTTCCTCAACCGCTTCGACCCGCAGGAGACGGTCAACAACATCCCGATCGCCCTCCGGCTCAGCGGCGATCTGAATACCCGCGCGCTGATGGCCGCCCTGCTGGATGTGATCAACCGGCACGAAACCCTGCGCACGCTCTACCCCGAGACCGCAGGCAATGGATACCAGCGCATCCTGCCGCCCGACACCATGCCCGCCATCACCCGCTTGGACGGCGGGGATCTGCCCGCCGCCCTGGCCGCGTTCATCGGCATGCCCTTCGATGTCACCACCGAAGTGCCGCTGCGTATCGGCATGGCCACTGTGGGGGATCACGCGGAGCATGTGCTCGCCCTGGTGGTGCATCACATTGCCGCCGACGGTTTCTCGCTCGCCCCGCTGGCCCGCGATATCGCGCTCGCCTATGCCGCCCGGGTGAACGGCTCGGCACCGCAATGGAATCCGCTCACCGTGCAGTACGGCGACTACGCCCTCTGGCAGCGGGAACTGCTGGGCCGCGAGGATGACCCGAAATCCCTTGCCGCGCGGCAGTTGAACTACTGGCGGGAAGCGCTGAGCGGTCTGCCCGCACAGCTGGACCTGCCTTCCGACCGCCCGCGCCCGGCAGTGGCCTCGCATCGCGCGGCGGCCATCACGCTGCCGTTCGACGCCGCCCTGCGCGACGATATCGCCGCCCTGGCCGCCCGCCATGACGCCACCCCGTTCATGGTCGTGCATGCCGCCCTGTCGGTGCTGCTGGCCCGGCTGTCCGGGACCGGCGATATCGCCATCGGCGCGCCCATCGCGGGCCGCGGTGATGCCGCGCTGGACGACCTGGTCGGCATGTTCGTCAATACCTTGGTGCTGCGTGCCCGGATCGACCCGGCCGCCTCGTTCGCGAATGTGCTTGCGCAGGTGCGGGAGACCGATCTGGATGCCTTCGCCCGCGCGGACGTCCCGTTCGAGCGACTGGTCGAGGTGCTCGACCCGCCGCGTTCGGAGGCCCGGCATCCGCTGTTCCAGGTGGCGCTGTTCTTCCAGAACCTGGATCCGATCAACCTCGCACTGCCCGGCGTGACCGTGCGCGAATGCGAATTCGACTACCAGACCAGCCGATTCGATCTCCAGGTCACGGTCACCGGGGACACCATTGGGTTCACCTATGCGACCGATCTGTTCGACGCGGCCACGGTGGACACGCTGGGCCGCCGGTTCCTGAAGCTCCTGGCGGTGGCCACCGATGATCCGCACGGGATCGTCGGTGATATCGACCTGTTCGACGCGGGGGAGTACGACCGAGTCCTGGTGGCGTGGAACCACGCCGCCCATCCGATTGGTGACGGCCGTCTGCTGCTGGACGAGTTCCGCGCACAAGCCGCCGCCACCCCCGATCGCCCGGCGCTGCGGTACGCACCCGACGGTGACGGCCGGGCGGTCATGCTCACCTATGGCGAGCTGAGTGATCGTGTCAACCGCCTGGCCCGCTACCTCGTCTCGGCGGGAGTCGGCCCGGAATCGCCGGTGGCCCTGTCGATCCGGCGTTCTCTGGACCTTGTCGTCGCCATCTACGCGGTGCTCGAGGCCGGTGGCGCGTATGTGCCGATCGACCCCGATCACCCGGTGCAGCGCATCAGTCACATTCTCGATACCGCCCAGCCCGCGGCGCTGCTCACTACCGCCGCCGATCGTGCGGAGTGGGGTTATCGGGGCCTGATCGTAGAGGTCGATACGCTCGATCTGCACGATTACTCCGGTGCGCCGGTTGCGGCCGGGGAGCGCGCGGCGGCGTTGTCGCCGCAGCATCCCGCCTACGTCATCTTCACCTCCGGCTCCACTGGAAAGCCGAAGGGCGTCAGCGTCTCCCACGCCGCCATCGTCAATCAGATGGACTGGATGCAGCACGAATACCGGCTCACCGAGGCCGACGTGTATCTCCAGAAGACCGCCACCACGTTCGACGTATCGCTGTGGGGCTGGTTCATGCCGCTACGGGTGGGCGCGACCATGGTCGTCGCCACCCCGGACGGCCACCGTGATCCGGCCTACCTCGCTCAGTCAATCGCCGAGTTCGGTGTCACTGTCACCGATTTCGTGCCGTCGATGCTGAGTGTGTTTGCCGGGCAGTCCGATCCGGACCGTCTGCGTCCGGCACTGGCCTCGCTTTGTCAGGTGTTCGTCATCGGTGAGGCGCTGCCGTCGGAGACCGTGCGGGCGTTCGGCGCGGTGAGTGATGCCCGCCTGCACAACCTGTACGGTCCCACCGAAGCGGCGGTGTCCATCACCTACCGGGATGTCACCGGCGAGGTCGACCGCACCGTCATGCCGATCGGCCGCCCCGAGTGGAACAGCCGTGTCTACGTGCTGGATTCGCGTCTGCGTCCGACCCTGCCCGGTGTGGCGGGTGAGCTGTATCTCGCGGGCGATCAGCTGGCGCGGGGCTACCACGGTCGCCCCGACATCACCGCGGATCGCTTCGTGGCCGACCCGTTCGGCGGACCGGGCGCACGCATGTACCGCACCGGGGACCTGGTCCGCTGGGACGACAGCGGCGCTCAGGCCGAACTGGTGTATCTGGGCCGCACCGACTTCCAGGTGAAGTTCCGCGGTCAGCGCATCGAGCTCGGTGAGATCGAAGCCGTGCTGGCGTCGGTGCCGGGTGTCTCGCAGGCCGCGGCGCACGTGGTGACGGCCGCGACCGGCGATCATCTGGTCGGCTACCTGACCCCGCTGCCGGGCGTGACCATTGCCGAGGATCGGGTGCGCGCGGCGGCTGCCGCCGCACTGCCGTCCTACATGGTCCCGTCGGCCTTCCTGATCCTGGACGCGTTCCCGCTCAACTCCTCCGGCAAGCTGGATCGAAAAGCCCTCCCGGACCCGGTCTTCGAACGCACGGCTTATCGTGCTCCGCGCACCGCGACCGAACATGCCGTCGCCGACGCCTTCGCCGCCGTGCTGGGCCTGGATCATTCCGACTCCCCGCACCCGGTCGGCCTCGACGACGACTTCTTCGAGCTCGGCGGCAATTCGCTCATCGCCACCCGGGTCCTGGCCCGGCTCAGCGAGCGGCTCGGTCGTCGCATCCCGGTGCGCACCGTCTTCGAGACCGCGGTGGTGCACGCCCTGGCCACCCGTCTCGATGCCGAGCATCCGGGTTCCGCGCTGCCCGCTCTCGCGGCGGGTGAACGGTCGCACCCGATTCCGCTGTCCCCGGTGCAGCAGCCCATGTGGCTGGTGAACCGGCTCGACCCGGAATCCCCGGCGTACAACCTGCCCGCCGCCGTCCGCATTCTGGGTGAGCTCGACCATGCCGCGATGCGGGCCGCCTTCACCGATCTGGTCCGCCGCCACGAGGCGCTGCGCACGGTGTATCCGCTGGATGCCGATGGCGACGCCCACCAGGTGATCCTGCCGCCGCATACCGCCATGCAACTGGAGATCGAAGCGGTGCAGGGGAATCCGGCCGAGCGGATCGCCGAGATCATGTCCGCCGGTTTCGATGTCACCGACGAGGTGCCCATGCGCGCCGTGCTGCTGCGCGAATCCGGCACCAGCCATGTGCTGGTGGTGGTGCTGCATCACATTGCCGGTGACCTGTCCTCCATGGATCCGCTGCTGCGCGATCTCATTGCCGCGTACCTGGCCCGTCGTGCCGGGGCCGCGCCGGAGTGGACGCCGCTCGCGGTGCAGTACGCCGACTACGCGCTGTGGCAGCACCGCGTCATGGGCATGGTTGCGGCGGAGGAGCTTTCGTACTGGCGCGACACTCTCGCCGGGCTGCCCGACGAGCTGCCGCTGCCGACCGACCGTCCCCGCCCGGCCGTCTCCTCGCGCCGGGGGGCGGTGGTGCGCAGTCGCATAGGCGGCGGCATAGGTGCGGGCATGCAGGCCCTCGCCAGACGGCACAATGTCACTCCGTTCATGGCGTGGCACGCTGCGCTGTCCGTGCTGCTGGCCCACATGTCGGGGACCGAGGACATTGCCATCGGCACCCCGGTCGCCGGGCGTGGAGCCGCCGCGCTCGACGACCTGGTCGGCATGTTCGTCAATACCCTGGCCCTGCGCACCCGGCCGTCCCTCGACCGCACCTTCGCCGAACTTCTCGGTGAGACAAGGGAAGTGGACCTGGCGGCGTTCGCGCACGCCACGGTGCCCTTCGAACAGGTGGTGAACGAGCTCGGCATCGTGCCGACGCAGACCCGGCATCCGGTGTTCACGGTGACGCTCAGCTACCTGAACCTGGGCCACCGGACGCACGCGGTGCCCGGATTGGTGCTGGACACCGTCGATTTCGATGAGACCTCCGCGAAATTCGATCTCACCTTCACCATCGGCGAGGAGCTCGACGCCGACGGGCATATCGCCGTCGAAATCACCTATGCCACCGACCTGTACGACGAATCGACCATTACCGAGCTCATGCGCCGCTTCGGCCGGGTGCTCGGCGCGGTCACCGTCGACCCGGACATTCGTCTCGGCGATATCGAATTGCTCGCGCCCGCCGAGCGTTCCGCGCTGCTGACCCGCCGCGGCCCGAAGGCCGTCGAGCCGCGCACCCTTGCCGAAACGATGGCGGCCGCTGCGGCCCTGAATCCGGATGCCACCGCACTCGTCTACCGGGGTCACCACGTCAGCTACGGCGAACTCGACGAGCGGTCGACACGATTGGCGCGCCTGCTCATCGGCCGCGGTCTCGGCACCGAGGATTTCGTCGCGGTCGCGATTCCGCGTTCCCTCGACTCCATGGTGGCGCTGTGGGCGGTTGCCAAGACCGGAGCGGCCTTCCTGCCGGTGGACCCCACCTACCCGGCCGACCGCATCGCCTACATGCTCGCCGACTCCGGGGCGGCCGTCGGCCTCACCGTCGCGGCGGTCGCGGATCGGCTTCCGGCACAAGCCGAGTGGCTGGTGCTGGACGCGCCCGAGACCATCGGACGCCTGCGTGAACTCGGCGGTAGGCCGATCGCCGCCACCGAGCCCGTGCGTCCGATCCGAATCGGCAACTCGGCGTGGATGATGTACACCTCCGGCTCCACCGGACGCCCCAAGGGCGTCGTGGTGACCCATGCCGGAATCAGCGGGGTCGCGGCCGTGCACGAACAGCGCTGCCTGACCACGGCCGAAAGCCGGGTGTTGCACCGGGCCTCGCCCAGCTTCGACGCCTCGCTCATGGAACTGCTCATGGCGCTTCCGGTCGGTGCGGCGCTGATCATCGCGCCCGCCGAGGTGTTCGGCGGCGCGGAGATGAGCGAGCTCATCGAAACCCACCGGGTCAGCCACGCGCTCATCACCCCGTCGGTGCTGCAAACCCTCGACCAGGACAAGCTGCGCGGACTGCGCTACCTGTCGGTCGGCGGCGAGGGCTTCGGCCCGGACCTGGTGGAGCGCTGGGGTGGCGTGCGGGAGCTGTACAACTCCTACGGTCCTACCGAAGTCACCATCACCACGCATATGAGCACGCCGCTGCGCCCCGGCGACGGGGTCGTCCTGGGCGGGCTGGTGCCCGGACTGTCGGCCGTGGTGCTGGACGCGCGACTGCGGCCGGTGCCGGACGGGGTGGTCGGCGAAATGTATTTGCGCGGAGCGGGATTGGCGCGCGGCTACCATGGCCGCGCGGGCATCACCGCGGATCGATTCATCGCCGATCCGTATGGCGAACCCGGCGGACGCCTCTACCGCACCGGTGATCTGGTGCGTTGGACCGACCGCACGGACGGCGAACCGGTTCTGGAATTCCTGGGCCGCACCGACGATCAGGTCAAACTGCGCGGCCTGCGCATCGAACTCGGTGAGATCGACGCCGTGCTCGCCGCGCACGAATCCGTCGACTTCGCCATCACACTCGGCCACACCGCACCCTCCGGCGATGTGTCGCTGGTGTCGTACGTGGTGCCCGCCGCCGGGCACGCCATCGACGTCGAGGAGCTGCGCGCACACGCGGGCCGCTCGCTCATCGCGTACATGGTGCCCGCCGTCATCATGGTGATCGACGCGGTACCGCTCACTCCCACCGCCAAGTTCGATCGAAAAGCGCTGCCGGAACCGGTATTCCGGGTCGCGGAGTTCCGCGCTCCGGTGACAGCCGCCGAGCGTTCCGTGGCCGCCGTGGCCGCCGAAACCCTGGGTCTGCCGGTCGGGCAGGTCGGCTTGGACGATGACTTTTTCGGACTCGGTGGCAACTCGCTGAGTGCGGCGAAACTGTCGGCCCGGCTGTCGGCCAGGCTGGGCGTGCAGGTGGCCATGCGGACGGTGTTCGAGCACCCGACCATTGCGTCCCTCGCCGCCGCGGTCGACTCCGGCACAGCTGTGTCCGGTCCGATCCTGGTGCGGCGCACCGAGACCGGTCCCGCCCCGCTGTCCCCGGCGCAGCAGCGCATGTGGTTCCTCAACCGCTTCGACGGCGAGTCGGCGGCCTACAATATTCCGCTGGCCATCCGGCTGTCCGGTGCCCTCGATATCGACGCGCTCAATGCCGCCATCGCCGATGTGGTGGACCGGCACGAGGTACTGCGCACGGTGTATCCGCTCACCGAAACCGGTCCCGTGCAGGTGATCCTGCCCGCCGGTGAGCATGCGCCGCACCTGACACCGCTCCCGATCGCGGACGGTGAATTGCCTTCGGCCGTCAATGATTTCATCGCGGACGGGTTCGACGTCACCGATGTCGTGCCCCTACGCGCCCGCCTATTCCGGATGCTCGGCGAGACCGAGGAATACGTCTTGGTCGTGGTGGTCCACCACATTGCCGCCGACGGCTCCTCCGTGGCACCGCTCGCCCGCGACATGATGACCGCCTACGCGGCCCGTCGCGGCGGCACGATGCCCGCGTGGTCGCCGTTGCCGGTGCAGTACTCGGATTACGCTGTGTGGCAAAGGGAACGGCTCGGCTCGGAATCCGATCCGCGGTCCCTCGCGGCCACCCAGCTGCGGTACTGGGTCGACGCACTGGCCGGGTTGCCGGATCAGCTGACCCTGCCCGCCGACCGGCCGCGCCCCGCCGTCGTCTCCACCGCAGGCCGTGAGATTCGCTTCACCGTCGAAGCCGATCTGCACGCGCGCCTCGCCGAACTCGGCCGCGACAGCGGTGCCACCCTGTTCATGGTGGTGCACGCCGCCTTCGCCGTGCTGCTGGCCCGACTGTCCGGCAGCGCCGATATCGCGGTCGGCACCCCGATCGCCGGACGCGGTGAGGACGCGCTGGACGACCTGGTCGGCATGTTCGTCAATACCGTGGTGCTGCGCACCGAGATCGATCCGGGCGCGGACTTCGGCACCCTGCTGCGGCGGGTGCGGACCGGAGACCTGGCCGCCTTCTCACACGCGGACGTGCCGTTCGAACGCCTCGTCGAGGTGCTCAACCCGGCCCGCTCGACCGCCCGGCATCCGCTGTTCCAGGTCGGCTTCTCGTTCAACAACCTCACCGAGGAAGAGTTCGCCCTCGACGGGCTCCGGGTTGGCGCGGGCGACTACGAGACCGGCGTCTCGCAATTCGACCTGCACCTGGTCGTCGAGGATCGCTATCGGGACGACGGCGAACCCGCCGGACTTGCGGTCACCCTCACCTACGCCATCGCCCTGTTCGACGAGGCGACCGTGGCCGGATTCGCGGCACGATTCCAGCGACTCCTGGAAGCCGTGGTGGCCTCGCCCGCGACGGCGGTGGGCGAGCTGGCCATGCTCGCGCCGGAGGAGCGGGTCCGGATTCTGGAGAGCTGGAACGACACTCGCCGCGCCGTGGATACCGCGGCCACACTGGTGTCGCTGTTCGAAAGGACGGTGGCCCGCACGCCGCACGCCCTTGCCCTCGTGGCCGACCGCTCCGCCGCGCCCGGCGACCGGGTCGAGCTGACCTACGCCGAGCTGTCCGCACGGGTGAATCGCCTGGCGCGGCACCTGATCTCGATCGGTGTCGGCCCGGAACAGCGCGTGGCCCTGGCCATTCGGCGGTCCGTGGATCTGGTGGTCGCCATGTACGCCGTCTCGGTCGCCGGTGGCGCTTACGTGCCGATCGATCCCGATCAGCCCGCCGACCGGACCGGCTACATCCTCGAGACGGCCGGGCCGGTGTGCGTGCTCACGAACTCCGACACCGGATTCACCGAGGCGGCATCGATCGTGTCGATGGACGATCCGGCGATCGGTGCGCAGTCCGCTGAGACCGTCACCGATGCGGAACGCACAGCGCCGCTGCGTCCTTCGAACTCGGCCTATGTGATCTTCACGTCCGGTTCGACGGGTCGCCCCAAGGGCGTGGTGCTGCCACACGCCGCCGTGGTGAACCAATTGCAGTGGAAGACCTCCGAATTCGGCCTGAACGCGACCGACGCGGTGCTGCTCAAGACGGCCGCCACCTTCGACCTCTCGGTCTGGGAGTTCTGGTCCGCCGCCGTCTCCGGTGGCCGCCTGGTCATCGCCGCGGCCGAGGGGCATCGCGATCCGGCGTACCTGAACGAGCTCATGACGCGCGAGCAGGTGACCACTCTGCATGTGGTGCCGTCCATGTTGGACGGCCTGCTGACCGACACCACCGCCGCGCGACCTTTGGGCTCCCTGCGGCGAGTGCTGGCGATCGGTGAGGCGCTGCCGGGTGTGCTGGCCCGGCGATTCCGCACCGCGTACCCGGACACCGAGCTGTTCAACCTGTACGGCCCCACCGAGGCGGCGGTGTCCATCACCAGCCATCGGGTCACCGCGGCCGATCAGGTGTCGGTGCCGATCGGCGCTCCGGAATGGAACAGCCGGGTGTACGTGCTGGACGGGCGTTTGCAGCCGGTGCCGGTCGGCGTGCCGGGCGAGCTCTACCTCGCCGGTGCGCAGCTGGCCCGGGGCTACTTCGGCCGGGCCGACCTGAGCGCGGACCGGTTCGTGGCCGATCCGTTCGCACCGGGCGAGCGCATGTACCGCACCGGCGATCTGGTGGCCTGGAATGCCGACGGGGAACTGGAGTATCGGGGCCGCACCGACTTCCAGGTGAAGATCCGCGGCTTCCGGATCGAGCTCGGCGAGATCGAGGCGGCGCTGCTGGCCCTGCCGGAGATCGCCCGGGTCGCGGTGCTGGCCAAGGCCGATCGACACGGTGACCGGCTGGTCGCCTACCTGGTTCCCGCGGACGGGTCCGAGCTCGAGGTGGCGCGCATCGAATCGGCCCTGACCACGACCCTGCCGTCGTACATGGTGCCCGCGGCCTTCGTGGTGCTCGATGCGGTGCCGCTGAACGCGAACGGCAAGCTGGATCGCACGGCGCTGCCGGAACCGGCCTTCGCACCTCGCGAATTCCGCGCTCCCGACACCGAAACCCAGGCAGCGGTCTGCGCGGTCTTCGCCGATGTCCTCGGCGTCGAGCGAGTCGGGCTGGACGACAACTTCTTCGAGCTCGGCGGCAACTCGCTGCTGGCCGTGCGATTGGCGGACCACCTGGGTTCGGCACTGGGGGAGCGGGTTCCGGTGCTCGCGGTCTTCACCGCGCCCACGCCCGCCGGTATGGCGGCGCGCTCGGGCGGCTGGGACGGTGCGGGCGCGGAGGGCGCGTTCGACGTGCTGATTCCACTGCGGGCCACGGGTTCCGGAGCTCCGCTGTTCTGCATCCACCCGGTGGGCGGCATCTCCTGGTCGTTCGCCGGTCTGGCCGCCTTCCTGGATGAGGATCGGCCGATCTACGGTTTGCAGTCACCGGTCCTGAGTTCTATTGGGCCGCTGCCGGATTCCATCGAGGACTGGGCTTCCCGCTATGTCCGCGAGATCCGGACCGTGCAGCCGGAGGGCCCGTACCACCTGCTGGGCTGGTCGCTGGGCGGCGTGCTCGCGCATGCCGTGGCGGTGCAGTTGCAGGATCAGGGTCAGCGGGTCGTCACTCTGGCCATGCTGGACAGCTCGCTGGAGGTTGCGGCCGAAGAGGGCATGACGCTCCCGATCGCCGACCTGCTCGGTGGATTGCTCGGCGACCGCACCGATCTCGGCGAATTCGCGACGGAACCCGATGTGCTCGTGGAACAGCTTGCCGCACTGGGTGAACCGTTCGCCTCGCTGGGCGCGGACCGGCTGACCCGGATGGTCGACAGCGGCGTGTCATCCATGGCACTCATCGGCGCGTACCGGCCCCGCCGGTTCAAGGGCGACCTGCTGTATTTCCCTGCCGCCCTGGATGATCCGAGTGGCACGGTCGGCGTGGCCACCTGGTCCGATGCCATCGAGGGCGTGGTGCACAGCCACGCCGTACAGGCCACCCACTGGCGAATGACCGCTCCCGAGGCGCTCGCGCATATCGCGCGCGTCCTCAATGCGGTGCGCCGCCAGGCAGGCTCGCGGTAATCGCCGCTCCATGGCTGAGGGCCCCTCCCCCCTCGAGGGGCCCTCAGCTCGCGCGAACTCGAAATCCCTGCTGAGAAAGGAATCCGGAATGAGCAATCCCTTCGACGATGAAGACGCTCAGTTCTACGTCCTGGTCAACGAGGAGGCCCAGCATTCGCTGTGGCCGGTCTTCGCGGCCATCCCGGGCGGCTGGACCATCGCGCACGGCCCGGCCCTGCGCCAGGCCTGCCTGGACTATGTCGAATCCCACTGGACGGATATGCGTCCCAAATCCTTGGCCGAAGCCATGGCGGCTGAAGTCGAATAAGCCTGCGGTACAACAGTTCCGCGTTTTAGGAAAGGAAAAGAAATGACCACACCTACTCCCGATCCCACCGGCGGAGTCGACATCGGCGCGATCCTGAGCACGGTGTTCAAGTTCCTGAGCAGCGGCTCCACCGCGTCCTACAACCCGAAGAGCCACAAGCCCAAGGGCCGTCGCTCGAAGTAGTGCTTCGAACTTCCATCGAAAGGAAACACAATGTTGAGTGGTAGCGGTTTCACAGACCTGCTGATGGCCTTCGCCCACCTGGTGAGCTCGGGTTCGTCGACCTCCGTCACCCAGCCCCCCGCCGCCTAGGAACCGCCGATGTTCAGTGGCAGCGCGGTCGACAGCCTCTTCGCGATGCTGGCCAAAATGCTGGGAACCGGTTCCTCCTACACCTTCCCGCCGAAATAGCGGAGGCGAAGACGTGAGACCGCCGAGGCCTTGAATAGCCTCAGCGGCCCCACAATCCACCTGAATACGCGCCGCGGCGTGCCGTCCACACCTTCCACAGCCGGACCGGCACGCCGCGGCGTCCAGGCATTTCGAGTATGGCAGCAAGGCCGTGATCAGCGGATCGGGTAGCGCCGATCGATCACGTCGAACAGATTGGGCTGCCCCGCCTTGTACAGTTCGCGGTCCACGAGTTTGAGCGGCTCCCACAGCGGCATGGTGAAACGCGGAGTTATCTGCGCCTCGGATTGCCCCGAGCCCGCGGCGTGTAGGACCGCATTGGCGGCCAGCCGCCCGCCCTCGTTCGCGCCTTCCATACAGGCCACATTCATCTGGGTCTTGATCCAGTCCCCGGCCAGGAACAGATTGTCGACGGCGGTCCAGGCATTCGGGCGATCGTCCCAGGAACCCGGATTCTGAATGAAAATGGCGTCGTCGTAAGCGATATCGGGAGTACCCGCGCCGGTGAGGCCCGGATCGATCATCCAGGAATGCACCATATCGTCGGTGAGCTGGGTTTCCCCGTCGTCATCCACGTGCGCCTTGATCTGCGCCCAGGTTTCGCGGGCCAGCTCGTCGGGGGTGCACACCATGGCCGTCTTGCCATTGAAGGTCCCTGGCTCCTCCCACTCGGAGATGATGGCCGATAACACCTCCTGCGCACCGCCATCGCCGTAGCTCGATACCGGCCGCCGCCAGAACTGGGCTTCGCTGATGGAGGTCAGTCCCCAGGGGGCGTCGTTATAGCCGACGTGTCCATTGGTCAGGTCCGCCCGCTGCCGCAGGAAGAATTGAATGCCGACCATCCAGGCGGACTGGAGGTTTCGAATGCGGTCCAGGGACGGGTCGGCCGCGCTGAGGTCATCGGAGAGCACGGCCGGGATCTTGTCGAGCGGAATGGCGGCAATGTAATGATCGGCCTCGACGGCGTGCCGGGCTCCGCTCGCATCGGTCACCGTGGCTCCCGTGATGTGCGCGCCGTCGGTGCCGAACCCGGTCAGCCGGTATCCTTGATTGAAGGTGACGCCGATCGAACGTAGGTAGTCGATCCACGGATTGATCCAGACTTCGCTGGTAGGACCGTTGAGTACACGGTCATTGCCCTTATTGTCGGTGTCATTGTTCAGGTTGAGCAGCGACCACACGTACTCCTCACCCACCAGGCCGATCGAATGCGCGCTGCAATTGGCGGATTTGGTGGCCACCAGTTCCCGGATGAAGCCGTCGCCGAGGAAGCGGTTGTATTCGGCGGAGGAACCGTCGAGGCGGGCGAAGTCGGTCCAGGTCATGCGCTCCCACTGGCCGAGTTTGCGCTCCCCGCAACTGGATACGTAGACGGCGAGCCGTTCCGCGGCGAACACCGCTTCGTACAGCGGGAGTCGGAAGAGCGTCTCGAACACCGACGCCACCGAGTCGATGAACCCCTTCGGTGTCATCGGGAACTGGCTGAAGGGCAGCGGAAACGGTAGCGGGACAGTGAGATTGTGCCGGTTCATGCCCGCGATCATGGCGGCATTGAGGCGCGTGAGGTTGTCCCATACCCCGTGGGCATTGCCAGGAAATGGTATGCGCCGCAGCGTATCCGGAAGATTATGGTAGAAGCCGAAGAAGCTCCGGAACCCGTGCTCACCGGGCAGATCGCCGGGGGAGTAGATACTGCGCGTCTTCCCGCCGAAGTCGGCCAGTTTCTCGAAAACCGTGACGGAGAAACCTCTTTCGGCCAGTTCGTGCGCCGCGGTGAGTCCGGCCGGTCCGGCTCCGAACACCGCGACGCTGCGCCCCGGTTGTGCGAACGCCCGTCCGCCGGTGGGTGCGAGCGTGGCCGCTGCCGCCAGGCCCCCCGCTGTGGCTGCGTTCCGAATGAACTGTCGTCGTGATTGCCTGGGCATGCATAGCCTCCCGCGCTCCGACCGACGGCCGCGGCGAACGCCCG
The DNA here is from genome assembly GCF_040683015.1 of Nocardia sp. NPDC051030. NCBI lineage: Bacteria > Bacillati > Actinomycetota > Actinomycetes > Mycobacteriales > Nocardiaceae > Nocardia > Nocardia sp. NPDC051030. The sequence goes on along the minus strand of NZ_JBFBCD010000001.1, from coordinate 797,456 downwards.
CCGGTGGTCTTCCAACTGGCGGCTATGTTAATGCGAATTCTTATAGAGGAAGCGCTGTTTAGATCAGATAGGCGTCTCTAAGTTGATACGCATTCTTTCTGTGTGCTGAAGTGTGGCGAGTTCGGTGCGCAACCGCTGCAGGAGTTCGTCGGCGCGGGCTCGATGGATCGCCGCCTGCCGGGCGTCCCCGTACCCGTCGGCAAGTCCGGCGAGGATCGTATCCATGGGGCCGAGGGTGAGCAGGCCGGTGTCCAGTCCGGCGATGGTCCCGGTATGCGGGGCGAGCTTGCGGTAGAGCCGGTGCATTTCGTGCAGGTCGCCCAATTCGATGGCGGCCGCGGCCCGGAAGACCGTCATGGTGATCTCGAAGAAGTGCGGATTCACCGGCGTGCAGCGATTGAAGACCTGCCGGGCGTGGACGCGGTCCCCGGCGTGCAGGAGCGCGAGCGCGTACGGCTGCGCGATCAGCTCCGGGCGGTCGCGGTACATGTGGCCCAGCGGTTCCACCAGACCGGAGAGATCACCCCGCGCCCAGGAGAGGGTCAGACGTCCGGTGATCTGGTCGTCGGCGAATGCGGTGGGTGCCGACCGGGCGTAGATCTGCTCGTAGATGCGCTCGGCCGCGGCCAGATCGCCGAACAGCACGGGAGCCGCGATGGTGAATACCTGGGCCAGGCTGAGCAGATGCGGCAATTGCGCGTCGGTGGCGGAGTCGATGGCCAGGCGGGCCTGTTCGATGGCGGCGGGCAGATCACTGTCGTCCAGCGCGCTGCGACACAGGATCAGATGCACGGTCGACCGATACTCGTTCGAGGTGAACCGCTCGATCACTGCGCGGCACTCGTCGGCGAGGTGCGGATCGGGTCGGCGATCCTCGCGAATGAAGGCGGCGGCATTGAGTGCGACACACCGCAATTCGGGATCATCGACACCGCTCGCCAACGCCATCGCTTGGTCGGCGAAGCGATGACCGAGCGCCAAACCGTCGGGGTCCGAGGGGAATTCGAAGACCGCGGCGGCGAGCAGCCGGATTCGCGATTCCACCGGAAGCTCTTCGCTCAGGCAGCCTTCGACCAGATCCATGATGTGCCGATCGCGCTCGAACGAGCTGCGCACCGACCAGCCGACCGGCCCGCGCCAGCAGGTGAGCGCCCGGACCAGCAGTTCGGTCCCGCCCAGCTCCCGGGCCAGGACGATGGCTCGATCGCGGGCGTGCCGCGCATCGAGCAATCGCCCCTGGTAGGCGCGGGCATTGACCAGCTCGCAGTGTGCCTCGAAGAGGGCGAGGCGGTCGGCGTGCTCGGCGTGTTCGGCGTCGTGCCCGGCGAGTTCGTGCAGTTCGATGGCCGACTGCCACAGCCGCGCGGTGTCCGCGCGCATCCCGCGTTCGGCGCTTCGCCGAGCGGCGGTGAGCACATATTCGAGTGCCTGCCCGGCGGTGTCGGGTCGCGCGCCGAGAATTGCGTTGTGTGCCAGGAGATCCGGATCGCGAGCCAGGCCGGGGAAGTCCTCGCCATGCTTTTCCAGCAGTTCCACCGCGGCCCAATGCATTCGCACCCGGCGCAGCACCGGGATGCTCAGGTAGACCGTTTCGTGAATCAGCGCGTGGTCGAAGGTGATTCGCCCGGTGCGGTCGGTGCGGACCAGGCCGTGCGCCTCGGCGGTGGCGATCAGGTCGATCAGCCCGTCCTCCGAGATTTCCGCGGCCAGGCTGAGAATGCGCAGATCCACGCCGTCGCGCCAGATGGCCAGCTGTTGCAGCGCCGCGACCACCTCGCCGGGCAGGCCCTCGATCCGGTGATTGATCAGTTCCCGGATGGAGTCGGGCACATGGTCGATGGCATCGATCGAGCCCTGCGCGGCAACCAGTTTCGCCATTTCCCGGATGAAGAGTGGATTGCCTCCGGTGCGCTCGTACAGCTGGTGCAACCGGTCCTCGGAGAGCTGTCCGAGACCACCGGACCGGGCCGCCGCCCGGGTGGCGTCGAGATCGAGCCCGGTCAATTCCAGCCAGGAGGCCGTGGAATGCGCGAGTGCCCCGGCGGTGGCGTGCAGACCCGGTTCGGCCTTGGAGCCGCGCAGCGTGATCATGATGAGCACCGGCTGATTGCGCAGCCAGTTCACCACCTGGCGCAATACCTGCAGGGTGGCATTGTCCGTGCGGTGCACATCCTCGAGCAGCACCGCCACCGGTGTCGCCCGGCGCTTGCAGTGTTCGACCACGGTGCGCGCGAGAGTGAAGGCATCGCCGCCGGTGACCAGTGCGGGCGGCGCATGGGAATCCAGTTCCAGCAGGATTTCCGACCAGGCCCACGCCGGTGGCGCACCGTCCACCTCGGGGCAGCAGCCGCGCAGCACCGTCCAGCCCTCGAGGGCGAGTCCGTCGAGCACCGAATCCACCAGCGTCGTCTTGCCGACCCCGGCCGGACCCGCCACCCAGACCAGCTGGAGCCGCCCGGAGCGACAGGCATCGGCCACTTCCAGCAGGGTGGCGCGCTCATGGGTGTAGCCCGCGAAAAGCGCTGGGGGCCGAGCCGAATGGGGCACCACGGCCGGGGTCGCCGGTTCGGCCGTGGCCGCGAGCGCCGCCGAATGACTGAGAATCGCGGTCTCCAGTTCGCGCAGTGCCGGGCTCGGGTCGATGCCGAACTCCTCGCCGAGGTATTCGCGGGACCGGCGCAGCGTGGCCAGCGCCTGCGCCTGCTGACCCGTCCGGTACTGCGCGGTGGCGAGCAGGCGCGCGCATTCCTCGCGTTCGGGATGTTCGTCGAAGATGGACCGCAATTCGATGGCGACCTCGGTCGGCCGATTCAGCTCCAGCTCGACTTGCGCGCGCAATTCGGCGGCGGTGAGCCGGAGATCGGTGAGCCGCGCGGCCTCCCGTGCCGCCCAGGCGTAGTTGGTCAGCGCCTCGAACGGTTCTCCCTTCCAGCAGGCCAGCACGGCATCGAGCGCACGCCGCCGCTCCATGAGATCGAGGGGATCGGCCGGATCGCGCAATTGCTGTTCATAGCGCAGCAGCAGCGCCTCGAACTGCCAGGCGTCGACCGCTTCGGACGCGAGTTTGAGTGCGTAACCGGATGATTCGGACACGATCACCTGTGCCTGGGCACGTCGCGGCCGATCGGGTTCCATGGCCCGGCGCAGATTATGGATGTGCACCTGCAGGACGGAGGCGGCCGAGGCGGGCGGCTGCCCCTCCCAAATGTCCTCGATCAGCCGATCGGTGGTTACCGCCCTGCCACCGGCCACCACCAGCCTGGCGAGCACCGCGCGCAGCATGGAAGCCCCGAGGCTGATCGGGCTCTCGTCGACGGAGAGCCCGATCGGCCCCAGCACACTCACTTGTGGTTTCGCCATGCGCTGCAACAGCGTCTACGTAGACCTCGGACTGTCTGCTTTGGGTAGCCAGTAAGCGGTGTACGTGTGTCACGGCTACCCCCGGCCACTAGGTGACGAGGGTTGGACCGTGTCCCACACCGACGCTTGGAGTGCAGGAACTGCATGTGCCAACGTTAGAGGTAGTGCTCGAAATCGTGTTCGGAATACGTCGATCGGTCCGGAATCACCCAATTCCCGGGTGCAGCACCCCACCGCGGTGCACCTGGTATCCCGCGCAGACGAGGGGCACCCGGTCGCGGCGGTCCGCCTCGCGTCAGCGACGGCTGCCGACGACACGGGCCGGGGTTCGGTCACGTTGCCGCACGAGCCCGAGCCGCGGCAGTTCGAGATCTTCGAGGTCGGCACGGATGCGGTCCATGAGCTGCTCGGATGCGGCGTGGTGGGCGAGCGATCGTTCCGAGTCGCCCATCATCCCGGCCAGCATGGCCAGCAGGGAGTCCATCGTCTCGAACGCGACGCCCGTACCCTCCAGTCCCACAATGGTTCCGGCATAGGGCAGCAGGGTGCGGTACAGCGATTCCAGATCGTCCAGCATGCCGAGCCCGAGCGCGAGATAGGCGCGGCACGCGTATTCCGCCGCCGGGTACAGCTCGGGGCGAATGGCGACGGACTCCGCGTACAGCTCCTGCGCCCGCTCGAAATCACCGGTGGCCAGCAGGGTCATTCCGAGGAATGGTGCAGCGAATCCGGGAGCCGCCGCGTACATGGCGCGCATGCGGTCCGCCAGTGGCGCCAGGTCGCCCCGAGCCCAGCCGAGAGCCAGGGCAGGTATGGCGCGCACCGCGACGTGCTCGACGAAGCCGTGTCGTGCCAACTCTTCATCGAACTCGGCGTAGATCCGTTCCGCCGCACTGAGATCGCCGCGCAGCAGAGCCATGGTGGCGGGGAGAATGCCCAAGGCGATGAGCACCGCCGGCAGGTTGGCATCGGTGACGTCGGTGAGCGCGAACTCGGCCTGGCGGTACGCCTCCCGCAGATCGGCCACACCGAGGGCGCAGCGGAGCAGGGCGTAGTGCCCTAGCGTCCGGTAGTCGCCGAGGCCCGCGCGCTCGGCGACCTCGAGCATCTCGTGGACCAGTCCGATGTCCTCGGCGGCGGCCATCCGAATCATGACAGTGGCATCGAGTGCGGCGCACAGCAATTCCGGGTCGCCGAGGGTGCGTGCCAGTCCTAGAGCCTTCAGGGCAAAGCGACGGCTTCGCCCGGAATCCTGGTAGTAGCCAGAGCTTTCACGCGCCGCGGTGATGAGCAGCCGGACCCGATCGGGCGCAGAGACATCGGATTCGAGGCAGGTGCAGACCATGTTCACGAGGCGCTGTTCGGGATCGGGCCACCACAGCACCGGATATGCACTCGGTGCCCGCCACGAGGTGAGCGCCCGAACCAGCTGCTCCGTACCGCCGAGCTCCCGCGCCAAGGCGACCGCGCGATCGCGGGCTGTGAACGCATCGAGCCAGGAAGCCTGGTACGCAAAGGCATTGACGAGAGCGCAGTGCGCCTCGAGCAGTGCGATCCGCCCCGCACGCGGCGCGTGTTCGCCCGTGTACCCGGCCAATTCATAGAGTTCGATGGCGGATTTCCAGAGTCGCGCGGTGTCGGCGATCATCCGGCGTTCGATGCAGCGCTGGGCCGCTGCCAGCACGTATTCCACAGCCCGCGCGGCAGTGTCGGATCGCGCACCCAAGGTGGCGTGGTGGGCCAGCATCTCCGGGTCCCGGCTCAGGCCCGGGAAGTCGTCCTCGTGCTCGCGCAACAGTTCCAATGCCGCCCAATGCATCCGGCAGCGGCGCAAGGTCGGAATTCCGGCGTACACGGTGTCGTGGATGAGGGCGTGGTCGAAGGTGATCCGCCCGGTGCGGTCGGTGCGGACCAGCCCGGCCGCCTCGGTCGGCGCGATGAGGTCGATCAGCTCGTCCTCGGCGACCCCGGCGGCGAGACTGAGAATGCGCAGATCCACGCCCTCGCCCCAGATGGCCAGGTGTTGCAGCGCGGTGGTCACCGCCGGGGGCAGGCGTTGCAGCCGGTGATTGATCAGCTCCCGAATGGAATCGGGCACATCGGAAGCCAGCGCGCCCGGTGCGGCAAGCAGTTTCGCGGTCTCCCGGATGAAGAGCGGATTGCCGCCGGTGCGCCGGTGCAGCAGTTCCAGTTCGTCGTCGGACAGGTCCAATGCGGCGGCCCGGGCCGCCGCGCGGGTGGCCGCCAGATCCAATCCGGTCAGCTCCAGCCATTCGGCGGTGGAGTGCGCGAGCGCGGCGACGGTGGCGTGCAGGCCGTCGTCGGCCTCGGAGCCGCGCAGCGTGATCACGAACAGGACCGGTTCGCGGCGTAGCCAGTTCACCACCTGCCGCAGCACCTGCAGGGTGGCGATATCGGCGCGATGGGCATCCTCCAGCAGGATCATCAGCGGCCCGACGGCCGTGCGCTCCTTACACAATCCGACCACCGTGCGGGCGATGCCGAACGGGTCGGCGGTGGCCAGATGGTCGGGTGCGCTGCCGTCGAGTTCGGATCGGATCTCGGCCCAGGCCCAGGCCGGTGGCGCGCCATCCACTTCCGGGCACCCGCCGCGAATGGTGGTCCAGCCCTGCGCCGCGAAATCGTCGAGCACGGATTCGGTGAGCGTGGTCTTGCCCGCCCCGGCCTCCCCGGACACCCAGACCAATTGCGTACGTCCCCGCCGGGATTCGTCGGCCACCCGCGCCACGGTGGCGCGCTCCCGGTCATAGCCATTGTGCTGTCCGGAATCCGGTGTCCGGTGCTCGATCGCCGGAATGGGCGGGGTGGCGGTGGTGAGTGATTCGGAATGACCGAGGATGGCCGCCTCGAGTGCCTGCAGCGCCGGGCTCGGGTCGATGCCGTATTCCTCGCCGAGGTATTCGCGAGATCGGCGCAGTGTGGTCAGCGCCTGTGCCTGCTGCCCGATCCGGTATTGCGCGGTGGCGAGCAGGCGCGCGCACTCCTCGCGTTCGGGATGTTCGTCGAAGACCGAGCGTAATTCGATGGCGACCTCGGTGGGCCGATTCAATTCGAGCTCGACCTGGGCGCGCAGTTCGGCGGCGGTGAGTCGCAGGTCGGAGAGCCGGGCGGCTTCCTGTGCGGCCCAGGCGTAATTGGTGAGCGCCTCGAACGGCTCGCCCTTCCAGCAGGCCAGGACGGCATCGAGCGCGCGTCGCCGCTCCATGAGATCGAGCGGGCCGACCGGTGCGCGCAACTGTTGCTCATAGCGCCGAAGCAGGGTCTCGAACTGCCAGGCGTCGACCGCTTCGGGTGCGAGTTTGAGTGCGTAACCGGATGATTCGGACACGATGAATTGCGCCTGCGCGCGTCGCGGCCGATCGGGTTCCATGGCCCGGCGCAGATTGTGAATATGCACCTGGAGCACCGAGACCGCGGAGGCGGGCGGCTGTCCCTCCCAGAGATCCTCGATGAATCGGTCGACGCTCACCGCCCGTCCACCGGCCACCACCAGCCGGGCGAGCACCGCGCGCAACATGGTGGCCCCGAGGCCGATCGGAGCGTCATCCAGCGAAAGTTGAATCGGCCCCAGCACGCTCACCCGTGGATCAGCCATCATCACCGCCTGCAATTGTGATTTGCGATTATTCCACCGCAACCTCCGCCGAATCAGCGAAAACCTGCGCGCGAATTCAACTCACCCCCTTCGCTTCGTTCGCTGGCGAATGATTGGCAAATATATTAAGGCAGAAGACATGCCCTAATCCGCGCGAAAGATTCCCGGAAGTGCGTCGGCGAATACTTATGGATACCGACACAACGAAGGGATTTCCAATGGTGACGGTATGGGCATCCGCCGAACGCTATGGGGCCGCAATGGCGGCGATCGGAAGCGATCACACGCGACCGACCGTCCCCACTCAATCGCTGTCCGATAGCTACGAAGTGGAGAGGAACAGCATGAGCCGGAGTCAGACGATCGAGCCGCGCATCGTCGGTCTCTACTGGGATCGCGACGGTGATATCTGGCAGCGCGAAGACGCCGGCTGGCGTCTCATCCTCCAGAGCGGCGTCTCGGTCGATCCGATCTCGTTGTGGGACTGGGATGGCGGACACGTGCGTGACTACGCGCCCTTCACGCCCGTTTCCACAATCGCCAAGGCCGGCGGGTAGGAGTGCCCCCTACCCCACACACCCGGCCGCGGTGGGCCGGGCGTCGGTTCGCTGACGCCCGGTCGCGACGGTAGCCGGAACCCGCCCACGGGATCAGGGTCCGGCCGCCGTCGCTCGAATCGCTCAGTGCGAGGCGAAACTGGGTACGGCGCCGAAGAGGGTGACCTCCATGAGGCGAATCACTCTCTCCTGGGGGCAGATCGGATCGTCGCCGAAGACCCGGCCCAGGTCCACGACCAGGCCGAAGGCGGCCTGCACCAGGATTCGGGCTTCGCCCTCGGACAATTCCGGTCGCACCGCCACCAGCAGGCGCACCCACTCGGCGACGATGAGGCGCTGCACATTGCGCAGCATGGTGCGCTCCTCGGGCGAGACATGCCCGAATTCCGCGTAGTAGACGAAGGTCAGCTCGCGTTCGGCGAACGAGCCCGCGACATAGAGGTCGACGAGCTTGGTCAAGGCTTCGGCGGGACTCGACGAGGAGGACACCGCCGGGCCGATCGCACCGGACACGCGATCCGCCGCTCTCCGGAAGGCCGCGGCCAGCAGATCGCTCTTGCTCCGGTAGTACCGGTACACCGCGGATGCCGCCGACAGCTCGGCCGCCGCCGCGATATCCTCCACGCTCACATTGGGATAGCCGCGCTCGTGGAAGAGCTCCACGGCCTTCTTCAACAGCAGCTCATGCTTGAACGACTGCGGGATCTCCACCGCACGCGGGACGTCCGCGGCGGTGCCGGGCGGGGGCAGTTCGGCCGCGATAATGCAATCGCAGGCCGAATGCAGCAGCGCGGTCAGCGATTTCACCGGCAGGGTGGCGTGATGGTCGCCGACGCTGCTGATCACGCTGAGCAGCGTGACCGCCCGCACCGCGCGATCGTGACCGTCCAGTTCGGGCCGGACATCCTTGATCAGCCGCCGCAGCGTGCTCAGCGCGGAGGTGAACTGATCCTCCAGGGTCTGCCGGTCGGTGTCGTCGAGATAGCGCTGCTCCCAGCGCACCAGGGCGACGGTCGTCCGATTGGTGATGGTCTCGGCGATCAGCTTGTCCAGCACGCGGTTCAACCGCTCGCGGGGGGTGAAGCCCTCGGACTCGTCCGGCGGCACGGCCGAATCCATGGTCAGCTGCCCCAGCCGTAGCAGCTCCTCGCGGAACAGCGCGTACTTGCTCGGATAGTGCCGATACAGTGCGGCCGAGGAGATTCCGAGCCGGGCGGCAATATCCTCCATGCTCACGCCGTGATAGCCGAGCGAACCGAACGCGGCAGCCGAGGTGGCCGCGATCTGGGCCCGCCGGTTCTTGGGCCGACGGCGGATGACGCGCTGCGGCTGCTCGACAGTCATATCGACAATGGTAGTCACCAGGTCTTTTGCGTCCCTGCCGGGTTGGCGGCCCCGGGTCACGGCTGCGACCGCTGCGCCAGCGGGGAGTTCACCTTGTTCACCAGCCAGCGGTCATCGTGGCGTTCCAGCCGCATGACCATCGACAATTGACCCGGCATGGGCTTGTTCTGGGTGCCCAGGCTCGTGATCGTCTGCTCGATCACCACAATGGCCTCCGCCGAATCCCGATCGCCGCTGCGGACCGCGCACTGCACGTCGGTGGCCCGCGACACCACCTGGCCCTGGGTGAGCGCGTCACGCAGATCCTTGGTGGTGGAATCGAACTGCGTGTGCCAGTCACCGGTCGCGCCGTCGAGCACGGACTTGAAATAGGCGTCGAGATTCTTGGCGTCATAGGTGGCCAGCAGGGGCGCGTAGGCGCAGGCGGCGGTTCGGGCAGCCTCGTGCGCGTCGAGCAGCGCCTGCTTGTCCCGGTCCTGTGCGAAGAAGAACACGCTGGTGCCGATGGACGCGGCAAGCGCGACCACAGCGGCGGCGCGGACCGCGACCTTCGTGCGCGTGCCGAGCGAGGGCAGCGCGAAGCGGCGCGCGGGCCTTCCGGTTTCGCTCGCGCCGCCGGTTTCGGCGAGGCTGCCGGTTTCGGCGGGGCTGCCGGTTTCGGCGGGGCTGCCAGGCTCGGCGGGGCTGCCGGGCTCGGCGGGGCTGTTGGGCTCGGTCTCCGCTGATTCAGCCGCCGTCTCTTCTCCGGCCGCCAGCTTTTCGAGGTCGATCTCGCTCAAGGTTTCTCGCTCCTATCGGGGCACGGGCTGGGAGAGTTCATTGCCGGTGACGCCCGGCGGTGCGGTCGCGCCGTTGTCCGGCACATCGGGTCGCGGCGCATTGGCCGAGCCGCGAATCTGGAGCGCGGGGTTATTGGTGACGCAGTAGTTGTAGAGGCGCACCCGGGTGTCGACCGTCGCGTTCGTCGGAACCACCGGGATGGTGTCGTATTCGCAGGTCGGGCGCGGCCAGGGATCGACGAGGGTGTTGTACGCGCCATCGTGTGCCGGGATGCCGAGGGACTCGGACCCGACGCGCAGCGCGGGGAAGAGTGCGGCGATGGCGGGCTGGCGGAGTTTGGCCGCCTTGGTGATGGCCACGAAGTTCGTCACCAGATTGGTCATGGGATCGGCGGTGTCGGTGAGGAACCCGCCGAGCGTGGTCAGCTGGCCCGGTCCGTTCTGCAGCAGCGTGCGCAATTCCTTGTCGGCGGAGGCGAATTGGTCGAACAGCGTGCTGCCCGCCTTGGTGAGGGTGCCGAGGTCGGGCTGGGCATGCGAGGTGGTGTCGGCGATGACCTCGAGATTCTCGATGAGCTGCCTGGTCTGCGGTAGGAGATCGGTGAGCCCCGACATGGCCCGGCTGATGCCGGAGACCATATTGCGCAGTTTGTCCGGTCCGCCCGCGAGAGCCTTGTCGAGTTCGTCGATGATGACGTTCAACCGGTCGGGGTTCATACCGCCGATGAGATCGCCGAGATTCGCGAACACGGATTGAATCGCCACCGGAACACCGGTCCGGGCCCGCTCCACGACCGAGCCATCGCGCAGATATGGCCCGGTGTCGGTATCGGGCCGGAAGTCCAGGTACTGCTCACCGGCGGCGGACAGCCGTCCCACGGCGACGGTGCCGCCCACCGGAATTCGCGCCGAATCATCGATCTCGGCATTCGCGGCGACACCGTCGCCCGAGACGTGCACATCGCTGACCCGCCCGACCCGGCTCCCTCGGAAGGTGACGTCATTGCCCTTCGCCAGTCCACCGGAGGAGACCAGCTCCACGGTCACGGTGTAGGTGTGCGGCAGCGGATTGAACCGCAGCACCGATCCGCCGATATAGCCACTGCCGAGCAGTAGCACCACGATCAGCCCGGCATTGGCGATGCCGATTCGATGCCGCAGGATCCATTGCCAGAGCGGGGAATTCATCGTCCACCTCCCGGCTGAGCCGGATCCGGCTGCGGTTGTGGCGGGCTGGTGAGCCGCCCGAACACCTTCTCCAGCACCTGCACCAGGCTGCCCACGAACTGCGACGCGTCCCCGAGTTCGGGCCAGCGGCTGCCGCTGGGATCGGTGAGCGCGCCGATGCTCAGGTACGAGACGGTCGCGGCCACCGCCAACGTCGGGCCCTTGAAGCTGGCCATCAGATTGGGGTAGACGGCGTGCAGCCCATCCAGCGTGCCGGTCAGGTTGTCGCCCATCTGCGTGAATCCGGACATGAGCTGTTGAATGCTGGTGAACAGGCTCACGAACGAGTCGCCGGTGGTGCCGGTGAAGTCGCCGAGCGCGGTCATGGAGGTGGACACCTTGGTCAGCAGGTCCACGATCTGCTGATTGTTCTCGGCGAAGAGCCCGATCAGCTGCGGGAACGTGTCCGCGGCGGTGCCGAGTTCGGCCTTGCGCCGGGCCAATTCGCCCGCGAGGGTGTTCATCCCGCCCAGCACGCCGTCGATATCTCCGGTGCGCCGGTTCAAAGCGGTGATCACATCGGTCATTTCGGTGATCAGATGGGACAGCTCCGGTGCGCGCCCGCCGAACATGGAGTCCATTTGCGAGGTGATCCGCGCCGCCTGATTGATGCCGCCGCCATTGAGTAGCAGCGAGATCGACATCATGAGCTGTTCCACGGAGGCGCCCGCCGAGGTCTTGTCGGTCCCGAGGACATCGCCCTCGCGCAGTTCCGGACCGGCCTCCTGTGCGGACGGCAGCGTCATCGCCACGAACATGTCGCCGAGCGGAGTCCCTTGCCGCAGTTCGGCGGTCGTACCGCGCGGCAACCGAATGTCCTCGCGAATGAGCATCTCGATATCGGCGAGGAAGTTGGTGGTCTTGATCTTGGTGACCACCCCGATATCGCTGCCGCCGATCTTCACGTGCGCCCGATCGGGCAGGTTCAGCGCGTCATTGAAGGCCGCGTGAATCGTGTAGCCGGGTCCGCCGATGCCGGGCTTGGGCATCGGCACGTCGGACACGGTCACCGCGCAGCTCGTCGCGCCGGTCAACGCGGCCGCGGCAATGGCCGCACCGACGGCGAGAGTTCGGATTCGTCTGGTCATTTCAGGTTCACGATCCCCAGTAGTGCTGCGGTGAGGCCGAAGTCGGGGCCGAAGTCCTGGATCTTCCCGGTGCGGCAGCCGTCCAGGCGGATGAGGACGCGTTCGCAGAACACCGAGAGCGCCTCGCTGTCGAGCACGGATTTGTCCAGCAGGCCGTGCAGGCGCAGTGCCTGGTGTTCGCGGCTGGTGGCGTTGGCCAGGTTCTGGAACATGAGCGGGCCGACATCCACGATCTCGGTGAGACCGCGGGAGTTGGCGCGCATCTGATCGGTGATGGCGACGAATCGGGTCAGCGCCCCGGCCAGTTGATCCTTGTTGTCGCCCACCAGGGTCGCGGTATTGGTGACGAAGTTGTCGAGCTGAGTCAGCACCGCTTGCAGGCCGGGAGCCTGCTGCCCCATGAGATTCACCAGATCGGTGAGCCTGCCGCTGAAGTCGCGCACCGTCTGGTCATTGCCCGCGATCACCTGGGTGATCTCGTTCAGCTTGATGATGGTGTTGGCGATCTGGTCCTTATTGGCGAAACTCACCTCGAAGGCGGACGAAAGAGCGTCCAGGGTTTCGCGCAGGCGGTCGCCATTGCCGTTCAAGAGCGGGAACAGCACACGGCTGGCCATCGGCCCGGTATCGCTGTCGCCCTTCAGCGCCGCGCCGAGTTGGTCGAAGTTGGCCAGGATGCGGTCGAGCTCGACCGGAACCCGGGTGCGCGGCAAGGGAATATGCTCGCCGTCCTTCAGGGTCGGCCCGTCGCCGGTGTAGGCGGGGGCCAGTTCCACATGGCGATTGGTGATGAGTTGCGGATTCACCAGCGCCGCGATCACATCGGCGGGCACCTTGACGTCCCGTTCCAGGGACATGACCACCTGCACGTAACTGCCCTTGGGCGTGACGGATTCGACGGTTCCCACCGGAACGCCGAGCACGTCCACCTCATTGCCCGCGTACAGCCCGGCCACGCTCTCGAAGTCCGCGCTGACCTTCATGTAGTCACCGAGATACTGCCCCGGATTCAGCGAGTCCGGCAGCATCGAGCACCCCGACCCCACCGTCGCGACGAAGCAGACCGCGGCCAGCTTCAGCATCGGTCGAATTCTCATTACTTGCACCCCTGAATGGCCTGCGCCGCGCACAGCCAGTTGTCCGGGAAGATCCACGGCGCGTACACCTCGCCGTACGGGCCATTGCCGACCACATTGTTGAACTGCCGCAAGGCCACCGGCATGATCTCGTAGAGCCGGGACAGGTTGTCGCGGTTCTTCTCCAGGCCCTCGGACATGGTGTTGAGATCGGCGATCAGCGGGCTGAGCTGATTGTTGTTCTCCAGGCCCATGTCTTGGAGCAGGCGCGAGAGCCCGGCGACATTGTCCAGAAGCTGTTGCAGCAATGTCTGCCGCTGTTGCACCGCCGTGCCGATGGCCTCGCCGCGCGTGAGCAGGAGCAGCACGCTGGACTGATTGTCCGCGGCCAGTTGCGAGACCGTGTCCATGCCTTTCAGTAAGGTGTCCACCTCGTCGCGGCGGTCGCTGATCACCTTGGCCAGCGCGCCGATGCTGTCCAGGGCCTTGACCGCCAGGTCGGGGGAGTCGCCCAGCTGGTGGTCGACCAGGTCCAGGGCCTGCCGAAGTTTCTGCGGGTCGAGGCGCTCGATGTGCTCGAAGGAGGACTTGTACTTCGGATCCTGAACGACCTTGCCCAGGTTGTAGGGGACCGAGGTGTTCCCGAGCTTGATCCGATCGCCGGGCAGGCCCTGCCCATTGCCCGGCGTCAGCTCCACGTGCAGGCGGCCGAGAATGGTGGACATCTTGATGGCCGCCTTGGCATCCGGGCCCAGCCGCAGATCCTTGCGGACCTTCAGATCGGCGAGCACCTTGCCGTTGTCCAGCTTGACCGCCGATACCGTCCCCACCTCGATACCGGACACGTCCACCGTGGCCCCCGAGCGCAGCCCGGCGGCCTGCGCGAATTCGGCGTGAATCGTCTTGTCGCCCAATCGCGCCTGCTTGAAGGCCGTCGAACCGACCAGCAACAGCACCACGAATCCGGCGGCGAGCAGACCCACGCGCAGATATCTGTTGCCGGGCAGTCGTAGTCGCTTGATCATCGGCACACCTCCGATTGAGCCGGTCCGCCGATCTGGGAGAACACTCCCGCGGGTAGCGCGACACCCCACAGCGAAATATCCAGGCGGCAGATGTAGGCATTGCCGTAGGTGCCGTAACCGGTGAAGCGCGCCAGACCATTCAGGAAATTGGGCAGTTCGACGGCCGCCTGATCCAGCGACGCGCCATTGAGCAGCAGCAGGGCGATACCGGTGGTGGCGTCGTTCTGCGCCTGGGCCACACCGGGTTTCACCTGTGCCAGCAGATCGACCAGCGAATTGGTCGCCGTCGCAACATGATCCACCGAGCTCTTCAGCGATTCGCCCTGCGAATAGAGCGCTTCGGTCAGCGATCTGGTCTGCGTAATGAGCGTCTCCAGCTCACTGCTGCGATTGGCCAGCCCCGAGATCACGCTGCTGAGATTGGACACCACATCGCCGAGGATCTGGTCGCGCTGCCCGAAGGTTCCGGCCAGTTGCGCGGCCTGGGTGACCAGTGCGCTCAGCGATACGCCATTGCCTTGCAGCGCCTGGATCAACGTCTCCGACAGCGAGTTCACCTGATCCGGTTGCAGCACGCTGAACAGCGGCTCGAAGCCGGACAGCAGTGCGGACACGTCGAATGATGGTTCGGTCCGCTCGATGGGGATCTGCTCGCCCGATTTCATGGGCTGCCCGGCGTCCTTGCCCGGCATGAGTGCCACATACCGTTGGCCGATCAGGTTCTGATACCTGACCAGCGCCTTGGTGGAAGTGGTCGGATGCTGGTCGTCCTGAATCCGGAAGTCGACCCGGGCCCGATAGCCCTCGGTGAAGTCGATCTTGTCGACCCGGCCGACCCGTACCCCGGCCATGCGGACATCGTCGCCGACCCGCAGGCCGAGTACATCGGAGAAGACGGCTGAGTAGCTGTTCGTGCTGCCGGGTACGGATCGTTGCAGGGTGGACCACATGGTGTAGGTCAGCGTCACCGCGATGATGGCGAACAAGCCGAAGCCCGCCAAAGCCTTTCGTGATTTCACGACCCACCCCCGGACGTGGTCAGATCGCTCGCGAGTTTCGGCCCGAGCAGGAGAAGCAGTGACTTGTACTGGTCCGGAACCTGTTGCGCCGGAGCGGTTTCCGGCACCGTTGAGCCGCCGCAGCGCGGTCCGGCCATATCGCCGTAGTGCGGGCAATCCTTGGCCGTGTACTGCTGGAACGGCGTGAAGGTCACGTCCATTTTCCACACCATCTGTTTATTCGGTCCGAAGCTGAAGACGCCCTGGAGGCGTTGCAGCGCGGTATTGAGATTCGCGACCGTGTAGGGAATGGCCTGAGGATCCTTGGCGAGGCCGCCGAACAGCTCGTCCAGCCCGGCGACCAGGAACCTCCCGGAATCCGGATTGCGGGCGAACAGGCCGTTGACCGAGTCCACCGCAGCGCCGCCATTGGTCAGCAGCGCCACCAGGTTGGCGCGCTGCTCGGTCAGGGTGCGCGCGGTGGTCACCGATTTCGACAGCACGCCGACGAGATCGGGCGCGGAAACGCTCAAAGCCGTTGCGGCCCTGCCGAGATCGCCGAGCATATTCCCGATGCCGGGAATCGAATGCACCTCGGTCAGCCAGGTGTCGAGCCGCTCAATCGTGGAGCCGGGTACCCGCGACTGCGGATCCAAGGCCGCCGAGAGCGTTCCGAGCACCCGGCCCAGCTTCTCCGGCTGGATATTGTTCAGGACAGTGCGCAGCACATTGAGCGTGGTCTGCAATTGGACCGTCGCGGTGCTGGTGTCCTCGGCAATGGTCGCGCCCGCCCGCAGCGTCTCGTGCGTCGGCTCGGCGTCCACCAGCTCGACGGCGGTGACACCGAAGATATTGTTCGGGATCACCCGGGCCTTGACGGTGGCCGGAATCGTGCTCGCCACAGCCGGTTTCAGGTAGATCCGGGCCTCCTGCCGTACGCCCTTGGCGACCACTTCGACCGATTCCACCCGTCCCACCACCATGCCGCGGAACTTGACGTCGGCGCGTGCGGGCAGCCCGTCGCCCGTACTGGTCAGCAGGGCCGTCACCGGCACCCGCTCCTCGAACCGCCCGGTATAGCGCAGTCCGAGCAGGTACAGCAGCAGTGCGACCGCGGCCAGCATGGCCAATCCGGCGAGGGTGAGTTGACGGGCCGTGGGTCCCCGCCCGCTGGTATCGAGAATCATCGCGCCTACCCCGAGATCCGGAAGCCGGGGTCGATGCCCCAAATGGCCAGGGTCATAAAGAGATTGGTGAAGACCATGACGACGATGACCATCTTGATGGCCCGCCCCGCCGCCACCCCGACGCCCTCCGGCCCGCCGGTGGCGACATAGCCGTAGTAGCACTGGATGAATGTCGAGATCAGGACGAACACCATGACCTTGAGCAGCGACCAGAACACGTCCGGGCCCAGCAGGAATTGGAAGAAGTAGTGGTCATAGGTGCCCGCCGTGGTGCCGCCCAGGATCAGTACGGACAGCTTGGTGGCGAGATACGCCGTCGCCAGACCGACGCTGTAGAGCGGGATGATGGTCAGCGTCGACGCGATCATCCGGGTGCTCACCAGGTACGGAAGTGGCCGGATGGCAATGGATTCCAGCGCGTCGATCTCCTCCGAGATGCGCATGGACCCCAGCTGCGCGGTGAATCGGCAACCGGCCTGAATCGCGAAGGCCAGGGTGGCGATGATGGGCGCGAGCTCCCGCGTGGTGGCGAAGCCCGAGATGGCCCCGGTCAGCGGGCTCATGGTCAGCAGGTTCAGCGCCGTGAACGATTCCATGCCGACGGTGATGCCGCCGAAGCCGCACAGCGCCACCACCACGCCGATGGTGCCGCCGCCGACAATGAGCGAGCCATTGCCCCAGCCCACATCCGCGGTCAGCCGCAGCACTTCCTTGCGATAGTGCTTCAGCACGAACGGAATCGCGAACAGCGCCTGGAAGAACGTGATGACCTGATGCCCGAGCCGCTGATTGGCCCGCACCGGTACGGCGACCGCATTGCTCACCAGCCGAACGGGTTTCAGCGCCGGGGGAGTGTAGGTTGCGCCCACCTCAGATCACCTTCGTCGGGAAGAGGGTGTTGTACAGCTGGGTCAGAATGATGTTGGTGGCGAACAGCATGAGCGCCGAGCTGACCACCGCCGAGTTCACCGCATTGGCGACACCGCCCGGGCCGCCATGCGCGTGTAATCCGATATCGCAGGCGATGATCGCCGTGAGCACCCCGAAGATCGCCGCCTTGATGAGCGCGATCACGAGATCATTGGCCACCGCGAAGGACGCGAACGAGCCGATGAAGGACCCCGGCGTCCCCTGCTGGGCATACACGTTGAACATGTAGGCCGTCGCGAATCCGACGAACACGATGAACCCGCACAACAGCATGCTGACCAGCACGGCCGCCACCAGCCGGGGAGCGACCAGCCGCCGGACCGGGTCCACGCCCATCACCATCATGGCGTCGATCTCCTCCCGAATGGTCCGGGAGCCCAGATCGGCGGTAATGGCCGAGCCGACCGCGCCCGCGATCATGAGCGAGGTCACCAGCGGTGCGCCCTGCCGGATGATGCCCAGCCCGGCCACCGCGCCGATGAAGGTGGTCGCACCGACCTGATTCACCAGCGCACCGACCTGAATCGAGACGACCACCGCGATCGGTATGGCCACCAGCACGGTCGGAGCCGCCGACACGCTGGTCATGAACGCGCACTGCTTGATGAACTCCTGATACGGGAATCGCCTGCGCAACAATGAGATGACCAACTGCCGCAAGGCTTCTCGCCCCAGCAGCACCTGCCGCCCGAGCGTCTCCAGGGACTGCTGCGGATGTCTCTTCCACAGTCCGCCGACACTCGCGGTGATCTTCTCCAACTCGGTGGTGGTCACTCTGTCCCCCTAGGCCAGATTTTCGAGATGGTGTTGCAGGAGCACCAGCAGCACGCCGACCACCGCGATGCCCGCGGCCACCGTGCCGAGCACGGCGACCCAGAGCCCGTATCGGAAAACGGGATTCACCTTCGTACGCCCACCGAGCACCTTGATCCCCATGACGAGGAGGTCGATGAGCCAGACCAGCGCCATCATTACGTCATGCACACATTCGCGAAGGTGAGCACCGGCCAGCACACGATCGACCCGAGGAACGAGACGATCACGTCGATGCCGTGCATCTGCTTCAGGTGCGAGGTGTGCGTGAGGGTCCAGACGACCCCGATCAGGCCGTAGGGGACGCCCAGCAGAATGAGCGTCCCGAGGAACTCGGAGACCTTCATCTCGTAGCTCAGTAATCGGTCAAGCCTTTGCAGCATGGCTGCGTATGTTACTCATGATTCTTCAGTGTGTGGGCATTTTGAAATGGTTGACCCACTGCTTCGATCGGTCTAAGTTATGGGCAATTCAGCTCGAAAGGACTGCCATGACCGCGGCGGAACCACTCACCACCGAACAGACCCGCGTCCATGTCCCCGCCATCCACCGCTCGCAGACCAAGCGCCCGCCGCGGCTCTCGGATGCGATGGACTTCTGGCAGTTCGCGGGGGCCGCCGCCAATGTGGCCATGCAGATGACGAATCCCGGCGTGGGTCACGGCGTCGCCGACAGCAAGGTGGAATCGGGTGCGCTCATGGTGCGGCCCTGGAAGCGGCTGCGCACCACGGCGTCGTATCTGGCCGTCGCGATTCTGGGGAGTCCGCAGGAACGGGAGGCCTTCCGCGAGGCCGTGAATGTCGCGCACCGCCAGGTGAAGTCCGAACCCGGTGCGGCCGTGAAGTACAACGCCTTCGACCGCGACCTGCAATTGTGGGTGGCGGCCTGCCTGTACATCGGCTTCGAGGATTCCTACCAGCTGCTGCACGGCAGGATGGACGCCGAACAGGCCGAGGCCTTCTATTCGACGTCGGCCCCGCTCGGCACGACATTGCAAGTGCCGCAAGACATGTGGCCCGCCAACCGGGCCGAATTCGACGTCTACTGGAATCAGGCGGTGCAGCGCACGGTCGTGGACGACAAGGTCCGCGCCTACATCGACGACCTGCTGCATCTGCGCATGATCCACTGGTATTTACGGCTGATTTTCGGCGGTCTGTTGCGGTTCTTGACGGCTGGCTTCCTGGCCCCGCACTTCCGCGCGCTCATGGGTGTCGAGTGGACGCCGACCGATCAGCGCCGCTTCGAAAACCTTTTCCTCTTCGTGGGTTTCGTGAATCGGTTCGTGCCCAGATTCCTGCGCACCGCCCCCACCCGCTACATGATGCGAAATGTGCAACGACGGCTGCGAAAGCATAAGGCGCTCATCTGATTCGGGCCGGATCTCAATCGAGTCACACAAACTGGGGCTTGCATCGCGTTTCGATCCCTGTCGGGTGTTGATCTCGTAGGCTGCCCCCAGGTTCGAGTCGGATGAGAACGGGAGCCGGAATGCGCACGGTCGATGTTGAGCGCACCATCCCCGCCGAACTGCCCGATGTCTTCGAATGGCTCAATGACGCGTCCAACTTTCAGCGTGTGCCCTTCGTTCGCCGCGTCACGCTGATTCGGCCCGGCACCACCAATAGCCACGGGGTCGGCGCGGTTCGCCTCATCGTCACCCCGCTCATCCGCCTCACCGAGGAGATCGTCGAATACTCCCCGCCCGATCTGATGCGCTACCACCTCTTGAAATCCGTTCCGCCCCTTCGGCATCAGGAGGGTTTCATCGCCTTCGAGGCGGTCCCGAGCGGCACCCACGTGCGCTGGTTCTCCACCTTCGAAATCGCGTCGCCAATCCTGTCGGGCGTCTTCACCCGCCTGTTCCTGCCGGTGGTGGCGGGCGGCTTCCACCTCGTCCTTCGCACCGCGGAGCGGGAACTCCGCGGTGCGTGAAGACATTCGGGCTCAGGCACCCGCCAGTCGCAACGTGATCGCCCCCGCGATGATCGCCGCGAACGAGATCAACTTCGGCACCGTGATCTTCTCCTTGTAGATCAGCGCACCGAACACGACCGTGCCGATCGCACCGATGCCGGTCCAAATCGTGTACCCGACACCGACATCCAGTGTCTTCAGCGCGAGACTCAGCGTGAAAATCCCTCCCGCGGCGGCGAGCAGCGTGAACACCGAGGGCCACAACCGCGTGAACCCCTTCGTGGCATTCGTGCCCAGTGCGAACGCGATCTCGAATACGGCGGCGATCATCAGATATACCCAGGCCATGACGGTTCTCCTTGAAACGTGTTGTTAAGCAGCGCTATTGGCGAGCTGAGTGGTTTCGGCAGGCTTGTCGGCCTTCGCGAGCTTGTCGGCCATCTTCAGCCCCAGCACGCCGCCGATGATCAAAACGAAGGCCGCCACCTTCGCGACGGTGATCTCCTCGTGGAACAGCACGGACCCGAACACCACGGTCCCCACCGACCCGATACCGGTCCACACCGTGTACCCGACCCCCACGTCCAGTGAGGTCAACGCCAGACTCAGGAAGAAGATCCCACCCGCCGCGGCAGCCGCTGTCAGCAGTGACGGCCCCAGCACCGTGAACCCCTGCGTGGCATTCGTGGCCAGCGCGAACACGATCTCGAACACCGACGCGATCAACAAATAGACCCAGGCCATGGGAGGCTCCTGTGGTTGGTAGTTGTATGTATATGCAAGTACATCACTGACGGCAAAAGCATGCATGTACAAGTAAGCTCATGTCAATGGGTAGCCCGAAATCCCCGGCGCCCACCCCGAACCATCAAGGGAGTCACCACATGTCGCCGCAGGCCAAAGCCCCCGAAGCCATCACCGACACCCACATGTGGTCCCGCATCCTCACCCTCCACACCCTCGTCGAATCCCGCCTGGCGACCGCCCTCCAACGCCACCACGCCCTGGGCCTCTCCGAATACCGAGCCCTGGTCTCCCTGGACGACGCCCCCGACAATGAACTCCGCATGCAAGACCTGGCCACCAAAATCGGCCTCAACCAAAGCTCGGTAACCCGCCTGGTCTCCCGCCTCAATGCCGCCGACCTCACCTACCGAGACCTCTGCCCCGACGACAAGCGAGGCGTCTACACCGTCCTCACCGAATCCGGTCGCACCCGCTACCAACAGGCCCGGGCCACCTACGAATCCACCCTCGCCGCCGCCCTCGCCGAGGCTGCCGAATCCGATCCTGCCGTTGCAGGCATCCTCGGGGCTGCCCGCGTTGCCGTTTGAACAACGAGATTGTCTGAATATCCACAGATCAGATGGGGTATTCCCTTCTCTGCGTTGATCATTCGCGGTAGAATTAGCACATGAGTTCGAACAGGGAAACACCCACCGCGCCGGAGGCCAGCCCGCTGGCCACCGCGGTGGGTGCCCTGCTCGATACCTCCCTCACCACGTTGCCCGAATCCTCGATCACCGCGCTGCTGCACGACATCGAAACCAGCACACGCCAGTTGGCCGCGCTCGGGCACCGCCTCCTTGTGGAAGCGTGCGAACGGTCCTTGCCCCAGCGGGTCGGGGCGGGTTCACCGGTGCGGTTCCTGGAGGAAACCCTGCGCCTGTCGCATGCTGATGCGATCGCGCGGGTGAACGCCGCCAAGCATTTGGGTATCTGGCATGACGTGGCGGGGCGGGCGTTGGCGCCGATGCTGGCGCATACCGCGAACGCGCAAGCCGCCGGGGAGATCTCCGCCGATCATGCCCGCGTGATTGCGAAGATCACCGACCGGATCCCGCATCTGATCCCGCGGGAGGACCGCGAAGCCGCCGAGCAGATCCTGGTCGAGTTGGCGCGGTCCGCGAGCCCTGATGACCTGACCAAGGTCGGCGCGCGGATCATCGATCACCTGGACCCGGACGGGAAACTCACCGACGACACCGATCGTGCCCGTATGCGTGGGGTGGTGATCGGGCGTCAGCGTGCCGATGGGATGTCCCCGATTAAAGGCGAACTCACTCCCACCCTGCGCGCGTTGCTCGATCCGGTGCTCGCCAAACTGGCCCGACCCGGCATGTGCAACCCGGCTGATCCCGAAAGCCCGTGGGTCGCCGATGATTCCGTCTCCCGTGAGCGGGTCGAAGAGGCCGCCCAGCGGGATCGCCGCAGTGCCGCGCAACGCAATCACGATGCGTTGCAGGCGTTGCTGCGCCCGGAAATGGGACCGACCGAACTCGGGTCTCATCGTGGGCTGCCGGTCTCGACCGTGATCACCATGTCCCTGGCCGAGTTGGAGTCCGCCGCCGGGGTCGTCACCACCGCTTCGGGTGGCACGGTGTCTATTCCGGCCGCGTTGAAGCTGGCGGAGAAGGCACTGCCGTTCCTGGCCCTGTTCGATCACGCGGGCATGCCGCTGCACCTCGGGCGTGGGCAGCGCCTGGCCAACCCCGCACAGCGGCTCGCACTCATCGCCGCCGAACGCGGCTGCACCCGCCCGGGCTGCAACGCCCCCGCCACCTTGACTGCGGTGCACCATGTTTCGGAATGGGCTGACGGCGGAAACACCGACATCGAGAACTTGACGCTGGCGTGTGATCACTGCCATGCGCTGGTCAATGACGGCCCCGACGGCTGGAAGACGGTGAAACTCGGTGCCGATTCCCAGTTCCCGGGTCGTACCGCGTGGATCGCACCGGCGCATATCGATCCGACCGGTACGCCGCGGGTGAATCATCGCCACCACTCCAAAGAGCAGTTGGCGCTGGCGAAGGCCCGGATCCGGGTCCGCGAGGAACGCGATGCGCGCGCGGCGTGGTTCCACCGCCGAACTACCGCGCAACGCACCGCCGCACTGGCCTGCGCGCACGCGAACATCTGAACACTCCGCATCGTCACCGCCCGTGACGCCGACACCCGCTGTCGGCGGCACGGGCGTTGGTGTTTTCCTGGGACGGCTCGGCCTTCGGCCATCGCTTTGATAACCGCACTGCCCGGAGGGTCGGCTCGGGAGGCGCGCTACGCCAGCGGCAGAGCAAAAGCTTGTTGCGTGGTGGCGTCGCCTGCCGTACCCGGCTTGAGCTCCCCCATCGGGTGCCGTTGTCCGGCGATTCCGGCCTGGCTGGAAGGTTGTGGTCCCGTTCCGGGACCAACAACCAAAGACCAAAGATCAAAGACCAAAAGATAAGAGCGCCCGGACGAGAAAGAGATGAAAAGACTCGAGACACCCACCGGGGGCCTGTTCGTCGAGTGGGACATGAGCCGGGGTTTTGTCCGATTACCCCAGCCTCATGTCCCACTGAGCGCCTGCCCAGCCAGGGAATCCGGCGAATCGGGCGCGAGCAAGCCCGAGTCGGGGCCGGGCGTCGGCGTGTTGCGGTGCGTCGGGGGGCCCGTTCATCGAGAGGGGACATGAGCCGGGGTTTTGTCCGGTTAGACCAGCCTGATGTCCCTCCTGAACGTGTTCTACCTCTGGGATGTGCAGCGGTGGAGGCTATCTCGGGCATTTCGGGCTGCTCGTTGGGGTTTGCTCTTGTCTTGTCTTTATCTTGTCCAGGCGCACTTATCTTTTATCTCTTTGCCCACCATCCGAGATGCCATCTTCCTGCAATTAACCGAGCGCAGCGAGGGCCATTTGCCGTAGGACCGGGCGGGCGCGGTTGGCGGTCGTGGCGGGGGCGCTATGCGGAGTGGAGTTGATCAGGCCGAAGGTGGCGTGGGCTTGGACTCGGGCCGTGGCTTCGGGGAGGTTCGGGTGGAGGTCGCGCAGGACTGCTACCCAGAGTTCGACGTATTGGCGCTGGGTGCGGCGGACCTGGCGGCGGGCGGTGTCGGGGAGGTTTTCCAGGTCGCGATCCTGGATGCGGATCAGTTCGGACTCGCCGAAGGCGAAGTCGAGGTGGAAGTCGACCAAGCCGGTGAGGGCGGCGGCGGGAGTGGGGGCGGCGGTGATGACCGACTTGCCGCCGTCGAGGAGGCGTTGGCTTACGCCTACCAGGAGTTCGACGAGTAGGGCTTCCTTGTTGGGGAAGTGGCGGTACACCGCTGGCCCGCTGATGCCAGCGGCCGCGCCTAGGTCGTCCAACCGCATTCCCAGGAAACCCCGGTCGGCGATGAGGCGCGCGCCCGCCTCCAGGAGTTGTTCGCGGCGCTGGGCTTTGAGCTGCTCACGGCGGGTGGGGGTGGTGGTTTCGGCGATGCTCACCGTGGGCTCCTCTCTCCAGGTCCTGGACAACTCAGTTAGTGAAGATTATCTTAAATTCCAGTTATTGGTGATTAACCGAGCGAGCAGGATGAGGCGATGACCCTGACTGGGGACGTGCGCACCGGCAACCGGGCGGCACACCTTGCGCTGGTCGAGGAGCTGCGTGGGCGGCTGGCGGTGAATGCGCTGGGCGGGCCGGAGAAGGCGCGGGAGCGGCATCTCGCGCGCGGGAAGCTGCTGCCCAGGCAGCGGGTGGATCAACTGCTCGATCCGGGAAGTCCATTTCTGGAGCTGTCGCCGCTGGCGGCCACCGGGCTGTACGGGGACGAGTGCCCGGGGGCGGGTGTGATCGGCGGCATCGGGCGGGTGTCGGGGCGCGAATGCGTGGTCATCGCCAATGACGCCACGGTCAAGGGCGGGACCTACTACCCGACGACCGTCAAGAAGCATCTGCGGGCACAGGAAGTGGCATTGCAGAACAATCTGCCGTGCGTCTACCTGGTCGATTCCGGCGGCGCGCACCTCCCGCATCAGGACGAGGTGTTCCCGGACCGGGAGCATTTCGGCCGCATCTTCTACAACCAGGCGAACCTGAGCGCCAAGGGGATCGCGCAGATTTCCGCCGTCATGGGTTCCTGCACGGCGGGCGGGGCCTACGTGCCCGCCATGTCGGACGAGAATGTGATCGTCCGCAATCAGGGCACCATCTTCCTGGGCGGCCCGCCGCTGGTGAAGGCCGCCACCGGCGAGGTGGTCACCGCCGAGGAACTGGGCGGCGGCGACTTGCATTCGCGCACTTCCGGTGTCACCGATCATCTGGCCGAGAGCGATCAGGACGCGCTGCGCATCGTGCGCAATATCGTCGCGACGCTCGGCCCGAAGACGGTCACCCCGTGGGAGGTCAGGCCCACGGTGGATCCCATTGCGCCGCAGGATGATCTGTACGACATCGTGCCCGTCGATCTCCGCACGCCCTACGACGTCCGGGAAGTCATCACCACCATTGTGGACGGCGGCGAATTCCAGGAGTTCAAGTCCGAATATGGGCGGACGCTGGTCACCGGGTTCGCACACATCCACGGGCACCCGGTCGGCATCGTCGCCAATAATGGCGTCCTGTTCAGCGAATCCGCCATGAAGGGCGCGCATTTCATCGAGCTCTGCGATAAGCGGAGCATTCCGTTGCTGTTCTTGCAGAACATCACCGGGTTCATGGTCGGGCGCGACTACGAAGCCGGTGGCATTGCCAAGCATGGCGCGAAGATGGTCACTGCGGTGGCTTGCGCGCGGGTGCCGAAGCTGACCGTGGTGATCGGCGGTTCCTACGGTGCGGGCAACTACTCCATGTGCGGGCGGGCGTATTCGCCTCGCTTCCTGTGGATGTGGCCGAATGCGCGGATCTCCGTCATGGGTGGAGAGCAGGCGGCGTCCGTCCTGGCCACCGTGCGCGGGGATCAGCTGGACGGGAACGGCAAGCCTTGGTCCGCCGAGGATCAGGAGGCGTTCAAGGCTCCGATCCGCGATCAGTATGAGGCGCAGGGCAATCCGTACTACTCGACGGCCCGGCTCTGGGACGATGGCGTGATCGACCCGGCGGACACCAGAACAATTGTGGGCCTGGCGCTTTCGGTCTGTGCGCAGGCCCCGCTCGAGCCCGTCTCCTACGGCGTCTTCCGGATGTGATGAACATGATGAACAAAGCGCAGGCTGTCGCGTTCGATACGGTGCTGGTGGCCAATCGCGGTGAGATCGCGGTGCGGGTGATTCGCACCTTGCGGGCCATGGGAATTCGGTCGGTCGCGGTGTACAGCGATGCCGATGTCGACGCGCGTCACGTGCACGAGGCGGATGTCGCGGTGCGGCTCGGACCGGCCCCGGCGCGCGAGTCGTACCTGAGCATCGAGAAGGTGGTGGATGCCGCCGTGCGCTCGGGCGCGCAGGCCGTGCACCCCGGATACGGCTTCCTGTCCGAGAATTCGGCCTTCGCGGCCGCCTTGGAGGATGCGGGGATCGTGTTCCTGGGTCCGCCCGTGCGGGCCATCGAGATCATGGGCGACAAGATCGCGGCCAAGACCGCGGTCGCCGCGTATGGCGTACCCGTGGTGCCGGGCATCGCGCGGCCGGGGCTCACCGACGCCGAATTGATCGATGCCGCAGTGGAAATCGGGTATCCGGTGCTGGTCAAGCCGTCCGCGGGTGGCGGCGGTAAGGGTATGCGCCGGGTCGACGATCCGGCGCTGCTGCCCGATGCCCTGGTCAGCGCACGGCGCGAGGCCGGTGCCGCCTTCGGTGACGACACGCTGTTCCTGGAACGCTTCGTCAGCCGTCCCCGGCACATCGAAGTGCAGATCCTCGCCGACGGGTTCGGCCAGGTACTGCACCTGGGTGAGCGCGAGTGCAGTCTGCAACGCCGCCATCAGAAGGTGATCGAGGAAGCCCCCTCGCCGCTGCTGGATGCGAAGACGCGGGCTCGGATCGGTGCTGCCGCCTGCAATACCGCGCGCAGCGTGGACTATGTGGGTGCGGGCACGGTCGAGTTCATCGTTTCCGCCGATCAGCCCGACGAATTCTTCTTCATGGAGATGAATACCCGGCTCCAGGTGGAACATCCGGTCACCGAACTGGTCACCGGCGTGGACCTGGTCGAATGCCAGGTGCGGATTGCGGCCGGGCAGAAGCTCGCGGTCAGCCAGGAGGATATTCGGCTGACGGGGCATGCCATCGAGGCGCGCGTCTACGCCGAGGATCCGGGGCGGGACTTCCTGCCCACCGGTGGCACCGTGCTGGCATTGTCCGAGCCGGAAGGCGTTGGCGTGCGGGTCGATTCGGGGCTGCGGGCCGGGACGGTGGTCGGCTCGGATTACGACCCGATGCTGTCGAAGGTCATTGCGTACGCGTCGGATCGCGGCAGCGCTATTGCGAAACTGGATGCGGCGCTGCGGGATACGCAGGTGCTCGGGGTGCGGACCAATACAGACTTCCTGCGCTTCCTGCTCGCCGATCCGGATGTGCAGGCGGGGGCGCTCGATACTGGATTGCTTGACCGCCGGGCCGAATTCTTCACGCCCGCACCGGTGACCGATGCGCAGTTCAGTGCCGCGGCCGTCTACCTCTGGCTGCGGCAGTGGCCTGTGGCGCACGGTGATCCGTGGGCCGTGCCCTCGGGTTGGCGGCTGGGTGAGACGGCACCGACCGTCTTCCGGCTCATCGGCGGCGACCGCACCTCGCATGTTTCCCTGACCGGCACGCCCGCCGCGGCGACCGCCTGGCTCGAGGACGGCGAAAAGTTCACGCTGACCGCCGATCTCGACGGCGAATGGCTGACCCTGACGCTGAACGGTCTGCGTACCAAGGCACGCGTGGCCGCCGGTGCGGATCAGTTGTGGGTCGCCGATCGCTCCGGCGTCGCTCAGCTGCGCAAGGTCGCCGAGGCCGATATTCGCGGCGGCGGTGAGCATGTCGGCGATGCCGAGATCACCAGTCCCATGCCGGGTTCCGTCATTGCCACGCCGGTCGAATCCGGTGCCCTGGTCGCCGCGGGCGCACCGATTGTGGTGGTGGAGGCCATGAAGATGGAGCACGCGCTCACCGCGCCCATTGCCGGACGTGTCGAGCTACTCGTCGCACCGGGTGCGCAGGTCCGTTTGGACCAGCCGCTGGCCCGGATCTTGACCGCTGATTCCGAGGAGAACAACCGCTCATGACCGACTTCCTGTCCACCGGCACGCTGCCGGACGAGTACCGCGAACTCGCCCTCACCGTCCGCGATTTCGCGAATCAGGTGGTGGCCCCGGTCGCCGCCAAGCACGATGCCGACCACACCTTCCCGTACAAGGTGGTCGAGGGCATGGCGGATATGGGGCTGTTCGGGCTGCCGTTCCCGGAGGAGTTCGGCGGCATGGGTGGCGATTACTTCGCGCTGTGTCTGGCCCTCGAGGAGCTCGGCAAGGTTGATCAGAGTGTGGCCATCACCCTCGAAGCGGGAGTTTCGCTGGGGGCCATGCCGATCTACCGGTTCGGCAATGCGGCCCAGAAGCAGGAGTGGCTGCCGCAGTTGACCAGTGGGCGGTCGCTGGCGGCATTTGGGCTCACCGAGCCGGGGGCCGGTAGTGACGCGGGTGGCACGCGGACCACCGCGGTGCGCGATGGTGACAGCTGGATCATCAATGGCAGCAAGCAGTTCATCACCAACTCCGGTACGGATATCACTCGTCTGGTGACCGTCACCGCCGTGACCGGGACCACCGACGGCAAGAAGGACATCTCCACGATCCTGGTGCCGACCGATACCCCCGGTTTCGTGGCCGAGCCCGCCTACAACAAGGTCGGCTGGCATGCGTCCGATACGCATCCGCTGAGCTTCACCGATGTTCGGGTGCCCACGGAGAACCTGCTGGGCGAGCCCGGCCGCGGTTACGCCAACTTCCTGCGGATTCTCGATGAGGGGCGAATCGCCATTGCCGCCCTGTCCGTCGGGGCCGCGCAGGGCTGTGTGGACGAGAGCGTCCGCTACGCCAAGGAACGGGAGGCCTTCGGTCGCCCGATCGGCGCGAATCAGGCCGTTGCCTTCAAGATCGCCCGCATGGAGATGCGCGCCCACGTGGCCCGCACCGCCTACTACGACGCGGCCGCGCTCATGCTCGCCGGGAAGCCCTTCAAGAAGCAGGCCGCCATCGCCAAGCTCGTCGCGAGTGAGGCCGCCATGGACAATGCTCGCGACGCCACCCAGGTTTTCGGCGGCTACGGCTTCATGAACGAATATGCTGTGGCGCGGCACTATCGCGACAGCAAGATCCTGGAAATCGGTGAGGGCACCACGGAGGTGCAGTTGATGCTGATCGGGCGGGAGCTGGGTTTGTGACTACGAGTGACGCCGCCCCGAGGCGGATTGTGCAGCGCGGACTCTGGTTCGAGGAGTTCGAGACCGATGTGGTGTACGAGCACCGGCCGGGGCGCACCATTACCGAGGCCGACAATGTGCTGTTCACGACGCTGACCATGAATACGCAGGCGCTACACCTGGATGCGGCGTTCGCGGATGCGCTGCCGCCGTTCAATCAGCGGCTGGTGAATTCGATGTTCACGCTGTCGACGCTGGTCGGACTATCGGTGGCGCAGCTGACCCAGGGGACCATCGTGGGAAACCTCGGGTTCTCCGAAATCGCGTTTCCGAAGCCGCTTTTCCACGGGGACACGCTGTATGCGGAGACCGTGATCACCGAGCTGCGGGAATCCAAGAGCCGTCCGGGAGAAGGCATTGTGAGCCTGGCGCATACGGGGCGTAATCAGCACGGCGAGGTGGTTGCCACGGCGCTGCGCAAGACTCTGGTCAGAAAGAAACCGGTATGAGCTGGGAAATGCCCGGACCCGCGTGGCTGTTCTGCCCGGCCGATCGGCCCGAGCGGTACGGGAAGGCGCTGGCGGCCGCCGATGTGGTGATCATCGACCTGGAGGACGGGGTCGCCGAGGCCGATAAGGCCGCCGCGCGAACCGCTTTGATCGCTAATCCGCTGGATCCGGAACGCACCGTGGTGCGGGTCAATGCGGCGGGGACGCTCGAGCACATGCTCGATCTGGATGCCTTGATGCGGACCGAGTATCGGCGGATCATGCTGCCCAAATGTGAGTCCGCCGAACAGATTACGCGGCTGGCCGACTACGAGGTGATCGCGCTCATCGAGTCGCCGCTCGGTGCGCTGGCCGTGGGTCGGGCCGTCATGGTGCGCAATGCCATCGGCGTCATGTGGGGTGCGGAGGATCTGGTGGCCGCGCTCGGTGGCAACTCGAGTCGTCATGCCGATGGTGGCTACCGGGATGTGGCGCGGCATGTGAGGTCCCAATCTCTTTTGGCAGCAAAGGCTTACGGGAAGTTCGCGCTCGACTCGGTGTACTTGAATATCTCCGACCTGGATGGCCTGGCGGCCGAGTCCTCGGATGCGGTGGCCATCGGCTTCGATGCCAAGGTCGCGATTCATCCCAGTCAGGTGCCGGTGATCCGCCGTGCGTACGCGCCTGTCGCCGAGGAAGTCGACTGGGCGGAAAGGCTTTTGGCGGAAGTGCCGAACCATCGAGGGGTTTTCACCTTCGAAGGTCGAATGGTCGATGCGCCGGTCATCCGGCACGCGGAGCGAATCGTGCAGCGGGCGAAGAACGCCGACGGCGCGGGCTTCGCCTCGTAGGAGGTATTGCGGTGGAACCACAGTGGACGCCTACCGAGGCGGATATCGCCGGGGCACGGGTCACGGACTTTGCTCGATTCGCGGAGAAGACCACCGGGGTGAGCGCACCGGACTATCAGGCGTTGTGGCAATGGTCGGTGGACGACCTGCCGGGGTTCTGGGGTGCGGTGTGGGATTACTTCGAGCTCGGTGAGCGGGCGGGGGAGGTGCTGGCCTCGCCGGAAATGCCCGGGGCGCAGTGGTTCCCGGGGACTCGGGTGAACTATGTCGATCAGATTGTGCGGCAGGCCCGTACCGACCGGCCCGCGATTCTGGCCATCGATGAAGACGGGAGCATCGGTGAGATCTCCTGGGCCGAGCTGATCGGGACCACCGCGGCCTTTGCCCGCACGCTGCGTGAGCTCGGTGTCGGTCCCGGCGACCGGGTTGCCGGATACCTGCCGAATATCCCGCAGGCCGTGATCGCCTTCCTGGCCACCGCGAGTATCGGTGCGATCTGGAGTGCTTGCGGGCAGGACTATTCCGCGCAGGCCGCGCTGGATCGGCTGGGGCAGTTGGAGCCCAAGGTGCTGGTCGCCGCCGACGGGTATCGGTTCGGTGGCAAGGTCCATGACAAGACGGGCGATGTCGACGCGCTGCGGGCGGGGCTGCCTTCGCTGGCGGCCACTGTGCTGGTGTCGCGGCTCGGCGGAAGTCTGCCCGATGTCGTTTCGTGGGACGGCCTGCGGATCGAACAGTCCGACACCGGAATCGACACGGAGCCCGTGGATTTCGACCATCCGTTGTGGGTGCTGTACTCGTCCGGGACCACAGGCAAGCCCAAGGGTATCGTCCACGGTCACGGTGGCGTGCTGCTCGAGCATCTCAAAGCCGTTGCGCTGCAATCGGATATCGGTCCTCAGGACACGTTCTTCTGGTACACCAGCCCGAGCTGGATGATGTGGAATTTCCAGGTCGCCGGGCTGCTGGTGGGGGCGACGATCGTTTGCTATGACGGCAGTCCGTCGGCTCCTACCACCGATGCGCTGTGGTCGATGGCCGCGCGCGCCGGGGCGACGGTTGTCGGGACCAGCCCCGGATATGTGCTCGTGTGTGCGAAGGCCGGTTCGATTCCGCGTCGCGATCACGATCTGTCGGCATTGCGACTGGTCGGTATTACCGGCTCGTCGCTGCCGCCGTCGTCGTCACTATGGTTGCGCGACAATGTGGGTGAGCATGTTCCGGTCGCCTCGATCAGCGGGGGCACCGATGTGGTGTCCGCGTTCATCGGCGGTGTTCGCACTGTTCCCGTCTGGCCCGGCGAGCTCTCGGCTCCTTACCTGGGCGTGGCTCTCGACGCCTGGGATGAATCCGGCCGACCGGTACGAAATGAAGTGGGCGAATTGGTCATCACCAAGCCCATGCCTTCCATGCCGGTGAAGTTCTGGAATGACCCCGACGGCTCCCGATATCACGATGCCTATTTCGACATGTTCCCCGGCGTCTGGCGGCACGGCGACTGGATCACCATTACCGGCCACGGCAGCATCATCGTGCACGGGCGTTCGGATTCGACCTTGAATCGTCAAGGCATCCGCATGGGCAGTGCCGATATTTACCAAGCGGTGGAAAGCCTTCCCGAGATCGCCGAGGCGCTGGTGATCGGGTCCGAACAGCCCGACGGCGGCTACTGGATGCCGCTGTTCATTGTGCTGTCACCCGGAGCGGAACTGACCGATGAGCTGAAACAGCGGATCAATTCGACCATCCGCACCGAGGTCTCGCCGCGGCATGTGCCGGACGAAATCATCGAAGCCCCCGGCATTCCGCACACTCGCACCGGAAAGAAGCTGGAAGTGCCGATCAAGAAGCTGTTCCAGGGTGCGGAAGTGGCCCGGGTGGTGGCGCCCACGGCCGTGGACGCCCCTGAACTGCTGGACTGGTATGCCGCGCAGCAGCCGCCGCACCTGCGTAAATGAGGAGCAGGTCAATGAGTACCGGGTAGGCGTCTGCGGCCGGTGCAGACCTCGGACGCCAAATCCTCATAGCCGACGGCCAATTCGGCCAGGTTCTCCCATACCATCGCCAGCTCCTGACCGGTGGCATGGGCGAGGGCGGCATAGGCATGCGCCGTCAACAATGCCAATCGGTCTATTACTGCTCCGAGAGTTTCGGTGTGAACGCGGGCCGCCCCGTGAGAAGGCGGTAACGCGGCCGTGACCCAGCAGTCGATCTGATGCACCAAATCGGTTCGGCGCGTATCCAATTCGACGGCTAGTTCCACAGACGCGCCCAATCGGCGCTCGTGTAGTTCCGTGAGATCATGAGCCGCGCGTAATAGCGGATGTCCCGGAAATCCAGTCCCCCGACATGCTTGCAGGACCTGATTCTTATTGGGCAAAGTATCCCTCATCGCGTCTGCTCCTCGACCGCGAACTGCGAATTCCCAGCACACTATTCGCATCAGATGACGGGAACGTGTCTACCGGTTCAACAACCCACTGCCATTCTGCGCGCAGCCCGCAATTCCGCTCGGTGAGGTTACTCAGGCGGTGGCTCCGCCATCCACCACCAGATCGTGGCCGACCACGAAACTGGCCGCGTCCGAGGCCAGCCACACCACGGCGGCCGCTACTTCGGCGGGGTCGCCGACGCGTCCGGCGGGGACGGCCGTCTTGACGCGGGCGTCCCGATCCTCTCGAGTTTCACCGGGCCGGAAGGACATAGGTGTATCGCTGGCACCGGGGCTGACGGCATTGATGCGAATGCCCTCGCCGATATGGTCGCGGGCGGCGGTCTGGGTGAGCACGCTGACCGCGGCCTTGGATGCGGAGTATGCGGCCATCCCCGGGCGGCGGCCGTGCGGGCCGATATTGGACGACATATTCACAATGGCTCCACCGCCATTGGTGCGCATATGGGCGATTTCGTGCTTCATCGACAGGAAGATGCCGGTGAGGTTGACGTCCAGCACTGTTCGCCAAACATTTTCGTCCAGATCCCCGACCGGCGCGCTGCCGCCGAAGATCCCGGCGTTGTTGAACGCGACATGCAGCCCGCCGTGCCTGTGCACCACCTCGCCGACCATGGCCGCGACCTGCACGCTGTCGGTGACATCGGCTGTTACCCAATCGATCTTGCCGCTGCCGGTGCGAATGTCCCCGGCAGCCTTGGCAAGCTGCTCTGGATCGCGTCCCGCCAGCACCACCGTGGCCCCCAGATCGGCGAACGCCTGCGCGGTCGCGCCCGCAATGACTCCCGCGCCGCCAGTGATCAGCACGACCTTGTCTTCGAACTGCGCGCTCATGACGAGGCTTCCCTCTTCCATTGAATCCTCATAGTTCGAGAATGATCAGTCCTGAATTGAGTTCTGAGAGTGCGCCCGTCGGTGCGCGCGAAAGTTGCTCAGCCGAGCACTGATACGGCCACACGGGCCGCATCCTGCAGGCGCGCGGCATTATTCGGTGCGCGGCCCAGGACGCGGACGCCCTGGAAGAAGACCAGCAGGAAGCGGG
Organism: Nocardia sp. NPDC051030; assembly: GCF_040683015.1. NCBI lineage: Bacteria > Bacillati > Actinomycetota > Actinomycetes > Mycobacteriales > Nocardiaceae > Nocardia > Nocardia sp. NPDC051030. Next base: position 763,620 of record NZ_JBFBCD010000001.1, on the reverse strand, counting down.
CCAGCTCGCGTGGCTCGGCGTTCTCGGGCAGTTCGCCTTGCGCCTGGGCTCGGGTGAGTGCGGCGGCCAAGGTTGTCTCCAGGAAGGCCCAGCTGGCTTCCACCAGTCGTGCCACGCCCCCGTCGCGGGCGGCGAGTTCGACGGCGCTGTTCACTACCATGCAGCCCCGATGCTGCTGGTCGTGCGAGGCCTCGGTCACATAGCGGTGCACCAGCGCTCGCACCGCGGGCAGTACCGGGCCGGGCTGGGAGAGCTCCGTCATGATCTTCGGATCGGTGGTGTCCAGGTAGCGCTGGAGCGCCTTGGCATAGAAGTCCTGCTTGCTCCCGAAGGTCGCATAGATGCTGGCCTTGGCAATGCCGAGATGCTCGACCAGATCGGACATCGATGTCGCCTCATACCCGCGTTCCCAGAAGAGCTCGAGTGCGCGCTGCAACACGATGTCCGGATCGAACTCCTTGGTCCTCGCCATAACGAGGACGCTACGCTTAACTAGAACGATCGGTCAATAAAGATGTCGACTCTATGCATCGTCTGTAGTTTCGGTCAGCGCCGCGGCCAGCTGTTCGCGTAGTCCTGCGTCGGCAAGTGGTAGCTCCGCGAAGAACTGCTGCGTCAGCATCGTGAACGGCCGCCTACGGTGGTGCGGCTCATGCGCGAATATCCGATCAGGCTGTGCCATAGATCCAGTGTCGCCTCATTGCTGGAGACTGGCGAAGAAAGTGCGGATGTCGGCGGCGTGCGCCTCGGGGACGTCCATGGCCAGGAAGTGGTTGCCCGTATTGCCTTCCGGCCAGTGGGCGATGAGGTTGTCGCGGTCGGCCAGTCGGCGCATGAGGGCCGAGCCGCCGCTGTAGACGCCCACCGGGACGAGTTTCTGGCCCTTGGGCCAGGTGAAACCGTCGTCACCGAGACCGTTGTACATGGGCCACGACGAGCTGGCGGCCGTGTTGGTGAACCAGTAGAGGGCGGTATTTGTGAGCAGGTGGTCGCGGTCGACGGCGTCTTCCAGGTTGTCCGCCAGCGGGGAGAACTCTTTGAACTTGTGTACCAGCCAACCCAGCAGGCCGACCGGGGAATCCGTCCAGCCGTGCGCGAAGGTCTGCGGCGCTTGGCGCAGCAGCACATGGTGATTCACCCCGGACTGCCATTTCTGCATGAGGTCCCACTCCGCGAGCTCATCGGGCGTCATGGTGGGGACGTCGGCCGCGGTGGGTAGGCCGATGCCGCCGTCGATGTGCACGCCCACTATGCGGTCGGGTGCGGCAATCGCCATCTCCTGCACCACATATGCGCCGAGGTCGCCGCCCTGGACGCCGTAGCGGTCGTAGCCGAGGCGGGACATGAGCTCGATCCACATGTGCGCCACCCGGATCGTCTTCATGCCCATTTCGTGCGGGCCCTCGGAGAAGCCGAACCCGGGGACCGAGGGGATGACAACGTGGAATGCCTGCGCGTCGTCCAGGCCGTGCGCCCGCGGATTCGTCAGCAGTGGAATGGTTTTGGTGAATTCCACGAAGCTGTTCGGCCAACCGTGGGTCAGGATGAGCGGCAGGGCGTCCGGCTCGGGGGAGCGCACGTGCAGGAAGTGCACATTCAGGCCGCCGATCTCGGTCATGAATTGCGGGAACTGATTGAGCGCGGCTTCCTGTGCCCGCCAGTCGAATTCGTGCCGCCAGTACTCCGCCAATTCCTTCAGATACGTCACCGGTACGCCCCGATCCCATCCCTGTCCGGGGAGTTGCGCCGCCCACCGGGTGCGCTCCAGCCGATCGTTCAGGTCATCGAGGTCGGATTGCGGGATGGCGATGCGGAAGGGGCGGATTGCGGTGTTGCTCATCGGGGCTCCTCAGGTCTGGCATTCGATCCGTCCACTACGTTAGGAAGCAACTAGGACTGGTCCGGTCCTAGTTGGAAGGGAGAGTTCGGAGGTATGACCGACACACCCGCACGCCTCCTACGGCTGCTATCCCTGCTGCAAACACCCCGGGAATGGCCCGGCAGCGAACTGGCCGACCGCCTCGGTGTCTCCGACCGCACGGTCCGGCGCGATGTGGACCGCCTCCGCGACCTCGGCTATCCGGTGGAGGCCACTCTGGGCGCGACCGGCGGCTATCGCCTGGTCGCGGGCGCTGCCATGCCTCCGCTTCTGGTGGACGATGACGAAGCCGTGGCCATTGCGATCGGCCTGCGCGCCGCGGCCGGATCGGCCATCGCGGGCATCGAGGAGGCCTCGGTCCGGGCGCTCACCAAACTCGAGCAGGTGCTCCCGGCCAAGCTGCGCCGCCGAGTCCGCGTGCTGGGCACAGCGACGATCGCACCCAGCTCTGGTGGCGCTCCGGTCGATCCGGAGGTCCTGACCACCCTCGCCGCCGCCATCACCAACCGCGAGCGGGTCCGATTCGCCTACCGCTCCGAGTCCTCCGAGGAAACCCGCCGCAATGTCGAGCCGGTGGGCGTCGTCCCCTACCGCCGCCGCTGGTACCTGGTCGCCTTCGATATCGACCGCGATGACTGGCGCAGCTTCCGAGTGGACCGCATAGCCGCCCCACACCCCACCGGCGCCCGCTTCACCCCGCGCGAACTACCCGCCCGAGACCCCGCCGCCTACGTCACCGGCGCGCGAACCGACTGGGGCACACCGACATTGCGCTTCCGAATCACCATCCACGCTCCCCTCGCCCGGGTCACCGGCAAGCTCGGCGAAATCCCCGGAGACCTCACCGCCGTCGACGACACCACCTGCCGCCTGGAAATGCACCGAGACGATTCCCCGGAGTGGTTCGCCCACCGCCTACTCGAACTCGGCGCGGACTTCGAGGTTCATGAACCACCTGTCCTCATACAAGAACTGCAAGCCGTCCGCACCCGCCTGAATCGCGCTCTCGGGGTGAAGAACTAGCTCTCGCGGTTCCGGTCGAGGGTGTCAGTAGCGCCCAGGTGGCGGCTCGGCTGCCGCCAGCAGGCGAGCGGCCTCGCGCCCGGCCTTGGTGTTCGGTTGCAGGAGGCGGGAACCGGCGAGCTTGGTGCGAATGTGGTCGGCCACGGTGACCGGCTCGTATTTGCTGCCATCGCCGACACAGGACGGGAGGGTGTCGATCACCGCGTCGATATTGCCGTCGTGGAAGTAGGCCGCACTGCGACGGCGCTGAATGGTCCCGTTCACGATGGGCGGCTTCACCCGGTGCATGGTGGAGAGCCAGCGCTCATTGGTCCAGCGCGCCATCAGGTCACCGAGGTTCACCAGCAGTGCGCCATCGGCGGGCTGTACGTCGTGCCACCTGCTGTCGGAGCCGAGCACCTGGAGGCCGGGGGCCTGATCCGCCCACAGGACGGTGACTATCCCGTAGTCGGTGTGTTCGCCCATGCCGATGAGGTCGCCGTCGAGGTCGACGGTGCCGGGCGGGAGGGCGTAGTTGTTCATGCGCAGTACGTCGAGGGAATGGTCGGTGAAGGCGTGGAAGTATCCGGCGGGCAGGTCGAGGGCATCGGCGAAGGCGAGGGTCAGGGTGCGGGCGACTCGACCGGCTTCGGCGAAGTACGCCTCGACGGGTGCTCGGAAGTCCGGAACCTCTTGTGGCCAAATGTTTTCGGCGTAGTCGTTCTCGGGCAGTTCGAGGCCGGGGTAGTCGGTGAGGGCGGTTCCGACATTGAATGCCTCGAAGAAATCGTTCATGCGTGTCGCGGATTCGACGCCGAGGCTCAAGCTCAGGCTCTCGCTCTTGGGTGGCGAATAGCCCCGATTGCTGATGGGCGGCGTCCGATACCGCTGCTTCGTCTCCAGCTCGAGCCCGAAGAAGGCATCCAGGGCACCGGCGAAACCGTCGAGGACGGGTTGCGGCACTCCGTGCCCGACGATCTGCATGAAACCGACCGTTCGCGCCGCCTCGTCGAGCTGTTTGGCGACCGCCCGGCACTGTTCTTCGTTCCCGTCGCACACATACGGCGTGATGTCGATGACCGGCACGTGGAATTCCACTGGTGGTCCCTCCTGGCTGATGGGTGTCAGCAGTCAGATTCGCCTAGCAGTATGGCGCGTGCGTGCACCCGCGTCACGGCTGAGTAAAACGGATCGCCGAACCTCAGGCCGGGACCACGGCGTTTTCGGGGGTGAGCACACCGTCCACCATGCGGTACACCGAATCCATGTGCTGCAGATGCGCGCGATCGTGGGTGACCAGCAGGGTGGCCGCATGATGTTCGCGGACGATGCCGACGATCAGGTCGATGATGGCCGCGCCACGCTCCTGGTCCAGGGCGCTGGTGGGCTCGTCGATGACCAGCAGGGACGGGTCGTTCATGAGGGCTCGGGCGATGTTCACGCGCTGGCGCTGACCGCCGGAGAGCTGGGCGGGGCGCTTGTTCTCGTGGCCGGTGAGTCCTACGGCATCCAGGAGATCCCGTGCGCGGGAACGGACTTCGCGGCGTCGGGCGGGGGAGACGAACCAGGTTTGGCCCAGGTGCACCATGGCTTCGAGTTGTTCCAGGGCGGTGAGTGCGGGGATCAGGTTGGATTGCTGGAAGACGATGCCGATGGCGTCGCGGCGCAGGGTGGCGGCGTCGCGGCGGCTCAGGGTGGACAGATCGGCTGTGCCACTGTCGGTTTCGAGTTCGATCCGGCCCGAGTCGGGGCGCAGCAGGGTGGAGACGGCGGCCAGCAGGGTGGATTTGCCGGAGCCGGACGGGCCGGTGATGGCTGCGATCTCGCCGCCGCGCACTCGCAGGTTCACCCGGTTGAGGGCGGTGATGCGGTCCGCGCCGTCGGGGAAGGTGAGGGTCAGATCGGCGACCGTGAGGGTGTTGGTCATCGCGGAACTCCTGGGAGACAAGAGAGTTGGGTCAGCGCGCCTGGTTGAGGGCGGTGAGGGGATCGGTGGTGGCGAGGAAGCGCAGGGCGAAGGCCGCGCCCAGCAGGCCGAGCAGGATCAGCGCGGCGGCGGGGAAGAGGGTGGTGCTCAGGCTGAGGATGAATGGCACCGCGTCGCCTATGAACAGCCCGGCGATCACCGTGCCGCCGACGCCGATGCCGACACCGATCAGCAAGACGATCAAGGCTTGACTCAACGCATCCCGCACCAGCGAACCCGTAGTCGCGCCAAGGGCTTTCAGCACGGCGATATCGGGCTGCCGCTGCACCGTCCACACCGTGAAGAACGCGCCGATCACCAGGGCCGAGATGGCGAACAGCATGACCGTCATGAGGGTGAGCGAACCGTTCTCGGCCTGATAGGAGCTCATGGCCGAGAGCGAGCCCTTGGCGCTGGTCGTGGTGGTGTGCGCGGCGAAGTTCACGGTGGCCTCGTCGTCCACGCCGGATACCGCGAGGATCGTGGCCGCGCCCGAGCGCGGGTTGAGCGCCTGCCAGTCGGTGAGCGTCATCCACACCACGGGGGTGTGCGCATACCAGTCGTCGCCGGTCACGCCTTGCACGGTGAAGTTGCCGGAGCCGAGTGCGAGATTGTCGCCGGGCCCGGCCTTCAGGTCCTTGGCGGCCGCGCTGCTGAGAATCACCTTGCCCAGCTCGGTTGCCGTGCGATTGCCGAACGGCGTGCCGCCGACCCCGAACAGGGCGACCTGGGTGGGGGAGGAGCCATTGAGGGTGGCCCGGGCGCGGCTGATGCCGATCGGGTCGACGGTGCCGCCGGTGCGCTGCCAGGCCTGCACCTGCTCCTCGCTCAGGGTGGAGGAATCGAAGGAGGCCTTGGAGCCGCTGTCGGAGAACACCACGGTGTCGGTCTTCAGCGATTCGATGGCGGAAATATTCTGGTGCGCCAGCCCGGCCGTCAGGCCGCTGAGGAAGCTGACCAGCAGCGCGACCAGCGTGACCACCAGCATGATGAGGAGGAAGCGGCCGCGGGCGGCCCGCAAATCCCGGAGTGCGACGAACATACTCACACTCTGTCGCCGATCCGCCCCGAATCCATCGCGCCGCCGAACGAATCGGGGACCAGCCAACGGAGGTGCGGCGTTTCCTACTTTCGATGGATGCCGCCGGAGTTGCCCGGCATAAGCTGGTCGACGTGCATCGATCCGCCCTGACACCCGTGTTCTCCGCCTTGCAGCTGGGTCTGCATGTGCTGGTGGTGGCATTGACGGGCGTGGTGGCGGTGCGGGCCGTGGTGGCCGACGCGCATCCCGTCGTGGTGATCGTGCTGGCGGGTGTCTTCCTCGGCGTCTACTTCACCGGGGGCAGGTTTCGCCGCAATCTGACGGCCGCGCGGTTGTGGCTGGCACTGCTGACGGCGCTCTGGCTCGGGCTGGTGTTCTTCGGTCCGTACGCGGTGTATCTGGTGTTCGGCCTGTTCTTCCTCTATCTGCATCTGCTGCCGCGCTATTGGGGACTGCTGGCGGTCGTCGCCACGACCGCGGTGTCGGTGTTCGGGTTCGCGGCGCATGGCGGCTGGTCGCTGGGCGGCGTGATCGGCCCGCTGCTGGGCGCGCTGGTGGCGGTGGCCATCGGCCTCGGCTACGAGGCGCTGTTCCGCGAGGCCGGTGAACGCCAGCGCCTCATCGACGAATTGCTCGCCACCCGAAACACTCTCGCCGAACAGGAGCGAACCGCGGGCAAAATGGCCGAGCGCGAACGCCTGGCGCAGGAGATCCACGACACGGTGGCCCAGGGCCTCAGCAGTATTCAGCTCCTGCTGCACGCCGTGGAGCGCGCGGCCCCCGATCATCCTGCGCTGGAAAAGATTCGGCTGGCCCGCGAAACGGCCGCCGACAGTCTCGTCGAAACCCGGCAGCTCATAGCCGAACTCACCCCCGCGGCCCTCGAGGGCCAATCCCTGGCCGGTGCGCTGACCCGAATCGCCCAGCGCGCCGCCGCCCCCGGCCTGGACGCCCAGGTTCTCGTCGAAGGCGACCCCCAACGCCTGCCCATGCCGATCGAGGCCGCCCTGGTCCGCATCGCTCAGAGCGCCGTCTCGAATGTGGTGCGCCACGCCCAAGCTCAGCGCATGCGCATCACGCTCACCTACGCCGACGACGCCGTACACCTGGACGTGGTCGACGACGGCATAGGCATAGCCCCCGCCGTCCTCGCCCACAACCCTTCCGGCAGTTTCGGTCTCACCGCCATGCGTAGCCGTGTCCAACAGCAGGGCGGCACGATGAATGTCGAATCCGAACCCGGCCACACCGCGGTAGCCATCTCATTCCCCCTGGAGGACCAATGATCCGCATCCTCCTCGCCGACGACCACGCCATAGTCCGGGCAGGCCTGCACGCCCTTCTGGATTCCAGTGTGGCCGAAAGCGATTCCGGCGAAGACATCGAAGTGATCGGCGAGGTGGCAACCGCCGAAGAGGCCGTGGCCTTCTGCTCCACCACCTCGGTGGACCTGGTCCTCATGGACCTCCGCTTCGGCCCCGGCAAGTCCGGCGCAGACGCCACAGCCGCCGTCCGAGACCTCCCCAAACCCCCAAATGTCTTGGTAGTAACCAACTACGACACCGACGCCGACATCCTCGGAGCCATCGAAGCAGGAGCCTGCGGCTACATCCTCAAGGACACCCCACCCTCGGAACTCTTGGCGGCAGTCCGCTCGGCCGCCGCGGGCGAAAGCGTCCTCTCCCCCTCGGTCGCCTCCCGCCTCATGACCCGAGTCCGCAAACCCGACACCACCCTGAGCGCCCGAGAAATCGAAGTCCTCCGCCTCGTAGCCGACGGCCACTCCAACCGCGAAATAGGCAAACGCCTCTTCCTGAGCGAAACAACAGTGAAGTCCCACCTGGTCCACATCTACGCAAAACTAGGCGTCAAATCCCGCACCTCAGCAGTAGCCCGCGCCCGCGAACGCGGCGCGATCTGACCCAGCCCGGCCGATGTCGCGGCCGTGGCCGCCGTTCACCAGGCGTTGTCGGGGTCCAGTAGATCGGCTGGGTCGAGGGTGAACGGGAACGGGGCCGCGACTCGAAGGGTCTCGCCCGCTTGCACATTCGTCGGCTTGCCGTAGACGCCGTTCGTCAGGGTGTGCACGGCGATCTGGGGGTGGGGCTCGAGGTCGATGATCCAGTACTGGGCGATGCCTGCTGCGGCGTAGTCGTGCAGTTTGTCGACCCGGTCGACGGGTTCGCTGCCGCTGCGGCGGGAAACGACCTCTGCGACCAGCAGGACGTCGTGGCCGTAGAAGGTGCGCATGTTCGCTTCGTGCGCGACTCGGGCGGCGTCTCGATCGATCACGGCGACATCCGGTTTACGGACCCCGGCGGGCGTCGAGATATCCATCGGGGCCTGGATATGGACTTCGGCCTCGGCTGCTCGTGCGGCGGTGCGCAATCGATCTCGCAGGATGTCGGCTGCCATGTCGTGCCTAGGACTCGGCGACAAAGGGATCAGCCACCCGTCGGCAAGCTCGTAGCCCTTGCCCTCGTCCGGTAGCGCGTCCAGGTCGTAGACCGTATATGGCCCGAAAGTGTGGTCGTGAGCGACACTCACGGCGTCCTTCCTTCCTGGCTGACTCGCAGTCATTCCTAAAGTATGCGGGTCAAGCGGTACTTCCCCGACACGGTGTGGTGCGTGGGTACCGGATATTCGGAGCCGCAAGGTGGCCGTATGGCCGCGCGGGCTCGGATCAGTCGACCCAATCCTGCAGGGGAGCCGTGTCGAGGGTTATGTCGAGGGGCTTCGGTAGAGGGACCGGACGTCCGAAGGCGTACCGGGACTCCAGCTGATAGCGATGACTGTCCGGTTCGCTGTACACGATCACTTCGGCGGTAGTTCGATCGATCAGCAGATAGAGGGGAATGCCGGACTGCGCGTACGCGCGTGGTTTGTCCACCCGGTCGCGTTGGTTGGTGTCGGAATCGCGTGAGGTCACCTCGACTGCCATCACCACTGCCTCGGGCGACGCCCATTCTCCGCATCCTACGAATGCCTCCAGCGGGGCTACGACACCATCTGGGCGAGCTCGGCTATCGCGATAGGCGGCCAGCCTCAACCCTTGGCCGAGATGAAGGAACAGGCCCGGGCTGGACGGTACGAGCAGTAACAAGAGCCAGATGAGGATTCGCCCGTGGGTTCCGTCGGGCAAAGCCTTGCGGCTCATTCGACCGGCGATGTACTCGAGCTGCACCCCCTCGGTCTCGCGCTCGACTATGTGCGCGATGGTTTCGAACTCGGTGGTTGTGAGGCCGGGATCCTGGTCGTCGGGTGTCATGGCCTGGCTCCTGCCTCGGTGTGGTGCGCGGCTGGCAGTTATTCGGCGTCCTACGGTGTGCGTATGGCCTCTTTGTCTGATCCGCGCGTGCGCGAGTTTCTGTCCGAAGGCACTCGTACCGGGAAGGTTGCGTTCGTGGCGGCTGATGGGCGGCCGGTCGTGACGCCGGTGTGGTTCATCGTCGAGGGGGATGAGCTGGTGTTCAACACGGGGAAGGGGACGGCCAAGGGGAAGGCGATCGCTCGGGATCCGCGGTTGAGTTTGGTGGTGGATTTGGAGGAGATGCCGTACGCGTCGGTGCAGGTGCAGGGGGTGGCCGAGGTTTCGGAGGATCTTGGGGAGTTGATGCGGACCGCTACCGAGATCGGTGGGCGGTATATGGGGGCTGATCGGGCCGAGGAGTTCGGGAAGCGGAATGGGGTGCCGGGGGAGCTGGTGGTGCGGTTGCGGCCTACGAAGGTGATTTCCTCGTTTGATGCCACCGCCTGAGGGGTGGGGCGGGGCTGCCTAGACTCGCGGCATGACAGTGCACTTCATCGGGGCTGGGCCGGGCGCGGCGGATTTGCTGACCGTGCGGGCCGTGGGGCTCCTGCGGAAGTCCCCTGTCTGTTTGTTCGCGGGGACGTATTTGGATCCCGAGGTGCTGGGGCACTGTGCGCCGGATGCCGAGCTGGTTGATACCCAGGGCCTCGACCTGGACGGGATCATCGAGCACTGTGCTCGGGCGCATGCGGAGGGGAAGGATGTCGCTCGGCTGTGTTCGGGGGATCCCTCCTTATATTCGGCGCTCACCGAGCAGAAGCGGCGGTTGGATGCGCTGGGGATTCCCTGGGACGTGACGCCGGGGGTTCCGGCCTATGCGGCGGCGGCGGCGCTGCTGGGGGCCGAGCTCACCGTGCCGGAGCGGGTGCAGTCGGTTGTGTTGACGCGCACGCAAGCTCGGTCGACCGTGATGCCGGAGTCTGAAGCGCTGGGGAATTTCGCGCGAACTCGGGCCACCCTCATATTGCATCTGGCTATCACCCGGATCAGGGGACTGGCCGAGGAGCTCGTCGCCGACTACGGGGCGGGGTGTCCGGTGGCGGTGGTCTATCGGGCCAGTCAGCCCGAACAGCTTGTGCTGCGGGGGACTCTCGCCGATATCGCCGATCGGGTGGAGTCGGCGAACTTGCGTCAAGCGGCCGTGATTCTGGTGGGGGAGGCCCTCGCGGACTCGGTCGACTGCGCGCAGTCGCACCTATACGATCCGGCTCGGGATAGGTCGCATCTCACTCCCTGAAACCTTTGTGGGGCGGGGTGAAAGCCGCGAAAAGCCATGATAGCTAAAGGCTATGGTGCTTATTGTTTCTGGGTTGCTGGCTGGCGGTAGATTGGACCGAGTGTTCAGCAGCAGGGATCGCAAGATGGCCAGGGTTCGGCCGGTGGGTGTGAGCGCGCCCATGTAACACGGTCGGCAGGCTGGATAGATAGCCAAGAGAACTTCTTTGTCTTATTTACCTGAAGTGAGCCCCGAACATCGGACGCCACGCTAGTCGAGTGTGGCGTCTTGTTCGGGTTTCGGTGGGGAGCGCTGCGGTGTTCCGGAAGCGAGGTTAGGGTTGGACCGGGTGGATTTCGGCAGCAACGGGGCAGCTGGCAGCGAAATCGCACCGGTTTCGGGCGAGCTGTTCCCGCTGTCTCCGGCGCAGCTCGGTATCTGGTACTCCCAGCACCTCGATCCGCAGGTGCCGATCAACATTGCCCAGTACGTCGAATTGCGCGGCGAACTGGACCTGGTGTTGCTCGAGCGCGCGATGGTCGATGGTTCGCTGGAGTTCGGATCGGGCTTCCTGCGCATCGTCGAACGCGACGGTGAACCCATGCAGATGGTGGATCCGACACTGGACCGCACCATCTATCACGCCGACGTCAGCGATGCCGAGGATCCGGTCGCGGCCGCCCGGGAGTGGATGCGCGCCGATTACAGCGCCCCGCTGAACCTGGTCGAGGACCGCCTGATCAAGACCTGCATGGTCAAGCTGGGCGAGGGCCACTACTACTGGTACGCCCGCATCCACCACATCGTGCTGGACGGCTTCGGCGCGATGACCTACATGGGTCGCGTCGCCGAGCTGTACACCGCCTACGTCAAGGGCGTCGAGCCCGCTCCGGCCAAGGTCACCGATCTGCCCACCCTGGTCGAGCAGGAATTCGCCTACCGCGAGACCAGCCGCTTCAAGTCCGACAAGGACTACTGGGCCGAGCGTGTGGCCGGTCTCGAGGACGGCACCAGCCTGGTCGGTCGCTCCGCCCCGCCCGCGGCCATCAACTCGATCGCCGCCGGCGCGCTCACCGCGGACCAGAACACCCTGCTGGATCAGGCCGTGGCACGGCACGATTCGTCGCCCGCCGCACTCCTGATCGCTGGTTTCGCGGCCTACCTGGCCCAGTGGACCGGCAATGAGGACGTCATCCTCTCCCTGCCGGTGACCGCCCGCACCACCGCGGTCATGCGCCGCTCCGGCGGCGCGACATCGAATATCGTCCCGCTGCGCCTGCACGTCGGCCACGACACCACGACGGCCGACCTGCTCAAGCAGGTGACGGCGGCGGTGGCCGGCGCACTCCGGCATCAGCGCTACCGCGCCGAGGACATTCGCCGCGACTCCAGTGGCGAGTTCACCGGCGGCGATATCGGATCGCAGTTCTTCGGCCCGTGGGTCAACATCATGCTGTTCCACAATGAGGTCGTCCTCGGCGATGTCACCGGTGAATTCAGCGTGCTGTCAACGGGTTCCATCGAGGATCTGGGCGTCAACTTCTACCAGTCGGTGAAGGGCACCCGGAACCACATCGACTTCGAGACAAACCCGAACCTCTACTCCGACGACGAGACCCAGCGTCATCACGCGCGGTTCCTGGAGTTCTTCGACCGCTTCCTGGCGGCGGGGGAGACCCAGGTCGCGTGGGGCCTGCCGATCACCACCGAGGCCGAGCGCATCCGCACGCTGCTGGAGTGGAACGAGTCGGGGCACGAGGTCCCGGTCACCACCCTGCCCGCATTGCTCGACGCGCAGATCCCGTTGACCCCCAATAACATCGCGCTCGAGTTCGAGGGCGAAACGCTCACCTACGCCGAGTTCGGCGAGCGGGTCAACCGCCTCGCGCACTTCCTGATCGCCGACGGCGTCGGCCCGGAATCCCTTGTCGCCCTGGGTATGCGGCGCTCCCTGGAGCTGGTCATCGGCATGCACGCCGTGCTGCGGGCCGGTGGCGCGTACGTGCCCATCGACCCGGATCACCCGGCCGATCGCACCGCCTACATCCTGGACTCTGCGGCACCGGTCTGTGTACTGACCACCGCGCGCGATCAGCTGGAACTCCCGGACTCCGTGCGCCGCTTGGAGATCGACAGCCTGGACGTCTCGGGCTTCTCCGCCGAGCCGGTCACCGATGCCGATCGCGTGGCCCCGCTGCGCCCGGACAATACCGCCTACGTCATCTACACCTCGGGTTCCACCGGCCGCCCCAAGGGCGTCGCGGTCACCCACCACGCCATCGTCAACCAAGAGCTGTGGATGCTGGACGAGTACCAGCTCACCGCCGACGATGTGTACCTGCAGAAGACCGCCACCACCTTCGACGTGTCGCTGTGGGGTTACTTCCTGCCGCTCATGGTGGGTGCGAAGCTGCTGGTCGCCACCCCGGACGGCCATCGCGACCCGCTGTATGTCGCGGACATGATCCAGCGCCACGGCGTCACGGTCACCGACTTCGTGCCGTCCATGCTGACGGTCTTCGTCGCGCATGCCACCGCCGCCCAATGCGCCACGCTGAAGCACGTTTTCGTGATCGGCGAGGCGCTGCCGCCGGAGACGGGTGCGGGCTTCCGCGCGATCTCCACGGCCGGTTTGCAGAACCTGTACGGCCCGACCGAGGCCGCGGTCTCGGTCACCTACTGGGAGAACACCGCCGCCGACACCACCACGGTGCCGATCGGTATGCCCGAGTGGAATGTCGAAGTCTACGTTCTGGATTCGCGCCTGCGGCCCGCCGCCATCGGCGCTTCGGGCGAGCTCTACCTGGCCGGACGTCAGCTGGCGCGCGGCTACAAGGGACGCCCGGATCTGACCTCGGATCGCTTCGTCGCGAATCCGCTCTCCACCACCGGCGAGCGCATGTACCGCACCGGTGACCTGGTGCGCTGGAACGATTCCGGCGCGCTGGAGTACATCGGCCGCACCGACTTCCAGGTGAAGTTCCGCGGTCAGCGCATCGAGCTCGGCGAGATCGAGACCGACCTGCTCGCGCATCCGGCCGTCAGCCAGGCCGCCGTGCTGGTCATGGACACCGCCACCGGCCAGCAGCTGGTCGCCTATGTGGTGCCCGCCCCGGGCCAGAGCATCGATCCGGCCGAGCTGACCCGCTTCGTGGCCGAGAAGCTGCCGACCTACATGGTCCCGGCCTCGATCATGGTGCTGGATGCCTTCCCGCTCAACACTTCCGGCAAGCTGGACCGCAAGGGCCTGCCGGATCCGGTGTTCAGCGCGGATGCCGCCGGTTACCGCGCCCCGCGCACCGCCGCCGAGGAAATCGTGGCGGGCGTGTTCGCCGATGTGCTCGGCCATGAGCGAGTCGGCATCGACGACAACTTCTTCGACCTGGGCGGTAACTCGCTGGTCGCCACCCAGGTGGTGGCCCGCATCTCGGCGGCCTTCAGCACCCGCATCGGTGTGCGCGCGCTGTTCGAGACGCCGACCGTCGCCGGTCTGGCCGCGCGCGTGGAAGCCGCGGGCCCGTCCGATGTTTCGCGTCCGCCGCTGGTGGCGCAGCCGCGCCCGGACCGGGTGCCGCTCTCGCTCGCGCAGCAGCGCATGTGGTTCCTCAACCAGTTCGATCCGACCGTCCCGACCTACAACCTGCCGTTCGTGGTGCGGTTGCGCGGGCAGGTCGATATCGAGGCCCTGCAGCTGGCGCTCACCGATGTGGTGGCGCGGCAGGAATCGCTGCGCACCATTTTCCCGGAGTCCGGTGACGGTGGCTTCCAGCGTGTGGTGCCGATCAACGAGGTCGATCTGGGCATCACCACGCAGGAGATCGGTGAAGCCGAATTGCAGTCGGCGCTGGCGCAATTCGCCTCCACCGGCTTCGACGTCTCCACCGAACTGCCGATTCGCGTGCGGCTGTTCCGGGTGGTCGAGTCCGGCCGCCATGCCGCGCACTCCGACGATGTCGATCTCGCGGTCGCGTTCGTGGTGCATCACATTGCGGCGGACGGCTTCTCGTTCGGACCGCTATCTCGCGATATGACCGCCGCCTACCTGGCTCGCGTCGCCGGACAGGAGCCCGCGTGGGCTCCGTTGCCGGTGCAGTACCAGGACTTCGGTATCTGGCAGCGCGAAATGCTGGGCTCCGAAGCCGATACGGATTCCCTGGCCGCACGCGAGATCGCCTACTGGCGTGGCGCTCTGGCCGGACTGCCGGATCAGCTGGACCTGCCCGCGGATCGCCCGCGCCCGCCGGTGCAGAGCTTCCACGGCAGCCGCGTCACCTTCGAGATCCCGACCGAACTGCACACGCAGCTGTCCGGTCTGGCTCGCGCCCAGGGTGTTTCGCTGTTCATGGTCATGCACAGCGCTCTCGCGGTGCTGCTGTCGCGCCTGTCGGGCACCACCGATATCTCCATCGGTACCCCGGTGGCCGGTCGCGGTGAGCAGGCCCTGGACGACCTGATCGGCATGTTCGTCAATACCCTGGTGCTGCGCTCGGAAGTGAATGGGGCCGAGAGCTTCACCGACTTCCTCGCCCGCACCCGGGACGCCGACCTCGCGGCCTTCGCGAATACCGATGTGCCGTTCGAGCGGCTCGTCGAGGTCATCAACCCGACCCGTTCGCAGGCGCGGCACCCGCTGTTCCAGGTCATGCTCTCCTTCCAGGAGATGTCGCACGGCTCCATGGAACTGCCGGGCCTGACCGTCTCCGCGGACGAGCTCGAGGTCGATATCGCCAAGTTCGACCTGCAGTGGACGCTGACCGAACAGCGCGGCATGCAGGGCGAACCGGCCGGACTGTCCGTGGTGCTGTCCTACGCCACCGACCTGTTCGACGATCGCACCGTCGCCGAATTCGGCCACCGCTACCTGCGCGTCCTCGAAACCGCCGTCGCCGCACCGGACACCGTGGTGCGCGATATCGACATCCTCGATGCCGGTGAACGCGACACCGTCCTGCACGAGTGGAACCGCACCGGGCACCCGCTGCCCGCCGTGGTCACCGTGCTGGATCTGTTCGAGGAGCAGGTCCGGATCCGGCCGAACGCCACCGCCCTGATCTTCGATCCGGGCGAGCGCAGCAGCGGAATGTTCGGCCCCGCCGCCGAACTCACCTACGCCGAGTTCTCCAGCCGGGTGAATCGCCTGGCCCGCAAGCTGATCGCCGAGGGTGTCGGCCCGGAATCGCTGGTAGCGGTCGGTATTCGCCGCTCCATCGACATGATGGTCGCCATCTACGCCACCCTGGCGGCGGGCGGCGGCTACGTGCCGGTCGACCCGGATCACCCGGCCGAGCGCACCGATTACGTCCTGGGCAGCTCGAAGCCGGTGGTGCTGCTCACCACCCGTGACGACGATGTGGACAGCCAGGACTGCCCCGTCCTGCACCTGGACACCCTCGATCTGGCCGAGTTCGACGACGCCCCGATCGCCCCGGCCGAACGCCTGGGTGAGCTGCGTCCGGAGAACGCCGCCTACGTGCTCTACACCTCCGGCTCGACCGGCCGCCCCAAGGGCGTGGCCGTGCGGCATTCGGCGGTGCTCAATCAGATCGCCTGGATCACCGGCGAATACGCCATCGACGACACCGATGTGATCCTGCAGAAGACGCCGGTCACCTTCGACGTGTCGGTGTGGGAGCTCTTCGGTTCCCTCGCGGTCGGCGCGCAGTTGGTCATCGCCGCCCCGGACGGGCATCGGGATCCGATGTACCTGTCCGAGGTCATCGGCAATCACCGGGTCACCATGACCTCGTTCGTGCCGTCCATGCTGTCGGTGTTCGCTTCGAGCGCGTCCTCGTCGGAATGCGTGTCGCTGCGTACGGTTCTCGTCGCCGGTGAGGCGCTGCCGCCCGCGACCGTGACGGCCTTCCGCAAGTTCTCCACCGCGGCGGTGCACAACCTGTACGGCCCCACCGAGTTCACCGTGCACGCCACCTACGCGCCCATCGACGCGCCCGTCGTCACCTCGGTGCCGATCGGCCGCCCCGTGTGGAACGCACAGGCCTATCTGCTCGACGGTGGCTTGCGCCCCGTCGCCGCCGGAGTCCCGGGTGAGCTCTACCTGGGTGGCGAGCAGATCGCGCGCGGCTACTACGGCCGCCCCGATCTGAGTGCGGAACGCTTCGTCGCGAACCCGTTCGGCGAGCCCGGCTCGCGACTCTATCGCACCGGTGACCTGGTGCGCTGGAGCCAGACTCAGCCCGGCGTCATCGAATACATCGGCCGCACCGACTTCCAGGTGAAGTTCCGCGGCCAGCGCATCGAGCTCGGCGAGATCGAGACCGCGCTGCTCGATCACCCGGCGGTCAATCAGGCCGTGGTGCTGGTCATCGACACCGTCGCGGGCGATCAGCTGGTCGCCTACATAGTGACCGGCGGCCCCGTCGACCTCGACAGCGTCAAGACCATGCTGCACCGCACGCTGCCCGCGTACATGGTGCCCGGGTCGCTCATGGTGCTGGATGCCTTCCCGCTCAATGCCTCCGGCAAGCTGGATCGCAAGGCGCTGCCCTCGCCGCGCTTCGAGGTGCGCGAATTCCGTGCTCCGACAACGCCGATCGAGGAGATCGTTGCCCAGATCTTCGGCGAGGTGCTCGGCATCGCCCGGGTCGGCGTCGACGACGACTTCTTCGAACTCGGCGGCAACTCGCTGATCGCCACCCAGGTCGCCACCCGACTGGGTACCGCGCTCGATACCCGTGTGCCCGTGCGCATGCTGTTCGAGGCCGCCACCGTGGAGGCCCTGGCCGCCCGCGTGGAATCGCATGCCGGTGACGGTGCGCGCAAGGCGCTCGTCGCCCGCGAACGGCCCACCGAGATCCCGCTTTCGCTTGCGCAGCAGCGCATGTGGTTCCTCAACCGCTTCGACACCGCGTCGGCGGTCAATAACATCCCGGTCGCCATCCGGCTCTCCGGCGAACTCGATGTGGCCGCGCTGCAGGTCGCCGTCATCGACGTCATCGACCGGCACGAATCGCTGCGCACCGTCTTCCCGGAGACCGTGCACGGCCCGGTCCAGCAGGTCCTGGACGCCGCGCAGATCGTGCCCGACCTGACGCCGGTCCCGGTCACCCCGGACAACCTGCTCGATCACCTGATCGAGCTGGCCTCCATGGCCTTCGACGTCACCGACGAAGTGCCCTTGCACGCAGCGCTTTTCGAGATCAGCGAAGCCGAATACGTGCTCGGCATGGTGGTACACCACATCTCCGCCGACGGCTGGTCCATGGGCCCGCTCGCCCGCGACGTCATGGTGGCCTACGCCGCCCGCACCTCGTGGGAAGCGCCCGCCTGGGCCGAATTGCCGGTGCAGTACGCGGATTACGCGCTGTGGCAGCGCGAGGTGCTCGGCGCCGAGGACGATCCGGCCTCGCTCATCGCCAAGCAGATCAAGTACTGGGCCGACAATCTCGCCGACCTGCCGGACGAACTGGTCCTGCCCGCGGACCGGCAGCGGCCCGCCGTCGCCAGCTACCGCGGCGGCACCTACCCGTTCGCCATTTCCGCCGAAACCCAGCAGCACCTGGTCGAATTGGGCCGCAGGCACAATGCCTCGCTGTTCATGGTGCTGCACAGCGCGCTCGCCGTGCTGCTGGCGCGACTGTCCGGCACCGAGGACATCGCCATCGGAACCCCGGTGCACGGCCGCGGTGAGGCCGCCCTGGACGACCTCATCGGCATGTTCGTCAATACCCTGGTGCTGCGCACCGCGGTCGACGCCGACAAGTCCTTCGCCGACCTGCTCGCCCAGTCCCGCGAGAGCGACCTGCACGCCTTCGCGCACGCCGACGTGCCGTTCGAGCGCCTGGTCGAGGTGCTCAACCCGGCCCGCTCGCAGTCCCGGCACCCGCTGTTCCAGGTCATGCTGACCTTCCAGAACACCCGGCAGGCCAGCCTGGAACTGCCCGGGCTCTCGGTCAATGGCATCGACTACGACGCCGGACTGGCCAAGTTCGACCTGCAGCTCACCTTGCAGGAGACCCAGGACGAGCATGGCGAGCATGCGGGCATGTCCGCCGAGTTCTCCTACGCGCTGGACCTTTTCGACGAATCGACGGTCGCGGCCTTCGCGCAGCGCCTGGACCTCATCCTGGCGGCCGTGGTGGCCGATCCGGAGCGGCCCATCGGCGATATCGATCTGCTGGTCGACGGCGAACGCGAACAGGTGATCGACGGGTGGAACTCCACCCAGTTCGACCTGGCTCAGGTGCTGCCCGCACTGCCGGAAGGCGAAGCAGCGACACTGGTTTCGCTCTTCGAGGCCCAGGCTCTGGCCAGCCCCGATGCGCCCGCCGTGGAATTCGACGGGACACCCGAGCGAAGCGAGGCAAGGGCAGAGCTGTCCTACGCCGAGTTCTCCTCGCGTGTGCACCGCTTGGCCCGCAAGCTCATCTCGCAGGGCGTCGGCGCGGAAACCCGTGTGGCCCTGGCCATCCGCCGCTCCCTGGACCTGGTCGTCGCCATGTACGCGGTGCTCGAGGCCGGTGGCGCGTACGTGCCGCTGGACCCCGACCAGCCCGCCGACCGCATCGACTACGTGCTGGATACCGCCCGCCCGGTGGCCATCCTGACCACCGGCCGCGACGACTTCGTCATCGGCCGGAATGTGCCGATGCTCGAGGTCGACGACATTCGCCTCGACGAACTGTCGGACGCCCCGATCACCGATGCCGAACGCGGACAGGCGATCCGGCCCGAGCACACCGCCTACGTCATCTTCACCTCCGGTTCGACCGGCCGCCCCAAGGGCGTCGCCGTCGAGCACGGCGCGATCGTGAACCGCCTGCTGTGGATGCAGCACGAGTACCCGATCGGCCCGGACGACGCGGTACTCCAGAAGACGCCCGCCACCTTCGACGTGTCGGTGTGGGAGTTCTTCTGGCCCTTGCAGACCGGTGCGCGCCTGGTCGTCGCCAAGCCGGACGGCCACCGCGATCCGGTGTACCTGGCGCAGATCATCGCCGATGCGGGCATCACCACGGCGCACTTCGTGCCGTCCATGCTCTCGGTCTTCGTCAGTGGATTGGGCAATGGTCAAGCTGGGGACGGCATACTGCCCGAGGAAGGCGATGGCACCGCGTCCAGCCTGCGGCAGGTCTTCGCCTCCGGTGAGGCGCTGCCCGCGCCGACCGCGCAGAAGCTGCGTGAGCTGACCGGCGCTCGCCTGCACAACCTGTACGGCCCGACCGAGGCCGCCGTCGATGTGACCTATCACGAGGTCGTCGACGCCGACACCGTGTTCGTGCCGATCGGGCGGCCGGTCTGGAACACCCAGACCTATGTCCTCGACGCCCGCCTGAACCCGGTCGCGCCGGGTATCGCGGGTGAGCTCTACCTCGCGGGCGATCAGCTGGCCCGCGGCTACCTCGGCCGCCCGGACCTGTCCTCGGATCGCTTCGTCGCCAACCCGTTCGAGGTCGGTGCGCGCATGTACCGCACCGGTGACCTCGTCACCTGGACCGCCGATGAAGCGCGGGGAGGCGGAGCGGAACTGAACTACTTGGGCCGCACCGACTTCCAGGTGAAGCTGCGTGGTCTGCGCATCGAGCTCGGCGAGATCGAGGCCGCGCTGCTGGCCGAGCCGGGCATCGCCCAGTCGGTCGTGGTGGTGCGCGCGGACGCGCACGCGGGCGATCAGCTGGTCGGCTATGTGGTCCGCGAGCCCGAAGCCGTCATCGACGTCGAGTCGGTCAAGGCCGCGCTCGGCCGCTCGCTGCCGGGCTACATGGTTCCGGCCGCCATCGTCGTGCTCGACGGCTTCCCCGTGAACGCCTCCGGCAAGTTGGACCGCAAGGCCCTCCCCGCTCCGGTGTTCGAGGCCAAGCGTTTCCGCGCCCCGTCGACCCCGATCGAAGAGATCACCGCGCAGATCTTCGCCGACCTGCTCGGCGTGCCGCGCGTGGGCGTGGACGATGACTTCTTCGAGCTCGGCGGCAACTCCCTCGTCGCCACCCAACTCGTGGCCCGCCTCTCGGTCGCGCTCAATGCCGAGATCGGCGTGCGCGTGCTGTTCGAGGCTCCGACCGTCGGCGCGCTTGCCGCGCGCGTGGAGTCGCATGCGGGAACCGGTGTGCGCCAGGCGCTCACCGTGCGCACCCGTCCCGAGTTCCCGCCGCTGTCGCTCGCGCAGCAGCGCATGTGGTTCCTCAACCGCTTCGACACCGAATCGGCCGCCAATAACATCCCGGCCGCCGTAAGGCTCACCGGTGCACTGGATCTCGCCTCCCTGCGCGGTGCCGTCGCCGATGTGGTGGCGCGCCACGAATCGCTGCGCACGATCTACCCGTCGCACGAGGGCGTCGCCTATCAGAAGGTGCTGCCCACCGGCCGCGCCGTGCCGCAGCTCGACGTCCTGGACGTGACCGAGGCGGAGCTCTATGCCGCGGTCTACGACTTCGCCGGGCGCGGATTCGACGTCACCGAGGAACCGCCGGTGCGCCTGCGGGTCTTCCGCCAGGCCGCCGACGATCACGTACTCGTCTTGGTCACGCATCACATTGCGGGCGACGGCTTCTCGATGAACCCCCTCGTCCGCGACCTCATGACCGCCTATGTGGCGCGCAGCAATGGTGAGGCCCCGGGCTGGCCGGAACTACCCGTGCAGTACGCGGATTACGCACTGTGGCAGCGCGAAACCCTCGGCTCCGAGGAAGACGCGCGCTCGCTCATCACCGAGCAGCTCGAGCACTGGCGTACCGCGCTCACCGGGCTGCCGGATGAGCTGCGCCTGTCGAACCGGCCGCGTCCCGCCGTCGCCTCCTATGAGGCGGGTACCCATCGCTTCCAGGTGTCGGCTGAGCTGATCACCGGACTGAACCGGGTCGCGCGGCAGCACGGCACCACCCTGTTCATGGTCGTGCACAGCGCCTTCGCGGCACTGCTGGCGCGACTGAGCGGCACCGACGATATCGCCGTCGGCATCCCGGTCGCGGGCCGTGGCGAGCAGGCCCTGGATGACCTGGTCGGCATGTTCGTCAACACCCTGGTGCTGCGTTCACCGGTCGACACCGGCGAAAGCTTCGCCGATCTGCTGAAGAAGGTCCGCGAGCGCGACTTGCAGGCCTTCGCGCACGCCGACGTCCCGTTCGAGCGCCTGGTGGAGGTGCTCAACCCGGCGCGCTCGCAGGCGCGGCATCCGCTGTTCCAGGTCATGCTGTCGTTCCAGAATCTGGGCCGCACCGCACTGGAACTGCCCGGCCTGTCCGTCTCGCAGCTCGACGTCGACCAGCAGACGGCCAAGTTCGACCTGCAGCTGACGCTGAGCGAAGTCGCTGACACCGCCGCGGTCGCCGAATTCGAGTCCGCGGCAATGGATGCCGAGCTTGTCTTCGCCACCGACCTGTTCGACCCGGCGTTCGCCGAGGTATTCGCGCAGCGATTCGTCCGCATGCTGACCGCCGTGGTCGCCGATCCGTCGGTGACCGTCGGCGATATCGAGCTGCTCGCCGAGTACGAGCGCGCCCGAGTCCTGCGCGGCTGGAACGAAACCGGCTTCGAGCTGGACGCGGCCCTGCCGGTGGTTTCGGAAGGCGCTGCCGCGACCCTGGTTTCGCTCTTCGACGCACAAGTGGCGCTGACTCCCGACGCGATTGCCGTGGCCTTCGAGGGCACGACTCTGTCCTACGCCGAGTTCGCGGGACGCGTGCGCCAGCTCTCCCGCTGGCTCATTGCCGAGGGCGTCGGACCGGAATCGTTTGTGGCGCTGGGTATGCGCCGCTCCATCGACCTGGTTGTGGGCATGTACGCCGTGACCGTTGCCGGTGGCGCGTACGTGCCGCTGGATCCGGATCACCCGGCCGAGCGCATCGAATACATTATCGACACCGCGCAGCCGGTGAAGGTGCTGACCTCCGGTGACAACTTGGAAGGCGTTGCCGCCCAGCAGGTCCGCATTGATCAGCTCGATCTGTCGGCGTTCGCGGATACCGCGATCACCGATGCCGACCGCCGCGCCCCGCTGCGTCCGGAGAACACCGCGTACGTGATCTTCACGTCCGGCTCCACCGGCCGCCCCAAGGGTGTCGCCGTCTCGCACGCCGCGATCGTCAACCGCCTCGTCTGGATGCACGCCCAGTACGGCCTCGCCGCCGACGATGTGGTGTTGCAGAAGACGCCCGCCACCTTCGACGTGTCGGTGTGGGAGTTCTTCTGGCCCTTGCAGGTCGGCGCGACCCTGGTCGTCGCCAAGCCGGACGGTCACCGCGACCCGGCCTACCTGCTGCGCACCATTGCCGCCGAGCAGGTCACCACGGTGCACTTCGTGCCGTCCATGCTGGCGGTCTTCGTGGCCGAGCTGGCGGGGCAGCCGGATACGGCCGCCGCGTCGTCGCTGCGCAATGTCTTCGCCTCCGGTGAGGGCCTGCCCGCGCCGACCGCACAGCAGCTGCGCCAGCTGACCGGTGCGCGCCTGCACAATCTGTACGGCCCGACCGAGGCCGCGGTCGACGTGACCTATCACGAGGTCACCGACGCCGACCTCACCTCGGTGCCGATCGGCGCCCCGGTCTTCAATACCCAGGTCTTCGTGCTGGATTCGCGGCTGCGGCCGGTTCCGGTGGGTGTCGCGGGTGAGCTCTATCTGGCGGGCGATCAGCTCGCCACCGGCTATGTGGCGCGCCAGGATCTCACCTCGGATCGCTTCGTGGCCAACCCGTTCGCGGTCGGCACCCGCATGTACCGCACCGGCGACCTCGTCGTCTGGACCGGCGACGGCGAGCTGGAATACCTGGGCCGCACCGACTTCCAGGTGAAGCTGCGCGGTCTGCGCATCGAGCTCGGCGAGATCGAATCGGCGCTCACCGCGCTGAACGAGGTAGCCCAGGCCGTGGTCGTGGTCCGCCGTGACGAGCGCACCGGTGATCAACTGGTCGCCTACCTGGTCGCCGCGGATGGCCACCTCGACATCGAATCCGTGAAAGACACGGTGGCGCAGCAGCTTCCGGCCTACATGGTTCCGGCCGCCTTCATGGTTCTGGATGCCTTCCCGCTCAATGCCTCCGGCAAGCTGGATCGCAAGGCGCTGCCCGCCCCGGCCTTCGCGGCCAAGGTGTACCGCGCCCCGGCCAGCCCGGTGCAGCAGACCGTCGCGGGCGTCTTCGCCGATGTCATCGGCGTCGAACGGGTCGGCCTGGACGATGACTTCTTCGAGCTCGGCGGCAACTCGCTGATCGCCACCCAGGTGATCGCGCGACTGTCTGCGGCACTCGATGCCGATGTGCCGCTGCGCTCGCTGTTCGAGGCGACCACGGTGGTTGCCCTTGCGGCGCAACTGGAATCGCGTGTCGGCACCGGCGGTCGCACCCCGCTGGTCGCGCAGGAGCGTGGCGAGCTCACCCCGCTCTCGCCCGCGCAGCAGCGCATGTGGTTCCTCAACCGCTTCGACAACCGCACCGCCGTCAATAACATCCCGGTGGCGCTGAAGCTCACCGGCGAGGTCGATACCGAGGCCTTCACCGCCGCGCTGCACGATGTGCTGGCCCGGCACGAGGCCCTGCGCACCATCTACCCCGAGGTCGAGGGCGACGGCTACCAGCGGGTTCTGCCGCTGTCCGATATCGAGTTCGAGCTGCGGGCCGAAATGGTCACCGCCGACGAGCTGCCCGCGCGCATCACCCAGCTCGCGACCGTCTTCTTCGACGTCACCCGTGAGCTGCCGTTCCGCGCCAGCGTGCTCAGCCTCAGCGAGACCGAGCATGTGGTCGTGCTGGTGCTGCATCACATCAGCGCCGACGGTTTCTCGCTGCGCCCGCTGCTGCGTGATGTGGTGGCCGCCTACCTGGACCGCAGCCGCGGCGAGGCCCCGAGCTGGGCTCCGCTGCCGGTGCAGTACGGCGACTACGCGCTGTGGCAGCGCGAGGTGCTCGGCTCCGAGTCCGATCCGGAATCCACGGCCGCACAGCAGATCTCGTACTGGACCGAGCAGCTGCGCGATCTGCCCGAGCAGATCGAGCTGCCGACCGACCGGCCGCGACCGGAGATCGCCACCAATGCCGGTGGCACGTACGACTTCTCGATCGACGCCGACCTGCACCGGGAACTGTCCACGCTCGCCCGCGAGCACGACGTCACCCTGTTCATGGTGCTGCACGCCGCCCTGGCCACCTGGGCCTCGCGCCTGTCCCGCGCCACCGATATCGCGGTCGGCACCCCGATCGCGGGCCGTGGTGAACGCGCACTCGATGACCTGATCGGCATGTTCGTCAACACCCTGGTGCTGCGCACCGAGGTCGCCCCGCATGCCGCCTTCCGCGATCTGCTCGCGCAGGTCCGCCGCACCGACCTGGCCGCCTTCGCCCACGCCGACGTGCCGTTCGAGCGTCTCGTGGACGTGCTCAGCCCGGTCCGCTCGCAGGCGCACCACCCGCTATTCCAGGTGGCGCTGACCTTCGAGGCCGCCGGAGCCAAGGACGCGGGCGCGGTCTCGCTGCCGGGCCTGGATGTCGAGGCCGTCGAATTCGATGCGGGCACAGCCAAGTTCGACATTCAGCTGACCGTGGGCGAGCGCGCCGACGGCTCGCTGAGCCTGTCCTGGAACTACGCCACCGATCTCTTCGATTCGGAGACCGTGGCCGCCTTCGCCGAGCGCCTGGTCCGCATTCTGTGGACCGTCGCCGACGATCCGGCCGTCCTGGTCGGCGATATCGACCTGCTGGGCGAGAGCGAGCGGCACTACGTCGCCGAACGCTGGGTGACCTCGGGCGACGACATCGTGGCGCTGGCCAATGCGGCACGGGCCACCGGCGCTGCCATGCAGATGGCCGCCGCGGCCGGTGTCGGCGGTGCCGCCGCCGGTGAAATCGCCGGTGCCGCCGCCAAGTCCGCCGCTGCCTTCGCCGCCGCCGCCCTCACCAGGGCACCGCTCGGTGCCATGGACGATCTGGCCGCCATGCTGGCCGACCCGTTCGTCGACGCGACCGTCACCCTCTCGGATCTGTTCGATACCGCCGTGGCCGCGCATCCCGAGCGCGTTGCCGTGCGCTTCGGCTTCGAAGAGCTCACCTACGCCGAACTCGACCGTCGCGCGAATGTGCTGGCGCGCACGCTGATCGCCGATGGCGCGGGTCCGGAGTCCCTGGTCGCGGTGCTGCTGCCGCGCTCGGCGGATCTGGTCGTCGCACTGCTCGCGGTCATCAAGACCGGTGCGGGCTATGTGCCGATCGACCCGACCTACCCGGCCGATCGCATCGCGTACGTGCTCGAGGATTCCAAGCCGACCAGCGCGATCCTCGACTCCACCGTGCAGGTGGCGCTGCCCGCCGATCTGCGGACCGTGCTCATGGACGGGTACGCACTCGAGGCCGGAAATATCGAGGACGCGGCCGACGCGCCCGTCACCGATGCGGACCGCCGGGCCGCGCTGCGCCCCGACCACGTCGCCTACGTCATCTACACGTCGGGATCCACCGGCCGCCCCAAGGGCGTGGCCGTGGCGCACCGAAACGTGGTGCGGCTCATGGCGAATACCGATCGCGAATTCGGCTTCAGCCCGAGCGACGTGTGGACGCTGTTCCACTCCTACGCCTTCGACTTCTCGGTGTGGGAGCTGTGGGGACCGCTGCTCTACGGCGGCAAGCTCGTGGTCGTCGACTACTACGTGTCGCGCTCGCCGGAGCAGTTCCTGGAACTGCTGCGCCGCGAACGGGTCACGGTGCTCAACCAGACCCCGTCGGCGTTCTACCAGCTGGCCGAGGCCGAGCGAATCGCCGTCACGGCGGGTGACGATCAGCCGCTGTCACTGCGCTACGTGATCTTCGGCGGTGAGGCCCTCGAGCTGCGCCGCCTGTCGGATTGGGTTGCGCGACACGGCGATTACCGGCCGCAGCTGGTCAATATGTACGGCATCACCGAGACCACGGTGCACGTATCGCACCGGGCCCTCGATCAGCGCACCATTGCCGCCGCCACCGGTTCCGTGGTCGGCCGCGCCATCGCCGGACTCGGCGTGTACGTGCTCGATGAGCGCCTGCACCCGGTGCCGGTCGGCGTCGCCGGTGAAATGTATGTCGCCGGACCGCAATTGGCGCGCGGCTACCTCGGCCGCCCCGACCTCACCGCGGCTCGCTTCGTCGCCAGCCCGTTCGGAGAGCCGGGCACCCGCCTGTACCGCTCGGGTGACGTGGCGCGCTGGAACCGCTTCGGCGAACTCGAATACCTCGGCCGCGCCGATGATCAGGTGAAGGTCCGCGGTTTCCGTATCGAGCTCGGCGAGATCGAGGCCGCCGTGCTGGCGCAGGCGGGCGTGGCTCAGGCCGCGGTCATCGTGCGTGAGGATCAGCCTGGCGATCAGCGGATCGTCGCGTACGTGGTGCCGGAGGACGGCATCGCGCCCGCCCTCGATGCCATTCGCGATGGTGCGGGCGAGCGTCTGCCTTCCTACATGGTCCCGGCCGCCATCGTGGTGCTGGATCGAATCCCCTTGACCGTCAACGGCAAGCTGGACCGTCGTGCGCTGCCCGCCCCGGCGGTGCAGGCTCGGGCCTTCCGCGCGTCGGAGACGCCGACCCAGGAGACCGTCGCCGCCGTCTTCGCGGAGGTTCTGGACCTGCCGCGCGTCGGCCTGGATGACGACTTCTTCGATCTGGGCGGCAACTCGCTCATCGCCACCCGGGTGGTCTCGCGCATCGGCGCGGCCCTGGACACCACGGTCGCGGTGCGCACGCTGTTCGAGGCCACCACGGTCGAGGCCCTCGCGGCCCGCATCGAATCGCATGCCGACGGTGCTTCGCGCGCCAAGCTGGTCGCTCGCCCGCGGCCCGCGGGCGAACTGGTGCCGCTATCGTTCGCGCAGCAGCGCATGTGGTTCCTGAACCAGTACGACACCTCGTCGGCCGCGTACAACCTGCCGCTCGCGATTCGCCTCACCGGCGAACTCGATACCGCCGCACTGGAACTCGCGGTCGCCGATGTCGTGCGTCGCCACGAGTCGCTGCGCACCCGCTACCCCGAGCACGGCGGTACGCCGATGCAGGTGGTCGTTCCGGCCGAGCAGATCGCGCTCGACCTGCGCCCGGTGACCACCACGGCCGCGGACTTGACCGCTGCGGTCACTGCCTTCGCCACCCTCGGCTTCAATGTCGCGGACCAGGTTCCGTTGCGCGCCCGCCTGTTCCGGGTCGGCACAGCGGAAGAGGCCACCGAGCACGTGCTCGTGGTGGTCGTCCACCACATTGCCGGTGACGGCTTCTCCATGGCTCCGCTGACCCGCGATGTCATGGTCGCCTACACGGCCCGCACCCAGGGCGCGGTCCCCGGCTGGGCTCCGCTCGCCATCCAGTACGCGGACTTCGCCATCTGGCAGCGTGAAGTCCTGGGTTCGGAAGAGGATTCGTCCTCGCTCATGGCCCGCCAGGTCGGTTACTGGCAGCGCGCCCTCGAGGGCACGCCGGATGAGCTGGCGCTCCCGACCGACCGCCCGCGCCCGGCCGTGGCCTCGCATCGCGGTGCCACCCTGCATCGGACGCTCTCGCCGGAACTCATCGGCGCGCTGGAAGACGTTGCGCGCCGCCGGGGTTCGTCGCTGTTCATGGTCATGCACAGCGCGCTCGCCGTGCTGCTGGCCCGGCTTTCCGGTGGCGATGACATCGCCGTCGGCACCCCGGTCGCCGGACGCGGTGAGGCCGCGCTGGACGACCTGGTCGGCATGTTCGTCAATACCCTGGTACTGCGGACAGGCATCGATCCGGCCGAGTCCTTCTCGGATCTCCTGGATCGTGCCCGGCATACCGACCTCGACGCCTTCGGCAATGCCGACGTGCCGTTCGAGCGACTCGTGGAACTGCTCGCGCCCGAGCGCTCGCAGGCCCGCAACCCGCTGTTCCAGGTCATGCTCGCCTTCCAGAACCTGGACCGCGCCACCCTCGAACTGCCGGGGCTGACCGTCTCCGCGCTCGACCTCGAAGAGAGCATCTCCCGCTTCGACCTGCAGTTCACGCTGTCGGAGCAGACTGTGTCCGATCAGAGCGCGGGCATGGCGTTGGCGCTCACCTACGCCACCGACCTGTTCGACGAGTCCACCGCCGACAGCTTCGCGCAGCGCTGGCTGCGGGTGCTGGAGGCCGTGGCCGCGAATGCGGACATCGCCGTCGGTGCGATCGACGTGCTGGATCAGGCCGAACGCGCCGATCTGGTCGGTCGTTTCGGTGCCCCCGCCATCGCGGCGCGGACGCTCCCGGAGCTGATCGCCGACGCCGTGGAACTGAACCCGAACGCGACCGCGGTCGTCTTCCAGGGCACAAGTCTCACTTACGGCGAGCTGGATGAGCGCTCGAACCGCTTGGCGCGCTTGCTGATCGAGCGCGGCATCGGCACCGAGAACCTCGTCGCCATTGCCGTGCCGCGTTCCTCGGACTCGTACTTCGCCGAGTGGGCGGTCTCCAAGACCGGTGCCGCCTTCGTGCCGGTCGACCCGAACTACCCGGCCGACCGCATTGCCCACATGGTCACCGACTCCGGTTCGCCGGTCGGCCTGACCGTGGCCTCGGTCCGCGCCGACCTGCCGGAATCGGTGGAGTGGCTGGTCCTGGACGAACTCGACCTGGAGACCTTCGAGACCACCGCGATCGCCGATGCCGACCGGGTCCGCCCGCTGCGTCCGGAGCACCCGGCGTACGTCATCTACACGTCCGGTTCCACCGGCCTGCCCAAGGGCGTCGTGGTCACCCACGCCGGTCTGGCCAACTTCAGTGTTGAGCAGGCCGTCCGCTACCACCTCGACTCCGGTTCGCGCGCACTGCATTTCGCGTCCCCGTCGTTCGACGCGTCCATGCTGGAGTTCCTGCTCGCCATCGGCGCGGGCGGCACCCTGGTCGTGGTCCCGCCGGGCACCTACGGCGGCGAGGAGCTCTCCGAGCTGATCAAGCGCGAGCGGGCCACGCACGCGTTCATCACCCCGGCCGCGCTGTCCACTTTCGGACCGGCGGGGCTGGACAGCCTGCGCGTCCTGGTCGCCGGTGGTGAAGCGGTTCCGGCCGATCTGGTCGAGAAGTGGGCGGTTCCCTTGGCGGACGGCACGATTCGTGCCTTCCACAATGGCTACGGCCCGACCGAGACCACCATCATGACGAACATCAGCGATCCGCTGGTGCCGGGCGATCTGGTCACCATCGGTGGCCCGATCCGGGGCATGCAGTCGCTGATTCTGGACAACCGCCTGCGGCCGGTTCCGGTCGGTGTCGCGGGTGAGCTGTACCTGTCGGGCATTCAGCTGGCGCGCGGCTACCACGCACGTGCGGGCCTGACCGCCGATCGGTTCGTGGCCAACCCGTCCGTTGCGGGTGCGCGCATGTATCGCACCGGTGACGTGGTGCGCTGGACCCCGAACGGTGAGGTCGAGTACGTCGGCCGCTCCGACTTCCAGGTCAAGGTCCGCGGTTTCCGCATCGAACTGGGCGAGATCGACGCCGCACTGGCCTCGCACGAGACGGTCGACTTCGCGGTCACCGTGGGCCACAAGAATGCGGCGGGCGCTGTCTCGCTGGTGTCGTATGTGGTTGCCACGCAGGGCTATTCGATCGATATCGCGGCCGTCACCGCACATGTGGAGCAGCGTCTCCCGGCGTATATGGTGCCGTCCTCGGTCATGATCATCGACCGGGTGCCGCTGACCCCGGTCGGCAAGTTGGACCGTAAGGCACTGCCCGAGCCGGTATTCGCCACCGAGGTCACCTTCCGGGCCCCGCGCAATGCCGTCGAGCACACCGTGGCCGAGGTCTTCGCCGAGGTGCTCGGCCTGGAGCGGGTCGGCATCGACGACTCCTTCTTCGCGCTGGGCGGCGACTCCATCGTCTCCATCCAGCTGGTGTCGCGGGCCAAGGCGCGCGGCATCGTCTTCAGCCCGCGCGATGTGTTCGAACAGCGCACCGTGTCCGGTCTGGCCGCCGTCGCGACGGAAACCCTGGAGGGCCAGGGCGATTCGACACCGCAGCTGAGCGAACTCCCCGGTGGCGGTGTGGGTGTCCTGCCGCTGACGCCGGTGGTCCGGTTCATGGTGGAGCGTCCGGGCGGCTTCGGCCGCTTCAACCAGACCCTCGCCCTGGAACTCCCGATCGGCATCGACCGTGCGGGCATCGCGGCCACCGTCGGCGCGGTCATCGACCGCCACGACATGCTGCGGGCTCGCCTGCGCCGGATGCCGGGTGCGGACTGGATCGTCGAGACCGCCGCGGTCGGTGCGATCGACGTGGACGCCCTCATCGACCGCACCGAGTTCGACCCGAACGTCAGCGATGACGAGCTGGTCGAAATCGCCTCCGCCGCACTCGATGCCACCCTCGACAAGCTGGATCCGGCTGCGGGCGTGGTCATTCGGTTCGTCTGGCTGGAGCCCGCCGATCAGAACCGTGCCGGTCGTCTGATCGTCGCCGCGCACCACCTCGTGGTCGACGGCGTCACCTGGCGCATTCTGGTGCCGGACTTCGTCACCGCCTGGGGTCAGCTGTCCGCCGGACAGACCCCCGAGCTGGTCGCCCCCGCCACCAGCATGCGCACCTGGGCGCACGCCCTCGAGCGCGAGGCGGCCACCCCGGAGCGGGTCGCCGAACTCGATTGGTGGCGTGGCGTTGTCAACGGTCCGGATCCGCTGCTCACCGAGCGGCCCATGGACCCGGCCGTCGATATCACCGCGGTCATCGAGAAGCATCACGTCGAGCTGTCCGCCGAGGCCACCAAGGCGCTGCTCACCACCGTGCCCGCGCTCTTCCACGGCGGCGTCAATGACGGTCTGCTGACCGCGCTGGCCCTCGCGGTCGCCAAGTGGCGCGCCGGTAAGGGCATCGGCGAGAAGTCGACTCTCCTGCGCCTGGAAGGCCACGGCCGCGAGGAAGAGGTCGTGCCCGGCGCCGACCTGTCCCGCACGGTCGGTTGGTTCACCGCCATCTTCCCGGTCCGCTTCGACCTCTCCGAGATCGATGTGGACGGCGCGCTGCTGGGCGGCCCCGCCATGGGCCGCGCCCTCAAGGCCGTCAAGGAGCAGCTGCTCTCGGTGCCGGACAAGGGCATCGGCTACGGGCTGCTGCGCTACCTGAACCAGGCCACCGCCGATCAACTGCCCAAGCAGCTGCCCGGCCAGGTCAGCTTCAACTACCTGGGCCGCGTCAATGAGGGCGATGTGCCCGACGCGCTGCGCGGGTTCGGCTGGATTCCGGCACCGGAGCTCGGCAACCTGGGCGGCGCGTACGACGCCGATATGCCCGCCATGGCACCGATCGATATCAATGCCATTGTGGTCGGCGACAAGCTGACCGCGAATATCGGCTACCCGAGCACGCTGCTCGGCGCGGACGAGATCGCCGAATTCGGCAAGCTGTGGATCTCGGCGCTGGAAGCCGTTGCGCGCCATGCGGAATCCGCCGATGCGGGCGGGCACACCCCGTCCGACTTCGGCCTGGTGAAGATCAACCAGCGCGATATCGATGGCTGGGAGAAGCGCTTCGGCGCACTCGATCAGGTGTGGCCGCTGTCCGCGCTCCAGGCCGGTCTGCTCTTCCACGCGCAGTTGGCCGCCACCTCGGTGGACGTGTACACCGCGCAGGCGGTGCTCACCCTCACCGGGCGCGTGGATGCCGATCGCCTGCGTTCGGCCGCCCAGGCGCTGCTGGATCGTCACGAGATCCTGCGCACCGCTTACGTTTCCGATGCTTCCGGCACTCCCGTACAGGTGGTGCTGGACGGTGTGCGGGTGGCGTTCACCGAACACGACCGCACCGCTACCGGCGACCCAAGCGATGTCATCGACGCGGATCGCTTGCAGCGCTTCGACCTCACCGAACCGCCGCTCATCCGCTTCACCCTGGTGCAGACCGCCGCAGACGCCTGGCAGCTGGCCGTGGCCAACCACCACATCCTGCTCGACGGCTGGTCCATGCCGCTGCTCATGCAGGACCTGCTGGTCCTGTACGCCACGCATTCCGACACCGCCGTGCTGCCGCCCGTGCGGTCCTACCGCTACTTCCTGGAATGGGTTGCGCAGCAGGATCGTTCGGCGTCCATCGCGGCCTGGCAGCGGGCGCTGCACGGCGTCTCCGAGCCGACCCTGCTGACGCGTCCGGACCCGAGCCACGAGATCACCGCACTGTCCGGCGAGTACTTCTTCGACCTGGACGAGACGGCGACCTCGCGCCTCACCGCGCTGGCCGCGGACATCGGCGTCACCCCGAACACGGTGCTGCAGACCGCGTGGGGCATCCTGCTCGGCCGCCTCACCGGCCGCGACGACGTACTCTTCGGCACCACCGTGTCCGGCCGCCCCGCGCAGCTGGCGGGCGTGGAATCCATGGTGGGCCTGTTCATCAATACCGTGCCGGTGCGGGTCTCCTTCGACCCGGCCGAATCGGCGCGCACGCTGCTCACCCGTACCCAGGGCGAGCAGGCCGATCTGCTCGATCACCACTATGTGGGCCTGGCCGACATCCAGTCGGCGGCCAAGGTCGGCGGGCTCTTCGACACCCTCGTGGTGTTCGAGTCCTATCCGGTTGACGCCGAAGGGATTCGGGCGCAGGCCGCCGATATCGACGGTATGGCCGTCATCGGTCTGGACGCCGCGGACGCCACGCACTACCCGCTGACCCTCATCGCTCAGCTGGACACTCGCCTGCGGATTCGCGCCGGATACCTGCGCGACCTGTTCGACGAGGACACCGTCCACCGCATCGCGGACCGCCTGCTGCGCGTCCTCACCGCCATCACCACCGAACCCGGTGCGGCCGTGGGCGATATCGAGCTGGTGGATGCCGCCGAGCGGCAACTCGTGGTCGAGACGTGGAACGACACCGCGTACGACGTGGACACCGCGGTGGCCGTACGTACGGACAACCTGACGTCCGGCGACGCGGCATCGACGCTGGTCGCCATGTTCGAGGCGCAGGCCGCCCGGACTCCCGACGCGATTGCCGTGAGCTTCGAGGGCACAAGCCTGTCCTACGCCGACTTCGCCGACCGGGTGCATCGCCTGTCGCGCTGGCTCATCGAGCGTGGCGTAGGCGCGGAATCGTTTGTGGCGCTGGGCATGCGCCGCTCCATCGACCTGGTTGTCGGCATGTACGCCGTGACCGTGGCCGGTGGCGCGTACGTGCCGCTGGACCCGGATCACCCGGCCGACCGCACCGAATACATCCTGGCCACCGCCGATCCGGTCACCGTGCTGACCTCCGGCGAGGACCTCCCGATCAATACCGCGCAGGTGCGGATCGATCTGCTCGACCTGGCCAGCTACTCCGGTGCGCCGCTCACCGATGCGGATCGCCGTATGCCGCTGCGTGAGTCGAACAATGCGTACGTCATCTTCACCTCCGGTTCGACCGGCCGCCCCAAGGGTGTGGCCGTGCCGCACTCGGCCATTGTCAACCGCCTGGTGTGGATGCAGTCCGAATACGGCCTGACCCCCGAAGACGTTGTGCTCCAGAAGACTCCGGCCACCTTCGACGTGTCCGTCTGGGAGTTCTTCTGGCCGCTCCAGATCGGTGCGCGCCTGCACGTGGCCAAGCCCGACGGCCACCGCGACCCGGTCTACCTCGCGGAACTCATTGCCCGCGAAGGCGTCACGGTCACTCACTTCGTGCCGTCGATGTTGTCGGTCTTCGTGGCCGAACCCGCCGCGGTGCAGTGCACCAGCCTGCGCATGGTCTTTGCTTCCGGTGAGGCGCTCTCGCCCAAGCCCGCGCATCGCCTGCGCGAGCTGACCGGCGGCGAGCTGCACAACCTGTACGGCCCGACCGAGGCCGCGGTCGACGTCACCTACCACCGGGTGGGCGTCGCCGACACCGAGGGCGTGCCGATCGGCCGTCCGGTGTTCAACACCCAGGTGTACGTGCTGGATTCGCGACTGCGTCCGGTTCCGGTGGGTGTCGCGGGTGAGCTCTACCTGGCGGGCGATCAGCTCGCCACCGGGTATGTGGCGCGCCCCGACCTCACCTCGGATCGCTTCGTGGCCAACCCGTTCGGCCAGTCCGAGCGCATGTACCGCACCGGCGACCTCGTCGTCTGGACCGCGGACGAAGCGCGGGGAGGCGGAGCGGAACTCGAGTACATCGGCCGTACCGACTTCCAGGTGAAGTTGCGCGGTCTGCGCATCGAGCTCGGCGAGATCGAAACCGCGCTGACCACAGTCGGTTCCATCGCGCAGTCGGTGGTCGTGGTGCGCGGTGATCAGCACACCGGCGATCAGCTCGTCGCCTATGTCGTCGCCGCTCCGGGCCGGACCGTGGATATCGACGGCGTGCGCGCCGAGCTGCACGACAGCCTGCCCGCGTACATGGTGCCGTCGATCGTCATCGTGCTCGACGAGTTCCCGCTCAATGCCTCCGGCAAGCTGGACCGCCGCGCCCTGCCCGCGCCGGTGTTCGAGGCCGCGGTCTTCCGCGCCCCGGTCACCCCGGTCGAGCAGATCGTGGCCGGTGTCTACGCGGAGATCCTGGGCCTGGCCCGGGTCGGCCTGGACGACGACTTCTTCGCGCTGGGCGGTAACTCGCTCATCGCCACCCAGGTGGCGGCGCGCCTGTCGGCCGCGCTGGACACCCACCTGGGCGTCCGGGAGATCTTCGAATCCTCCAGCGTCGCCGCCCTTGCGGCCCGCGCCGAGGTTCATTCCGGCGCGGGCGCTCGCCAGGCGCTGACCGCGCAGGAGCGTCCGGAGCAGCTGCCGCTGTCCCTGGCGCAGCAGCGCATGTGGTTCCTCAACCGGTTCGATCCCGAATCGGCCGTGGACAATATTCCGGCGGCCGTGCGGCTGTCCGGTCTGGTCGACCGTCAGGCCCTCCAGATCGCCGTCGCCGATGTGCTGGCGCGTCACGAGTCGCTGCGCACCCGCTACCCCGAGGTCGACGGCACCGCGTATCAGGAGATCGTCCCCACCGGCCAGGTCATCCCCGACCTGACCCCGATCGACGTCACCGAAGCCGAACTGCCGCAGGCGCTCTCGGCGCTCGTGCTGACCGGCTTCGACGTCACCGCCGAGGTGCCGTTCCGGGCCCGCCTGTTCGAGATCAGCCCCACCGAGCATGTGCTCGCGCTGGTGGTGCACCACATCTCCGCCGACGGTTTCTCCATGGGCCCGCTCACCCGGGATGTCATGACCGCCTACGGCGCTCGCGTCGAGGGTGGCGAACCGGCCTGGCAGGCACTGCAAGTGCAGTACGCCGACTACGCCCTGTGGCAGCGCGAGGTGCTCGGCGACGAGTCCGACGCGGAATCGGTGATCTCGCAGCAGATCTCGTACTGGAAGCAAGCCCTGGCCGGAGTGCCGGACCAGCTGGACCTGCCGTCCGACCGCCCGCGCCCCGCCGTGGCCTCCGGTCGCGGTGCGACGCATACCTTCGTCATCGAGGCCGAAACCCACGCCAAGCTGGCCGAATTGGCCCGCACCCGGGGTGCCACGCTGTTCATGGTGGCGCACGCCGCGCTCGCGACCCTGCTGTCGCGGATGTCCGGCGAGGCCGATATCGCCATCGGCACGCCGGTCGCCGGTCGTGGTGAACGCGCGCTCGACGACCTGATCGGCATGTTCGTCAACACCCTGGTGTTGCGCACCCCGATCGACGCGGGCAAGGGCTTCACCGAGCTGCTGGAATCGGTGCGCGCCACCGATATTGCCGCCTTCGGCCACGCCGATCTGCCGTTCGAGCGCCTGGTCGAGATCATCAACCCGGTGCGTTCGCAGGCCCGGAACCCGCTGTTCCAGGTCATGCTGTCGTTCCAGAACATGGGACCGGCCGAACTGGAACTGCCGGGCCTCACGGTCAGCGGCGTGGACCTGCCGATCGAGACCGCCAAGGTCGATCTGCAGCTGGTCCTCACCGAGCAGACCGGGGCACATCACGTGTCCGGCAATGGCTTCGGAGGCGCGCCGTCCGGCATGACCGCCGAAATCATCTACGCCACCGACCTGTTCGACGCCGCCACCATGGAGCGGTTCGGCGCGCGGTTCAACCAGCTGCTCGAAGCGATTGCCGCGCAGCCGGAGCGGGCCGTGGGCGATATCGAGCTGCTCGATCGCTCGGAGCGCGACCTCGTGCTCTCGCGGTGGAACGACACCACCATCGATCTCGATGCCGCGGACACGCTGGTCTCGATGTTCAAGGCTCAGGCCCTGATCAAGCCGGGTGCGACCGCACTGACGGGCGAGACCGGGAACCTGACCTACGCCGAGCTCGCGAGCCGGGTGAATCGCCTGGCCCGCAAGCTCATCGAATCCGGCGTCGGCCCGGACACCACGGTGGCGCTCGGCATTCGCCGGTCCATCGACCTGGTTGTGGCCATGTACGCGGTGCTCGAGGCCGGTGGCGCATACGTGCCCCTGGACCTCGACCAGCCCGCGGACCGCATCGACTACGTGCTCGAAATCGCCCGTCCGGCAGTCGTTCTGACTGTCGGCCGCGATGGCTTCGCGACCGCTGCGGCACCGGTGCTGACCATCGACGCGCTCGACCTGAGCGCCTACGACGACGCCTCGGTCATCGACACCGAGCGCAGGCAGCCGCTGCGCCCGTCGAACATCGCCTACGTCATCTTCACCTCGGGCTCGACCGGCCGTCCCAAGGGTGTCGCGGTCTCGCACGCGTCCGCCGTGAACCAGATCCGCTGGATCACCACGGAATACACCCTCACCGCCGATGACGTGGTGTTGTTCAAGACTCCGGCCACCTTCGACGTGTCGGTGTGGGAACTGTTCGGCCCCTTGGCAGTCGGTGCCCGCATGGTCGTCGCCACCGCCGATGGTCACCGCGATCCGCAGTACCTGGCCGAGGTGATCGCCGCCGAGCGGGTCACCATCACCTCGTTCGTGCCGTCGATGCTGAGCGTGTTCGCGGGCAGCGTGGCACCGGAGGCGCTCACCTCGGTGCGGGCGCTGCTCATCGCCGGTGAGGCCTTCACCTCCAATGAGGTCGATGCCTTCCGCCGGGTCAGCCCGGCCGAACTGCACAACCTGTACGGCCCCACCGAATTCACGGTGCACGCCACCTACGCACCGGTCGCCGACCGGGTGTCGGGTGCGGTGCCGATCGGTGCGCCGGTCGCCAATGCCCGGGCCTACGTGCTCGACGCGCGCCTGCACCCCGTCCCGGCGGGTGTCGCCGGTGAGCTGTACCTGACCGGCACGCAGCTGGCTCGCGGCTACCTCGGCCGTGCGGACCTGACGGCGGATCGCTTCGTCGCCAGCCCATTCGGCCAGGGCGAGCGCATGTACCGCACCGGTGACCTGGTGCGCTGGAACGATGAGGGGCAGCTGGTCTACCTCGGCCGCACCGACTTCCAGGTGAAGCTGCGCGGTCTGCGCATCGAGCTCGGCGAGATCGAGGCCGCGCTCACCGCTCACGCGTCGGTCGCCCAGGCGGTCGTGGTCGTGCGTGGCGACAACCTGGTCGGCTATGTGATCCCGGCGGCGGGCACGGTCGATGTGGACGCCCTGCGCGCCCACCTGTCCGCGCAGCTGCCGTCCTACATGGTCCCGGCCGCGTTCGTATCGCTGGAAGCCTTCCCGCTCAGTGCCAATGGCAAGCTCGACCGCCGCGCACTGCCGGATCCGGAATTCGCCGCCCGCGAGTTCCGGGCCGCGGCCACCGCGGCCGAGGAGATCGTCGCGAATGTCTTCGCCGAGGTCCTCGGCCTGTCCGAGCCCGTCGGCGCGGACGACGACTTCTTCGAGCTCGGCGGCAACTCGCTGATCGCCACCCAGGTGGTCGCACGACTGGGCGCGGCCCTGGACACCCGAGTCCCCGTCCGTACCCTGTTCGAGGCGCAGACCGTGGCCGCCCTGGCCGCGCGCCTCGCCGCCCAGACGGGCACCGGCAGCCGCCGCGCCCTGGTGGCCCAGACCCGACCGGCGGAGATCCCGCTGTCCCTGGCCCAGCAGCGCATGTGGTTCCTGAACCGCTTCGACACCGCCTCCGCGGTCAACAACATCCCGATGGCGGTGCGACTCACCGGCGAACTGGATATCGACGCCCTGCTGAACGCGGTCGGCGATGTGATCGACCGGCACGAGGTGCTGCGCACTATCTACCCCGAGAACGCGGAAGGCCGTGGCGTGCAGGTGATCCTGCCCGCCGACCAGGTCATCACCGCCCTGGGCCTGGAGTCGATCGCCGTCACCGAGGCCGAGCTGCGCGAGCGGGTCGCCGGACTGGTGCTCACCGGCTTCGACGTGACCGCGGCGGTTCCGGTGCGCGCCGGGATCTTCCAGGTCAGCGATGCCGAACAGCCCACGCACGTACTGGTATTCGTGGTCCACCACATCTCCGGCGACGGCTGGTCGGTCGGCCCGCTGGCCCGCGACGTCATGCTCGCCTACGCCTCCCGCTCGAATGGCGTTGCGCCGCAGTGGGCTCCGCTGCCGGTGCAGTACGCCGACTTCGCGCTGTGGCAGCGCGAGACCCTCGGCTCCGAGGACGACGCCGACTCGCTGATCTCGCAGCAGGTCGCCTACTGGTCGGACTCCCTCGCGGGTCTGCCGGACCAGATCGACCTGCCGTCGGATCGCCCGCGCCCCGCCGTGGCCTCCAACCGCGGTGGCGTGCACGAGTTCTCGATCGACGCCGACCTGCTCACTGGCATGAACGCGCTCGCCCGTGAGAACGGTGCGAGCCTGTTCATGGTCGTGCACGCGGCCTTCGCGGCACTGCTCGCCCGACTGTCCGGCGGCGAGGACATCGCCATCGGTACCGCGGCGGCCGGTCGTGGTGAAGAGGTCCTGGACGACGCCATCGGCATGTTCGTCAACACCCTGGTGCTGCGCACTGCGGTCGACTCGGCCGCCGAGTTCACCGAACTCCTCGCCCGTACCAAGGACACCGACCTGGCCGCCTTCGGCCATGCCGACCTGCCCTTCGAGCGCCTGGTGGAGATCCTCAACCCGGCTCGCTCGCAGGCGCGGCATCCGCTGTTCCAGGTCATGCTGTCGTTCCAGAACACCGGCGAGACCAGCTTCGAGCTGCCGGGTCTGCAGGTCGCGGGCGTGCCCCTGGACGTGGTCACCGCCAAGTTCGACCTGCACCTGAACCTCACCGAGCGGGCCGACGGCTCTGGCATGGCGGCTGAGTTCGCCTACGCCACGGATATGTTCGATGCGCGCACCGTCGCCGCCTTCTCCGATCGCCTGGTCCGACTGCTGTCCGCGGTCGTCGCCGCGCCGAACGTGGTCGTCGGCGATATCGAGCTGCTCGACGACCTCGAGCGCAAGCGGGTCGTGCGGTCCTGGAACGCCACCGAATACGACGTGAAGCGCGTCGTGCTGGGCGGCAAGAAGATCGATACCGAGGTCACCCTCGCGTCGATGTTCCAGACCCAGGCCGCGCAGACGCCGCGCGAGATCGCGGTGACCTTCGAGGGGATAAGTCTCTCTTACGCCGAGTTCGCCACCCGGGTGAACCAGCTGGCTCGCCACCTCATCGCAGAGGGCGTCGGACCGGATTCCTATGTGGCCCTCGGCATGCGCCGCTCCATCGACCTGGTGGTCGGCATGTACGCCGTCATCGCGGCCGGTGGCGCGTACGTACCGCTGGATCCGGATCACCCGGAAGAGCGCAACGCCTACGTTCTCGAGACCGCGCAGCCGGTGGCCGTACTCACCACGGCCCGTGACGGTTTCGCCGCAGGCACCCTGCTGATCGACGAGCTGGACCTGTCGGCCTACTCCGACGCCCCGATCACCGACGCTGACCGCACCGCCCCGCTGCGTGGCGACCACGCCGCCTACGTGATCTTCACGTCCGGCTCCACCGGCCGCCCCAAGGGCGTGGCCGTCACCCACACGGCCATCGTCAACCGTCTCGT
Organism: Nocardia sp. NPDC051030; assembly: GCF_040683015.1. Lineage (NCBI taxonomy): Bacteria > Bacillati > Actinomycetota > Actinomycetes > Mycobacteriales > Nocardiaceae > Nocardia > Nocardia sp. NPDC051030. Next base: position 723,451 of record NZ_JBFBCD010000001.1, on the reverse strand, counting down.
CTGGATGCAGACCGAGTACGGCCTCTACACCGACGATGTCGTGCTCCAGAAGACCCCGGCCACCTTCGACGTCTCCGTCTGGGAGTTCTTCTGGCCCTTGCAGATCGGTGCGCGCCTGGTCGTGGCCAAGCCGGAAGGCCACCGCGATCCGGCGTACTTGGCGGACATCATCGCCGCCGAGGGCGTCACCACCGCGCACTTCGTGCCGTCCATGCTGTCGGTCTTCGTGGCCGCACTGGAATCCGGTGCGAGCGCGGGTGATTCGACGCTGCGGCAGGTGTTCGCCTCCGGTGAGGCGCTGCCCGCCGTCACGGCGCAGAAGCTCCTGGAGCTGACCGACGCCCGACTGCACAACCTGTACGGGCCGACCGAGGCCGCCGTCGACGTCACCTATCACGAGGTCGACCACTTCGACACGCTGTCGGTGCCGATCGGCGCTCCGGTCTTCAATACCCGCGTCTACGTGCTGGATTCGCGCCTGCACCCGGTGCCGGTCGGTGTCCCGGGCGAGCTGTACCTGTCCGGTATCCAGCTGGCCCGCGGCTATGTCGCGCGCCCCGAACTGACGGCGGACCGCTTCGTCGCCGACGTTTTCCACGCCGGTGAGCGCATGTATCGCACCGGCGACCTGGTGAAGTGGACCGAAGCGGGCGAGCTGGAATACCTCGGCCGCACCGACTTCCAGGTCAAGCTGCGCGGTCTGCGCATCGAACTCGGTGAGATCGAGAACGCCCTCACCGCCATCGAATCCATCGCCCAGTCGGTGGTCGTGGTCCGCTCCGATGAGCGCCTCGGCGATCAGCTGGTCGGCTACGTCATCCCCGAGTCCGGCCGCACCCTCGATATCGAGGCCGTGCGCGCCGAGCTGGCCGAGGCGCTGCCGTCCTACATGGTTCCGGCCGCCTTCGTGGCGCTCGAAGCCTTCCCGCTCAATGCCTCCGGCAAGCTGGATCGCAAGGCGCTGCCCGCACCGGTGTTCGAGGCCAAGGTCTTCCGGGCTCCGTCCACCCCGATCGAAGAGATCGTCGCCAATACCTACTCCGACGTCCTCGGTGTCGGCCGGGTCGGCCTCGATGACGACTTCTTCGAACTCGGCGGCAACTCGCTGATCGCCACCCAGGTCACCGCCCGCCTCGGCGCGGCCCTGGACACCCAGCTCGCCGTGCGCGACCTGTTCGAAGCCTCCACCGTCGCGGCCATGGCCGCCCGGGTGGAACGCAATGCCGGATCCGGCCGGGCTCGCCCGCGCCTGGTCGCGGGGGAGCGGCCGGACACGCTGCCGCTGTCCCCGGCGCAGCAGCGGTACTGGTTCCTCAACCAGTTCGACACCACCACTTCGGCGGTCGACAACATCCCGCTCGCGGTGCGGCTCACCGGCGCGCTCGACCTGAACGCTCTCGAGCAGGCCATCGGTGATGTGATCAGCCGCCACGAGGTGCTGCGCACGGTCTACCCGGGCTCGCCGCAGGGCCCGCGTCAGGTGATCCTGCCCGCCGGACAGTCCGACCTCATGCTGGTGCCCGATGCGGTCGCCGAGGATGGTCTGCTCGGCAAGGTCATCGAATTCGCCGCCACCACCTTCGACGTCACCCTCGAGGTGCCGCTCGCGGTGAAGCTGTTCCGCATCACGGACAGCGAGACCGAACAGCACGTGCTGGCCTTCACCGTCCACCACGTGTCCGCCGACGGCTCCTCCATGGGCCCGATGGCGCGCGACGTCATGGTCGCCTACGCGGCCCGTGCCAATGGTGAAGTGCCGCAGTGGGCTCCGCTGTCGGTGCAGTACGCCGACTACGCGCTGTGGCAGCGCGAGGTGCTCGGCGACGAGTCCGACGCGGAATCGCTTGCCGCACAGCAGGTCGCCTACTGGTCCAAGGCCCTCACCGGCCTGCCGGACCAGCTGGAACTGCCCACCGACCGGCCGCGCCCGCCCGCGCAGTCGTTCCACGGCAAGGCGCTGCGCTTCGACATCGACGCCGAGCGGCACGCCCGCCTGCACGAACTGGCGCGCGCCAATAACGCCTCGCTGTTCATGGTCGTGCACAGTGCCCTCGCGGTGCTGCTGGCCCGACTGTCCGGCACCGACGACATCGCCGTCGGCACCCCGATCGCGGGCCGTGGTGAACGCGAACTCGACGACCTGATCGGCATGTTCGTCAACACCCTGGTGTTCCGCACCTCGGTGGACGCGGGCGCGACCTTCGCCGACCTGCTCGCCGAGGTCCGCGAACGCGACCTGGAAGCCTTCGCCAATGCAGAGGTGCCGTTCGAGCGCCTCGTCGAGGTGCTCAACCCGGTCCGCTCCACCGCCCGCAACCCGCTGTTCCAGGTCGGCCTGTCCTTCCAGAACCTGGCCGAGACCGCCTTCGAACTGCCCGGCCTGCACGTCAGCTCGGTCCAGTTCGAATCGCAGCTGGCCAAGACCGACCTGCACGTCACGCTGTACGACCGGTACAACGAGGACGGCAGCCCGGCCGAGATCCTCACCGAATTCGGTTACGCCACCGATCTGTTCGACCCGGACACGATTCGCGCCTTCGCGGACCGGTTCGTCCGGGTGCTGGACGCGATCCTGGCCGACGCCACCATCACGGTCGGCGAGATCGACCTGCTGGACGAGGCCGAGAACGACCGAATCCTGAACCGGTGGAACAACACCGCGCAGGCCGTCGACACCGAGGCCACCCTGGTCTCGCTGCTTGACAATGCGGTCGCCGACGACCCGAAGGCCGTCGCCCTGGTGGCCGACGGCGTGGACGGCGTCGAGAACATCACCTATCGCGAACTCGATGCCCGCGTCAACCGCCTCGCCCGTGAGCTCATCGCCCGCGGCATCGGTGCGGAAGACCATGTCGCACTGGCCATCCCGCGCTCCGTGGACCTGATCGTCGCCATGTACGCCGTGGCCAAGTCGGGTGCGGCCTACGTCCCGGTCGACCCGGATCAGCCCGCCGAGCGCGTCGGCTACATCCTGGAGACGTCCGCCCCGGCGGCCGTACTCACCACCGCCGCAACCGGTTTCAGCACCGAGGTGGCCGAGGTGCTCCGCATCGACGAGCTCGACCTGTCCGGCCACTCGGACAAGCCGATCACCGCCACCGAGCGGGTGCGCGAACTGACCGCCGCGAACACCGCGTACGTCATCTTCACCTCCGGCTCCACCGGCCGCCCGAAGGGTGTGGCCCTGCCGCACGCCGCGGTGGTCAACCAGTTGCTCTGGAAGGTCACCGAATTCGGTCTCGACCCGGCCGATGCCGTGCTGCTCAAGACCGCCGCCACCTTCGACCTCTCGGTGTGGGAGTTCTGGTCCGGCGTGGCCTGCGGTGGCCGCCTGGTCATTGCCGCACCCGACGGGCACAAGGATCCGGCGTACCTGAACGAGCTCATGGCGCGGGAATGGGTGACCACCCTGCACGTGGTGCCGTCGATGCTCGACGCCCTGCTCACCGACGGGCTGCCGGATTCGCTGTGGCGCATCCTCGCCATCGGTGAGGCGCTGCCCGGCCCGCTGGCGCAGCGCGTGCTGCGGGAGCGTCCGCGCACCGAGCTGTTCAACCTGTACGGCCCGACCGAGGCCGCCGTCTCGATCACCAGCCATCGGGTGACCACCGCCGACGAGATCTCGGTGTCCATCGGCTCGCCCGAATGGAACAGCCAGGTCTACGTTCTCGACCAGCGCCTGCGGCCGGTCCCGGTCGGCGTCTCCGGCGAGCTGTACCTCGCGGGTGCCCAGCTGGCGCGCGGATACTTCGGCCGGACGGACCTCACCTCGGATCGCTTTGTCGCGAATCCGTTCGGCGACAATGGCTCCCGCATGTACCGCACGGGCGACCTGGTGGCCTGGAACGCCAAGGGCGAACTGGATTACCGCGGGCGCACCGACTTCCAGGTCAAGATCCGCGGCTTCCGCATCGAGCTCGGCGATATCGAATCCGCCCTGCTGCGCCAGGAATCCGTGACCTCGGCCGCGGTCATCGCGCACACCGATCCGGCGCTCGGCGATCGCCTGGTCGCCTACATTGTCGGCACCGCCGAATTCGACAAGCAGGCACTGCAATCGGCCCTCGCGGCCGAACTGCCGTCCTACATGATCCCGTCGCTGTTCGTGCCGCTCGAGGCGCTGCCGCTGAACGCCAATGGCAAGCTCGACCGCAAGGCGCTGCCGGAACCCACCTTCGAGAAGGCGGTCTTCCGCGCACCCGTCACCCCGATCGAGCAGATCGTCGCCGGTGTGTTCGCCGACGTGCTGCACGTCGAGCACGGCCGCCTCGGCCTGGACGACGACTTCTTCGCCTGGGGCGGCAACTCGCTGCTCGCCACCCAGGTGGCGGCTCGCCTCGGCGAGGCGCTCAATACCCGGGTGCCGGTGCGTCTCATGTTCGAGGCCACCACGGTGTCCGCGCTCGCCTCGCGCGTGGAACAGGATGCCGGTGCGGGTGGCCGCAAGGCGCTCACCGCCGCACCGCGACCGGAGAACGTCCCGCTGTCGCTCGCGCAGCAGCGCATGTGGTTCCTGAACCGCTTCGACACCGAGTCCGCCGCCTACAACGTGCCGGTCGCGGTGCGCCTGTCCGGCGCGCTCGACCTGGACGCCTTGCAGGCTGCCATCGCGGATGTCGTTGCCCGCCACGAGATCCTGCGGACCGTCTACCCGCAGACCGAGGACGGCCCGGTGCAGGTCATCCTGCCGCCGGGACAGGCCGTGCCGGTGCTCGAAGTGCGGACCGTCACCGCCGACGAGGCCCCGGCCGCCGTGCTGGCGCTGACCAACACGGTCTTCGACGTCACCGCCGAGGTGCCGCTGAAGGTCGCGGTCTACCGCATCGAGGGCTCGGAAACCCCCGAATACGTTCTCGCCCTGGTGGTTCATCACATCTCGGCGGACGGTTCCTCGGTGGCCCCGCTGACCCGCGACATCATGACCGCGTACGCCAACCGGGCCATGGGTCAGGAACCGGGTTGGACCCCGCTCTCGGTCCAGTACGCCGACTACTCCATCTGGCAGCGCGAACTGCTTGGCAGCGAAGACGATTCGGAATCGCTCGCCTCGAAGCAGGTCGCCTACTGGAAGCAGGCCCTGGCCGATCTCCCCGATCAGCTGGACCTGCCGTCGGACCGTCCGCGTCCGGCCGTGCAGACCTTCGCCGGTGGCAAGGTCGAGGTGCTCATCGATGCCGAAACCCACCGTGCGCTCATCGATTTGGCGCGCGCCGAGGGTGCGACGCTGTTCATGATGGTGCACACCGCGCTGGCCGTACTGCTCGCGCGACTGTCCGGCACCGACGACATCGCCATCGGCACCCCGATGGCGGGCCGTGGCGAAGCCGCCCTGGACGACCTGATCGGCATGTTCGTCAACACCCTGGTGTTCCGCACCCGGGTCGACGCCGACACCCCCTTCACCCAACTGCTGTCCACGCAGCGTGAGACCGACATCCAGGCCTTCGCCAATGCCGACGTGCCGTTCGAGCGCCTCGTCGAGGTGCTCAACCCGGTTCGTTCGACCGCGCGGCACCCGCTGTTCCAGGTCGGCCTGTCCTTCCAGAACCTGGCCCAGACCAGCCTGGAACTGCCCGGCCTGACCGTGTCCGGCCTGGACTTCGACACCGCGCTGTCGCAGTTCGACCTGCACCTCATCGCGACCGACCGCTACGGCGACGGCGGCGAACCGGCCGGTATCACCGGCTTCTTCACCTACGCCACCGACCTGTTCGATCACGCGACCGTGCAGGGCTTCGCCGACCGCTTCGTGCGTCTGCTCGGCGAGATCATCGCTGCACCGGCCACGGCCGCAGGCGATTTCGAGCTGCTGGCTCCGGCCGAGCGGACCGAACTGCTGGTCGCCCGCAATGCGACCGAGCACGCGACCGACCGTGCCGCGACCCTGGTGTCGCTGCTCGATGCCACCGTGGCGGCCAAGCCGACCGCCGTGGCTCTCATCGGCCCGGACGGCGAGGTCCTCACCTACGCCGAGCTCGGTGCCCGGGTGAACCGCCTTGCCCGCCACCTGATCTCGATGGGTGTCGGCGCGGAGGCCCGCGTCGCGCTGGCGCTGCGCCGCTCGGTGGATCTGGTCGTCGCCATGTACGCCGTCTCCGTCGCCGGTGGCGCGTACGTGCCGGTCGATCCGGATCAGCCTGCCGACCGCACGGGATACATCCTCGAGACAGCCGCACCCGTCTGCGTTCTCACCAACGCCGATGCGGAGTTCAGCACCGATGTCGCGCCGCTGGTGCGGATGGACGAGCTGGACCTGGCCGCGATCGACACCGCACCGGTCACGGATGCGGAACGTGTTGCCCCGCTGCGTGCTTCGAATACCGCGTACGTGATCTTCACGTCCGGCTCGACCGGCCGCCCCAAGGGTGTCGCGCTCCCGCACGCCGCCATTGCCAACCAGTTGCAGTGGAAGCTGGCCGAATTCGGCCTGGGTGCCGATGACGCGGTGCTGCTCAAGACCGCCGCCACCTTCGACCTCTCGGTCTGGGAATTCTGGTCGGCAGCCGTCTCGGGCGGCCGTCTGGTGATCGCCTCGGCGGATGGCCATCGCGATCCGTCGTATCTGAACCAGCTGATGGCGCGTGAGCGGGTCACCACGCTGCATGTGGTGCCGTCCATGCTGGACGCACTGCTGGCCGATACCGTCGGCAACACCGAGGATTCGGGTCTGGGCGGGCTGCGGCGCGTGCTGGCCATCGGTGAAGCCCTGCCGGGCTCGCTCGCGCAGCGGCTCCGGACGACCTTCCCTGAGGTCGACCTGTACAACCTGTACGGCCCGACCGAGGCCGCCGTCTCGATCACCAACCACGCGGTGACCGACGCCGACCAGATCTCGGTGTCCATCGGTGCGCCCGAATGGAATTCGCGGGTGTACGTCCTCGACGCCCGCCTGCATCCGGTGCCGGTCGGTGTCTCGGGTGAGCTGTACCTGTCCGGTGCGCAGCTGGCGCGCGGTTACTTCGGCCGTGCGGATCTGAGCGCGGATCGCTTCGTGGCCAACCCCTTCGAGCCGGGCGAGCGCATGTACCGCACCGGTGACCTGGTGGCCTGGAATGCCAATGGCGAGCTGGAGTACCGGGGCCGCACCGACTTCCAGGTGAAGATCCGCGGCTTCCGTATCGAGCTCGGCGAGATCGAGGCCGCGCTGCTGGCGCTGCCGGAGATCGCGCAGACCGCCGTACTGGCCAGCTCGGATGCCCGCACCGGTGATCGCCTGGTCGCCTACCTCGTGCCCACCAGTGTGGGTGTCGATGTGGCGCAGGTGAAGTCGGCGCTGGCCGAAGCGCTGCCGTCGTACATGGTCCCGGCCGCGTTCGTCGTGCTGGACGCCCTGCCGCTGAACGTCAACGGCAAGCTGGACCGCAAGGCCCTGCCGGAGCCCGAGTTCGAGACCACCGCCTTCCGTGCGCCGTCGACTCCCATCGAGGAGATCGTGGCGGGCGTGTTCACCGACGTGCTCGGTGCCGAACGCGTGGGCGCGGACGACGACTTCTTCGCCCTCGGCGGCAACTCGCTGCTGGCCACCCAGGTGGCCGCCCGCATCGGTGCCGCGCTCGATGCCCGGGTTCCGGTGCGTGCCCTGTTCGAGGCGTCCACGGTCGCCGGACTCGCCGCCAAGGTGGAACAGCATGCGGGACAGGGTGATCGCAAGGCCCTCACTGCCCAGCCGCGTCCCGCCCAGGTCCCGCTGTCGCTCGCACAGCAGCGCATGTGGTTCCTCAACCAGTTCGACACCGCCTCGGCGGCCTACAACATCCCCGTCGCGGTCCGCCTGACCGGCGACCTGGATGTGGCCGCACTGCGGCAGGCCGTCGCCGATGTGATCGGCCGCCACGAGACCCTGCGGACCATCTACCCGCAGGTCGACGGCGCGGCCACACAGCAGATCGTCCCGGCCGCCCAGGCTGTGCCGGAGCTGTCGCCGATCACCGTGTCGGCAGAGGAGATTCGGGATCGGATCGCCGCCGTCATCTCGACCGGCTTCGACGTGACCACCGAGGTGCCGCTGCGCGCCGAGCTGTTCCGCGTCGACACCGGCGAGGCCCCCGAGCAGATCGGCGAGCACGAGGCAGTAGCCCTCGATATCGCCGCCGCGCTCGAGGCCGCCACGCTCCGCGCGGTCGGCGAGCACAACCTGGCCCAGGTCACCGGACGCCGGGCCCCCGCGCCCGCCCCGGTCGAGCATGTCCTCGTGTTCGTCGCTCACCACATCAGCGCCGACGGTTGGTCCATGGGCCCGCTCACCCGCGATGTGATGATCGCTTACGCCGCACGCACTTCCGGCGTCGAACCGGGCTGGGCCCCGCTGCCCGTGCAGTACGCGGACTTCTCGATCTGGCAGCGCGAGGTGCTCGGCGACGAGCGCGATCCGGAAAGCCTCATCTCGGCCCAGGCGGGTTACTGGCGCACCGCGCTGGCGGATCTGCCCGACGAGCTGAACCTGCCCGCCGACCGGCCGCGTCCCAATACGCAGTCCTTCCGCGGCGGCAAGGTGCTCTTCCCGATCGGCGCGGAACTGCATCGCGCACTCCAGAAGATCGGCCGCGAGCAGAACGCGACCATGTTCATGGTCGTGCACGCCGCGCTCGCGGTCTTCCTGGCGCGGCAGTCGGGCACCGAGGACATTGCCATCGGTACCCCGATCGCGGGTCGTGGTGAAGCCGAACTCGACGATGTGATCGGCATGTTCGTCAACACGCTGGTGCTGCGCACCCGGGTCGACGGACAGCTGAGCTTCGCCGAACTGCTGCGCACGGCCAAGGACACCGACCTGCAGGCCTTCGCGCACGCGGACCTGCCGTTCGAGCGTCTGGTCGAGGCCCTCAACCCCGAGCGCTCCACCGCACGGCATCCGCTGTTCCAGGTGGCGCTCTCGTTCGAGAACCTGCCCGACAGCAGCTTCGAACTGCCCGGACTCCGGGTCGCCGCGGTCGAATTCGACGCCGAGACGGCGAAATTCGACCTGTCACTGACCATTCGCGAAGCCGGTGCGGGCATGTACGCCGAATTCGCCTTCGCCCGTGACCTGTTCGACGACGGCACCGTCGAGGTGTTCGCGCAGCGCTTCACCAAGCTGCTCGAGCAGATCGCCGCACAGCCGCAGCAGCCGGTCGGCGATCTCGACCTCCTCGCCGCCGACGAGCGCACCGATCTGCTCACCCGCACGGGTGGCGCGGTGGTGCCCACGCAGACCCTGCCGGAGATCATGGCCGCCGCGGCCGCCGCGAACCCGGCCGGGGAAGCGGTCGTCTTCAACGGCCAGGCCCTCACCTACGCCGAACTCGATGCGGCCTCCTCGCGCCTGGCGCGAGTGCTCATCGAACGCGGTGCCGGACCCGATGTGCGAGTGGCCGTTGCCATTCCGCGCTCCTTCGAATCCGTGCTCGCGGTGTGGGCGGTCGCCAAGTCCGGTGCCGCCTTCGTCCCGGTCGACCCGGCCTACCCGGCCGATCGCATCGCGCACATGGTCCGAGACTCCGGAGCCACCCTGGGCCTGACCGTGACGGCCGAGGCCGCGGCGCTGCCGCCGGTCGCCAGCCTGGCCGGGTGGATCTCCCTGGACGATCCGGTCGTCATTGCCGAGATCGAATCGCATTCGCCCGCAACGATCTCCGATGCGGAACGCTGGGGAGCCATTCGCCCGGCGCATGCGGCGTACGTGATCTACACGTCCGGTTCGACCGGCCTGCCCAAGGGCGTCGTCGTCACCCACGCGGGTCTGGCGAACTTCACTCAGGAGCAGGTCGAGCGGTACCGCCTCGACATCACCTCGCGCGCACTGGCATTCGCGTCGCCGTCGTTCGACGCCTCGGTGCTCGAACTGCTGCTCGCACTCGGTGCGGCCGGAGCCCTCGTGGTCGTGCCCCCGGGCACCTACGGCGGCGAGGAACTCGGCGAGCTGATCGCCCGCGAACGCGTCACCCACGGCCTCATCACGCCGTCGGTGCTGGCCTCGCTGGATCCGAAGCACCTGGCGGCGATGGAAGTCATCATCGCCGGTGGTGAAGCGGTGTCCGCGGATCTGGTCGCCAAGTGGTCGGTCAACCCGGCCGGACCGCGCCGCTTCCACAATGCCTACGGCCCGACCGAAGCCACCATCGCGACGAATATCTCCGACGCGCTCGCGCCCGGCGATACCGTCGTCATCGGCGGATCGGTCCGCGGTATGCGGGCCATGGTTCTGGACGCGCGCCTGCATCCCGTTCCCGAGGGCGTCACCGGTGAGCTGTACGTCGCCGGTGTGCAGTTGGCGCGCGGCTACCACGCCCGCCCGGGTCTGACCTCGGAACGCTTCGTCGCCGATCCGTACGGTGAGCCGGGAGACCGCCTCTACCGCACCGGTGACGTCGTGCGCTGGCGTCGCGACGCGGCGGGCAACTCCGTCGTGGAGTACGTGGGACGCAATGACTTCCAGGTCAAGATCCGTGGCTTCCGTATCGAACTCGGCGAGATCGACGCCGCGCTCACCGCGCACGACGATGTCGACTTCGCGGTCACTCTCGGCCATAAGACCGAAGCCGGGGCCACCATCCTGGCGTCGTACGTGCTGCCGGTCGCCGGTCGCACCATCGACACGGTCGCGCTCACCGAGCATGCCGCGGCACGCCTGCCGGAGTACATGGTGCCGACCGCGATCACGGTCCTGGATGAGATCCCGCTGACCCCGGCGGGCAAGCTCGACCGTCGCGCCCTGCCGGAGCCGGTCCTCGCACCCCGCGAATTCCGTGCCCCCGTCAGCGATATCGAGGCCGAGATCGCCGCGGTCTTCGCCGAGGTGCTCGGCGTCGAGCAGGTCGGTGCGGACGATTCGTTCTTCGCGCTCGGCGGCGACTCGATCCTGTCCATTCAGCTGGTGTCGCGGGCCAAGGCGCGCGGCATCCTGTTCAGCCCGCGCGATGTGTTCGAGCACCGCAGCGTGTCCGGACTGGCCGAGGTCGCCGTATTCGGCGGCGACGAAGAGCAGCAGCGCCTGGCAGAACTGCCCGGCGGCGGAGTCGGCGATATCCCGCTGACCCCGATCATGACGGCAATCCTGGCCAGTGGCTCGACCTACCAGCGGTTCTCGCAGTCCATGGCACTGCGGATGCCCGATGGCATCGACCGCAGCGTTCTGGTCGACACCTTGTCGGCGGTCTTCGACCACCACGACGTGCTCCGGTCCCGCCTGCGCGGAAACGCAACGGACGGTTGGTCCTTCGAGGCCCTCGAGCGCGGCGCGGTCGATATCGACTCGCTCGTTCACCGCGTCGAGCTCCCCGCCGACATCTCCGATGAGGACCTGTCCCGCGCGGCCAGTGCCGAACTCGATGCGGCCCTCGGCCGACTCGATCCGGCCAATGCCGCCATGATGCAGTTCGTCTGGTTCGCCTTCACCCCCGTCGAGGGCGGCACCCGCCGCGATGTGCTCCTGATCGCCGCCCACCACTTCGTGGTCGACGGCGTCTCCTGGCGCATCCTGATTCCGGACTTCGCGGTCGCCTGGTCCCAGCTGGCCTTCGGTCAGCCGGTGGCCCTGCCCGCGAACGGCACCTCCATGCGACGCTGGGCGCACGCCCTGGTCGATGCGGCGGCCTCCCCGGAACGCACTGCGGAGCTGGCCTTCTGGCAGCAGGTCGTGGACACCCCCGATCCGCTGCTCGGCTCGCGCGCCTTCGATCCGGCGATCGACACCTTCGCCACCGTCGAGCGCGTCGAGGTCACCCTGCCCGCCGAGATCACCGACGCGGTGCTCACCGCCATCCCGCGCCGCTACCGCGGTGGCGTGAATGACGGTCTGCTGTCGGCCCTGGCCATGGCGGTCGTGCGCTGGCGCGGCGGCGATGCGGCGCTGATCAAGCTCGAGGGCCACGGCCGTGAAGAGGAAGTCGTTGCGGGCGCGGACCTTTCGCGCACCATCGGCTGGTTCACCAGCGCCTACCCGGTGCGCATGGACCTGGCCGGGATCGACTTCGACAATGCCTTCGAGGGCGGAAAAGCCCTGGGCGACATCGTCAAGTCGGTCAAGGAGCAGCTGCTGTCGGTGCCCGACAAGGGTCTCGGCTTCGGTCTGCTGCGCTACCTCAACCCGGAGACGGGCGCGCAGCTGCGCGATGTCGGCCAGATCAGCTTCAACTACCTGGGCCGCGTGTCCACGGGTGAAGTGCCTGAACAGCTTTCCGAGCTGGGCTGGGCTCCGGTCGCAGACCTGGGCATGCTGGACGCGGACATGGATCTCGACATGCCCGCCAATGCCACCCTCGATATCAATGCCATCGTCACCGACGGCGAGGACGGCCCGCAGCTGGGCGCGGCCTTCGCCTTCCCGACGGGCCTGCTCAGCCGGGAACGGGTGCAGGAGTTCGCCGATCTGTTCGTGGCGGCGCTGACCGCGCTGGCCACGCACGCCAAGCATCCCGACGCGGGTGGCTACACGCCGTCGGATATGCCGCTGGTCAAGGTGACGCAGTCCGATATCGAGGTGTGGGAGAAGGGTTACCCGGCGCTCACCGAGGTGTGGCCGCTCTCGCCGCTGCAGTCCGGTCTGCTGTTCCAGGCGCTGCTCTCGCAGAGCCAGGGCGCGGTCGACGTCTACACCATGCAGGCCGTGCTCGACCTGACCGGCACGGTGGATGCCGAGCGGCTGCACGCGGCCGCCAAGGCCATCGTGGACCGGTACCCGAACCTGCGGACGGCGTTCGTCACCGACAATGACGGCCAGCCGGTGCAGATCGTGCTGGAGCAGGCCGATCCGGTCTGGCGTCAGGTGGATCTCACCGATCTGCCCGAGGCGCAGCGGGTTTCGCGCATGCGCGAAATGATCGAGGACGATCGCACCACGCACTTCGACATGGCGGCCGCGCCGCTCATGCGATTCACCCTGTACCGCACCACGGAAGACCAGTGGCACCTGGTCATCACCACCCACCACATCCTGGTGGACGGCTGGTCCATGCCACTGCTCATGCGCGACCTGCTGGTGCTGTACGCGGTGCGCGGTGACCTGTCCGCATTGCCGCGCGTCACCTCGTACCGGAACTACCTCGGCTGGCTTTCCGGCCGGGACCGGGAAGAGTCGCTGCAGGCCTGGACCAAGGCGCTGTCCGGCGTCTCCGAGCCGACCCAGCTCGCCCCGGCTCCCCGCAAGGAGGAGAAGTTCGAGATCGGTCGCGTCGTGACCGAGATCGACGCCGACCGCACCCGACGCCTCACCGCGCACGCCGGCAAGCTCGGCGTCACGGTGAACACCATGGTGCAGACCGCGTGGGCCATCCTGATCGGACGGCTCACCGGCCGCAGCGATGTGGTGTTCGGCGCAACGGTTTCCGGCCGCCCCGCCGACCTGCCGGGCGTGGAATCCATGGTGGGTCTGTTCATCAATACGGTGCCCGTGCGCATCCGCGTCGATGACCGCCTCACCGTGGACGGACTGCTCGAACGCGTCCAGCGCGATCAGGCCGACCTGCTCGAGCACCACCACATCGGCTTCTCCGACATCCAGCGGGTGGCCGGTGCGGGCGCGCAGTTCGACACGCTCATGGTGTTCGAGTCCTACCCGATCGACTCCGACGCCATCGCCTCCGCCAGCAGCATCGACGGCATGGCGGTCAGCGGTGTCGGCGTCAACGACAACACCCACTACCCGATGACATTGGTGGTCATGGCCGCCGAGACCATCGAGATCAGCATGCGGTACCTGGACAGCCGATTCACCGTCGACGAGGTGGAAACCCTTGCCGCACGGTTGAACCGGGTGATCGACGCACTCCTCGGCGAGACCGAGGGCCTCGTCGGCGATATCGATATCCTCGATGAGACCGAACGCGCCCGCATCCTCGCCGAAAGCGCGGTCACCGCCACCGATTCCGCCGTGGAACCGGCCCGCGTCGGCTCCCGCACGGTGGCCAATGTGCTCGCCGAGGTAGTGGAAGAGGACCCGCAGGCCCCGGCGCTGCTGTCCGACGGCCAGGAAATCGCGTACCACGTCCTGGACCGCCGCAGCTCGCAGCTGGCGCGCCTGCTCATCGATCGCGGCGCGGGCCCCGGCGACATTGTCGCCGTAGCCCTCCCGCGCTCGGTCGACTCGGTCGTCGCCGTCTGGGCCATCCAGAAGGCCGGTGCCGCGGTCCTGTTCGCGGAAGGCCTCTCCTTCGGTGAGATCCTCGCCGCCGGAGCGGGTTTCGGCATCGCACAGGAACCGGCCGCCAGCTCCGTCCGCTGGCTGGTTCCCGCCGACCCGAAGGTCCAAGCCGATCTCGCCGCCCGCCCGGCGCACCCGGTCACCTACACGGACCGCGTGCGCCCCCTGACCGAGGCCGACCCGGCCTTCGTCTACCGCGACGCCACCGGCACCTGGGCCACCCTCACCCAGGCCGAGGCTCTCGACCGCGCCGCCACCCTGCGCACCGAGAACGAGATCGACTACGAGTCGACCACCTACACCACGGCCACGGCAGGCCTCCCGGCCATCGGCGAGTTCCTCACCTCCGCCACCGCCGGCGCGCTCTCGGTCCTCCCGACCGAGGACGTCGCCGCCGACCTGGACGAAGGCGAAGTGACCCACTGGTTCGCCAGCCCGACGGACGCGACCGACGAGGCGGGCGAGGAAACCCGCGTCATCCCCGCCGACTGACCCCGACCCGCCGCGGTATCGAACCGCGGCGGGTCCCGGCACGTATCGTGAGGCAAAAGCATCGGTCGTGCTGAGGAGGGGTTGTGGCGAACGACGGGCTGTTGGCACTCGAGCTGCAAGGGCTGTTCAAGGAGTTCGGCGGACGCTGGGTTGTCGAAGGCGTCGGCCTCGCCGTGCCACCCGGGTCGTTCTTCGGATTGGTGGGGCCGAACGGTGCGGGCAAGACCACCACACTGTCGATGGCGGTCGGACTGCTGCGACCCGATCAGGGCATGGCCAGGATCTTCGGCATCGATGTGTGGGCCGATCCGGTGCGAGCCAAAACCGTTGTCGGAGTGCTGCCAGACGGACTCGCTCTGCCCGAACGCCTCACCGGCCGTGAACTTCTGAACTTCACCGGCCTATTGCGCGGCATGGACAAGGCCACAGTGGTTGAGCGAGCCGATGAGCTGCTCACCGTGCTCGAGCTGACCGAAGCGGAAAACACTGTGGTGGTGGACTATTCGGCCGGTATGCGAAAGAAGATCGGCCTGGCCACCGCACTGCTGCACGCACCCAAGCTGCTGGTTCTGGACGAGCCATTCGAAGCCGTGGATCCGGTGTCCGCCTCCACGATTCGCACGATCCTGCAGCGGTTCGTGGCCGCCGGGGGATCGGTCGTGCTGTCCAGCCATGTGATGACTCTCGTCGAAAACCTCTGTGACCGAGTCGCGGTGATCAGCCACGGCCGGGTCGTGGCGGGCGGCACCCTCGCCGAGGTCCGCGGGGAAGGCACCCTCGAAGAGGCGTTCGTGCGCCTGGTGGGCGGCCGGATCGGCGGCGAGGAGGGGCTGTCGTGGTTGGCGTCCTGATACGAATGCGCTGGCGGATCACCGCCAGAACCATGCGCGAGGGACGCGCGGCACTCAACTTCTGGATCGGCTGCGTGATCGGCGGGATCGCCGCCCTCATCACGGCATTCATCATCGCCGCCGGGCACGACAGCGTGCACGGGGGAGTGACCATCGCCGCGGCGCTGTACGCGGCTTGGACGCTGGGCTGGCTCTGCGGGCCGGTGCTCACGGGAAGCAGCGACGAAACCCTTCAGCCCGAACAGTTCCGGCTGCTGCCACTGACCGATCGGCAGCTGGCCACCGGTCTGGCGGCGGTGGCCTTCGTCGGGCCCGCCGCGGTGATCAACCTGATCGCCTTCGGCGGGCTCGTGCTGCTGGCCGGGTCCATCGGCCTGGGGGCGATGCTGGTTGCCGCCATAGGCGCTGTCCTGCAATTGGTCTTCGTGGTCCTGCTGTCCCGGGTTGTGGTGGCCTGGCTCGGCGCGGCCATGCGATCGCGGCGCGGCAAGGATCTGGGCGTGCTGTTCGCCGGAATCCTCGGCCTGGCGTACTACCCGATCAACCTGCTCGTCACCCATCTCGGCCCGGGGCTGGAGGATGCGCCGAGCGGGCTCGCGAACAGCCTGCGCATCGCGCCCTCGGGCTGGGCCCCGGCTGCCGTGGAAGCCGCCGACCGTGGCGATGTCGTCTGGACCGTCCTGCCGCTACTCGGCCTCGCGGCGCTCTCGGCAGTGCTGTGGCAGGCCTGGGCAGTGCTCCTGCACCGTCGCCTCACCACCCCGCCCGCACCCCAGGACCAGGTACTCGACAGCAGTGCCGGTCTCCTGGACCGGTTCATCCCCGCCACTCCGGTCGGTGCGGTCATGACCAAGGAACTGCGCACCTGGTGGCGCGACAGCCGCCGCCGCGCCGCACTGCTGCCGCTGCTGCTCATCGGTTTCGTGCTGCCGATCTTCCTGAGCATTCAGAACGGCGGCACCGGAACCATCCCGTTCTCAGGCGGTTTCGTGGTGTGGCTGGGCGCCATGGCCGCCAGCAACCTCTACGGATTCGACGGCACCGCCGTCTGGCAAACGATTGTCACGCCCGGCGCGGAAAGCGCGGATCTGCGCGGCCGGGTGTTCGCCTGGCTGCTGCTGGTGAGCCCGGTCGCCCTGATCGCCTCGCTGATCCTGCCCGGCGCGCTCGGACATGCGGACATGTATCCGTGGGTGCTGTCCGTCCTTCCGGTGCTGCTCGGCGTGGGTATCGCGGGCGTGTCCTTCCTGTCCACCTACGCGCCGTATCCCCTTCCGCCGCAACGCGGTAACCCGTTCGCCGGATCCGGTAACCCGGGCTGTTCGAAACTGCTCATGCAGCTGACGGTCGGCATCGGGCAACTGGTGGTTTCGGTGCCGGTGCTGGTGATCCTGATAGTCGGTGCGGCGCTGGACAATCCATTCGTGCAATGGGCCGCACTACCGGTCGGTCTGCTTATGGGGGTGTTTGCTGCAGTGGTCGGAATCCGCCTCGGAGTCAAGCGCCTGACCACCCACGGACCAGAGCTTCTTGCCGCCGTAAAACCGCGCTGAACTGCGACTCGAGCCTTCATCAAAGAAGATTCACGGCTACTCGCACAAGGGGTACGTGCACCCCTGAATTCGGGTAGCCCACTACTGCCGAAATCCACGGCCGGACTGCGCATTCTGGAGTCGTGGATCAAATCTTGTATTGGAATGCGGTGGCGCTGGAGTCAGACCGCATAGCGCACACCGAAATCAAACCCACCGCGGGCTTCGGGCGTGGGGCACGCGGTCCCGTCGGCAGTTCACGCGCATTGGCCATCGTGCACTTGGCCATGCACGACGCGATTTTCAGCATTCTCGGCGCACCGCACGGCACCTGGCTGACCGCGCCCCCGCTGGCCCCCAATGGCGCATCACCCGACGCGGCCATTGCCGTCGCCGCCCACACCACCCTGTCCGCGCTGTATCCGGCGCAGACCGCACGGCTCGACCGGGCGCTGCGGGAATCCGGATTGCACGGCCCCGGCACCGGCCGCGGCAGTACGCAGGGGCAGGCCATCGCCCGCATCATCCTCAAGGCCCGGCGTGGCGATCCGAGCCTGGACGACGTCGACTATGAGCCCGATATCGCCCCGCCCAATCACCGGCCCGACCCGGTCAACCCGAAACAGGGTTACTACGCACCGCATTACGGCGCGCGATCGCACTGCTTCGCGGTGACCAGTCGCTACACCCTGGACGCGCCACCCAAGGGCAATGACCCGCGCTACCTGGCCGCACTGCGAGACGTCCGAGCCAAAGGCATCACCCCGGAGTCTTTTGCCGCGCTGCCGACCGGATTCACCGCCCGCACCGCCGACGAAACCCTGACCGGACTGTTCTGGGCGTACGACGGTGCGAAGCAGATCGGCACGCCGCCGCGCCTGTACAACCACATCACCCGGGAGATCGCCGCCGATCGCGGACTCGACGTGGAGGAGAACGCGCGACTGTTCGCACTGGTCAACGCCGCCATGGCCGACGCCGGAATCCTGTGCTGGGACGACAAATACCGGCACAACCTCTGGCGACCGGTTCTCGGCATCCGCGAGTACGACCCATCCATGGGCCCGGAAGCCATCCCCGGCCACAGCCTCGACCCCGACTGCGATCCCGGCTGGCAGCCACTCGGGGCCCCGCGCAGCAATGAGATCGCGGTCAATGCCACCCCGCCCTTCCCGTCCTACCCCTCCGGCCACGCCACCTTCGGCGCGGCCGCCTTCCAGACCATCCGCCGCTACTTCGCCGTATCCGCCGATGGCCCCGATGATCTCGCGGACGGACTGGGCTTCCGGTCCGACGAACTCGACGGCGAAACCACCGACAATCACGGCGCGGTCCGCACCCGCCACCTCCGCGCATTCCCCGGCGGACTGTGGCAGATGATGGAGGAGAACGGCCGCAGCCGCGTATTACTCGGCGTGCACTGGTCTTTCGACGCCTTCGCCACCGATGCCGGTGGTGCCATGGATCTTTCACAGAACATCGGTGGCGTCCGCCTCGGCCGAGATGTGGCGAACAATCTGTGGACCAACGGATTACGGCAGGCGCAAGCCGCCGGACCCCGATTGCTCTAGCCGAGCGCCCGAGCGAGCACAGTGAGATCCACCGTTCCGGCCATGACGCGATGCCCCGCATCATTGAGATGCAGCCCATCGCCACTGTCGAATTCGGGGCGAATGAAGTCCCGGGCCTGCGGATCCTCCACCGCCGCAGCCACATCGAACACGGCGTCGAAGATATCGCTGCCCCGCAGCCAGTCATTCACGACCAGGCGAATCGGATTGCCTTCGGCCAGACTCAGACCCGGGTAGATAGTGCCCGCGAACGGCCCGATGGTGTTGGCGTAGATCGGCAGACCCGCCTCATGCGCCAGCCGGGCCAGCTCCTTGTATCCGGCGATGAGCTGCTCAGGTGTGGCCGCACCGGTCAGGATCAGATCATTGATCCCGAAGTTGGCCCACACGGCTTTCACCCCCGGCACCGACAGCACATCCCGCTCGAACCGGGCCAGCCCGTGCTCGCCGATCTGATCGGTGAGCAGCCGGGTCCCGCCGATGCCCTGGTTCACGGCCCAGCCGCGAATACCGGCTTCGGCAAGCCGCTCGTTCAGCACATCCACCGACCGGGCATTGCCGCCAAGCGTGGACCCGACCCCCTCGAACCAGGAGTCGCCGAACGCCACCAGCACCGGAGTTTCGGAGTCGACAAGGACGTCGACCCCGGTGAGGAGAAACCGCGAAGTGGTCTCCTCGGCATCGGACAGGGCAGCGTCGCCCGTCCGATCGCCGGACGCGATCCAGCCGGACTCCACCGGAATCTGCGCGAACGCCGGAAATCCCGTCGCCTCCGGCAAATACACGCTCACCAGCACATCGGACCCTGCCGCCACCGCCAACTCGACCGGATCACTGACCAGATCGGCCCCCGCCGCAACCCGCACCCGCTCCGCGCCATCGAACCGCAGCACGGTATCGGTCTCGGCCAGAATCTCACTGCCGTTCTTGCGCCCCGCGATCCGCGCCGCCCCGATCACCAGCTCATCCTTCGAGTACCGATTGGTCAACCGCACCCGAACGTGCGACCCGCCACCGGCCAAGTGCAGCACCTGCCGCAGGGTCTCGTCCCCGAACGCGCGCGGCTCAGCCAGCCGAATCTCCTCGCCCGGATTCACCAGCGCGCCACGAAAACCGGCAACCCAGTGCTGCGTCTGCAGTGTCGTTGACATCGCGAACCCCATTTACTTGCCGTGCGGAATATTGCTCGAGCAAAAACCTACTCCAAATGTTCCGCGTGTCAACTATCCCCACTGCAAGCGTCTGGTTTACGCTGGTCACCGTGGATCCCAAGCATCTCTTCGACGACCCCCGCCTGACCGCCATCGGCCTCCTGTACGAGGCCCACGACGGCCTCGTCGCCCGCCTCGAGCCGACCTGGAAACGCAACGGCCTCTCCGGATTGGACCTCAACGCGCTGCTGAGGCTGAGCCGTTCCCCAGGCCGCAAACTCCGCATGACCGACCTGGCAGTCCAAACCAAACTCTCCACCAGCGGCGTCACCCGCCTGGTAGATCGCCTGGAGCGCAACGGCTTCGTCCGCCGAGAACCGGACCCCACCGACCGCCGCAGCTCGTACGCAGTACTCACCGCGGCTGGCGCCACCCGAGTAGCGCGTGTCCTCCCCGCCTACATCGAAGGCGTAGACCGTTGGTTCACCGGCCTTTTCACCCCCGACCAGCTCGACGACCTCATCGAGGGCCTCCGCACAGTCCGCGACGCCACCAACCCCGAAGCGACCCGGATCACCGACTGATTCGAGCTGATCGTGTCAGCAGTCGTCGATACGCTCCGATCATGGCGCACACCACCCACATAAACCCCGATTCCCTCCCCACCAACCCCGCTTTCACCTGGGCCGTCCGAGTCTCCGCCGCCGCCGACACCATCTACGTCGGCGGTCAAAACGGCATAGACAGCACCGGCCAACTCGTAGGCCCCGACCTGAAATCACAAGCGGTGCAAGCCCTCCGCAACCTGGAAACCTGCCTAACCGCGGCAGGCGCGAGCATCGAGCATGTCGTCAAATGGACGATCCTCGTCGAAGACGGCCAGCCCCTCCAGGACGGCGTAGCCGCCTTCCAAGAAGTCTGGGGATCCCGCCCCAACCCGCCCGCGATCACCGTCGCCCGAGTAGCCGGAGTCGGAATCCCCGGCGCAGTATGCGAAATCGAAGCCATAGCCGCCGTCCCCCCGCATTCGGCGCGGTAGGACTTGCACGGCTCGGCCTTCGGCCATCGCTTTCATTAACCGCACCGGTCAAAACCAGCGTCTCGGGTCGCTCGTGTCCCAAGCGCACGGCAGTACGGATATAGCGTGGTCGCCTCGCCTGCCGTACCCGACGTTGGCTCCCCAGCCCGGAGCCGCCCTCTCTCGTCCCAGCCTGGCTGGAAGGTTGTGGTCCCGTTCCGGGACCAAGAACCAAAGACAAAACACGAAAAGACAAGAGATTCAAGACAAAAGACAAGGACGCCTGGACAAGAAGGGACAAAACAAGAGATACAAGACAAGAACAAACCCCAACGAGCAGCCGTGAAGCCTCCGATGGCCCCGCCGCTGCGCGTCTTAGGGGTAGAACACGTTCAGGAGGGACATGAGGCTGGGGTAAACGGACAAAACCCCGGCTCATGTCCCCTCTCGATGAACGGGCCACCCGCCACGCCGTAACACACCGACACCCGCCCCGGCCCGCCCCGGTCCGTGCGGGTTCATGCCCGGTTTGCTGGATTCCCTTGCCGGGCAAGCCCTCGAGGGGTTTCCCCACCGACCGCCCCAGCGTGTCGCTACCGGGGAGGCACCTCCGATCGCGCATCCCGGGGATGGAACACGTTCAGTGGGACATGAGGCTGGTCGATCCGGACAAAACCCCGGCTCATGTCCCACTCGATGAACCGGCGACCCCGACACCGGCGTGGCGCGGCCCGACACGCCGGGCGGAGGGGTGAGGGAGCTGTGGTGGTGGGGACACGCCGGAAATCCCGCCACCACAGCTCCCTCACCGCCCGCCAGCCGCAACTCGACGCCCGCCACCCGCAGCTCGACGCACCCGCCGGCCCCGTTCGAGACCGAGTCGGTGGAAGCGCAGCGCAGCGACGCCCGGGATGCGAAGTACAGCGCAGCGACGCCTGGATGCGAAGCGCAGCGAGGCCTGGGATGCGAAGTACAGCGCAGCGACGCCTGGATGCGAAGCGCAGCGAGGCCTGGGATGCGAGGCGCAGCGCAGCGACGCCTGGATGCGAAGTGTAGGGAGGTCCGGGACGCGCAGCGCAGCAAGTCAGGGGGAGACCTCCACGGCGCGGGGCGTCTCGAGTTCTTTGAGGTTTGGCCCTTCTTGTCCGGGCGTCTTTGTCTTTTGGTCTTTCAGGTCTTGTTCTTTGGGGTTGGTCCCGGAACGGGACCACAACCTTCCAGCCAGGCTGGGACGAGAGGTGACGGCTCCGGGCTGGGGAGCCAACGTCGGGTACGTCCGGCGACGCAACCACGCTATATCCGTACTGCCGTGCGCTTCGGACACGAGCGGCCGAGACGCTGGTTTTGACCGGTGCGGTTAGTAATAGCGATGGCCGAAGGCCGAGCCGTCCGAGGGTAAGTCGCACTGGATGTTCCGGGCGAACTAGGACTCGGCCTGACCTAGATGAATCCTAGAGTGGTTCGTATGAGCACAGAGATCACTCCCTTCCGGATCGACATTTCGCAGGAGCAGCTCGATGATCTGCGGGCACGGCTGGACAATGCGCGGTTGCCTGCCCCGCTGCCCGGGGACGACTGGGATACCGGTGTGCCGGTGCATTGGCTGCGGGAGATGGTCGACTACTGGCGTGCCGGATACGACTGGCGGGCGGCCGAGGCAGAGTTGAATCGGGTGCCGCAGTTCATGACTGAGATCGATGGGCAGCGGATTCATTTTCTGCATGTGCGGTCGGATGAGCCCGGGGCCACGCCGTTGTTGCTTACGCATGGGTGGCCGGGGTCGATTGTGGAGTTCTTGGATGTGATCGGGCCTTTGACCGATCCTGTTGCGTACGGCGGGGATTCGCGGGATGCATTTCATGTGGTGATTCCGGCGCTGCCGGGATACGGATTCTCCGGGCCCGTCGCCGATTCCGGGTGGGGGACCAAGCGGGTTGCGCGGGCTTGGGTTGAGCTGATGGACCGGCTCGGGTATGAGCGGTATGGGGTGCAGGGTGGGGATATGGGGGCGGGGATCAGCCCTGATGTGGCGCGGCTGGTGCCGGATCGGGTGATCGGTGTGCATGTGAATGGTGGGACGGGAGCTGTTCCGCAGCTGCCGCTTTCGGAGGAGGCGATGGCCTCGCTGACCGATCTCGAGCGGGATCGGGTGCGAAGGATCGAAGCCTTCATGCGGGAGGAGTTCGGGTATATCTCGATCCAGTCCACGCGCCCGCAGACTCTCGCCTACGGACTCGTGGATTCACCGGTCGGGCAATTGGCTTGGATCATGGACAAGTTCCGGGAGTGGACGCACCCGCGAAATGTGTTGCCGGACAAGATCCTCGACCGGGAGCGACTGTTGACCAATGTGATGCTGTACTGGCTGACCGGCACGGCGGGATCGTCCGGGTATGCCGGATACGCGCAGGAGCAGGTGTGGGGTGAGATCCCCGTCAACTCCGGGGTGCCCACCGGCGTCATAGTTTTCGCGCACGATGTCGCGATTCGGCGCTATGTCGAGCAGTCGAACACTGTCACACACTGGGTGGATGTGGATCGCGGCGGCCACTTCGCGGCGCTCGAAGAACCCGAATTGCTGGTCGCTGATATTCGCGAGTTCTTCGGCAGCCTGCGCTGACCGCATCAGCCGATAGCGCCCGCTGCTAGTGCCGCGCGCCAGCCACCGTATTCGCTGATGTCCTTGCCGGTTTCGGCTGCCGCACCCGCGCAGCCGAAACCGGTTCGCCAGGTGCCATCTTCGAGTTCGACGGAACCGAGCTGCATCGGAGCCGGGAGCGCGGCGAGGAAGCGGCCGAGCGCGGCGGGGGAGAGCAGCCAGCGTTCGGCGGCTACGGATACACCTGACTCGCCTTCCGGCAGGCGGGTCACGGCCGGTTTGGGCGGGATGGTGTCCAGGGCGGCCAGGCGGTAGCGCGGCGACGTGCGGACCGGCCCCGCCCAGCGGGCACCGAGGTCGATCAACTGGTGTTCGAGAGGCTGCCCGCGCAGATGCGCGCCGAAGACCACCAGCTCGTGGAACGGTGCGATGGTCAACGGCCAAGCGGACTCCGGGGGTGTCGGAGCTTCCGGGTCCGCGTTGATCAGGGCGGCGACATCGAAAGCGACCGCGTCCTCGAAGGCTCGGGCAATGACGGTCACGCCGAACTGCGCGTCACCCGCCATACCCGCCGGGACCGCGACCGCACACAGGTCGAAAAGATTGCAGAAGTTGGTGTAGGTGCCCAGACGCGAGTTCTCGCCGATCGGGTCTGCCGTTACCTCGGCGATGGTCGGATGGCCCGGGACCGTAGGGGTCAACAGGACGTCCGCGCCCGCAAGGGACGCCATGGCCGTCTCACGGAGTTTCTCCAATGAGGCCAGGTCCGTGACCAATTGGTGAGCAGGAAGGTCACGCGCGGCCTGAATGATCGAACCGACCGTGGGATCGACGGATTCGATATGCGAATCGACGAATTCACCTACAGCCGAGTATCTCTCAGCAACCAGAGCCCCGCCGTACAGCAGCTTCGCGGCAGCCAGGAAGGGTTCCGGATCGACCTCGATGATCTGCGCACCACGCTCGCGGAGCGCGCCAACCGTCCATTCGAAAGCATTGCGCCACACCGGATCCAGATCCGGAAGTTCACTGAAGACGGCTACGACCGGCTTCGGCGGCGCGGCCAGCCGTACATCGGGGGGCCACGGCCGCCCGCCCGCACCCGCCGCCATCACGCCCATCGCCCGACCTGCCAGCTCGAGGTCGGCGGCGAAGATCGTCACGCAGTCGTAGGAGCGGCAGGCGGGCACCACACCGGCCGTCGACACCACGCCCACAGTGGGTTTGATGCCGACAATGCCGTGCAGCGCGGCCGGTACTCGGCCGGAACCCGCCGTATCGGTACCGATGGCAATATCGGCTTCACCCCGAGCGACGGCCACGGCGGAGCCGGAACTCGAACCGCCCGACACATATCCGGGCCGCAGCGCATTCTCGACCGCACCGTACGGCGACCGGGTACCGACCAGGCCCGTGGCGAATTGATCGAGGTTCGTCTTGCCGACGACGGTCGCACCCGCGGACCGCAGCGCAGCCACCACGGCGGCATCCTGTTCGGGGATATAGGCGTAGGCGGGGCAAGCCGCGGTGGTGGGCAAGCCCGCGACATCCACATTGTCCTTGACCGCCAGGCGCACGCCCGCCAATGGCCGGGTGGCAATAGCTGTTTCGGCAGCCACCTCGGAATCGGGGCGGCGGTGGATCCACACGGTCATGCTCGGTCCTCCTCGATGGATTGCGCCGCGAGCTCACCCGCATCGCGCCACGAATTGCGTTCCGCGGTAAAGGCTTCGGCCTGCCGGGCGCGGAATTCAGCAATGGACGAATCGTTGTCGGTCAGGAATCGGCGGTAATCCGCCAGCCGAAATTCCCCGTCCTCGGCTTGCAGCGAGCCGCGACCGGCCGCCGTATCGGCGCGCAAATCCAGCAGTTCCTCGCCACTCACCGGATACCAGCTGATCCGATCGAAATAGCGCAGCAGCCAAGGATCTTCGCCGATACCGCTCGACCGGTGATTCCACACCTGAGTGGTGCGACCCACGAACTGATACCCGCCGGGACCCTCCATGCCGTAGATGCACAGGTACGCGCCGCCGATGCCGACAGCGTTCTCCGGAGTCCAGGTGCGGGCCGGATTGTATTTGGTGGTGACCAGGCGATGCCGAGGGTCGGTGGGAGTGGCGACGGGCGCGCCCAGATAGACATCGCCGAGTCCGAGCACCAGGTACTCGGCGGCAAAGACCGTATCGAAAACCTCGTCCACCGAGCCCATTCCGTTCATGCGCCGGATGAATTCGATATTCCACGGACACCACGGCGCATCGGCGCGCACACCGTGCATGTAGCGGGTGATGGCCTCGCGGGTCGATGGGTCGTCCCAGGACAGCGGAAGCCGCACGCTGCGGCTCGGCACCACCAGCTCATCGGCCGACGGCAGCTCGGCCTCCACCTCGCCCAGCAGGTCGAGCAGCGCGCGCGTCGACAGCCGGTCCGGATCATTGCGCACCTGAAGCGACCGCACGCCCGGCGTGAGCTCGGTGATCCCCGGCACCGAACGCTCCAGCAGCGCCTGATGCAGGGCATGCACGCGAGCGCGCAGCTCCAGATCCAATGTCATATCGCCGTATTCGACGAGCATGCCGTCATTGCCCGCGCGCCGGTAGGTGACGAACGTGTCGTCGCCGTCGCGGCGGGCCAGCACCCCGTCATCGCCATCGCCGCCATCGGACAGCACGATCGGCCACGCCGCACGCCGTCCGACACCCACTTCGCGCAATGACGCCGCCCGATCCGCGCGCACCGGCACAAAACGAACCGCATCGCCGGGTGTGAGTTGCCCTAGCTTCCAGCGATCCGCCGCCACGACGGTCACCGGGCACACGAATCCGCCGAGGCTCGGCCCATCCGGCCCGAGCAGGATCGGCGTATCTCCGGTGAAGTCCAGTGCGCCAACGGAATACGCGGTGTCATGAATGTTCGACGGATGCAGCCCCGCCTCGCCCCCATCGGTCCGAGCCCATTGCGGTTTCGGCCCCACCAACCGCACGCCGGTCCGATCGGAGTTGAAGTGCACCTCGTAATCGGTCCCGATAATGGTGTCGAAATCACTGCGCGTGAAGAACTCCGGCGCACCGTGCGGCCCCTCGGTGACAGCCAGCTCCCACCGCCGTGTCAGCACCGGCTGGTCATCGCCCGGCACGCCCGCCGTCACCCGCCCCGGTGCACCCAGCACGAAGGCATCATCGACCGCGAGCGCCCGCCCCGTCCCGCCCCCGAACTTCCCGAGCGTGAAAGTCGAACGGCTGCCAAGGTATTCGGGCACCTCGATCCCGCCCGCGACCAGGACGTAGCACCGCATCCCCGGCCCACGCACCATGCCGACATCCAGCACCCCGCCCGCCGGAACCAGCACACTCCGCCACTCCCGCACCGGCCGCCCATTCACGGTGACGGGCACCGGAGCACCGGTGACACAAACCCACGTCTCGTCCTCGAACTCGAGCGCAGGCCCGCCGAGCGTGCACTCGAGCCCGGCCGCACCCTCCGGATTCCCCAGCGCCCGATTCCCCAGCCGAAACGACAGATCATCCATCGGCCCCGACGGCGGCACACCCACATGCCAATACCCCACTCGCGCAGGCCAATCCTGCACGGTCGTCTGCATCCCCGGCCGCAGCACCCGCACCGACGCCACCGCCCCGGGCTCCTCGCCGATCGAGGCGGCACAGGTTTGTGTGGACCTGACGCCCACGTCCGGCGTGCCGACTTGCCGGATGGTCGTCCGATCCGGGGTGCCCGCGCGGGCGGGCTCGGGTAGGACCGTGGTCATCGGGTCACCACCATGCGGACCGGGGTGGGGTTGAAGCCATTGCAGGGGTTGTTGATCTGCGGGCAGTTGGAGACCAGGACGAGGGTGTCGATCTCGGCGACCAGGGTGATCTTCTTGCCGGGAGCGGAGAGGCCGTCGACTATGCCGAGGGTGCCGTCGGGTTCGACCGGGACGTTCATGAACCAGTTGATATTGGAGACCAGATCGCGTTTGCCCAGGCCCCATTTCAGGCCCTCGGCGAGGAAGTTCTCCACGCAGGCGTGCTGGTGGCGGGTGTGGTGGCCGTAGCGGAGGGTATTGGATTCCTGGGAGCAGGCACCGGCGACGGTGTCGTGATTGCCGACCTCATCCGCGAGGACGGTCATGAGGGGTGTGCCCGCATCGGTGCGCAGGACGCTGCCGGTGGTGAGGAAGATATTGCGCTGGGCGGTGATGGTGGCCTGGGCGCTGTAGCGGTCGCTGTGGTCGGCGGCCGAGTAGAGCAGGCAGTCGACGGCCTGATTGCCGTGCAGGTCGATGATTTCCAGGCGTTCACCGGCTCGCACCACGGCGGACCAGGGGGCCTGCGCGGGAACCGTCTCGTCCAGGACGACGGTGCGGGCTGTGGTGATCATGCGAATGCCTCCAGAGTGCGGGCGTTCCAATCGCTTTCGGTGTTCTCCACCGCGCGCAGGTATTCCGGATCGGTGTTGTGCCGCCGGATGAGTTCCTCGGGAGCCGACCAGGCCACCAGGTCGAGATCCGTGGTGGGCGCGAGGTCGAGCGGATGCTCGGCATTGGCGAGCAGGAGCGTCACCGGCAGATGGATGAGCAGGTCAACGGCGGTGCCCGGTCCGGCGCTGCCCGTGGGGGTGAGCGCACCATCGTGTTCGACCCGCACACCCCGGAAGAAGGAAATGCTCGGGCCGAGATCGCGCGGCTCGAGGCCGTGCTTCACGCCCGCCAGATGCAGCCGGTCGCGAGCGGCGGGCGATGGGCCGCACAAGGTGTCGTGGTGTCCGGAGGAATCGGCGATGACAGTGGCCAGCACTCGGCCCTGATCCGACAGCAGCGGGTGTCCCGCACCGATATACGCCTGCCACGGAACCTTCACCGTATCGGCCACATTCAGCCGCTCCCACGGGGATTCGGCCCGCAGTAGGAACAGGTGCGCGCAGGCCGCGCCCGCCGGATCCGACAGCCGGACCCGAGTCCCGCGACCGAGCACGACATTGGCGTACCCACCCGAGGGAATCCGTTGAGTGAAGGTGATTTTCGCGGAATCCACATCCGCCGGAAGCGTGGGCCCGCTGGTGGCCGCCGCCGCGGCTTGCGAACGGGCGTGTGCCCGTGCGCTCGTGGTGTCTGCGGTATTCGTCATCGGTACTCCTTTGCGTGGTTCCTGTCGTGCCCGGTCACGGATGCTGCGGCGGCTCAGGCGGGTTGGACGACGGGCTCGGTGGCTATGACGCGGCTCGGCGTGACAATGCGATGCACCACCACGCCGACCACCACGGTCAGCAGCACGAACAGCGGAGCGCCCCAGAGCATCCACCAGCCGCCACCGGCGGGCGTGTAGACCTCGGCGCGCGGCCAGGCCAGGTTGATCGCCATGGCGATGCCCCACCCCACGGCCAGGGCATTGATCGGAATTCCGAAGCGGCCCAGGCCGAAGAGCGGTGCGCCCGATTCGGTGATCGCGTCATCGGCAGGCCACCCCTTGATCCTCCGCACCAGCAGCGGCACGGTGACCAGCAGGTATGCCAGATACAGCGTGACAATGCAGACGCTCGCGAGGGTCGCGAAAATGGCGGCATTGCCCAGATTCAGCACCAGCAGTCCGATACCGAACACCCCGATCACCACGGACGGCCACACCGGCGTACCGAAGCGCGGATGCACGGCGGCCAGTCGCGCCGCGAACGGCAGCCGCCCATCCCGGGCCATCGAGAACATGAGCCGAGAGCCCGCCGTCTGAATAGCCAAGGTGCACACCGTGATCGCGCACGCCACGCAGGCCAGAACCACCTTGCCGGGCGTGGTGTCGAGCTTCGCCTCGATCACATACGCCAGCCCACCGGTCCCGAGCGAACCGTCCGACAGACTCGGCGCCGCCATCAGCGCACCGATCAGGATCAGCCCGCCACCCAACGCCGACACCGACAGCGCCGTCAGAATCGTGCGCGGTGCGACGTGCCGCGGATTGTGTGTCTCCTCGGAAAGCTCACCGGCGGAATCGAATCCGACCATCACATAGGCGGCCATCAGCCCGGAGACCAGGAATGCAGCCCAATACGGTCCCGGCGCAGCCTGATCGGTCTCCATGACCACACCCGGCCCACGGTCGGTATGCGTGAAGAACACCGCGATCACCGCGATCACACCGATGATCTCGATGGTGACGCCCAGCGAGTTGATCCGCGACATCCATTGAATGCCTGCCACATTGATGATCGTGGTGACCACCAGCAGCACGCTGCCCAGGATCACCGCGTTCACCGCACCGTCGTGCGAGGTCAGTGAACTGTCGATGCCGACGAACTGGAAGCCGTCCCAGATCGAGGGCAGCACCACCTGCAAGGCGATGGCTGCCGCCGCGGCGGTGACAATCTGGGCAATGATCATCATCCAGCCCGCGAACCAGCCGACCAGCTCCCCGGCCAGATGTCGCGACCACTGGTAGATACAGCCCGAAATCGGGTAGCGCGCAGCCAATTCCGCGAAATTCAGCGCCACCAGGAACTGTCCGGCGAACACGATCGGCCAGGTCCAGAAGAAGGCGGCGCCGCCGAAGGAATAACCGAGGCCGAAGAATTGGAAAATCGTGGTGAGGATGGAGACGAAGGAGAATCCGGCCGCGAAGGAGGCATAACGGCCGAGCTTGCGACGCAGGACGGGTTGATAACCGAAACGGGCCAGATCGGCACTGTCGGCGCTGGTATCGGAGTTGCTCGGCGGGTGGTCCGGGACTATCGGGTCGGTAGAGGCAACCATGGCGGCGAGTCTTTCGGCGAGCGGGTGAATATCTATCGAGTGATAGCTTTCCGGCCGCGATCGCTCGCCCGATGACATGAATGTATCGGTCCGATTGCCTGCCGTAACATCTATGTTCCCTACGTAGCTATCGAGTGACAGAATACGCACTTCATGGCCGTGACCTGCCGAAAGTTCGCATGATCGGTCGACCGCCGCGCCCCGGTGGCAGGAAAATTCCGGTAGTACACAATGGGCAAGTGACCCAAGTCGGACCTGGACGTCCACGCCTCGAACCCCGCCGCCGGGCCGGGCAAACGCCGCGCGCCGAGATCCTCGACGCCGCCGCGGAGCTGTTCACCGCCAATGGGTACGGCAGCACCTCGACCCGCGGCATCGCCGACGCGGTCGGCATCCGCCAGGCCTCGCTGTATCACCACTTCGCCGCCAAGGACGACATCCTCGACGCGCTGCTCGCCGAAACCATCACCGCACCACTGGAATTGGCCGAACGGCTGGCCACGTCCACGGAACCGGCCGCCGTGCGTCTCTACGCGCTGGCCTGGTTCGACGTGAGCCAATTGTGTGCTGCCCGATGGAATCTGGGCGCGCTGTATCTACTGCCGGAGCTGCGCAGCGAACGCTTCGCCGCCTTCCGGGAACGCCGCGACGAGCTACGCCGCCACTACGAAACCCTCTCGGCGGCCGTCATAGCCGATGCCGGGGACGGTGCGGTACCGGGCGCGGAACTACTGCCATTCCGCCTTGTCGAATCCGTCATCAGCGTCCGCTCGGATGAGGGAGCCGCACCGGAGTACGCGGAAAAGCTGATCCCCGACGCCATCCTGCGACTGCTCGGCTGGCAAGGGGAGTTGGCGCGGACCCGCACCGCCGCAATCGAACTGGCGGGCCCGCACGCTCTCTGACTCAGGACTTGCCCTTCGAGGTGCCCCACTTGAGCTGCCAGTTATAGGACTGATCCACCGCCATCTTGCCCCAGAAGCGGTGCCCGTCCGGCGGGCGCACGAAGACCCCCTCGCGGCGAACCACCAACTCGCCATTGATGTTCTCGATCAGGGCCAGCACCATTTCGCGGGAGTCGTCGACGCAGCCGCTGACTTCCATCTCGATGGGCGGCGAGTTTCGCGGGTAAAGCGTTGCGGTGGCGTGTACGCCGCGGAAGTCCTCCGCGCCCTCGTACAGCGAGGCGAATACCAGGATGCGGCGGAACTGCGCGACATTGTCGAGATTGATGGACAGGTTCTCACCGGAGACGCTCGCACCACTGCGGTCGTCCTGATCGAGCTCGATGAACGGGGCCTTGTGCAGATTGCCCATGGTGTCGAGCGGGCTGATGCAGCCCTTCGAACCGTCGGTCAATTCCCAGAAGCAGCAGAGGTCGAGGTCGAGGCCGCCGTTGCCGCCGCGCTTACGGCCGAACAGGCCGCCCGACGCGCCGGGGACCGACCAGTTCAGATTGACCCGCATGATGCCGCCGGTCGCGCCCTGCTTGGTCAGGGAGACCGCGGGGGCCTCCTTGGTGAGGGAGATCTTGCCCAGGTTCACGCGCGGCTCGGCTCCGGGCGCGGGCGGCTGCTGGAATTGCTGCGGCGGAACCTGATTCGGAGTCTGCTGGAACGGGGGAGGGGTCGGCGCGTACTGACCGGGAGGCGGCGGGAAGCCGCCCGGTGCGGGCGCATGCTGCTGACCGGCGGGCGGTGGGTACTGACCCGGCTGCGGCTGCCCATACTGCGGCTGGCCGTACGGCTGCGGCGGTTGCTGACCATACGGCTGCGGCGGCTGCTGGTTGTAGCCCTGCGGCGGTGCGTAATTCGGCTGCGGCGCGCCCTGCGGCTGCTGCGGCGGCGGCGGGAAGTTCGGGGGCGGAGTCTGCGGTGCCCCGTAGTTCGGCGGCGGAGTCTGTGGCGCTCCATAATTCGGCTGCGGAGGCACCGGCGGTGGCGGCGGCGGCGCATTGAAGGCGGGCTGCGGCGCGGACTGCGGTGCGGACTGGGCCGCGGGCGCATCGTCGACGCTGATCCCGAAATCCGTTGCCAGCCCGGCCAGTCCGGCCGCATAGCCCTGGCCGACCGCGCGGAACTTCCAGGCCCCCTGGCGGCGGTACAGCTCGCCGAGCACGTAGGCGGTCTCCGAGGAGGCGTCGGCCGGATCGAAGCGCGCGATCTCCGCGCCGCTGCTCGCATCCACCAAACGCACATGCAGGCCCCGGAATTGGGCGAAGGTGCCACCGTCCGAGGAGGCCGCGATGACCACGGTCTCGATCTGCGGTTCCACCTGCGCGAGATTCACCGACAGCACATCGGTGACCTGCTGGCCCTGCTGCTTACCCTCGTGGCGGACCGCGCCCGAGGCGTGCACCTTCTGGTTGTAGAAGACGAAATCGCTGTCCGACCGCACCTTGCCCGAGGCCAGCAGCAGGGCCGACGCATCGGCATCCGGAACGCCGGGACCTGATTGCCACCCCAGTTCGATACGTACCGCAGACGCCGCCACCGGAACGTTGGAACCCTTCATCATCGACACCCGTCAAACGGTATCCGATTCGGACATCCCATGTCCCGAGTCGGGGTCTTCGGGCAGCGCCAGGGTCCGAGTGGGACGGTCCCGCGACGGCAAGTCCCCAAGACAAAAGCTAATGACCAGCAATGATCGACGTGGCTAGACTCGATCGGGTTCCGCGTGGCTCGAGCATGTGTCAGCAAATGTGAAGCACCATGGTTCGCACTGGCTGTCCTCGACTGGTTTGGAGCGATTGATGGCGGAAGTGGAGCTGGAAGGCCCGATCCAGGGGCGCACGCGCTGGATCGCCCTCGGTGTGCTGGCACTCGGCCTGTCCATGGTGGTGCTGGACGGCACCATCGTCGCCGTCTCGCTGCCCGTGATCATTGCCGACCTGCAGCTCAACTTCACTCAGGCGCAATGGATCACCAGCATCTACTCGGTCGTGCTGGCCGCCCTGCTCATCACCGCGGGCAGGCTCGGCGACCGGCTGGGCCGCCGCTTGCTCTTCGCCCTCGGCGTCCTCATCTTCCTGGCGGGCAGTCTGCTCGCCGCCGCCGCGACCGGCGCCTGGCCGCTGATCCTGGGCCGCATCGTGCAGGGCATCGGCGGCGCGGCCGTGCTGCCGGGCACGTTGTCCACGGTCAATGCCCTGTTCCGGGGCCGGGACCGGGTGATCGCCTTCGCGGTCTGGGGATCGGTCATCTCGGGTGTCGCCGCCATCGGGCCGCTGGTGGGCGGCTGGCTGACCACCAATTACACCTGGCCGTGGATCTTCCTGGTCAATATCCCGCTCGGCGTGGTGGTGCTCATCGGGCTGCTGCTGTTCGTCCCCGAGACCAAGATGGGCAGCCACGCCCCCGGCCTCGACGTGGACGGGTTCCTTCTCAGCGCGGCCGGATTCGCGCTGCTCGTCTTCGCACTCATCGAAGGCCAAACCTACGGCTGGTGGAAACCGCTGCGGGACTTCCCGATCGCCGGATTCACCTGGTCGCGCGACGCACCCATCTCGCCCATCCCGATCCTTCTCCTACTCGGTGCGCTCGTGCTGTACGCCTTCCTGCGCTGGGAGACCCACCGCAATCTCATTCAGCGTTCGGCGTTGATGAACCCGAAGCTGTTCGCCATCCCCGGCTTCCGATGGGGCAATATCACCGCCTTCTCGGTGGCCCTGGGCGAATTCGGGCTGCTGTTCGTGCTGCCGCTGTTCATGGTGAACGTGCTCGGCCTGTCGACCCTGCGCGCGGGCGTGGTGCTGGCCGCCATGGCCGTGGGCGCGTTCCTGGCCGCGGGCATTGCCGAAGGGCTGGTGCGCACATGGGGCGCGGTGCGGGTGGTGCAGCTCGGCCTGGCCTTCGAAGCCGTCGGCGTGGGCATCGCGGCGCTGGTGGTGACCCCGCACATCTCCGAATGGTGGCTGGCGGTCGTGCTGGTCTGCTACGGCATCGGATTGGGCATGGCCTCGGCGCAGCTGACCGGGACCGTGCTGGCCGATGTGCCGCCCGAGCAGTCGGGCCAGGCCTCCGCCACCCAGAGCACGGTCCGGCAGGTCGGTTCCGCCTTCGGCACCGCCCTGGTCGGTGCGCTGCTGTCGGTATCCCTCGGCCACGACCTGCCTCGGCGACTCGACGCGGTCCACAATCTGGGCGATCAGAACGCCGACACCCTCGCCACCGCCACCCGGGAATCCGCGGGTGGCACCATCCCCGTGGTCCGGGGCCACGACGGTGCCGCAGCCGTATTGGACGCCCTGTGCCGCGGCTTCACCGATGCCACCCGCACCACGTTGCTGGCCGCCGCGCTCTTCCTCCTGCTCGGTCTGGCCGCCGCCACTCGCATTCCGGTGAGCGCCGGTGTCCCCGCCGACGCCGGCCCGGCCGCTCCCCCGGACGAGTCGGAGGCTCAGAGCAGCTGACCGTCGCTGCACAGGCCCGATGACCGGGTAGAGGTCTGCGGTTGCGTGACACCGGGATCGAAGGTCCAGGCATTGACGGATCCCGCCGACTTCCAGAACACGCCGCCGGATCCGGTCGCACTGCTGCCATTCAGGGATAGGCGGGGTGGTTACAACGTCAGGATCAGTCGATCAAGCCGAGGCTTCGCACGTGCTGGAAGACCATCAGGGAACCGGGCGCGACGTGTGGCATGGCCGCGTATTCGGCGAGGGTGAACCAGCGGAGTTCGGCGATCTCGCTGGAGGCCTGGGGCTCGTCGGTGAGTTCACCGAGGAAGCAGGTCATGTGCAGGCGGGTGCCGGGGGCGTGGCCGTAGGCCTCGGCCTCGAAGACGCCGAGCTCGGTGACATCGGTGGTGCCGACGCCGAGCTCCTCGCGAATCTCCCTGTGCAGCGCGGATTCCGGGGTCTCGCCCGGATCGATCTTGCCGCCCGCCATATAGAACACGTCTTTACCGGTCGATCGGGTCTGGAGTAGACGCCGATCCCGGATATGTGCCAATGCCGCGGTCCGAATCACGCGAACCACCCTAGCTACTATCGCGTGGGCGGCGCGATCCGCCAGTGCTCCTGCAGGCCCGCCGCGATCTCCGGCAGGATCGTCACGGGAATGCGCTTGTCCCGCAGGATATTCCGGATCTCATTGACCTGCTCCCGTTTACGATGGTCGTAGGCATTGGTGATCGGCCGCACCACCGGCGGAATCGACAGCAACACCAGCTCCCCGTGCTGCTCCTCCCCGCCATTGAGATCCAGGGCCAGCGACCACCGCGCCTTGTCGTCGAGCGCGAACCGCCCCGCCACCACCCGATCCCACGCCACGGTCGAGGCCGCCCACGGCGTCCGCCGCACGATCGACTCCTCCGACAGGATCAGTCCATCGCGCCCGAACAGCAGGAACAACAACGCCACCCCGGCCGCGATCCCCAGCAGCAGCCCGGTGAATACGCGATTGAGCCCGAATGCCCCCACGATGGCACCGCACACCAGCGCGACCGCCAGGAATCCGCTCAGCCCATACAAGGCCGCACGCCGACCCGGCACCACGCCCGCCCGCACCACCGTCATACCGCCTCCTGCCACCGACTGCCGAAAACCGTACCCGCCGGTGCGCTACGCCTCCACCACTTCCGCACAGCAGTCGGGCCCCGTGCGATTCGCACGGGGCCCGGAAGCTGCGAAGAGGGCCTACGCCTCCAGCGCGACGGCCGCCTCGGCCGTGTACACCAGGAAGGTCAGGCTCTCCTGGAAGTACAGCTGCACCGATTCGGCGTCATGCGACAGGTAGCCGATGGACAGGTCCTGCCCGATCCGCAAATCGAAGTCGCCGCCGCGGGTGGACAGCACGAACGCGCCGTCGATGGCCGGAGCCCAGATGATCTCGCCGTCGATGAGCCGCTCGATATGGGTGCGGATCGGGTGGCCGTGATCGGAGGTCTCGCTGACCGCCGTGTACAGATCCGCAGACAGCAGCACCGAGTACGGGCCGTCCACACCGGCCAGGCGCAGCTTGCTCAGCGCCTGCGCGACGGCCTCCGGGGCCAGGCGCGGGTCGCCGGGCAGCTTGACCGGCTCGCAGACGGTGGTGGAGCGAATGCCCAGAATCCCGGCGGCCGGATAGCCCTCGAAGATGGCGCGGTCCTCGGCGAAGGCGATCTTCTTGGCCGCCTCCTTCACCGGATCCAGATCGGTGTCGCGCGCGCCGCGCTCGACATTGTCGAGTTCGGACCGGGACAGGCTGAACGGCACCCGCAGTTCGACCAGCGGCACCACGACACGCTGGCGGGCCTCCACGCCGTCGCCGGGCGAGGTGATGGAGACATTACGGCCCAGGCCGACCGCGTTGTAGTCGGCGCCGTGCGGTCCGGACAGGTCGACCACGCGGCGACCCGCGATGTGCCGCTTGAAGGTTCGGGTCGCCTCTTCCTCGATCGCCGACCAGGCGGACGAGGTGATCGGCGCTAGTTCGCGGTGGAGGTTGTTCATGCCTTAGCTCCTTTTCAGCGTGCCGATACTCAGGGAACCACTCGTGGAATGAGCGCCGTCGGACACAACGCCATTGCTGCTCGGAGATTCCCGTGCTTCCACAGCGGCCGGGGCGGGTGCGTCCGGCAGCGCGTCGAAGAACCCCGCGGGCGGGGTGAAGAACAAAGTGCCCGTGACGGCGGTGGAGAAATCCAGGATGCGGTCGTAGGCGGCCTCGTCGGTGCCGAGGAACATGCGCTCCAGCATCTTCTCGCTGGTCGCGGGGCTCGCCGAGTAGGCGACGTAGTAGGTGCCGAACTCGCCGTCCCGCACGCTGCCGAACGGCATATTGGCGCGCACGATGGTGCCGAGCTCGTCCTGATCATTCACGGCTACATGGGAATTCGCGGGCTTCTCGGCATCGGAGAGCTCGAAGTCCTCGAGCTTGGTGCGGCCGATCACCCGCTCCTGCTCCTCGACCGAGAGTGCCCGCCAGTCGCCCAGGGTGTGCAGGTACTTCTGCACGATCACGTAACTGCCGTCGGTGAATTCGGGATCCTCCTCGCCGATCAGCGCGGCGCTGAGGGCCTGTGTGCCCTCGGGATTCTCGGTGCCGTCCACGAATCCGAGCAGATCGCGCTGTTCGAAGTAGCGGAAGCCGACGGTCTGATCCACGATGGTCGCCGCCCCGGCGAGCCGGTCGCCGATGGTCATGGCCAATTCGAAGCACGCGTCCTGGGTTTCGCCCTTGATGTGGAAGAGCAGGTCGCCCGGAGTTGCCGGGGCCTGGTGTTTTTCGCCCTGGTAGCCCGGAAATTCGTGCAGCTCAGCGGGTTTCGGCCCGGCGAACAGGCGATCGAATGCGGCGCTTCCGATGCTGGTCACGCAGGTGAGTCCGGCGCCCGGCACCCGGAATCCGATGGATCTACGCAGGCCGGGCAGGTCTGCGAGCAGGTCGCGCACCACCGGCTCGCCGCCCTCGTCGATGGTGACGACGAGGAAAATAGCGGCCGGTGTGAGCGGGTCGAGTATCGGCTGCGGCTCACCCATGCGCTCCAGCCTAGAGGCTGCCGGGGACGGACCGGTCGACCGGTTGTCCGGTTTGCCGCTACTTCGCCACAGTCAGCAGGAAGGCGACATCGTCGATCGCCTTCACGCTGTGCCGGGCATCCGGGATGACCAGCAGATCGCCGGCCGAACCCTTCCACTCATTGGTGCCACTGATCAAAGCCAGCACGCCGCTGAGCACGACCAGCGTCGCCTCGCCCGGATTCTCGTGCTCGGCCAGCGACTGACCGGCCGTCAGCGCGATCACGGTCTGGCGCAGGCTGTGCGCGTGGCCCCCGTAGATGGTCTGCGAGCTGCGTCCGCTCGAGGCGGCGGCGGCCAGCTTGAGCTGCTGGCGCGCCACCGCGGTCAGCGATTTCTTGTCCATGGACTGCCTTTCGCCGGGGTATCCGTGAGTATGCCGGACGCCTTCCGGCCGATCGGGCGTTTCGATGGTTCGTGTACAGGAATTGCCTGACGCGGGATGTCCGCGTTATGAGCTCTACCGCGTATAACGGACGTGCCTGAACTTGAGGCCCTTCGAAGACTCCTGCCAGGGGGCCTGATCGGCGTGCCACTCCGGGCCGATGGGCGGGGCGTAGCAGTCGCCGACAATGTCCGCCGCGACCTCGGTCACCATCAGCTCGGTGGCGAAAGGCAGTGCGGCGCGATAGATTTCGCCGCCACCCGCGATCCACACCATGCCCTCACCGCTCAACGCCAGGGCCTCCTCCAGCGAGCCCGCCCGCTCGGCCCCCTCGGCCGACCAGTCGGCTTGCCGGGTCACGACGATATTGCGACGCCCGGCGAGGGGCCGGAACTTCGGCGGCAGCGAATCCCAGGTGCGCCGCCCCATCACCACGGGATGCCCCCAGGTGACGTCCTTGAAATGCGCCATATCCTCCGGCACCCGCCAGGGAATGGTGTTGTCCAGCCCGATGATTCCGTCCGGTGTTTGCGCCCAGATCAGGCCGATCGAGCGACTCACGCTGTGCCCGCCGGGTGTGAGCGGGGGCCCTGCGTGGTTACGCTCCGCTGCCGCCTCCGGGCCCTGACCGCTCACACCGCCACCGGGGCCTTGATCGCCGGATGATGCTGGTAACCCTCGATTTCCACATCCTCGAAGGCGTAGTCGAACAGCGTCGGCGCGGGCCGAAGATTCAGCTTCGGGAACGGGTACGGCTCCCGGCTCAGCTGCTCGCGCACCTGCTCCAGGTGATTGTCGTAGATGTGCACATCGCCGCCGGTCCAAATGAATTCACCGGGTTCCAGTTCGGTCTGCTGCGCCACCATATGGGTCAGCAGCGCATAACTCGCGATATTGAACGGCACGCCCAGGAACAGGTCCGCGCTGCGCTGATACAGCTGGCAGGACAGCTTGCCGTCGGCCACATAGAACTGGAAGAAGGCGTGGCAGGGCGCGAGCGCCATCTTGTCCAGCTCCGACACATTCCACGCCGAGACGATGATGCGGCGCGAATCCGGATCGGTGCGCAGCGTCTGCAGCACCTGCGAGATCTGATCGATGTGCATGCCGTCCGGCGTCGGCCAGGACCGCCACTGCACGCCGTAGACCGGGCCCAGATCGCCATTCGCGTCGGCCCATTCGTCCCAGATGCTGACCCCGTGCTCCTGCAACCAGTGCACGTTCGAATCGCCGCGCAGGAACCACAGCAACTCGTAGACGATCGACTTCAGATGCACCTTCTTGGTGGTGATCAGCGGGAAGCCCTGCGAAAGGTCATAGCGCAGTTGATGTCCGAAGAGACTGCGGGTCCCCGTGCCGGTCCGGTCCCCCTTGGGGGTGCCGGAATCCAGAACCAGCCGCAGCAGGTCCTCGTACTGGGTGTTTCGGGGGGCCGTGTCCACGCCTGGCAAGCTTACGCACCGTGCGGAAGCTCTTCGTGATCGGAATAGGTGCTGGTGACCCGGACCAGGTGACAGTGCAGGCCATCAAGGCGATGCGCCAGGTGAATGTGTTCTTCTTCATCGGTAAAGGGGCCGAGAAACAAGAACTCGTGGATGTGCGGGCGCGGATCATCGCCGAGCATGTGCACCACCCCTACCAGCTGGTGGAGATCGCCGACCCGCCCCGCGACCGGACCGTGCCGGGCACCGGCGCGGACACCGCGTACCGGGGTGTCGTGCAGGACTGGCATGAGCAGCGCGCCGAGATCCTGGAACGGGCCTTCGCGGAAACCGACGGCGTCGGCGCGATTCTGGTGTGGGGTGATCCGTCGCTGTACGACAGCACGCTGCGGATCGTGGAACGGGTGCTGGAACGCGAACGGATGTTCTTCGACTACGAGGTGATTCCGGGGATCACCAGCGTGCAGGCCCTGGCGGCCTCGCATCGGATGGTGCTGCATGAGATCGGCGAGCCGGTGCACGTCACGACGGGACGGCGGCTCCGCGAGGAAGGCCTGGCGTCCGGCCAGGCCACGGTCGTCATGCTCGACGGCGACTGCTCATTCACCCAAGTGCCGGGCGACGACATCTACATCTGGTGGGGTGCGTACCTGGGCATGCCCGACGAAACCATCGTCGAGGGCCCGCTACGCGTGGTCGAGCAGCGGATCGCCCGCCGCCGCGCCTCCCTGCGAGAGTCCAAGGGCTGGATCATGGACGTCTACCTCCTGCGCCGGGGCCACTGACCACCTCTTGACTTGCTACTGGCGGACCGTCAATAGTCGGTCAACGGTGTAAGTGGAGGTATCGCATGACCGACCCAACTCTCGGGAACTCGCAGGGGCTTCGCCCCCGAACCCCCAACGACGCCCCAATCCGGCGCGCCGAGCAGCTGGCCGCCGAGTACGGCGCGCCCGATGCGAACGCGGCCGGGCTGCTGTGCGATCGGCATCCGGCCGATGCGGTTGCCTTCACGTTCGTGCAGCCGGATCTATCCGGTATCGACGTCACCTTCGGGGAAATCAGGGAGCGCTCCGAGCGGGTCGCGGCGGCGTTGGTGGAAATCGGTGTGCGGGAAGGCGATCGGGTCGCCACGCTGATGGGGAAGTCTCAGGAGCTGGTGGTGGCGCTGCTGGCCATCTGGCGAATCGGGGCGGTGCATGTGCCGCTGTTCACCGCGTTCGCGCCGGGGGCGATCGCCATGCGGGTCAATGGGAACGGGACCAAGCTCGTCATCACCGATGCCGCGCAGCGGGCGAAACTCGCGCCGAGTGACGAGCTTCCGGCGGCACGGGAATGGCGGGTCGTCACCACGGGCGAGGCGACCGGCGACGATATCGCGTTCGCTGATCTGCTCGAAAACACCGGTGCCGCACCGGAGTCGGTGGCCGTCGGCGGGGACGGTGTGCTGGTCGAGCTGTTCACCTCCGGCACCACCGGGACGCCCAAGGCCGTGCCCATGCGGTTGAGCGGCATGGCGGGCGTGGTCATGTACTTCGAGTACGGGATCGACTGCGCCACGGGCGATGTCTTCTGGAATATCGCCGATCCGGGCTGGGCGTATGGCCTGTACATCGCCATCCTCGCGCCCATGGCGTCCGGGCATCGCAGCATTCTGCTGTGTGCGCCCTTCGATCCGGCGCTCACCTGGCAGGTGCTTCGCGAGTACGGCGTCACCAATTTCGCGGCCGCGCCGACGGTCTACCGCGCACTGCGGCACAGCCCGATGCCGGACGGGCTGGTACTGCGGCATCTGTCCTCGGCCGGTGAACCGCTCACACCCGATGTCATCACCTGGTCGAAACAGGCACTGGGCGTGGAGATTCGCGATCACTACGGCCAGACCGAAACCGGGATGACCGTCGTCAATGCCTGGCATCCGGATCTCATAGCCGATATCAAATCCGGCTCGATGGGACAGCCCATGCCCGGCTACACCGTCGAGGTCCTGCGCCTGGATTCCGATGAACCGGCCGCGGTCGGCGAGTCCGGCCGTGTCGCCATTGCCACGGACAGCACGCTGCTCACCTTCCGCGGCTACCGAAATGCGCCCGAGCGCAGTGCGGCCCGCTTCACCGCCGACGGTCGCTGGTATGTCACCGGCGATGTGGCCGCCCGCGATGCCGATGGCTATCTGACGTTCGCCTCCCGTGATGACGATGTGATTCTCATGGCCGGGTACCGGATCGGTCCGTTCGAGGTGGAAAGCGTTCTCACCAGCCATGATTCGGTATCGGAGGTGGCGGTGATCGGGGTGCCGGACGAGTTGCGCGGTGAGGTGCTGATCGCCGTCGCGGTGGCGAGTCCCGGCATCGAGCCCGATGCGGCGCTGGTCGGTGAGCTCCAGCAATTGGTGAAGCGGAAGCTGGCGGCGCATGTGTATCCGCGTCGTATCCACTTCGTTCCGGAGCTCCCGAAAACGCCCAGCGGCAAGGTGCAGCGCTTCCTGCTGCGTCAGCAATTCATCAGCTGAGCACGGCGTCGAACATGCCGGGCTGGTAGGACCCGGCCGGCATCTTCACGATCACGTTCATCCGATTGGCCGCATTGATCAGGGCAACCACCGCGATCAATGCGGCGATCTGATCGTCGTCGTAGTGCTTGCGCACCTGCTCCCAGGTCTCGTCGCTGACGCCGTGGTGATGATCGGCTAGGCGGGTGCCCTCCTCGGCGAACGCGAGCGCCGCCCGCTCGGCCTCGGTGAAGACGGTCGCCTCCCGCCAGGCGGCGACGAGGTTGAGCCGCACCGAGGTTTCCCCGACCGCCTCGAGATCCTTGGTGTGCATATCGGTGCAGAATCCGCAGCCATTGATCTGGCTGGCCCGCAACTGCACCAATTCCTGCGTCGTCTTCGACAGCGTCGACTGGTTCAGCGCCATGGCGATGCCCGCGAACCGCTTGGCGAACTTGCCGCCGAAGTCATTGGCCATCATGTCGAAACGAGGTCCCATTGTTCTTTCCTCTCTCGTGGTGTTTCTCGAACGACCATGAGATGCCGCTGATCTCGCCCCTGTGACAGCCCGGAAATGTGAGGTGGACCACCGACGTCGGGTGTCACAAAGCGGCGGCGGGCGGCGTCTCGTGCCAAAGTCGAGTGTGAACAGACAGGAGCCCTGGATGAGCGAGCAGCTGGACCCGGCCACCGAGGTCTTCGTGACCCACCGCAATCTGCTGTTCACCGTCGCCTACGAGATGCTCGGCTCGGCCGCCGATGCGGAGGACGTGCTCCAGGAAACCTGGATGAAGTGGATGACCGTCGACCTCGACACGGTGCGGGAGCAGCGTGCCTACCTGGTCCGGATCACCACCCGCCAGGCGCTGAGCCGGTTGCGCACGCTC
Source organism: Nocardia sp. NPDC051030 (assembly GCF_040683015.1). Classification (NCBI taxonomy): domain Bacteria; kingdom Bacillati; phylum Actinomycetota; class Actinomycetes; order Mycobacteriales; family Nocardiaceae; genus Nocardia; species Nocardia sp. NPDC051030. The sequence goes on along the minus strand of NZ_JBFBCD010000001.1, from coordinate 680,667 downwards.
GGTCGCCGCAAGGAGTCCTATGTGGGCGAATGGCTGCCCGAGCCGCTGCTCACCGCGCCCGATGTGGCCGAGGATATTGAACTGGCGGACAGCGTTTCGATGGCCATGATGCTGGTGCTGGAAACCCTCACCCCCACCGAGCGTGCGGTCTTCGTGCTGCGCGAGGTATTCGACCTGGGCTACAACGAGATTGCCGAGGCCGTCGACAAGACCCCCGCCGCGGTCCGCCAGATCGCCCACCGGGCAAAGGAACACGTCGCCGCCCGCCGCCCGCGCGGCGTGGCCACCCCCACCGACACCCGTGAGGCGCTGGAGGCATTTCAGCGCGCGATCAATACGGGCGATATCCAGGGCCTGCTCGATATCCTCGCCCCGGATGTCGTCCTCGTGGGCGATGGCGGCGGAGTCGTGCAGGCGGTGTTGAATCCAGTCGTGGGAGCCGACAAGGTGGCTCGACTATTGGCGGTCGGCGGGTCCAGGTTCACCACGCGGGGCATGTCGCTCGAGACGGTCCAGATGAATGGCAGCCCGGCGCTGCTCGCCCGGCTCGACGGCGTGATCGACGGTGTCGTAGCGGTGCGGATCGATGATGGCCTGGTCACCGGCCTCTACATCGTGCGCAATCCCGAGAAGCTATCGCATGTGGAACGGGAGACCGCCCTGCATCGCTGAGCGGTCACCCTCGTCCACGTCCTACTTGCGGGTCTGGCGCAAGGAGATTCGGTTGCCGTCCGGATCCGAGGCCTCGATCCGGATACCGAACGGATAGTCCTCCGGCTCGGGCTGATCGAAGGTCACCCCGCGCTCGCGAAACACCTCGAAGTCCTTTCGCAGATCATCGGACTCGAGAATGAGCGGACCGGGCGCGGCCTCCGGCTGGGCCGGGTGCCCCACGGCGGCCGCATGCCGCCACAGGATGATCTCGACGGGACTGCCCGGGGTCTTCACGGTGAGGAAGCGTCCCTCCGGACCCGTCGGATAATCGACGTGCTTCTCCAGGCCGAGCGTCTCGGTGTAGAACTTCAGCGCCCGGTCCTGGTCGGCGACATAGATGGTCACGTACATGATGTTTGTCAGCATGCCCGTATGAGCCACGCGGGCTCGTGGATGTGACAGCGGGTTCGTGCCGACACGGTATTCGCGCTGGCCAGGCGATTGTCGGAGGTTATGGGTAGGCTGCGGAGGTGCCCGAGTTACCGGAGATCGTGGCGCTCGAGCAGTTTCTTGCCGAGCATGCGGTAGGCGCGGTTGTGGGGCGGGTCGATGTGGCGGCGCTCAGTGTGCTGAAGTCCTTCGATCCGCCGGTGACCGCGCTGTCCGGGCGTGATGTCACCGGGGTGGGGCATTGGGGCAAGCATCTCGGGCTGAATTGCGATGGGGTGTGGCTGGTTACGCATCTGTCGAGGGCCGGATGGCTGCGGTGGATCGATGAACCCGCGGTGGCGCCGCCCAAGCCGGGCAAGGGCCCGCTCGCGATCCGGGTGCACCTGTTCACGCCGGAAGGACTGACTCCGGCCTTCGATCTCACCGAGGCGGGGACCAAGAAGCGGCTGGCGGTGTGGGTGGTGCACGATCCCTTGACGATTCCGGGGATCGCGCGGCTCGGGCCGGACGCATTGGCGGTCAGCGAGACCGAATTCGGGGAGTTGCTGCACGGCACCTCACAGCGAGTGAAGAACGCGCTGACCGATCAGACCGTGATCGCGGGGATCGGGAATGCGTACTCGGACGAGATCCTGCATACGGCCAAGCTTTCGCCGTTCGCCACGTCCTCGGGGCTGGATTCGGAGCAGTTGGCACGGCTGTTCTCGGCCATGCGGGCCACGCTGTCCGATGCGGTGGAACGATCGGTCGGACAAGATGCCGCGCGATTGAAGGGCGAGAAGCGTTCCGGGATGCGGGTGCATGCCCGCACCGGGCTTCCGTGCCCGGTCTGTGGCGACACGGTCCGCGAAGTCTCGTACGCGGACAAGTCATTCCAGTACTGCGCCACCTGCCAGACCGGCGGCAAGATCCTCGCCGACCGCCGCATGTCCCGTCTGCTCAAATAGCGTCAGACCAGGGCGGGAAGGTGGATGCCCTGCCAGGCAAGGCGTTTGGGCTTGTCCGGGTCGTGCAGGACGCGGGGCGGGGAGTCGATGATCATGGTGGCGCGCTGGTCCTCGGTGTAGGCGGGCCAGGACGGGAGGGGCTCGCCGGTGCGGGCGAAGGACAGCCAATTGTCCTGGAATTGCCTTGTTACGGAACGGAAGCCGCGTGATCCACCGGCCGCGGTAAGTGCGCGGCCGATGGGGGTCGCTGTTACACCGAAGACTGGGATCAGGTCCAGGGCGTGGGTAGCGCCGAATCCGGCCAATTGGACCGCGCGGGGAGCGAAGTCGAAGCGGTACGCATAGGTGGGGGCGTAGCGGCTGTGGGCCTCCATGACCGCCACCGAGGGCCGCCAGAAGGTGAAGTCGCCGCCCATGCGGACCGCCACCCTGGGATCGGGGAAGCCGGGATAGGCGGCGGTGACGCGGGATTCGGCATCATCGCCGGACTGGCGCAGGATCCAGCGCATGCGGTCGGGGGTGGTGGGGAGGGTGTCGTCGAAGCGGATGAAGAGGGTGGCCTCGTCCTGATTGGTGCCGATGATGAGCGGCACGCGGTGCGCGGTGCCCTCGCGGAAGGCCTCGATCGGGGAGCGCGGGAGGAAGTCGCCATCCACCTCGGGGGCGATCGGGAACAGGCCCGGCTGATCGCGCAGCACCTCGGACACGGCGCGGTCGGCGGCGCGTCGAATGTCATTGGGGCGGGCCGTGATCAAGGGGTCAGCTGCGTCATCGGCGGTGACGCCGAGCTTGTCGAGGCAGCGGCGGGCGAAGACCTTGGCGTCGGCCTGGGTCGGGCCCCAATCGGCGGGCGGGCTCTGCGAGATGCCGCGGTGGAAGAGTCCGGCCGAGGCCGGGGTGGCGAACAGGGCGAGCACGGCGTGCGCACCGGCCGACTCCCCGAAGATGGTGACATTGCCCGGGTCGCCGCCGAATTCGGCGATATTGCGCTGCACCCATTCCAGGGCCGCCACCTGATCACGCAAGCCGAGGTTCGAATCGAATTGCTGGGTGGGCGTGGAGAATTCGCCGAAGTTCACATATCCGAACGCGCCCAGCCGGTAATTGATCGACACCACGATGACATCGCCCAGCACCGCCAGCCGCGCACCGGAATACAGGCCCAGCGCGGAGGTGCCGATGACATAGCCGCCACCGTGAATGAACACCATGACCGGGCGCGGTGTGGCCGACGGGGCGTTCGGCTTGGTGATATTCAGTGTCAGGCAGTCCTCGCCCGTGGGCTGCTGGCGGCGCGGGCCGATCCGGGCCCCGCTGCGGTGCTGCATTGCGGCGAAACCGAATTCGGTGGCGTCGCGTACCCCGCGCCACGGCTGGACGGGTTGCGGGGCGCGGAATCTGAGCTTGCCCACCGGAGACGCCGCGTAGGGAATGGAACGCCAGCGGGATACGCGGCGGCCCATGGAACCGCGGACGATGCCGTCGGCGGTCGTGATGTCTATCGTTGCCACCATTCAAAAAGGGTAGCCGCGACCGCCGCCCCACCGGGAGGGTCGAAATTTCCCGGGACGGGGCGGCGAGCCGCTGGATGTACGCCGTGGCGGGCCGCTGCGTGTGCGCAGCGACGAGCCGCCGTTACTGCAGGTAGCCCTCGACCTGCCGGGCGGAATTGGGCTGCGCCTCGTCGGGGTTGCGGCCCTGGTCGAGGCGGGCGCGACGCTGCCGCAGCAGGTCCCAGGCCTGATCCAGCTGGACCTCGAGTTCGGCGAGCTGACGGCGCTCTTCCCCGGGGTCGATACCGCCATTGGTGGCCTTGGACCGGAGTTCATGCTCGCGATCGACCAGATCCTTGATGCGCGCGTGGATGTCCTGTTCGCTCATGCGGACAGCTTACGACCGGTCCGTCGAGTGCCCACCGAATCGAACAACGACCGGCAGGTCATTCGGCCGCGGACAGGCATTCGGCGGCGATTCGGACCGCGGTCGGGAGTCGGTGACTGGGCAGGGCGGCGTAACCGAGGGCGATGCCGAAGGTGTGGCGCTCGCCCAGATAGTGGCGCGACAGGCCGTCCAGGTAGACGCCACCGGCCCGGGCGGCCGCGACGGCCCGATCCTCGGCGGCTGCCGACGAGACGGGGACCACCACGTGCGAGCCCGCATCGTCGCCGATGACCTGGAGGCCGCGCTTGCGGAGTTCGGCCACGACCAGGGCGCGGCGCGGGGGCATATCGCGGCGCAGGCGGCGCAGGTGGCGGGCGAGGTCGCCGTGGCGGGCGAGCTCGGCGGTGACCTGCTGACCGGCGGGGGCGGGGCTGGTGCCGGTGAGATCGCGATACCTCAGCACCGCGTCGGCGATCGCGGGCGCGGCGACCAGCCAGCCGACGCCGAGGGTGGGGGAGAGGATCTTGCTGGTGGTGCCGAGATGCACGACCAGGTCGGGGTCGAGGGTGGCCAGCAGCGGCAAAGGTGCGGTGTCGTAACGCAATTCGCCGTCGTAGTCATCCTCGATGACGAGAGAGCCCGTGCGCCGGGCGAATTCGATGAGTTCGATGCGGCGGGCGGCGGGCATGCGCGCGCCGAGCGGGAATTGATGTGCGGGCGTGCAATACACGGCCTTGGCATTCGCGGGGAGCAGGTCCACGCGCAGACCGTCGGCATCCACGGGAATCGGGACGAGATGCACCCGGGCGGCCCGGAAGGCCCCGGCCGCGCGCTGATAGCCGGGGTCCTCGATGGCCACCACATCACCGGGTTGCAGCAGCGCACCGGCGAGTTCGCCGACGGCGGAACTGGTTCCGGCGGTGGCCAGCACCGTGGTGCCGCTGCCCGGACCCAGCCCCCGATGTCGCAGCAGGTGTTCGGCGACGGCCTCCCGGAAATCCGGGTCACCGGCTCGGTCCTTGCGCACCAAGGGCATTCGATCGGAGGCGGCCCGCCAGGCGCGTCGCCAGGCCGCGCCATCCAGATTCTCGATCGAGGGTGCGCCCGCGCCCAGATCGAGCAGGTTCGACAGGGGGTCCGTGCGCTGTGCCCCGCTCGCCCGTGCGGTGACCGGCGGCGGCGCGGCGGTCAGATACGTGCCGGACCCGTGCCGCCCGGTGAGCCAGCCCTCGGCATGCAATTGGTCGTAGGCGGCGGTGACCACCGTGCGGCTCACCCCGAGCCGGGTGGCCAGCTCACGCGAGGACGGCAGTCGATCGCCACCGCGCAGCGCGCCCGCGGCGGCCGCACCCCGTAAACCATCCGCGACCTGCACCGCAAGCGGCGTCGAGGCCTCCCGATCAATGGCCAATGGCAGATCGTCGACCATGACCGCAGCGCCTTCTCTCACGAGAGTGGCCTTTCCATCGCTGGAATAATGAGCCACTACAGCATGCCACTCCGCTCAGCGGAGCTGTGCGAGCTCGGCTTCGGCAGGCGGATTCTCGAGGACGGTATCGGGGCGCCCGCGCAGGAACTTGTCGAACATGGCCGCCACATAGGTGTGCACCAGGCTCGCGCCGCGATCGGCCGAGATGGGTCCGAGGTATCGCGAGGCGGCCGCCCGCGCCACGCTCGGAACCAGCAGCGGCATATCGGTGAAATCGTAATGAGCCGAATCCCGCAGGGTAACTTGGCGTTTCCAGCCCGTGGAGCGCTGCCAGAACGCCTCGAGCGACGGGTTGGCATCCCCGACCTCCTCGATCTGCTTGCTGGTCATCACCAGCACCGGCCGGTCCTCGCCCTCGGTGACCGTGCGCCCGAAGGCCTCATCCACCCCGAGCTGACCATCGAGATCCACTGCGGCAGAAATCCGATGGTCCTCGTGCATGGATTCGACCGCGACATAGCCGCCGGAAGAATGCCCCACCGTGCCGATGCGGTTCAGGTCGAGTGCGCCGCCCAGCCCGACGGGCAGGGCGCGATGTTCGGCGTCAGGGTTCTCGCCCGACGCCAGTCGGGTGAGCGAGTCGAGCACGAAACCGCTGTCGAGCAGCCGTGTGTCGATGTACTTCGTGCGGAGCTCCGTGGTGAATCCGTCCGGCTGGGGAGCGGGCTGAACGATGCGTCCGCCAGGGAATTCCACTCCCGGCGAGGTCTCATAGGTGGGGTCCATGGTGACCACCACGAAGCCGCGGCTTGCGAGATCCTCGGCCAGTCCGGTCCCGAACAATCGGCTGACCCCCGCACCCGGCGAGTACAGAACCACCGGATAGCTCGCGCCCGCAAGCGCGGGAGCATCGGTATAGGAGTTGGTGAATACGCCCGGCAACTGGACGCCGATGCTCTTGTCCAGGTCGGTCATCAACTGAGTGGACAGATACCGGGCGCGGGGGTGTCGATCGACCTCGGACGCCGGATAGAAGACCGACACCATCAACTCACGGGCGCGATCCGTCTGAAAAGGATCGGTCCGGCCCTGATCCACAAGGTGGAGAGTCGTTGTGCCGACCGGGGATTGGCCGACCGGCCGCGGCAGCACCGTAACGCCGATCGGCGCGGCGTCGGATATACCGGCACCGGCGACGAACATGGCGGCCGTGATCATCGTTGTCGCGGCCATTCTGGCGATCAATGGTCCCCCCACTGTCATGTCGAAATGATATGAAATTACAACGTTTTGGATTGCAGCGCCGACGCTACCGCATACAGTGCGAAAGCGATACCGGCGCTTTGGATTCCGCCGACCAGCATGTGGCGTACGCAGTCGTAGAGGCTGATATCCGACACCGGGTCGGTGCGTGCGACGAGTGCACCGGCGGTCGCCGCGAGAAGTAGCGCGGTCAACACCCAATTACGCTGCGGTGCGGGGGAAACCGGCGCTGTCCGGCGATACCAGCGAGCCGCGTACCAGCCGAGGATGAGCATTCCGGCGGCCGACGAGAGATAGCCGATCACGTTGTACACCCGATGCGGGCCGATTACGGCCAGCCGCAATACTTCCCAATGCCGCACCGCGAAACCGTCTGTGTGGGTGAAGGAATCCCAGAACAGATGCGTCAGCACGCCGACCAGAATCGCCACCGAGGCCCGCCAAATCCCCGGCCAACTCGCCACCGAGGTCCGGCCGATCAATGCCATCGCCGGTCGCCGAGCCACCCGGTCGACTGCCAGCAGCATCGCACCGAGCAGCAGGTCGACCGGCAGCCCGGACAGCGAATGCGTCAGCTCCCCGTCCGGTCCGATCGGAAGGTAATACCCCACATCCGGTGCGATACTGCCCGCGACCAGGCCTGGAAACCACAGCCACCGCCGCAGCGGCAGCGTCACGGCCGGATGGGCGAGCGTGAACGGCACAGCGATATCCCCCAAGTGGTCTACGAATCTTCCGTAGAATTGGCTATTCAGGAAAGCCATTTCTCCGGCAATGCTGGTCCTATGACCGAGCCAGCCCCGACCCGGACCCCATTGTCGCCCACGCCGCACAGCACTCCCACCCGGCTGAAGGACCGCGCATCCACCGACCGCGCCGAACTGGATGCCATTCTCGACGCGGGGATGCTCTGCCACCTCGGGGTGCTGCTCGGCGGCAAACCGGTCGTCATTCCCACCACCTTCGGCCGGGACGGCGACACCCTGTACCTGCACGGTTCCACCGGCGCGGGCAATCTGCGCGCCGCCATGACCGGCGACGTCTCGGTAGCCGTCACGCACCTGGACGGACTCATCTACGCCCGCTCCGCCATGCACTTCTCCATGAACTACCGCTCGGCCGTAATCCACGCCCGCCCAGTGGAACTCACCGATCCGCAAGAGCGCCTGCACGCACTCCGCGTAATCGTCGAACACGTGGCCCCCGGCTCGTGGGATGCCGTGCGTTCCCCGAGCAAGAAGGAACTGGCCGCCACCGTGGTCCTAGCCCTGGACCTCACCGAATCGTCGGTGAAGATCCGCACCGGCGGCCCCCGCGACGACGAGGCGGACATCGCCACGGGCGGTGTCTGGGCAGGCGTCCTCCCCATCCGCCAAATCTTCGAAGACCCGATCTCCTCCGACGATCTCGACCCAGGAATCGAAGTCCCGGAGCACGTTTCGTCCCGCAGTACGGTGCCGCTCGTGGTGCGATAGCTGTCTCAGGATTTGCCTCCTCGCTCACCAACTGGTGGCGGGGAGGCGCAATTCGTCGAGGGTCTGTCGGGCGAGGGCGGTGAGTGCGCTTGCGCTGGGGATGGCTTCGGGGTCGAGGGAGACCAGGGAAAGCGTGTACGCGTCTGCTATTCGGGTGAAGTAGCCGGATAGGCGGGTGCGGGGGATGGCGTCGGGGCGCAGGCCGGGGTGGATGGCTCGGGCTATGACGCCGGTGCAGGGGTGGGGGCCGAGGGAGAGCAGGGAGTCGGGGAGGGTTCCTATGTTGGAGCAGAGGATGTCTCGTTCGCCCGCGCCCTTGGCGAGGGTGTAGGCCCAGCGGTCGGGGATGACCTGGAGGAGTTCCTCGGGGATGCCGCCGGGGCTGGTCATGCGGTGTTCGTAGGCGGTGCGGGCCTTGCGACGGAGGGTGGACGGGGTGTCGTCGCGGGTGATGGCGATTTCCGTCATGGCCATGTCATTGTCGACGCGGGGTTCGTCGCGGGTGTCGACCGGGAGGCTGGCGGCAATGGTGTCCGCGGGGAATCCGGTGTGCCAGAGCATTTTTGCCATGATGTGGACGAAGAGGCTGTTCGCGGTGCCGTCGTGTGCGACGGCGACTCGATTCCATTCGCGTGCGGGGATCTGCAAGGCCGCGCTCTGGGCGATTTTCCCGGTGGTCGGCTGGGTCGTCCGCTTTCCCGGTGGTGTCGGCCGAGCGGGCGGGCCGTGGCGCAGGGCGCGGGCGGTGCCGCCGAGGACGGTCGCCCACATGTGTTTTGCGTCGGCCCAATCCGAGTGGCCCACGATCGGGGCCGCCAAGGGGGTTCCCTCCAGGGCGTGATCGACGGCGAGGGCGACCGCGCGACCATCGGCCAGGGCGTGCGAGCAGGTGAGCGCGAGTGCGTAACCGCCGTCATCCAGTGCGGCGGCGGACATGCGCCAGCCCGGCTCGAATTCGGGGTCGAGGCCGAAGCCCTGTTCGTCGGCCCAATCCAGCACTGCCGCAGCGGGGATGGGTTGCTCGGCGAGAGCGAGCGGGTGCGCCCGCGTATTGGTGACCCAGCGCGGCCGGGCCCCGGGTACGCGCGCCCGCACCACGCGCCGACCCAGCGGACCGGTCCGGAGCGCCTCGTGTATCCGGTGCAGCAGTTCATGTTCGACCGGTTCGGCGGTGCGCCAAAGTCCCTGCAAGGCGATCGGGGTACCCATGCCCCGATGTGCCCGCAGGAAGATCTCGTCCACCACGCTGAGTCGATTCATCGAACGACAAGCGTACCGATCGGTCCGGTGAACCGCTGCCGTCCCGGTGGAGACGTCGGCTCGCGGGTGTTCTCAGGCCCGCGCGCCGTGACGTCCCTCGCCGGAAGCGAAGCGCTGTGCGCCGTCCAAGGCACCGTCCGCGAGCGCCTTCACGCCATGCTGGAGTTCATTGCCGATGGCCACGGCCTCGTCCATGCCGTCCTGTTCGAGCGCGGACATGCGGTCCGAACGCAGGCAGGTCTGCGGGAGGGCGGCGAGTTCGAGGGCGAGTTCCTCGGCGGCGCGGCGGGATTCGCCGGTCGGGACCACGCGGGTGGCCAGGCCGATCTGCAATGCCTCGGCGGCTCCCACGGCGCGACCGGTGAGGATCAGGTCCATGGCGCGGCCGGAGCCGATGATCCGGGGCAGGCGGACTGTGCCGCCGTCGATGAGCGGTACTCCCCAGCGGCGACAGAAGACGCCGAAGGTGCTGTCCTGCTCCGCGATTCGCAGATCGCACCAGAGCGCGAGTTCCAGGCCGCCCGCGACCGCATAGCCGGAGACGGCGGCGATGACGGGCTTGGACAGGCGCATGCGGGTGGGGCCCATGGGGCCGTCGCCCTCCTCGGTGACCTGGTTGGAGCGTTCGGTGCCAAGGGATTTCAGGTCGGCGCCGGCACAGAAGGTGCCGCCTTCGCCCCACAGCACGGCGACCGAGGCGGTGGGGTCGGCGTCGAATTCGCGGAAGGCGTCGGCGAGGGCGGTGGCGGTGGGTCCGTCGACCGCATTGCGGGCTTCGGGGCGGTGCAGGATCACGGTGTAGACGGGGCCATTGCGTTCTACTCGTACGCTCACGGGCTCGACCATACGCCGTAAATCCGACGTCGTGGAGGCCTTGCGCCAAGAAATGAATCAATGGTTCACTTCTTGCGTGGCCTACCGCAGAACCCCCGCTGTACAGGCCCGCCTCGACGCCCAGGCGGGGTCGATCGTGCGGGCCGCCATGACCGTGCTCTCCCGGGACGGGTTCTCCGGACTGTCCGTGGCCGCCGTCGCCGCCGAGGCCGGAGTCGCCACCGGAACGGTCTACAAAAGCTTCAGCGGCAAGGCCGAACTGGTGACCGCAGTCTTCCGCGAGGTCGTCACCCGCGAGGTCGCGGCCGTGGCCGAGGCGGGCAGTGCGACCGTGATGGCCGACGCACCCGATTCACCCTCGGCCCGCGAGCGCGTGACGGCGGCCGTCGAAACCTTCGCGGGCCGCGCGCTCAAGAATCCCAAGCTGGCCTATGTCCTGCTGGCCGAACCGGTGGACACAGCCGTCGACGCCGAACGCCTGCGCTTCCGTCGCGCCTTCGCCGAGACCTTCGAATCCGCGATCGCCGACGGCGTCGCCACCGGTCAGCTGCCGCCGCAGGATCCGCGCACCTCCGCCACCGCCCTGGTCGGCGCGATCGGCGAGGTCCTCGTCGGCCCGCTCGCCGAGCAGCTGGAGAGCGAATCGGTGGTGCCCGAACTCGTCGCCTTCGCACTCCGTGCGCTCGGCGTGCCTTCCGAATAGGAGTTTCCGCAAATGCCCACCCATGAAGTGTTCAATCAGGTGCCGAACCTCGTGCCGTTCGACAACTCCCGCAATCCCGCGCTCCTGGAGGGACTGCACCGGGAGGGCGCGGGCTGGGCCGAGGCCGAAGTGCGCGAACTCGGCGCTCTCGCAGGCGGTTCCGAGGCGCAGGAGTGGGGCCGGGTGGCCAATGAGAACCCGCCCGTCCTGCACACCCACGACCGCTACGGCAATCGCATCGACGAGGTGGAGTTCCACCCGTATTGGCACAACCTGATGGAAGTCGCCGTGGCGCACGGCCTGCACGGTTCACCGTGGCAGGACGACCGCCCGGGCGCGCACACCGCCCGCGCGGCCAAGTTCTACACCTGGGGCATCTCCGACGCCGGGCACATGTGCCCCATCTCCATGACCTACGCCGTGGTGCCCGCACTACGCCACAACCCGGAATTGGCAGCACAATTCGAGCCGCTGCTGGCCTCGCGCGTCTACGACTACGGCCTGCGGGAACCGTCGAGCAAGGCCGGTCTCATCGCGGGCATGTCCATGACCGAGAAGCAGGGTGGTTCGGACGTCCGCGCCAATACCACCACCGCCACACCGCAATCCGATGGCACCTACCGGATCGTCGGCCACAAGTGGTTCACCTCCGCGCCCATGTCGGACATGTTCCTGACCCTCGCCCAGGCTCCGGGCGGCCTGTCCTGCTTCATGCTGCCGCGCGTATTGCCCGACGGCACCCGCAATACCCTTCGCCTGCAACGGCTCAAGGACAAGCTGGGCAATAAGTCCAATGCCTCCTCGGAGATCGAATACGAGAATTCGGTCGGCTGGTTGGTCGGCGCGGAGGGCGCGGGCGTGAAGACCATTATCGAAATGGTCAATATGACCCGACTGGACTGCGTGATCGGCTCGGCCACCGGCATGCGGGCGGGTGTCGTGCACGCGGTACACCACGCCCGGAGTCGGAAAGCCTTCGGGGCCAACCTGATCGATCAACCCGCCATGCGCAATGTGCTGGCGGATCTGGTCGTGGAATCCGAGGCCGCCACCACCATCATGCTGCGGCTGGCCGGAGCCACCGACCGCGCCGCCACCGATCCGGCGGAGGCGGCGCTGCGCCGAATCGCCTTGGCTGTCACCAAGTATTGGGTGTGCAAGCGTGCGCCCTCGCACGCCGCGGAGGCTCTGGAATGCCTGGGCGGCAATGGTTATGTCGAGGAATCCGGCATGCCGCGCCTGTACCGCGAGGCCCCGCTCATGTCCATCTGGGAGGGCTCCGGCAATGTGGCGGCCCTGGATGCCTTGCGCGCCATGGCCCGTCAGCCGGAGAGCGTGGAGGCGTTCTTCAATGAGGTGAACCTCGCGCGCGGCGGCAACCCGCACCTGGATGCGGCCATCGACCGCATCGGCAAGGAACTCACCGACCTGAATGACATCGAATACCGCGCCCGCCGCGTGGTCGAGCTCATGGCCCTGGTCCTGCAGGGCACGCAACTGGTACGTCACGGCAATCCGGCTGTCGCGGAGGCGTTCTGCGCCACCCGCTTCGGTGGCGACTGGGGTATCGCTTTCGGCACCCTGCCCACCGGCATCGACACCGAGGCGATTCTGCGGCGCGCCTACGTGGACTGAGTCGGGGGAGATCGGCGGCGGGATTGTGCAGTCTGCCCACTCGCCGCCCGATCCTTCGTCAATGTAGCTGTGGCACGCCTTTCTGGAACGTGTTCTACTCCTTGGGAATTCGAACAGAGCCAACAGGGGGTCAGGTTGAGTGCCACGAAGGGTCCGCTGGACGGAGTCCGGATCGTCGAATTGGCGAGCATCGGACCGGGACCACATGCGGGAATGATGCTTGCCGATCTGGGCGCGGACGTGGTGTGCGTGCGGCGGCCCGGTAGCGGTCCGGCGTGGGCACAGTTCCGCGGCCGCACCCTCGTCGACGCCGATTTCAAGAATCCGGATGACGTCGAGGCCGTCCTCGAGCTGATCGAGAAGGCCGATGTCCTCATCGAAGGCTTCCGGCCCGGCGTGGCCGAACGGCTCGGCCTCGGCCCCGAGCAAGCGCGGCAACGCAATCCGCGGCTCATCTACGGCCGCATGACGGGCTGGGGTCAGGACGGCCCGCGCGCGCAGCAGGCCGGGCACGACATCAACTACATCGGCCTCACCGGCGCGCTGAACGCCATCGGCCGCAAGGGCGAGCGCCCGCTCCCGCCGATCAACCTGCTCGGCGACTACGGCGGCGGCTCGGTCTTCCTAGTGGTCGGCATTCTCTCCGCGCTGTACGAGCGGGAACGCTCCGGCGAGGGCCAGATCATCGATGCGGCCATGGTCGACGGCGCGCTCACCCTCGCCCATTCGATCTGGATCATGCACAAGAGCGGCATCTGGTCGGACGAGCGCGGCACCAACCTGCTCGACACCGGCCGGGCCTTCTACGACACCTACCAAACCTCCGACGGCAAGTTCATGGCCGTCGGCGCGATCGAACCGCAGTTCTACGCCGAACTCCTGCGCGTCCTCGAGATCGACCCGGAATCCGTTCCCGCCCAGATGGACCCGGCGGGCCAGGACATCCTCCGCAAACTCTTCACCGACCGCTTCATCGCGAAAACACAGGCCGAATGGCGTGCACTCTTCGACGGCGTCGACGCCTGCGTAACCCCCGTGCTCAGCTTCGCGGAGGCGGAGCAGGACGAACACCTCAATGCCCGAGCGACTCTCGTCGACGTAGACGGCATCCGCCAACCCGGCCCCTCCCCACGCTTCTCCCGCACCGCACCACCCACCCCGACGTCGCCTCCGACCGTGGTCACCCCCATCGCCGAGGTCTGGAAATAGCCCCCGACAAGATCAGGGAGCTCTGGTGGTGGGATTTCGATCGATTTCCCGCCACCAGAGCTCCTTGATCTTGATGCGACCTCGCTAGGCGGTGCCAGGGCTTGACCACCGTTCGCCACGATCTTGCCGACCACCTCATCGGCCAGATCCTGCTGGCCGGGATGGTTGATGACCACCCGCACGCCCTGTGCGGCAAGGGTTTCCGCTATCGAGCGGCCGATGCCGGTGGCCGCGCCGGTCACCAGCGCGGTCTTGGCGGAATTGCTCGGCATCAGTCGAACCAGTACTCGAGCCAGACCTGTGCGCCCTCACCGAGATTGGCGCGGAAGCCGCCGGTGCCGCGCAGGCCGGTGAGGTCGCCGGTGCCGGAGCCCGGGACCACGAACCAGTCACCGCTGACAATATCGTCGGCGACAGTGCCATTGTCCTGCAATAGGAATGAGCCGGACTTGCCGTCCACCGATCCTGTCACGCGTTCGATGCCGACGAAGCTGGCACTGCCGTCGGCATTGGCGGACTGGAGGAATTCGACTATGCCGTCGCCCTCGATGCCGCCGCTGAAGCTCTCCTCCACATGGATTCGGCTCAGCACCGGGCCCGCAGCGGGCTCCTCGTAGACGGCCGGTTCGTACTTGTGCACCGTGATGGCGGCATCTACCCGGGTCTTCGCGGTCATGGATTCTTCTCTTTCTCTAGCGTCGGCTTCCGGTCGATCACCGGTAGCCGTACTTCTCCCAATTGACGAGCGCCCGCCAAGGTGTGGCCCACGCGACCTGGCTCAGATCCGTTATATCGATATCGTCCTCCGCCAGCAGGGTTTTGGGAGCCTTCACGCCCGGTTTTCCGGTGAAGACGACCTGCGAGGTCCGCTCGACCAGCTCGTGTGAGGCCAATCCCGTTGTCTCGCCATTACGACCACTGCCTGACCGCAAGATCTTTTGTTTATTCGCTGCCGATCGAGCGCCGATCGGGGCTGGCTAGCGTGAGGGGATGGCTACCATGCCGAACCTGAAATCTCATGCGCTCCTGCGCGTTCCGGCATTGCTGTTCGCGGTGCTGACCATTGCCTACGTGATTGCCAACAAGTCCGCGCCGCGACCGGGGGACAGCGGGCGCGAGGTGCTCGCCAATACGCTCGAGCACGATACGACGATCAAAGTCGGGGCGTTTCTGCTGTTCGATTCCGCTGTGGTGCTGGCGATTCTGGCCGCGGTGGCCTATCACTGGCTGCGGGAGAATGCCTCCACCGCTCCCCGTGGGGCAGTGGTGCTGACGGGTGGCACTCTGGCTGCGGGTGCTTTGCTGCTCAGCGCCGTATTCTGCTGGGCCGGTGGGCGATTGACACCGGCGGCCTCGCCCGACCTGGCGCGTGCCCTCGCCGATGCGGCATTCCTGACCGGTGGTCCGGCGTACGCGGTCATGTTCGCGGTATTCGTGGCGGGTCTGGTTGTCTCCGCGCGGGATCTGTTGCCCGCCGCGCTGAACTGGACCGGCGGGATTATCACGGTGCTGGGCGCGATTTCGACGCTCACGCTGGTGGCGGACGGCTTCGCGTATCTGCTGCCGGTGGTGCGATTCGGCGGCCTACTGTGGTTGCTGGTCACTGTTTTCG
Organism: Nocardia sp. NPDC051030; assembly: GCF_040683015.1. Taxonomy (NCBI): domain Bacteria; kingdom Bacillati; phylum Actinomycetota; class Actinomycetes; order Mycobacteriales; family Nocardiaceae; genus Nocardia; species Nocardia sp. NPDC051030. The sequence goes on along the minus strand of NZ_JBFBCD010000001.1, from coordinate 665,315 downwards.
CCGTTCGTGTTGATTCGAGTGCGCGAATCGGCAACTAGAAACGACATTTCGGGCATTACGTCATGAGCCCTCAGAAATAGGGGCACGAATCGTCCGATATGAGGCGTGTTCCCTATAGCGAATCATCGGACGACTTCCCTAGTCTCGTGATCATGAACGCACGAACTCTCCTCGGTGCGGCCGTCGCGGCGGTCGCGGTCATGTTCGCGGGGAATGGTGTTGCCGCGGCCGATAGTTGGGTCGATCCCGCCGATTACATGGTGGGGGACACCGTGTACTTCGCGGGATCCATGGGCGGCTGCACGATTCGCCCCAACGGTGACGTCGGCTGCGACCTCAATGGAACCGGCAGCTTCTACGGCATTCCGGCCCCCGACCTCGTCATAGACGTGGCATTCCTGCCCGCCCACCCCACCTTCGGCCTGTTCGGCCGCTACGCCCGCCCTGGCGCGCGAAGCCTCCCCTGGGACAACGAGCCCCCCTATGATCGCGAGATCACCAGCTTGATCAGCTACGCCGGTGCGACCTGCGTCAACATCACCGGCCGCTACGCCTCGATAGCCTGTGATTCCAAGGGCCACTACTTCAAGTACGGCGTAGGCGGCACCCAAGTCCGCTAGCCCACCCCGAGACGCGACCCTGGCCCTACCCGATGAGGGCCAGGGTCGCCTCATGCTGCGGATCACCCAAAAGCTTGGTAACAGCACCGGATTCGACAATCCTTCCCGACTCCAGCACATGCATCTCCGTGCAATAGCGTGTCACCAACGGCATATCGTGGCTGACCACCAGCAACCCCAGCCCCTGCTCCCGCCGCAGCCGATCCAGCAACCCCATGATCGCTTCTGCCGTCGCCCCATCCAACGCTGAAGTGATCTCATCACACACCAACAGCGCCGGATCCGTCGCCAGCGCCCGAGCAAGCGCCACCCGCTGCCGCTGCCCACCCGACAACTCATGCGGATACCGCCGCGCCAACTCAGGACTCAACTCGACGCGACCAAGCAACCCCGCCATATCCCCGGCCCGACGCAGCGCCTGCGCGACCGTCCGGCGCGGGTTCAACGACCCCGAACTGTCCTGCGGCACAAATCCCACCCGGCCTTCGATGTGCACCTTCCCGGCCGCAATCTCCTGCAACCCGACGACCGCCCGCGCCAGCGTCGACTTTCCAGCCCCGGACGGCCCCGCCACCGCGACTGCCTCCCCGGGCCCCACGACACAATCGATCCCCTCGAGCACGGCCCGCCGCCCCCGCACAACCCGCAGCCCCGCCACAGACAGCACGGTTTCGGCTGACTTGCCCCGCACCGCCGGGCCATCGCCCCCAATCGTCAAACCGGTCGTCGCGCCCAATGCCGTCGGATTCCTCACGGCCGCTAGTGAGTTGGCCGTGCCGCCCGGCGATTCCGACCTCTTCGCAGGCTGCGTACCGTCGGCCGGTGTTGCTGCGGAGGCGGTGAGCACATGTCGCGCCGGTCGTTTTCTGGGGTGCGGTGGCCGGGTGTCAGTGGAGAGATGGTCCGGACGGAGGGCAACGGTGTCGTCGGCCAGGTCGGTGAGGATGTCGTGGTGGTGACCGGAGACGACGAGGGTGGTGCCGTGAGTGGTGATGTGGATGCGGAGGACTTCGGCTATGGAGTTTTGGAGGCGGGAATGGAGGCCTGCGAAAGGCTCGTCGAGGAGGAGGACGGGGGTGCGACGGGCTAGGGCGCGGGCCAAGGCCAGGCGGCGTTGTTCGCCGCCGGAGAGTTCGTGGGTGCGGCGGCGGAGGTAGGTGGTGGGGAGTTCTACTGCGGCCAAGGCCTGCTCGGCGTGTTCAAGGGTGGCGTATTCAGTGAGAAGGGCGCGGACGCGCATGGTGGGGTTGAGGGCGGCGGCCGGATCCTGCCCGGTGTAGGTGATGTGGCGGCGGCGGAAGGTTCGCAGTGCCAGGGGATTCAGGGTCAGGGGGTGGTGGTTGCCTACACGGGCCGTGCCGGTGGTGAGCGCGGTGGCGGGGATGCGGCCGAGCAGGGCGTGTAGGAGGGTGGATTTGCCGGAGCCGGAGGGGCCGGTCAGGGCGGTGATGGTGCCGGGGCGGGCGTGTAGTGAGATCGGTGGCAGGAGTGGGGTTCCGGCAGGGGTGGTCACCGCCAGGTCGGTCAGCTCGATCACGCGTGGGCCTTTCGGACGGTGCGGCCGAAGGCGGCGGCGGTGAGATTCACGCCGACCGCCACCACCGCTATGGCGAGGCTCGGGGCGAGCACCGCCCATGGGTTGAGCAGCATGCCGGAGGTGTTCTCGCGCACCATGATCGCCCAATTGGCCGCGCCGAGGCTGCCGGGCAACTGGAGGAAGGCGGCTGCGGAGGCGATATACATGCCCTCCACGAAACGTAGACCCAGTTGAGCGCAACATAGTTCGCGCATATTCGGCAGCATCTCGCGAAACACGATGTGGGCGGTGGATTCCCCACACACCCGTGCCGACTCCACATATCCGGTCGCCGCCACACACGTGGCCGCCGCCGCGAACACTCGTGCGCAGTAGGGGATTCCGAACAGCACCGCCACCGTGATCACGCCCAGCACCCCGGATTCCGGCCAGGACAGCATGACCAGCAGCACGCCCAGTACCGGCGGCAGCAGCACCGCCAGATCCGCGCCCCGCTCCACCAGGGCTCCCGCCCGCGGGCGCAGGGCCGCGACCGAGCCGAGCACGCTCGATGACCCGGTCACGATCACCGCAATCACCCCGGCGAGCAGGATCAGGCCCCATCCGCCGTGCAACAGCTGGGTGAGGACATCCCGCCCCAGCCGATCGGTGCCCAGCCACGCCGCGCCGCTGGGCCCGGTGAAGGGTTTGCCCATCGACTCGTCCACCGACCGCCGCGCCAGCCACGGGCCCAGCAGTGCCGGTGTCACCACCAGGGCGGCGGGCAAGGCGCGCAACCATATTCGTGTCATGACGGGGCCTAGGTCCTCACGGCGGGCGAGGCGCGCATCCACCTGTGTGTCATGACAGGTCTCCGGCGTTCTCGGCGAGGGCTCCGGTTCGCCATGCGAAGCGGCGCGTGCGGACGCGTTCGGTGCGGCCGCGCACCGACCATGCGCGGATGGTGTCGGAGAGCAGTAGGACGAACATGATCATGGTCGCGGTGATCGCCGTGACGGCGGCGGCCACGGTGGTGTCGCGCTGCGAGACCGAGCCTGCCAGGAGTGCGCCCAATCCTGGGTAGTTGAACAGGGTTTCGACCACCAGTGCGCCGCCGAGCAGCATGCCGATGGTGGTGGCGAAGGAAGTCGCGATGGTGGGGAGGGCCGTCGGGAGGATGTGCCGGAGCATGATGCGTGCCGGGGGCAGTCCCGCCAGTTGGGCGTGCTCGACATGGGGTGCGCGGGCCGCATCGGCGAGTGCACCGCGAATCACCCTGGTGTTCCAACCGAATTGGGGGAGAGCCAGGGCCAGCACCGGCAGCACGAGCATGTCCGCGCTGGCCGGATATCCGGAGGAATCGACCACCGTGACCGCGGGGAGCCAGCCGGTGGCCAGGGCGAAGACCGCGATCAGCAGGGCGGCCAGCACGAACTCGGGCAGTGCCACCACGGTCGTGGTGACGGGTTGCAGCGCCCGGGACAGCAGGCCGGATGGTCGTGCAGCCCACCACATTCCGGCGGCTAGTGAGGCAACCACGGTCAGTGCGAAGGCGACCCCGCCGAGTAGCAGCGTGGCGGGCGCGGCGGCGGAGAGCAGGTCATTGACCGAGCGGCCGGTGGCGGTGGACCCGAAATCGCCGGTCGCCACGCCCGTGATCCACTCCCAGAACCGCACCGGCAGCGGCCGATCCAGCCCGAGCTCATGCCGTTTGGCGGCCAGCTGCTCCGGCCCGGCATCGCGGCCCAGCGCGGCGCGGGCCGCATCGCCGGGCAGCAGATTCATGGCGGCGAACACCAGCGCCAGCAGCGTGACCAGCAGGGTGAGCCGCCGCAGCGCGAGTCCCGCGAACCCGATCGCCGCACCGATCCCCGCCGACCTCATCACGCCAGCCAGGCTCGTTCGAGCTGGAGTCGCCCGAAGCCACCGAGGGTAGGCAGGTCTCGCACCCGCTTGGCGGCGATATCGATCCCGTCGCCCATGCCCCACACCAGGTATCCGCCGCGGTCGTACTGAATGCGCTGCACCTTGCGAAGATTCGCGGCCTGATCCGTCTCAGTGCCAGCAGCAAGCCCGGCAGCCGTTGCTGCATCGAATTCGGCGTCGTGGAACGCGGTTTCATTGCGCGCACTCGCCGAATCCATGAGCTTGGACGCATAGAAGAGTGTGGAATCGTTGGTTCCCCAGCTGACCGTATACAGCGGGGCCTTCAACCAAGTCTGGTCGTAGAAGGTATTCGATTCCTGCACAACCACTTCCAGCTGAACCCCCGCCTCACGAACTTGAGTGGCGAACAGCTTGGCCGATTCCACCTCGCCGGGCGCTTCGGCCTTGGTGAACAACTGATAGGTGCGGCCCGTGTCGAAGCGCGCGTCGGCAAGCAAGCTACGCGAGCGTGTCAAATCCCGTCCGCGCTGCGGAATCGTCTTGTCGTACAGCGGATCCCCGGTCCCGAGAATGTCATTCGCGACCGCGCCATACCCCGAATACACCTGCGTCACCATGGCATCCCGATCCACCGCCAGCCGCAGCGCCTCTCGCACCCGCGCATCAGCGAACGGCCCGTCAGAGGTGCGCATCGCGAGCGACAGCGCAATATCATTGGCCCGCCGCACCACCTGAAGATCGCCACGCCCCTCGGCCGTCCGCCCCGCGATCGCCCCCACATTGGACGCCAGATCGATCTGCCCGCCGATCACCGCATTCGACAGCGCATCCACACTCTCGAACAACGTCACCTCGATGGCATCCAGCCTCGGCTTCGCCCCATGCCAGTCGTCATTACGTACCAGCCGCGCATTCCCCTGCCGATAGGACTCCAGCTTGAACGGCCCGGTCCCGACAGCCTTGGTGAAATCGGTGGTCCCCTGCTTGACCGTGAAGGTCATGAGCCGCACCAACACTGGAATCTGAGTATTAGGCGTGGCCAGATTCAGCACGACCCGATTCGCGCCATCCGCGGTAATGTCCTCCGGCTTGGCGACCGGCATCTTCGATTCCCCACCTGCTTCCCGCAGCCGCCGCAGCGACCACACCACATCATCCGCGGTCACCGGACTACCGTCATGGAACCGAGCGCCCGGAGCGACGGTGAACGTCCACCTCCTCCGCTCCGAATCGGATTCCCACGAGGAGGCCAGCCGCGCAACAACATTCGGATCATCGCCAGGCACAGTCAGCGCGTCGTAAACCAACGAGGTAATCAAAAAGTCGCTGTCATTAGGGATATTGGCATGCGGATCCCGCTCCAACTTCGATACCCGCCCCAGCGCCCCAACCCGCAACGTCCCCCCACTCGCGCCCCCCTTGGAGCACGCAGCGAGCAACAGCGCCGCCCCCAACCCCGCACCGGCTCGCAGCACCTGTCGTCTGGTAGCCGTCACAGTCGCACCTCTCGAAGTACTTTCGCCTGGAACTTCCCTTGCGGTGAGCAGAGGCTACCCTAAGTGTGATTCCTTTTCGCCGGACAGGGCAAGCCCAAACGGCCAACAAGCCCCCTATGCAGGTGCCGTGGCTCTCATCCCCGACAGGACCGAACGCCTGCGACCGAGCCCACTCTTCCGGCCGGAGCCCAGCGGTTATAGCGTCAGTACATGCCTCGTACAACGACGTACACCCAGTTCATCGCCCTTCCGCCGCAGCAAATCTGGAGTGTGCTCGGGGATCCGGCACGCTGGCCGGAATGGAATCCCGCCGTGACGGCGGTGAGCTTGCGTGATGCGTCCGGGGTGGGAGTAGGTGGGGACTATCTGCCGCGGGGGCGGGTGAGCGAGGCTATTCACTCTCGGTTGGCGAAGCCGTTCGTCATCGCTACGTTCGTGCCGGATCGGGAGATCAGCATCGAGCAGCCCGAGCCGGTGGGGACCATGCGGATGCGGTGGACGCTTACTCCTCGGGAGGGTGGGACCGAGGTTTCGCAGCAGTTGACCTTCAGTGGGGCCTCGGCTCCGGTTTTTCGGAAGGTGGTCGGCGACAATTTGCAAGCCGACGCTCGGACCGGATTCACCCGGTTGGCGCGGCTTGCGGGGCTGGAGCCTGCGGCGGATGCGCTCACTGTGGTTATTGCGGGTGGCACCGGTGCGCTTGGCCGCAACATTGCTGCCGATCTCACTTGCCGGGGGCATCGGGTCAGCATCATCACCCGGCGTAGTGACCCGGCGCTGCCCTACACCCAGTACGAGTGGGATGGGCGCACCGTCGGGGATTGGGTTGCGGCGCTGAAGAATCCGGGGCGGACGGCGCTGATCAATTTGGCGGGGAAACTGGTGGACTGCCGTCCTACTGAGCGGAATGTCGCGCAATTGCGGAGTAGTCGGGTGGATTCCACTCGGGCGCTGGTCGAGGCGGCTAAGGGGCTGGATCGGCCGATTGATTACTGGGTGCAGGCGAGTACCACGGCTATTTGGGCGGATGCCGGGGAAATTCGGTGCACCGAGAGCACTCCGCTGCCGGTGCCGGGGTTGCCGCAGATGACCGGGGTGGCACAGCCGTGGGAAGAGGCCTTCGAGGGGGCCAATGCTGCGCACTGGACGATTCTGCGTACGTCGATCGTGCTTGATCCGGATGCGCCCGCGTTGAAACGGCTTGCGCAACTGACCAAGGCGGGGCTTGGGGGCAGTGTCGGGAATGGGCGGCAGTGGTTCAGCTGGGTCCATGTCGATGACTGGCTGGCCATCGTGCGCGCGAGCCTCGGACTGGACCCGACAGTGGAACTGCCGAATGGAATTCTGGTGGCCGCCACTGATTTTCCGGTGCGCAATCGGGATTTGATGGCCGCCTTGCGGCGTCAGCTGCGTCGGCCGTGGTCGCCGCCGACTCCGGCCCCGGCACTCACCATCGGCGCGGTTTTGCTTCGCACAGATCCGGCGCTCGGCCTGACCGGGCGTCACGCCACCTCGGATGTCTTGCGCCAGGCGGGATTCCGCTTCCGGTATCCGACTCTCGACGAGGCGCTGAGCGACCTGCTGCCGCGCTGAGAACTCCGCGAATTCTCGCCTGTGGGGATCTGCGCCGGATTACCCTGAAGTGAAGACAGCAATGTCAAATTGCTGCTTCGCGAGGGAGTTTCGACGTGGCGGAATCGTTGACAAGCGCCTTCCAGCATCGAGGCCGATCCGTCGCCTACCAGCGGGTGGGCGGCGGGCCACCAATCGTCTTGCTGCACCATGCGGGCGGGCACCATCGAATCTGGGCGGATCAGGTGCCCGCGCTACAGCGCGACCATGAAGTATTCGTGTTGGATATGCCGGGTTACGGCTTGTCCGACCAACCCGCCGACGGCTACCGGCTCTCCGACTACACGACCATGCTCGCCGCGTTCCTGGATGAACTGCGGCTCACGAATGTCGTCCTGATCGGCAACTGCCTCGGCTCGGCGACCGCGCTGAACTACACGATCCGGCATCCGGAGAGGGTGCGCGGGCTGGTGCTGCTGAACCCGCTGACGCGAAACACAGTGCGCCGGAGCCGTTCCGGTCCGCTCGCTTGGCTCGATGCGCGACTCCCGCTCGAACGCGCGGCACAGGCGATCTCCCTGCCCGATCCGCTGATCCGGCGGATCGTCACCAACCAGCTCGGCCCGCGCGGTCGTTCCCGCGGGCTGCACCGCACCGAGCGGCTCATGGCGCATTGGGGTGATCGCGGCCGCCTCACCGGATTGCACGGTCTGGTTCAGGGCTTCCCGGCTTTCTCCGCCCTCGACATCTTCATTCCGCCCGAGAGTTTCCCGCCGATCTGCACCATCTGGGGTGCCCGGAATCATGTGCTCTCGGCGCGCGCGGGAGCCCGGCTCAACCGAACTCTGCGTCCTCGAACAGCCGAATTCCTGCCCGACTGCGGGCATCTCCCCATGGTGGAGGATCCGGAGCGTGTGAACGGGATCATCCTGGAGTTCCTGATTAGGGGCGATCGTCCGATACCGGCACACCCCGCCTGATAAATACCGTCCAGTCTATGACTGGAACCCGCGCATGAGCATCAACCACCACATCGTTGTGCTGGGGGGCGGATACGCGGGCACCAACTGCACCATTCGACTGGCGCGTCGCCTGCGCGGACGCGAGGACGTGCACATCACGCTGGTCAACCCGTCGCCACGCTTCACCGAACGGCTGCGCCTGCACCAGCTGGCCGCCGGGCACCTGCTGACCGAACACCGGTTCGCCGACCTGCTCGAGGACACCGGCGTCGAATTCGTGTGCGGCGAAGCCACAGCCATCGACACCGAGGCCCGGCAGGTCTCGGCGGACGCGCTCGGACAGCGCCGCACGCTCTCCTACGACACCCTGGTGTACGCGCTGGGCAGCGCCACCGAGACCTATCGGGTGCCCGGCGTCGACCAGCACGCGCACACCATCAACTCGCCGCAGCAGGCGGCGCGGCTGGGGCGGCGGCTCGCGGGACTGGCCGCCGGGAGCGCGGTCGCCGTGTGCGGCGGTGGGCTCACCGGGGTCGAGACGGCCGCGGAGATCGCGGAAGCCTATCCGGCACTGCGGGTTTCGCTGGTTAGCCGGGGTGAGCCAGCAGCCGTGATGGGCGAACGAGCCCGCGCCTACGTGCGCGGCGCTTTCGATCGACTGCGCGTGAGCGTGCACCTCGGAACGATCACCAAGGTGCTGCCGGATGCGATCGAGCTGCGCGGCGGCGAGCTGGTGGCCGCCGACCTCACACTGTGGACCGGCGGCGTGCGGGTGCCCTCCCTCGCCGCCGAATCCGAAATCGATACGGACGCACGCGGTCTCGTCAAGGTCGATCCCACCCTCCGGTCGCTGACCCATCCGGACACCTACGCCATCGGCGACTCCGCCGCCATCCGCCAGGCGTGGGGCCCGCTGCACGGCACCTGCCACACCGCGATGGCGTCCGCCACGCACGCCGCCGACCAGATCGCGCGGCAGCTACGCGGCGCGGAGCCGAAACCGTTCCGATTCGGCTACTTCCGCCAACCGGTCAGCCTCGGCCGGTCGGACGCGATCATCCAATTCACCCACCACGACGACACCCCGCGCCGATTCCTCCTGACCGGCCCGACAGCCGTCCACTACAAGGAGTCCACCACCAGCAGCCCACTGAAGCGCATGGCCAGGACCAAGAGCACCTTCGGACTCCTCGCCCCCACCGGCACATCGAAGGGCGGCCTGGCCACCCGCAAGCCCCACCCCGGCTAGCCGCGCGGCTCAGTCCAGTTCGAGGCGGGCCAGTTCCACCCGGCTCGACACTCCCAGTTTGCGGAAGGCGCGAGAAAGGTGATGGCCCACGGTTTTCGGGCTCAGGAACAGGCGGGCGCCGATCTCCTTATTGGTGGCTCCGGCGGCTGCGGCCCGCACCACCTGCAACTCTTGCGGAGTGAGGAGGGCGGCCAGGCCGGAGCTTGCTTCCGGGACCGCGCCCTCTCCGGCTGCCCGCAACTCGGTGCGCACCAGTGCGGCCCAGGTGTGTGCGCCCAAGCGCTCGAAGGTTTGCAGGGCATCGCGCAATTCGATGCGGGCGTCGGCGAGATTGCGTTGTTTGCGCAGCCACTCGCCGTACAGCAGGCCGGTGCGGGCGCGGTCGAACCAACGGCCCTGCGCCGCATGCAGTTCGAGTGCTCGCGCGAACTTTTCGGGGTCGCCTTCCAGCAGTGCTTCGCCACGCAGCACGAAGGCTCGCGCCCAGGGCGCTTCCAAGGCGTCGGCCCACACCCGCAGCGCCGCCAGCGGAGCCGCCGCCCGCTCGGGCTGATTCAGCCGGAAGGCCGCCTCCACCCGATCCGCGTAGGCCAGCAGCCACCGGGCCTGCCGATGCAGCGGAGTCTTGTCCAGCTCCTCCAGCCGTTCCAGCGCGGCGGCGTAGCGGCCGCACGCCATATCCAATACCGCCAGCGCCCAATCGAATTGGACGCGATGCAGGACGGCGATATCGGGCCGGGCCAGCCCGGCCGTCGCCAGTTTGAGGGTGCGCTGCTCGTCACCGGTGACGGCAGCGACCAGCGCCAGGTTCGCCTCCGCGTGGGTGACCCGCAGCGGGGCCTCGATGCTCTGGCCGATGCGCCGTCCCTCGGTCGAGAGCAGTTCGGCCTCCCGGAATCTTCCGGCCACGAATTCCACATGGCCGAGCCAATTCTCGGTGGTGGCCAGCCAGCGCAGCCGACCCTGTACGCGGGAGAGTTCGGCCATTTCGGCCAGGACCTCCCGGGCGGTATCCACATCGCCCGTCTCCAGAGCCGTTGTGACGAGCACGAATCGCACGTCGGCCTCGCGATTGCGGAACTCCGGCTCGGCGGCGGTGTACGCGCGCAGCAGCGTGATGCCCTCGGTCGGGTCCTCGTCGTACAGCTTCAGGAAGCCGTCGAAGGCGTGCAGGAAGCGATCCCGATCCGGACTCGCGGCAAGCTCGGCCAGCATGTCGCGCGCCTTCCGCATGGCGGCCAGATCCCCGTCCGCCCAGGCCACTCGGCCCGCGCTGAGCAGAATGACGGCGGCCAGGGCGGGGTCGTCGCGGGCCGCCTCGGCCGCGCCGTTCAACATCAGGCGATGCGCGGCGGCCGGTGAACCGTGCTCGAATTCGATGGTCGCCAGCACGGTGGAGATGCGGGCGCATTGCACCGGATCGGTCGGCAGCGTCCTGGTGAACTCGGCCATGCTGCGGGCCCGCGCGAATTGCCCGGCGTCCCCGGCATTCTCGATGGCCTTGACCATGCGGCGCACCTTGTCAACCGGATCGGGGGAGAGCAAGGCCGCACGCTGCCACGCGGTGGCCGCCGTGCCGATACCGGTACGGTCATAGGCCCGGATGGCAGCGGATTCCAGTGCGGCGGCAACGGTTTCGTCCTCACCGGTGGCCGCGGAAGCCAAATGCCAGGCGCGACGGTCCGGATCATCCACCAAGGCCTCGGCGATCGCGGCGTGCACCGCCCGCCGCTGGTCGTCCGGTGCGATCCGATAGGCCGCGGCGCGCAGCAGGGGATGGCGGAAGGTCACCGACTGGCCCGACACGGTGATCATGGTCGTGAGCTCGGCATCGGCCAAGGTGTCGGGCCCGAAACCCAGCGCGTCCAGCACACGCAACACCAGACCGAGCTCGCCGGTCTCATCGGCCGCGGCCACCAGCAATGCCACCCGGGTCGCCGCGGGCAGCGTGGTGATGTGCTCCTGATAGCCCGATTGCAGGCGATCCGACAGCGCCAGCGGCCCGACGGGCATCGAATCCAGGTTCATACCGGGCAATTCCAGCAACGCGAGCGGATTGCCCGCCGACTGCGCCACCACCCGCTCCCGGAGTTCGACCGGCAGATTAGGGCTGCGCTCGGCCAGCAGGGCCCGCGCCTGATCGGGATCGAGCGGGGCCGGATGCAGCTGCGGCAAGCCCGGCGCGTTGAAGTCCGGACGGCCCGCGAAGAGCACGGCCACGCTCTCCGCGCCCAGCCGTCGCGCCGTGAACAGCAGGGCGTCGACGGTCGGCTGGTCCACCCACTGCGCATCGTCGATCAGGCACAGCACCGGCCCCTCCGCCGACAGCTCGGCCAGCAGCGACAGCGTCGCCAAACCCACCAGGAAGCGCTCCGGATGCTCGGCCGTCTCCTCCAGGCCCAAGGCGCAGCACAGGGCGCGATACTGCGGCTCCGGCAGCGCCGCACTGTGATGCAGCGCCGGTCGCAGCAGCTGCTTCAATCCCGAGAACGGCAGTTCCACCGCGGTCTCCACACCCGTGCAGCGCAGAATCCGCCACGAGTCGTCGACCAGCTCCGCCGCGCGCTCCAGGAGCGCCGACTTCCCTTCTCCCGGCCCCGCGATCACCGCCACCGCACCGCTGCGACCCCGCGCCGCCTCGGACAAGAGAGTGCTGATCCGCCGTTCTTCCACCACCCGGCCGTACAGCATCCACCGAACCTATCTGTTCCGTACTGGACAGGACACCACGGTCGGTGTCCCTGTTGTGCCACTACACCGCGTGCGGACGCGATATTCCTCAGCGGATTTCGGCGGGCAGCAGGCGAACCAATTCCACCCGGCTGTGCACGCCCAGTTTGGGGAAGGCGCGATAGAGGTGGTGGCCCACGGTTTTCGGGCTCAGCGACAGTTGGGCGCCGATTTCATTATTGGTCGCGCCCCGTGCGGCGAGGCGAACGACCTGTAGCTCCTGCGGGGTGAGCAATCGCAGCGCTTCCGGGGCGTGGGATGAATCACCACCCGCCGCACCGAGTTCCGCCCGGGCGCGCTCGGCCCACGGGCGCGCACCGAGGCGTTCGAAGGCGATGGCTGCCGCATCCAGGCGCGCCCGCGCCTCCAGCAGGCGGCGTTCGCGGCGCAGCCATTCGCCGTAGAGCAGTTCGGTGCGGGCGTGATCGAAGCAGCGATTCGCCTCCGCATGCTGCGCCAAGGCCAGCTCGAAGGTGTCGCCGTCACCGTCCAGCAGGGCGTGGCAGCGCAGCAGCAGACCTCTCATCCAGTCACTGTCCGTCGCCCGCGTGTAGCGCTCCAGCGCTTCGAGGGGTTCGGCGGCCCGTTCCGGAGCGCGCAGGCGCACCGCGGCCTCCACCCGATCGGCCAGCAGATGCGGCCACTGCCCGAGCAGTCGATGCGGACCGCGCCCGAGCCCCTCGCCGCGATGCACCGCGGCCTCGAAGCGGCCGTGCGCGAGATCCAGTAGCAGCAGCGCCCATTCGCAGTGCGCGGTGTCGATGGTGTTCTCGAGGGGTTGGGACCGGCCGAGCTGCCGATCGGCCAGCTCCCGGCACCGGTCCTCGTCGCCGCGCAGCGCGGCCAGCACCGCGAGAATGGATTCGCCCTGCCGCACCCGATTCGGCTGCCCGGTGGCCTCGGCGAGCCGCACCGCTTCCAGACAAGTGGCCTCCGACTCCGGCAGACGGCCGAGCAGCAGCTGCATGGTGCCTGCCGAGGTGTGCACCGCGGGCAGCCGCCCCACCATGCCCAACCGGCAGTATTCGTCGCCCACCCCGATGAGCAGGTCCAGCGCCTCGTCGATATCGGCGGCCAGGGAGGCCAGCAGCGCCAGGGTGAACCGGGTCGCCGGATCGGTGACCCAGTGCGCGGCCGCCACGCCCCGGCGAATCAGCTCGACCCCGGCATCCAGGTCCATCGAGAACATGCGATTCGGGCCGTCGATCGCCGCCAGCAGCGGGGCCCACGAATCATCCAGCGCCAGTTCACCCATGCGCGCCCGCGCCGACCGCGCGCCCGGCAGATCACCCGCCGTCCACGCCGCCCGCGCGGCATCGATGAGAGCGATCGCGGCCCGATCCGGATGCGGCACGGCCAATTCCGCCGCCGCCTGCGACCACAACTCGTAAGCCTCGGCGAGCGAACCGCTTTCGAAGGCGATATGCGCGCGCCGATCCCGCAGCCATGCCCGTTCGGAGATCCGCATCGCACAGATATCGAGCCGATCGGCCACCGCCAGTGCCTGTTCCGGCCGACCGGCATAGATGAGCGCGTCCACCGCGCGCAGCATCCGGCGGCCGCGCTGGATGCCATCGGGAGTGAGCCGGGCCGCACGCTCCAAAGCGGCCGCGGCGGCGGCGAAGGCGGCGCGCTGCAATGCCCGCTCGGCGGCGGCATCCAGTGCGGCCGCGACCTTCTCGTCCGGATCGACGGTGGCGAAGGCCAGATGCCAGGCCCGCCGATCCGGATCACCGGCGAGGGCCTCGGCAATGGCCGCGTGCACCGCCTGCCGCTGCGTGAACGGCGCGAGCTGATAGGCCGCGGCCCGTCTGAGCGGATGCCGGAACGCCACCCGATCTCCGAAAATCTGGATCATGCGGGAGTTCTCGGCCGCGACCAGCGCCTCCTCGCCATGACCCAGACGGGCCAGCGCGCCGCGCACCACGGTCACATCGCCGGTCTCCTCGGCCGCCGACACCAGCAGCGCGATCCGCGCCGACTCCGGCTGCCGCCCGATGTGCTCCTGATAGCCCGAACGCAGGCGATCCGGCAGCGGCAGCGGACCCACCGGGCGCGAGTCCACCATGCGCGGCAATTCCAGTACGGCCAAGGGGTTTCCGGCCGCCTCGGTGAGCACGCGGTCGCGCACCTCCGCCGTCAGGTCCGGGAATTGGTCGCCCAGCAGCGTGCGGGACTGCGTGTCGTCGAGCGGGGTCAGTCGCAGGGTGGGCACGGCCTGGGTGGTGAACTGCGGCCGACCGGCGATCAGCAGCACCGAGGACTCCGCCCCGAGCCGATGCGCCGCGAACAGCAGGGCATCGGCCGAGGCCCGATCCAGCCATTGCGCATCATCGATGAGGCACAGCACCGGCCCGCTCGCCGACAACTCGGCCAGCAGCGCCACCGCCGCCATCCCCACCGCGAACCGATCCGCGGCCGGTTCCGCGCAGAGCCCGAACGCGGTGCGCAGGGCGTTGCGATGCTGGGCGGGCAGCTCGCCGATCCGGTCCAGCACCGAGCACAGCAGCAATTGCAGCCCGGCGAACGGCAATTCCGATTCGCTCTCCACCCCCGTGCAGCGCAACACCAGCCACGAATCGTCCACGAGATCGGCCGCCCGATCCAGCAGTGCCGACTTGCCCTCGCCCGGATCACCCAGCAGCGCGAGCGCGCCACTGCGCCCGGAACGGGCCGCGCCCAGGAGGTCTCCGATCCGGCGCAGTTCCTCGGACCGGCCGTACAGCATGCGACTCAACGTATTTCGGCCGGAGTCCGGCGGCAGTTCAGTGAGTGTCTGGTGCGCCACATCAAGGCAATCGTCCGATACCAGGTGTCACGTTTCGCCCTTCACGATCGTCCTATGGTCAGCGGGCTCCTGCCCGTCTCCGGATCGACAAGGAGGAAGACCATGATCCGCAACGCGATTCGAGACCACGGCGGTGCGGTATGAGCACCACCGCGGCCAAGCACGCCGACGCGGCAGATGAGCGATACCACCTCGCGGCGGGCGTGAAACGTTCCATCAACAAGGTGTTCCCGACGCACTGGTCATTCCTGCTCGGCGAGATCGCCCTGTACACCTTCATCATCCTGCTGCTGTCCGGGGTGTACCTGACCCTGTTCTTCGACCCGTCCATGAGCGAGGTCGTCTACGACGGCGCGTACCAGCCGCTGCGCGGGGTCCAGATGTCGGCCGCCTACAAGAGCGTCCTCGACATCTCCTTCGAAACCCGCGGCGGACTCTTCGTCCGGCAGGTGCACCACTGGTCCGCGCTCCTATTCGCGGCCTCGATCATCATCCACATGATGCGGGTGTTCTTCACCGGCGCGTTCCGGCGTCCGCGCGAGGCCACCTGGGTGGTCGGCTCGGTCCTGTTGATCCTGGCCATGTTCGAGGGCTACTTCGGCTATTCGCTGCCCGACGATCTGCTCTCGGGCACCGGCCTGCGCGCTCCGCTGGGCGGCATCACCATGAGCGTCCCGATCATCGGCACCTGGACGCACTTCTTCCTGTTCGGCGACGAATTCCCCGGCCACGTACTGATTCCGCGGCTCTACATCACCCATGTGCTGCTGTTCCCCGGAATCATGCTGGCGCTCATCGCCACCCATATCCTGCTGGTCTGGTACCAGAAGCACACCCAGTTCCCCGGACCCGCGCGCACCGAGCGGAATGTGGTGGGCGCGCGCATCATTCCGGTGTTCTCCCTGGATCAGGGCGCGTTCTTCGCCTTCACCCTCGGCACCCTCGCGGTCATGGGCGGGCTGTTCCAGATCAACCCGATCTGGGATCTCGGCCCCTACAACCCCGCACAGGTGTCGGCCGGTTCGCAACCCGACTTCTACATGATGTGGACCGACGGCCTGGCCCGGCTCATGCCCGCCTGGGAGATCTACCTCGGCGGCTACACCATTCCCGCCGCGTTCTGGGTGGCGCTCGTCATGGGCCTGGTCCTGGTGGTGATCCCGATCTATCCGTGGATCGAGAAGCGCCTCACCAAGGACACCGCCCACCACAATCTGCTGCAACGACCCCGAGATGTGCCGGTGCGCACCGGAATCGGAGCCATGGCCCTCGCCTTCTACCTGGTGCTGACCCTGGCCTGCGTGAACGACATCATCGCGCTGCAATTCCACGTCTCGCTCAATGCCACGACCTGGTTCTTCCGCATCGCGCTGCTGCTCGCGCCGCCGCTGGCCTACGCCATCGCCTACCGATTCTGCCTCGGCCTGCAACGCAGCGACCGCGCGGTACTGGAACACGGCATCGAAACCGGCATCATCAAGCGGCTCCCGCACGGCGAATACATCGAAGTGCATCAGTCGCTCGGACCCGTCGACGCACACGGCCACCCGATTCCCCTCGAATACCAGGGCGCGGCCGTGCCGAAGAAGATGAACAAGCTCGGCTCCGCGGGCAAACCCGGTGAGGGCTCGTTCCTGCGCGCCTACCCCGAAGCCGAACGTGACTTGCTGGCGGAACAGCATCATCACGAGGAGCAGGCGCAGCTCGAGATGCTGAAGGCCAAGCAGGACACCGGGAGCCGGTCATGACCGGCCGCTGGATTGCGAATCTATGTCGTCGGGGATTTCTTTGCGATCCGCTGAGCAGCGGGCATAGCGGAAGCCAAGCCACGTCCGCGGCGAGTTGCGTCGGGACGGAAAAAATGCCCGCTGGAAACCCGCGTAAGACCCGCGTGACGCAGGCAACGGGTATCGCCACGGGAAGACCTGCAGCACACGGGCTGCAGGCCAACGCCGTCGGCGCAAGTCGGCGACTCAGAACGCGGCTCTATGCGCGTCCTGAACGGGAGTACGGCCTGCTGGTCCCAGCGGCCACCGTGCTGAACGAGGGTGCCGCCCGCACTGTCCGGCAGATGCTTTATGCCTACGGCGTGCGGGCTACCACGGTGCGGGGCCAAGGTAGGGCGAACTGCTTCAACATCCTGGTGTTCCCGGAGGACGTTTTCCGCGCCTACGACGTGCTCTGCCGCCACACCAGCTGAACTCGTTTGCTGAAGTGCGGCGCGGGACATAGGTTGTCGCATGTGCTGTACGGGCGTTCTCGAGAAATGCAGCAGATCGGAACCCTGCTCGGTGCCGCGCGGAACGGTCGCAGCGCCGCGCTGGCCATCACCGCGGAGCCGGGCGAAGGCAAGTCCGCGCTGCTGAACGCCGCCGCGGAGCAGGCCGATACGGGCTGGCGGATACTCCGATGCTCCGGCGTGGAAACCGAATCCGAGCTGCCCTTCGCGGGACTGCACCTGCTGCTCGGCCCGGCCCTCGACCGCATCGACCAGCTGCCCGAACCCCAGTTCAAGGCGCTCGGCGGCGCGCTCGGACTGTGCCGGGCCGACGGCGCGGACCGCTTCCTGATCGGTGTCGCCACCCTCACACTGCTGGCCGAACTCTCCGCCGAGGGACCGGTGCTCTGCCTCATCGACGACGCACAATGGCTGGACCAGTCCTCCTCCGACGCCCTGCAATTCGCCGCCCGGCGGCTCGGCGCGGAAGGCATCGTCATGCTCTTCGCGGGCCGCCGCGACTTCGAACCGCACGGCCTGCCCGAACTCCGCCTCGGCCCACTCGACGCCAACTCCGCCGCCGCCCTGCTCGGTGAACGCTGGCCCGCGCTCAGCTCGGACCAGCGGGCCCGGGTGCTCGGCGACGCCGCCGGAAACCCCCTGGCGCTCATGGAATTCCCGCGCATGAACCGGGACGCCTCACCCGCCGAACCGCTCCCGCTGCCCCGGCGGCTGCAAACCGGCTACGAACGGCAGATCGACGAACTCGGCGAAGCCGCCCGCATGGCCATGCTGGTGGTCGCCGCCGAGGAGACCGGCGACCTCGACCTGGTGTTGCGGACACTGCACCTGCTCGGCTACTCCGCCGAGGACCTCGCCATCGCCGAGAACGCGAATATGGTGTCGATCACTGGGCAGAACCTGACCTTCCGGCATCCGCTCAAACGTTCCGCCGCCTATCACAGCTCCTCGTTCACCCAGCGCCTCGCGGTGCACGCCGCCATCGCCACCGTGCTCGCCGACAATCCGGTGCGCGCCGCCTGGCATCTCGCCGCCGCCAGCACCGGACCCGACGAAACCGTCGCCGCCGCCCTGGAATCCGCCGCCGAACAGGCGCGCGAACGCACCGGGCACGCCGCGGCCGCCGCCGCCCTGGAACGCGCGGCCCGGCTCACCCCCGATCCGGCCGCACGGGCGCGCCGCCTGGTGCTCGCCGTGGAAACCGCAGGCGAGGCCGGGCACACCGAACGCGCGCTGCGGCTCGCCGCCGCGGCCGAACAGCTGCCGCTGGGCCCCTGCGAGCGGTCCCGGGTGCTCGGCACGCGCGGCCTCATCGAATTCGAGCACGGCTCGCTGCGCCGGGCCAACCTGCTCATGATCGAGGCCGCCGATCAGGTCGCCGAACTCGAACCTGAGCGCGCCGCATGGTATTTGATCGAAGCGGGACGCGTCGCCTTCACCGCGGGCGACGCGGTCGCCTGCCATGTCTCCTACGATCGCCTGCTCGCACTGGACAGCAATGAACTGACGCTGCCGATATCGGCCATTCGCGGCCCGATCATGCTGATCGACGGGCAGATCGCCGAGGGAATCGCGCTCATCCGGGCGAATGTCGAACTCAGCCGCTTCGTGCCGCTCGAAATGATCTCGCTGCGACTGGCTCTGGCCTTGCAGGCCGCCCTGATCGGCGATATGTCCATTGCGCGTGAGCATTTGGTGGAACTCGCCGATATGGTGCGCGACCGCGGCATGATCGGCTGGTACCCGGCGGTCGGCTGCACCCTCGCCACCGCCGAACTGATCATGGGCAGGCTGCGGGAAGCCGAGATCACCGCCGTCCAATCCGCCCGCATAGCAGCCGATATCGGCCAACCCGGCCGAGTCGCCGGAGCCGAGGCGGTGCTCGCCCTGGTCGCCGCTCTGCAAGGCGACGGGGAACGCTGCCGAGAACTCGCCGAACGCAATCTGCGCAGCGCGCCGGGCGATTACAACGCCATCGACAGCACCCACTTCGACTGGGCGCTCGCCCTGCTCGATTTGGGCGCGGGCCGATACGAACACGCACTCACCAGGCTGGAAGCGCTGCACGCCATCGATATGGCCCGAGGCCACTGGATCGACCTGCTGAACGACCTGGTGGAAGCCGCCGTCCGGCTCCGCAAACCCGAACGCGCCGACGCCGCCATGGCCGAAATCGAGGAATGGGCCGCCGCACTCGACACCCCGTGGGCCGAAGGACTCCTGCTCAGCTGCCGGGGCATGCTCCGCGGTGACGGCGAACTACTCGCCGAGGCGATCGCCCTGCACCAAACCGCCGATCGCTGGTACGACTACGCCCGCACCACCCTGTTCTACGGCGGCTGGCTGCGCCGCGAGCGCCGCATGAACGAGGCCCGCACGCACCTGCGCCAAGCCCTCGACACCTTCGACCGCCTCGGGGCCGCCCCCTGGGCCGAACACGCCCGCACCGAACTCCGGGCCGCCGGTGAAGGCACCGTACCCGAACCCACAGACGACGTGGCCGCCGTACTCACACCACAGGAACTCCAGGTGGTCCGCCTGGCCGCCACCGGAGCCACCAACAAGGAAATCGCCGCCCAGCTCTTCCTGAGCCCGAAAACCGTTGGCCACCACCTCTACCGGGCCTTCCCCAAACTCGGCGTCAGCAACCGAGTCGAACTCGCCCGCCTCCGCATCGCCTGAGCCAGCTCCGGCTCCGGCGGCCTATGAGGGGCTGGCCGTGGCCGTGGATGGACGGATTCGGCCCGGGCTTTGGCTGGCTGCCGCGAATCACCCTGCGGTCCTGGCAATTCGATAGGCGCGGCCTGGCGGGGCAGGCCGCGTTCGCACCGGAACGCCGCTCAGCCTCAGCTGCCGCCCGGTGCGAAGCAGCGAAATGACGGGTATGGATGCGCCGGTCAGCGCTTATTGCTGCGGTACCAGCGGATCAGGGCGTCGGTGGACGAATCCGCCTGTGGCTCAGGATCTTCGGCGGCGGTGAGCAGCGGTGCGACCGCGAGCGCCTGCTGCTTGCCCAGTTCGACGCCCCACTGATCGAAGCTGTCGATCCCCCAGATCGCACCCTCGGTGAACACCTGATGCTCGTAAAGGGCGATCAGCTGGCCCAGAACCGACGGGGTCAGCTGCGGCGCGAGAATC
The DNA here is from genome assembly GCF_040683015.1 of Nocardia sp. NPDC051030. Lineage (NCBI taxonomy): Bacteria > Bacillati > Actinomycetota > Actinomycetes > Mycobacteriales > Nocardiaceae > Nocardia > Nocardia sp. NPDC051030. The sequence continues at coordinate 645,118 of NZ_JBFBCD010000001.1, read as the reverse complement.
GCCGTGGAGGGGCGATTGCCCGGCATCACCTTGTGCGGCACCAGCTTCGGGTCGGTGCCCTCGGCGGCGATCTCCTCGGCTGTCTTGCCGAAGGCCAGCACCTTGGTCTGGGCGAACAGATTGCTCATCAGGATGTCGTGCATGCTGCCGGTGCCGTCGATGGTGGGCAGATCGTCGGTGGGACGGGCGAATCCGATGAAATCGGCGGGCACCAGCACGGTGCCCTGATGCAGCAGCTGATAGAAGGCGTGCTGGCCATTGGTGCCCGGCTCGCCCCAGAAGATCTCACCGGTGGAACTGGCCACCGGGGTGCCGTCCGCGTGCACGGACTTGCCGTTCGACTCCATGGTCAGCTGTTGCAGATACGCCGGAAAACGCGCCAGGTCATTGGAATACGGCAGCACGGCCCGCGACTGCGCGCCGAAGAAGTTCGAATACCAGACACCCAGCAGACCCAGCAGCGCCGGACCGTTCTCGGCCAGCGGCGTGGTGCGGAAATGCTCGTCCACCGTATGCATTCCGGCCAGGAACTCGCCGAACCGCTGCTTGCCGATCACCGCCATCACCGACAGCCCGATGGCCGAATCCACCGAATACCGGCCGCCGACCCAATCCCAGAAGCCGAACATGTTCGCGGTATCGATCCCGAACTCGGCCACCCGCTGCGCATGCGTGGACACCGCCACGAAATGCTTTGCGACAGCGCCCTCCCCGAGCGAGGCCACCAGCCAGCGGCGGGCCGCCGTCGCATTGGTGAGCGTCTCCAGCGTCGAGAAGGTCTTGGACGCCACGATGAATAGTGTCGTCTCCGGGTTCAACCCGTGCAGCTTCGAAACCAGGTCCGCCGGATCGACATTCGAGACGAACCGCGCCGAGATCCCGGCATCGGCGTAATGCCGCAATGCCAGATACACCATGGCCGGACCCAGATCCGAGCCGCCGATGCCGATATTCACCACGGTGGTGATGCGCTCACCCGTCGCACCGCGCCAGTGCCCGGAGCGCACCGCATCGGTGAATTCGCCCATCCGGCGCAGCACCTCGTGCACCTGCGCGCCCGCGTCCTCGCCATCCACCATGACGGTCTGTCCGGCGGGCACGCGCAACGCCACATGCTCGACCGCGCGGTCCTCGGAGGTATTGATGTGGTCGCCCGCGAACATGGCGTCGCGGCGCTGCTCGACTCCGGCCGTATGCGCCAATTCGACCAGCAGATCCAAGGTCTCGCGGGTCACGCGATGCTTGGAGTAGTCGATATGCAGATCGCCCACCTGCACGGTCAGTTCACGCCCGCGCTCGGGGTCCTCGGCGAAGAATTCGCGCAGATGCCGTCCGGCGATCGAGGCATGATGGTCGTGCAGTTTCCGCCAGGCCGCCGATGCGGTGATGTCGCTGCTCACGTACGCCGAGGTTACAACCCCCGGATGCGACCCGCAGGTAACCCCGGTAAGTCGCGGTATTCGGACGACCGATTCAGGGCGGCCGTCGGATTCACCGAGAGCCTCGGCAGCCCCCGTACCTGCGGCCTAGGCTGGCTCACATGGTGACCGAAGCTGAGCTACTCGAGTCCATTCCCACAAAACTCTGGATCGGCGGACCGGTGGACGCCACCGGCGGCGCGACCTTCCCCGTGCACAACCCGGCCACCGGCGAGGTCATCGCGAACGTCGCCGACGCCACCCCCGAGGACGCCGTCCGCGCCCTCGACGCGGCCGCCGCGGCCCAGGCCGACTGGGCCGCCACCCCCGCCCGCCAGCGCGGCGAGATCCTGCGTGCCGTGTTCGAGGCCATCACCGCCCGCGCCGAGGAATTCGCCCTGCTCATGACCCTCGAAATGGGTAAGGCGCTGCCGGAGAGCCGCAATGAGGTCCGCTACGGCGCGGAATTCTTCCGCTGGTTCAGCGAGGAAGCCGTCCGCATCCACGGCCGCTATCAGGCCGCACCCGCCGGCACCGGCCGCATCCTGGTGCACAAGCAGCCGGTCGGGCCGTGCCTGGCCATCACGCCGTGGAACTTCCCGCTCGCCATGGGAACCCGCAAGATCGGACCCGCCCTCGCCGCGGGCTGCACCATGATCGTGAAACCGGCGGGGGAGACGCCGCTGACCATGCTGCTGCTCGCCCAGCTGTGCAGCGAGGCGGGTCTGCCCGACGGCGTGCTGTCGGTCATCACCACCAGTCACTCCGGCGCCGTCACCGCACCGCTGCTGACCGATCCGCGGCTGCGCAAGCTCACCTTCACCGGCTCCACCCCGGTCGGCAAGAAGCTCGTAGAGGCCTCCGCGCACGGCCTGCTGCGCACCTCCATGGAACTCGGCGGCAACGCACCCTTCGTGGTCTTCGACGACGCCGATATCGATGCGGCCGTCCAGGGCGCGGTCCTCGCCAAACTGCGCAATGGCGGTGAGGCCTGCACCGCCGCCAACCGCTTCCACGTGCAGAATCCGGTTCGCCAGGAATTCACCGAAAAGCTGGTCGCGGCCATGGCCGAATACAAACTCGGCCCCGGCACCGATCCGGCGACCACCCTCGGCCCACTCATCAACGAGAACCAGCTCGACATCGTGAGCGAACTCGTCGAGGACGCGGTCGCCGCAGGAGCGAAGGTCGAGCTGGGCGGCAAGGCCCCCGGCGGGTCCGGCTGGTTCTACCCGGCCACCGTGCTCACCGACCTCCCCGCGCAGGCCCGCATCCTGCGCGAGGAAGTGTTCGGCCCGGTAGCCCCCATCGTCGGCTTCGACACCGAGGAAGAGGGCCTCGCCGCCGCCAACAACACCGAATTCGGCCTGGTCGCATACGTTTACACGCGCAACCTGGATCGCGCCCTGCGCGTGGCCGAGGGCCTGGAGACCGGCATGGTCGGCGTCAATCGCGGCGTCATCTCCGACCCGGCCGCACCATTCGGCGGGGTCAAGGAATCCGGCTTCGGTCGCGAGGGCGGCTTCGAAGGCATCGAGGAGTACCTCGACACCAAGTACATCGCCCTGACCTGACCTGGAGAAGTCCCGGAAAAACAGCACCGCCCCGGGGTGAAGGATCACCCGGGGCGGCCTGGGGGCAGCGGCATTCTTGCGAATGCCGCGAGTCTATGGGGTCTGCGTGTTCGGCCTGGTCGAGGCCGAGCAGCGGCAGCGCACCCCTCGTGAATCGTTGCGGGGTGTGCGCGGCGTTACATCTGTCAGTGGCCGAGTCGGCCGCGACCCAGACGTAGCAGGAGCATGGCGAGGGTGTGACCCTCCTGGCCCAGCTCGCTGAATCGCTCGAGTACCTTCATCTCGCGGGAATGCACCAGCTTCGGTCCGCCATTGGCCATTCGGGTGCGGCCGATGATGCGGGAGACCTCGGTCCGGCGTTTGATGGCGGCGAGAATCTCGGCGTCGAGCTTGTCGATCTCTTTGCGCAGCTTGTCGATCTCAGCCTCGGAGGGCAGGGCGGTAGCGGCGTCCGATCCGGTGGCAGGCTCGGATTGTCCCGTCGTCGAGATGCTCATACTTTTACTCCTCGTGGTCCAGAACTTCGATCGGCAGGCGGGCCCGACCCGTTACCGATCGGTTCTTCACCAAGAATCAGACCTGTTCGGTCCTACATTGTCCCCCCGTGGGTGCGCTCAGGTGCATCGTGTTCTCCGAGCGCCGGTCATGTGGCCAGTGTGCCACGCAGTGTGACTCGAGCAAAACGGGTTCATTTGTGAATCTCCTGAGTATTTTGCGAAGCTTTGGAGTCACCGGGGGTTCGCTCGACCGGCATGTTTCGGACACCTGTGCGATCCGACGGGCGGCCTGTCGGTGCCCGCCGGTAGCGTGGATGGGCGATGAACATGACGGTGGCACAGGACGAGAAGAAGACCGAGCAAACCCTGCTCGAGGGGCTCAATCCACAACAGCGCGCCGCGGTGACCCACAGCGGCACTCCGCTGCTGATCGTGGCGGGCGCGGGCTCCGGCAAAACCGCGGTCCTGACGCGCCGCATCGCCTATCTACTCGCCGCCCGCGATGTGCGCCCCGGCGAAATCCTGGCCATCACCTTCACCAATAAGGCCGCCGCCGAGATGCGCGAACGCGTCGCCGGTCTGGTCGGCCCGCGCGCGGCCAGCATGTGGGTGTCCACCTTCCACTCCAGCTGCGTGCGGATTCTGCGTACCCAGGCCTCGCTGGTGGCCGGTCTCAATACCAACTTCTCCATCTATGACGCCGACGATTCGCGCCGCCTGCTGGCCATGATCTCCCGCGATTTCGACATCGACGCCAAGAAGTTCTCGCCGCGACTGCTGTCCACCGCCATCTCGAATCTCAAGAACGAGCTCATCGATGCCGCCCAGGCCGCCGCCGACGCGGAGACCGAGGACAGCGAACTCCCGCGCATCGTCGCCAGGGTCTACGACGAGTACCAGCGGCGGTTGCGCGCGGCCAATGCCCTCGACTTCGACGATCTGATCGGCGAGACCGTCGCACTGCTGCAACGGCATCCGCAGGTGGCCGAGTACTACCGGCGGCGTTTCCGGCACGTCATGGTCGACGAATACCAGGACACCAACCACGCGCAGTACGTCCTCGTGCGCGAGCTGGTCGGCTATCACCTGCCGAAGGACGCCGAGGACCGTGTCCCGCCCAGCGAGCTGTGCGTGGTCGGTGACGCCGATCAGTCCATCTACGCCTTCCGCGGCGCGACCATCCGCAATATCGAGGAGTTCGAGCGCGACTTCCCGGATGCGGAAACCATTCTGCTGGAACAGAACTACCGCTCCACCCAGCACATCCTGGCCGCCGCCAACGCCGTCATCGCGCGCAATGAGAACCGCCGCGACAAGAAGCTGTGGACCGATCAGGGCGACGGCGATCTCATCGTCGGCTACGTCGCCGACAATGAGCACGACGAGGCCTCGTTCGTGGCCCGCGAGATCGACCGCCTGGTCGACAATGCCGACGCCAACTACAACGACGTCGCCGTCTTCTACCGCACCAACAACAACTCCCGGGCGCTGGAAGAAATCTTCATCCGCATGGGCCTGCCCTACAAGGTCGTCGGCGGAGTGCGCTTCTACGAGCGCAAGGAAGTCCGCGACATCGTCGCCTACCTGCGCGTCCTGGAGAATCCGGACGACGCGGTGAGCCTGCGCCGCATCCTCAATACCCCGCGCCGCGGCATCGGCGACCGCGCCGAGGCCTGCGTCGCCGTGCACGCCGAACAACGCAATATCGGCTTCGCACAGGCGCTTCGGGATGCGGCCGACGGCAAGGTGGCGCTGCTCAACACGCGCGCCCAGCGTGCCATCGCCGGTTTCATGGACCTGCTCGGCGAGATCCGCGCGGCGGGTATCCAGGAGGATCTCGACTTCCCCGATGTCGGCGCGACGGTCGAAGCGGTCCTGGATCGCACCGGCTACCGCACCGAACTCGAGATGTCCGACGACCCGCAGGACGGTGCGCGCCTGGACAACCTGAATGAATTGGTCAGCGTCGCCCGCGAATTCAGTTCCGAGGCCCGCAACAATGTGGAGGCCGCCGAGGCCGAGGGCATCATCCCCGAGGCCGCCGAAGGCGAACCCGAGCCCGGCTCCCTCGCCGCCTTCCTGGAACGTGTCTCCCTCGTGGCCGACGCCGACCAGATCCCCGCGGAGGGCAGCGGCGTGGTCACTTTGATGACCCTGCACACCGCCAAGGGCCTCGAATTCCCCGTCGTCTTCGTCACGGGCTGGGAAGACGGCCAATTCCCGCATATGCGCGCCCTGGGCGACCCCACCGAACTCGCCGAGGAACGCCGCCTCGCCTACGTCGGCATCACCCGCGCCCGCAAGCGTCTCTACCTCTCCCGCGCGGTCGTCCGCTCCGGCTGGGGCCAGCCCGTCTCCAACCCGGAATCCCGCTTCCTGCAAGAGATCCCCGGCCACCTCATGGACTGGCGCCGCCTCGAACCCACCTCCTCCCAGGGCGGCCGAGGCATGCGCCGCCGAGGCGAAGACGAAGGCCTGGACCGAGATTGGACCCGCGACAGCTGGTCCTCCGAGCCGCGCCCCGGCGTCCGCGGCGAACGCCGCCCCGCCCCCTCCGCCGCAGGCGGCACCGGCAAACGCAACAACAGCGGCCTCGTCCTAGCGGTAGGCGACCGAGTAAGCGACGACAAATACGGCCTCGGCCGAGTAGTAGCCGCCGAAGGCTTCGGCGCATTAGCCACGGTGACAATAGATTTCGGCACCGCAGGCAAAATCCGCCTGATCCCCTCCTATAGCCGCACCCTCGTCAAGCTCTGACCGAGTTCGCAGGCCTTACCGACAGTTGCAGGCCTTGTAAGGCCTGCAACTGTCGAGTAGGCCTGCGAACTCGGCGGGTCAGTCCAGATCGACTCGGATGGTGAGCAGGTCGGTTCCGAACGTCCGTACGCCCGTGCTGTTTGCGCGCGGCAACCGTTTCAGGCGCGCCACCGGATCATCCTCCGGCATCAGGTGAGCAGTCCCGCTGTACCAGTGACCCCGAATCCGAAGCCGAACCCGATTGTCCGCCAGGATGTTCCGCACATACTGAGACTTCTCCCCGAACTCGGACACGAACCAGAACGCCCCCTCACTCCGCCGCCCCCCGATCGGCGTAATCCGAGGCTCCCCACTCACCCGCCCGATCGTCTCCAGCAGTGTCTGAATCGGCAATCGCCCCAAGATCGGATTCCCGATATTCCGCTGGAACAGAGTCACCCAGCGGTGCTTCACATCCCGGTTCAGCATGCCGTGACGCTAACACGCGGTCCATAATCGGAAGCGGTCCGACCGAATCCAACCGTGAGGTTTCCCATGGATAGCACCGCCGACACCGCACGAGCCCTCGCCGAACGCGCGCTCCACATGATGGCGGTAGGGGAGCGCACCGACTTCGATGAGGTAATTCACCCCGATGCGTTCAACCGGGAAGCGGCCACCGAACCGCCCAGCGCGCGCGGCAAGGGCCCCGAAGCATTCTACGAATCAGCCCGCTGGCTACACGCCGCTTTCGGGGACTTCCACCACACCGTGGAAGCCGCCGCGGTCACCGGAGATCTGGTCGCCCTGCACACGATCATGCACGGCCGCCACATCGGCCCCTTCGTCGTCTACAACGCCGAAGGCGAAGTGGACCAAGTCTTCCCGCCCACCGGAAAAACCTTCGCCGTCACCCAAACTCACTGGCAGCGAATCGCAGACGGAAAAATCATCGAGCACTGGGCGAACCGTGACGACCTGGGCCAAGCCACCCAACTCGGCTGGGTCCCACCCACGCCGATCTATCTGGTGCGGATGGCTCGCGCCAAGCGTGAAGCCCAGCGTGAGAACGGTTCTCGATAGGAGATCTGACGGCTCGGCCTTCGGCCATCGCTTTCATTTACCGCACCGGTCAGAAACACGTCTCGGGAAGCTCGTGCCCAAAGCGCACGGCAGTACGGATATTGCGTGGTGGCGTCGTCTGCCGTACCCGGCGTTGGCTCCCCAGTCAGGACCCGCCTTCTCTCGTCCCGGCCTGGCTGGATGGCTGTGGTCCCGTTCCGGGACCAACAACAAAAGACAAGAGATGAAAAGACAAGGGCGCCTGGACAAGAAGAGAGACAAGAACAAGATCAACTCGGGTAGAACACGTTCAGGAGGGACATTAGGCTGGTCTAAACGGACAAAACCCGGCTCATGTCCCCCCTCGATGAACAGGCCAGGCCGACACGCTGCGACACGCCGATACCCGGTCTCGCCCCGGCTCCTACTGAGTGTTTCGAGTCTTGTTCTCGAGTCTTTTCATCTCTTTCTCGTCCGGGCGCCCTTGTCTTTTGTCTTTCATCTCTTGTCTTTTGGGGTTTGGTCCCGGAACGGGACCACAACCTTTCAGCCAGGCCGGGACGAGAGGTAACGGCTCCCAAAGGGGGAGCTCAAGCCGGGTACGGCACGCGACGCCACCACGCAATATCCGTATTGCCGTGCGCTTCGGTCACGAGCTGCCTGAGTCGGTGTTTTTGACCGGTGCAGTAATTACCGGCGATGGCCGAAGGCCGAGCCGGGCAAGGGGTTAGCGCTGGATTGATGGTCAGTCGCGCTGGATACCGAGCGAGATACCGCGGGAAGCCAGCCAGGGCAACGGGTCGATCTTGTCGACGCCATTGAGCCAGACCTCGAAGTGGCAGTGGGGGCCGGTCGAGAAGCCTCGGTTGCCGACTGTGGCGATCTGGTCTCCGGCGATGACGCGCTGGCCCGCCGAAACGACAGCCGTGTCGATGTGGCCGTAGATGGTGACAGTGCCGTCATCGTGAAGCAGTCGCACCCACATGCCGAAACCTGATGCGGGACCGGCTTCCAAAACCGTGGCGTCGGCGACCGCGTAGATCGGGGTGCCGATAGGGGCCGCCACGTCGACGCCCAGATGCTGGACGCCCCAGCGGATGCCGAAGCCGGAGGTGAAGTTGCCGTTCGCGAACTTGGTCCACAGTGGGCGCAGTTTCGCGGATTCGGCGGCGGCGATATCGGCCGCGTACTTCTGGCCCTTTTGCAGGATGTCGTTGAACTGGTCGATATTCGGTGCGCCGGTCGCGCCCAGGACCTGCGGCGAGCCGGAGCTGTCGAGGGCGATGGTCTCATTGCCCGCGATGTCCTTGACCTGAGCCGCGGCCTGGAAGTCGACATTGTCGGCCGGGGTGGTGCTGGATTCGATACCGGCCTGTCCCGCGGCGACCACGGCACCGGCGGCGACGGCCACCACGGCGGCGCGGCCCTTCAGTGCGGCGGGCGGAGCTGGAAGGCGGTGTGCGCCACCCGAACGGCGACGGCTGCCCGAGCGGGTCGGGCGCGGCGTGTCGGAATCCTTCTCGGGCTCCGGCTGATCGAGGCGTGCCCCGTCACCGGAGAACTGAAGTTTTTCGCCACTGGCGGACCGGAAGCTGTAGACCGGCCGGTAGTCGCCGGAGGGCGACGGGTCGGCGGTGGGATCCCAGTTCACCCGCGACTGGTGCGCCCAGTCGCTCGGGTTGGGGGCGGCCCAGCCATCCGTGTGGGGGCCATTGTCGTTCCAGGAGTCGGCAGGAGCGGAGTTCCACTCGGACTGCGGTTCCCAATTCTGCTGCGGCTGCCATTGATCGCCGTTCCAGGCATTCTCGGCGGGCGCGTCCCATGACTGTCCGGCGTCCCAGGACCGCGCGCCGTCCCAGTCGCCGTGCGACACATTGGAGCGGGTGGTCTGGGGGGCGTCGAAATAGGTGGCGCCACCAGCGTTTTCGGAGTCCTCACGGTAACGGTGGCCGTGGCGGGCGCCGTGGGGCGAGGAGAAGGGATCGTCGCTCATCGGAGCTGACCCTCGGAGTTCTGCAAAGCCGACGCGCCGTTCTCTTCAATACTGAAGCCGGAGCGGCTCTTCACCTGCGGAGCGCTGTGCTGCGTCAAGCCTGCCGTCCTCCTGTCGTGACCGGGTTGTGACATCGACCGCATCGACGGTAACGAAACGATTGCGGGTCAGCAAGCGATGGACCTGGTTCGGCGCAAACGTGTGACATTCATCACCTTGCCGCCAGGAATCTACTCACTGTGCTTGGGGTATCCAAGTGAGCTTTGTCAACGACGTTATGTAGTAGTCGGTATCACTCTCCGGGATTCCTGTGGTCTACCTGGCTCGGCGTCAACAAGCTACTCGCGAGTAGCCTTACGCTGCGGTTTTGGGAGCACGGAGACAGTACCGTGACCTGCGCCACTTAGGCTGTATGCGGCTGATTTCGGCTTCGTGTGACTGATTAGAGTCCGACCCGACCCGCTGGCCTTTTCGAGCGACCTGCACGCAGTCGCTACGGGGCCGACAACGGGCCGCCAACCCAGACGTTGTCACAACAACGCAGACGAGACGGTGAGTACATGGATCTCTTCGAATATCAGGCGAAGGAACTCTTCGTGAAGCACGGAGTGCCTTCGTCGGAGGGCCGCGTCACCGACACGGCAGAGGAAGCGCGAGCGATCGCCGAGGAAATCGGCAAGCCCGTAATGATCAAGTCGCAGGTCAAGGTCGGTGGCCGCGGCAAGGCCGGTGGCGTGAAGTACGCCGCCACCCCGGATGACGCGTTCACCCACGCCCAGAACATCCTGGGCCTGGACATCAAGGGCCACATCACCAAGAAGATCTTGGTCGCCGAGGCGAAGGACATCGCCGAGGAGTACTACATCTCCTTCCTGCTCGATCGCTCCAACCGCACCTACCTGGCCATGTGCTCGGTCGAAGGCGGCATGGAGATCGAGGAGGTCGCGGTCAACTCCCCCGATCGCCTCGCCAAGGTCGCCGTCGACGCCGTCAAGGGTGTCGATCTCGCCTTCGCCCGCTCCATCGCCGAGCAGGGCCACCTGCCCGCCGAGGTGCTCGACGCCGCGGCCGTGACCATCCAGAAGCTGTGGGAGGTGTTCGTCAAGGAGGACGCCACCCTGGTGGAGGTCAACCCGCTGGTTCGCACCCCCAATGACGAGATCCTCGCCCTCGACGGCAAGGTCACCCTGGACGAGAACGCCGAGTTCCGCCACGCCGATCACGCCGCCTTCGCGGACATCGACGCGACCGATCCGCTGGAGCTCAAGGCCAAGGAGAACGACCTCAACTACGTCAAGCTCGACGGCGAGGTCGGCATCATCGGCAATGGCGCCGGTCTGGTCATGTCGACCCTGGACGTCGTCGCCTACGCCGGTGAGAACCACAGCGGCGTCAAGCCCGCCAACTTCCTCGACATCGGTGGCGGCGCTTCGGCTGCCGTCATGGCCGCCGGCCTCGACGTCATCCTGGGCGACGCTCAGGTCAAGTCCGTGTTCGTCAACGTCTTCGGCGGCATCACCGCCTGTGACGCGGTCGCGAACGGCATCGTCGGCGCTCTGCAGACCCTGGGTGCCACGGCCTCCAAGCCGCTGGTCGTCCGTCTCGACGGCAACAAGGTCGAAGAGGGCCGCAAGATCCTCGCCGACTTCAACCACCCGCTGGTGACTCTCGCTCAGACCATGGACGAAGGCGCCGACAAGGCCGCCGAACTGGCCGCCGCCAAGTAAGGGACAGAACCAATATGTCTATCTTCCTGAACAAGGACAACAAGGTCATCGTCCAGGGCATCACCGGCGGCGAGGGCACCAAGCACACCGCACTGATGCTGAAGGCCGGCACCCAGGTCGTCGGCGGCGTCAACGCCCGCAAGGCCGGCACCACCGTGTCGCACGTGGACAAGGACGGCAACACCGTCGAGCTCCCCGTCTTCGCGACCGTCGCCGAGGCCATGGAGAAGACCGGGGCCGACACCTCGATCGCCTTCGTGCCGCCCGCCTTCTCCAAGGACGCCATCCTCGAGGCCATCGACGCGGAGATCCCGCTGCTCGTGGTCATCACCGAGGGCATCCCGGTGCAGGACTCCGCGTACGCGTGGGCCTACAACGTGGAGAAGGGCAACAAGACCCGGATCATCGGCCCGAACTGCCCCGGCATCATCACCCCGGGCGAGTCGCTGGTCGGCATCACCCCGGCGACCATCGCGGGCAAGGGCCCGATCGGCTTGGTCTCCAAGTCCGGCACCCTGACCTACCAGATGATGTTCGAGCTGCGGGACTTCGGTTTCTCCACCGCCATCGGCATCGGCGGCGACCCGATCATCGGCACCACCCACATCGACGCCATCGAGGCGTTCGAGAAGGACCCCGAGACCAAGCTGATCGTCATGATCGGTGAGATCGGTGGCGACGCCGAAGAGCGTGCCGCGGCCTACATCAAGGCCAATGTCACCAAGCCGGTCGTCGGCTACGTCGCGGGCTTCACCGCTCCCGAGGGCAAGACCATGGGCCACGCCGGCGCCATCGTCTCCGACGGTGCGGGCACCGCCCAGGGCAAGAAGGAGGCCCTCGAGGCCGCGGGCGTGAAGGTCGGCAAGACCCCGTCCGAGACCGCCGCCCTGGCGCGCGAAATCCTCGAGAAGGCCAGCATCACCGCCTGATAACAGGTCGCTCACGACGCACGAGCGAGGCGCGCTGCGAGCACAGCGCGACTCGCTCCCCGCGAGCCTTCGAAGGCCGCTTGCCGCATCAGGCAGGCGGCTTTCGCCGTGTATCTGCCAAGGTGACAACTGATTTCGTGAGGTCCGGGTAACTCACCGGGTACGTCTAAAATTGGTGTGGCACCCGACCGCACCATGCGTACCCAACGCCAACGGCTCTCAGCCGTGCACAGAAGTCTCGGGGCGGCGAGCCAGGTATTGCGGTCCGGTGTCGGCGGGTGGTACATGGTGCCACTGGTCGTCAAGTGCAGTAGCGTCGTGGAGAGTTCGTGAACGCTTCGATAGGAGACGACGACATGTCATACCCGACCGGGGGCTCGGGATATAACGCGCCCCAGCCGACGCCTTCCAATGCACCTGGCTACGGCGCGCAGCCTTCGGGCGGTCCCGCTGCCGGTGGGAGTGCGGCGTCGATCGCGGGCAAGGGCCTGCCTTTCTTCCTCACCGTCGGCGTGGCCGCGCTCGGTGTGATCAACTTCCTGCTCGGGTTCACGCCCTTCCTGAAGGAGAGCGGCCGGGGCAGCGAGACGCTGAGCTTCTTCGCCTACATCGGCAGCACCGGTGCGCTCATCACCTTCCTGCTGCTGGGTGGACTCCTGGCCGGACTGTCCCTGCTGCCCAAGCAGAATCTGCTGCCGGTGGCCGCGGCGGTCTCGCTGGCCGGATTCCTCGGCATCATGTTCGTGGCCTTCAGCGTCGACAGCGCGTTCATGACCGGATCCACCCTCGGGTGGGGTTTCTGGATCGTGCTGTTCCTGTCGTTCGTGCAGACTTTGGTCGCGATCGGTGCGGTGCTGTTCGAGGTCGGCATCATCAAGGCCCCGGCTCCGAAACCCGCTGCGCCGCAGGGTGGTTACGGTCAGCCGTTCAGCCAGAGCGGATCGCAGTACCAGCAGCCGTCGTTCGGCCAGCAGGGTGGCTACGGCCAGTCCGGCCAGGCGCCGTCCTTCGGTCAGCCCGCCCAGCAGGGTGGTCAGCCCGCGGGTTACGGCAGCGGTTCGTACCAGCAGCAGCCGTCCTACGGTCAGCAGCAGCAGCCCGCCGGATACGGCACCGGTTCGCAGCCGACCTATGGCCAGCAGCCGTCGCAGCCTTCGCAGCCGTCCTACGGTCAGCAGCCGGGCGGTTTCGGCCAGCAGTCCTACGGCCAGCAGCCGGGTAGCGCGGACGCGACCCAGCACTTCGGCAGCCAGCCCGGGCAGCGTCCGGCCCAGCCGTTCGGTGGCGAGCAGTCCTCCGATCCGGCCGCCGATGCCACGCGCGCCTTCCGCCCCGGACAGGACGACCAGAACAAGTAGTCGTCTCCGGACCTCGGATCGAATATCGAACGGCCCCTGGGAGATCCTCCCGGGGGCCGTTCCATTTCTTTGATTCAACACCGCTGGATTCGACACCGCTTGATTCGGCACCGTTTTGATTCGGCACGGCTTCGTTCTGGGTCCGTCCAGCCCTGTTCACCCCTGCGCGTCGCGGCCGGTCGGTCGGCGCGCCTGACCCCCTGGTTTCGATGATGCTGCCACGCTGGTTGTCCATGAGTGCCCCGAAAACTGCCCTCGCTCGCCTGAGCAACCGGGCCGAGCTCGACCGGGATTCCCGCCCGCGGGCCGAGTCCCGGCGGGGTCGGCCGCGCCGCCCGGTGCGCGGGGACTCCGGGGACGGCGGCGGTTTCGGATCGCTGACTCCCGAGCGCGCCCGGGTGCTGCTGATCGTGGCCGCCCGCGCCTCCTGCATCACGCTGCTGCTGATCTTCGCGATCGTCTACGGCACCCTGTTCGCGGCGGGCAGCGGCATGGTCGGCTCGTCCGGGGCCATTGCCGCGAGCTGGCTTGCGGTGCATCAGATTCCGCTGGTGATCGGCAAGACCGGCATCGGGCTGTGGCCACTGCTGCCGACCGCACTGATGTTGTGGCTGGTGGTGCGGGATTGCGCCCGCGCCGCCGAACCCGAGTGCACGCGAGCCGATCTCGGCTGGATCGCGGGCGCGGCCGTGGGCGGGCCGCTGCTGATCACCGCCGTCTGCCTGGCCGTCGCCGACGACGCCTCGGGCGTGGTGGCGCTGCAACCCCCGAATACCTCCCTGGCCTTCGCCTGGGTGATCGGACTGCACCTACTAGCCGCGGCACTGGGTATCGGTTCGCGGCGCTGGCGCGATTTCACCGACCTGCTGCCGATTCCCCTGCCGCACTGGGTGGTTCCGGGCCTGCGCGCCGGGGTGCGCAGCGTGGGACGACTGCTGGCCGCGGCCGCCGCGCTCACCCTCTTCTCGTTCCTGGCGCATTGGTCGCGAATCGGCGACACCTACCATTCCGCCGGGAACTTCGTCGGCGTCCTGGGTTTGACCTTGCTGTCCCTCGCCTATCTGCCGAATGTGCTGGTGGACGCGGCGAGCGTGCTGCTCGGCGGGCAGACGCACATAGGGCCGGGATCACTGAGCCTGTTCGACATCCAGGGCGCGCCGGTGCCCGCCCTGCCCCTGGCCGCGGCCGTGCCGTCCGGACCCGTGGCGGGCTGGTGGATCGCGCTGCTCATCGTGCCCGCGGCGATCGGCGTGCTCGGCGGCCTGGATTGTGGCCGCACCTCCGGCGACCGGATCACCGCACCCTGGGCGACGTTCACCTCCGCCGCGGTCGCGGCCGTGCTGCTCATGCTGCTGGGCGTGGTGGCCGGGGGAGACCTCGGCACCTTCGGCTGGATCGGCCCGAACATTCTGATCTCCGGCGTGCTGGCGTTCATCTGGTTCGCGGTGGCCGGGTATGTCGGCATGCTGGGCGCGCGGTGGTTCCTGCCCGCGGCAGTCGGCGCGGCGGCCTACGACGACGACGAGTATTACGACGACGACTACGAGACCGCCGAATACGACGATTATGACGGCGAATACGAGGACGACTACTACGAAGACGACGCTGACGACTACTACGACGACGTAGACGACGCCCCGCACCGCACGGTCGAGGTGGACGGCGAACTCCTGGAGGAACAGCCCGCCCTCGCCACCGCGCCACACCGTGAATCAGGCGACGAATCAGAGATCCTCGACGCCGAAGTGGTGGAAGGCGACGACTGATTTCGTGAGGTCCGGGTAACTCATCGGGTACCACCAAAATAGTTTCGGCACCTTGCCGCAGGCACGCATGCAGGACTGCCAACGGCACCTGAGCCGGGCGCTGAAGTCGCGGGGAGGCGGAATGTGCCCTGCCGGAGAGGTAGCAAGGGGACGGTCGCTAGTCTTTAGGCGGTGGTTTCGCCGCCGCCGTCCCCATTCCCGCCCCGAAAACAGGGAGTAGTGCGCTGACGTCCACGCCCGCCCAGCTGCTACCGCCGACCGCGCCCGCGACCATTGTCGTGCTGGCCTCCGGCACCGGCTCGCTGCTGCGTTCACTGCTCGAAGCGACTCGGCAGCCGGGCTATCCGGCGCAGGTCATCGCCCTCGGAGTGGATCGGGAATGCGCCGCCACCCGGCATGCGGAGGCCTTCGACATCTCGACCTTCGAGGTCGCGCTCGGTGATTTCGCGAGCCGCGCCGAATGGGATGTCGCGCTGACCGAAATGGTCGACATGTTCCAGCCCGACTTCGTGGTGTCCGCCGGATTCATGAAGATCCTCGGGCCCGCGTTCATGGATCGCTTCCGCGGCCGCATCATCAATACCCATCCCGCGCTGCTGCCCGCGTTCCCGGGCGCGCACGGGGTGCGGGACGCGCTCGCCTACGGGGTGAAGGTCACCGGTTCCACCGTGCACCTGGTCGACTCCGGCGTCGATACCGGGCCGATCCTCGCGCAGGAGGCGGTCGCGGTGCTGCCCGAGGACGACGAGGACTCGCTGCACGAGCGCATCAAGGTTGTCGAACGCCGGCTGCTGGCGGAGGTCGTCGCGGCCGTCGCCGAGCGAGGCATTGTCTCCGATGGACGAAAGGCTGTAATTCCAGATGAGCGAGTTCTGCGGTGAGTGAGCGCAAGCCGATCAAGAGGGCCCTTGTAAGCGTCTATGACAAGACCGGTCTGATCGAGCTGGCCTCCGGCCTGCACGCCGCCGGGATCGAGCTGGTGTCGACCGGTTCGACCGCCGGGAAGATCGCCGACGCGGGCATCCCGGTCACCAAAGTCGAAGACCTGACCGGTTTCCCGGAGACCCTGGACGGCCGGGTCAAGACGCTGCACCCGCGCGTGCACGCCGGCATCCTCGCCGACACCCGCCGCGAAGAGCATGTCGACCAGCTCGTCGAGCTCGGCGTCGAGGCCTTCCAACTGGTGGTCGTGAACCTCTACCCGTTCACCCAGACCGTGGCCTCCGGCGCGAGCATCGACGAATGCGTCGAGCAGATCGATATCGGCGGCCCGTCCATGGTGCGCGCCGCCGCCAAGAACCACCCGTCCGTCGGCGTTGTCGTCTCCACCGGTGATTACGCCGAGGTGCTCGAGGCCGTGCAGGCCGGTGGTTTCACTCTCGCGCAGCGGACCGCGTTGGCCGCCAAGGCTTTCCAGCACACCGCCACCTACGATGTGGCCGTCGCCAGCTGGATGACCAGCGTCGCCGTCCCGGCCGTCGCCCCTGCCGAAGCCGAAGGCGCGCAGCGCTTCCCGGAGTGGATCGGCGCGACCTGGAACCGTGATTCGGTGCTGCGCTACGGCGAGAACCCGCATCAGGCCGCCGCGCTGTACACCAGCGAGTCCGGTCGTCCGGGCCTGGCGCAGGCGAAGCAGTTGCACGGCAAGGAAATGTCGTACAACAACTACACCGACGCCGATGCCGCCTGGCGTGCCGCCTACGACTTCGACGAGCCCGCGGTCGCGGTGATCAAGCATGCCAACCCGTGCGGCATCGCCGTCGGCGCGGATATCGCCGAGGCACACCGCAAGGCGCATGCCACCGACCCGGTCAGCGCGTACGGCGGCGTGATCGCGGCCAATCGCGAGGTCTCCGTCGAGATGGCCGAGCAGGTCGCCGAGATCTTCACCGAGGTCGTCGTGGCCCCCGGCTACGCCAATGGCGCGGTGGAAGTGTTGCAGCGCAAGAAGAATGTGCGCGTGCTGATCGCCGATCCGGCCCAGCGCAAGGGCCCGGAGCTGCGTCCGGTCAGCGGCGGCGTGCTGCTGCAGGACCGCGACATCCTGGACGCCGAGGGTGACAGCGCGGCCAACTGGACCCTGGCCGCGGGCGAGGCCGCCGACGAGGCGACCCTGCGCGATCTCGAATTCGCCTGGCGTGCTTGCCGTGCCGTGAAGTCCAACGCCATCCTGCTCGCCGATGCGGGCGCGGCGGTGGGTGTCGGCATGGGTCAGGTCAACCGGGTCGACTCCTGCAAGCTGGCGGTCGAGCGCGCCGGTGACCGCGCCAAGGGTTCGGTCGCCGCGTCGGACGCGTTCTTCCCGTTCTCCGACGGCCCGCAGATCCTGGTCGCCGCCGGGGTCCGCGCCATCGTGCATCCGGGTGGTTCCATCCGCGACAAGGACACCATCGACCTGTGCCGCGAGGCCGGTGTCACCCTGTACCTGACGGGTTCGCGCCACTTCGCCCACTGAGTCCGAGCGTCTTGGGGCGCAAGGCATTCGAGTAGAGCCGGGGTGTGATCGCTACTGCGATCGCACCCCGGCTCTGCTTTTTTGAGCTGCTTACGTGAAACTAGCTGGCGCTCACGACTTTCCGGTCGCCCAGCGGCGCTTTGAGCTGGATCTCGAGCGTGCCGAAGACGATGTTCATCGTGCACATCTTGCCGACCGCATCGGCGCGGGTGCCGCCCCGCAATGCGATGGTGACCGTTTTGTCGGTTTCCGTGGTGGTGGCGTCCACGCCGTAGCACTCCGGCGATCCGGTCTGGAAGTTCACCGCGATCTTGTCGGGGCCGACGCGGGTCCAGCTGTCGAACGAAATCGGGTGCGGGCTCACGATGGTCGGGTCGGCGGTGAAGGTGCGGCCGACGCTGCCGCCCGGTGCCTCGGTGGGCTGCGCGGCGGTCGTGGTGGCGGAAGCCGCACTCGTCGTCTTCGCCTGATCGCCGCCATTGTCGGAGTTTCCGCAGGCCGCGAGGGTTACGCTCAGTAGCGCGACGCAGGCGGCTGTGGTCGAGCGAAGTAACCGATTCCCGTGCATGGCGACAACCCTAACGGTCCGACCGGTCGGAGCCGTTGTGACGGTGTGGCGAATATCTAGCGACAGCGAGTCAAATTATCCGGGGACTCGGCGCGTAATCCCTGCGCGTGTCCGGTTCTGGCCAGTAACCTCGATTCAGATGTTGCGAATGAAGTTCCGTGCCATCGGCTTTACCTGATGATCCCCCCTCCGGAAAGGACCCACCGTGGGCGACTCGTTGAAAGTCGGCGAAGAACTCGGTCTGGGAGAGTCGCTCAAGGGCGGCGCTTACTCCCTGACTCTGCAAGATGATGGCAACCTCGTGTTGTCCGAGCCCGACGGCAATGTGGTGTGGTCGACCCTCACCCACGGCCAGGGTGTCAACCGCGCCGTGCTGCAGGACGACGGCAACTTCGTGGTCTACAAGTCCGACGGTGGCGCGGCCTGGTCCACCGAGACCAATGGCAAGGGCGCCGATCGCCTTGTCGTGCAGCCTGACCGCAATGTCGTGCTGTACGCCGGTGACGGCAGCGCCGTCTGGTCCAGCGGCACCCAGACCGACAACCCCCTCGCTGCCCCGGAGGAGCCGGTCACCCAGGCCGCCGCCGTCGAGGACGCACCCCCGCCGCCGCCCGCCGCGCAGACCTACACGGTCGAGCCGGGCGACACCCTATGGGCGATCGCCGAGCGCTTCTACGGCGACGGCAACCGCTACCAGCAGATCGCGGACGCCAATGGAATCCCCGACCCGGATTCCATCAATGCGGGCCAGGTCCTCACGATCCCGTGAGGTGAGGTAGTGGGGGTGCGCCCCCACACTCCTGATAGTAAAAGTGCCCCCGATGCGAAAGCATCGGGGGCACTTTGCTTTTGGTCCCCTCTGGAGACGCGCCGCTACTTGGTGCTCGTGAACGGGAGCAGCGCCATCTCGCGGGCGTTCTTCACCGCGACGGCGACCTGACGCTGCTGCTGCGGGGTCAGACCCGTCACGCGGCGGCTGCGGATCTTGCCGCGGTCGGAGATGAACGTGCGAAGCAGGTTCACGTCCTTGTAGTCGACGGTTTCGACGCCGGCGGAGATGAGGGGATTCTTCTTGGGACGTCGGGCCTGCTCGGCGCGGACCTTCTTCGACGGTGCTCGCTTCACTGCCATGTCAGCGGTTCCTTACTCACGAGATCTGTGGGTTCTTTACCAGCTCGATTTGTGTACACCGGGCAGCTCTCCCCGATGAGCCATCTCACGCACGCGTATTCGTGAGAGGCCGAACTTCCGGAGATGTCCGCGCGGGCGTCCGTCCGCGGCGTCCCGATTGCGCAATCGTACCGGACTGGCATCGCGCGGAAGCCGTGCCAGGGCGGCCTGCGCGGCCTCCCGCGCCTCGTCCGAACTGGAGGGTTTGCGGATGATCTCCTTCAGTTCCGCGCGCCGATCGGCATAGCGGGCGACGATCTTTTTGCGCTCTTCGTTTTTGGCAATCTTCGACTTCTTGGCCACGTCAGCGGTCCTCGCGGAAGTCGACGTGCTTGCGGACGACGGGGTCGTATTTGCGCAGCACCATGCGGTCGGGATCATTGCGCCGGTTCTTGCGGGTGACGTAGGTGTACCCGGTTCCGGCGGTGGACTTCAGCTTGATGATCGGTCGGATATCGGTCGACTTCGATGCCATCGTCAGCTCCTTCAGATCTTGTCGCCGCGAGCGCGAAGCCGGGCGACGACCGCTTCGATGCCGTCGCGGTCGATGGTCTTGATGCCTTTGGCGGAGACCCGCAGCGTGATGCGGCGGTCCTCACTGGGTAGGTAGTAGGTCTTGCGCTGGATATTGGGGTCCCAGCGCCGGTTGGTCCGCTTGTGCGAGTGCGATACGGACTTGCCGAAGCCCGGCTTACGGCCGGTGACCTGGCAGATGGCCGACATGGGGACTCCCTTCCGGTTCTTACTGTTGATGACAATCGTTTTCGACAACGAACTTATTCCAAGGTACAGTCCGTTCTCGGTAAATGAAAATCGTTGTCGAAAGGGGGACCGGTGGAGTCCCAGCTCAGCTCGAACGGGCCTGACCGACGCAAGCCCGTGCTGGTCGTCGCGGGCCTCCCGGGCCGCGCCGCCGACGGGGTCGAACGGGCCGCCCGCCTGCTCTGCGATGAACCGGGCACCGCGGTGGTGCGGCACGATCTCGGCGAACTGCGGCAGGGCGTGGTGCGCCGGACCGTGCGGATCGACGACCGCGAGACCGAGTCCGTGCTCGAGCTCGCGCACGGCTGTGTGTCGTGCACTCTGCGCGCCGACCTACTGCCGTTCCTGTGCCTGCTCGCCGAGCGGGATTCGGTGCGGCGCATCGTGCTCGCGCTCGATCCGGCCTTCGAGGCCGAGGCGGTGTGCCAGGCCATCACTGATGTGGCGGTGTCCGGCGTGGTCGGCCGCGTGGACGGCCCGGCCGGGCGCAGCGTGCGCATCGAGGCCGTGCTCACCTGCCTGGATGGCCGGGATTGGCTGGCCGATGCCACCGGCGACGAGACCCTGGCCGAACGCGGTCACGCCACGGCCGAGGATGAGCGCACCATCGCCCAGCTGGCGGTCGGGCAGGTCGAATTCGCCGATGCCCTGATCGGTTTCGATGCGGGGACCGATCCGGAGGAGCGCATGCGCACCGCCGCGGTGCTGGCCCGGCTCGCCCCGCGCGCACCGATCGCCTGGGCCGATCAGCCCGGCATGCTCGGGGCCGCGGATCTGACCTGGCTGCTGCGCCGGATTCCGGAGGACGCGCGACGGGGCGAGGCGTTCGATCCGCACGTGCCGCTGCTGCGCGGCATGCCGCCGCTGGAATCGGATTGCGGTGTGACGCTGCTGGAATTCGCCACCGATCGCCCGTTCCATCCGGATCGTCTGCATTCGGCGATCGATGTGCTCCTGGACGGCGTGGTGAGCGCGCGCGGCCGGGTCTGGCTGGCCACGCAGCCCGAGGAGGTGGTGTGGCTGGAGTCCGCGGGCGGCGGTATGCGGGTCGGCGGGGCGGGAAAGTGGCTGGCCGCCATGACTCCCGGGGAACTCGAGCAGGCCGATCCGGAGCGCCGGATCATGGCCGAGCTGGGCTGGCATGAGCACTTCGGCGACCGGCACACCTCGCTGGTGGTCCTTGTCCACGAGGCCGATGCGGACGAGATCCGGCATGCCCTGCACTGGGCGCTGGTCGATGCGGACGAGCTGCGTCAGGTGCGGTTCGCGCCGGAGCGGGTGGCGCTGTGGCAGGACCCGTTCGGTGAGCAGCACGAGGAGCCGTGCGACACAACAAGATCAACTACGGCCGGTGACGGAAGTTCCCGCCAGCACGAAAGGTGATGAGATGAAACCAGGAATCCACCCCGATTACCATCCGGTCGTCTTCCGCGATGTGAGTACCGGAAAGCAGTTTCTGACCCGTTCCACCGCGGTCTCCGACCGCACGGTCGAATGGTCGGACGGCAATACCTATCCGCTGCTCGTCGTCGATGTGACTTCCGATTCCCATCCGTTCTGGACCGGTGCGCAGCGCTTGCTGGATACCGCGGGACGAGTGGAGAAGTTCGAACGCCGCTACGGCAAGCGGGCCCGCGGCGGCAACAATTCGGCAGCGCGAGAGGAGAACTGACATGGCGGTTCCGAAGCGGCGGATGTCGCGATCGAATACCCACAGCCGACGTTCGCAATGGAAGGCCACGCCGCCTGACCTGGTACCGGTCACGGTCGGCGGTGTGGTGCACCGGGTTCCGCGCAAACTGGTGCGCGCGGTGCGACTGGGCCTGATCGACCTGGACAAGCTCTGATCTCGCGGGCGGAATGTCGCAGGTTCGAAAAAGTCTTCTCAATGTTGTGAATTCGTGGCCTTGCGCCGGTATCCTCGTGTGTCGAGGGCGGGTTCTTCTGAATACAGAAGAACCCGCTCATCGCCACTTCTGGGGCCGTTCGGATAACGTGTCGATAGCCATTCCCTCGCGTGCAATGCAATTACGGCGGCACCGGAGATAATCCGACAAATCAGCCAATTGGACTGTCTGAGGCCGCAATCCGATCATTTGGACCGGTAACTTGTCCTGTTTGACCGGCTTTCGGCGAATGTCCGTTCGGTCCGTCGCCCCAGCCGGGCAGCGGCAGGTCCGGCAGCAGCTGTTCCAGCTTCGCCAGCTGCTCGGCCACCAGCGTCGCCGGTCCCTCGATGAGTGAGAACGGGAACGGCCAGTGGTGACCCGACAGTCGCGCCACCTCATTGGCGAGTTCGGCGTTCGTGGCCTCCAGTTCGCTGATCTCCGTGCGTAATTCGTCGATCTGGGCGAGCGCGGCGGCGAGCCCGTCCACCACGGTGCGGTGGTGTCCCTGCGTGTCGTCGCCGAGTTGCGGCCACCCCGTCAGGCCGGGGCCGCGCAACTGCGTCTGGATATCGCGCAGTATTTCGTCCTGTTCGGGCGTCAAGTCTGTTTCCTCCCGTTCCACATCCCACTGACCGAAATCGATTCGGTCGGTTTCGTTCACGTCGCATTCCACGCCGTCGACGATCACCTGCCGACCGGTCTGCAGGATGGATCGGCGCGGTTCCAGATTGCCGCCGGACCAGGCCACGGTCTGCCACGCCCAGGTCGCGACGCCCGCGTCCAGGGCTCGGCTGATCGGCCAATAGCCGCCGTAGATACCGACATTCGCGCGACCGAGCACGGTGGCCGCGCCATCCAGGTAGGCATTGATGGCCCCCTGCTGCTGCGGCGTCGCATCGAAATCGGCGGAAAAGTAGATCGGACGATCCGCGCGGCCGCCGCAGCGCAACGCCTGCGCCAGCGCGGCCCGGGCATCGGTGACGCCCGCCCCGAAGCCGTCCAGCATGCGAGCGGCGGTGGTCTCCCAGTTCGACACGATCGAAATATCGTGTGCGCGCAGGTCATCCGCCTCGGCGGGGGTGAGCAGCTTGCCGGGCAAGCTGGGCCCGCCCGCGGAGAGATAACGAACCACGAAGTCGAAACCGGCCGCCCGGATCGCGCTCGCGTCGGGTCGGCCTGCCGCGTAATCCAGCCCGAAACGCATGACTGTCACTGTAATTCGGCGGACACGCCCAGTGGGCCATATCGCGGTGGTTG
Source organism: Nocardia sp. NPDC051030 (assembly GCF_040683015.1). Lineage (NCBI taxonomy): Bacteria > Bacillati > Actinomycetota > Actinomycetes > Mycobacteriales > Nocardiaceae > Nocardia > Nocardia sp. NPDC051030. The sequence continues at coordinate 621,957 of NZ_JBFBCD010000001.1, read as the reverse complement.
ACTGGTCGGCTATGAGCGAACTCGACAACTGATTCGGCGAGATCGGGGTAACTCGCCGGGTACGTCCGGAGTCGGGTCGGCTCTCAACTCAACCTCGCATGCATGCCTGTCAACGGCTCTCAGCCGGGCGCTGAAGTCGCGGGGAGGCGGGAAAGGATGACGGATGCCTGTACGCAACGAAGCTTGGCCCCCGGGCACACCGTGCTGGGTCGACTGTCAGGTCGACGATCCGGCCAAGGCCGGGGAGTTCTACGCGGAGCTGTTCGGCTGGGACGTGCAAGGCGGCGGGGAGGAGTCCGGGGGATACCTGATGGCATTGCGCGACGGTCAGGCCGTCGCCGGGATCGGACCCAAACCCGAAGCGGGCGTGCCCTCGGTGTGGACCACCTACTTCGCGGTCGCGGACGCGGATGCCACCGCCGGCAAGATCACCGCGGCGGGCGGGCGCATGCTGGTGCCGCCCTTCGATGTCATGGAATTCGGCCGCATGTTCGTGGCCGCCGATGCCGCGGGCGCACCCTTCGCGGTGTGGGAGGCGCGGGCGCACAATGGCGCGGCCGTCCACAACGAGCATGGCGCGTACATCTGGAACGACCTGCACACCGGCGATTTCGCGGCCGCCAAGCAGTTCTACGCCGAGGTGTTCGGCTTCAGCTTCAGCGAACTCGACAGCGAAACCCTGCGCTACGCCTCCTTCACCCCGCCGGGCCTGGCCGACGCGGTCGGCGGCATCAGCGACGACAGCGTGAACGGTGAGGTGCCCGAGCGGCCGTACTGGCTGGCCTGGTTCCAATTCGACGGCATCGACGAGGGCCTCACCCGCGCCGGGGAATTGGGCGCGACCGTGCTCATGCCCGCCGAGGACGGACCGTTCGGCCGGATGGCGATCCTGGCCGCGCCACAGGGTGAGCTGTTCGCCCTGCTCGACCCCGGTAAGGCGCTGCCCGGCCCCGCCGCGAAACAGGTCGACCCGAGTACGAACTAGCGTCACGACGCGGTTCGGGCCGAGTCGCCTGCGCGACCCGGCCCGAGAAGAGCTGTGCTTATGGCGTTTTCAGCGCACCGATTGCACCGGGCGCGTGCCCTGCTGCGCCGCCGCGTTCTGCGAGGCGACGGCCAGTGAGGCGCTGTGCGCGGCTTCGGGATTCGTGATGGCCGGGGCCATGCGCGCCTCGCGACGGTCCGGAGCCACCAGGATGGCGGTGATCGGAATGGCCAGCGACAGCGAGCCGATCACGAAGAACGGCACGAAGAAGTCGAACAGCATCTGCCCCTTCGCCGTGGGCGCGGACGGATCGAGGTGGACCTCGACTCCGGTCAGCCCGGCGTAGTGCATGCCGACCACCATGACCGCGTACGCGATCGACCCGGCCAGCAGCACCGGCACCGATCGCGCGGTCAGGCTGAACCACAGTGTCAGCGCCGAGAGCACCAGAGCGATCACATACACCGCGACGATCGACACCGCACTGCGATCGGTGCTGCCCTGCACCCGGATTCCGGCCAGCAGCAGCAGATGGACGGACCCGATGCCGCCCGCCATGACGAGCGCGCCGACGGCCAGCCGGATCCAGTTCACCTTGCTACCGGCGATCAGCAGCGCCGCCATCACGGTCAGCCCGGACAGCGCCGAGAACAGGGTGGTCATGGTGGTGTCGTAGTGCAGCTGGCCGTTCTTCGCCTCGAACCCGAGCATCGAGATGAACACCGGCATGGCCACGCCGACACCGCCGATGGAGGCCGCCGCGACGAACACCCAGACCAGCCGGAACCGGGCGGTCACCGACTTGGTCGACTGCCGGATACAGGCGAGCCCGCAGGCCGCGCCCGACGCCGACACGATCAGCGCCAGACCGATGACCCAGTAGCCCATCGAGAAGTAGATCACCCAGAACCCCTGCCTTCGTAAACCGCACTCTTGTGGATCGGCCGTGCCGAATCGCTAGGTGCGGCGCGCCGTTTCGCGCTGCGCCGTCATCAGCCGTTCGATCGCGTATTCGGTGACCGCCGCCAGCGCCCGCCGTACCTCGATCGGATCACGGGCGTCGATGTCCACGATCGGCACCCCCTCGCGGACGCTGAGCGCCTCGCGGAGTTCCGCCACCGGGAAGCGCGGGGCGTCCGGGAAGCGGTTGACCGCGACCAGGAACGGCAGCGATTTGGCCTCGAAGAAGTCCACGGCCGCGAAGCTGTCCTCGATGCGGCGGGTGTCCACCAGCACCACCGCGCCGATGGCGCCCTTGATGAGGTCGTCCCACATGAACCAGAACCGTCGCTGCCCGGGCGTGCCGAACAGGTACAGCACCATATTGCCGGGCAGGATGATGCGGCCGAAATCCATGGCCACGGTGGTGGTTTCCTTGCCGGGCGTGGCGGCGAGATCGTCGACCCCGTCCGACATGCCGGTCACCATGGCCTCGGTGCGCAGCGGCACGATCTCGGTGACCGCGCCGACGAAGGTGGTCTTGCCCGCGCCGAAGCCGCCCGCCACCACGATCTTTGTCGAGGCGACCCGGATCTCTTCGCCCGGGCGGGGCGGATACTGCGGTGCGGCGCCTTGCGGGGGACCTCCCGGCCCCTGCACGGCTCCACCCGGATTCGGCTGTGTCAGGCCCTGATTCGGATACTGCGGGCCCTGGTACCGAGCGCCGCCATTCGGATACTGCGGCGCACCGCTGTAGCCTCCGCCGTCAAAGGGCGCGGAGTCCATGCAGGGTCCTCTCCATCAAGGAACGGCGCTCGTCGAGGGTCGCCTGGTCGCTAAGAGTCGAATGCACGCGCAGGGTTCCGGCGACGACGAGATCACCGATGACGACCCGGATCATGCCCAGCGGCCGCTGCATGTGGGCCGCGATCTCCGCGACCGACAAACGGGCCGTACCCATCCGCAGGATCTCGGTGCGGATGTCACCGGCGGGCCAGTCGAAATGGGCGGTGTAGGACAGGGTCTCGACGACGGCCTCGAGCGGCAGTTCGACTGCCGGTTCGGTGCGGCCGGACGTCAGCGCGTAGGGACGGACACGGGTCGGTGGCCGGTTGCCGGATCCACCGTTCGGAATGGTCATCGGCGGCTCATCAGGCAGTGCGGGCGGTGGCCTGGACCACGGACCCGACCCGGTCGACCAGTAGCGCCATCTCGTACCCGATGCGGCCGATGTCGTGCTGCTTATTGGCCAGCACCGCCAGGTGCGAACCATTGCCGACGGTCATGACCAGCAGGTAGCCGCGCTGCATCTCCACGATGGACTGCATCACCTTGCCGCCCTCGAAGAGCTGGGCGGCACCCGTGGCCAGGCTCGCCAGACCGGCCGTCACCGCTGCCAGCTGCTCACCCCGATCAGCCGGCAGATGCGGGCTGGTGGCCTGCAACAGCCCGTCGGCGGAGACCAGGACGGCGTGCGAGACGCCCGGCACCTCCCGGGTGAATCGAGTGACCAACCAGTTCAGGTTCTCATTCGTGGTGCTCTGGGTGTCGGTCATTCATGCCCTCCGTCGTTGTACTGGGAGTCGGCTCGCCCGGAGCGAACGCCGCTGAGGTGCCTGGTCAGGCTGTTGCGGATCTCGTCAGGATTTCGGGCGGCGTCCTCGTCGTTCTGCACCACCGCGCCGGGCACGAGTTGTGCGCCCGGTCGTCGGATCGGCAGCCCACCCTGGGTGCGGTCATTGGTGTCCGGATTGGCGGCCTCCGCGGCGGCGGCCCAGCCCGCATCCGAGGAGGAAGACCAGGCCGCACCGGACTGATCGGTGCCGGCGGCCGGCTCAACCAGCCACTCCGAGACCATCCGCTGATAGATCGGAGTCGGTGCCTCGCCGACCGGACGCAGCCCGGTCTGCGTGGCGGCCGGACGCTGCGCGGCGGGCGCGGCCGCAACGGGATTGCCACCGTTCCAGGCATTGCCATTGGCGCCGTTGCCACTGCCGTTGCCGCTGTTGTTACTACCGTTGCCGCTGTCGTTATTGCCGCCGAAGGAGCGGCTCGGTGCGGCGTCATTGCCGAAGCTGGTGTATCCGCCGGTATTGCCGTTGTCACCGGCATTGCCGTAGCCATACCCGCCGGTGCCATTGCCGCCGTTACCCATTGGTGCGGCGGGTTCGGGCTCCGGTTCCGCATTGCCGCCGTCGCCCCAGAAGTCGACCTGCGGCTGTGCCTGCGGCGCGGCCGGTTCCGGTCGCTGCGGGGTGAGGCCGTAGGCGCTCGCATCGCCGGGTTCGGCGAAGGCGTCGGTGAATCCGTCGGAGAAGCGATCGACCGGCTGCTCCTCGCCGAATCCGGAGATCACCGGCTGCTCACCGGTGTCCATGCCCGGCGTCCTGCGCTGCGGCAGTCCGGAACTGGTGACGCCGAAGCGCCCGGTGTTCGGACCATTGGCCGGTTCCGGCGGGTTCGGCACCGGTGTGAGCCGCGGCGGCGCGATGACCGGCTGCGGCGCCGAGATCGGCGACTGCGGAATTCCCGCGGCATTCGGCGCGACCGGCAGTGCGGCCGTCACCGGGAACTGCCCGGTCGGATCGCCGCTGCGCTCGGGTGCGGGCGAGACCAGCGTGCCCGGTAGGTGCACGCTGGCGGTGATGCCGGGCTGCTGCACCATGGCCGAGGTGCGGCGCAGGCTGACCGTGATGTGGTGCCGGTGCGCCAGGCGGCCGACGACGAAAAGACCCATGCGGCGGGCGGTCTCGACATTGACCTCACCACCGGAGGCGAGCCGGTCGTTGATGGATTGCAGGTCTTCGGCATTCATGCCCAGACCGCGGTCGGTGATCTCGATGAGATAGCCGCCGTCCACCGCGCGCGCCACCGAGACCGCCACCGGAGTGGAGGGCGGTGAGTAGCGCAGTGCGTTGTCGATCAGTTCGGCCAGCAGGTGTTCGATATCGACCGCGGGCTCACCGGCGACGATGCCGTCGGGCACGGTGCCGATCTCGACGCGCTGGTAGTCCTCCACCTGCGAGACCGAGGACCACAGCATGTCGGACAGCGGCACCGGGGCGAGATGGCCACGGCGCAATGCGGTTCCGGCCAGCACCAGCAGGTTGTCGCCGTTTCGGCGCATGCGGGTGGCGAGGTGGTCGAGGCGGAACAGGCTCTGCAGGCGTTCGGAGTCGTCCTCGTCGCGTTCCAGCTCCTCGATCAGCGTCAGCTGCTGCTCGACGAGCGATTGGCTACGGCGGGAAAGGGTCTCGAACATATTGCCGATCTGCAGGCGCAGACGCGCCTGGTCGGCGGCGAGGTGCAGCGCCTGCGCGTGGATATCGTCGACGGCTCGGGCGAGCTGTCCGATCTCCTCGGTGGTGTGCACATCGACCGGCGTGATCTCGGGGGTGACGCCACCGGCGCGCACCACCTCGAGTTCCTGCGGCAGGTCGATGTGCGCGACCTGCAAGGCATCCCGTCGCAGGCGGCGGACCGGGACGACCAGCGAGCGGGCCACCACGAGGGCGATGGCCAGACCGGCCAGCAGCATGCCGATAACGATCGAGGTATCGCGGAGAACGTTATTGCGCGCCTCGGTGGTCAGCCCGGCCAGCTGGGTGTCCATGTTCGACGCGACGTCGGTGATCTGCTTGCGATAGCCGTCGGCGCTGGCGCGCAGCGAATCCTGCATGACCGGAAGCACGCCCGGGTCGGGCACGTTCTGCATGAGGATGCCGATGCGGGCCGAGGCGGCGTCCTTGAGCGCGTCGGCGCTGGTCGCCTGGGTCGGGAGCAGACCGCGGAACACCTCGATCATGGTGAGCTCGGCGCCGATGGTGGTCAGCAGCTTGGTGTGCAGGGCGGGGTTCTTGCCGCCGTCCGGCACCGCCAGCATGATGCGTTCCTGGGTGAGGATGCGGCTCGCGGTCAGGGCCGAACCGAATTGCAGGAACGGCTGCTGCACGCGCAGATCCGATACCGAGGACGAATAGGCGAGCGCGCCCTGAACCTGGGTCGAGACCGCTTCGGCTTGATCGCCGAGGGTCTGCGGATTGCTGGAGCGCAGATTATTGCGCATGGTCCGAGCCGACGCGATGGCCTGCGTCATCTCCTTGCTGATGGCCGGTTCCACATTGGAAACGCGCAACTGGGTTTCCAGCACGGTCGCGGCCTGATCGAACTTCGCGGCGGCGGCGTCGAGCGCCGGGTCGGCGTCCTGACTGCCCCAACCGGCGATCGCGGTGATCGCGAGTTCGTCCGTGGTGGATATGAAATTCACTGTTGGCCTGAATACTTCGGCCTGTTCGGTGGCCGCACCGAGCTTCGAGATGATCTGCAACTCAGAGTTGATTCGCAGAACCGCGAAGGTCGCGGCAAGGAGTACCGGCAGCACGAGCACGATGCCGACCTTGCGGGTTACGGGCCAGTTGGACAGGCTGAATTGCCAAGACCGAGGGGCAGCTTCCATCCCGCTTCCGTCGCCTCCGCTTTCAAGAAGTGACCCCCGGGTCTTATGCGGTTGTACGGCTTTGGGGCAGATACCCGCGCGGAACCAACTAGAGGTCTTTTTGTACGGCCTGCAACATACCGCGTGGGCTGAGTAACGGCAATTCGGACAACTCGCTGTATGAGACTCCGAATGCTGCCTTGCCACAACATCTTTCGAATAGGAATAGGTGCGCGGTCGATGACCCTTCACGTACTTTTCGTGAAACGTGCAGGTCACCCGCCCAGGATGCCCGGCGTGTCGAAGGCACCCTTCTCAGTCACCTCTCAGTCGCTGTGGGCAGACTGGAGGCCATGCGCATTCTGGTAGTCGACGACGACCGGGCGGTTCGTGAATCGCTACGTCGCTCGCTGACCTTCAACGGGTACACCGTGGAACTCGCCGTCGACGGTCTGGATGCCCTCGAGAAGACCGCCAGCCAGCGACCCGACGCCCTCGTGCTCGATGTGATGATGCCCCGCCTGGACGGCCTCGAGGTATGCCGCCGCCTCCGCAGCACCGGCGACGATCTGCCGATTCTGGTACTCACCGCACGGGATTCGGTATCCGAGCGGGTGGCCGGTCTGGACGCCGGTGCCGACGACTACCTGCCCAAGCCCTTCGCGCTCGAGGAGCTGCTGGCCCGGCTGCGCGCGCTGCTGCGCCGCACCACCTCCGACGCCTCCGAATCCTCGGAGACCATGACCTTCGCCGATCTCTCACTGGACCCGGTCACCCGGGAAGTGCTGCGCGGCGAACGCCAGATCAGCCTCACCCGCACCGAGTTCTCGCTGCTGGAAATGCTGATGGCCAATCCGCGCCGGGTGCTGACCCGCAGCCGCATTCTGGAGGAGGTGTGGGGCTACGACTTTCCCACCTCCGGCAATGCGCTCGAGGTCTACATCGGATACCTGCGCCGCAAGACCGAGGCCGAGGGTGAGCTGCGGCTCATCCACACCGTGCGCGGCGTCGGTTATGTGCTGCGCGAGACGCCGCCGTAGGGGCCGGGTAAGTGGGTAGGACAGTTCCCCGGCGGCCCGTGGTCGCCGGCCTCTCGCAACGGACCGAGCAGGTCGAGCTCCGGCCGCCCATGCCGCTCACCCGCTCGGTGTCGCTGCGCTGGCGGGTCACGCTGCTGGCCGCCTCGGTGGTGGCCGTGGCGGTCGCCTTCACCTCCATCGCCGCCTATGCGATGGTGGCGCGTTCGCTGTACGCGGATGTGGATTCGCAACTGCGCGCGCGGGCTTCGCTGATGATCGACAATAACTTCGACAGCCTCGGCTTCCAGTCGATCGTGCTGGCCGGGTTGTACTCCAATGACGTCGGCGTGGCGTTGATCTTCCCGGACCTGTCGCCCTACGTGCCGCCGCAGACCACCAATCCGCCGGTGGGCAAGCAGGAGTTGGAGGTGGCGCGCGGGGAGATCGGCTTCTCGCTGCACACCGCAGACAACCAGCGGGTGCTGGCCCGGCGCACCCATTCCGGTTCCACCCTGGTGGTTTCGCAGCGGCTGCAGCCCACCCGCGAAGTACTGGACCGGCTGGCCTGGCTGCTGTTCGTGGTCGGCGGCTGTGGGGTCATGCTGGCCGCCGCCGCGGGAACCGCCGTGGGCCGCACCGGTTTGCGGCCCATCGCCCGGCTCACCGCGGCCACCGAACGCGTCGCCCGCACCGACGACCTGACCCCCATCCCGGTGACCGGCGACGACGAACTCGCCCGGCTCACCGAGAGTTTCAACACCATGCTGCGCGCCCTCACCGAATCCCGGGAGCGGCAGCGGCGATTGGTCTCGGACGCGGGCCATGAACTCAAGACCCCGCTCACCTCGCTGCGCACCAATATGGAATTGCTGATCGCCTCCTCGCGGCCGGGCGCACCGCGCATTCCCGACGAGGACATGGCCGAACTGCGCACCGATGTGATGGCGCAGATCGAGGAATTGTCCACGCTGGTCGGCGATCTGGTGGACCTGGCGCGCGAGGACGCACCGGACACGATCTACGAGCAGATCGATATCGGGGAGGTGGTCGAGCGTGCCCTGGAGCGGGCACGCCGACGCCGCACCGGCGTCGAATTCGAGGCCCAATTGCGGCCCTGGTTCGTCTACGGCCATGAGGCCGGGCTGGAACGCGCCATGCTCAATGTCCTCGACAATGCGGCCAAATGGAGTCCGTCCGGGGACAAGGTGTTCGTCTCCATGCGCGAGAACGGGCGCGGTCTGCTGGAGTTCACCGTCGACGATGCCGGGCCCGGCATCCCGCCCGCAGAACGCGAGCTGGTGTTCGAGCGCTTCTACCGGACCACCGCCTCGCGCTCCATGCCCGGCTCCGGCCTCGGCCTGGCCATCGTGAAGCAGGTGGTGACCAAGCACGGCGGCACCATCAGCATCGACACCTCCGAGCGCGGCGGGGCGCTGATCCGTATCGTTCTGCCTGGAGAAGGCGCACCGCCCATCGCGGAGACATGAGGACCGCGGGAGCAAAAAAGCTCGGGGAAAAGCAAGCACGGTCTCAGTCCACTCTCAGTCGTCACCGCCAGGCTTGGCCAAGAGACTCGAGGAGAAAACGAGAACATGACCGAGGATTCGAAGGACCGGGGCACCGAACCCGAAGCCACCACCGGAGCAGGCACTCCTGCCGGGTCCACCGCGCAGCCTGAGACCGGCGCCGCCGCGGCCGTCCAGCCGTCCAGCCCGCTCCAGCCGGATGCTCCGGCGGCCCCGCGGACTCCGGCCGCCCAGGGCGACACCGCGCTGCCCGCCCAGGGCGAAGCCTCGCTGCCGTCGCGCGCCGTGACTCAGCCGGAGTCGCCCAATGTCACCGCCGAGGCCGCGCAGCCGTTCGACGGTTTCGCCAATGCGGCTGGACAACAGCCACACCCGGCCGAGAACCACGGCTGGGCGCGACCTCAGCCCCACGGTGCGGTCCCGGCCGGTTACTCGGGCGGGCCTGCCACCGAACAGCTTCCGGCGGGCACCGCGCAGTTCCCCACCGGCACAGGACAGTTCCCGCCGTACGGCCAGGCGTATTCGGCGTCGGGGGCCGGGTACGCCCAGGGCGGGCATCAGCCGACCGAGCCGATCTTCGGTGGTCCCGGCGGCCCGGGTCAGCCGGGCGGGCCGGACCTCGCGTACTCCGGTGCGCCCGCGCCGAAGCGGCCGGTCCGCACCGGTCTGATCGCGGGCGCGGTGGCGCTGGCGCTGGTGAGCGGCGGCATCGGCGGCACGGTCGGTGCGCTGGCCACCCGCTCCGACAATGGCAGCTCGGTCACCAATGCGCTCAATGCCCCCGTTCAGGGCAAGACGGTCGCCAACGCGCCGGAGGGTTCGGTGCAGGCGGTGGCGCAGAAGGTGCTGCCGAGCGTGGTCATGATCCAGGTCGCGGGCAGTAAGGCCGAGGGCGAGGGCTCCGGCGTGGTGCTGTCCTCGGACGGCCTGATCCTCACCAATAATCACGTGGCCAATGGCGCGGGACCGAACGCGAAGATGCAGGTGGCCTTCAGTGACGGCTCGACCGCCTCGGCCACCCTGATCGGCGCGGACCCGGTCTCGGATATCGCGGTCATCAAGGTCGCCGGCAAGTCCGGCCTGACCCCGATCGACCTCGGTTCGTCCGCGAACCTTCAGGTCGGCGAGTCGGTGGTCGCGGTCGGTTCGCCGCTCGGCCTGGCCGGCACGGTCACCACCGGCATCGTCTCCTCGCTCAACCGCCCGGTGTCGACCAGTGGTGAGTCGGGTTCACAGGGCGCGGTGATCTCCGCGATCCAGACCGACGCGGCCATCAATCCGGGTAATTCCGGTGGCGCGCTGGTGGATATGAGCGGCAAGCTGATCGGCATCAATACCGCCATCGCCACCCTCGGCACCCAGGAGGCCGCGGGCTCGCAGAGCGGTTCCATCGGCCTCGGGTTCGCCATTCCGGTGGATCAGGCGCGCCGGGTGGCCGATCAGCTGATCAAGAACGGCAAGGCCACCTACGCCCAGATCGGCGTGAAGGTTCGCGCCCAGGACGACGTGAACGGCGCGCGAGTGCTGGAGGTGACCCCGGACGGTCCGGCCGCCAAGGCGGGCATTCCGAACAATGCGATTGTCACGAAACTCGATGACCAGGTCGTGGATTCGGGCAATGCGCTGATCGCCGCGGTGCGCTCGCACCAGCCCGGCGACAAGGTCAAGCTGACCTACACCGACGAGCAGGGCAAGAACGCAAAGACTGTCGAGGTCACCCTCGGCGAGGCAGCAGCGGAGGGCGGCCGATGATGCAGGTGCCAATTATCAAGCAGCAGGAAAGTACCCGCGAGCCGGTACCCGCGATCCGCGTCACGTCCGACGGGGGCTGGGAGCTGTTGTCGGACAATGGCGCTACGGTGAGCACCATGGAAATCGATGCCGCTGTGGCGGGCCGTGCTCTTGTCGTGGTCGTCGACGATCGAACCGCCCATGGCGGTCAGGATCAGCTGGGTCCGCTGGTCACCGAACTACTCACCGAGGCCGGCTTCCTGGTGGACGCGTCGGTCTCCGTCCAGGCCGATGAGGTCGAGATCCGCAATGCCCTGAACACCGCCGTGATCGGCGGCGTCGATCTGGTCATCTCGGTCGGCGGCACCGGCATGTCGCCGCGCGATGTGACGCCCGAGGCCACCGAGGACGTCCTGGACCGGGTGCTCCCCGGCATCAGCGAGGCCTTGCGGTCCTCCGGCCTGGCGTCGGGTTCCCTGGACGCGGGCCTGTCCCGCGGTCTGGCCGGTGTCTCGGGCAGCACGCTCGTGGTGAACCTGCCGGGTTCGCGCGCCGCGATCCGCGATGGCATGGCCACCCTCGGCCCGCTTGCCAGCCGGGTCATCGATGAATTGTCCGGTCTGGCGGAATGACCTCCGAGAACGACCGATCTTCCGACGAACCCCGTCCGGCCGAGCGCCGGGCGGGGTCCCGTCGTTTGACCCCGGAGGAGCGGGCCCGCCTGGCCCGCATCTTCGGTGATGAATTGCCGTCCACGACCAAGGACGAGCGCACTCCCGAACCCGATTCCGGACAGTCCGGAGACGACTGGCTTCGCTCTCAAGTCCCTCCCCATCACGGCTGAGGGCACTCATCTATTTCGGCTCAGGCCATTCACTTTTCCGGCGCGGTGACCATTCCCCGCCGTCCGAGCCCGCTTGGCGGGACTGATCACACTCATTGCGAATCATTGCCTGTTTCGCATGTGCCACCCGGTGTTGCCATCTGATTGCTGTTGTGGTTAAGGTCTCGATCAGGTCAAGAAACCTACGGGTCTATAAGGTTTGAGTAGAACGCTCGAGTTTTGCTCGAGGGGGAAATCTGTGTCGTAGCGACCTCTTTCGGCTCCGGTGGTCGGAGCCGTACGCACTAACCTGATGAGGGATCGAATGAGGGAGAACCGCACCAGCGGTCTGCGTCGCGCTGCTCGTATTGCGAGTGCCGGTGCCGCTGTGTCCGTGGCCTTTGGCCTGATGTCGACCGGCGCCGCCAATGCCGACACCTTCGTACCGTTGCCGGACGGTTCGAAGTCGAGTCCGGCGGGCGTCACCATTACCCGCAATGGCGAACACGCCACCATCTCGGCGTCCATGTCGGCCAACGGCGCAGGCCGTACCGCATGGGTTTCGGGCCGGGTCTTCGCCGATGTCGCGAACACCCCCGAAGGTACGGCCGGCCCCTGGAACGGCGCGGCCAACGGCCCCGGCACCAATAACTCCTCCACCCATGGCACCTCGCGCCTGACCACCGGCTACATCGTCGGTTGCCAGGTGAGCCTCGCCGACAACTCCATCTCGGCCGGTGTGTCCGGCGGCGTGAGTCTGTCCGGCGGCAGCCTCGGCGGTTCGATCGGCCTCAACCTGGGCCCCGGTGACGTCAAGTTCGTCGCCATCAATGGCAAGGACATCCTGAAGGCCGGTAACTACTCGGTCGAGTACCAGGACACCCCCATCGAGATCCAGGGTTGCGCGGGTTACGCCCAGGCGCGTGCGTTCACCGTCGTCGAGATCATCGGTGACAACTACTCGAAGACCACCCTCTACGGGCAGCCGTTCAGCCTCGGCTGACGTTTGGTCAACCCCAATTCATTGCTCGCGTAAGCGAATTCGACCCTAGAGGGAAAGAATCATGAACATCCGAAAGACCGTGGCGCGGGCCGCGGGTACCGGCCTCGCCGCTACCGCCGCCCTGGGCCTGTTCTCCACCGGTGCGGCCAATGCCGACACCTTCATTCCGCTACCCGGCGGCGAGATCACCCAGACCCTGTCCGACGGCACTGTGGTGACCGTTCGCCTGGTCGGCGAGTCTGCCAACATCAACCCGTCCATGGGTTCGACTCCGGTGCACCGAAATGCGTGGGCTTCCGGCAGCGCGCAGGTTCACATCTCCGGCACCAACGGCAATGTCGGCGGCAAGATCGTGCCCGGCTATGTCGTCGGCTGCCAGGTCAACATCTCCGGCGGCGGCGCGAATGGCGGTGCCACCTACGGTGTGGATACGCAGGGTGCGGTCAAGCCTGACGCCACCGGTGCCACCAGCGGCGCGAACCTCACGCTCGGCCCCGGCCAGTCCAAGGCGTTCTACGTCCTGGATCAGGAAGCCGCCGATGACTTCGGCAGCGAAGCGCACTACGCCCGCAACAAGTTCAAGGGTTCGGACGGCTCGGTCACTTGGGCCGACGAAACCATCGGCCTGACCGGTTGTGGCGGCTACGCCCAGGCTCGGGCTTTCGTCACCGTTCAGGTCGAAACCGACAATGTGATGAGCAACGTGACCCTGTGGGGACAGCCCTTCAGCCTCGGCTGACAGCTTCCACTCAGCGGAACCCGAAGGGGCCCGGCGCGATTAGCGCCGGGCCCCTTTTGCTATCGATAGCATTCTCGACTTACCAGCGGTTTGTTGTTCGGAGAGAACGATCCCGTTTGCTCTCGCCTCATAGATCACACTTGTGATGTAAAGTGCCCCACGTCGCTACACATTAAGAAATTGTTAGCAGTAACACAGCGGCAACAATGTGGCGACACACTTACCTGGGCCTCGGAGAGCTTGCTTGACAAGGCCCATTTCAGCTCCGGTGGTCGGGGCTGACAGCAAGAAACCTGATGAGGGGAAGTATGAGCGAGAACCGTACCCACGGTCTGCGTCGCGGTGCCCGTTTTGCGGGCGTCGGCGCCGCCGCGGCTGTGGCCATCGGCCTTTTTTCCACTGGTGCCGCGAATGCCGATACCTTCGTACCGTTGCCGGACGGTCAGAAGGCTGCTCCGAGTGGAACCGTAACTATCACTCGCACTGGCGAACACGCGCTGATCTCGTCGTCCATGGCGGCGAATGGTGCGGGTCGTGTCGTGTGGGTCAGCGGCAATGCCGTTGCCGATATCACCGAAACTCCGGAAGGCACTGCGGGCCCGAACAATGGCGCCGCCAACGGCCGCGGCTCCAACAACTCGTCCACCCATGGCACCTCGCAGCTGAACACGGGCTACATCATCGGCTGCCAGATCTCCATCGGTGAGGACGCCATCTCCGCCGGTATCTCCGGCGGCGTCTCGCTGAGCAGCGCGTCGATCGGCGGATCCCTGGGCGTCAACCTCGGCCCGGGCGAGGTCAAGTTCGTTCAGATCGACAGCAAGGACATCACGAAGGCGGGTGTCTACTCGGTCGAGTACCAGGACGCCGAGATCCAGATCCAGGGTTGCGCGGGCTACGCCCAGGCGCGTGCGTACACGGTCGTCGAGGTCATTGGCGATCACTACTCGAAGACCACTCTGTACGGCCAGCCGTTCAGCATCGGCTGATAGTGGTCCGACTCGCCAAATCGTTTCTCGCGCAAGCGAACTCAACCCTGAGGGAAAAACTGAAATGAACATCCGTAAGACCGTGGCGCGGGTGGCCGGTGTCGGTGCAGTCGCTACTGCCGCCCTTGGCCTGCTCTCCACCGGCGCCGCCAACGCCGATACCTTCGTGCCGCTGCCGGGCGGCGAAATCTCCAAGACCCTGTCCGATGGCACCGTGGTGACCATCAAGCTCGTGGGCGAATCCGCCAACATCAGCCCGTCGATGGGTGCCACCCCCGTGCACCGCAACGCCTGGGTGTCCGCGTCCGCGCAGGTCTCGATCTCCGGTGACACCACTGCCACCGGCGGCAAGATCTTCCCGGGTTACGTGGTCGGCTGCCAGGTCACCATCGATGGCGGCGGCGCCAGCGGTGGCGTCACCGGCGGTGCCGAGTGGGACAGCTCCGGCAACGGCAAGCCGACGGCCAGTGCCACCGGTGGCGGCAACCTGACCCTCGGCCCCGGCCAGGCGAAGTCGTTCTACGTCCTCGACCTGGAAATGGCCGATGACTTCGGCAACGAGGTCCACAAGGTCCGCAACAAGTTCACGGGCAACAGCGGCTCGGTCACTTGGGCGGACGAGACCATCGGCCTCAACGGCTGTGGCGGTTACGCCCAGGCGCGCTCCTTCGTGAGCGTCGAGGTCGAGACCGACAATGTGGTCTCCTGGGTCACCCTGTGGGGCCAGCCCTTCAGCCTCGGCTGATAGGTCACGCACCGTAAGACCAACGGGCCCGGCGCTTTTCGTGCCGGGCCCGTTTGCATTCGCGGCTTCAGTGTTGGGCGGCTTCAGCGTTGGGCGGCTTCAGCGTTGGGCGGCTTCAGCTTTCGTGCTTGCCGCCGCCGGTGCGCTCGGCGAGCAGGTCCCGGATCTGGTGCAGGAGTTCGTTATCCGTGGCGCCGTCCGCGGTGGTCCAGCGGGTCATGGCCCGCTTGGCCGGTGCGACCACGACGACGTACAGCAGCGTGGCGATGATGAGGAAGTCGAGCAGGGCGGTGATGATCGGGCCGACGGCTATGTAGGTCGCCGGTTTGTCGGCGACCAGCTGGAAGCCGAGGCCCAGTTCATTGCTGCCGCCGAACACGGCCAGCAGGGGATTGATCACGCCATTGCTGAAGGCGGTGACGACGGCCACGAATGCGGTGCCCATGACGACGGCCACTGCCAGATCGATGACGTTCCCGCGAAGCAGAAAATCCTTGAAACCCTTGAGCATTGCCGAAATCTCCTCTGCGTAAAGACGTGCGCGAGCACGCCGGATAGCGAGTGTCGGACGGCTGGTCCGGGTGGATCTGTGAAGTTGTCCTCGTCCTGGGGATGGTAGTTCACACCGCCCTTCAGGTGTGGAACCCTGGCGGCTCAGTGGAACACGACGGTGAGCGCGGTGCGCAGGGAAGCGGCCGCGATGGCGGTGGCTCGCCGGGAATCCAGCGCCACCAGCACCACTCGCTCGCCCTTCTCGTGGGGTCCCGCGGAACCCGACACCAGCACCACGGCGGCGTCGGAGGCGAGCAGTCGCGCGGGACGGCCGCCCGATTCCTCCCCGGCCACCACGTCGACTCGATCGCCCGCACGCAGAATGTCGGCAACGGCATTGTCCGCCAAGCGAATCGGCACGATCCGCGCATCGGGCGCACCGGCCGCGACGGTGGCCAATCGCGGGCTGATCACCCGTAATTCGGTGAGAATCTCACCCGCGGCAACCCCGCCGGTCAGTGTGGCTCCGCGCAGCGGATCGCCGTCCCTGATCGCCCCGGCGGGCAGTGTGGCGGTCTCCCGGGGTGAGGTCAGCACGTCGTCGGCCGCCAGCACATGCCCGGGTGGCAGGTCTCGCGCGGCCACCAGCACCCCGGTATGCCGATCGGACGGATTGCCGCGCACCGCCGAGACCGCGGCGATCACCAGCAATAGCGCGGCCACGGCCCGGCGCAGCAATACGGCGTCCGCCCATGCCGGGCGTAACCGGGTAATGAATTCGATGCGGGAGCCATTCCCCAGCTCGGCTTCCCCGCCGTCAGTGCCGCGCATTCGAATCATGCATGCAGCCTATGACCGCACGACGGTCAGCCGGCCTCGAAAAAGGCCCGCTGTGGATAAACAAATGCGATGTGGATATCGCCTGTTTTCAGGCGGCGGAAGTGCTGGAGCTGCTGCTCGTGCTGGAGGCGGTGGAAGAAGAACTCGCCGGGGCGCTGGGAGCGGTGCTCGAGGAGCTGCTCTCGGAAGCGGACGAGGACTTGGCCGGCTCGGACGAGGTGGTCCCATTGCGGCTGTCGGTGCGGTAGAAGCCGCTGCCCTTGAAGACGATGCCGACCGAATTGAACAGCTTGCGCAGCTTGCCGTTGCAGCGATCGCAGACTGTCAGCGTGTCATCGGAGAAGGACTGCACGATGTCGAACTTGTTGTCGCACTCGGTGCAGGCATACGAGTAAGTAGGCATCGGGATCCTCCACGGTCATCGTTCGGTTTAGCACTCTACAGCCGACAGTGCCAACACTGCCAATCGGGTGTCAATTCCCGGCTTGTTCTTCCAGCTTCCGCAATCCGCCCGCCGGTGTCAGCGCCCACCCCATTCGATGGTCGTGCGCCTCCTCCGGCAAATGGTCCACGAGTTCATCGTCGCGTACGACCGCGACCAACCGGGCATCGGCCCGGCAGGCGCTCAAACTCCGGTCGTAATAACCCGCTCCGCGCCCCAATCGCACGCCGCGCCGGTCCACCGCCAAGGCCGGAACCAGAATCACCTCGGCGTCGGCGAGGGCGTCCGGCAGTGCGGGCCCGTCCGGCTCGCGCAGCCCGAACCGCCCGCGCCGCAAGCCCTCCGGGCCCACGTACTCGGCCCACTCCAGCGGCCCCGGCTCCCCGGTCACCGGGAGCAACACCCGCGCGCCGTTAGAGCGCAGCGCGTCCAGCATGGCGAGCGATCCGGGCTCGCCGCCCACCGGCACGTATCCGCACACCACCTTCGCGTCGATGGTTGCCGCGGCCGCCGCCAGCGCGGTTGCCTCCCGTTCGCGCACCTCGGCGGGCACGGCCTTGCGACGCGCGAGGATCTCCTCGCGCCACGCCCGCTTATCCCGCTGACCACCGTCGACCACGTCCCCACGATATTCGGTGCGCGCCCGGTTCCGGCCATGACCCTCGTCGCGTCCCGCCATCTTGCTGTGGCGCTGCACACGGTTTGCGGGGGAGTGAAGTGGATATGTCGTGATGGTGCGCAAGGTGTGTCGCTCCGCACCCTCCGGTGTGCCCTGTGTGATGGCTTGTCCCGGGTGCGGAGCGGGGCCGGGGGTGCGAAGTTGAGGGGGTGACGGGGCGTTCGGTGCGCTCACAGTGGCCGGGAGCCTTAGGCTCTCGGGGATGTCGGGACGGCGTGAGGGCCGCTTCGATAGGTATCACGAATGGATAGGGTGAGTTCATGACAGCTAATGGCGGCGGAGCCGCGTCGTGCTTCCGCACCGCGGTCGTACCCGCGGCGGGACTCGGGACGAGGTTCCTACCCGCGACCAAGACGGTGCCCAAGGAGTTGCTGCCGGTGGTCGATACCCCCGGCATCGAACTGGTCGCCGCCGAGGCCGCGGAATCCGGCGCCAATCGGCTGGTGATCGTGACCTCGCCCGGAAAAGACGGTGTGGTCGCGCATTTCGTCGAGGATCTGGTGCTGGAGAGCACCCTCGAGGAGCGCGGCAAGTTCCTTCTGCTGGAGAAGGTGCGCAAGGCGCCCGGCCTGCTGGATGTGACCGCGGTCGTGCAGGAGGAGCCGCTCGGGCTCGGACATGCGGTGGCGCAGGCGGAATCGGTCCTGGATGAGGACGAGACCGCGATCGCGGTGCTGCTGCCGGACGATCTGGTGCTGCCCAGCGGTGTGCTCGGTGTGATGGCCAAGGTGCGCGACACCTACGGCGGTTCGGTGCTGTGCGCCATCGACGTGCCGAAGGAACAGGTCAGCGCCTACGGCGTTTTCGACGTCGAGGTGCTGCCGGGCGCGGCCGCTGATGTGCTGAAGGTCAATGGCATGGTGGAGAAGCCGTCCCTCGAGGACGCGCCGTCCACCTTCGCGGCGGCGGGTCGATACCTGTTGGACCGCGCCATCTTCGACGCGCTGCGCCGGATCACGCCGGGTGCGGGCGGCGAACTCCAGCTGACCGACGCCATCGCGCTGCTGATCGCCGAGGGACATCCGGTGCACGTGGTGGTGCATCGCGGGTCGCGCCACGATCTGGGCAACCCGGGCGGATATCTTCGTGCTGCCGTCGATTTCGCTTTGGAACGAGAGGAATACGGCCCCGCCCTGCGCGAGTGGCTCGAGCAGCGGCTCGGTCCGGGCTGGAATCCGCAGCTCACCTCGTACGAATAACGAAAGCCGGGACGGGGTTTGTAGCAGTGCGCGAGACCAGGGAAGGGCGGAATGCGCTCGGTTGAGGATCAGCAGATCAAGGTGACCGCGGCGGCAGTCGCACCGCGACCCGTCCGGGTCGCGATCTCGGAAGCCCAGGGACTGCTGTGTGCCGAGGACGTGGTGACCGAACGCCCATTGCCGGGCTTCGATCAGGCGGCCATCGATGGTTATGCCGTGCGCAGCGTGGACGTGACCGGGGCCGGCGCGGACATTCGCGGCGAGGATGGCGAGACCGTGGACCTGACCCTGCCGGTGGTGGGTGAGGTGACGGCCGGATCCCGGCAGCCGATTCGCTTGCAGCCCAGGCAGACCGTGCGGGTGGATACCGGTGCGCCGCTGCCGACGCTCGCGGATGCCGTACTGCCGCTGGACTTCACCGACGGCGGGCGCGCCCGGGTGAAGGTGTACGAGCCGGTGCGCTCCGGGGATTACGTGCGCCGCATAGGCGATGACGTGCAGCCGGGGGATCTGGCCGTGCGGGCGGGCACCATCATCGGCCCGGCGCAGGTCGGGTTGCTGGCGGCGGTCGGCCGGGACAAGGTGCTGGTGCATCCGCGGCCGCGGCTGTCGGTGCTGTCGGTGGGCGGTGAGCTGGTCGATATCGACCGCACCCCCGGACCGGGCCAGGTGTACGACGTGAACTCCTATGCGCTGGCGGCCGCCGCGCGCGATGCGGGCGCGGATGTGAACCGGGTCGGCATTGTCAGCGGCGATCCCAAGCGGCTGCGAGATGTGGTGGAGGGCCAGCTGGTTCGCTCCGAGGTCGTGGTGATCGCGGGCGCGGTCGGCGGCTGGGCGTCCGAGCAGGTGCGCGAGGCCCTGGAGGGTCTCGGCGAGCTGGAGATCACCAGGGTCGCCATGCATCCGGGGTCGGTGCAGGGTTTCGGTCTGCTCGGCCGGGACGAGGTGCCGACCTTCCTGCTGCCGTCGAATCCGGTTGGCGCGCTGGTGGTTTTCGAGGTGATGGTGCGGCCGCTGATTCGGATCGCGCTGGGCCGCCGCCATCCCATGCGCCGCGTGGTGCGGGCGCGCACGATTCTGCCGATCGCCTCGATTCCGGGGCGGCGCGGGTATCTGCGCGCGCAGCTCATGCGCGACGAGCAGACCGGCGACTATCTGGTGCAGCCGCTGGGCGGGCCGAACGGCGCGTCGTCGCATCTGCTCGCCACCATGGCGGAGGCCAATAGCCTCATCGTGATCGACCCGGATGTCACCGAGGTGCGCACCGGTGACGAGGTTCGGGTCGCCTTCCTCGCGCAGCGTGGGTGAGTGTGGAGATGAATGTGTTCCGGGTCGCCCAGCATCCGGGCTGGCCCGCGCATCTGGGACCGGTGCGGGTGGCGGCCGGTGAGGTGACGCTGCGGCCGATCCGCCTGCGGGACGCGGGGGCGTGGAGCCGGATTCGCACCCAGGACCGGGATTATCTGGAGCTGTGGGAGCCGACCGGGCGGGGGGCCTGGGAGGCGCGCAATCACGCCTCGAATTGGCCGTCGCTGTGGTCCTCGTTGAAGGCCGAAGCGCGGCGGGGCGCGATGATTCCGATGGTCATCGAGGTCGATGGCAGTTTCGCGGGGCAGATCACGGTCGGCAATATCGTGCGCGGTGCGCTGCGGTCGGCGTGGATCGGCTACTGGGTGGCCAAGGAATTGAGCGGGCAGGGCGTGGCGACGGCCGCGCTGGCCTTGGGGCTGGATCACTGCTTCGGTGAAGTCGGGTTGCACCGGGTCGAGGCCACGGTGCGGCCGGAAAACCTTGCCAGCCAGGCGGTTCTGCGCAATGTGGGGTTCCGTGAAGAGGGCTTGCTGAAGCGTTATCTGGACGTGGACGGGGCCTGGCGGGACCATTTGCTGGTGGGCATGACCGTCGAAGAGGTGTCGGGGACCGTGGTGGACAAGTTGATTCGCACGGGCCGCGCCACTCAGTAGTCCGATACAGCGTAATTCCTGTGACTACTGTGGCAGGTGTTGTCGGCGCGCCTGCGGGATATCCCTGAGGTGTGAAACTAGCCTACGGACGTCGGTGGTGCGTCCGTGTATCTACCGGAAAGGGTTTCGGGCAGGCGGGGACGGAGGTGTATGGGCAATGCCGAATTCGATCTTGTGGATCGGCCTTGTAGTCCTCTGGGTCTTCGTACTGTTCCCGATGCTCACCTCGCGGCATCCGCGCATCCGCCAGCACACCGACGCCGCGCTGTCGACACGGGTGTTGCATCGCGGGGATGCCGAGCGACGCACCAGGACAGGTCCGGCATCCGGACACGACACCGACCCGGACTACGTGCCGGTTCGCAGGAAACATCACCACAGCGATGATCCGGAGGATCGGATGACCAGATCGGACGACAGCACTGCTGAATCGGACGACGAGGATTTCGAGACCGCCCGCGAACGTGCCACGGACACCGAGACTCATGTGGAGAACACAGCGGTGGAGACGACAGCCGTGGAGACAGCAGCCGAGGTGAGAGCCGAACCCGCCGACGCGGTCGAGCCGGGGGAGCCGTCCGAGGCGGACGATATCGAGGAGTTCGAGCGCCCACGGCGCGCGCCCATCCCGCGTGATCGTGACGATGATGAATCCGACCCGGATGAGGATTTCGTTCCTTCCCGCCGGGGACGGGGCGGGTATGACCCGGAGGCCGATGCCATCGCGCGGGCGGCCCGATACACCTTCCGGCAGCGCGCGGTTCTGGGGCTGGTGCTGAGCACCCTCATGTTCGCCGGGGCCGGGCTGGCGCTGTCTTCGGCACTCTGGTCGTTGTGTGCGATCTCGGGCACGATTCTGGTGGCCTATATGGCGTACCTGCGTCGTCAGGTGCATCTGGAAGAGGACATTCGCCGCCGTCGAGCTGCTCGGCTGGCTCGCAAGCAGAGTGATGACGAAGCGGAAGAAGATCAGCGGACGCCGGAGCGGGAGCAGCTCGACAAGGAGGCGACTCG
Organism: Nocardia sp. NPDC051030; assembly: GCF_040683015.1. Taxonomy (NCBI): domain Bacteria; kingdom Bacillati; phylum Actinomycetota; class Actinomycetes; order Mycobacteriales; family Nocardiaceae; genus Nocardia; species Nocardia sp. NPDC051030. The sequence continues at coordinate 600,390 of NZ_JBFBCD010000001.1, read as the reverse complement.
CACTCAACTGCGCCGCGCGGTCCTGGTCGAACCCGATGACGAGGATCCGGCCTTCGACCATCTGGAACTCTTCGACGCGGCCACGGCCCGGGCCACTCGGCAGCGTGCGACCGGCGGCCGGGACCGTCGCGCAGTAGGCGAATAGCGGTATCGCGGAACGAGAACGGGCACCCGATGATCGGGTGCCCGTTTCTTTATGTCTTCATTTGTCGCCACAAACCACAGTGGAAGGTCGGTCAGGTGGTGCGGAGCGGGAGCTGGCGTTCGATGAGTTCGGCGAGGGTGCGCATCTTGGCGGCGAACTCGCGGGCCGCGGCGGGGTCGTCACCGGAGCCCTTGACCACCTTCTGAGTCAGAGCCGTCAGGCGGGACTCGGCATTGCTGAACACGTCCGCGGCACGCGGGGTTCCGGCCGAGGGGGACGGATCCTCGAGCAGGTCGCCGCGCATCCAGGCGTGCAGGCGTTCGATCACTTCGCCTTCGTCGTAGTCGGTGGGCAGGACCGCCAGGGCCTCACGGAGTTTGGTGGCGGTGACCTTCACATCGGCCGCGAGGGTGGTGTAGACGGTGACGGCCGCGTCCTCGCCGTGGGCCGCCGCGATGGGGAGGAGCTCGCGGATCTGGCCCTCATTGATGGAGGGAGCCAGGGGGTGTAGCCGGGCGGCCAGGGGCCAGGCCCGGATCAGCTTGTGGGCGTAGGAGCGTTGCATATCCCAGCGCTTCTCGACGTAGTCGTCGAAGGTGGCGTGGTCGGCTCGGTAGAGGCGGGCGTCGCGGACGATCTGGAGGGCTCGTCCGGCCGTCCAGAAGGCCACGCGCAGCGCGTCGATGGACGACTCGCATAGTTCGAGCTGTTCCTGCTCCCTCGTGTCGAGGGGGCCGTCGCCGTGCGTGGTGGGGAGGGGGACCGACAGGATGTCGAGGCTCGTATCCGTGCGCGGTGCGGGGACGATCTCCGGTTCCGTCGCCGCGGTCTCGACCGGCCCGGTGCCGTGCCATTCGGCGTCTCGCAGCGGGGATACCGGGGGAGTGTGGTCGGCCTCGTCGGAGAGGGGATTGTGTGCGGGCGGAGTGGATCCGCCGATGGAGCTCTTGCGGCGTTGTGGAGGCATCAGGCGGGCACCTCCACCGGGATACGCGCTACCGCAGGCTTTGTCGCGGTCGTGGCGAAGTAGGTGCTGAGGAGTTCGTCGCCGACCTGGCGGTATTCACCGAGATCCTCGATCGGGTTCTCCGCACCGTCGCCGACTTCGCCGTCGGCGGCCTCGCGGTACCACTTCCAGGCGCTCACATAGGATTCCAGCACGTCGTATCCGGCGTCTTCGAGATTGCGCCGCTGCGTGCGGTATTCGGTGGAGACGTTCACGCCGTTCTTCATGGTGACCGGGACCTTGGTCATGAGCACGCGCACGCTGATGGCGCGCGAGCTGTCGGCGGCGGCCTCCTCGGCGGCCCGGTAGGTACTGGGGACGCGTTTGACCTCGGACGGGCTCACGCTGGTGACCAGGATCAACTCATCGCTCACCGGGACGGCGGCCTTGAAGATATCGGCGGATTCACCGCCCGCGTCGACCACGATGACGTCGTAGTTCGCGGCATTGTCGGTAATGCAGTCATTGACGTGCCGGGAGGGGAAGGCGATCAGTTCGAAGGGAATCGCGATGTCCGCCTTCTGTAGTCGCCGGAACCACGAGTAGCCGGTCTGGCTGAGCGGGTCGGCGTCGATCACCAGCACGCGGAGCTCGTGCACGGTGGCGAAGTACGAGGCGAGGAAGAAGGCGGAGGTCGTTTTTCCGACGCCGCCCTTGAGGTTTCCGAGCGTGACCACGAGGGGCTTGGGAAGGTTCGGTGAGACAAGGGACTTACCCATGGACATCCTCCTTGATGATTTTGGGAGGGCTGAGTTTCCAAGCGTAGATTCGCGTTTCAGTCTCACACGCAAGGCGTTTCGCACCCCGGATTGCGCGGGCGTTTCCGCCCCGAACTTCCGGAAATCGACCGAAATCTCGCTGTGTCCAATTGGACACAGCCCCATATGTTTACAATTCTGTTATGAATAACACGCGTGTCATTCATTGCGCCCTTTGCGGATCCGGCGAACTATGCAATCTCGGAACTACTGCAATACCGAGATGTTCGTGTGTGATGAACGGAAGAACCGGATAGCCCATGCGCTTGATCGGAGGACCGCATCATGGAAAGTATCGGTGATAGACAGTCGGTTCGATTCCTTCCCGGCGTGAGCTGGAGGGGCTTGGTGACAGGTGTGCTGGGTGCAGCCGCCGTCGGCGCCGCCCTCCTCTTCACCGCAGGTGAGGCCGAGGCAACACCGGTGAACGTGCCCGGTATCGGAGCCATCGAGATCCCGGATCAGATCGCGGCACAGTTCGGCATCGCCGCACCGGCAATGGAATTCGCACCCCGGGAAATTCCGGTGACAGAACTCGCGGCCGGGGAAGGCCTCGAATTCCGTCCCGTGACGATTCCCGGTGTGGGTGACGCCGAGGCATCCCGAATGGTTTCGGTAATGCCGGAAGCGATTCCGGCTCCCGCCGAGTCGGCCACCCCCGCGCAATCCGCCGCCCCCGCTCCCACGGTCTCGCCGGAATTCCGTTCGGTGGTCGTCACCGGTCTCGGAGAATTCTTCGTGCCGAAAAGCATTCCGACGCTGACCGGAATTCCGGGTCTGACGGATGCCGCGGCCGTGCCCGCCCCGATGCCCGTCGTCACGCTGAACAAGACGACCGGACAGCGCGCGGTGGAGGCGGCCCGCTCCAAGCTCGGCGCGTACTACAGCTCGGGCGCGGTCGGCCCGGATGCCTTCGACTGCTCCGGCTTCGTGCAGTGGTCCTACCGCCAGGCGGGTGTCGAATTGCCGCGCACCAGTTATTCGCAGCTGGCCGCCGGGACTCCGGTGCCACTGGACCAATTGGAGCCGGGCGATCTGGTCTCGTTCTACGGCGGCGGGCACTCCGCGATGTATGTCGGCGACGGACAGGTCATCCACGCCACCACCTACGGACAGGGTGTGCAGATCTCGCCCATCGACAATATGCCGGTGAGCGGAGCGCGACGCTTCTGACCGGATCGGGTGTCCGGCCGCTGAGAAGTCTGCGGGCGTCCGGCCTCCAGGAAGCCACGACTGGACGTAGCGAGAAAATTACCGGCCCGGCAATTGAACCTGTGATGACCTTGATCCGTCATACGATTATCGAACGCTTCACCCTGCACGAACCCGAGGTGCGATATGAGCACGAGGAAATCAGCGGCGATCGCTCTGGCGAGCCTCACCTTCGCCGCCCTTTCGACCTTCGCGGCCGGTCCCGCGAATGCCGCGCCGATCTGCCCGGGAGCCGGTCAGCCCACCTTCGTGGTGGCCTCCGTGCCGGGCGCGGCACTGGAAGGGATCACCGTCGATCCCGCCGGGCGCGCCTTCGTCACCGACCTGGTGAGCGGGCAGGTATTCCGGATCGACGCCCCCGGCGCACCGGCGGTACCCATTGCCCGGGTGCCCAGCGGGGGTGCGGGCGCACTGGCCTGGCTGCCCGATGGGCGGCTGCTGGTCGGCTATGGGGCCGATGCCGGGGTGGTGCTCGGCGATTCGCTGCGGCAGGCCGGGATCGTGACGGTCGATCCGGACACCGGGGCCATGGCTCCCTTCGCCTCCGGTTTGAGCGCGGCCGACGGCATGGCCGTCGCGCATGACGGAACCGTCTATGCCACCAATGATTTCGCCAATCTGATCGGCCGGGTGTATCCGAACGGCGTCGTGCAGGCCGATTGGGCGAGCTTCCCCACCGCCAATGGCGCGGTGCTGGATCAGGGCAATGGCTTCCTGTATGTCTCGCGGACCTTCGTGAATCCCGGCGTGAGCCGGATTCCCACCGCCGCCCCGTGGGCCCCGCAGTCGCTGCTGGATCTGGGTGGCGGGGATGTGCTGGCCGCGCCGGACGGTTTGACGCTGGATTCAGCGGAGCGCCCGGTGCTGCCGTTCAATGTCTCCGGTCAGGTGGTGCGGATCGATGCGCCCGGTCAGTACTGCGTGCTCGGCTTCGGCAATCAGATGACCAGCGAGGTGCAGTACGGGCGTAGCGGCCAGGGCTTCTCGTCCGGTCGGCTGTTCGGCATCACCTTCACCGGTCTCGTGTACGAGGTTCCCGGCGGATTCGATCCGAACGCACAGACCGCGACCCCCTAGTCGGTGGTGACCGGTTCGGTGAGGAGACCGACGAGCATGGCGAGGATATTGTCCTGCACCGTGATTCGATCGGTCTCGCCGCCGAATTCCTGCCGTTCGTAGTCCGCGAGCAGGGCGAACATGACCGTGCTCATGGCCTGCAGGCGATACCTCTTGATAGCGGGCGAGCCGTACGGCATGGCCTTGAAGAGCCGCGCGACCAGCACTCGCGTGGCGTGCCAGCGCTTTTCGTGCAGATCCGGCCCGCCGACGGCGGGGTGGGCGCGGGCCTGCTCCAGGAATCGGGCGTAGTGGGTGGAGCCCTCGGTGTAGGGGACGTCGAACATGGGCCGCACCAGGATTGCGATGAGCGCGGCCACGGTATCGGCTGCGCCGGAGGCTTCGTGATCGGCGAGCAGGGCGGTGCGCCTATTCTCCAGGGCGGGCTGGTGGCGTTCGATGATGGCGACGATGAGTCCGTCGCGGGAGCCGAAGTGGTAGTGCACGGCCGAGTTATTACGCTGTCCGGCGGCCACCGCGATATCGCGCAGGGCTACGTCGGGTCCGCGTTCGGCAATGGTCCGCTCACCGGCGAGCAGGATCAGTTGCCGGGCATCAGGGCTGGTCACGGGGATACTATAGCGGTTCCCGAACCAGATTTAATCGAACCACCTTTGTAAGTTAAGCGAATTTGCTTAAACGCTCCCAAATGGCTTGTGGCCCAACGTTCGACGGAGGGCGAACGCTACGTTGCGTTCAGTGCCAACTCTCTCGTCTTGTGTTGCAATAAGTTTGGGTGGATGCTCGACGCCACTGCAGCGGCCCTGTGAATGCAGGAGGTGTGTTCGATGCCCGGAGGAAGACTCACCTCGGACGATCGACGGCGTATCGCAACGGGTTTGGGCCAGGGGCTCGGGTACGCGGCAATCGCCCGCCAACTGGGCCGCCCGACCTCCACGGTGAGTCGCGAAGTGACCCGCAATGGCGGCCCCGGCCGCTATCGCGCCGACCTGGCGCACGCCGCCACCGTGGTGCGCTCGCGCCGCCGCGTGCCACGCCCCAAGCCCGTCGAAAAGCCCACGGGGGCCGACGAATACGGCCGTGACCCCGGGATTGTTGCCGACTTCGGCGCGCGGTTCGCCGAACTCTTCGCCCGGACCGGCCTTCCCAAAATGTCGGCCGCGGTCCTGGCCTGCCTCTATGCGTCCGACTCCGGCAGTGTCACCGCCGCCGACCTGGTACGTCATCTCCGCGTAAGCCCCGCAACGGTTTCCGCCGCCGTCGGCCATCTGGAGGGTCGGGAATTCATCCATCGGGAACGTGATTCCGGCACCCGCCGTGACCGCTACTTCATCGACGAGACCGCTTGGTATCGAGCCACTCTCGCCGGAGCGCAGGCCAATGCACTGCTCGCCGTCAAGGCTCGCGAGGGTGCCGTCACCCTCGGCTCGGCCACGCCCGCCGGTACTCGACTGCTCGGCATGGGCGAATACCTGGAAAAAGTAGGGCTCGACATGATCGCCTCCGCCGAGCGCTGGCGAGACCGACTCGACCGCTGACCCATTCGACCATGGACATACATACGGTATGTATGTAAAGCTGTCTCTATCACCAGCATTGGAGGCACGATGGCTATCAGCACATCACTCGGCCGGGCTCATGAGGTGGATCTGCCGGGCGGCCGGATCAGGTATTACGACTCGGGGGAGGGGGCGCCGATCGTTTTCGTGCACGGCCTCCTCGTCAATGCGGATCTCTGGCGGAAGGTCGTTCCGGGCCTGGTCGCGGCGGGCTATCGCTGCGTTGCCCCGGAGTGGCCGCTCGGATCGCATGAAATTCCGGTTCCTACAGCCGATCTCACTCCGACCGGCGTGGCGGACTTGATCGCCGCGTTCCTGGAACGTCTCGATCTGCGCGACGTCACCCTCGTCGCCAATGACACCGGCGGTGCGATCACCCAGGTGTTGCTGGCCCGCAACCGTTCTCGCGTCGGCCGGGTCGTGCTCGCCTCGGTCGACAGCTACGAGAGCTTCCTGCCGGGCCCGCTCAAGGGGCTGCCGTGGATTGCCCGTATCCCGGGTTCCGTTCGCGCGACCATCGAACCCATGCGCATCCGCGCCCTGCAACGGCTGCCGATCGGTTTCGGCTGGGTCGCCAAACGCCCGATACCGCCGGACATCGCCGACTCGTATCTGTTGCCCAGCCGCAATTCCGCCGCCATCCGCAAGGATCTGCGACGACTGCTGAAGACCCTGAAGAGCCGCTACACCCTGGACGCCGCGAAACACTTCGGCAAGATCGACATTCCGGTGCTCGTGGCCTGGGCGAGTGAGGACAAGTTCTTCCCGGTCTCCTTCGCCGAACGTTTGGCCAAGGATTTCCCCAAAGCCACCCTCACCCTGATCGACGATTCGTACACCTTCCTCCCGGAGGACCAGCCCGAGTTGCTCACCAGTGCGATCCTGGAGTTCACTCGGCTGCATGCCACGCCGTAGCCAGGAGGACCGCTCGCGCACCACCAAGACCGCGCTCGAGGAGGCCGGCCGCCGACTGTTCACCGAGCGCGGCTTCGCCGGCACCTCGGCCGAGGATCTGGTGGCCGCGGCCGGTGTCACGCGCGGCGCACTGCACCACCATTACGGCGATAAGCGCGGCCTGTTCCTGGCCGTGCTTGAGCAGATCGAGGTCGAGGCCACGGTGGAGATCGAAAACGCAATTGCCGCGGTCGATCCCGATGATGTGCTGGCCGGTATGGCGGCCGGATTGAACATCTTCCTGGAGATCTGCCGCCGCCCCGAGATGCTGCGCATCGGCATGACCGACGCCCCCGCGGTCCTCGGCTGGCAGGCCTGGCGGGAGTTCGAAACCGATCACGGCCTGGGCATGATGATCGCCCAGCTGGAGGGCGCCCGCGCCGCGGGCCTGATCGCCGAAGCCCCCATCCCGGTCCTCGCGCAACTCCTGCTCAGCGCGATCAATGAGGCCGCCATGATCGTCGCCCACGCCGCCGACCCGGAAAAAGCCCAAGCCGAAGCCCAGCAAGCACTCATACTCCTCATCGCGGGATTGGTCCGCACTCCCTGAACTTCCCTCCTTCAAGATCAGGGAGCTCTGGTGGCGGATTTCGGCAGCGGATTCCGCCGTGGTAGCTCCCTGATCTTGGTGGGAACTGTCGAGTCGGCGAATTCTGGTGGGTGGCAGAGTAATCCGGCTCACGGCCGGTCACATTTGTGGTGCGAGGCCCGTCATAGTGGCATGTCCCTTCGCAATCTTGTTGCCTCCACTACGTTCGCCGCCGCCGTAGTCGCGACCGCCGTCGGTGTTTCCGCGGGCACCGCGTATGCCGCGCCCGAGGCCGCGGTCGGCTATACCGCCACCGCCACCGAGAATTCCACCGCTATCACCACCGATAGCGGTTCGCTGGCCGTCGAGAACAATGTCTTCGAGGTGAAGTCGGCCGATGGGCAGATGCTCGCGGGCGCCGAATTGTCTTTCCGCGTGGATGATTTCGTCTTCCCGATCGCGGCCGAGATCAAGGACCGCACCGCCACCCTGACCCCGCAGTTCGATACCGCGCATGCCGTCTATCAGCCGATCGCGCTGCCCTTCGAGGATCAGGCGGGGTGGCGCAGCCCGTATGAGCGGGAGGTGGCCGCCTGGCAGCGCATGTCCACCACGATTGCCATGGGTGCGAGCATCGGCACCCTGGTGGGCGGTATCGGCGGTGCGGCGGCCGGTTGCGTCGGCGGCGCGATCGCGGGTGCGGCGCTGACCGGTCCGCTGCTGGGCATGTTCGGCGCGGGCCCGCTCGGGGGGTGCATTGCCGGTGCGGCCGCGGTCGGCTTCCTGGGCACGCTGGCGGGTCAGGTGTTCATTACCGCGCCGGTCGCCATTCTGGCTGCGGCGCAGTACTTCACCACGATCAATGCGCCGATGCCCGTGGCGCCAGCCAAATAGGCCACAGCGCCAGCCAAATAGACCACAGCGCCAGCCAAATAGGCCACAGCGCCTGCCGAATAGGTTGGGGCGCTACAGGGCCGGGGCTCCCGGCGGGTTGCCGCGGAACGGATGTGCCACGGCAATTCCCGGGAATCTGCGATGAATCCGATCGACATACTTGCGCAGTGTCGAGAGTTCGCCGGCGATCGATTGCCTGGCTTCGGGGGTGAGCGCGGTCTGCAACCGGCGGGTCAGCTTGGCGGCATGGGCTTCCAACTCATCCAGAAATATTCGGGCCTGGGCTAACTCGGGATCCTCGCTGGGCTCGGGATTCTCGAAACCCCTGTACTGCATATCGCGGAAGTATTCCACGCGGGCATGCTCCCCGCCGCGCAAATCGATGGCGTCTACTCCGAATCGGCGGCATGCAGGAATGCGTGCGCCGCATTGAAAACCCCGGCCGGATCCTCGAGTTGCGGCCAGTGCCCGATCTTGTCGAGGAAGACGATGTCGGGGTCGGGCACGAGTTCGCGGTAGCGGGCGGCCATATGTGCGCCCGAGTTCGGGTCGAGCGGACCATTGATCAGGCGCATGGGCATGGCCGGATTCTCGAGCGGTTCGACCCAGCGGTCCCGGAAGGTCTTGCGCTCCAGCGTGAACCGACCGACCAGATGCGAAGTGAAGCGGCCGTGATCGTGATAGAGCACCTCCAGCAGCAGCTTCATCTCGTCGTCGGTCGGCTTGGTGTCCGGGCCGAACATCTCGCGGGTCGCGGCCGTCACGATGGTGTCGTTCATGAGCGGGCCGAGCACATGCCCGAGGGGCGAGGACAGCAGTTTCTGCACCAGGCGCGGGCGGTAGGTCTCGTAGAACAGTCCACCATTGAGGAACACCACCTTCTCGATCTCAGGTAGGTCGCTGCGCTCGCGCCGCCGCGCCAGCAGCTCCTGCGCCACGGTGACGCCGAGGTCGTGGGCGAGCAGTTTGGTCTTGCCGATGCCGAGGTGGGCGAGCAGCGCATCGTGCATATCGGCGTGCTCGAAGATGCTGTAGTGATGCCGGATGGGCTTGTCGGAGAATCCCATTCCGAGCATGTCCGGCGCGATGACGTCGTAATGGGCGGTCAGGTCGGGCCAGATGCGATGCCAGTCGAATGAGTTGTACGGGTAGCCGTGGATGAGCAGCAGGGGCGGGCCGCTGCCCTCGCGAATGTAGAAGATTCGGCGGCCGTCGTGTTCGAAGTGGGTGCCGCGGTTGATCCAGTCGGTGAGTTCCGGCCGCATTTTCGATCTCCTACCACTGAATTCGACAAATCGGACATATCGATACTGCCCCATCCACCACCCGACGGCAGCCGCGCGAAGGATCGAGTAGCCTCGCCATTCGAACAGCCCCCATCGGTGTGGGAGGTTCGAACCGCACCGCACTCCGACAGGAATTCGCATGGCAATCACCTACCTGGAATCCGTCGTCGTCGGAGCATTGCAAGGGGTGAGCGAGCTCTTCCCGGTCTCCAGCCTCGGTCACAGCATCCTGCTGCCGGCCTGGGTCGGGGGCAAGTGGGGTGACGACCTCAGTATGTCCGCCAAGGACTCCCCGTATCTGGCGTTGCTGGTGGCCATGCACGTCGCCACCGCGATCGCGCTGGTCATCTACTTCTGGCGGGACTGGGTGCACATCCTCACCGGGCTGTTCGATGTGGTGCGAACCCGCGAGATCCGCACGCCGGAAGCCCGGCTGGGAGTATTGCTGATCATCGCGACCATCCCCGTCGGAGTGGCCGGGTTGCTGCTGGAGAAGATCGTCCGCAATTATCTGGGCACGCCGATACCGACCTCGGCCTTCCTGGCACTCAATGGTTTCGTGCTGCTGTCGGCCGAACTCATGCGCAAGCGCGGCGGGGTGCATGATCGCGATTTGGCGGTGACCAGCCCGACCGGCCGCGCCGGAGACCTCTCCTCCCAGGACACCGTGTTGCTGCCCACCACCGATCCCGAATGGGCGTCGGATGTGCGGCTCTCGCGGCTGACCATCAAGGATGTGCTGATTATCGGATCAGCCCAGATCGCAGCGCTTTTCCCGGGTATCAGCCGCTCCGGCAGCACGATTGTGGCGGGACTGCTCAAGGGCATGCGGCACGAGGACGCCGCGCGCTTCGCCTTCATGCTCGCGACGCCGGTCATTCTGGCCGCGGGTGTGCTGAAGACTCCGGAGCTGCTCAAGCCCGAGAACCATGAGATTCTCGGGCCCGCGCTGGCTGGCAGTGTGGTCGCGGGCGTCCTGTCCTACTTCTCGGTCAAGTTCCTCACCGGATACTTCGAGACCAAGACGCTGACGCCGTTCGCCATCTACTGCATGCTGGCCGGTATCGGCAGCCTGGTGTATTTCACCGTCACCGGATAAGCGGCTGTGCCTTCGATTCGCTCGATTCGCTCGCTCACGCGCCGATCGGCTTGCCGAAGAAGGAAGCCAGGGTCTCACCGACCAGCGATTGCAGCAGTTGGGTTTCGCCGGGGGTGCCCAGCATCGACGGGCTGTCGGTGATGGAGCAACCCGATTGTGCCGGAACACCATCGAGCCGGTCCTTCAACCACAGGATGGCCGCCGGGCCGCCCGTGATCTCGGCGATGATGTGCTCGCTGGCCCCGTCGCGGGTGTACTGCACCTGCGCCTTCGGGTCCTGGCAGTAGGTGTTCACGAGCTGGTTGGTGGAGTACAGCGGCAGGATCTCGTCCCACTGCGAATGCCACAGGAACATCGGCATATCGGGGAGCGACTTGCCGAGGCGGGTGTCTTCGAGCATGGCCGCGATCGCCGGTTCCCGCGTCGGGTCCGGGCTGTTGATCAGGCCCTTGATATTCAGGAACGGGAACAGATCCGACTGGTACTGCACGCACAGCGGCGTCTTGACGGCCTTGAGCAATTGGCCGAGCGGATTGAGCTTCTGGTCCAGCAGCGCCTCGACATCCGGGTATTCGCGCGCCAGGCCCAGGACCGCGGCCAGGACCAGGCCCGCCGTCGCCTGATTGTTCGCCATCTCCAGCGCGGCACCGAGATCAGCGCCCACGCCACCGGCGGCCGCACCCACGATATTCAGTTCGGGCGCATAGGTTTTGCGGAGTTCCGCGGCGTGCGCGGTGGGAATGGATCCGCCCGAGTAGCCGTACATGCCGATCGGTGCGCCGTGGCCCACCTCCAGTGGAGCGAAGTCCGTGGCGGCGCGAATGCCATCGAGGGTGATGCGGGCGGCCAGTGGTCCGGCCGCGTAGGCGGAGTTCGGGCCCTCGTGATCCGGGATCACCACGGCCCAGCCCTGCTGCAATGCGGACTGCGCGAACAGGAATTCGGCGGGCGCGACGATCTGGCCTACGAAGGGCGATACCGAGAACTGTTGCAGCGCATAGGAGGGACTGCAGTACCCGGCGGTCGAGTCCTCGGCGATCTGTACCGACAGCAGCTTGCGCGGGGTGGGTGAGACGCCGCGCGGCTTGATCAGCGTCGCCACCGCCGGGATCGCCTCGTCGCGGGAGTTGTTCGACCGGTACGACACCTGCCAGGCGTCCACGTTCAGCGGAATCAGCCCGAAGTTGGCGACATTGACCTGCCGCACTTTGAGGATCTCGCCGGGCGCGGCAGCGGCCACGATGTCCGCGGGCGGGTTGTAGAAGCCGGGGTCGAGCTCCGGCGGCAGCGGAATGATGCTGGCGGGAAGCACGGGCGGAGTCACCGGGTCTGCCTGTGCCGGGGCCGCGACGGCCGCTGCCGCCAGTAGCGCGCTGATCGATACGGCGCAGAACCGCGCCATCCTCTCGGCGCTGGAACGCTTCAAGAACCGCCTGGTCGTCATCGACCCCATCCTTAATCCGATCCCCATTCTGAGACCAGTGAGTCTCAGTATTGAGGCGCAACTATGCCACGACTGTGACCCGGATCGCAATCAGGGGTTACGGCGTGGCGTAGTACCGCAGCAGCGCGGTGAGATGGCGTTGGGCGTCGTCCATCGGCCGCACCGACTTGAGCGCGCGGGCCTGAATGATCGCGCCCTCGATGGCGGTGAGGATGAACCCGGCCAGCGAATGCGCTTCGTCATCCGAAAAGCCCGCCCTGGACAGCGATTTCGCGATCTGCCCGGTCCATTCGGTGAAGGCCTGGCCCGCGACGGCCTGCACATTCGGGTCCGCCTCCGCGAGTGCGGCGGCCATCATGAACGAGCCCTCGCGGTACTCGCTGGATTCGAGCGGGGCCCGCCAGAAGCGAATGAGCTCGGCGAGCCAGGATTCGAGGCTGCCGGTGGCGCGCATTGTCTCGTCGGCGCGGACGATATGCGAATTCACGATCCTTGACACGATCCTGGCCGCGTTCTCGACCAGTTCGCTCTTACCCGCGGGGAAGTGCTGGTACAGCGAGTTTCTGGAGGCATTGCTGCGTTTGAGCAGCTCGGCGAGTCCGGCCGCGTGCACGCCCTGCTCCTGCACCACCGCGATGGTGCTGGCGATCAGCCGTGTGCGTGGACCCGCCGTCATGTGTTTCCTCTCGCACCCTTGCCTGAACCGATCGGTCCATGATAGTCATATCCCCGTGTGAACCAATCGGTCCACACCGAGGGAGGAATCGTCTCAATGACTGCTCGAATCGCCACGGCCACCGCCGTCCCACATGCCCGCATCATGGGCCTGGGGGCCTACCGGCCGCGCCGGGTCGTCCCCAATGCCGAGATCATCGAGGCGATCGACTCCAGCGACGAGTGGATCCAGACCCGCTCGGGCATCAAGGCCCGCGGCTTCGCCAGCGATGACGAGACCATCGTCGGCATGAGCGTGGCCGCCTCCCGCAAGGCCCTGGAAGCGGCCGGAATCGGCGCGGACGAAATCGACTGCGTGGTCCTGGCGACCTCATCGCTGATGGTCCTGGGCCCGTCCGCCGGAGCCGTGGTCGCCACCGAACTCGGCATGACCGACTGCGCCGCCTTCGACGTCTCCGCAGGCTGCGCGGGCTTCTGCTACGCCCTCGCCAATGCCGCCGACCTGGTGCGCTCCGGTTCCGCCAAATACGTCCTGGTCATCGGCGTCGAACGCCTCAGCGACCTCCTGGACCCCACCGACCGCACCTGCGCCTTCATCTTCGCCGACGGCGCGGGCGCGGCGATCGTAGGCCCGTCCGACGTCGAAGGCATCGGCCCCGTCGCCTGGGGTTCCGACGGTGCCCAGACCGATGCGATCAAGCAAGACAAGGACTTCCAGCAATACTTCGCCGAAGTGGCCGCCGCCGAAGCCGCCGGCACCACCACGGTCCGCCCCTACATCCGCATGCAGGGCACCGCCGTATTCCGCTGGGCCGTCACATTCTTGGAGAAGGCCTGCCGCGACGCAGTCGCCCGCGCCGGCATCGAAATGTCCGACCTCGACGTCTTCGTCCCCCACCAAGCCAACATCCGCATCACCGAAGCCCTCACCCGAGTCCTCAAAATGCCCGAGAACACGGTAATCGCCAAAGACATCCAAGAATCCGGCAACACCAGCGCCGCCTCCATCCCCATGGCCATGGAACAACTCCTCCGCACCGGCGAAGCCAAGCCCGGCCAAACCGCCCTACTGATGGGCTTCGGCGCGGGCCTGGCTTACGCGGGCCAGGTGGTGACCCTCCCCCCGATCGCCGACTGAGGCTGAGGCCCATCGAGAGCGGCTCCCCACCAGGAGAATTGGTGGGGAGCCGTTTTTGCTGGGGGTCAGAAGCCTGCGCTGCCGGTGTTTGCGCTGCCGGAGCCGAACATGCTTGCCAGGCCGGGGGAGGGCTGGGGTGCTTCCGGCTCGAGCTCCGGTTCCGCGGTCTCTAGTTCGACGGGCGCGGGTTCGGCGGTTGCCACGTCGGAATCGACGTACCAGGTGAGGTCCTGGGGTTCGAGGGTCGGATCGATGTAGTCGTCCGGGATTCCGCCCTGTTCCTGGAGCCAGGCCATGAAGCCGGGGTTCGTCTCGGCGTACGGGTCGCGGCCGTTCGCGGGCGGGATCAGGCCGGGGATGAAGGTGGGCTTGCCGTTGGGGCCGTAGATGAAGCCGGGCGGCAGGGCCGGTTCGTGCGGGTTGTAGGTCAGGCTGCCGTCGGGGTTTTGCAGAACGAGCTCGCCATTGGGGCCGACCAGGAAATTGGGGTCGGTGGCGGGGGCAATGGGGAGCGGGTCGTGGGTGACGGTGAATTCGGTGGTGCCGGTTGCAATGACCTCATCGGACGAGGCGATGCCGGTACCGGTCAAAAGTGCGGCGATCGACAATAAGAAGGTCATGGAAAGGTTCCTGCGCATGATTCATGCCTTTCGGGATAGAGGAATGGTTTCGGTGACCGGGCGAGTCAGTCCTCGCGCCGGTCGAGAATTCGATTCGCGATCTCGCGCACCAGATCGGTCAGCTCCGCGGAGTGCAGCGCGCCGACCGTTTCGTGCCGGCGAGCGTGGCGGGCGGTCAGATGGCCGGAGGCGATGAGCCCATCAATGGGGTTGACCTGGTACGCATCACTGATTGCGAGCACGGTCTCGGCCGTGGGAGTGGCCAGTCGACGGCTGATCGTGGAGTTCGACAGGCCGGTCTTTCGCGCGATATCCCGGATGGTCGCGCCGTTCGTGACGGTGTGCGCCCAGCCTTTGAAGTAGTCGGAGTGATCACGGGTACTGTTGTGGCTCATAGTATTTCACCTCCTGTCCGTAGATTGGACTGCTGAATTGTCGTGATCGAGAGTAGATGGCAGTGCGTCAGATAAGCAAGTCTCTGCATCGAATGTGACGCGATAGTGTGCGCACAGTGTGGTGCCCCGGGTGACTCGCATCGCATCAAATCTGTTGGATAATGTGATCATGAGTGAAGCGTTCCGGGACTGGAAAAAGGCCATTACCCGAGGTCACAGCACTAAAGAGGTCGCGCGTCGGCTCGGCATGTCCGACGTGACCCTGGCTCGCCACCTGGACCGCGACGACGATCTGCCCGAACCCCGCACGGTCATCGCCCTCTGCCGCGCCTACGGCGTCAACCCGATCTCCGGCCTTATCGCCGCCGGTTACCTCACCGACGAAGACGCCGACCAGGGTTCCGCCGAAGGATCGCTCCGGCATGTCACACTGAGCCAAATCGCGGAAGAGCTGGTCAGGCGCGATCCCGAGCGCAAACAGGACGATGAAGGCACCGGACGCAAGCGTTCCCGCAGGGAAGGCTTAGGGAAAGGATTCCTGACTTCATGAGCGTAGGCGCAGCCCTCTACGTAGCGATCTGCATCGCCTCCGTCGCAGTTATAGGGCTGCGCCTCACCCAATGGAAGAACCACCCCAGAACCCGGCCCCTCACCTCCGCCCTGATCCTCCTGCTCGGTGGCCTGCTGCTCCGCCGTCCGGAGATCCTCGACGACCAGTGGCTCGACACTCACACCGACAGGACCCTGCACCTCGCGAACTGGTCGAACGTCCTCAGCGACCTGCTCCTCGCCGGCGCGGCGGCCTACATCTGCGTACAAGTCGCCCGCGTCTGGGGTAACCACCACTGGCAGAAGCCGATCGCCGTGGCCTTCGTCGTAGACGCCATCGCCTTGATCGTGCTCTGGCAAGTGTCCGACGCCAGCCGTGTCCCCACCCGCTTCATCGCCTCGCTGGGCGGTCTCTCCGGCGTCTACTCGGCCGTCAGCGCGGCGACCATCCTCGTCGCGAATCTCGCCGTACTGATCTCGCTCGCCCTGGCAAAAGGTGTCCCGACCAGGGCAAAAATCGCCCTTGCGCCGATGGCCCTCGGCGGCCTCGTCGGAGTCGTGAACGGCGGCCTGCGCATTGCGTGCGCCATCGACCCCGACCGATTCCTCTCGACACGGAACCACTGGGCCTGGTCACTAGCCGAGGTCGGCGTCGCCCTCTACATCCTCTCCGGCTTCGTCAGCTACCTGGCGCAATCCCGCCTCCCCGAGCTGGTCGAGGCCGACTGACTCAACGCGTCAATATCGACGCGTGAGCGAGCGCACATCAGCGGGAAAAACACGCCGTGTACTGGGAATTTGTCGACTACCCAGAGCTGTTGCCGCGTCAAATTAGACGCACTTGCTTGCGTATTTGAAGCGCACCAGTCATATTTGGTTGCAGCAGGAAGTCACCACCTCAACCAACCAAAACTTTCGATCAGCAAAGGAAGAAGAAATGGCCACAATTGCCACGGTCGTAACCATCTGCGCCGCTCTTGTCGGAATGGGCACCGGAATTATCGGAGCCTCCGCCGCAGTCATGAGCATCCTGACCGTTACGGGCCCCGCGCTGATGAACATGATCTCCTGAGCGAACCCAAATTCCCACAGTCATAAAACTGAATATCACCCGTCAAACCCCAAGAACGAAAAGGAATAACCCCACCATGAAGAAGTACATCGCCGCCGCCATCGCCCCGCTGGGTGCCCTCGCCATCGCCGCCGGCAACGCCAACGCCGATATCGACACTGCGACCTCGCCGACCATCGGCTTCGATGTTCCCGGCCCCGTCGCCCCCTCGACTGTTGAGCAGACCTTCGAGTTCGAGACCGGTCCCCTCATGGTGGATGGCACCGACACCATTATCGTGGTGCCGGGCGCGGATGCCCCGATGCCGTCCAATGAGGAGTTCCTTGCCGAGTTGAGCACCGGCAACTACCCCGACCTGGTGAACGAGGGCCTGCAGGATCCGGACGTCCAGCAGGCGCTGCAGAACGGTGAACTTCCCGAGCTGGAGCAGCTCATCGACAACCACCCGGATATCGACAGCCCGTTCGTCGACTCGGCGGATGCCACCACTTCCACCACCGCACCCGCGACCCCCTTCTTCGACAACGTCCTCGGTGTCGTCGCCGACGTGTTCGGTTGGATCGGCGATGCGCTGACCACCGTCTTCCACACCGTGACCTTCGGTTACTTCCAGTCCTGATTCTGGAGTGCGGAAAAGCCCTCGCCCTTTCGGGCGGGGGCTTTCTCGTGCGTGAAAGTCAGTTGGACCAGCTGGATGGCGGGGGAGTTGCTGGTCTACGCCACGCGCCGGATGTTCGGCGACCGCGTCTGAGCTCATCGGGCGGGCGGCGTGCTCAGGTCAGGGCGGGTGCCGCGAAGATACGGGTTATGAAGGCGCTGAGGGCGTCTCGCATCTGGTGGTCGAGTTGGGTGTGGCGGTTGACGCCTACGACGGTTTGGAAGTCGATGGCGTTGGCGGTCAGTTGGGCTGCCAGCGTGGCGTGGAAGGGGGAGGGGACAACCAGGTCGGTGGCGTTGAGTAGCAGGAGGATTGGGGCGTTGTAGCCGGTGGTGGGGACTGCCATGTAGTGGGTGAGGGTGCTGTCGAAGGTGCTGTCGGCGAGGGGGCGGGAGAGTAGGTCGCCGATGGATACGCCTTCGACCAGCGGGAAGATGTCGGGGAAGCAGAGGCGGCTGATGGTGGCGATTAGTTCGCGGCCGTGGGGGCTGAGGTAGCTGTCGACATTCAGTTCGGGATGGGCGGCGTTCAGGCCGGTGAGCATTCCCGCGATCAGTCCGGTGGCCTCCCACTTATCGAGGGGGGTCGGTGTCGAGGGGGCGGCGATGGGGAGGACTTTTTCGAGATCGGATTCGGGGTCGACGGCTATGGTGCCCCGGAAGTCGAGTTCGGGGGCGTAGGACGCCTGGAGGTTTCCGGCCCCGAGTGCGGCCTGGCCGCCCTGCGAGCCGCCGAAAACCGCCCAGGTGCGGGACAATTCGGGGCGTGCGGCGCGGGCGGCGCGAACCAGGTCGATGGTGGCCGTCGCTTCGGTGTGAATGCCGAGGTAGGGGTGCGGGCCGGTGTCGAAGCGGCCCAGGCCCAGATAGTCGGGGGCGACCACCGCGAATCCCTGTGCCACCCAATCACTCATGACGCCACGCACCGGTGGGGCGTCGGCGGTGGTCTCCTCACCGCAGCCCGGTCCGAGTCCACTGGTTCCGTGGTCGTAGGCGATGATCGGCCAACCGGCCGGTGGCGGGGGACCGGCCGGAACGAACAGCGCTCCACTGGCCGGTTGGAGTTCGCCGTGGATGCCGGTCATCCAGTAGTCGATGACCGTCCCGTCATTCATCCCGCGCCAACCCGCGGGCTGGGGTATCGCGGTGATCACTGTCCCTGGCGTGGATTCGGCGGCACTGGCGGGTCCGGTCGGCGATCCGAGCGTGGCAGCTGTCACCAGAGCACAGCAAACCATCCGCACAATGCTGGTCATCGGCAGATCGTCGCATGTAATTGCGGTGGGATAGTGGACCTCATATTGCGTTCAGCGAGTCACTGGCTAACTTGCCGGGCCTGCCATTCGGGTCAGTCGCAACAGTCGCAATCGTGCGCGGTGGCAGTGGATCCGAGTGCGGCGGGCGATGGGCAGCAGGTGTCGCCCTTCCAGGCGTTGATGCCTTCCTTCACCGCGATGACGGCGATGATGAGAGCGGCGATCGGGTCGGCCCAGGACCAGCCGAACAGGGTGTTGAGCAGCAGGCCGACCAGCAGTACGGCCGACAGGTAGGTGCACAGCAGTGTCTGCTTGGAATCGGCGACCGCGGACAGTGAGCCGAGTTCACGCCCGGCGTTGCGCTGCGCGTAGGACAGTACCGGCATGACCGCCAGACTGACTGCGGCCAAACCGATTCCGATCGGCGAGTGAGCGGCCTCGCCCACGCCGAGCAGGGAGCGGATCGCATCCACCGTCACGTATAGCGCGAGTCCGAAGAACGAGAACGCGATGATCCGCAGCGCGAGTTTTTCGCGCGCCTCCGGGTTGCGTCCGGCGAATTGCCAGGCCACCGCCGCGGCCGAGGACACTTCGATCACCGAGTCCAGGCCGAATCCGATCAATGCCGTCGAGGAAACGCGTGCGCCCTCACTCAGCGCGATGATCGCCTCGAGCACGTTGTAGGTGATCGTCGCGGCGACGAAGTATCGAATTCGGCGCGACAGGACGGCCTTGCGCTCGGCCGATGGCTTCGAAACCGCAACCGTCGCAGGCAATGACGGCATTCCGAGTGGCGCGGACATCAGCAGCATCCCTCGCTGTCGGCATCCGGGCAGCAGGCCGGGTCCACGGCGAGCGCCAGCCCGGCGAGATCCTCCAGTGCCCGCCCGATCCGCTCATCGGCGAGCTCGTACCGGCTGCGCCGCCCCTCGGCCACGGCCACCACCAGTCCGCAACCTCGCAGGCACGCAAGGTGATTCGACAGAATCTGCCGTGAGACGCCGATCGCCTCCGCCAACTCGGACGGATAGCTGGGCCCGGTGCGCAGCTTCAGCAGGATCTGGGTGCGCGTCGAATCCGAGAGGGCATAGCCGAACCGGGTCAGCGCATCGCGATGCAGCAGGGTGTCCACACTCGTATAGTACAGAGAATTCTGTATTCAGAAAATCCTGTACCTGACCGGCCCGTGCCGCATACTGACACGATGACCCAGGATGGACAGCGCTACCGCGGAGCGCGATGGACCGCCTGGTTGTACGAGCGGCATTCCGAGGCTGAACTACAGGGCTGGATTCAGCGCCTGCGCTGGTTCCGTTACTGCCGGGCAGTCGGCGGGCACGCCAATGATTGTGACGAGCTGCGCTTGGCGCTGCGCGCGGAGACCGAACACGAGCTGCTCGCTCTCTTTGTGGCCCTGGGGATTACCCCGGAATGGATTCCCGACGACGCTCCCCAACCGGTCCCCGGTGTCGCCTACACCCCCGGCGAATACGCCCGCTTCCCCTCTCGCATCCCCGAGTTCCCCGGCCTCGCGCAGCCCGGCCACCTCGCCATCACTGGCGAAAAAGCCTTCGCCTGGGCGTCTTCCGGGCGCCTGGCACTGTCTCTCTCCGATCCCGACACTGTCTATGAGGTCACCGAGCGGGCCGTAGCGGCGGCGGTCGCCATCGAATCGGCCTTGGCCGACCTGTCCGCCGCGATCATCGACCCGCCCCTGGATGACCCGCACTGCCTCTGCCCGAAGTACTACCCGCATCTCTGGCCCGCGCCCTAGGGGAATCGGGGCACGAATTTCGGGGGCACGGGGGATCGGGGCACCGGTTTTGCCGGATATGCCTGGAGTCATCGTCACCATAACGTTCTCGCCCGCAAGGAAAGTGGCTGCGAGGACTGTGGAGGGGGCGACGTGGTGGCACAGTTGGCGGCCGAAGTCGATGCTCAGGAAGAAGACTCGACCGAGGCCGAGAGATGGCATCCGCTGGTGCGGGTGGCATTCCGGTTCGGGCTCGTCTCGCTGGGGATCGGGATGGCGGGGGTGTGGCTGGCGCAGGCGGTGCTTCGCTCGGTCGGGGTGCCGCAGCAGACGGTGGTCGACGTGTCGAAGTGGCTCGCGCTGCATCCGCTCACCGATTGGGTGGGGGATCACCTCTTCGATACTCGGATCGATTACACGCGCACCGGCAGTGGCGATACTGCGGCGCAATGGGTTTCGGTCTTCGCCGTACTGATGGTCTCCGTGCTGGTCACCGCCGTGTGGTCGGTGCTGGATCGGCGTCGGCCCAACTATGCGCGGCTGTACCAGTCGTTCCGGCTGCTGCTACGCATGTCCCTGGTGAGCGCCTTCCTGCTGTACGGGATGGTCAAACTGCTGCCCTCGCAGATGACCTTCAGCCTGGAGAAGCTGGTCGAACCGTTCGGCGATATGAGCCCGATGACGGTGTTGTGGACGCAGACCGCGCTGTCGGAGCCGTATGAGATCGCCTTGGGCGCAGCCGAACTCACCGCCGCGCTATTGCTGGTGCTTCCGTTCACGGCGGGGCTGGGGTCGATCCTCGCCGTCATCGTGGCGCTGCAGGTGTTCCTGCTGAACCTCACCTTCGACGTGCCGGTGAAGCTGTTCGCCTTGCAGTTGCTCGTGTACGCACTGGTGCTGGCCGCACCCGATATCCTGCGCATCGTCAAGGCGCTGATCGGCCGTGCGGTTCCGGTCCGCGCATCGATGCCGCTCGTCTCGACACCGCGCGGGAACCGAATCCTCTTGGTGGCGCAGGTGTTGTTCGGTGCGCTGCTGTTGTTCACCGCGGTCTCCGAAGGGCATGACGCCTGGAGCACCTACGGCAATGGCAGGCCGCAATCCCCGCTGTACGGCATTTGGAATGTCACCCAGTACACCGTCGCGGGCCAGGATGTCCCGGCACTGGTCGATTACAGCGAGTCGCCGCACAATGCCCAGGCTCTCAGTGCGAATGACCGCTTCCGGCGCATCATCTTCGATATCCCGAACGGTGTCACCGCCCAGCGCATGGACGATTCGCTGGTGTCCTTCCCGGCCGAGATCGACACCGATCGTCAGACCCTCTCGCTCTCCAAAGATCTTGCCCACCAATGGAAGATCGCAATCCTCGGATATCAGCAGCCGCAGACCGATCAGTTGATTCTGACCGGCCAGATCGGTGGCCGCCCGGTGCGCATGCAATTGGATCGAGTGGACCTCGACCGCTACCCCGCCGTCTCCCGCGGCTTCCACTGGGTGCAGCCCGCCCCCTACTACCGGTAGGGTGCACCGGCACAGCCTGTTGTGTGCCGGGGAGGATCGTCGTGGGCTTGGAGCCGGGGGCCGTATTTGCCGGGTTCGCCATCGAGCGACTGCTCGGTGCGGGCGGTATGGGTTCGGTGTATCTCGCGGGGCATCCGCGATTGCAGCGCCGGGTGGCATTGAAGGTGCTCGCCGAGACGTTCACGGTGGATCCGAAAACGCGCGCCGCCTTCGATCGGGAGGCGACTCTCGCTGCGACACTGGAGCATCCGAATATCGTCCCGGTGTATGACCGCAGCGCCGCCGACGATGTTTCGTTGTGGCTGGCCATGCGCTACATCGACGGTGGTGACGCGGCCGTCCTGTTGAATGATCACCCGAGCGGGCTGGCCCCGCAACGTGCCGTGCGGCTGGTCGCCGATGCGGCGCACGCACTGGATTACGCCCACGCGCAAGGCGTTTTGCACCGGGATGTGAAACCGGCGAACCTGCTCATCGAGAACAATCGCCGCACGGGCGAGCACGCGGTGCTCACCGATTTCGGCATTGCCCGCACTCTCGACGACACCGTCACCCTGTCCGGCATCGCCGCCACCTTCGCCTATGCCGCGCCGGAGCGTTTCTCCGACGTGCCCGCCGACCACCGCGCCGACATCTACTCCCTGGGCTGCACCCTCTTCCAACTCCTGACCGGTCAGCCCCCCTTCGCCCGCAAGGACCAGGCCGCCGTCATCGGCGCACACCTGACCGCGCCACCCCCCTCACCGCGCGCCCTGCGCCCCGATCTCCCCGCCGAACTCGACGAGGTGATCGCCACCGCCCTGGCCAAATCACCACAGGACCGGTACCCCAGCTGCACCGCCCTCGCCGAGGCCGCCGCGCGCACCCTGCCACCCGCGGTGATCATCCGTCCGGAAGCGACACGGCCGGTGGTGGTCTCGGTCGGCAAGATGCCTCGCCGGACGGCCGGGCCGACGGTCATTCGTGATGCGGTGCCACCCGGGGATACGCCGGTCCCGGGTGATCCGGCCGCGCCGACGGTCATTCGCGAGCCGGTGCCGCCCGGAGATGTGGCGGCCCAGCATGATCCGGCCGGGCCGATCATTGTTCGCGAGCCGGTGCCGTCGGTCGACGTGGCGGTCCTGGATGAGGCCGCGGTACCGACCGCGGTTCGCGCCTCGGTCGCGCCGGTGCCGCGCCTGACATTGCCGCCGGAGCGCATCCCCGAGCCCGCCGTCGAGGCGGGTGATTCGTCTCGCCGCCGCCGGTTCGCGGTGGCGTCGGGGCTATTCCTGACCGGTGTCGGCGTGGTGGTCGGCGCGGCCTTCGCAATGCGCGGCAACTCCGAATCGTCGGGCACTTCATCCGGCCCGGTGAGTTCCTCCGCCAGTGTGTCGCAACAAGTTACGCCGACGACCACACGTGCTCCGAGCAGTGTGCCGCCGACTTCCGCGCCACCGTCCTCCGAGGCCCCGCCGCCGGTCGAAACCCCGCCGCCGGTTATCTATGAGCCGCCCGCCCAGCAATCGCTGCCCACGGTCCCCGCCACCCGGCAGTCGAATCCGACCGCCGAAGCGCCGGTGATCGTGCCCCAGACCCGGACGCACCAGTGGCCCGGGGCGGACCAGAACTGAGGCGCGATGCCCGCGCTGGGCGGCGGCGCGGATTCTTACATTGTTTTGTCATTGGCTTGGAAGCGCTTTGACGTTTGCCGCACAAGATCGCTGTCAACACCCGGTATCCGCCGGGCTCGGCACGATCGAAGTGGAGTTTCGGCATGCGCAGCATGGTGCGTTCAGGGATCGGTCTGGCATTGGCCGCCGCGGTCATCGCGGGAGTGGTCACGGGGTGCGGTGATGGGCCGTCGAGCAGTCCGGCGCGCGCCGACTGGTGCCCGACGGTGGAGGGGCATCAGGTGGATTGCGGTGTGGTGGAACGCAAGCTGGTGGCGGACAAGCCGGAACTCGGTAATGTGGAGGTGAGTTACGCGCTGGTGCGGCGCAGCCGCGTCGACGCACCGTCTGCCGGGACGATCACCCCCAATCCGGGCGGGCCGGGCGTCCCGACCATCGCGCATGCCGCCGAGGCCGTGCAGATTTCGCAGGCCTTGCTCGACGATCATGATCTGCTGCTGATCGACCCGCGCGGGACCGGCCTGTCGAGCCCGATGAACTGTGGTGTGGACACCGAGACGTACCCATTCGAAACCCGCGAACAGCAATTGCGGGACGTGGCGCGATGCGGTGAGCAGCTCGGTCCGCGTGCGGCGGGCTACACCTCGGTGGCCACGGTCGATGACTTCGATGCGGTCCGCGACCGGCTCGGCATTCCGAAGCTGGTCCTGTACGGCATCTCCTATGGAACCTACCTGTTGCCGATCTACGCCCAGCGGTACCCCGACCACGTGCAGTCGATCGTGCTCTCGGGCGCGTACCCGCCCGACTTCGACCGCACTCAGCGCCCCAATGCCGAAGCGGTATCCCTTGCCCTGCAACGCATCTGCGAACGCAGCCGAGTCTGCGACGGCGATACCGCGGTCTCCGACCTGCGTACGGTCGCCGATCGACTGCGGACCCAGCCGATCCCCGTCGAAGGCCCGAACCCGGTGCTGCTCACCGAGGGTCTGCTCGGAAACCTGATCTTCGAAGTCGGCTCCACCAATGTGGGCGCGCATCCGGAGGAACTCACCCCATTCGGAATGCTCCCCGCCGCACTGCATTCCGCAGTCCGCGGTGACGACGGCCCGCTGCGCGAGTTCGTCACCCGCAGCACCGCCGAGCCGGGCTACGAGAACATCAATGCCTACCTCGCGGTCGCCTGCAATGACTATCAGACGCTCTGGTCCCTCGATGCCACACTCCCGCAACGGGAACAGCAGTACCGCGACGCCCTCGCCAAGCTCGCACCGACCGGACTCGGCGCGTTCAGTGCGGAGGGCTTCGGCGCGGCCCAGCGCGACGGTGGTGAATCCTGCATTCGCTGGCCCGGACTCGAGGATCATCAGCGACCCGATCAGATGCGCGATGCGCTGCCGGATGTGCCGGTGCTGGTGCTCTCCGGTGATCTGGACGCGATCACTCCCGACGTCAATGGCAAGCTGGCCGCCGCTCGCTTCCCGCACGCCACCTTCATTTCCGTCCCCAATACGGGGCATGTGCCGGATCTGGAGCCCAGCGGCTGCATCGCGGGCATCGTGGATCGCTTCATCCGCACCGGCGAGGCCGGATCGACCGCCTGCGTGGCGGCCATCCCGCCGATCGCGGTGACCCCGGTCACGAACTGAGCGGCCGCCCACCATGACGACATCTACCACTGACCACAATGGCCCGATGGCGGTTTCGAACTCGGCAGTCCCCTCGGTGCTCGTCGTCGAGGACGATCCGAATGTGCGCAGCACCCTGGACCAGCTCCTGCGCTTCGAGGGCTATGAGGTGCGGCTCGCCTCCGACGGCCAGGAGGCCCTGGAACTGCTGGAACAGCAGCGCCCGGACCTGGCGGTGGTGGATGTGGTCATGCCGCGGCTGGACGGGCTGTCGCTGTGCCGGTTGCTGCGCCGCCGCGGTGACCGCTTGCCGATCCTGGTGCTCACCGCACGCCATCAGGTCGGTGACCGGGTCGCCGGGCTCGACGCGGGCGCGGACGACTACCTGCCCAAACCCTTCGATATCGAGGAACTCCTCGCCCGCCTGCGCGCCCTGCTGCGGCGCAGCGCACCCGAGGCCGAGGATATTCTCACCATCGCCGACCTGACCTTGAACCCGTCGACCCGCGAGGTGCGACGCGACGGCCGGGAGATCGAGCTGACCCGCACCGAATTCGATGTGCTGGAGCTGCTCATCCGCAACCAGCGGGTCGTGCTCTCCAAAGGTCAGATCTATGAACACATCTGGGGCTTCGACTTCGATACCGAATCCCGGTCGCTGGATGTCTATATCGGCTACCTGCGCCGCAAAACCGAGCAGTACGGCGGACCCCGTCTGATCCACACCGTCCGCAATGTCGGCTACACCGTGCGAGCGGTGTAATGCTGCGCGCCAGAATCACTTTCGTCGCCGTGACGGCCGTGGTCGCCGCCATTCTGGTGACGGTGGTGTCGGCCTATCGCATGGTGACGCCGCTCATCGCAGACCAGATCGACCGCGGCCTGGCCGATCGCGTCGACACCGTGCTGGCCATCCTCGGCACGACGTCGCCGCTACCGGTGCGACCGGATATGACCGAGCAGCTGCTGACTCCCGACTGCACCGTCACGCCGCTGATTCCGGGCCGAGATCCCTTGCCGGTGAGCGACGCCGACTGCGCGGTGGCTCGAACCGGTTCGGGCACAGCCGAAACCGATGTGGTCGTCGGCGGCAAGAATTACGGCGTCCTCACCAAGGCCCGCCCAGGCGGTGGCGCGGTCATGGTGAGTCAGAATTATGCGGAGGTCAATCGCGTCGACAGCGAATTCCAATGGCACGCAACCTGGGTCACCGCGCTCGCGGTCGCCGTGGCGGCCCTGTTCAGCTGGTTCGCGATCGGGCGCATTCTGCGGCCCATTCGTCGGCTGGCCGATACCAGCGCCCGCATCACCACGACCGGCGATCTCACCGCGCGACTGCCCGACGCGGGTAGCGGCGAGGTCGGCGACCTCACCCGAAGTTTCAACAGCATGCTTGCCGCACTACGGGTTTCGCGTGCCCAGCAGCATCGGTTGGTCGAGGATGCCAGTCATGAACTGCGCACCCCGCTGACCTCGGTGCGCGGCAGCGCCGAACTGCTGCAACGGGCCCGAGGCCGACTCACCCCCGAGGACGAGACGAAGGTACTGGCTACTCTCGTGCAGGAGGCCAAGGCCCTGGATGCTCTGGTCGGCGAACTGGTCGACCTCGCCACCGATCGGCACACCACCGAACCGGTGAGTGTTCTCGCACTGCCCGATCTGGCCGAGGACTGCGCGCAACGATTCCGGCGTCGCAGTGGCCGCACCATCACGGTGATCGCCGACGATCCGGCCGAAGTGTCCGCCCGCCCACAGGCTTTGGCCCGGTGCGTGGACAACCTCCTGGATAACGCCATCAAATACAGCCCGGCCGACATCCCGGTCGAAATCCGCGTGCACGGGACTCGGCTGTCGGTTCGCGACCATGGCCCCGGGATCGCCCCGGACGATCTGCAAGCCGTCTTCGATCGGTTCTATCGCGCCGAGGGCACTCGCTCCACCCCTGGCTCGGGCCTCGGCTTGGCCATTGTCCACGACATTATTTCCACCCACGGCGGTACCGTGTCCGCCGTCAACCACCCTGACGGCGGAGCCGAAGTCGGATTCCAACTCCCGCAATCGAAGTGACCCCGGCTCAGTTCTGCGGCCACAGCACCGGATCCTGCTGGCACAGGCTCGCGGAGTTGGTCGACGGCACCCGCCCGGTCCCGGAATCGAAGGTCCACTGCGAAATCGGCCCTGCCGCCTTCCAGAACAGCGTCCCGTCCCCGTCGGCCACCACCTCGTACTGCGACTCGCTCCCGTCGATGAGCTGCGAGCCCACGCAATAGTCGGTGTATTCGGTACCCGGTTGCACCGCACCGGCACTGAACACGCCCGCCGGTCGCATGGCCGCCCCCGGATTCGCCACGGTGCTCGCCCGGTTCACCGCCGCGCCGTGAACCCAGCGCGGCGCACCGCCCTGATCCGTACAGGTGTATCCGGAACCCCCGGCGACGACCGTCGACCCCGCCGCGAAACCGCCTCCGTTCCAGAGACATTCGGCGGTGGCTGGGCCGGGCGTCGCCCCCGCGACCGCCGCGCCGACAAAACTCACGGCGGCGACCGCCGCCACGGCGCAGGCCATACCCCGCACCCAGACCGGCCTCGCACCGGCTGATGACCGCCGATGCTTCGGCGAGGCGGTGCGAACAGTGGAATCAGATTCGATGGTGAGCATGTCATCGACGCTAGAAATCCCCGGCCCGCTCACACCTCCCGCTACGGAGCTGTTCCGGCGTAATACCGCGGTGTGACAGGGTATTCACCTAGGTATTTCGCCCGGCCAGTAGCTGATCGAACACCGCGCCGTCTCCCGTTGGCGCTGCGAAGCCGCCAGCAGCAAGCATGATGGTGGGATGGCTGAGCGGGTGAGCGCATGCGCGCGTTATTGATACTGATCGTTGTGCTGGCGATCGCGGTCGTCGTGGGAGATCGGGTCGCGGTGGTGGTGGCGCAGGATGAGATCGGGCGCACCATTGCCAAGGAGTACAACCTGCCGGAGCGGCCGAAGGTCGAGATCGGGGGGATTCCGTTCTTGACGCAGGCCATCGGCGGGAACTATCGGGATATCGATATCCGGGTCGGTGAGTGGAGTGGGCAGGGCATTACTGTTCGCGACCTCGAGGTGTCGCTGAGCGATGTGTCCGCGCCGCTGAGTGATCTGCTCAATAGCCGCACCGAGAACTTGGTCGCGGGGACTGCCACGGCTACGGCGGTGGTCCCCTATGACACTGTGCGGGGGTACGCGCCCGAAGGTGTGGAGTCGATCTCCAATGGGCCGAACGGGCTTCGGGTTACCGGGACGTTCTCGGTGGAGGGGCTGCGGGTACCCGCGACGGTTGTCGTCACCGTCGCGCCGACCGACGACGGGATCGAAGTGACTCCCGTGTCGGTGCAGTCCGCGTCGGGCGGGCCGACGATTCCCCTGGCCTTGCTGCGCAGCAGCCTCACCTTCACCGTGCCCTTGCAGAAGCTGCCGCTCGGGGCACGGCTGACGGCCATCCGGCCGGACACGGATGGACTACATGTGACCGCTGTAGCCCACTCCGTGCGGTTCTCGGACCTGCCGTGAATCCCTGCATCAGTGGCGGGCGGGACCGCTGCCCGCGCCGGAAACCGTGATCGCGATGGCGATCTCCTCGAGGTCGGCGGGCGTCAACTCCAGCGACGCCGCGTCGATCCAGCCGTCCACCTGAGAGGTCTTGCGCGCGCCCACGATCGCACCGGGTCAGGCAGTGCCTGCGTTTGCCTAGGCACGCCATGACCAGACACACGATCTTGCTCACCCCTCGGCGGCGGTCTGCAGGTTGGCCAGCCAGGCTTCGAGACCCGCGCCGAGGAAGCTGGTGGAGGTCGGGACATCGGCTTCGACCTGGGTGCCCTTCCAGTTTTCCTCGGTGCGCACCAGGACGCCGCCATCGACCGGGGTGAAGGTCCAGACATGGGTGCCGCCTTCGATATTCAATCCGTCACCGAGCGCCGGTCCGGTCCAGCGCAGGCACCGCTCGTACTGCATCTGATGGACGGTGGACGTGATGGTCAGCGTGGTCGCGGGCGTCCTGTCGGTGGCGGGAACCGGAGTGGTCCAACGGAACTGCGAATCCGCCTGCAGTGGACCGGAATCCAAGCGCTTCATGCTGGTGACCGGCTGCTGCCAGGACGGCCAGCGTTCCACATCGGTTTGCAGGTTCCAGATCGTGTCGAGCGGTGCGTTGATCAGCGCCTCGGTCCGGTAGTGGATCGGGGCGGCGGGATCGATGCCCTGTCCCTCGCAGGTGAGCGGGGCCGAATCCGCCGCGGGGCCGTCGGCGAGCGCGGGTGTGGCGGTGGCGCTGAGGACTCCGGCAGTCAGTGCGATGCCGAGCAGGATGGTCCGTCCGCTGCGTCGAGTGATGTTCATTGTCTTCCTCCTGGTTCCCGGCCGATCCGAGGATCGGTTACGGCTTGTCGCGTTAGTTAGAAGCTATAACGCACAAGCGATTAGAGTCAATAGTAAAAGTGATACCTTCTAACCAAACGTCGTCGACCAGCGAGAAGGAGTGCCAGATGACAAGCGGCGGTGCGAAGAGTCCGCGGGAGCGCTATCGCGAACAGATGCGCGCGGAGATCAAACAGCACGCCTGGGAGCAGATCGCCACCTCGGGCGCGTCCGCGCTGTCACTCAATGCGATCGCCAAACAGGTGGGCATGAGCGGCCCGGCCCTCTACCGCTACTTCTCTAGCCGCGACGAGTTGATCACCGAACTCATTCGCGACGCGTACCGCAGCCTCGCCGATACCGTCCGGGCCGCCTTCGACTCCGGAGCCGACGTGGCCGGGCTCGCCTACGCCATACGCGAATGGGCGCAGCATGATCCGCAGCGTTACTTCCTGATCTACGGAACACCCATCCCCGGCTATCACGCGCCCGCCGACACCACGGCGATCTCGGACGAGATCATGACCGTGCTGCTCGAGGCCTTCCGGCGACTCCTCGAAAACCACACGCCAGCAACCGAATCAATGAACCCTCAACGGCGAGCGCTGTCCTTCTGGACCCGCGTGCACGGTGAGGTATCCCTGGAACTCGCCGGACACTTCACCGGCATGGACTTCGATCCGGCCCAGCTGTTCGCCGACGAGATCGACCAACTGTCCACCCCGTGATCGCCGCTGACACGATTCGGTAAGCGAGGAGGCGGGCGCGACGATCAGCAGGACCATGCGGAGCGCCATCAATCCGCCGATTGCATCCATGCCACATGCCAGCGGGCGAAAGATCTTGCTCTGCGGCACGATTGCCGCGATGATCTCCGGGTTACATTGCGGCTGAATTTCAGGGGTCATCACATGTCATTGTCGGGAAAGGCCGCGCTGGCCATGGTCGCTCCGGCAGTGGCGGCGCTGCTCGCCACCGGAAGCGGGACCGCGCATGCGGCCGGGGACCTCTACGGTGCGATCGCCGTCTATTACACGCAGCAATCGCATGCCACGGGTGTCGGTGTGGCGGCGGACTTTCCCACACAGAATGCTGCCGATGAGGCTGCCAAGAATGCGTGCAATGCCGACAAGTGCGTCGTCATGGCGCAGATCCACAATGAGTGCGGTTCGGTGACCGAATACGACGCCTGGGCGGCATGGACGAATACCGTCGAACCGGTCTACACCACGGGGAAAGGTGCGACAGCCGCTGCTGCGCAACAGGCCGCTATGGACCGGGGCAATTACGGAATGTCCTTTCCCAGCACCGCCGCACTCTTCGCGGTGGGCGCGGCCCGAGTGGTGAAGCCGTTGTTCCTCCTGGACACCATCTGCACCTCCAACGCCGGTTGATACCAGGCCTATTCGGCTTCATCCACCTTGTGAACCCGGGTGGTCGCCGCGGTGGCGTGCTTGCCCGCGCGGGTTTCGGCTCGTAGCTGGGCGACGGGCTTGCCGTCGCCGTCCACGAGGGTCGAGTGCGGCTCATCGCCGGTGAAGGCGTGGCGTTCTCCCCACTGCCGCAACGCCACGATGGCGGTGAAGAGATCCGCTCCGGCGGGGGTGAGTTCGTAGCTGTGCCGCTTGCCGCCCGGGGCGGTGCTGGTGGTCAGGATGCCGTGCTCGACGAGCTTGCGCAGTCGGTCGGTGAGGATGTTCTTGGCGATCCCGAGCCGCTGCTGGAACTCGGTGAAGGTCGTCGCACCGTCCATGGCGTCACGCACGATCAGCAGACTCCACCGGTCGCCCACCAGATCTACGGTGCGCGCGACGGGGCAGAACGGATCGGTCCACTGACGGTCGGAGCCGAGTGTCGTTGTCATGGAGCCTTCCTCGCGATCGGTTGCGATTTGAAACCATTATGCCTTACGGTCGAATGGTTGCGTTTTGCTACTGATTGGGAGGTCTGGTGCAGACAGGAATCACACGGTCGCAACGATTCGTCCTGGCCTCGGTGTGCGCGGTGGCCGTCTCCGCGATCTACGCGATCCAGCCGGTATTGGAGGCGGCTGGCCGCGAGCTCGGGCTGGCATCGGGATCGCTGGGTCGCTTGGTCGCGGCCGGGCAGATCGGCTACTTCCTCGGATTGGTGCTGCTGGTTCCGCTCGGCGACGTGGTGAATCGACGTCGGCTCATCGGTGTGCTGCTGAGTCTTACCGCGATCGGGGCCATGATCACGGCCCTCGCCCCGAACGGTCCCGTCGCGGTGACGGGGCTGGCGGTCGCGGGGTTGTTCGCGGTCGTGGTGCAGGTGACGGTCGCCTACGTCGCGGCCGCCTCCGCGGCCAGCGAGCGGGGACGCAATATCGGTGCGGTCACCTCGGGTGTGGTGATCGGGATTCTCGGCGTCCGCGTCCTCGCGGGCGTACTGGGCGACACGATCGGCTGGCGTGCCGTGTACGCGCTGATCGCCGTGCTCTGCGTCGTTTTGGCAGGCACAGTCCGCGTGACGCTCGAACCTGACCGCAGAACCCCGGGCACGCAATACGCGCAGGTGCTGGCATCGATGGGACGCCTCGTCCGCACGGATCGCCTGTTCCTGAGCCGGGGCCTGATCACGTTCTTCGTCTTCGCGTCCTTCGGAACCCTGTGGAGCGGACTGGCTCTCACGCTCAGCGCCCCACCGTGGAACTTCGGCACCACCCAGATCGGCCTGTTCGGAGTGGCGGGCCTGGCCGGAGCGCTCGGCGCGGGCCGCGCGGGGCGATGGGCCGATTCCGGTCGCGCACAGGCGATCACGGGCTCCGCCCTGGTAGTGCTCACCGCCTCGTGGCTGCCGATCGCCCGGACCGAAGCGACCCTGTGGCTGCTCATCGCCGGGATCATCCTGCTCGACTTCGCCGTCCAGGCAGTGCATGTCAGCAGCCAGCACCTGCTGACGACCGCACACCCCGACCGCGCCGGGAGCGTCATCGGCGCGTACATGGCGTTCTATTCCCTCGGATCCGCCCTCGGCGCGATCACGACCACCTGGGCGTACACCTCATGGGGATGGTCGGCGTCCTGCTGGACCGGCGCGGCCTATGCCCTGGCTGCCCTCACGGTGTGGGGACTGACACGGAGGATCGGCCGAGCCGGATTCCAGATCAAGCCTGGGCGAGACCGACGACGTTTCCCTGCGCATCCTTGACGATCGCGACCAGCTTCCCGCCGCCGACGTCGTGGACGTCTTCCGTCACGCTGCCACCGGCCTCCACCAACGCTTTGACCTGGCCATTGATGTCATCCACGGTCCAGAACGGGGTCGCCCCGATCATGCCGCGCTGTTCCCCATTCGGGACCAGCCCCACGGCGACCCCGTCAGCCGTCTCGAAGTGCACGTAATACGGCTGGTCCATGACCGGCTGAACCCCGAGCAACGCCGTGAACTGGGCCTTCGCCGCCGCGATATCGCTGACCGGGTACAGGATCGCATCGATCTTCTTCGTCATCGGAGTGCTCCTTCTCTGTTCTGAACTCCGTCGACCCAAACGTTATGGCGGTACCCCCACCCGCTGCTTCTTGATTCCTGATCGTTTCAAGAGCGAGTGAAAGTGTCGCTATTGGTCAGCACGGCATGCGCCCAGGGGAGGGTGACAAGTTCGGGCGGAGCGCCCGGCCGAGGCGGTTTGACGGCCTGATCGGCCACCAGATGCCAGGCGGCGTGAAGATTCCCCTCCCGCAGCAACCCGGTGAACGAGCAGATAGCAGGGATATCGCCCGCCGCGACGAAGGAGAACTGCGCGCAGGGACCGACATGCAGTCCCATGATGGGGACTTCGGTCCCTGCGAAAGCGCTATCACTCAGCGCGGTTTCGAAGGTGCCGCTCAGAGCACCTCCGCTGTCATCCGTAATGGTGAGGCGCGACCCGTATTCGTTGCGCCATATGCCTTTCCAATTCGTATCGGCCATGCTGTAGCTGTACCCACGACGGCCGGTGCGACACAGAACCGGCCTATTCATGCACAATCACCCCTCAAAATGCGGGAACCTGACGCTCGAGGGCGATTAGTGCATGAAAAAGCCGGATTGGCTTGATCGATGTCTGTCTGTGCCTAGGGGTTATAGATCTCGACGTAGGCGTTGGTGGCCACGGCGAGGATGCCCGGACCCACGCCGGTGCATCCCACGGAGGTGCGCTGGCCCGACGGGGTGAAGGGGTAGCTGAGCACCTTGTAGGAGCCGATGGTCATCAGCGGGAACGGCCCATTGCCGTAGAGGCCGACGCAGTCGAGGTGGAGCACATAGTTCGATCCGCCGTCGGGCGCGCACACCGCGGATGCGTCGAATATCCCCTTCGTCACGGTGCAGTCCTGCGGCGCAGCCTGCGCGCTACCCGAACCAATGACAGCGGCGAAGCCCAAACCTGTAATGCTCACGGCCGCAATCCGTGTAGCGATCCCCAATGTCCTTCTCATGAAAGCCCTTCAACTCGAGTCGCGGGTGTATCTAGATCAGATGCACCCCACACTACGAACCCGAGTATTCGAAAGGTATCGGGCGAATGCCCCAACTTGCCGGGGGTTACCGCCCGCGTCTACTGGCACCCCGCCCCAGACAATCTACTGATCTTCGACCGCGGCCCAGGTTTCGCCTGTACGGTCAACCTCGGCGCCGAACCGGCCGCCGTCCCCACACCCGGTCACCCACTCCTGTCAAGCACCGCCGAGATCGAAATCCACGGCAGCGCAGCGTATCTCCCCGGCAACGGCACCACATGGTGGAGTGCCGAGTAGGACCCCGCTTAACCATGGTCGGCGGATGGCAAGGCTCGGAGCGGTGGCATCGGACGCCGGGCGTAGGTCTGCTCGGGGCTCGGTATCACACCGCAGTCCGATTCCCTGTCATACCAAGGGATTACATGGGTTGAGAATCTGGTCGATAGTTTCGGTGTATCGAAATCGTCACCCGTCCCGATGCACCGAGCTCTCAGGAAGATCTATGACGACACCGGCCTTGATCCCAGAGCCAATCCCTCGGTCACCGCGGCGCGGCGGCGCCGACGGCGATTACGCCCGCCTATTGCACCGGATCTCCGACGCGGGCCTGATGAACCGGCGTCCCATCTACTACGCCGTCCGATTCACCCTCGTCGGCATTGCGTTCGTGGCCGGGTGGGCGGCGTTCATCCTCGTCGGCGATTCGTGGTGGACGCTCGTGGTCGCCGCGTGCATGGCCGTGACATTCGCTCAGGTCGCACTGCTCATGCACGACGTCGCGCACCGCCAAGTCTTCCGGCTGAGGCGGCCGACAGAACTCATGGGCCGGCTCGTAGGCAACGCCGGTATAGGCCTGGCATACGGCTGGTGGCAAGACAAACACACCCGCCATCACGCTAATCCGAACCACGAGGAACTCGACCCCGACGTCTCTCCCGACATCCTGGTCTGGTCACAACGGCAAGCACGAGCCAGCCGCGGTCCGGCCCGTCTCATCGGAAGAGCGCAGGCGTTCCTGTTCTTCCCCCTGCTGATGTTGGAGGGCCTGAACCTCCACGTGGCCGGCGTCCGTGCGCTCAAAAACCGATCGATCAAACACCGCAGATCAGAGGGCGTCCTCCTCTTCGCCCACTTCGCCGCCTACCTGGCCGCACTATTCGCGTTTCTCCCTGCCGACAAGGCCTTCGCATTCCTCGCCGTCCACCAGGCGCTGTTCGGCCTCTACATGGGCTGCATCTTCGCCCCGAACCACAAGGGCATGCCAACCCTGACCGGCAACGACCGCCCCGACTACCTCCGCCGCCAGGTACTGACCTCCCGCAACGTGCGCGGCGGCGCGCTGACCGACCTAGCCCTCGGCGGCCTCAACTACCAGATCGAACACCACTTGTTCCCAAGCATGCCAACCCCGAATCTGCGTCACGCCCGGGTAATCGTCCGCGACTACTGCGCCGAAATCGCTGTGCCCTACCACGAGACCGGACTGATCTCCTCATACAGCGAGGCACTGAAGCACCTGCACCACGTCGGCGCTCCCCTCCGCACCCCCGACCGACACCCGGACGCCAGCTGAAAACGACCTCGGGGCCGGTACCGCAGAATCTGCGATACCGGCCCCGAGGGGTTCGGTCTGTGCAATAACCGATTTGGTGGAGCTAAGGGGAATCGAACCCCTGACCTTCTCGATGCGAACGAGACGCGCTACCAACTGCGCTATAGCCCCAGCCGCTGACCGTTTCCGGCCTGCGGTGGAAAACTTTAGCAGGTGGGGCGGGTGGGCGCCGAATCGGCTGGTTGGAGCCGGTTTTTTGGGATGCGGCGGGGTGGGCAAGTTCCGGGACGAGAGCATTCGCGGCGTATGCGACGCGCTGGCCCGGATCGACGGTTAGGCGATCGACTCGCTGTAGGACTCCACTACGCGCAGAAACAGTTCGGTGCGATGCGCGCGGACAGCCGGATTGTCCGGTTCCAGCAGGCATTGGGTGAGGGTGCCGTCGTGGACGGCGATCAGCGCGCGGCCCAGCGCCGCCGGATCCGGAACGCGGCGGCCGGACCGCTCCAGCAAGGTCACCACCACCGGCGTGAGCGCCCCGCTGATCGCCTCCTCGCGCGCGACCATGATTCGCCGCAACGCCGG
Organism: Nocardia sp. NPDC051030; assembly: GCF_040683015.1. Classification (NCBI taxonomy): domain Bacteria; kingdom Bacillati; phylum Actinomycetota; class Actinomycetes; order Mycobacteriales; family Nocardiaceae; genus Nocardia; species Nocardia sp. NPDC051030. The sequence continues at coordinate 564,551 of NZ_JBFBCD010000001.1, read as the reverse complement.
ATTTCGCAGGGCGTGCGCGGTGAATTCGGCGGTGATGCGAAACCATTTGTCGTCCAGGGGAACCGCGCTCAGCACCTGTTCCATCGTCGATTGGGCGTGACGGCCGTCGAATCGGTGGTCGCGGACCCGGATATCGCTATCGAGCACCTCGGTGACCTGCGCCAGCATGTGCGCCGAGCGTTGCTCCCACATGGCGAGGAACAATTCCTCCAGCGAGGTGAAGTTGGAGTAGAAGGCTCCGCGCGTGAATCCGGCCCGCTCGCAGATCTGCTCGACGGTGGTGCGGCCGAACCCGTCGTCGGCGAAGGCGTCGAAGGCGGCATTCAGGAGGCGCTGGCGGGTTTCGGAACGTCGGCGCTTGGCCCGCACCGGTGCGGCGTCGGCGGAATCCGCGGCGACCTCGGGGCCGACGCTGCCGTTGGTGGAGTTGTCGGCCCTGCTCACGCACCGAATACTAGCGAATTCGCCTGTTCAGCGGCGCGGGTGCAGTCCGGCGGCGGTCGCGGCGTCGGAGAGGACGGATTCGAGCATGGCGGGGGTGAGCCTGCCGGTGAAGGTGTTCTGCTGACTCACGTGATAACTGCCGAACAGATGCAGCGGCGCCCGATCGGATCCGGCGGGCGCGAGCAGGATGTGCGCGCCGTGACCGAAGCGGGGCTTGGGTTTCGGTATCGCCCAACCGGATTCGGCCAGTGCGGGCAGCAGCGCCTGCCAACCCCACGCGCCCAGGACGACAATCGCGCGCACGGTCGGCGCGAGCAGCCCCAATTCCTTTTCCAGCCAGCCCCGGCAGGTATCGCGTTCGGTGGGCGTGGGCTTATTGTCGGGCGGCGCGCAGTGCACGGGCGCGGTCACGCGGGTCCCGATCAGCCGCAGCCCGTCACCCTGGGCCACGCTCGTAGCCTGATTACTCAGCCCCACCGCGTGCATGGCGGCGAAGAGCACGTCCCCGCTGCGATCCCCGGTGAACATCCGCCCGGTGCGATTGCCGCCGTGCGCGGCCGGGGCGAGCCCGACCAGCAGCAGCCGCGCATCGTCCGGGCCGAGCCCCGGAACCGGCCTGCCCCAGTAATTTTCGTCACGAAAGGCGGCGCGCTTGTCGTGCGCGACCTGCTCCCGCCATTCGACCAGGCGCGGGCAGGCGCGACACTCGATGAGCTGGGCATCAAGCTCGGCAATTGTGCGGCACACGAACTGATTCAACCTCATCCGGCAAGGATCCGGCCCATGACGGTGACTCTGGAGGCCCACAGAGTCCGACATACCCGGCCGGGCATACTGTTCACCGATAGCCGGGAGTTTGCGATCGTGAAGGGAACCACCCCTGAATGAGTAATCTCGTCGAGCTCGGCAGCGCTGTCGACGCGGCGCAGCAGGTGGGAAATATGGTGGGCGTGTTCGCATTCGGCGCGTCCGGCGCGCTGCTCGCCGTGCGGCGGCGATTCGATATGGTCGGCATCGCCGTGCTGGCGGTCTGCACGGCCACGGGCGGCGGCATTCTGCGCGACCTCATTATCGGCGCGACACCACCGGCGGCATTCGTGCACCTGAGCTATGCGACGGTCGCCCTGCTCTCGGCAGTCCTCATCTTCTTCTGGCATCCACCCACCCGCGTCACCCGCACGCCGCTCAACGTCGCGGATGCCATCGGCCTCGGCATCTTCTGCGTGACCGGCACGGTAACCGCCTTCCAGCACGGACTTTCGGCGACCTCCTCGGCCGCGCTGGGCCTGGTGACCGCGGTCGGCGGCGGCGTCATCCGCGATGTGCTGGCGGGTGTGACCCCCAGCGTGCTCAGCGACGGCGAGCTGTACGCGGTGCCCGCTCTGCTCGGCTCCGCCGCGACGGCCGCGCTGCTGCATCATGGCCAATACACCTTCTGGACTGGCGGTTTGGCGGGATTGGGTGCCGTGGCCCTGCGCCTGATCGCACTGTGGCGGCATTGGCACGCGCCGCGCGCCCGCCCGCATCGCCGCCGGAATCCGGAATAGTCCGAACCGAAATGGGGGTCCTGGACCGATGGCTAGTTTGCTAGCCCAAAAGGCGCGGAGAGGCGGAGCCGCAGTCGTGTCTGCCGGAACGGTCGATCGTGGTTGATAGCATGGCGAAGGTTGGCCGATGGGCTGTGCAAAACACCTCCGGAGAGAGTTCCTTCCCATGCAGTTCGAGATCGTAGAGCGGGACGAGACGTGGGTCGCCGGGCTGCCGGTACGCAGCCCCAAACGTGCCCTCGGAGAGCTGCGCGACCACGATCTGGAAGTCGCCTGGGCCGCCGTCCTGCATCAGGAATTGGGCGGCCCGCTGGCCTCGGCCTACACCGACTACGCGGCCGAACTGGGCACCTACAACACCCAGATCGTCGGCTATCAATGCGCCTCCTTCGACCGGGTCACGCGCGGGCACGTGGTGGCCCGCCTACCGCGCGGCACCTACGCCAAGTTCTCCTCGGTCGGCGCCTTCCCGCAGGTGATGACGGACCTGTGGACCCAGATCGCCTATGCCGAGGAGCACAAGCACATCAAGCGCACCCACACCGGCGATTTCGAGTGCTACCCGCACGCCTACAAGATCGATCTGTATCTGGCGGTCGAACCCTCATGACCTATTCGATCGTGGTGCGCCCGGGCGGCGTCTATGGCGGTCTGGTGGTGCCGCGGGTGCGGCCCAGCTTCAAGGTGAGCAATAGCGAGCTCATCGAATTCCTGCGAGATCGCCTGCGCGACCGCAAGGACGCGGACGAGCGCCCGCTGGTCACGGTCTATGTTCCGGACCCGGCAGGCAACTACAACGTGCTGGTCGCCTACGAGTACCCGACGGCGGAGGCCGCGCCGGTCGGCGATGTGCTGATCCGCGTCCCCAAGGGCATCTATGCCTGCTTCCGCCCGAACGGCGACTATCACGATCCGGCCGAGGATGTCTGGGCTCAGGTGGATGACGCGACCGCTTCGGCGGAGATCACCCGCGCCTACCGCGAGGAGATCGAGATCTGGTCGGGGCCGTCCGAACTGGAACTCTTCATCGCCATCCTGGCCTGATTGCCAACTGTTAGCTAACCGAGAACCAACTGGTCTTGTCGCTGAGTTTCATGACTGATAGCAATGGTTTGACCAGGGTGAATTTCCGGGCGTGTGATTGGGTTTCGGGTGATTTGCCGGACGCCTGGACAATTTTAGGTGGCTGGCGGATACTCCCCTAGGTGCCTGCGCCATGCAAGTTGATACAAGACCGTATCGACCGCAAGCGTTCGGCATCCGCGCGGCAGATGGTGCAGTGATGGAGTGGGAACTTTATGGCAGTCGATCCGATCATATTCGACCCGCCGGTAGGTCCTGGTGGTGACATGCTCCGACTTCGGGACGCACAGTCCGGTTGTACGTTCCTGTTCGGGCCGCCGCAGGCCGATCCGGTGCTGTGGCGTCGCTACCTGGACGGTGCGCTGCGGGCCTACCGACATTACGGGGCCGGGAACGCTGTCGACTATGACGCGTGGATCGATGGTTCATCGACTGCACTGTTCGCCGTAGCGCTCGATTCGGACGGCCAGGTCGTCGCGGGAGTGCGTGCCGAGGGGCCATTCAAACATGTCGACGAGGTGCCCTCCGTTGCGGGCTGGGCCGGTCTGCCTGGCGAGAATGCCTTCCGGAAGATGGTCGCCGACCAGATCCCAGACGGTGTCTACGAGTGCAGGACCGGTTGGGTCAAGCCGGGAATCGAGCAACACTCCGCATTGGCCGACTGGGTCGCACGGGCCATCATTCATTTCATCCCGATGCTGGGGGCCAGGTTCTCGGTCGGTGCGGCCGCCGAGCACGCGCTCGCTCTGTATCGCCGGGGTGGCGCGAGGACGGCGTGGTGGATTCCGGCGTCGTCGTATCCGGATGACCGCTACCGCACCGTGCCGCTGTGGTGGGATATGCGGACCTTCCGCTTGCTCGCGGCGGACTCGCAGGTTCGGGCGATCGATGCGGAATGGGCCGCGCTGAGCGCCGACGGACCCGTTCCTCCGGCCTCCTGGTTGAGTGACGAGGGCCGAGCTCAAGCATGACGCACAGTGACTTCACGGAAGGCGGGCACCGGCCGCTGCCACTCGACGAGCGCAATCCGGAAGATGCGGCTCGAATCCGAAGATTTCGGGCTGAAGGTCGCGTCGAATTCATCGACAAGCGGGATTTGCTGCGCACGGAATTCGCGAGTCTTGTTGCGCCACCCGAATTGTCCGAAGGGCCCGAGGCTGATCGGTGGGTTTATTACCCGTGGCGCCGCGCCGTGGTTGCTCTGCCCGGTCCGCAGTTGTTGCGCGCGCTCCGGCTCGACCGGAATCGCAACATACTCACCGGCCCGGAACAGGAATTGCTTGCCGGACAGGTGATCGGGGTGGTCGGGCAGAGTGTCGGGCATGCTGTCGCACACACACTCGCGTTGGAAGGCATCTGCGGGCGGCTCCGGCTGGCGGATTTCGACGGTATGGAACTCACGAACCTGAACCGAGTGCCGGGCACCCTGTTCGACCTGGGCGTGAACAAGGCCGTGGTCGCTGCTCGGCGGATCGCCGAACTGGATCCGTATCTGCCGGTGGAGGTGTTCGAGAAAGGGCTCGACGACGAGAACATCGATACCTTTCTGGAGGGTTTGTCGATCGTTGTCGAAGAGTGCGATTCACTCGACATCAAACTCGCGGTTCGTGAAGGCGCGCGCCGACACCGAGTGCCGCTGCTCATGCAGTCCAACGACCGAGGGCTGTTGGATGTGGAGCGCTTCGATCTGGAACCTGGGCGCGAGCCGTTTCACGGTTTGCTCGGCGACACCCGTGCCGCGGATCTGCGCGGCCTTTCGACTCGGGACAAGGCGCCACACGTCATCCGAATTCTCGACGGCCGCAATCTGTCCGACAAGCTCGCGGCCAGCATGGTGGAAATCGGGCAGACGCTGAACAGCTGGCCGCAGCTCGGTGGCGATGTCCAGCTCGGCGGCGCAGCCGTCGCCGCGGCCGTGCGCCGGATCGGGCTTGGGCAGAAGCTGCCGTCCGGGCGCACCAGGATAGATATGGAACGGTGCCTCGACGATATTGCCGAGCCGCCCCCGGCCGTCGAATCGACCTGGCCGGAACAGCGACCGGAGGAGTCCGCTCCACCGGCCGGAATAACGGCAGTACTGCATGCCGCCCAATGTGCGCCCTCGGGCGGCAATGCACAGCCGTGGACGCTGCGGGCCGATTCCGGCCGCATGACGATTTCCCTTGCGCCCGAACGATCTTCATCCATGGATATCGGCTATCGCGGCAGTGCGCTGGCAGTCGGAGCGGCCCTGTACAACGCGCGCGCCGCGGCCGCCGCAGAGGGCTTGCTGGGCGAGAGCGAACTGCACTCCGATGGACCGGCTCGGCTCACCGGTGTCCTGAGGTTGGGCGGTGGCTCCGATCCGGGGCTGGTTCGCGACTATCCGGCTCTCCTCGCTCGCCACACCAACCGGTCCGACGGGACCGGCGCACCCGTGCCCGCGGCGGTCCTGCAAGCCCTCGCGACGACCGCGACCGCGGCGGGCGGACGGCTGCGCTGGGTTGCCGATCGATCCGAGATGGACAGTGCCGGAGAACTGCTCGCGGAATCGGACCGGGTGCGGTACCTGACACCGCGTCTGCACGAGGAGATGTTCGCAGAACTGCGCGGACCCGGTGAGGATCTGCGTAGCGGGCTGGATCTGCGCACGCTGGGGCTGCCTCCCGATGAGCTGGTCAAACTCGAGATCGCCGGTCGCGCCGACGTGGTGGCGCAGCTTCGCGCATGGTCGGGCGGTACGGCTCTGGGGGATGCCACCCGCGACAAGATCCGGTCGAGCTCGGCCGTCGCGGTGGTCACCTATCCGGCGCCGGCACCGGACGACCTGGCCGAGCTGGTCACCTATGCGAAGGCCGGTGAGACACTGCAACGGGTATGGATCGAGGCCGAGCGACAGGGGCTGGCGGTACAACCGGTATCCCCGGTCTTCCTGTTCGCACGACGTTTCGACGAACTGTTCGCTGTTTCCCCGGAGTTCGCCGATACACTAGCGTCACTTCAGGGTCGTTTCCTGGACTTGTTGGGTGTTCCACAGAGCGAGTTGATGGGTTTGGTGTTGCGGTTGAGCTACGCGGCGGACGTCAAGCTCCGAAGCCGCCGCCTCCCCGTACCGCAAGCGGACCTTTTCAGCTAGTGCGATCGGAGACAGAGTGCCTCGGCAAACGCTCGACTCGCTGGTGACGCAGGTTGCCTCCGAGCTGATGAGTGTCGACGCCCACACGATGGTGGCGTCGAGTGAGCGAGTGTTGTCATGGCTGGTCTCGCACTTCGATGTGGATTTCAGCTACCTGAGGCATACGGACCGGGAGAACCGGCTGTCGATTCTGATCGCCGAATGGCCACCCCGAGCCGTCATTCCGGACCCCGATCCGCTGAGAGTCGCGCGGTTCGACGAGTCGGATGCGGTATTCGCCAGCCTCGAGTTCGCGACGGAGCCGTTCCTCGTTCGCCCGACCCCCGAGTTCGAGGACTATCAGCGCGTCATCCGGGTTTCGTCGGGTTTGTCGGAGGTATCGGTAGCGTCGGTACCGCTGGTGTCCCGCGGAGAACCGACCGGGGTGCTCGGTTTTGTCAAAGAGGGTGACCGCGAGTGGAGCACGCGGGAACTCAATGTGCTCAAGGCGATTGCCGCGCTGTTCGCGCAGTTACAGGCGCGCGTGGTGGCCGAGGAGCGGCTGCGCTATATCGCCATGCACGACGATCTGACCGGTCTCGCCAATCGGCGGGCGCTGCTCGAGCACATGGAGGAGCGCCTGCTCCCCGGGGGTCCTGGACCGGTCGCCGCCTTCTTCCTCGATCTGGACCGGTTGAAGGCGCTCAACGATTTTCTCGGCCACACCGCCGGTGACAATTTCATCCGCAAACTGGCGACCCGCCTGCGGGAGCACTTGGACCCGGCCGACATGATCGCCCGGCTCGGCGGCGACGAGTTCGTCATCGTCCCGGCCAAGCCGATGGATGCCAGTGCCGCCGATGTGGAGGCCGCCCGGATTCAGCAGCTCATCGCCCGCCGCGTCACGGTCGGCGGGGAGACGGTGAGTCGCGGCGCGAGCGTCGGTGTGGCGCTCGGCATTCCGGGGGAGACCACGGTCGCCGATGTGCTGCGCCGTGCGGATCATGCCCTGCTGTCGGCGAAGTCGAGCGGCGGCAATGGGGTCGCGGTGTTCACCGATGCCATGCGCGCGCAGTTCGAGTTGCAGGACGATGTGGAGTTGAACCTGCGCGGGGCGGTGTCGGACGGCTCGTTGTTGCTGCACTATCAGCCCGAGGTGGATTTGCGGACCGGGCGGGTGGTGGCGCTCGAGGCGCTGGTGCGCTGGCAGCATCCGACCCGGGGCCTATTACCGCCGGGCGCGTTCGTCGGCGTCGCGGAGGCCACCAATCTCGCTGGTGAGCTGGGGCGCTGGGTGATTCGCTCGGCCTGTGAGCAGTTCGCGAAGTGGCGGCGGCGCGGGCTGGCCTCGAATGTGGTGATCCGGATCAATGTGTCGCCGGTGCAGCTGGTGAGTCTGGACTTCGTGGAGACCATGGAGGGGATTCTGCGGCGCTTCGGCATCGACGGGTCCTCGGTGTGCTTGGAGATCACCGAGCATGTGGTGGTGCAGGATCTGGCGCGCACCCAGGTGACGCTGCGCGGACTCAAGCGGATGGGCGTGCAGATCGCCATCGACGACTTCGGCACCGGGTATTCCTCGCTGTCGCATCTCAAGGCGCTGCCGGTGGACGCGGTGAAGATCGACCGCGGGTTCGTGCAGCGGCTCGGGGCCAGTGCGGACGATCTCGCCATTGTGAAATCGATTGTCGGACTGGCGGGTTCGTTCGGTCTCGGGGTGGTGGGCGAGGGTGTGGAAACCACTGTCGCGGCCCGTACCCTGGTGGCGCTGGGCTGCTATCGGGCGCAGGGCTTCCTGATCGCGCGGCCGATGCCCGCCCATGAGGTGGAGGAGCATCTGGCCGCCGGGCGGATCGCCTTGGACCTGGATCTACCCGGCACCGGCGGTCGGCCCGCCGCACCTTAGGTGCTGGTCCGGCACTCGTGAATCCCCGGAAAATTGGGGCGTAATCGTGAGTCCGGCAACTCGCGAACAGTAATGTTCGCGTAGTAGCGTTCGTCTGACAATGCTGTCAATTCGAGGATGGATCGGCGTGGGCGATCGAAGCCTGAACGGCAAGAAAACTTTGATAACCGGGGCGGCCAGCGGCATCGGCCGGGCAACCGCCATGGCAGCAGCGGCCAGGGGGGCGCGACTGGTACTGACCGATGTGAATGCCGACGGCCTGGACGACACCGTCGAATCCGCGCGCGCCGCAGGCGGAGTCGTCGAGTTCGCGCAGGCGCTCGATATCAGCGACTACGACGCCGTCACCGACTTCGCCAAGCAGGTGCACGAGCAGCTCGGCTCGCTCGATGTGGTCATGAATATCGCGGGCGTCTCGGTCTGGGGCACCGTCGAGAATCTCGAGCACCGGCACTGGAAGCAAATGGTGGACGTGAACCTCATGGGTCCCATCCACGTGATCGAGAACTTCGTTCCGCCCATGATCGAGGCCAAGCGCGGCGGGGCGCTGGTGAACGTGTCCTCGGCGGCCGGACTGATGGCCTTCCCGTGGCATGCCGCCTACAGCGCCAGCAAGTTCGGCCTGCGCGGGGTGTCGGAGGTGCTGCGGTTCGATCTGGAGCGGCACGACATCACCGTGCATCTGGTGGTGCCTGGCGCGGTGGACACGCCGCTGGTGCAGACCGTGGGCGTGGTTGGCGTGGATCGCGACGATCCGCGGATTCAGGCCTGGATCAAGCGTTTCCGCAAGCACGCGAAATCCGCGGACGAGGTGGCCGAGTCGATCCTGAAGGGTGTCGAGAAGGGCACCTACCTGATCCACACCCAGTTCGATATTCGCTTCGGCTACTGGTGGGCGCGCAAGTTCGCCTGGCCGTACGAATTCGTCATGCGCCGGGCCAACTCGCTGTTCACGACGTTTCTGCCGAGGCAATAGCGCAGGCTTGCTCCGGCTGGTGGCAGGCCTCGACCGGGTGCACGTCCAGCACGCGCGCGCCGGGGCCCTGATCGCCGAGGTGGTCGTGGGCGTTGACGAGCTTGCAGGTGCCCAGTGACAGACAACCGCAGCCGATGCAGCCGGTCAGGTTGTCGCGCAGGCGAATCAGCTGTTCGATGCGCTCGTCGAGGTCGGCCTGCCAGGCGGTGGACAGGGCCTCCCAGTCGCGGCGAGTGGGGGTGCGGCCGTCGGGCAGGTTGTCCAGGGCGTGCCGGATTTCGGCGAGCGGAATCCCGACACGCTGCGAGATGCGAATGAAGGCCACCCGGCGCAGGGTTTCCCGGGGGTAGCGGCGTTGATTGCCGCTGGTTCGGCGGGCTGTGATCAAGCCCTCACGTTCGTAGAAATGCAAGGCGGACACCGAAACTCCGGCGCGCTGTGCCAGCTGGCCGGGGGTGAGCTCCTTCGCTTGCCAGGTCGCTGTCTGCATACCTGAACGATACTCGAGGTTTTTCCCGCGTGCGAATTGCATGCCATCTTTGCTGCGGGGAACTACCGTCAGGTTATGGGAACCCAGGCTGCGCCCACGGCGCGACCGTTTTCCGTGACCTCGGAGGTCGGCAACCTGCGCACGGTGCTCTTGCACCGGCCCGGTGACGAGCTGCGCCGGCTCACTCCGCGCAATAACGATCAGCTGCTCTTCGACGCCATTCCCTGGGTCGAACGCGCGCAGCAGGAGCACGACATCTTCGCCGATGTGTTGCGCGGGCGCGGGGTCGAAGTGTTGCTGCTCGCCGATCTGCTGACCGAGACCATCAGCGTCAGCGGGGCCGCACGGATTCAGGGCATTTCGGGTGCGGTGGATGCGCGGCGGCTCGGGTACGGGCTCGCCGACGAGCTCGCCGCCCACCTGCGCACGGTGCCCGCGCCGGAGCTGGCGCAGATCCTCATGTCCGGCATGACCTTCGACGAACTGCCCTTCGGCCCGGATGCGTCGTCAACGAGCCCCGCCTCCGCGAGCACCGCGTCACTGGTGCGGCGCATGCATCACGGGCACGACTTCGTCATCGATCCCCTCGCGAATCTGCTGTTCACCCGCGATTCCTCGTTCTGGGTGGGGCCGCGGGTGGCGATCACCTCCCTCGCCTTGCCCGCGCGCATGCGGGAGACCTCGCTGACCGATCTGATCTACGCCTTCCACCCGCGCTTCCTGGGCGTGCGACGGGCCTACGAATCGCATACCGCGCCGATCGAGGGCGGGGATGTGCTGCTGCTCGCGAAGGGCGTGGTCGCGGTCGGGGTGGGGGAGCGGACCACTCCGGCCGGGGCGGAAGCCTTGGCGCGCAGTCTCTTCGAGGACGATCTGGCGCACACCGTGCTGGTGGTGCCGATCGCGCAGACCCGCGCCACCATGCATCTGGACACGGTCTGCACCATGGTCGACACCGATGCGGTGGTGATGTATCCGGCGATTCAGGATTCGCTGTGCGCGTTCACCATTCACAAGGAGGACGACGGCACCGTCAGCATGAACGGCCCGGACCCGTTCCTGCCCGCCGCGGCCGAGGCCATGGGGATCGGCAAATTGCGGGTCATCGACACCGGACTCGACGGAGTTACCGCCGAGCGCGAACAATGGGACGACGGCAACAACACCCTCGCTCTCGCTCCCGGCGTCGTCGTCGCCTACGAACGCAACGAGATGACCAATGCGCGGCTCGTCGACTCCGGCATCGAGGTGCTGCCCATACCCGGTTCCGAACTGGGTTCCGGGCGCGGCGGTCCGCGCTGCCTGTCCTGCCCGTTGTCGCGTGACGAGGTGTGAAAAGCCATGCTGGACATCCCGGTTGACCACCACTCCACGGTTCCCCCGTATGAGCAGCTGCGGCAGGGCATCATCGCCCGGGTCCGCTCCGGTGAGCTGGCCGCCGGGACCAAGATCCCCACGGTGCGCGCCCTCGCCGCCGAACTGAAGCTCGCGCCCAATACGGTGGCGCGGGCCTATCGGGAGCTGGAACAGGACGGCGTACTCGAAACCCGGGGCAGGCTGGGTTCTTTTATCGCCTCCTCCGGCGATCCCACCCGGGATCTGGCCGGGCGGGCCGCCACGGACTACGTGGCGATCATCCGCCGTCTAGGTCTCGATGACGAAGCGGCGCAACGCTATCTACGCGCCGCCCTCGGCGAATCCCATGGGGGTTTGGGGGCGTAGCCCCACCTACTTCCAGCTCGGCAGCCAGAGGTGATCGTGCCAGCTGCCGGGAGTGATCGGCATGGCCGTGAGAATCGGCCACAGCCAGATGAAGTTCGCGATCACCAGCGCGAGATAGACGCAGACCAGGAGTAATCCCAGCCCCTGTCGTTCGCTCGGCGGCGTGAGATGTTGCCAATCCGGGGCCCCGGTCAACTTGCGGCCGCTCGGTGGCGCATGCCCGAGGATATCGCCGAGCACCAGCGCCATGCCCATCACCAGGAACGGCGCGAGCGGTACGGCGTAGAAGAAGTACATTTGCCGATCGAGTTCCAGGAACCAGGGCAGGATGCCCGCGCCGTAGCCGACCAGGACGGCCGCGTACCGCCAGTCCCGGCGGACGATGCTGCGCCACATGGCCCAGGCAAGCATGGGGAAGGCCAGCCACCAGATGGCCGGGGTGCCGATCGCCATGACGGCCTTCACGCATTGGGCTTGGCCGCAGCCGGTGACGCCATTGTCGGCGTAGTAGTAGAGCATCGGCCGCAGGCCCATCGGCCAAGTCCACGGCTTGGATTCCCACGGATGGTGATTGCCCGCCGAATTGGTGAGTTCGCGGTGGAAGGTGAGGACTTCGCCGCCGTAGAACCATAGGGAGCGCAGCGCGTCCGGCACCCAGGAGAAGAAGCCGCCACGGCCGACCCGCACCCCGACCGCGTACCGGTCGTAGCTGGTCTCCCCGGCGAACCAGGCCCAGTAGCTGGCGAGGTAGACGAGTACGGGGATGACCACGAGCGAGTAGACGGTCGGTCCCAGATCGCGGATCGCCACACCCTGCCACGGCCGCTGTACGCGATAGCCCCGGCGGGCGGCCAAGTCGAAGGCCAGGCTCAGCGCCGCGAAGCCGACTATCCAGTACGCGCCGGACCATTTGGTACCGCAGGCGAGGCCGAGCAGCAGGCCCGCGCCGAAACGCCACCAGCGCACGCCGAATCGAGGTCCGTACGGACTGTCGTCGAGGCGGCCCTCGGCATCCACCAGGGCGATGCGCATGCGCATCTCATCGCGGTCCACGACCAGGCAGCCGAAGGCCGCCGTCACGAACAGCGCCTGGAAGATATCGAGCATGCCGAGCCGGGAGGACACGAAGGTGAGGCCGTCGGCGATCAGCAGAATGCCCGCGAACGCGCCGATCAGCGTGGAACGCGACATGCGCCGCACAATACGAATCACCAAGAGCACCAGGATGGTTCCCGACACCGCCGCCGTGAACCGCCACCCCCACCCGGTGTAACCGAAGATCGCCTCGCCGATCGCGATCATCTGCTTGCCGACCGGCGGATGCACCACCAGGCCGTACGCCGGATTGTCCTCGATCCCGCCGCCCTGAAGCACCTGCCAGCCCTGCGGCGCGTAATGCTTCTCGTCGAAGACGGGCGTCTTCGCATCGGTCGGATACCCCAGCATGATGAATCGCGTGAGCGCCGCCACCGCCGTCAAAAACAGCGTGACAACCCACCCCCGTGCCCAATCGGTGGGCCCGAAATCGGGCGAGGGCCGCAATGGCGCCGGGCTGGACAGCGCCACCCCCGCCTCCATTGCTGCGGGTCGCACGTCGGTCACCTGGGTCACGCCGTCGATCGTATGCGGTCGCGCCCGTCAGGTCCCGTCCCGGTAAGCGGCTCGTCGCCCCACCCACGCGCCCCGAGCCGGGTTCGGACGCCCGTATGCTGCGGTGGGGCGAAATTCATCGATGCGAGCATCGTTGCGACGAAACGGAGTGGAATGAGCGAGGAGCCGATCACGGCCGGACGGCTGGTGCTCGCGGCAACCCCCATGGGCGATATCGGTGACGCCTCCCAGCGCCTGCGCGACGCCCTCGCCACCGCCGACATAGTCGCCGCCGAGGACACCCGCCGCACCCGCTCCCTCGCCAAGGCCCTCGAGGTAGAGATCACCGGCCGCGTGGTCAGCTTCTACGACCACGTGGAAACCGCCCGCATCCCCATGCTTCTCAACGAGATCGAGTCCGGCCGCACCGTCCTGCTGGTCACCGACGCAGGCATGCCCTCGGTCAGCGATCCGGGCTACCGCATGGTCGCCGCCTGCGTGGACCGCAACCTCCGCATCACCTGCCTCCCCGGCCCCAGCGCGGTAACCACCGCCCTCGCGCTCTCGGGTCTCCCGGTAGAACGCTTCTGCTTCGACGGCTTCGCCCCCCGCAAGTCCGGCCAACGCAAGGAATGGCTCCGCACCCTGACCTCCGAGCCTCGCGCGGTCGCCTTCTTCGAGGCCCCCCACCGCCTGGCAGACTGCCTGGCCGACGCCGTAGAAATCCTGGGCCCCACCCGCCGAGCCGCGGTCTGCCGGGAACTCACCAAAACCTACGAGGAAGTAATCCGAGGCCCCCTCTCGGAACTCGCCGCCTGGGCCATCGAGGGTGCCCGAGGCGAGATCACCGTGGTCCTCGAAGGCGCACAAAAGGTTTCAGAAGACCCAGCCGACCTGGTCAGCCAGGTCGAAACACTCGCCGCAGGCGGCCTCCGCCTCAAAGACGCCTGCGCAGAAGTCTCCGCCGCCACCGGCGCCTCCCGCCGCGAGCTCTACGACGCGGTGTTGGCCGCTCGCTCCGCCGAGTAGAGACAAAGACGAAAAGACGAGAGATACAAGAACAAAAGACAAAAGACGCCTGGACAAGAAGAGACAAAACAAGAGACACAAGACAAGAACAAAGACCAACGAGCAGCCGTGGAGGCCCCAAATGTCCCCCACCGCTGCGCATCTCGGGGTAGAACACGTTCAGTGGGACATGAGGCTGGTCTAACCGGACAAAACCCCGGCTCATGTCCCCCTCGATGAACAGACCGGGCCGACACGCCGCGACACGCTGATACTAGGCCTTGGCCCGTGACCACCGGCCCCGGCTGGAGTGTCTCGAGTCTTGCTTCTCGAGTCTTTTCTTCTCTTTCTCGTCCAGGCGCTCGTGTCTTTTGTTCTTGTCTCTCTTGTTCTTTGGTTGTTGGTCCCGGAACGGGACCACAACCTTCCAGCCAGGCCGGGACGAGAGGTGACGGCTCCGGGCTGGGGAGCCAACGTCGGGTACGGCAGGCGAGGTTCCCACGCGATATCCGTACTGCCGTGCGCTGGGGACACGAGCGGCCGAGACGCTGGTTTTGACCGGTGCGGTAAATGACAGCGATGGCCGCAGGCCGAGCCGACCCAGCACACACCAACGCCCGTGCCGCCGACAGGAGGTGTCGGCGTCACGGGCGGTGACGTTCCTCAGGCGGTGGTGCGTTGCCCGAGCCATTGGCGGTGGCACAGCGCCGCGCGTTCATTACGCGCACGGATCCGCGATTGCGCCTGGGCGAGCAACTCTTTCGCGTGGTGCCGATGGTTCACTCGGGGCGTACCGGTCGGATCGATATGCGCCGGGGCGATCCACCCCGTACGACCCGGGAACTCCGAGTCCTCGCCCAGCTTCACCGTCTTCCAGCCACCCGGCCCGTCGTTGACCAAGGCATGGCAGTGATCGCACGCGAGGGTGAGATTGTCGATGTCGGTCGCGCCGCCCTCGGCCCACTCGGTGATGTGGTGCACGGCGGTGAGTGTGGCGGGGGCGTTGCAGCCGGGGCGGGTGCACCCGCGCTCGGCGGCGATCAAGGCCAGGCGCTGTGCCGGGTTGGCCAGGCGCTGTCCGCGTCCCAGGTGCAGGGGCATCCCGGTGTGATCGAACAACGCCAGGAACGGCATCGCCCGCTCCGCAAGCTGCAACGCCTGCGGAATCGACACCGTGCCCCCGGACGCCGTGGTGACCACACCCGCGGCCTGCTCCAACTCGGCCACACTCATCGTGAACACCGCCGATACCGGAAGACCGCGATGCGAACCGAGTGCGCTCGGGCCCATCTCGGGACGCAGGAACGCCAGCAGCGCATCGTGATTGCGCTGCGCGGCACTGCGACTATCGCGGGCGGCGGCCTCCTCGACCTGCTCGCGCGTCACCGAATCATCAGCGGTCCACGGGCTTTGCGGGTCGTCGGGGTTGCACATGCCCGGGCGGGCCAGCTTGGCCAGCACCGGATCGAGCAAGGCTCGCAGGGTCGGGGTGATTTCGCCCTTGATCGGGGACATGCCATCGGCGCGCTGGCGCCCGAGCACCAGCCCACGCATCCGCGCGCGATCGGTGTCGTCGGTGAGCGTCCCGTCCGGGTCCAGATGCGCGATGACCCGCTCACCGACCTTCGACACATCATCCGGGGTCGCGGACCGCGCCAACTCGACCAGGATCTGCTCGGCCGCCTCCCGATCCTCGCGCGATACCCCGCGCGGGATCCGGTCGGTGATCTTCCCGATCGCGCGCGCGTGGTCAGCGGAGATCTCCCCGGCGGCTTGGGCTTTCGCCGTGTGCGCCAGCATCGCCTCCAATGCCTGACCACCGACGTCGTGCCAGGTGCCCAGCGCCTTGGCGGCCTTTACCCGCGCCACCGCGTCCGCGTGTGAGAGTCGCAGGGTTTCCTCCAGATATCGCACCGGCGAGCCCGCGCCGACCCGTTGCGGGATCGACCGCTCGCAGGCTTCGACGATCAGGCGGTGCCCGACGGCCGCCAACTGGCGTGTGCTGGTTTCGATCTCGCGCAGCAGCGCGGTGATCCCGGATTCGGGCACGGCGGTGAGGGAGGTTTCGAGCAGGGCGTTCACCGCGGCGGCCAGGTCACTGGCCGCCGGTGTGGTGAATGCTTCGCTGCTCGAACTCATGTGCTAATTCTACCGCGAATGATCAACGCAGAGAAGGGAAAACGCTATCTGAACTGCAGATATTCAGACAATCTCATTGTTCGCATTCCTCCCAGAATCACTTCTGCGGGGTGCAGTCGTAGCGGGCCGGGCCGGTGTTGTTCTGGCTGAACCAGTCTGGACGGAGGATGGCCTGGATGAGGGTGGCTCGGTCGGGGATGGTTACGCAAAGGCTGGGGCCGGAGGGGCCTTGGGGGGAGTATTCGGTGGCGAAAGCCCTGGAGAGGCCGGGGAGCGGGGAAGACAGTGCCTCGCAGGCAGATTGGTCGGCGTCGGCTCGGCCGTAGCATTGGAACCAGTTGACTGCGTAGGTGGTCGAGAGGGCTGGGGAGAGGATGTTGCGGGGGACGGCGGGCCAGTTGATGGAGTCGCCGTGGCTGCCGCCCTCGTAGGTGATGAATTGCAGTGGGGCGGTGCGGGATTTGTCTCGACGCATGATGTCGTAGCGCTCTTTGGTGCCGATCGGCCCGTCGGTGGCATCGATGTAGCCATTGGGCTGGGAGGTGATGCCGTATGCGCCCAAGGCCGGAATGTCGAAGTCGGCGGTCTGGAATTGGATGGGGATCGAGGCGGGCGAGTCGGAGAAGCCGGAGAGGGCGACCACGGAACTCACCTTGGGCAGCGGTTGCCCGTCGATGCCGAAACCCTTGTCCTGCCAATAGGGATAGGAAGTGACGCCGACCGAACCGTAGGACTGGCCCCACAGGTTGACGTGGTCCAGGTCCATGAGGTCGATCCACGGGTTGGTGATGTTGTCGCCCGCCGGGGCGTAGTCGGGATTCTGGCGGACCAGGCGCGGGACGATGCCATTGAGGGCATTGCCGATTTCATTGTTCGGATCGGCGATGGGGGTGATTGGGGCGTTGTTCACCCAGCGAACCACGTCCTGGACATCGCGGCAGCCGCCCGGGGTTTGGCAGTGCGGGACGGCGAGCAGCGGCAGGAACATGTCGAGAATGCTGCCCTCGCCATTGCCGTTTCCGGCCTCTTCGAAGGTGATGCCTACGAAGCCCTTTCGGACCGCCGACTGGGTGTACATGGCGACGTCGATCTGTTTCTCGGTCGCACCGGGAGCCATGACCGTGACCGGGTATTTCGTACCGGACTCGGCCGCGCCTTCGGGGAGCCAGACCTTGGCTATGAGGGGAATGCCTCGGTTGTTGACAATGGTGAATTTGCTGACGGTGCCGAGTTTGAATGTGGTGGGTGTGTTGCCGGGAACGCAGTCGCCGTCGGTGGTTTCGTAGAAGACGCTGCCGTCCGAATTGATACAGGGGTAGCGGAATTTCGCGTCTCGCACATTCGGGTCGGTGTAGTTGTCGTCCAACACCGCATCGTTCACGTCATTGAAGAAGTTGCCGTCGTGATTCCAGTCGGGCAGATAGTCCGGATGGGGTGGGAGGCCCGCGCCGAATGGCTGATTGTGTACCAGTGCGTCCCAGATCTTTTGGGCCACCATGAGTTGGCGCTGCTGGGCATCCGGGCCGATCCAGGTTTGCGGATTCGTCAGATCCTCGAATGGCCGGGCGATCTGGGTCGCATTGACCGCGATTCCGGCTTGGAGCAGGTATTGCAGCATGCCGGGGGCGGTGAGGTCGCGGACGGTTCCGGTCAATAGCTGCCCTACCTCGGTGAACGGATAGGTCGGGTCGGGCGGTTGGGGGTCGGTGTAGGGAACCCCGGCGGCCGGAGTGGACGATCCGACGAGTACTGAAACAGCGAGTGCCGCAACCACACTCAGTGCGATGCGGGCGGATCGACGAATCACTTTGCCTCCAGCCGCGCGGTGACGAAATCGGTGAGGGCCGCACCGACCGGGTCCGTGTCCGAAGTTCCGGCCACCACGTCCTGGTGGGTGTAGCCGGGAATGTAGACGGTGTCGGCGGGCAGCAGGCCGAGCTTCGGGTACAGGTCCATTTGCATGCTGGCTGTGCCGATCACAGTGAGCCTTGGCTGGTTTCGCACTTCCGCTTCGTATTTCAGGAAACCGAAGTCGGCGTCGGGTGCGCGGTCGCCGCCGAAGGCTCCGAGCAGGTCAAGGAAGAAGCGGGTGGTGTAGTACGGGTTCACATAGCCGAGTACGCCACTGACACTTGATAATTGACCTGCGAGGGTGTGCAGATCGACGTTCTCCATGCTGACCTTGAAGAGGGGAAGTTGTGTGCTGTTGAGTCCGGCGATCGGCAGGAGGGTTATTGCTTCGGAGCCGATGGCGGGCATACCCGCGAAGATGGTGGGCAGCACGCCATTACGCATCTGCTGGACCGCCGCGAGGTAGCCTCTGCTCCCGACCAGGCTGGTGACCTTCTGGAACAGCGGATTCGCGCCGAGTCCCAGCCAGTCGGTATTGATCAGACCATCCAGCCCGAAGAATCCGGCACACAGCGAATAGCCCGGCGTGCCCTCGAAATCCCAGGCGGCGAATGCCGCGGTGGCCAGCGCCCCATCGGCATGCCCGCCGCAGAACACTCGCTCGGAACGAAACCGCGCCGACGGCAACTGCCTGGTCAGCACCGTGTACTCGTCGTGCGCCATCTGCCGTAATCCGATGTCGGCCAGGAATGTGCCGGGCCGGAAGCCGTCGAAGCGCTTGCCGTCCACGACCCCGCCGTCGAAGTAGTAGTCGAACGCCTGCGTCGCGTCGCCCGATGCGAGCCCGGTGTTATCGAAGGCGCACCCGCTGCGTTGCGGCAGCGACCACCATTCGCCCCGGGTCCCCTTGGACCGCAGTTGATTCAGGCTGTTCCGGGCGATCTGATCGAGCGAGAACGCGCCCATGAACGCGGCGGGCTGGGCGAGCAGCACGGTATCGGCCCGCTGCGGATCGTCCGGGCCATCGCTGAACCGGTAGCGCAGGTAGTCGATGCTGTCGCAGGCGGCGGGATGCGATCCGACCGAATCGGGAAGCGGATCGTAGAGCCGCACCTGACGAACCTCGATGCCGTCCGACACCGACACTGTCGTTTCGGTATCCGTACCAATCGGATTCGCCGATACCGGCCCCGTCCACCCCGCGAGCAGCGAGCCGACGAGCAAGGGCAAGAGAACTTTTCGCACGCCTACTTCCCGATCGTGCGCTGGATGAAATCGACGGTCTGCCACATGACCGGATCGGGCTTGCCGTCGTTCTGCACCGCGGTGGCATTGATCATGTCGGAGTGGCTGTAGTGCTCGATGAAGCGCGCGTCCGGTTCGATGAAGCCCGGAATCCACCGGAACTTGCCCCACAGCTGCGCACTGACCAGCTGTATCCCCGGCACCCGCGACCGGAAATCCTCGAATCGAATGAACCGGAAGTCGCCGCTGCGGTCGCCGAGCAGCATGAAGATCTCGTCGGTGTATTGCTTGGCCGAGACATACGGCTCGAGATAGCCGAGCCGCCCGGTGCCGCCGAACGCCCGCGCGATTTCCGCTGCGTCGGAATGCTCTTCGAAGGACGCGTTGAGCGGCCCGCCGGTGGAGGTCAGCTGCGGGTATTCGAACGGTTCGTCCATGCGGTTGTAATTGCGCCAGGTGTACAGATGCTGGGTGCTGGTGGGCGTGAATCGCGGCTGCCAGGTGAGGAAGCTGGTCGCCCAGCCGATCAGCGGGACGCCATTGAAGTCGGGGCCGATCGGGAACTTCCGTTCGGCGACCGGGCCGCCATCCAGGGTGCCGAAGTTGGGTGCGGCCAGTGCGAATGGCAGCCCCTGCCCGTCGAAGATGGCTCCCAGGACCGCGGCATTGGTCATGCGGAAGTCACGGAAGCTGGACTGCTGGGTGACCGTATTGACCACATCGCCGCCGAGGAAGACACGGCCGAGCACCTCCCACACGAACGTATGGGGAAACCGCCGCGGAAAGACGCTCTCCGCATCGGGCTCGAATCGTGCCGCCAGACCGAAGATGGCGGCCATGGTTTCGATCTCCGCGAGCGGAGCCAGCACCTGCCCTTGGGGGAACAGGCCATCGAAAATACTGGGCAATGCCATGGTGCGCGGCAGCACCCCCAGGCGCAGCCCCTCGTTCACCACGCTGATCGGCAATTGCCCGATCGGACTGTCCCAGCCCATGCGCAGCGCCTCGGAGAATCCCGGCACATGATCGGGCAGGATGCGCAGCTGTAGCGGCCCATCGAAGCTGACGTATCCGGCCATCTGCCCGCAGCCCGCCTCGTCGGCATTGCCGTGATCCCCGAAATCCCAGGCGGCATAGAGTGCGGTGATCTGCCCGCCGTAGGAATGCCCGCCCACGAACAGGTTTCGCTTCCGTACGGCCGGATCGGGGATCTCGTGCGAGTGGATGAAATGCCAGTCCTCGATCACCCGGCGTAATCCTATGTCGGCCAGCACATTCGAGCGATCTCCGGTGACGCCGAAGCCGTCGAAGCGCCGCCCGTTCAGGGTCGCGTTCTCGAAGTAGTAGCCGAGCGCGACCTGATAATCCTCGGCCGCGACGGCCGCCTCCAGCCCGGTGTGGTCCCAGACCTGATTGTCGCGGCGATCCATCGCCCAGAACTCGGCGGCAATACCGCGGTGGCCCAGCTCCCGAACGATATTGCGCGCCAGCGGATCCATCGAGCACGGCCCCTCGGCCGCACCCGCCTGCGCCGAGAGCACCGCATCGGCGGCGGCCGGATCCTCCGGCCCGCCCGCCCAGCGGAATCGCAGGAAACTCAAGTAATCCGTCTCTGGCGGATGCGGCAGCGACCCGGCGGGCATCGGCGCGTACCAGGTCACCTCGCTGACCACGACCCCGTCATCGGTCTCCAGCACCACCTCGGAGCGAAGCTGCTCCGGTTCGGCGGCAGCGCGCCCGCCCGCGGCGAGCAGACCGCCGGCCACGGCGGACGCGGTCACCAGAAACGAGCGACGGTCGATCCTCATCGATACCCCTAGCCTGCGCAGACATCCGTTCGAGAACTGAATACAACAGAGTCGTTCGTTGCTGCGAAGGCACTCGGCCGAGCCTGGCCGCCACGGTCAAGCTGCTGGCCGATCATGTCGTGGGCGGGCGTGAACGCGGCCGATAGGTTCCGGAGTATCCGCGCGCGTCCCGAGGAGGACCATGGCGTCGAGCTTCCTGCGTTCCGCGATCACCTGCTCCGTGATCCTGCTGGCGACGACCCTCTTCGGCACGGCCGCCCGTGCCGAACCCGCTCTCGAAGACCCGGCGGCGAGCGTCACCCAGATCCCCGTCGGCTTCGGAGTGTTCGCGGAGCGGTTCACTCCGGGCCCGGACGGCGGGCTCTGGTTCACCCTGCCGCCCACGGACATCGCCCGGCTCGATACCGAAACGCTTCGGCTGGAACGATTTCCGGCCGGAGGGCTCCTACCCGGCACCACCGGCATCACCACCGGACCCGATGGGGCGATTTGGTTCAGCACCCTGGTCGGCGGCTATCTCGGTCGGATCGACCCGGCGACCCGGGAGATCACCCGCTATCAGCTGCCGCATCCGCTGGCCGGTGGGCATGAACTCGTGGTCGGTTCCGATGGAGCGCTCTGGTATCCCGAGTTCGTCACCAACCGGGTGGGCCGATTCGACCCGGCGACCGGCGCATCGTCCGAATTCGAACTGCCCTATACCTTTCCGAGCGCGAACCCGATCATGGCCGCCGGTCCCGATGGCGAATTGTGGGTGACCGTGCCCGCGCCGCCCTCCCGGATCGTGAAGATCACCACGCAGGGCCGGGTCACCGAGATGAACGTGCCCGTGCAGAGCGTGCCCTTCGGCCTGGCCGATGGTCCGGACGGGAATATGTGGGCCACTCTCGGCGCGGGCCAGTACGGGCGCGGTCAGCTCATCGCGATCGAGCCGGAGACCATGCGGGTCGTCAAGCGCTTTGAAGTCGACTTGGCCGCAGGGCCTTCCGGCCTCACCACCGGTCCGGACTGTGCGCTGTGGTTCCCGCAGATCGTCTCCGGCACGGTCGGGCGGCTCGATCCCGAAACCGGCGACTTCACCCAGTACCCGATGAACGCGCTCGGCGGCGCGCTGCCGATCACGTTCGGATCCTTTCCCGCGTACATCAATACGGGCCCGGACGGAAACATCTGGGTCACCTCGCACCTGTTCGGCTGGATCGCCCGCATCACCCCGCCGGGCGGTGCGGTTCCCGGCCGCACCTGTCGATGAAAGGCTCTGCTCGATGAAAGGCACCGCCATGGCCGACTTTCCCGGATGGATCAACTACCAGATCGCGCAACTTCTTTCGCTGCCAGGACTGATTCTGGGGACGGGCTCCGCGCCGCCCGGCTGGCGCCCGGTGTCCACCAGTTGGCCGGGCCCATGAGTTTTACCAGCGCCGGAACCAGCAACATGCGGACCAGGGTGGCGTCGATGATCAAGGCGATCACCATGCCCAGGCCCAGGAAACGCATGGGGGTCAGTGGGGACAGCGTGAACGCGCCGGTGATCAGGACGAGAAGGGTTGCGGCGGCGGTGATTACGCGTGCCGTTTGGACGGTGCCGGTGCGGACGGATTCCTCGGTGTCGGCACCGGCGTTGTGCGCCTCCACCATTCGGGAGAGCAGGAAGACCTCGTAGTCGGTGGAGAGGCCGAAGACGACAGCCATGATGAGAACCATCATCCCGGCGGACAGTGGACCGACGCTGATACTGAACACCCCCGCCAGATGACCTTCGTCGAAGATCCAGGTCAGCACGCCGAAAGTCGCTGCGAGACTGAGGAATGCCATGAGCACCGCCTTGAGGGGCAGGACCACGGAGCGGAAGGCCAGGGCCAGCATGAGCAGGGTCGCGGCCACCATGACCACGACCATCAGGGGCAGTTTGCCGAGGATGGTGGTGACACTGTCTGTGGTGGCGGCGCTTTCGCCGCCTACGCGCAGTTCCAGGCCATCCAATCGCAGGTCGCGAATGCGCTGGACGGTGTCCTGGGCATCGGGGGAGCGGTCGGGGGCGGCGAGGGCGGCGTGAATGATCGCCGTATTGTCCCGGGTTTCCAGGTGCAGCGCCTGGCGGACGCCCTGCACCGCGCCGAGCTCGCGCAGGGCGGTGCTGACGGCGGATTGCGGTGGTGCCGAGCCATCGGATTCGCGGAGCAGGATGGTCGCGCCGCTCTTGGCTCCGGGGAAGCGGGCGGACAATTCCTCCACGGCCGTGCGGGTTTCGCTGCCCGCGGGGAGCGCGGTGTGGTCGATATCGCCGAGGCGGACGCCGGTGAGCGGGGCGGCCAGGACTAGCAGGATCGCGCCGACGGCGATGGCGATCGCGCCGGGGTGACGCATGACACCGGTGACCACGCGGCCCCAGAAGCGCTGGGCGCGCATTTCGGCGCGTTCGAAAGCGTCCGCGCGCCAACTCCATTTGCCGATTCGCGGGCCGAGCAGGGTGAGGGCGGCGGGCAGCGCGGTCACCGAGAGCAGGGCGGCCAAGCCGACCGCCGCCATCGCGCCGAAGCCGAGGGAACGCAGCACGGCCTGCGGGAACACCAGGGTGCCCGCGAAGGCGCACATGAGCAGCAGCGCCGAGAACAGGACGGTGCGGCCCGCGGTGTGCAGGGTGCGGGTGATCGCCGCGGCAACCGATTGTCCCGCACCGAGTTCCTCGCGGAATCGACTGACCATGAAAAGCCCGTAGTCGATGGCCAATCCGAGCCCGAGCAGCGAGACCACGTTCATGGCGAAAATGCTGACCTC
Source organism: Nocardia sp. NPDC051030 (assembly GCF_040683015.1). Lineage (NCBI taxonomy): Bacteria > Bacillati > Actinomycetota > Actinomycetes > Mycobacteriales > Nocardiaceae > Nocardia > Nocardia sp. NPDC051030. The sequence goes on along the minus strand of NZ_JBFBCD010000001.1, from coordinate 540,870 downwards.
GGTGAACTCGGCGATGAGGCCGACCGCACCCAGCGCACCGACCACCGCCAGGGTGCCGACCAGCACCGGCAGTGAGGCGGCGACCACGCCGCCGAACACCAGCACCAGCACGAGAGCGGTGAGCGGAATCGAAATCGATTCGGCCACGATCAGGTCATGCCGGGACTGCGTGCTGATGGCGTCGGCGAGGGCGCTGTACCCGGTCAGCTTGGTGTCGACGCCCGGCACCCGCAGGGCGTCCTCCATCTTCGGGAAGGCCGCGATGCGCGCATTGTCGTCACCGGCGGCGAACACCACCGCGACCGCCTGCCGCCCATCGGGAGAACGCAGCAGCGACGATCGCGCACTGTTCCAATAGGTTTCGATCGGCCGATTCAGCAATGCCGGATCGACCTTCTCGAGTGAGGCCTGCACGCGTGGCCCGATATCGGCCAGCGACTGCCCCTCGGGCGCGGCGTAGATCGCGATCACGTCCGGGTTCTGCGGGCCGAGCCGCTCCTTCACCCACGCGTCCACGACAGCGGATTCGCTTCCGGGATCGGTGAATCCGGCCGCACTCACCTTCTGCGCCAGCCCGGTCCCGAACAACCCGCACGCCAAGGCGAACAGCACCGCGGCGATGAGGACGGTCTTGGGCCGCGCGATGACAATCCGCGCCCACGCAGTCATGACTTGGCCGAACCCGTTGGCGTGAGCTCCTTTTCGAGCGTCCGCGCAATGCGATCGAGCAGTGCCTCGAGCCGCTCCGGAATGCCATCGCCACTGCGCGCGGACACGGTCAGCTCGGTGCGCCCGCCGCATTCGGTCATGCCGAACAGCAGCGGCATGGCGACACTGTGCTGCGGCAGTACGCGCACCGCCGTGAAGGTGAATCCGGGCACCGAGAGTTCGTCCAGGTCATACCGGCCCATATGAGACACGGTGGCGGAGGCCAGATTCCGGCCGTACCGCGAACCCAGCCAGTTGAGCGTGCTCAGCAGTCCCCGGCCCACGGCGGGCGGCATCCTGGTGAGCCCGCCATTGTCCATCTGATTGAGTTCGCGACCCTCCGCCAGCCCGGCCTTCTTGAGCTCGTTGAGCTGCTTCCAGTCCATGCCCGGGCGGGCGTCGAGGAACAGCGGCAGCGCGAGATTGCCGGTCGAACGCACCGCCGGATCGTGGCGGCGGATATCGACCGGAATCATGATGCGCGACTTCGGCCCGCCCTCCTCGGCGAGCAGCGCGGCGACCCGCATGAGCGCGCCCGGCCCGGCCGCGTCGATGGTGCGGACCCGCAGCAGATGGCGGTGCTCACCCGGAAGCTGGCGGCCGTGGCCGGTGGCGGCACGGTAGAACGGCAGCATAGGAGTAGGTCGCCCGGGCGCACCGACCTTGCGAACCAGTTCGGCATCCGCGATGGGATCGGGTGCGCCGAGCGGCTCCTCGCCGCGCAGGACGCGCAGCACATCGGTCGCCCACATGACCATGCCCATGCCGTCCATGACGCCGTGGAAGACCCGGAAGATGATGGTGGTCGGGTCACCGGTGAGCAGCAGCACCTCACAGGTGGATTCCGGATGCGGTCCGATCGGGCTGGTGAGCACCGGATCCGCTTCCAGCGCGGCGTATTGCAGCACGTGGGGCACCACCCGCAGGGCGGGCGTCACGCCGGAATCCACCCAGAACTTGCCGTCCCGCACCAGCCGCGCACCCGGATTCGCTTCGGCGGCAATGGCGATCGCGCGCCGCAGGTCCTCCGGGTCCAGCGCGCCGACGCCCTCGTAGGCCATCTGCATGAGGAAGGGCGGGGCCATATCCCGCATCGGGAAGTAGATGAGTTCGGTGGGGGAGATGGGTCGCCGGAAGGTACTCATGCTGTGTCCTTTCGGCGTGAACAGGGGCCCTGCGTGGTGACGCAAGCTGCCGCCTCCGGGCCCTGACTGTTCACGCCTGCCTCTATTGCTGCGCGGTGATCGCTCTTGCTGCGCGGTGATCGGTGGTGCGATCAGCGAATGTTCTTGGTCAATTCGACGACGCCGCCCTGGGTTTCGAGCCAGGCCCGGAACTCGGTGAGGCCCTTGGTCCGGTCCACGACCGCCTTGTAACCGAAATCCCTTGCGGCCGCACCGGTGTCGTAGGTGGCGGTGCGGGTCATGAGCGCCACCACATAGCGGGACAGCGGCGGTGACCAGCGGGTGGCGATGAACGGAATACGCCAGATCGTGTCGAGCACCGCGACGGCGGCATGCACGACGCGCGGATTCGGCTGCCGGGTCGGGCGCTCGTAGCCGAGGCTCTCGGCGACCTCACCGAGGAAGCCCCACACATCGGTCTGCTCGGCATCGGCCACGAAATACGCTTTGCCGCCGATGTTTTCGGAACCGGCCGCCTTGACGCAGGCCTCGACAATATTGTCGACATGGCACAGCGAGGCGTACACCTGCCTGCCGAACGAGAGGTCCGGCAGGGTGCCCGCGGCGGCGCGGCTGAGCAGTCGCACGATCGGGCCGGAGCGGTCGCCCGCACCCCAGATCGCGCGCGGACGCAGCGCGCAGGTGGCGAAGTCCGGCGCGTTCGCCGCGAGCACGGTGCGCTCGGCGGCGGCCTTGGTCTCCGAATAGAGGTTCAGGTAGTGCGCCGGATACGGGATCGACTCGTCGACATTCACCTGATCGCCGCCATCGCGGTCCATCATGGCGCTGGGGCTGGAGATGAAGATGAATTTTCCCGCGCCATTGCGGCGGGCCGAGCGCAGCAGATTCTCGGTGGCCGTGAGGTTCTCGGCCACGAACTGCGCGCGGGTGCCGCGCTCGTCGACGCGGGCGGCACTGTGGAACACCACGTCCACGCCCTTGGTGGCGCGTTCCAGGGAGACCTCATCGGTCAGATCGCCGTGGATCACCTCCACGCGGTCGATCACCTCGGCGAGGTCGCGCAGATTGCTGGTGGGACGGGCCAGGATCGCCACGTCGTAGTCGCCGTCGCGGACCAGGCGGCGCACCAAAGCCCCGCCGAGGAATCCGGACGCGCCGGTTACCAGTGCCTTCACGCTGTTTCCTTTCGGCATGAGCGGGGGCTCTGCGTGGTTACGCAGGCAAGCGTTGGGAGGTGGAGCGACGCCTCCGAGCCCTGACCGTTCATGCCGCCTCCTGAGTCTTCCACCACGTAAGTCCGAAAATCTGGGTGAGCACAGCGGTCTCGACCGGCGAACGACCCGAATCCTTCGCCGTCCGGAGTGCGGCCGGAATCTGCGCGGCATGCACCACGACGCTCAGGAAGACATCGATCCAGAAGACCGCGCGCAGCAGCCGATTCGCCGGAACATTATTCGTCAGCGCGGCAAGGATCCCGGCGGCCACATATAGCCAGCCGAGAATCGGAACCGCCCGCAGCACAGTGACTTTCATCGTTTCGAATCCTCTCCGAGCTGTGCCGCGGCCCAGATCGCCAGCTGCTCGCGGCCGATCTTGGCATTGTGCCGGATGTCCACCGGGAACTTCGGATGGAAGAGGAACCGGGTGACGCCCGCGGTGACCTCGAATTCGGCGGCCCGCTCGCGCAGTTTCGCCGCCAGCGCGGTGGTGTTCGCACCGGCCTCGGCCTCCACACACAGCACGGGCTCCTGCGCGCCCTTCACGCCGACACCGACCAACGCGGTCCGGGCGACACCGGGCAGGGTATTGAAGACCTGCTCCACCTGCACGCTGAACATGGGCCCGCCCGCTGCGTGCACGCGCTGACTCTTGCGCCCGCAGAACCAGATCCGGCCCTCCTCGTCGATCCAGGCCAGGTCGCCGGTGCGATGCCACACCGTCTCGCCGTCATGGATCTTGCCCGCGAGATTGGCCTCCTGCGGCCAGTAGTACCGGGTGCTCACATTCGGCCCCGCGACCACCAGCTCACCGATGCCGCGCGTGGCGACCAGCTCGGCCTCCCGCGCCGCCGCCTGTTCCCAGGTCGGAATCGGATCATCGGTAATGGCGACGAGCCGCGCCCGCACACCCTCGGCGGGCCGCCCGATGCAGGTGCCCTCACCGCGATGCGCTCGCTCGACCAATCCGCCCAGCAGCTCCCGGGATTCGATGGTCGACATGGGCAGCGCCTCGGTCGACCCGTACCCCGCGTGCACCTCGGCATCCTCGGCCAGCACCTCACGCAGCCGCGCGATGCACCAGTCCGGGACCGGCGCGCCACCGGAGTAAATGCTGTGCAGCGTAGGCACTCTCGCGCCGGTCTGCTCCATGTGATGCAGCAGCGGAATCAAAACGGCGGGCGAGGCGAACATGGTCCGCACCCCGAACCGATTGATCGCGTCCACCACATGTGCCGGATCGGTCGACCCGACCTGGCTCGGGATCAGCGGCGGCAACACACACCGCGCCCCCAGCAACATATCCAGGATTCCCACCAGCGGCAGCGTGATCAGCGAGGTGCCGGGCGCAACCCGATTCCGCGCCGCATCAACCTGATCCACCATCGAACTGAGATTTCCGTGCGTCATCTCCACGGCTTTGGCCGGACCCGTGCTACCGGTCGTGTAACCGATCATCAGCACTTCGCTCGCGGGCGCGGGCACCCGTTCCAGCAGCGACGCAGGATCGAGCGGAGCCGATGAGCCGCCGCGCTCGGCATTCGAACGACCCAGGGCGGCAAACAATTTCCCGGGCGCATCGCCCGTCGTGCGCTTCCGGCCCGCCGCGCCGACACCACTCGACAGCGTGGCCAGCAGTTCGTCGAGGCGTGCTGCGACAGCCGCGCCGGATGTGGGGCCGTGGCCGGTTGGTGCACCGGCGCGCTGCTGAAGCGCAGAGCGAAGCTGATCTATTCGCGCGCTTGCCTTTTCGGCCGCAGACGGCTGGACGGCGGCCTCGGGGGCGCCCCAGCTCTGGAGCGTCTCGCCACCCCAGAACCAGCGCGGCCCCACGGTGATCGGGACGCGGACATCGCGGAAGTACTTGCGGAACAGGATGCGGGCGGCGTGCGCCTGCGGGATGCCGATGAAGGCTTCGGCATTGGCGGCGCGCAGGCAGTTGAGCATCTTGCGCAGGCCCATGCCCGGGTCGATGACGACCGGGATCGCACCGATCTTCAACAGCCCCAGCATGATCGCGTACAGGCCGGGGCTGGGCAGCACCAGGACGATGGTGCGGGTGCCGCGGCCGACACCGGAGGCGGACAGGTGCAGCGCGATGGTGTCGGACCACTCGTCCAGCTCACGGTAGGTGAGGTGGCGGTAGTCCGGGAGCCCGGAGGCGGTGCTTCCGTGCGGGAAGATCACCGCCTCCCGGTCCGGGTCGGCGGCCACGACCGCGCGGAAGCGATCGATGGCCTGCCAGTAGGTAGCGGTCGTCACGCCGCGGCTCCGGCCGTCGCGGGGAGCCGGTAGACCACCGCGGCGGCCGAGGGACCGGCACCGGCGGCGACGAACAGCACATGCGAGTACGCGGCGAGCAGATCACTCTGGATCGCGGCGTCGTACGCGAGCGGCAGCGCCGCGGTGTGCGGATCACCCTGCGACAGATCGGGAGCGAAGAGGGAATCGGTGGCAATGCCCAGCTCGCCCGCCAGCCGCGCCCCGAAGCCCGGGGTCGGGGTGGAGGAGATCAGCGCCGTATTCGCCAGATCGAACTCGCCCTCGGCGAGCGCCTTGCGCGCCGCGGTGGTGGCCACGGTCAGCAGACGGTCCTCGAAATCGGCGTCCCGGTCCACGGTCATGAGTTCGCGACCGCGATTGCCCATGGTGGCGGAGTCGACATAGGACTCGACCACCGGCGTGCCCTGACCGGCGACGGTGTGCACCCGTCCGAAGCCCTCGTCCTCATCGGTCAGTTCCAGCAGCAGCGCGGCACCCGAAGTGGCGTACGGGAATTCGCCGTCACCCGCGGACCGCTTCAGGGACGGGTGGGTGTCGCCGGAGACGATGAGCACATGCTCGGTGCTGCCGGTGGCGAGCACCGCCTGTGCCACCTGCACGGCATTGAGCACGCCGGAACCGGCGTTCATGAGATCGAAGGAGAACGACCGCGGGTCCTCCTTGACGTAATCCAGGCCAATGCCCGCGGCCTTCTGGATGAGCGCCGAGACGGCAGGCTCGACGGTGTTGTTGTCGCGGAAGATGCCAGCGTTGATCAGCACACCGACCTGACCCGGCTCGACCCCGCCCTGCTCCATGGCCCGCCTCGCGGCCCGGCCGCTGAGCTCCACAATGCTGAAAGTGTCGGTGTCCCGGCTGATTCCGGTGGATTTGATGCGCACGCCCATGTCGGACCTCAGACCTTCAGCGAAGAGATGGTGGTGGACAGGAAGCCGCCGACGACGCCGGAGGCGGCCGGGATCATCAGCACCTTGGACCCGGTCGGAATGCTCTGCTGACTGAGTTGGTCGTGCAGCACGATGAAGTGCGAAGTGCTGGAGGTGTTTCCGTACTTCTCGATGACATTCAGGTCCGGCGGCATGGGGTGGCCGAATTCGCGCTCGGCAATGGCGTTCATATACGGAATCGCGGCCGCGCCGAACTGGTGATGAATGATGTAGTCGAAGCCCTCGTCCTTGAAGGTCAGGCCCTGCTCCTCCATGAAGTTGCGCTGGGTATCGGTCCAGAGCAGGAACCGCGCCTCGTTGTGCATCTTCCGGTTGTCGGTGTAGAGCGCGACGCCCGCGGTCTTATCGCTGGGCATGCCCAGGCACAGGTGCGAGAATTCGGACGCGGTGGTCAATTCGATGTAGTGAATCCGGTCCGACTCGTCGACCGACTCGTCCAGCACGACGGCCGCACCCGAATCGCCGACCGTCAGGGACGCGAATTGCAGATCATATTTACTGGAAATTTCATTGACGGCGGTTTCCGCAATCGGAGTGATGGCCTCGCCGCTGACCACGATTCCACGCTTCACCGCACCAGAGCGGATCATGCGATCGAGAATGTAGACGCCACTCATCATGCCCGCGCAGGCATTCGAGAGATCGAATGAAATAGTGTCCTCGCGAGCGCCGAGGGTGCGAGCGATGGCACCGGCGAACGATGGCTCCATATACATTTTGGTGCGATCTTTACTGCGCGTGATCGAGCACGAGATGATCACGTCCAGATCCTCGGCCGCATACTGCGACCTGGACAGACAGTCCTGCACGGCCTTCAATGCCAGCGCGAAGGAATCCTCGCCGTTCTCCGGGGTGGTATCGCGGAATCGCCGTTCCTTGACGCCTGTGATGCGTTCGAGATCGAATTCCGGGGTCTCCTGCAATTGGGAGACAAGCTCTTCGGTGGTAACGCGTTTCGACGGCAGATAGGCGCCTATCGACTCGAATCGAGAATGCGACACAGGGACTCCTGAAAGTGCGAAGAATTGCAATCTGAAACGGTGACGATTGATGAGGCTACCGGACGGTAACTAGGCATGCGACCTGGCAGAACGCATTAAATTGTCTGAGACATGCTGCTCCGAACTGGTTTTCGCCGGTGAGAGCCTCGATGCATGAGTCCCCGCTGTGAGGGACTTCACCTCGCCTGGTGGGTGCAGTAGTTGTAACTCTTGGTTATAGAAATAAGATTACGAAACTGTCTGGGCGACAGTCGATTTCGACGTTCGCACACGGTCGGCCCTGTGGCGAAACCCATCCTTGCCGTGTCCACGGGTGTGGCTGTGCACAGTGCGGACGGCCGCCCTGATTGACTGTTCGTAGTCCGTTTCGGTGGACCTTCACCAGAAAGACACAGCTCGGAGGCAGGCGAACCCAGTGATCGGCACGAACGACCTCATCCCGGAGCAGCCGGTGCTCGCCATGTACATGCGGCACCGACGCGAAACCCTGGGACTGACCCAGGAAGATGTGGCACGGCGAATGTTCGTCAGCCTGTCGATGTACCGCAAGCTGGAGAGCGGGGAACGCCCGCTCACAGCGAACCGGCTGGAGGACTGGTGCGCGGCGATGAACGCGCCCGTCTGGTTGCTGGAAAAGATGGTGTCGCTGGCGCTGCCCAAGCTGGCGAGCGTCGCGCGGGGCGTCTGGCCGCCCGCCTTGCGGCAGGAGGACCTCGAGCACCTCGAGTCCTTCCCGTTCCCGGCGTACTTTCACCGATTTCCGGAATTCGAGGTCCTTGCGGCAAATGCGACCGCGCGCGGGGCGTTCACCTGGTTGCTGCCTGCCCCGCCGGATGCCGAGCGGCCGACGAATCTCCTCGAGCAGATGATGACTTCCCCGGAGGCCCAGGAGGTGCTGATCAATTGGGAAACCATCGTCCACCGGCTGCTGTTCGCTGTGCGGGTACTCGCGCCTGGAATCGTCGCGCCGGAACGGCTCGCCCAGATCGTCGAAACCTGTAGCGCGAATCCGGAATTCGAGCGCCTTTGGCAGACCGACATGGATGAGGCTCTGTTCAACGACTCGCTTGTGCTCGCTCGAGACCCTGCGACGGGTGCGCGGATGAGTTTCACCATCCGCACATACAACGTGTATCACCCGGAGAACTGCGCCTATCAGCTGTTCACACTGACACCGCGGGGGAACGACACCCCCAGCGTCGATCCCCATTGGAGCCGGGGAACCGAATGAGCGGCCCGGCCGGACTCATTCGGGAGCAGCCATTGCTCGCGCTGTATTTGAGGTATCGACGGGAAGCCCTGGGCCTGACCCAGGAGGAAGCGGCACGGCGCATGTTCGTCAGCCTGTCGCTGTATCGGAAGTTCGAGACCGGTGAGCGCCCGATGTCACCGAGCCGGCTCGAAGACTGGTGTGCGGCAGTGGATGTGCCGGTCTGGATGTTGCAGAAGATGGTGTCGCTGGCGGTCCCGAAGCTGTCACGGGTTGCGGTCGGTACCTGGCCGCCGACATTGCGGGAGGAAGATCTGGATCATCTCGAGTCTCTCGCGGTCCCGGCCTTCTTCCATCGTTTCCCCGAATACGAGATCCTGGCCGCCAATCAGGCCGCCCGTGAGGCGTTTCCGTGGCTCCTGCCCGCCGAGCCGGGAGCGAAGCGGCCCGTGAACGTCATCGAGCAGATGATGACCGTCGACATCGCTCGCGAGGTTCTCGTCAACTGGGAGGAGATCGTGCACCGGCTGCTGACCATCCTGCGGGTGATGTCACCGGGGATAGTCGCGCCGGAGCGGATTGCCGAGATCGTCGAAACCTGCCGGGTGAATCCGGAATTCGAGCGGTTGTGGACAACCGATATCAGCGAGGCGCAATTCAACAACTCGCTCGTGACGGTTCGGGATCCGGCGACGGGCGGGACGTTCGACGTCACCATGCGCTCCTACAACGCCTGGCACCCGGACAACTGCGACTACCAGCTGTTCATCCTGACGCCGCGCCGCCCGGGCCTCTGATACCCCAGCGAGGCTCGCGCCCGATACCCGGCGAAGGTGCCCCAAATAGTGTGACCGTTTCAGGTTGACCTGCGGCGGAAACGGACTGGATGCTGTTATCCGCGAGGTTCGGCTGTAGCGCGCCGACGGTATCGAGGTGGAGTTCGGCGGGGAATCTCCACCGGGTGCGGTGTACCCGGTACGGGATGCGGCCTCGACCGGCTCCTGCACTCACCGTCGCGTGTGGGTCTCCGGTGCTGGACGGCCTGGGCCGTGCAGCACCGGAGGAGCGGGCACCGGCTAGTTCTTCGGCTCCACGTACTTCGGGAACACGACCTCCGGCTCGGGCAGCGCGAGGCCCGGCTGGATCGGAGTCGCCAGATCGCTGAAATTGCGGCCGGTCTGGCCGAGCAGATCCAGGATCTTTCCCGAAGCCGCCGGAATCACCGGCTGCACCAGCAGCGCGACCGTCCGGACCACTTCCATCGTCACATAGAGGATGGTGCCCTCGCGGGCCACATCCTCCGGCGTACCGGACTTTGCCAGCGTCCACGGGGCCTGCGCGGAGAAGTAGCGGTTGGTCTCACCGAGGGTGAGCCACAGCTGCTCCAGGCCGAGATGGATCTGCTGCTGATCGAATTCGGCGCGCACCTTCTCCAGCAGGCCATTGGCGCGGTCCAGCAGGGCCTTGTCGTCCTCGGTGAACGCACCCGGAGCCGGGACCACACTGCCGAAGTCGCGCGCCACCATCTTCAGGCAGCGCTGCGCCAGATTGCCGAACTCATTGGCCAGATCGGAGTTGATCCGCCCGACGATGCCCTCGTGGCTGTAGGAGCCGTCCTGGCCGTAGGAGATCTCCCGCAGCAGGAAGAACCGCACGGCATCGAGGCCGTAGGTGTCCACGAGCTCCATCGGATCGACCACATTGCCGGTCGACTTCGACATCTTCTCGCCCTTGTTGTACAGGAACCCGTGCACGAACACGCGTTTCGGCAATTCGATGCCCGCCGACATCAGGAACGCCGGCCAGTACACGGTGTGGAACCGCGTGATGTCCTTGCCGATGATGTGCAGATCGGCGGGCCAGAACTTCCGGAACGAGGCCGAATCCGTATTCGGGAAGCCCGCACCGGTCAGGTAGTTGGTGAGCGCGTCCACCCACACGTACATGACGTGCGCCGGATCGCCCGGCACCGGAACACCCCAGTCGAAGGTGGTGCGGGAGATGGACAGATCCTTCAGCCCGGCCTTCACATACGAGACGATCTCATTGCGCCGGGTCGCGGGCGCGATGAATTCCGGCTTGGTCTCATAGTGTTCGAGCAGCCGGTCCTGGTACTTGGACAGGCGGAAGAAGTAGTTCGACTCCTCGGTCCACTCCACCGGCGTCTTGGTCTCGGTGGAGATGCGGGTGCCGTCCTCCTGGAGGGTGGTCTCCTCCGCGGTGTAGAACGCCTCGTCGCGCACCGAGTACCAGCCCGCGTAGGTGTCCAGGTAGATGTCGCCCGCGGCGGCCATCTTCTCCCAGAGCGCGACCGACGCCGCGTGATGATCCTCATCGGTGGTGCGGATGAACCGGTCGAAGGAGACGTCGAGGGCCTTGTCCATGCGCTCGAACACATCGGAGTTGCGGGCGGCGTACTCCTGCTCCGGAACACCCGCGGCCTTCGCGGCCTGCTGCACCTTCTGGCCGTGCTCGTCGGTGCCCGTCATATAGAAGACGTCGAACCCGTCGAGCCGCTTGAAGCGGGCCAGGGCATCGGACGAGATGTACTCGTAGGCGTGCCCGATGTGCGGCGCACCGTTCGGATACGCAATGGCCGTGGTGAGGTAAAAGGCGGGGCGGTCGGATGCGCTCATGGTGGTGTCTACTCTATCTGCGTGCCCTTTGACGCTCGCGTGAATATCCCCGTGGACGGTATCGCCCATGAGTGACCGCCGACCCGCACCCGCACCACCCGAGCCGCTGTTCCCGCTCATCGACGCGCATACCCACCTCGATGCCTGCGGGGCGACCGACGCCGAATCGGTTGCGGCCCTGCTGGACCGGGCCGAGGCGGTCGGGGTGCGCGAGGTGGTGACCGTCGCCGATGATCTCGATGCCGCGCGCTTCACGGTCCGGGCCGCGCACTGGGATCGGCGCGTCTACGCGGCCGTCGCGCTGCACCCGACCCGCGCCAATGTCCTCGACGAGGCCGCCAAGGCCGAGCTGGAACAGCTGGCCGCCGACCCGCGCGTGGTCGCCGTCGGCGAGACCGGGCTCGACTACTACTGGCCCGGCAAGCTGGAAGGCTGCGCCGGAATCGAGGATCAGGTCGAGGGCTTCCGCTGGCATATCGACCTCGCCAAGCGGCTGCGCAAACCGCTCATGATCCACAATCGCGAGGCCGATCACGACCTCCTGGCCGTGCTGCTGGACGAGGGCGCGCCGGAAACCGTGATCTTCCACTGCTTCTCCTCCGACTCCAATATGGCGCTCGCCTGCGTGGAGGAGGGCTATGTGCTGAGTTTCTCCGGCACCGTGAGTTTCAAGAATGCCCATGAATTGCGGGAGGCCGCGAAACTCGTTCCGAACGAGCAGATTCTGGTCGAAACGGACGCGCCATTCCTGACCCCGCATCCGTTCCGGGGTGCGCCGAACGAGTCGTACATGCTGCCGTACACCTTGCGGGCGCTGGCGGAACTTCGCGAACAGGATCCTCTGGAGCTGGCCAAGATCACCACCGCCAATGCGCGGCGGGTCTACGGAATCTGACTGCCACCCGCAATCCTTTTGCGGCACATTCGATCTTGCTAAAGGATCGAGGTCCCCGGACTTGCGGGTGTGTTCTGGCTCACTATGATGAGTCCCGATCGTGATCCACCTGCGGAGCGATATCGGCCCGTGATATTCGTATCCGCAAGTCCGCGTGGATCGGTTGTCAATTCCCGACCCCCTCGTTATCGTACTGTGACCATGCCGGGATTTTCGATGAACGCTTTGGCGAAGATCAACTCGTCGCGCTCGCCGTTGCTGTACGGCGCTATCGCGGCGATGCTCGTCACGCTCATTGCCGGTGCGGGACTGGCCATCCTGAACAAGAAGACCGTCACCGTGGTCGTCGATGGCCAGAAGCTGGTGGCCGACACCATGCGCGGCAATGTGCGCGGCATCCTGCGCGACGCCGGGTACGCATTGACCGACCGCGACGACGTATCCCCTTCCGCCGCCGCGAAAGTCCCGGACGGGGCCACCATCACGCTGAACCGGGCCCGCGAGGTCTCGCTCATCGTGGACGGCAAACCCTCCAAGGCGTGGACCACGGCGCTCACGGTCGCCGAGGCCATCGTCAAACTCAATCTCCCCGGTGACGTCTACACCTCGCCCGCGCGACCCAGCCCGCTCCCGCTCGAGGGCGCGGCGATGCTGATCACCAACCCGCGCACCATCGAATTCTCCGACAATGGCGACCCGCTATCCCTGGTCCGCCTGGCCGCGCCGACCGTCGGCCAGCTGCTCGAGGTGACGGGCCTGAAGCTGGCCAATCAGGACTTCGTCGAACCCAAGGCCGATACGCCGCTCACCGATGGCATGAAGGTCACCATCACCCGCAAGATCGTGGAGAACCACGTCGAGCGAATTCCGCTGGATCCCACGGAGAACGTGATCGAAGACCCGACGATGAACATGAGCCGCACCATTGTGGAGAACCCCGGCGTTCCGGGCGTGCAGGACGTCACCTTCGCGGTCTCCACGGTGAATGGCCGTGAGGCGGGCAAGGATCCGGTGAAGTCGACCGTGATCGTCCCCGCCGCACCCAAGACCATCCGCAAGGGCGCCAAGCCCGGCACCGAGGTGCCCGAGGTCCGTGACGGCAGGATCTGGGACGCTCTCGCCAATTGCGAATCCACCGGCAACTGGGCCATCAATACCGGCAATGGCTACTACGGCGGCGTCCAATTCGACCAGAGCACCTGGGAACGGCAGGGCGGCACGCGCTATGCGCCCCGCGCCGACCTGGCCACTCGCGAAGAGCAGATCGCCATCGCCGAGGTCACGCGCGCCCGGCAGGGCTGGGGTGCCTGGCCCACCTGCACCGGCCGCCTCGGGCTGAGCTGAGCCGACCCGGAAAGGGATCGGCCCAGCATCGAACACCTACATGAGCGCTCCGCCGTCGACGCGGAGTTCGGTGCCGGTCATATAGCGGCCCTCATCCGACGCCACCATGGCGACGACACCGGCGATGTCCTCGGGCTTGCCGAGCGCGCCGCCCTCGATCCAGCCGGGTAGCCGGGCGATCAGCGACCAGTCGGCGTCGGCGGGGAGATCCAGGCCGGAGGTGATGCCGGTGCTGATCCCGCCGGGCACGATATTCACCGCGCGCAGGCCCTTCTTCACGTATTCGAGGGCGATGGCATGGGTGAACGCATTGATGCCCGCCTTCGACGCGGCATAGGCCGCCATGTACGGCACCGAGCCGAAAGCCGATGTGGAGGAGAAGTTCACGACCACGCCGTGCTGGGTTTCGAGCAGGTGGGGGAGGGCGGCCTGGGTCGTGAGGAAGGTGCCGGTGAGGTTGACCGCGATCACCTGATTCCAGACTTCCAGGGGCAGCTCGTGCGTGTGCCCGGCGCGCATGATGCCCGCGCCGTTCACGAGAACGTCCAGACCGCCGAGGAATTCGACGGCCTCGGCGACCGCGGCGGTCACCGATTGCGGGTCGGCTACATCCAGGCGAACCGTGCGCAGCCGCTCGCGCTGATCGGCGGGGGCGGCCTCGAGGGTGGCGGCCAGGCCGTTCTCATTGATATCCGCGGCTACCAGGTGGGCTCCCTCGGCGAGCAAGCGGAGGGCGATGCCCTGAGCGATGCCCGACCCGGCTCCGGTGACGAGTACGCGACGTCCTTCATATCTTGCCAACATGGCGAGAAATTAGAACAAGTTACAGCGGGCGTCAATGGGTGGCCGGTCAGCTAATTGCCAGAGTGTTCTCATACTGGACCGTCGTTCAGTTCATTAGGCTCGAGCCCGCACACAAATTCGTTCCGGGGCGGGGACTGATGGAGGATTCATGCGGTTGTTCGGTTGGCGGACGCGAGTATTCGGCGCGGCCGTAGTTTCGGCGGGTGCGCTGCTCGTATTGCCGGGAATCCCGGCACAGGCGGACGCCCCCGGCACGGTGATCACCGCGACCGCGCAACCCGACGGCTGGCGGGGCGTGTCGAACGGCTATTCCGTCGACTACTGGACCACCCGATCCAGTGGCGAACAGGTCAAGGCCAGTGGGGCGCTCATCGTCCCGCCCGGACCGGCCCCGGAGGGCGGCTGGCCGATCATGGCCTACGACCACGGCACCTCGGGCATGGGCCCGGGCTGCGGCGGGCAGTCCGCCGACAGCCGGTTCAGCCGGCCGAAGGAAGACCAGATCCTGCAGTACTTCGTGAAGAAGGGCTTCGCGGTCGTCGCCCCGGACTACCTCGGACTCGGCAAGTTCGACACCGGGCCGCACCCGTACCTGGAGACCCGCACCGAGGCGACCGCCACCATCGACCTGGTGAAGGCGGCTCGCGAAGCGCGCCCGGATCTTTCGCGCACCTGGGCCGTGACCGGTTTCTCGCAGGGCGGGCATGCGGCTCTGGGCGCGGCCAACGTGCAGGTCACCGAGGCCCCCGACCTCGACTTCCGCGGCACCATCGCGGTCGACCCGGCCTCCGATATCGAGAAGGTCGCACCCGTCGTCGGCCCGTACATCCCCGAGATCCAGGGTCAGGCCGGAACCGCCGTCAATGGCTTCGTGGTCAGCATCCTCGCCGGTCTGCGGGCCACCCATCCCGAGGCCGACCTCGACAGCTACCTGACCCCGCTCGGCCGGGAGACCCTGGACCGGACCTCGACCATGTGCTTCAACGACATCATGAAGGCCGTCGACGGCATCGGTATCGGCGATCTGCTCTCGCGGCCCTTGAGCGACGACCGCATGCGCGCCGCGATCAACACCTATATGACCGTGCCGACCAGCGGCTACAACGCACCGATTCTCTTGCTGCTCAATACCCGCGACGTCACCGTGCCCTCCCCGCTGCACGCCGCGCTGGCCGCGCAGTTCGCCGCCAATGGCGTCGACTTCCAGACCATTGTCGGCAATGGCGAGCACACCGAGGTGAGCCCGCAGATGTGGGACGGGATCGGCGCGTTCAGCGATCGCATCCTCGCCACGCCCACCAAGTCCTGAGCCTCCGGCCCCGTCACGCTCGCGCCCCTGACCGGGGTGTCGGCGTGACGGGGCCGCGGCGGTTGATAGGTTTCCCAGAGTGTCTGAATCCGAGGTAGCCGGTCGAGGTAAAGCCGCTCTGCTGGGTCCCGCCGAAGTGCGGGCGCTCGCCGAGCGCTTCGGCGTACGCCCGACCAAGCAGCTCGGACAGAACTTCGTGCACGACGCCAACACCATGCGGCGCATCGTGGCCACCGCGGGCGTCACCCGCGATGACGTGGTCCTGGAGGTCGGGCCCGGTCTCGGGTCACTGACCCTGGCCGCACTCGATGTGGCGGACCGTGTGATCGCGATCGAAATCGATCCGGTCCTGGCCAAGCATCTGCCGGAAACCGTCCAGGACAGGGCTCCCGAACTGGCCGACCGGCTCAGCGTCGTCGAGGCCGATGCCATGCGCGTCTCGGCCAGCGATATTCCCGGCGAACCCACCGCGCTGGTCGCGAACCTGCCCTACAACGTCGCCGTCCCGGTCCTGCTGCATCTGCTGGCCGAATTGCCCAGCATCCGAACCACTCTGGTGATGGTGCAGCAGGAGGTCGCGGACCGCCTGGCCGCCGAACCCGGCGGCCGCATCTACGGCGTTCCCAGCGCCAAGGCGGGCTTCTTCGGCACCGTCCGCCGCGCGGGCACGGTGGGCCGCCAAATCTTTTGGCCCGTCCCGAAGGTCGAATCCGGACTCGTGCGCATCGACCGCTACACCGAGGCCCCGTGGCCCATGGACGAGGAGCACCGCCGCCGCGTCTACGCGGTGATCGACGCCGCCTTCGCTCAGCGCCGCAAGGGCCTTCGTGCCGCCCTGGCCCGTTGGGCGGGCTCCCCGGCCGAAGCCGAAAAACGCCTCGTGGCAGCCGGAATCGATCCGACCGCCCGAGGCGAAACATTGGATACCGCCGCCTACGTTCGCCTGGCGAACGCGGTGGTCGACTAACCGGTCAGCGAAGATCCAGGCTGCCGAGAATGTCCTGGACGTCCTCCGCCTGATCGGCGCGGGCGGTGACGGTGAACTGGATGAGGTATTCGTCCATGCCCGCGACCGCGACGATATAGCGGGTGTGCACCCACAATTCGAGTGCGTCCAGGGAATAGGTGCCGGTCACCGCCGCCGTTGGATACCCCCGGTAATGCCCGGTCTCCGAGCCGATCTCATACCAGCCCGGCAGCTGCTGCGCATCGGCGAACGAGGACTGCAGTAGCGCGGTAGCGTCCACCGGCTTCGACAGCCGACCGACCAGCAGCACCACATTGTCGGCCCAGCCGTTCTCCGGCGGCAGCGCCCACACTCCGTACGCCCCCGGGAAGACGGACCCGTCCACCGGCTGCCACTGCTCCGGCAGGTCGATCGAAACCTGCGGAACGCCCGGGGCTCCGGCCGGACTCGGGGTGATCTGAATATCCGCTGCGGCCAGGTATTCGGCGATGGTCGTCACGAGGTGCACTCCTCTGCTTTCCGGGGAAGGGTCCCTGAAGCGGTCCAACCCATTCAACACGAAGGGCCGTCCGGATCGTGGATCCGAACGGCCCTGTGCGGGAACCGGTACCGCTCATCCCTGGAAGCGGCGCAGGCGCAGGCTATTGCTGACCACGAACACGCTGGACAGGGCCATGGCCGCGCCGGCGAGCATCGGGTTCAGCAGGCCCGCGGCGGCCAGGGGGATGGCAGCCACGTTGTAGCCGAACGCCCAGAACAGGTTGCCCTTGATGGTGCGCAGGGTGGCCCGGGACAGGCGAATGGCGGTGCCCACCGTGCGGAGGTCGCCGCGGACGAGGGTGATATCGCCCGCCTCGATGGCCACATCGGTGCCGGTGCCCATGGCCAAGCCCAGATCCGCCTGGGCAAGCGCGGCAGCGTCATTGACGCCGTCGCCGACCATGGCGACGACCTTGCCTTCGGCCTGGAGCTTCTTGACCACGTCCAGCTTGTCGGCGGGCAGGACCTCGGCAATGACCTCCTCGATGCCGACCTGATCCGCGACGGTGCGGGCGGCGGCCTTGTTGTCACCGGTCAGCAGGACGGGGGTCAGGCCCAGAGTGCGCAGGTCCGCAATGGCCTCGGCGCTGGTGGGCTTGACGGCGTCGGCGATGACCAGCACACCTCGGGCAATGCCGTCCCACGCCACCGTGATGGCGGTGTGGCCCGCTTGCTCGGCGTGAGTCTTGGCTTCCGCCAAGGCTTCCGGGAGGGTGATCGACCAGTCGTCGAGCAGTTCGGTGCGTCCGATGACGACCGCGCGCTCACCGACCAGACCCTGTACGCCCTTGCCGCCGTGGCTGACGAACTGATCCACCTTCTCGGTATCGATACCGCGGTCGGCCGCACCGGTCACCACGGCCTTGGCGACCGGATGCTCGGAGCCGTGCTCGACCGCCGCCGCCACCGCGAGCAGCTCATCGGCGTCCACGCCATCGGCCGGAATCGCTTCCGCCAGAGTCATTTTGCCGGTGGTGACGGTGCCGGTCTTGTCCAGCACCACAGTGTCGATGCGGCGGGTGGACTCCAGCACCTGCGGGCCCTTGATCAGAATGCCCAGTTGTGCACCGCGACCGGTGCCGACCAGCAACGCCGTGGGCGTGGCCAGACCGAGGGCGCAGGGGCAGGCGATGATCAGGACGGCCACGGCCGCGCCGAAGGCGGTCGAGACGGCCGCACCGGTGCCGAGCCAGAAGCCCAGCGCCGCAACCGCGATGGCGATGACAATGGGCACGAAGATCCCGGCCACCCGATCGGCCAGCCGCTGCACGGGGGCCTTGCCGTTCTGGGCGTCCTCGACCAGTGCGGCCATCTGCGCGAGTTGGGTATCCGCGCCGACCCGGGTGGCGCGCACGGTCAGCAGGCCGCCCGCGTTCACGGTCGCACCGACCACCGGATCACCGGGGCCCACCTCGATGGGCACCGACTCGCCGGTCAGCATGCTCATGTCCAGGGCCGAATTGCCGGTCACCACAACACCATCGGTGGCGATCTTCTCGCCGGGACGGACCAGGAATTCCTCGCCCACCCGCAAATCACCGACCGGGATGCGGGTTTCGATGCCGTCGCGCAGCACCGCCACATCCTTCGCGCCCAGCTCCAGCAGCGCCCGCAGCGCCGAACCCGCCTTCTCCTTGGAACGCGTCTCGAAGTATCGGCCCGCCAGGATCGCGGTGATCAGCGTGGCCGCCACCTCGAAGTACAGCGCCGACGCGGAGTCACCGCGCTGAATGGCGAAGGTGAACGGGTGCTTCATGCCCGCCATGCCCGCATCCCCGAAGAACAAGGCGTACACCGACCAGCCGAAGGCGGCGATGGTGCCCAGCGAGATCAGCGTGTCCATGGTGGCCGCACCGTGCTTGGCATTCACCCACGCGGCCCGGTGGAACTGCGCACCGCCCCACACCACGATGGGTGCGGCGAGGGTCAGCGAAAGCCACTGCCAGTTCTTGAACTGGAGCGCGGGAATCATGGCCATGGCGACCACCGGAATGGCCAGCGACAGGCTCACCAGCAGGCGATGGCGCAGCTGCTGGGTGGCGCTGGGGGCCGAATCACCCTCGGAATCACCGGTTTTCGCGGGTTCCGTGGTGTGTACGGCGGCCGTGTACCCGGTGTCGACCACCTTGGCGATCAGGTCATCGGCGGACACGGATTCGGGGAAGCTGACCTTCGCCTTCTCGGTGGCGTAGTTGACCGTGGCGGTCACGCCGTCGATCCGGTTGAGCTTCTTCTCGATTCGAGACGCGCAGGAGGCGCAGGTCATGCCACCGATCTCTAGCTCGATCGATCGCTCCGGGGCTGGGGCGCTCATGTCAGTGACCTCCTCCGTGATGCGCGGGCGCATCCGAAGATGCGACAGTGGTTGTTGCGTTCGTGAACTCGGCGGTGTGAACGGTGCCGCCATGTGAGAAGTCCAGGTACAGGCGGTAATTGCCATCGCTGGGCGCTTGCGCGTGGAAGCTCACGTCCGGTCCGGCCGGTGTCTTGCCGACCTCGCCCTCCGGATGTACGTGCAGGTAGGCCAGATCGGTGGACCGCAACGCGACCAGGTGCGCGTACGCGCCGAGGTAGGGCTGTAGATCGGTGACCGGCTTACCGTCGCGGGTGACGGTGAACTTCAATTCGCTTCCCGCGGTGGTGAGATCGCCGGTCATCGTGACCCGGTAACCATCCACCTCGGCGGTCTTCGCTACCGGCGGCAGCGGCTTGTCCACCGCGGCGCCGGTCACGTTCAGGGTCTTGCTGAGCACCAGTTCGCCCGGTCCGCCCACGGGGGAGAAGTCGGTGAACACCCGGTAGGTGCCGGGCTCGGCCCACTTCCAGTCCAGGGACCAGGTGCCGTCGGCGGCGAGTTCCGGATGGACGTGCCGGAATTGGCTCGCATCCGAGCGGACCACGATCAGGTGCAGGTTCTTGTCGTGCAGGGTGTTGTACTGGGTCACCGCGCCCTGTGGGCCAGTGATCCGGAAGCGCAGTGCGCCTTGCTGATTCGGGTCGGCCGGGGCGGTGAGATCGGTGAGGGTGTAGCCGGACAGGCTGTCCTGCAATCCCGTTGCCGCGTCGGCCTGATGTTCGCTGTGGTCGGTGGTGCCGGAGGCCGGCTCGGCTGGGTCGCCCACCAGGGCTCCGATACCGAGCGCGGCCCCGAACAGTACGACCAGTCCGGCGCCGAAGGCGGCGAACTTCAGTCGATCGTTCACTTAGCTCGCCACCTCATAGCCCGCTTCATCGACGGCGGCCACAACGTCGGCGTTCGCGAGCGGGGCAGTGGATTCGACCTTGACCAGACCGCTGGCGAGGTCCACGTCGACGCTGGTGACGCCGTCGATCTTGCCGATCTCCTTCTGGACCGATCCGACGCAGTGGCCGCAGGTCATGCCGGTGACGGTGTAGGTGCTGGTGGCCATGTTCGGCTCCTTCGCTCGCGCTTCTCATACGGTGTGGGGGTATCCCCGACAACCAGAAACATACCCCCCATGGGTACCCGGCGCAAGTGCTTGGGCGAAGAGATTCAGCCCGCTCGCGGGGTGGGTATGGCGAGCACTCCGAGCTCGGCGACTTTCTCCAGCTCATCGCGGCCCGCACCGTCCTGGGCGGATTGCGACATGCCCTGCATGAGCGATCCGACATAGCGGGCCAGGGCCGCCGGATTCGTCTCCGCGGGCAGGATTCCGGCCGCCACATCCTCGCGAATTCGCTCCGCGAAGGCGGCCACATTGGCGGTGCGCATGCGTTCCAGCCGGGTCGCCACATCATTGTTCGCGGTGTTCTGTGCGGCGCTGATCACCATGCAGCCGGTGGGCCGTCCGGGCAGCGTGTATTCGATGGCCGCCTCGCGCAGGGTGCGGATGATGGCGTCGCGGGCGGTCGGCTCCTCGTCCAGGGCGCGGGCGGCGAACCTGCCGTAGCGCGCGCCGTACACCTCGATGGCCTCGTTGAACAGCTGCTGCTTATCGCCGAACGCGGCGTAGAGGCTGGGTGCGCCGATGCCGAGTTCGCCGGTCAGGTCGCTGATCGAGGTCGCTTCATAGCCCTTGCGCCAGAAGAGCCGGATCGCCTTGTCCAGTGCGGCATCTCGATCGAACGAGCGGGGTCGACCCCGGGTCGGTGTGGCCATGCCAGGCATTTTATAGCGGTCGCTAAATAATGTGTTACGGTCCCTTTCTGTAACGATCGATAGAGAAAGGGGAGGGCGGCATGGGCGCACTCACGGGCAAGACGGCACTGGTCACGGGCAGCGGACGCGGCATCGGGCGGGCCATCGCGGAACGACTCGGACGCGACGGGGCGCGGGTCGGAGTGCACTACAACAGCAATTCCGACGCGGCCAAGGAGACGGTCGCCGCGATCGAAGCCGCCGGTGGCTCGGCCTTCACATTCGGATCGCCACTGGGTGGACCGGGTGACGCCGAGGCGCTGTGGGCCGCCTTCGATTCGCACGCGGACGGCCTCGACATCCTGGTCAACAACGCCGGAACCGACGGCGTCCGCGAACCCATCGGGGGTACCGAGGAGGAGGCCTACGATCGCGTCTTCGCGATCAATACCAAGGCACCGTTCTTCGTCACCAAGCTCGGCCTGGAACGCCTGCGCGATGGCGGCCGCATCGTGAACGTATCCACCGGGCTCACCGCGGGCCTGCGCATGCCGGAGCTCATCGCCTACACCATGACCAAGGGCGCGATCGACTCCCTGACCAGTGTGCTCGCCAAAGAGGTAGGCGCGCGCGGCATTACCGTCAATGCCGTCGCGCCCGGCGTGGTCGACACCGATATGAACGCGGGCTGGCTGCGCAACGAGGAGGCCATGGTGACGGTTGCGGGCTTCTCGCCACTGAATCGAGTGGCTCAGCCCGCCGATGTCGCGGATATCGTCGGCTTCCTCGCCTCCGACGATTCCCGCTGGGTTACCGGCCAATGGATCGACGCCACTGGTGGAGCGCTGTTGTAGGTTCCCCTACTAGGCTGTGTCGGTGCTCTCTGTTGTGCCCAGTCCCGTGGTCGTGCGCGCGCCATCCAAGGTGAATCTGCACCTCGGAGTAGGCGATCTCCGCGATGACGGGTACCACGACCTCACCACGGTCTTCCAGGCGCTCTCGCTCTGCGACGATCTGGAGATCTCGCCGGCCGCCTCACTCACGGTGAAGGTGACCGGCGAGAGCGCCGACGAGGTCCCCACCGATCGCGGCAATCTGGTGTGGCAGGCGGCGGTGCGGCTCGGCCATGTGGCCGGTCGCGCCCCGCTGGTGGACATCGCCATCAATAAAGGCATTCCGGTGGCGGGCGGCATGGCCGGTGGCAGTGCCGACGCCGCGGCCGCCCTGATCGGCCTGAACGATCTGTGGGAGCTCGGGCTCGGCCGCACCGAATTGTTCGATATCGCAGCCGAACTGGGCAGCGATGTTCCCTTCGCGCTGCACGGCGGCACCGCCCTCGGCCGTGGCAGGGGCGAGAAGTTGCTTCCGGTGTTGTCCCGCAACACCTTCCACTGGGTGCTCGCCCTGGCCAAGGGCGGCCTGTCCACCCCCGCGGTCTTCCGTGAACTGGATCGTCTCCGCGAAGTCGGTGACCCGCCCCGCCTCGATAGCCCCGAGGAGTTGTTGCAGGCACTGGCCTCCGGCGATGCCAAGCAATTGGCTCCGCTGCTCGGCAATGACCTGCAAGCCGCCGCGCTCTCGCTGAAACCCGAACTCCGCCGGACCCTCCGGGCCGGAGTGGGCGCGGGAGCCCTCGCCGGAATCGTTTCCGGTTCGGGCCCCACCTGCGCATTCCTGTGCGAGGACGAGGAATCCGCCGTAGCCGTCGCCGCCGAGCTCTCCGGCGCGGGCGTCTGCCGCAGCGTTCGCACCGCCTTCGGTCCGGTCCCGGGAGCCCGCGTGATCAGTGACCCCCGGGATGCGGCGAAGCGGTGATCAGCTGATCGCGTCGGCTATGCGATCGACCTGATCGGCGTCGCGGCCGTAGCAGTAGAGCATGACCTCGTCCGCGCCGAGCTCTTCGAATTGTTTGATGGCCGTGCGGATTTGGTCGGGGGTGGTGAGCATGGCGTCGACCATGTGGGCGGCACGACCGCTGAACTCGTAGTAGCCGCCCATCGAGGCGCGGGCGTCGTCGATCACGTCCTGGCTGCCGAGGGCGGCATTGACCTGAGCGACGATGCGCGGCTGCCCGGGACGGCCGTGTTCGGTCCACTGGGTGCGAACCGTATCGAACAGGCCTCCCGCCCAAGAGGGTGCGGCGGCGGCCAGGAAACCGCCGCCGTAGCGGGCGACGCGTTCCAGGGCGGCGGGCTGGAAGCCGCCGAAGAGAAGTTCCGGCCCTTCGGGACGGGTGGGTGCCGGGCCGATCGGGCCGCAGTCCGCACTGAACGGTTCGCCTGCCCACAGCTGCCGCATCAGGACGATCTGCTCATCGAGGCGGCGACCGCGGGTGCGGAGCTCGGTCCCGGAGGCCTCGTGATCATCCTCGCGACCGCCGACCCCGAGGCCGAGTACGAAACGTCCGCCGGACATGAGATCAAGGGTCGCAGCCTGTTTGGCGAGCAACGACGGCTCGCGCAAGGGTGCGATGAGGACCTCGGTCTGGAGTTTGATGCGTGAGGTCGCCCCGGCGAGAATGCCGAGCGCCACCAGGGGCTCCGGATTATCGAAGACGAGCCGATCGAGCAGGCCGAGGGTCGAGAACGGGCCACTGTCGGCGCGACGAGCCCAATCGAGCAGGACGGTGGGAGTGGAGATCGGAAGACCGATACCGATGTGCATGGAAAGCCTCCATGGAAAGGGGTGGGCAAACTAACGCCGCCCACTCGCACCTCACCCGAGGCGGTCACTCCCACACTGCGGCAATACATCTGGGGAGCAACTACTGAATTGCGGCCAGTTTACGATGCTAACCATCAGACTCGCAAACGGAGGCGTTTCCGCCACTTTTCTCCCACTTCCGTGGTTACCCCCGGTGAGAGCGGGGCCAGCGGCGCGGACGGCCCGCGCGGGCCTCGGTAGTCTGGCTCAGGGCAAGCATCTACTACCTAGAGGACCCATGGCCAACCTGATCAACCTCGAAGCGGTCAACAAGAGCTTCGGAGTCAAGCCGCTGCTGGATAGCGTCTCCCTCGGTATTCAGGAGGGGGAGCGGATCGGGGTCGTGGGTCTCAACGGTGGCGGCAAGACCACGCTGCTGGAAGTACTGACCGGGCTCGAGCCGCCCGACAGCGGCCGAGTCAGCAGGGTCGGCGGTTTGCGGATGGCCGTGGTCACGCAGCGCGGGGTGCTGCCGGACGGGGCGACCGTCGGGGATGTGGTGCTGGCCGGGCTGGCCGAGGACGCCATGACCGACGGGGTCGCCGAGCACGAGTGGGCGTCGAATCCGCGGATTCGGTCCGTGGTCGAGGGCATCGGCATTGCCGACCTCGGCATGGACACCGTGGTCACCAATCTCTCCGGTGGTGAGCGGCGACGCGTCGCCCTCGCCGCGGCGCTGGTGCGCGAGCTGGATCTGCTGGTCCTGGACGAGCCCACCAACCACCTCGATGTCGAGGGCGTGCAATGGCTGGCCGAGCATCTGCTGTCGCGACGTAGCGCGCTGGTGGTCGTCACCCACGATCGCTGGTTCCTCGATACCGTGGCCACCCGCACCTGGGAGGTGCAGGGCGGCAAGGTCGAAACCTACGAGGGCGGCTACAACGACTGGATCTTCGCCCGCGCCGAGCGGGTCCGGCAGATGGACGCCAGTGAGGCGCGACGGCAGAACCTGGCCCGCAAGGAACTGGCCTGGCTGCGGCGTGGCGCGCCCGCGCGGACTTCCAAGCCCAAGTATCGGATCGAGGCCGCCGAGGCGCTGATCGCCGATGTGCCCGCGCCGCGTGACGGTGTGGCCCTCGCGTCCTTCGCGCGAAAGCGGCTGGGGCGCGTGGTGATCGAGCTCGAAGACACCACCCTCGCGACTCCGGACGATCGCGAGCTGGTCAAGGACCTCACCTGGCGGCTCGCCCCGGGCGAGCGCGTCGGCCTGGTCGGCGTGAACGGCTCCGGCAAGACCACACTGCTGCGCGCGCTCGCCGGTGAGGCGAAGCTGAAGTCCGGCAAGCGGATTCAGGGCCAGACCGTCAAGATCGGCTGGCTGCGTCAGGAACTGGACGATCTTCCCTTGGGCATGCGTGTGCTGGAGGCGGTTCAGGATGTGGCCATGCGAACCATGCTGGGCGACAAGGAGATCAGCGCCGGTCAGCTCGCGGAGCGCCTCGGCTTCACCCCCGCCAAGCAGCGCACCCCGGTCGGCGACCTGTCCGGTGGTGAACGCCGCCGCCTGCAGCTCACCCGAATCCTGATGAGCGAACCCAATGTTCTGCTCCTCGACGAGCCCACCAACGACCTGGACATCGACACCCTCCAGCAGTTGGAAGACCTCCTCGACGGCTTCGCCGGAACCCTCGTGGTCATCTCCCACGACCGTTACCTGATCGAGCGCATCTGCGATTCCACCTGGGCGCTGTTCGGCGACGGCAAGCTCACCAATCTGCCCGGCGGCATCGAGGAGTACCTCCGCAAGCGCGCCGCCAGTGCGAGCAATGGCAAGCCGGGCGCGGTGGCCGCCCCCGCCGCCATCGCGAGTTCCGGCACCGGGGATGCGGCCGCCTACCGCGCCGCGCGCAAGGAACTCCAGAAGGTCGAACGCACCGTCCAAAAGCTGGATGAGCGCGAAACCAAGCTGCACGCGGCCCTGGCCGAGGCCGCCACGGACCAGGACAAGCTCATCGCTCTCGGCACCGAACTCAAGCAGGTGCAGGCGGAGAAGGAAGCCGCCGAGGAGCGTTGGATGGAGCTGGCCGAGCTCGCCGAGCAGGCCTGATCGCCGGAACGCTGTGTCGCCGGAACTACCCGTGCTGTTCGAGGACCTGTTGGTCCAGGGACGGCACGGGTAGGCAGGTGCGGACGAATCCCGCACCGAACGAGGTCAATTCGATGGTGCGGTAGAGCACCTTGGTGCCGAAGCTGGTGCGCTTGAGTAGTCGCCGCACGTCGGGGAGCGCTTCCAGCAGCTGGTAGCGATTGGGGTTGCCGAGCGGCTCACGGGTGATGTCGGTGAGGCCGAGCCGGTCCAGGTTGGTGAGGTAGTCCTCGACCCGGTTCGGGTAGCGCAGGGCCGCATCATCGCCGAGCAGGTTGAACTCCCCGCCGGTGGCGTAGCGCCCGGTGCGAACCTCCAGTGCGGGCTGCGGGCCGTCGAGGTAGAGGTGGCGAATGATGCGCGCCTCGTCGGGCGCGAGTTCGCCCAGGATGCGCGCGTAGGCGGGGTGATTGCTGTCGTCCTCCGCCTCGTGGAAATCGGCGGAGCGGCGCAGCAATTCGGCTCCGCGAGCGCGCAGCTCGGTGGCGGGGCTGGCCTCGGGCGCGGCATCGGCGGCCTGCGGCGGTGTGACGCCGAGCGCCTGCCGCACCGAATGACGCACCTGCGCACCGGCTTCGGTGAGAATATCGCGGGGCGCGTGCCCGGCCATGCTGCCGCGCAGCACCACCGAGGTGACGCCGAGCGCGGTGCCCAGGCTCCACATGCTCGCTTCGACGGCGGCCGACATGGCTACTCGCACAACACCGGTCGCAGTACGGACCGGTCCGGCTGTTTGTTGGACATGATTGTGTGGGGTATGGCTGACCTGCACCGGCAAGGGCGCGGACGCTCGCACCACGAGTTCGGTGGAGGTCTCGGCGGGATCGCTGTCGCCCGAGCCGGATTCGGTCATACCCATGTCGTAGCCACTCCTGTTCCGAAGATCAGGAGGTGAGCGTAACCGGCGAAGAGCCCCAGCGCGCCGCCATGGACGAACAAAAGCCATTCATCTTGTTTGATGGCCGATCGCAGCATGTCCACGAACTCCGGAGGCGACAGCGCCGACATTTGTTTGGCGATGAACTCCTGAACCTGCTTGCCCTGGCGCACATTGAAGGCCGGGTCGGCGAAGGCCAGCGGCGCGATGTTCATGGCCTCGGAGGTGAACGACGCCGAGAGCGAGTCGTACTCGTTGCTGCCGAGCGCGAACTTCACCACCGAGCGAGCCGGGCCGAGCGCGCGGTCCGCGGCGGGCTTGAGGGTGTCCGCCAGCATCTGCAGCGTGCGGTCCGAGCGCGGGCCATTGAGCAGCTCGTCGCCGATATTGGCGATGGTCATGACCTGGCTGGCCACCATCTCGGCGTAGCCCTCGGTGATCTCGGGCTGCCGCTTGATCAGCAGTCCCTGCCGCCACGGGCAGTACCACTTCGGGTAGTACGGCACGAAGATCAGGTTGATGCCGACCCAGTTGACGACCCAACCGATCACGATGCCGCCGACCGGCAGCAACAACAGTGGCGACCAGCCGGTCAAATGCAGCAGTCCGACCAGCACCAGGCCCATGGGCGCGCCGAAGTAGAAGCCGAAGTTCTGCATGAATCGCAGTTCCTTCGCCCCGAGCACCTGGAACAGGCTGTTGAGCAACTGCGGCCGGGCCTGGAAGTAGCGAATGACCATCTGCTTCACGTCCAGCAGTTGATCGATGTTGTTGCCGAGTTCGTCGGTGAGTTCCCGTAGAATGTCGGGCAGTTGCTGCTTGATCCGGGCATGCACCATCTCGCGCACGCCATTGGGGAGGTTGTACCAAAGTTGCGGATGTTCGCGTCGCAGAATGTCTTCCACGATGTCGCGAATCTGAAGATCAGCAATTTCGGTCAGGTGTTCAGCCAGCTTGTCGGGTTCGAGTTCCCGATAGAAATCGGCGACGTTCCCGAGTTTCGCCAATCCTTTGTCCACCGCGATGCTGGCCATCTTGTCCGCACGCGACGGGACGATGCCCTGCCAGCCCATCCGCCCGTCGTACCGGAGCAAGGGCAGCACCTGAATCCGCTTGGGAAGCAAGGGAAACAGCGCGGCCAGGCCCGGCATCCGGAATCCGTGGAACTTGATCGGCTTGAACAGCATGAGCACGCCGGTCCAGTTGGTGATGTAGCCGATCACACCGGTGAACAGAGGAATCGTGATCAATTCCAACAATATTGTCGGGTGGACTCCGAAGACGCTTTCTAGCACGACACCCTCCTGCCGACCCGCCACAACGCTAACGCCGCCGGCGTTGTCACCCCAACTGCGCCTCGGACCTTACTGTCTGTTTACGAATGGAGTCCAGCGGAAGACTGTCTGAGTCGGAGATCTCGGTCACAGTGGTCACCTCCAGTGTTCCTCTCTCACGACCCGACCGCGAGAATGACGGGGACCACATCCTGATCGCGTGCGCTTTTCCAGTGTCGGGGGTCATGTTCGGCGCATGTGGCAGGGCGTGGACGGGGTAGCCTTCGCATGGCTTGGCAGGTTCGCTGGAACTTTTCGCGACATGCCTGGTCGTCCGTCGGCGGCAATAATCTGTGAACAGTTGGTTCACCTGGCGAGTTTCGGAGATGGACGTGGCAGACGACAGGACCGGGCACGAGGTGGTCCGTCCGGGTTCTCGTGCCGTGGAACGCAGTTCGGATGCGGAGCAGCGGCAGATCAGCAATGAGGCGCGCTTGATCCGGGGCGCGTTCCGGGGGGTCGGCCTCGCGGTCGGAACGGTGGCACGCGGCAGCCAGTGGGCGGTCGGCACCAGCTTCGAGATCACCAAACAGCTCACCCAGGCCGCGCTCGACGGCGAATCCTCGGCCGATATCGCGGAGCGTACGGGGGCGGCGCTGCGGTCCATCGCGCGCAGCGCGCTCGGCGTCACCGAGGGTTCGGTCCGGGAGATCGTCAGCTATGTGCCCACTCCCGTGGGCGCGCCGCAGCAGTCCATCGCCACCAGCAGCCTGGTCCGCTCCGCCACCACCGATGACCTGCGCCGGCGCGGCGACGCACTGCTCGCGCGCTCGGCGGACGTGTACTTCACCGAGGATGTGCATCCGGCCTACGACCGCATCCTCGACCAACTCGCCCCCGATGAGGCCCGCATCCTGCGTTTCATGGCGCTGAGCGGCCCGCAGCCGACGGTCGACGTGCGCACCAACCGGCCGCTCGGCATCGGCTCGGAACTGGTGGCGGGCGATCTGACCTCGGTTCCCGAGCAGGCCGGTGTCCGTTATCCGGACCGTGCCCGGAACTATCTGATCAACCTCAGCCGTCTCGGCCTGACCGTGACCTCCGAGGATCCGGTGGTGCTCTCGCGCTACATGGTCCTGGAAGTGCAGCCCGTGGTGGAGACGGCGCTCAAGAAGGCCGGGCGAGTACCCAAGATCGTGCGAAAGAGCCTGCGGCTGACCGAGTTCGGCGAGGACTTCTGCGACACCTGCTTCAGCATCAACAACTGACCGGTTCTGGTTGTTTCGAGCGACCGCAAGCGATCGCTGGCTGGTTGTTTCGAGCGACCCGCAAGCGATCGCTAGCGGTGCTGATAGCGATCCGGTACAAATCTGTGCCAATGCCCATGGGATAGCGATACCTGATGGGATTGTGGATGGTATGGATTCCGATGCCGTCGCCGCGATCAGCCGGCTGAAGTTCCGCTACTTGCGCGCCCTGGACACCAAGGCGTGGGAGGAGTTCGCCGACACCATGATTCCGGAGGCCACCGCTACTTATAGCGAGTACCTCCAGTTCGAATCCCGCGACGCCTTCCTGGCCTTCATGCGCAATACGCTCGGCCCGCACGTCATCACCGAACATCGCTGCGACCACCCGGAAATCGACGTCGACGGCGGGACGGCCACCGGCACCTGGTACCTCGCAGACACGGTCCTGATCCCCGGCCACAATATGCTGCTGCGCGGGGCGGCCTTCTATACCGACGAATACGTTCTCTGCGATGACGGGCAGTGGCGGATCGCGCACACCGGGTACGAGCGCACCTATGAAGTGGTGCTCTCCCTCTCGGACCTACCGAGCCTGCGACTGACGTCGAGCCGCTGGGGACTCATCGCCCGCGACCCCGCCGACACCCCCCGTACCGAACCCGATTCCTCGGGCACGCTGGGTTGATTGCACGCTGGGTTAGTCGGTACCCGCGACCAGGAGTTCCAGGGTCAGCTTGGGCATTTCCTTCTGGATGTACTGCAAGCGCCACTTATCACTGAACAGCGCGAGGATCGCGCCGTCGGTCCGGGTGAAGACCTCCACACCGCGCTGGCGGTTCAACTCCTCGGCCGATTCGGCGTCGGTGCGGCGGGCCAGCTGGAAGGGCAGGAAGTCGAGCTGGGTTTCGACATTGTATTCACCCTGCATGCGGGCGGTCACGACCTCGAACTGCATGGGACCGACGGCCGCCAGCACGGGCGAGGCGTCACCGCGAATGTCATTGCGCAGCACCTGGACCACGCCCTCGGAGTCGAGCTGGTCGATGGCCTTGCGGAACTGCTTGTACTTGCCCGCGCTCTGGGCGCGCAGGGTCGCGAAGTGCTCCGGCGCGAAGGACGGAATCGGCGGGAACTCCACCTTCTTGTCCACGAACAAGGTGTGGCCGGGGGCCAGCGCGGTCGCGTTGACCAGGCCGATCACATCGCCCGGATAGGCGGTTTCGACGGTGGTGCGTTCGCGGCCGAACACGGTCAGCGCGTACTTGGTGGCGAACGGGCGACCGGTCTGCGCGTGCGTCACCACCATGCCGCGCTCGAATTCACCGGAGACGATGCGCATGAAGGCGAGGCGGTCGCGGTGCGCGGTGTCCATACCGGCCTGCACCTTGAACACGACCGCGCTGAACGGATCCGTGGTCTCGCGGGCATTGCCGTTCACGTCCTTGCGGCCGTGCGGCGGCGGCGCGAGTTCGATGAGGGTCTGAAGGATCTGGCGCACACCGAAATTCAGCATGGCGGAGGCGTAGATGACCGGTGAGGTCTGCCCGGCCAGGAACAGTTCCTGATCGTGGTCCTGCCCGGCGGCGGAGAGCAGCTCGCTCTCCTCGACGGCTTCCAGCCACACATCGCCTTCGCGCGCTTCGGCCTGCTCGGGGGTGTAGCTCTCTTCGGGGGCGATGGTCGCGCCGCCCGCGGTGCGGGTGAAGTGGATGTATTCGGTGGCCGCACCCTCTTCGCCGCGACGCAGCAGGCCGCGGAAGTCTCCGGCAATACCGACCGGGAGGAACAGCGGGGTGGGGGTGAGGCCGATGCGCTCGAGAATCTCATCGAGCAGTTCGAGGGGGGCCTGGCCCGGCCGGTCCCACTTATTGATGACGGTGATGACGGGGATGCCGCGATCGCGCGCCACCTGGAAGAGCTTGAGCGTCTGCGGTTCCAGGCCCTTGGCCGCGTCGATCAGCATGACCGCGGCGTCGACCGCGGTGAGCACGCGGTAGGTGTCCTCCGAGAAGTCCGAGTGGCCCGGAGTGTCCACCAGATTGATGACGCAGTCCTCGTACTCGAACTGCAGGGCCGTGGAGCTGACGGAGATACCGCGCGCCTTCTCCATCTCCATCCAGTCGGAGACGGTGGCCTTGCGTCCGGCCTTGCCGTGGATCGCGCCCGCCTCGGAAATCATCCTGGCGTGCAAGGCCAGGGCTTCGGTCAGCGTGGATTTACCGGCGTCAGGATGCGAGATGACCGCGAAGGTGCGCCGCCGGGCCACCTCGTCGCCCAGCCGCCCTGAAGTGGGTGCGGTGGTCGCGCTGGTGGTCGGGGAACTCACGGGGGACTCCTTTTGTGCAGACGAGGCAACCTGCCCAGGGTACGTGACGGGCGGTCAGGCGGGACTTCCGAGGTATTGGGCCACCGCGCCGACCACCAGGCGGCGGGTATCGGTGCCCGGCGCGATCGCCTCGATGCTGCGAGTGGCCACCACCACGGCAATGCCGTGCAGGTTGGTCCACAGACTCAGCGCGCGCTCGCCGTGCGGATCGGCCGCGCACTCGGCGACCAGGGCGCGCCAGCTTCGGAACATCGGCCGGGTGATCGTCTCGCGCAGGTTCTCCCCGGCTCCTTCGAGGAGGTCATGGCGGAACATGAGGGTGAACATCTCCCGCCGCCGCACCGCGAAATCCACGTAGGCCAGCCCGGTCAGCTCCAGCCGGGCGCGCGGCGAATCCGCTTGCAACGCATCGAATTCGGCTTGCAGGTCGAGGTAGCCCCGCGCCGCGATGGCCGCGAGCAGCGAATTGTGGGTGGGGAAATAGCGCCGGGGCGCACCGTGTGAGACCCCGGCTTCCCTGGCGATCGCCCGCAATCCGAGCTGTGCCGCGCCCACCGTCTCCAGCATCTCCGCGCCCGCGGACACCAGCCGATCCCGCAGCGACTCGACGACCACATCCATGCCGGACATTCTGTCCGATGTCTGTAGACAGTGTCTACCTGGTGGTGTAGACACGTAGACAGTGTCTACGCGTTCGTTCCGGGAGGGTAATTTCATGTGGTACTGGCTGCTGAAGCATGTATTGGTCGGGCCGGTGCTCAGACTGCTCGGCAGGCCGAAAGTCGAAGGACTCCAGCATGTTCCGGCCGAAGGCCCGGTGATCATCGCCGCCAACCATCTGGCCGTGGTCGATTCGCTGTATCTGTGCCTGGTGCTGCCGCGCCGTCTCACCTTCATCGCCAAGCAGGAGTACTTCACCGGGGGCGGTATCCGGGGGCGGATCAACAAGTGGGTGATGGCCGCGACGGGACAGGTCCCCGTGGATCGCACCGGAGGGGCCGCCGGGTCGGATTCCCTGGCGGCGGCCGTGCGAATTCTGGAAGAGGGCGGCATGTGGGGGATTCATCCGGAGGGCACGCGTTCGCCCGACGGGCGGATCTATCGGGGGCGCACCGGCGTGATCCGGGTGGCCATGCAGACCGGGGCTCCCGTGATTCCGGTCGTCCTGTCCGGCACCGATAAGGTGAACTCGCGGCACCGCCGATTTCTGCGCCCCGCGAAGGTGCGCATTTCCTTCGGCCGCCCGCGTTATTTCCTGCCCGCCGATCAGTTCGGCGTCCGCAAGGCGACCGACGATCTGATGGCCGATCTGGTTCGCCGCTCGGGCCGTCCCTATGTGGACTGCTACGCGACCACTTTCAAGGTCGACGCGGCCGCATAACCTGAAGCGGGGGGTGGTTCAAGGGGTATCAGGCTGCGTGTTAGAGTCTTCAGGTTGTCTCGGCGAGGGTGTGGCACCCAGGTTGCCCACCGTGATCGACGCGGCTCGGCCTTCCGGTCGTCCATGCTCGTTCTTCGCCCGACTAGCAAGCCAAGAACTCGAGTCAGGGCGGAGTTTTCCCCTGACTTGCATGTAGACCATTGCCGGAACAGCCGTAGGAGAGACTCTCATGTCTGATGCCAACCTTCTCGAAGCCCTCGTTCGCACCGAGTTCGGTAAGGGTGCC
Source organism: Nocardia sp. NPDC051030 (assembly GCF_040683015.1). NCBI lineage: Bacteria > Bacillati > Actinomycetota > Actinomycetes > Mycobacteriales > Nocardiaceae > Nocardia > Nocardia sp. NPDC051030. The sequence goes on along the minus strand of NZ_JBFBCD010000001.1, from coordinate 507,582 downwards.
GCCCGCCGTACCCGCCGCGACGGCAACGTTCCCGCCGTGCTGTACGGCCACAATGAAGAGCCGCAGCACCTGGCCATCAACGCCCGTGAGTTCGCCGCCATCCTGCGTCAGCACGGCACCAACGCCATCCTGAACCTGGACATCGCCGGCAAGAAGCAGCTGGCCATGACCAAGTCCGTCGTCGTGCACCCGCTGCGTCGCTACATCGAGCACGCCGACCTGCTGCTCGTGCGTCACGGTGAGAAGGTCGTCACCGACGTGCACATCACCCTGGTCGGCGAGGCCGCCACCGGCACCCTGATCACCCAGGAGACCACCGTCCTGTCCATCGAGGCCGACGCCATGAAGCTGCCCGAGACCATCGAGGTCTCCATCGAGGGCATCGAGCCCGGTACCCAGATCACCGCCGGCACCATCACCCTGCCGGCCGGCGTCACGCTCGCCGGTGACCCGGACGCGCTGATCGTCAACATCATCGCCGCCCCGGCCGCCGCTGCCGAGTCCGAGGGCGAAGCCGCCTCCGAAGAAGGCGCTGCCGAGTAATCACCGGTCTCCCAACGACTTTCAGTCACAGGAATGACCGAAGCGACGGCCGGGCCCGCGCTCGTGGTCGGACTGGGTAATCCAGGACCCGAATACGAGCGCACCCGGCACAATGTCGGTTTCATGGTCGCCGATGTGCTCGCGGAGCGCGTCGGCGGCCGTTTCACCGTGCACAAGAAGTCCGGCGCGGACCTGCTCGAGGCGCGCCTGGACGGGCGCAAGGTGCTGATCGCCAAGCCGCGCACCTATATGAACCTGTCCGGACGCTCGGTCGCCGCGCTGGCCCGCTTCTTCTCGATGCCCGCCTCCGAGGTGATCGCCGTGCACGACGAACTCGATCTGCCCTTCGGGGCCATCCGTTTGAAGCTCGGCGGCGGCGAGGGCGGGCACAATGGCCTGCGCTCGATTTCCCAGGCGCTCACCACCAAGGACTACCTGCGGGTGCGCTTCGGCATCGGCCGTCCGCCGGGCCGTCAGGACCCGGCCGACTATGTGCTGAAGCCGTTTTCGGCTCCGGAGCGCAAAGAGGTTCCGGTGATCGTCGAACAGGCCGCCGACGCGGTCGAGCTACTGCTCAGCATGGGCTTGGAGCCCGCGCAGAACCAATTGCACTAAGTCTCAGGACAGCTGCGTTTCAGGACAGATGCGCCGCCGTGGCCGAGCGGCGCAGCTTTCCGGACGAGGTCTTCGGCAGTGCGCCGGGGCCGAGCACCGTCACGCTGCGGGGGCGGACCCCGACCTCCGAGAACACCGCGTGCACGATCTCATGCTCGATGCGTTTCACCTCATCGGGATTCTGGTGGTCATTGGATTCCACCACCACCGCGAAGCTTTCGCGTTTCTGACCGGCGTCGAGCCGGACCGCCACCGCATTGCCGGGGCGAACTCCCTTGATGCGCAGGGCCGCTCGCTCGATATCGGTCGGGTAGATATTGCGGCCCGCCATGATGATGACGTCCTTGATCCGGCCGCACACGACGACCAGGCCGTCCTCGGTGAAGTAGCCGATATCGCCGGTATCGAGCCAGCCGTCGGCATCCTGTGCGGATTTGAATCCGTTCACCGTGACATAGCCGGAAGTGACTGCGGGGCCGCGCAATTCGATCACGCCCACGCTGCGCACCGGCATCGGATGCCGGTCGGTGTCGACGACCCGGCCCTCCAGATTGTCGACCAGATAGCCGAGTGTGGGCAGCCGCCGGACACCGCCGTGATGATGGTCGGGATCCCGGACCGGTACGGCCTTGCCCAGGGCTTCCAGCAGGTCCGCGTCGACCATGTCGAGTACCTGGCCGAGATTGGGATCCGGAATCGAGACGGCGAGGGTGGTTTCGGCCATGCCATAGACCGGAGTGAGCGCCATCGGGTTGAGCCCGAAGCGTTTTCCGGCCACGGCCAGGGCATCCATGGTGTCGGCGTCGACGGGTTCCGCACCGTTCCACATGTAGCGCACGCTGCTCAGATCGAACGCGCCGTCCGGGGCATTGCGCAGTTTGCGGCCGAGTAGCGAGTACGCGAAATTCGGTGCGGCGGTGACTGTCCCGCGATATTTGGAGATGAGTTCGGCCCACAGTATCGGCCGCATGAGGAAGTCCAGCGGCGTCACGCACACGACCTCCGCACCGAATTGCATGGGGACGCTGAGGAAGCCGACCATGCCCATATCGTGGAAGAGTGGCAGCCAGCTGATCATCACATCATTGTCGAGCTGGAATTTCACTCGATCGAACATGGCGTAGGCGTTCACGAAGAAGTTGCCGTGCGTGATCCGCACCGCCTTGGGTGACCCGGTGGAGCCGGAGGTCAACTGCTGCAAGGCGATATCGTCCTCACCGGTGGGCAGCGGATCGGTATCGCTGCCCTCGCGCATGGCGTCGATGGTCACGAAGTTGATGCCGCGCTCGGCCAGCAGGGGTGCGGCGGCCTCGAACGGCGCACCCAGGATGACGGCCCGGGCCTCGATCATCTCGAGCACGGTTTCGGTGTCGTGCACCCACATCTGCAGGTCGGTGCGCGGGGTCGGCTGATGCAGCATGGTGATGGACGCGCCCCGCATCCACACGGCCTGGCAGGCGGGCGCGATATCCACCGGCATGCCCGCCAGCACGCCCACCGCGTCCCCGTGCCCGATTCCGGCCGCGGCCAGCCCACCGGCCATGCGGCGGGCGATCGAATGAATTTCCCCCCAGGTCTGTCGTTTCGGCGCATCCGGTTCCCCGGTCACCAACCCCCGTTCCGATACTTCCGCCGTCGCATACATCTCTTCGGTGAACCGACTCACGATCGACTCCTCCAGCGCTGCCCAATATCTCCACTATCCGGCAGCCATGCCCACCTGTTAACCCCGTTTGGGCGTTTAGGAGTCGATTTTCCTCAGCGGAGGGCGGTCACGGCGGCCGTGAAGCGGTCCAGATCCTCGAAGCTGACGAAGCAGTGCGGTGAGGCTCGGACCACCGAATCCAGTTCGCGGGCGGTCATATCCAGCAGCGTGGAGCCGCGGTGACTGACCGTGACCGTGATGGATTCGGGTGCGAGGCGGTCGCGGACCTCGATCGGGGTGAGGCCGTCGACGGTGAAGGAGACGATGCCCGCGTGCTGGGTACCGCGGTCGCGGACGGTGACGCCGGGGATCTCCTGCAAGGACTTGCGCAGGTATTCGGCGCGGTCGGCAATGGCCTCGTAGACCTGGGCGGGGCCGAGATCCAGCAGGTAGCGTACGGCCGCGCCCAGGCCTAGTCGGCCCGCGATATCGCATTCCCAGAATTCGAAGCGGCTGGCATCGCTCGCCAGGGTGTATTCGCCGGGGCCGGTCCAGGCGGCGCTGTGCAGGTCGAGGCGGCCGGGTTCCATTGTGGTGGCGAGTTCGGGGCGCAGGTACAGGAAGCCGGTGCCGCGCGGGCCGCGCAACCATTTGCGGCCGGTCGCCGAGAGCGCGTCGACGCCGAGTTCGGTGACGTCGAGGGGGAGTTGCCCGGCGGACTGGCAGGCGTCGAGCAGCACCAGCGCGCCGACGCGGTGGGCGATGCGGGCGGCCTCGGCGACCGGGTTCACCAGGCCGCCATTGGTCGGAACATGCACCAGCGAAACGATTCTGACGCGTTCGTCGAGCATGGTCTCGAGGGCGTCGAGGTCGAGTTGCCCGCTGCTGTCGCTGGGGATGGGCTCGACGGTTGCCCCGGTGTGGCGGGCGCGTTGCAGGGCGGCGATGGCATTGCTGGCGTAGTCCGCGCCGGAGATGAGAATGCGGTCCCCGGGGGCGAGCGGGATCGAGTAGAAGAAATCGCTCCAGGAGCGGCTGGCACTGTCACTGAGCGCGAGCGTGGACGGGTCGGCATTGATCAGCTGACCGATGGCCGTCTTCACGTCGGCCAGGTCCGCGAGCCGCTCATTGGCGGCGCGATAGCCGCCGATCTCGGCTTCGCGGCGCAGGTGGGCGATGGCCGTGTCGGTGACGATCCGCGGCGGGAGCGAGGAGCCCGCGCTGTCGAGGAATACCTGGTTTTCGCATCCGGGAGTATCGGCCCGCAACGTCGCGATGTTCAGCATGGAATCGACCATAGAGGTTGAGGTGTTCTCCAATTCGTCAGATTTTTTGTCATGGTCTGTCGTTACCCTGGTTTGGGTCGCTGCTCGACCGAGCCGCGATTCGGTGAGCGGAGGTTGGCATGGCGGTCACGGTATCCACTACCGGCGCGGTGCGCTCCACGGTAGCCGCGCCTGATTTATCCGAGGCTGCTCGGGCCGGTCGTGCCGAGCACGCACCCGGATCCGAGTTCTCCTCGCGGGCGGCTGCCGAAGCGTACATAGGCAAGGTCTGTTTCAAGCAGGGTCCACCGATGCTGATCGGTGCCGAACTGGAGTGGCTCACTGCGCAATACGAGCCTTCGGCCCCGGCTTCGCGTCCGGACCTCACGGTGCTCGCGGACGCACTCGGATCGTATGCGCCACGGTCCATTTCTCCTGATTCCCCGGCCGATCCATTGCCGGGAGGAAGCCGGGTCACCATCGAACCCGGCGGTCAGATCGAACTTTCCAGTTCCCCGTTCGGCTCCGCCGCCGAACTGTGCGAGAGCCTGCTCATCGACGCGGCCCGCCTGGCAGAACTGCTCGAATCCCGTTCGATCACCACCTTCTCCGCCTCCGCCGACGCGCATCGCGCGCCGCGACGACTCCTGCAGCTGCCGCGCTATCGCGCCATGGAGCAATCCTTCGCCGGGATCGGCCCCTTCGGCGCACTCATGATGTGCAATACGGCCGCCGCCCAGGTGAGCGTGGACGCGGGCCGGGATCCCGCCGAAATCGCGGCCCGCTGGAACGCCCTCTACGCCATCGGCCCGGCCCTGCTCGCGGCCTTCGCCTGCTCACCCACGCTGCACAGCGCCCCACCCGGCGAATGGGCGTCGCAGCGCATGCGGGCCTGGCTGCGCCTCGATCATCTGCGCACCCGGCCGCCCGTGCACGATTGGCAGGATCCGATCACCAGCTATGCCCGCTGGGCGCTGGACGTGCCGCTGATGTGCGTCCGCTCCGACGGCGAGGACTGGACCGCCCCGCCCGGTGCGACTTTCGCGGACTGGCTCTGCGGTGCACTCGATGACGAGATCGACCGCAGGCCCGATCGCGCCGACCTCGACTATCACCTGACCACCATTTTCCCCCCGGTGCGCGCCTCCGGTCATCTCGAAGTGCGCTACCTCGATGCCCAGCCCGGCGACACCTGGTCGGTGCCGGTGCACGCCATCGACGCCCTCATGTCCACGCCCGCCGTGGTCGCCGAGGCCACCGCGCTGGCGGCCCCGACCTCCTATCGGTGGTCCGAGGCCGCTCGCCACGGTCTGGCCGATCTCGAAATTCGCGCGGCCGCGGTGGCCTTGCTCGAGCTGGCCGCCGCGCATGCCGCAACCCCTACCGCCACCAAGGAATTGGAGGCCGCCGCCGAGCGATGTCGTAGCGGTCGCACGCCCACAGAAGACCTCCGAGCAGGAGGCGACGCATGAACTGTTCACTCGAATTCGGAGTTCTGTCATGACCATTCAGCATGTGCCCGGGACCGATAGAAGCGAGACCGAGCGACTGCGCGAGCGGATCGCGCAGTCGCTGGAGCGCGCCCGTCGGCGGACCTTGGGCCTGACCGAATGCCTGGATGAGGCCGAACTGGTGGCGCAGCATTCGCGGATCATGAGCCCGCTGGTGTGGGATCTCGCGCATATCGGGAACCAGGAAGAGCTGTGGCTGGTGCGCGATGTGGGCGGGCGGGACGCGGTCCGATCGGATATCGACGAACTGTACGACGCGTTCAAGCACGCCCGGGTGGATCGGCCCGCGCTGCCGCTGCTGGATCCGACGCAGGCGCGCGACTATGTCGGCACCGTGCGGGAAAAGGTGTGGGATGTGCTGGAGCGCAGCCCATTACACGGTGACGGCCTCGTCACGGATGGCTTTGCCTTCGGCATGATCGCCCAGCACGAACAGCAGCACGACGAGACCATGCTGGCCACCCACCAGCTGCGCACGGGCGAAGCGGTGCTGTCGGCCCCGCCCGCACCCGCCGCCCTGGTCCCGGCGCGCGGTGAGATCGTCATCCCCGCAGGCGAATTCATCATGGGCACCGATACCGACCCGTGGGCCTTGGACAATGAGCGTCCCGCACACCCCGTCTTCGTTCCCGGTTACGCCATCGATGCCGCACCGATCACCAATGAGCAGTACCTGGCGTTCCTCGCCGACGGCGGCTACGACCGCCCCGAGCTCTGGTCCGAGCACGGCTGGGCGCACCGTATCGAGGCCGATCTCACCTCCCCCCAATTCTGGGAGCGGGATGGCGGCGGCCATTGGTGGCGAAGGGTTTTCGGCACCATGCAACCCCTGCGACCGAACCAGCCGGTGGTCCACGTCGGCTGGTTCGAGGCCGAGGCCTACGCCAATTGGGCGGGCAAACGCCTCCCCACCGAGGCCGAATGGGAGAAGGCCGCCCGCCACGATCCGGCGACGGGTCGGTCCCGCCGCTTCCCGTGGGGCGACGCCGATCCGGACACCCGGACCGCCAATCTGGGCCAGCACCATCTGGAACCCGCCGACGTCGGCGCGTACCCGGCCGGTGCCTCCCCTTCGGGCGTCCACCAACTGATCGGTGACGTCTGGGAGTGGACGGCTTCGGGTTTCGAGCCTTATCCGGGCTTCCGCCCCTTCCCCTACCGCGAATACTCCGAGGTCTTCTTCGGCGGCGACTACAAGGTCCTGCGAGGCGGCTCCTTCGGCGCGGACGAGGTCGCTGCGCGGGGCACCTTCCGCAACTGGGACCACCCTGTCCGCCGCCAGATCTTCTCCGGCTTCCGACTGGCCCGAGACCTGACCCCGGAGGAGCGCTGATGTGCCGCCACCTCGCCTACCTCGGGCCCCCGGCCTCCGTGGGCGAACTCCTCACGCGGGGCACGCATTCGCTGCGTTCCCAATCCTGGGCTCCGCGCGAAATGCGCGGCGGCGGAACCATCAATGCCGATGGCTTCGGCGTCGCCTGGTGGGCTCCACCCGCCGAGGCAACCCCGGAACACGGCTCCGGTGTCCGCTGGCACGGCGGCATGGGTTCCGATCCGGACGAGGCCGAGACCGGTCCGCCCCAGACCACCGCGGGACCTCCGGTGGTCAGCCGCTATCGCAACGCCTCGCCGATCTGGACCGATCCGGCCGTCGATGAGGTGCTGCCGCAACTGCATTCGACCGCGGTGCTGGCGGCCATTCGCTCCGCTACGGTCGGCATGCCGGTGGAGCGTGCGGCCTGCGCGCCGTTCACGCACGGCCGCTGGGCCTTCAGTCACAATGGCGCGATCCCGGACTGGCGCGAGACGCTGACGGCCATTGCGGCGCAATTCGGTTCGCCTTCGCTCCTGGAGGCGGAATCACTGACGGATTCGGCGACGCTGTGGGTGATCCTGCGCGTTCTGCTCGAAGACGGGACCGATCCGGGCACCGCGCTGCGACGGGTTGTCGCGGCGGTGCTGGAGCGATCGCCGAAGGCGCGGCTGAATCTGCTGGTGGGGGATGGGGAAACGGTGTGGGCCACCACCCGGCATCACTCCTTATCGGTGCTGGTCGCCGACGACCTCGCGGTGGTCGCTTCGGAACCGTATGACGACGATCCCCGCTGGCGGCCCATTGCGGACCGGCAGTTGGTGGTGGTGCGCCCGGGGCGGCTGATCGTGGAACCGCTGGCTGTGGAACCTCCAGACGCCAGCGGCAATTTTTCTGAGAACGAGAGGGCATTTTCATGACTCAGGCAACGCTCGAGATTCATTTGACCGACGAGGATTTGACGGCCGCGTTGCGCGAGGATGTGCGAGCCGGGCTGACCGCCGAGCCGAAGACGTTGCCACCCAAGTGGTTCTACGATGCGCGCGGGAGCGAGCTGTTCGAGAAGATCACCGAGCTGCCGGAGTACTACCCGACTCGGACCGAACGGGCGCTGTTGGAGCGGGTCGTGGGGGAGATCGCTCAGGTCGCGCAGGCCGAGGTGCTGGTCGAGCTCGGGGCCGGGTCGGCGGCGAAGACGCGGTTGCTCTTGCAGGCGCTCACTTCCGGCGGGCCATTGAAGACCTATGTGCCGCAGGATGTCTCGGTGGCGGCCCTGAGCGCATCGGCGGAGGAGGTGGCGTCGGAGTTCCCGGGGCTGGGCGTGCACGGCGTGGTCAGCGATTTCACCGCCACGCTGGATAACCTGCCCGGCGGCGGGCGGCGCATGATCGCCTTCCTGGGTGGCACCATCGGGAATTTGGTGCCGCAGGAGCGGGCGGCATTCCTCGGCGGCATTCGGGACGTGCTGGAGCCGGGTGAGCAATTGCTGCTCGGCGCGGGCCTGGTCATCGATCCGGCGGTGCTGGTGCCCGCGTACGACGATGCCGCCGGTGTCACCGCGGAGTTCAATCGCAATGTGCTGCATGTCCTGAATGCCCGGCTCAATGCGAATTTCGACCCCGAGAAGTTCGCGCACGTCGCCCTGTGGGACGCGGAGAACGAGTGGATCGAGATGCGCCTGGAAGCCGCCGAGGCCATGACCGTCACCATCGCGGAGCTCGATCTGACCGTCGAGTTCGCGGCCGGTGAGCAGCTACGCACCGAGATCTCCGCCAAGTTCCGCCGCGAGGGCCTCGAATCCGAGCTGGCCGCAGCCGGTTTCGCGACCGAGCGGGTGTGGACCGATCCGGACGACCGGTTCGCCCTGGTCCTGGCGGAACGCCGCTAGATTTACGGCCTCGTCCTCGGAGTCGCCGCGTTCCGTATCGGAGCGCGGCGATTCACTTCTGTGCGGTGACGGCGGACAGCCATTCCACCAGTGGCCGCATTTCCTCCCACGCCGCCCGCACCTCCTTGGCGGCGCGCGGCGTGGTCAGCCATTTGGGTGCGCCGAATTCTCTTCCGACGGTGATGGATCGGTGGCGCAGCAGTTCGATGCGCGGATGGTCGATCGAATAGCCCTTGGGCTTGGTCTTGAGCTTGTCCCCGCCGATCGTGTATCCGGCCGAAACCAGCTGTGCCAGCAGCCCTTCCAGCTCGGTCCCGCGCACCTCGGTGTCGATTGCCACGCGCAGCGCGGTCAGTTGGTCGGGTGCGGCGGCATACAACCCGCCGCCCACGAACAGTCCGCCCGCCCCGATCGACACATACCAGCCGGCGGTCTGGGCGGTGTGCACGACGAAGCCCTGATGCGTCTTATAGGGCGTCTTGTCCTTGGAGAATCGCACGTCCCGGTACGGCCGGAAGATTTTGCCGGGTCCGAAGTCGCCTTCCAATTCGGCGGCGAGCGCCTTCATCGGGTCGCGTACCGCGGTCTCCCAGGTGCTCTTGTTGGCGTTCCAGAAGGCCTTGGAGTTGTCGGCCTCGAGATCCTCGTAGAAGTCGAGTCCGGCGAGCGGGAATCCGCTGAAGTCCGACATGGCTAGAGGTTATCGCTGCCGGGCGTCGGCGTCAGTCGCCGGGTTCGTCCACGATCTCCATGGCGGCGAGTTCGGCGGGGCGGTCGTCCTCGGCCTTGCGCTCGTCGCGGCCGCGGCGGCGGGTCCATTCCTGGTCGAGTTCGGCGTCGATGCCCAGGCGGCCGTCGTCGTCGTTCTCGCGATTGCGGATCACCAGGTCATCGGGTGGGTCGCTGATGTAGCGCTCGTATTCGCGGACCTCATCGGCCTGGTCGTCATCGCCGAGGTCCAGGTCCAAGTCCTCGATATCGTCGGTGTCGAAGACCTCGTCCATGAGCTGCTCGTCGTCATTGCCCGGTCGATCGTCCATATGGCACCGCCTCTCCGCGCTGGAGCGCACACCATGAGCAAACCGCTCAGTACGCCTGCAACGCTACCGCTGACACCAGCCCTGGCTACCCATTGCCGTGCTTTTCACACCAAAAGCATGGCAAGTCGCCTAACGAAAAGCACCCCCGCCGATCGGCGAGGGTGCTTCCCGAAAAACTTGGGTAACTACGCGTTACCGTTGAAAAGCCCGGTGACGGAACCGTTTTCGAACACCTCGCGGATGGTCATCGCCAGCAGCGGGGCGATCGACAGCACGGTCAGCGTCGGGAACTTCTTGGACTCCTCGATGGGGAGCGTATTGGTGACCACGACCTCCTTGGCCCCACAGTTCGCCAGCCGCTCGGCGGCCGGATCGCTGAGGATGCCGTGGGTGGCGGCAATGACCACATCGCCCGCGCCGGCCTCCTTGAGGACGCGCACGGCACCGGCGATGGTGCCACCGGTGTCGATCATGTCGTCGATCAGGATGCAGGTGCGGCCCTCGACCTCACCGACCACGCGGTTGGCCACGGTCTGGTTGGGCACCAGCGGATCCCGGGTCTTGTGGATGAAGGCCAGCGGCGCGTCGGCGAGCGAGTTGGCCCACTTCTCGGCCACCTTCACGCGGCCCGCGTCGGGGGAGACGACCGTGATATTGGTCAGGTCGTAGTTGAGGCGAATGTGCTCGGCCAGCTGCACCTGCGCGTGCATGTGATCGACCGGGCCGTCGAAGAAGCCCTGGATCTGATCGGTGTGCAGGTCGATGGTGATGATGCGGTCGACGCCGGCGGTCTTGAGCAGGTCGGCGATCAGGCGAGCGGAGATGGGCTCGCGGCCGCGGTGCTTCTTGTCCTGGCGGGCGTAGGGGTAGAACGGCAGCACCGAGGTGATGCGCTTGGCCGAACCGCGCTTGAGCGCGTCGATCATGATCAGGTGCTCCATGACCCACTGGTTCAGCGGGGCGGGGAAGCTCTGCAGAACGAAGGCATCCGAGCCACGTACCGATTCCTCGAATCGGACGAAGGTCTCGCCGTTCGCGAAGTCGCGTGCGGTCTGCGGGGTGACGTGGACGTTGAGTTCCTTGGCCACCGCCTCGGCGAGCTCTGGATGAGCGCGTCCCGAGAACAACATCAGATTCTTATGGTTTTCGGTAGAGAACGCGGTCACTGACGTTCGCCGTCCTTTTGCTCGTTAGCCTGATTGGACATCTCGGCGGCCGCGAGGGCCGCTTCTGCCGCGTGGGCGGCGTCGGTGCCGGGCCGGTTGCGTTGCACCCAGCCCTCGAGATTGCGCTGTGCCCCACCGGACACGGCCAAAGCCCCCGGCGGAACATTTCTACGCAGCACAGTACCCGCTGCGGTATACGAACCGTCACCCACCGTTATCGGCGCGACAAACATCGTGTCACTCCCCGTTCGCACATGGGAGCCGACCACGGTGTGGTGCTTCTTGACGCCGTCGTAATTGACGAAAACGCTCGAAGCGCCGATGTTGCTGTGCTCGCCGATGGTGGCATCGCCCACATAGGTGAGGTGCGGGACCTTGGAGTGCGCGCCGATGTTCGCGTTCTTGGTCTCCACGAACGCGCCCAGCTTGCCGGCCTCGCCGACAATGGTGCCGGGCCGCAGATAGGCGAAGGGGCCGATATTCGCGCCGGGTCCGATGGCGGCCTTCTCGGCGTGACTGCGGATCACCTTCGCGCCGTCGCCGACGTTCACGTCGGTCAGCGTGGTGTCCGGTCCGATCTCGGCGTCCTCACCGATCACGGTGTCGCCCAACAGTTGTACGCCCGGGCGGATGACCGCGTCGCGGCCGATGGTGACGCCGCCGTCGATCCACGTGGTGGCCGGATCCATGATGGTGACCCCGGCCCGCATATGCCGTTCCACGATGTAGCGGTTCAGCGTGCGGGCGGCCCCGGCCAGCTGCACCCGATCGTTCACGCCGGTGACCTTGGCGGAATCGAGCAGGCGCGCGCCGTGCACGGGATGCCCGGCCTCGCGGGCCAGCTTCAGCACATCGGTGAGGTACAGCTCATGCCGGGCATTGGCGGTGTCGATGCGGGAGAGCATGGTGCGCAGCACGGCGGCGTCGAAGACGTAGACGCCCGAGTTGACCTCGGTGATCGCGGCCTGCGCGGGGGTGGCGTCGGCGTGCTCGACGATCTCGAGCACCTGCCCCTCTTCATTGCGGACGATGCGGCCGTAGCCATTCGGATCGTCCGGGACGAAGGTGAGCACGGTGACGGCCGAACCGTCGGAGTAGCTGCGGTGCTCGTCGAGCAGCGCGTGCAGGGTGTGCCCGTCGAGCAGCGGCACATCGGCGTAGGTGACGAGCAGGTTCCCGGTGAAATCCTCGGGCACCACGGTGAGCGCGCACTGCACGGCGTGCCCGGTGCCGAGCTGTTCCTCCTGAACCGCCAGGACGATCTCGCGGCCGAGTTCCGCGGCCTCTTTACCGACGGCGGTCTCGACTTGTTCGCGATCATGTCCCACGACGGTGATCAGGTGTACCGGGTCGATCTCGTTCGCCGCATGCAGCGCGTGCGCGAGCATGCTGCGGCCGGCCAGCGGGTGCAACACCTTGGGTGTCTTGGACCGCATTCGAGTTCCGGCTCCGGCGGCGAGAACGACGACGGCGGTCTGCTGTGGCATGGATCTCCCTCGGCTGCCGGGTCATCGTGCTGAGTGCTGGTTGTGCTGGGCCACACGGGTGGGCAGCGATGTGCGGGAGCAACGATAGTGACCCCGCTCGCAAGCTCCGCCGCCAGGACTCGAACCTGAACTATCTGAACCAAAATCAGAGGTGCTGCCATTACACCACGGCGGATTGCAGCGATCTGCGGGTCGATCCTCGCATAAATGATCCCTCTGAGTCGAACCAGAGCTTATCCGCCTCTCCGCGTCTTTTGCCGCTCGCTAACGATCCCCGCAAGTTTCGTCGCGGGCCGGCGGTCGGCGACGTGGCCGGGTTCTGGGGGTACCCCAGGAGTTACCCAGATCGTGCTAAATCAGTTGTTGCGTTTGCGAACTAAGAGAGCGAGTGGTCCCCGACGCGCTCGGGGCGGACATATCTGGAACAGTTAGTGGTCCATAACTGGGACGCAGGGAGGCGCGAGGCGATGACTACGGGTGAGGCGAGCAAGCCATCACGCCCGCGCATGACCGGTACCCAGCGCAGGCAGCAGCTGATCGAGATCGGGCGGGCGCTCTTCGCGGAGCGCGGGTACGACGCCACCTCCATCGAGGAGATCGCGCAGCGCGCGCAGGTCTCGAAACCTGTGGTGTACGAACACTTCGGCGGCAAGGAGGGTTTGTATGCCGTCGTGGTGGATCGGGAGATGTCCACGCTGCTCGAAATGATCACCGCATCGCTCACCCAGAACCGGTCGCGGGTGCGGCTGGAGCAGGTGGCGCTGGCGTTGCTCACCTATATGGAGGAGCGCACCGACGGCTTCCGCATCCTCATGCGCGATCAGCCGGTGTCGGCGGCGGTGGGCACCTACTCGAGTCTGCTGAACGAGGCGGTGAATCAGGTGGCGCACATCCTCGCCGAGGATTTCGAGAGCCGCGGATTCGACACCAGTCTCGCCACTTTGTATGCGCAAGCGCTGGTAGGCATGGTCGCGACCGCCGCCACCTGGTGGCTGGACGAGCGGTCACCGTCCAAGGAAGTGGTGGCCGCGCACCTGGTGAATCTGTGCTGGAACGGCCTGACCCACCTGGAGGCGGAACCCAAGCTGGCGTCGGAATGGCCCAGCGGCAAAGGGGTATAAGACCAATCGGTCTTCAGGGTATTGGCGGCACACCATGGAACTGGACAGTTAACCAGCGAATTGCGAAGGAGGATGGGTCGAATGCTCGAATCGGCTGGCATCGCGCAGCCGGATGGTACGGTTCACCCATCCTTCTGGTGCTGTTCGAACTGTGATGTCGGTCAACTTCGGGATGTCGGTCTACTTCAGGATGGCTGGTTTGATGACAGGCGGATCTGATGGCTAGGCAAGCGCGTGCGGAGATCACTCGCGATTCCGTGCTCGCGGGCGCGGCCGATGTCTTTCTGCGACTGGGCTACGCGAACGCGAGCCTGTCCGAGATCATCGCGCAGTCCAATGTGACCAAGGGCGCCTTGTACTTTCACTTCGGCTCGAAGGAAGAGCTGGCCCGCGCCGTGGTCGATCAGGGCAATGAGCGACTGGTCAGCGCATGTCAGGGATTCTTCGATCCGCGAGTGCCCGCGCTCGAGGCGTGCATCGGGATCACCTATGTGGTGGCGGATCTGACGATGAACGATCAGATGGTGGGGGCGATGCTCAAGCTCACCCATCAGATCGGCGACTACCGCGGCGCGGCGGGCGAGAACATCGCCAAGACGTGGGGCGAAACGCACCGTTTGCTCGCGGAACGCGCCATCGCACAAGGGGATTTGCAGCACGACCTGGATCCGGAGACCATCGGCCTGTTGCTACAGGAGATGACCACCGGCGTGCACATGGTCGCGGTCAGCACCGAAACCATCGATCAGATGGCGACGCGCATGGAGCGCGCCTGGTATTTCCTGCTGCCGTCGATCGTCCCGGATGAGAAGGTGGCGTACTTCCGCGAGTTCGCGGCCCGCCGCCTCCGCCGCTACGTGCAGTAATACCTCTTCTCTTACGCGCCCGTTGCGATCCTCGCGGCGGGCGTGCGTTGTGCGGACGGCGGGTACACCGGAAGAGTGCGGTCGGTGAGCATCCCTGTCGGATCGGGCTACTAGACTCGGCTGGCCGTCCAAATCGCTGATCTGCGCCCAGGAGTCTGCCTCATGTCGACCCATCGTCCACCGTTGGCGGGACTGGCCGCTGTGGCCGGTGCCGATAAAGCATTGCAGCAGGTCGAGGGCCTGATCGGGCGATCCTCGGCAATGCTGGTCGCGCCCTCGGCGGTGCGGCCGTTCGTGGCCGCGACCATAGCCGGGCAGCGTCCGCTGGTGGTTGTGACGGCCACCGGGCGCGAGGCCGACGATCTGGCCGTGGAGCTGACCGAGATCCTCGGGGACAGCGTCGCGCTGTTCCCGTCCTGGGAGACGCTGCCGCATGAGCGGCTGTCCCCGGGCGCGGATACGGTCGGCAAACGGTTGCAGGTTTTGCGGCGACTCGCCCATCCCGAAGACGAGATTTATTCGGAGCCACTGCGCGTCATCGTCACCACGGTGCGGTCGCTCATGCAGCCGATGGCGCGCGGGCTCGGGGATGTCGAACCCATCCTGCTGCGCGTCGGCGCCGAACATGACTTCGACGAATTGCTCACGCGGCTGGTGGAATTCGCCTACGAGCGGGTCGACATGGTCGGCAAGCGCGGTGAGTTCGCGGTGCGCGGCGGCATTCTCGACCTCTTCCCGCCGACCGCGGATCATCCGGTGCGCGTGGAGTTCTGGGGCGATGAGGTGTCCGAGTTGCGGGCATTCTCGGTCGCCGATCAGCGGTCGATCGAGGATGTGCCGATCGAGATCGTGGTCGCCCAGCCCTGCCGGGAGCTGCTGCTCACCACCGACCTACGTGTGCGGGCGGCCGAGGTCGCGGCCGAGAATCCGGCCGACGCTGCGCTCGTGGAAATGCTGGAGAAGCTGTCCGAGGGCATTCCGGTGGACGGCATGGAGGCCTTGCTGCCGGTGCTGCAACCCGGGGAGCTGCAATTGCTCACCGCGGTGCTGCCGCCGGAAACCCATGTGCTGGTGTGTGATCCGGAGAAGGTGCGCACCCGCGCCGCCGATCTGGTGCGCACCGGGCAGGAGTTCCTGGAGGCGTCCTGGACGGCGGCCTCGTTCGGCGGGGCCGCGCCGCTGGGCGCGCACGGACTGGATCTTGCCGCCTCGTCCTATCGCGGACTCGATGTGGTGCACGCCGACGCCGAGCAGCGCGGGCTGCCCTGGTGGACGCTGAGCCCGCTGATCGCCGACGACCCGAACGAGATCGTGCTGCCGGTGCTGGCCGCGTCGTCGGCGCGCGGGTCCGAGGAACTGGTCGCGACCATCTTCGCCTCGCTGCGCGCGCACGTCTCCACCGGTGGCCGGGCGGTCATCGTGGTGGCGGGACACGGTACGGCGCAACGCTTCCTGGAGCGGCTCGCCGATGCCGAGGTGCCCGCGGCGACCCTCGAGCACGGTGCGGAACCGGTGCGCGGACTGGTCGGCGTGCTGTGCGGATCGCTGCACGACGGCATTGTCTTCGATGACGCCAAACTGGTCGTGATCGCGGAATCCGATCTCACCGGCAATCGGGTCACCGCACCCGGCGAGGGCAAGAAACTCGCTGCGCGGCGGCGCAATCAGGTCGATCCGCTGGCCTTGAGCGCCGGTGACATGGTGGTGCACGACCAGCACGGCATCGGCCGCTTCGTGGAGATGATCGAGCGCACCATCGCCGGTGCGCGCCGGGAATACCTGGTCATCGAATACGCGCCGAGCAAGCGCGGCCAGCCGGGGGACCGGTTGTTCGTGCCGATGGACTCGCTCGATCAGCTGTCCCGCTATGTGGGCGGCGAGCTGCCGAGCCTGTCCAAGCTCGGCGGGTCCGACTGGCAGAACACGAAACGCAAGGCGCGCAAGGCGGTTCGCGAGATCGCCACCGAGCTGGTGCAGCTGTACGCGGTCCGGCAGGCCGCGCCCGGGCACGCCTTCGGACCCGACACACCGTGGCAGCAGGAGATGGAGGACGCGTTCGCGTTCACCGAGACCGTCGATCAGCTCACCGCCATTGCCGAGGTGAAGGCGGATATGGAGAAGACGGTCCCCATGGACCGGGTGGTCTGCGGCGACGTCGGCTACGGCAAGACCGAGATCGCGGTGCGCGCGGCCTTCAAGGCGGTGCAGGACGGTAAGCAGGTCGCCGTGCTGGTGCCGACCACGCTGCTGGCGCAACAGCATTTGCAGACCTTCACCGAACGCATGTCCGGATTCCCGGTGCGGGTGCGAGGCCTGTCGCGCTTCACCGATCCGGGCGATTCACGCGAGATCATCGACGGCATGGCGGCCGGTGAGGTCGATGTCGTGGTCGGCACGCATCGCCTGATCCAGACCGGCGTGCGCTGGAAGGATCTGGGCCTGGTCGTGATCGACGAGGAGCAGCGCTTCGGTGTCGAGCACAAGGAGCACATCAAGGCGCTGCGCACGCACGTGGACGTGCTCACCATGTCCGCCACGCCGATTCCGCGCACCCTGGAGATGAGCCTGGCCGGCATTCGCGAGATGTCGACCATCCTCACCCCGCCCGAAGAGCGGCATCCGGTGCTCACCTATGTCGGCGCGTACAACGACAAGCAGGTCGCCGCGGCCCTGCGCCGCGAGCTGCTGCGCGACGGCCAGGTGTTCTATGTGCACAACCGGGTGTCGTCGATCGACAAGGCGGCGCAGCGGATTCGCGATCTGGTACCGGAGGCGCGGGTGGCGGTCGCGCACGGGCAGATGAACGAGGACATGCTGGAGAAGACCGTGCAGGGCTTCTGGGAGCGGGAATTCGATGTGCTGGTCTGCACCACGATCATCGAGACCGGTCTGGATATCTCCAATGCGAACACGCTGATCGTGGAACGCGCGGATGCGCTGGGTCTTTCGCAGCTGCATCAGTTGCGTGGCCGCGTCGGCCGCAGCCGCGAGCGCGGGTACGCCTACTTCCTGTATCCGCCGGAGAAGCCGCTCACCGAGACCGCCTACGACCGGCTGGCCACCATCTCGCAGAACTCCGACCTCGGCGCGGGCATGGCGGTTGCCATGAAGGACTTGGAGATTCGCGGCGCGGGCAATGTGCTCGGCGCGGAACAGTCCGGCCATGTCGCGGGCGTTGGGTTCGACCTCTATGTGCGGCTGGTCGGCGAGGCCGTCGAGGCCTACCGCGCCGCCGCGGACGGTCGCCCGATCACGGTCGACGAGGAGCAGAAGGAAGTCCGCATCGACCTTCCCGTCGACGCGCATATCCCGCCCGACTACATCGCCTCCGATCGGCTCCGGCTCGAGGCCTACCGCAAACTGGCCGCCGCCCAGGACGATTCGGCCCTGGCCGCCGTGGTCGAGGAACTCGTGGACCGCTACGGACCGCTCCCGGTGGAGGTCGGCCGCCTCGTCTCGGTGGCCAAGCTGCGCCTGCTGGCCCGCCACTACGCGCTCACCGAAATCGGTGTCACCGGAACCACTCTCAAGGTGTCTGCGCTGCAACTCCCTGATTCGAAGCAGTTGCGACTCAAGCGGCTCTACCCGAATGCCACCTATCGCGCCGCGACCGGAGTGGTCCAACTCCCGCTCCCGCGCGTGGAGGACAGCGTCGGCGCGGCCCGGGTTCGCGATGTCGCGGTGCTCCAGTTCGTCGCCGATCTCCTGCTCGCCCTGGACGGAAAGGCCCCCGGCGCAGTCGATGTCAGGGGCGCGACCGAGGCCACCGCGACCCGATGATCACATCGGAGTCCAACGAGCGCGGCCGTACCTCGACCGATGCGGCCCGCACCTCCGAGGCGCGCGCCGCCGCGGTTACGGCGGAATCGGTGACGGGCATCGCTCGCATGTCCGACGCGCTCGGTGAGGCCGTCGAGGTCATGGATCGGCTCTGGAAGTTCGGCGGGTGGGAGGTCACGCAGACGCATGATTCGCTGCGGCCCTATCTGCTCGAAGAGACGTACGAATTGCTCGATGCGATTCAGGCCGAGGATGCCGAGACGATTCGGGAGGAGCTCGGGGATCTGCTGTTGCAGGTGCTGTTCCACTCCCGGATCGCCGAGGCCGCAGGGGAATTCACCGTCGCGGAGGTGGCGGCCGCGCTGGTGGCGAAGCTGGTGAATCGGAGTCCGCATCTGCACGGCGGGGATATCGATCCGGACGCCGAGTTGGACGAGAAGATCGCAGCGCAGGAGCGGGCCTGGGAAGAACGCAAGTCGGCGGAGAAGGCCCGGCGGTCCTGTCTGGACGGGATCGCCATGGCGCAGCCCGCGCTGGCATTGGCCGAAAAGGTGCGATCCCGCAGTGTGAAAGCGGGTTTGCCGGAGGAACTGATTCCGCTGGAATTGCGCATGGTCCGGCTCGGCGGGCCCGAGAGTGCCGAGGAGCGTTTGCGCAAGGCGACTTTGGCCTTCGCGACTGCCATTCGGACCGCGGAGGATGCCGCCGAGGCGGCGCGGGGGGAGCGCTCGCCGCTGTCGGCGGGTGACTGGAATCGGTACTGGCCCCGATAATGAATCGGTACCAGCCCGGATAATTGAGGGCTCCGGCGCGCGATTCTCACCGATTTCAGATGATTGCGGCGGTGTTGCGCTGGGCCGTATTGGGCTAGCGTTTCCGGTGTGCATGATGAGGCGCGCGAATCGGTGACCGAGTTCTACCCGAAGCGGTCGGGGACCATCGGTGGCCTGGCCTTCTTTCTGATCATGGCGGCACTGCCCGCAATGCTGGTCTTCGACTCCACCGCGGGCATCGGCCTGCGTGTTCTGGGCGGATTCTCCATGCTGCTGTTCGGGATCGGCGTGCTGGCCATGGCCCACGAGCTGATCAGGCCGCAGCCGACGCTGGTGATCACCGAGGCGGGATTCACGTACCTGGGTTATCCGCACGTGGCCTGGCATGAGGTCGAGCGGCTGCGCTTGCGGGTCGCGCGGTTGCGCACCGGGGGCCATGAGGAGCGGTTCGCCGAGGTGCTCATGCGCGATCCGGACGACTATCGCTCGCGGGTCATGGCATTGGGTGACGCGCGGGCCAAGCAGGCCGCCGACCGCCCGCTGTACCTGCTGCCCGCGCGGCTGCCGATTCCGATGGCCGAGGTGGTGGCGGCCATGGTGCACCATCACCCCGGCCTGAATGTCGGCTCGGGGGATGAGCAGTCCGAGCATGTGGCCGTGGTGCCGCGCTCGGCCGATCGGGACATGGTGGAGAGCGCGCTGATCAGTGCCCTCACCGAGGAGTTGCCCGACGGCTGGCAGCTTGCGGTGCTGTGGTTCTCGCTGGTGGGGGAGGACGGGCACGCGGGCATTCAGCTACAGCTCGGCGATGAGTCGGTCGATGACCTGAAACCGTCCGAAGAGGTGCTGGCGCTGGTGAATCGGCTCAAGGAAGTCTGCTACGACCAGATGACCGGAACCTGGCTGAGCGGGCAGGTCGCCATCAAGCTCGGCGAGGAGCGCGCCCAGTTCAAGCTGTCGTTCCAGGATGTCCCGGAGTGGCTGCCGGTACCTGATGCCGAGGAATGCCGCCGCGAACTCGCCGCCTACCCGCGCGCCGGTGACGAGATCCCGGAGTGGTTGCGCCAGCGCATTTCCTGAGCCGGGCGGTTCGCTGCTCCCGCCCGCTATGCTCATGCTGATTCGGGTTCAGAGGAGGGCCAATGCGGGGGCGTCGCATCGC
This sequence comes from Nocardia sp. NPDC051030, assembly GCF_040683015.1. Classification (NCBI taxonomy): domain Bacteria; kingdom Bacillati; phylum Actinomycetota; class Actinomycetes; order Mycobacteriales; family Nocardiaceae; genus Nocardia; species Nocardia sp. NPDC051030. The sequence goes on along the minus strand of NZ_JBFBCD010000001.1, from coordinate 487,408 downwards.
CATCTGCCTGTCGCTACTGTTTTTGGTGGCGGGGTGCAGTCAAGTGACGAGCGGTACAGCAACACCGGACCCGGCGGTCCTCAAATTGCCGCGTCTGACACCGGACAAGATCGCCGACGTCATGCTGTCGATCGACGAGATGGGCAAGATCGTCGCCGCCACCGGCCTGGCGCAGAAGTTCGAGAACACGGTCCCCACCGCCCCGAACTTCACCTACAACCCCGCCGACTGCGCCCCCATGCTCTACACCGGTGACGCGGATACCTACGGCGACAAGTGGAATGGCTACCGCCTGCGCTCCCTGCAGGAACCGGGCGACAACTACGAGCACGCCATCTACCAGACCGTCACCACCTTCAAGAACTTCCTGGTGGCCGAGCAAATGGTCACCCACTACAAAGACGTCCTCGCCAAATGCCGCGACAAGGACGTCGTCACCACCCCCAAGGACAACAAGGGCACCCCCAGCACCCTCCACCTGACCCAAATCCCCCACAACTCGGACCCCGCAGCAACTTCCGTGGACTGGACCGTCTCCTCCAAGGGCAGCACCTGGGTCTGCTCCGACACCATGCGCACCCAGGGCAACGTCCTCATCGAAGTCTCCAGCTGCTCCTACTCCGACTCCCGCAGCTCAGCCGTCATCGCCGACCGCATAGCCAGCAAGGTCCGCCAGGTCTGACGGTTCGCGCGCGAATCCGCTAGACCGGCAACGGTTTACGCCAGTCACCGATCGTGACCGCGATCCGCTCGGTATGGCTGCCCGACCAGCTCACGTCCAGCCCCCGGCCCACCAGTGCGGCGACAATATGGCGACCCACCTCGGAATCGGTGCGCCGTGTCACCTCGGCATCGGCCTCCTCGTCACCCGCGGCTGCGGCATCGATCAGTGCCTGCGGCAAGTCGGGTAGCGCCCGGAACGCGCTGTAGCCCAGGAGCAATGCGGCCCCCGGCTCGGTGAGACGGGCCGCGTTCTGCTCGTGGAAGTACACGTACGCCCACTCCCGATAGCGATACCAGTCCGGCGGATTCGGATGCTCGGTCCGCTCGTCATCGATCTCGCCCGTCGCGCAGTTCGTACAACAGGCGAAGTTCATCCGTCCCAGGATCCCCTCTTCGGCCAGATCCGCGAAGGCGGCCGCCAGCCGGTCGTAATCCCCTGTCCCGGTCCAGTTCTCCTGCTCGGCCAGTCGCTCATGCCAGACTGTCAGGGCGAACGCTTCGGCGTCGGCCACGGAGGTGGTTTCCGCCTCCTGCTCCACCCACTCCCGCACATACTCGAGCACCGTGTCCAACGGCATGAATCCGGGCAATACGTATTCCCGGACGAGCCGCGTGAGCGCTTCGCTCTCATCGCGATCGTTCTTGTGATCCCCATCGGCTTCCAGCACGACCCGAACCTATCGCCCCCGACCGACAGGTCGTTCGAGCTCAGCGGATTTCGGCCTCGAGCTCATAGGTGGTGAGCCGATTGGAGTCGATGGGCGCATGGTCGGGCCAGGTGTGTGCGGCCCGGAAGGCTTCCGATCCGAGAAACGCGGAATAGGCCGCCGCATCGCTGAATTCGAGGATGGAGAGATAACCGCGTCCGGATTCCTGTGGCCGCAGCAGCCGGGCGGCGACGAGACCCGCAACGCCCGGCAGGGTGCCGCGCATGCTCGCCGTGAAATTGCGTTCGAAGACCTCGCGATTCTCCGGCGTGACGAACAGCTCATTGGCTACGACGAACATTGCTACTCCTCGAGATTCAGGGCTCGGTGGACGAATTGCAGAGTGTGGGGGAGGACCCGGTCGAGGGGTAGACCGGCGTCGAGTCGATCGATGGCGCGCCCGAGCGCTCCGTCGACCAGTTCGGCGGTCAATTCGGGATCGGTATCGCCGCGGTCGGCGAGGGCCCGGCGCAGTGGGGCCGCGAGATCCTGATGCGCCCGCGAGATGCGTTGCCGCGCGGCCTCGTCGCGTGGCACGCCACCTCCGAGAACCGCAATGCGGTGCGCCCCGGAACCGGCCAGCCCCAACGACGTGCGCACATACGCCTCGATCCGGGCATCCGCGTCCGGAGCCTGCTCGACGGCCGCCCGCACGGTGGCTGCCCACTCGGCGAAGGCGTCGGCGACTATCCGATCCAGGATCTCTTCCCCTGATCGGAAGTACTTGTAGATGCTGCTCCGTGCCAGACCGGTGGCCGCGCCGACCGCCGCGGGCGTGACGGCCGCGCGCCCGCCGCGCAGCAGGATTTCCCGCGCGGCGGCGAGTAGCGCGCCCTCCTGATTGGTGCGGTGTTCCGCCACGGTGGGTGCCTCGATCTTCGGCACGGGCGCTCCTCCCAACTTGGCGACACTGTGTCGCCAACATAGCACTTGGCGACATAGTGTCGCCATAGTTCGCCGCGCTGACCGCCCATCGGATGGAATGATCGACTCGTGACCGAACCCGGGATTGCCCGTGCGGCGGAACTGATCGAGTTCGCCGACGCCCTGTTGATCTGTACCGGCGCTGGAATGGGTGTCGACTCCGGGCTTCCCGATTTCCGTGGCACCCAAGGTTTCTGGAAGGCCTACCCGGTGTACGCCCACCTCGGGATGCGCTTCGAGGAAATGGCCGATCCGGTGCACTTCGCCCGGGATCCGGAACTGGCCTGGGGCTTCTACGGGCACCGCCTGGCCCTCTACCGGAAAACCGTGCCCCACAAGGGCTTCGAAATCCTGCGCGACTGGTCCGCGAACCTGCCCGGCGGCGGCCGAGTCCTCACCTCGAATGTGGACGGCCAATTCCAGCGCGCCGGTTTCCCCGAAGATCACATCACCGAGGTCCACGGCTCCATCCACCACCTGCAGTGCACCGACCCGGCATGTACCCAGAAGATCTATCCGGCCGACGATTTCGTCCCCCGCGTCGACGAATCCACCATGCGCGCCGAGCCCCCATTCCCCGCCTGCCCCACCTGTGGCTCCCCGGCCCGCCCCAACATCCTCATGTTCGCCGACTGGAACTGGCGCCCCGAACGCACCGACACCCAAACCCACCACCTCGACACCTGGCTGGCCAAGACAACCGGCCCCGGCCTGGTCGTCATCGAACTGGGCGCGGGCACCGCCATCGCCACCATCCGCCAGACCGCCGAATCCCTGGCCCACCCCGGCACCCTCATCCGCATCAACCCCCGGGACCCCGACCTTCCCCCAGCCGCCGGAGTCTCCCTCCCCATGCGAGCCGCCGCCGCCCTGACCGCCATCAGCGACCACCTGAGCTGACGCGACTCGGCTATCGCGGCTCGAGCAGTTCCGCGCGGAGCCGAGGGTAGGGGTCCACGATGTTGCGCGGAACATCTTCGCGCAAGAGGAGTTTGAGCTCGAGAAGTTGCTCGCCTGCTACGTAGTGGCGGGCGCGGGTCTCGCCGCGCGCGGCGAGCAGGTTGATATCGGTGAGGGCCTTCAGATCCCGAGACGCCGTGCGCTCGTCGATGCCGGCGCGAGTGAGGTAGCCGTGGCGGCGAATGCGGAAACCGATCAGGGCGTCATAGAGAATGTCGGCCACTCGGTCGGGAAGCTTGTGGGTTGCGACCAGTTCGTCGAGCCGGGACCAGGCCCGCTCGGTTCGCCGTATCCGGCCTTCGACGGTCTGCGCTTGGATGTCGTGGGCGCGAAGGTTGAACTTCATCCACAGCCGGGCGTCGTGGCGGGGATTCCAATTGCCCGCGCTCGAGCACGCCAGAACTCGGTAGTAGTCCTCGGTGTTCACCCCGAGCCACTCTTCGATGCTGCAGAATGTCGGTTCGGCGAGGCCGCCGCGCGACACCACAAGGGTTTGCAGGGCGCGCGCCATGCGTCCGTTGCCATCCCGGAATGGGTGGATCATCACCAGGTTCAGGTGCGCCATGGCTCCGGCGACGATCGGATCGGTCTCCGTGGCAAATGTTTTCACGAGTTCGGCCATCAGTGCCGGGACCATCGCCGACCCGGGGCCCTCGTATACGGCGTCGCCGGTATTGTCCTCGCGAACGTAGATCGGGCCGCTCCGGTACTGGCCCGGGCTCTTGCTCAGGTCGTGACCCAGCATCATGAAATGCAATGCCTTGAGTGCCGATTCGTCGATCGGCGCGGTTTCCTGGGCGATGGTGAGGACATAGCCGAGCGCCTGCCGATACCCGCGAATCTCGGCGAAGGTCCGCTCATCGGCGGTGAGTGCCTCTTCGTAGTCGACGGCGGCGGCGGCGTCATCGGTCTCGACCACGTAGCCCTCGATGCTGTTGGAGCCGCGAATGGCCCGAGCCATCAGATTGCGGCGAAGCAGACCCGGCCACCGCTTGGGTACGCGCATCGCGGACGACAAGGCGTCGCGGCGGCGATAGATGCCGGCCAGTACGGCTTGATCGATATCGTCGAGTTCGGGTGTCGCGTAGAGCACGGATCCGTCCTCCCATGTCCTGATGTCTCTAATCTTAGGACAAAAAGACTAGATATGTCCTTAAACTCAGGACATCAGGACGCGGGAGAAAGGGCTATCAGACGTTGACGCCGTAGTCGCGGGCGATGCCGCCGAGGCCGGAGGCGTAGCCCTGGCCGATGGCGCGGAACTTCCATTCGGCGCCGTGGCGGTAGAGCTCGCCGAAGACCATGGCGGTTTCGGTGGAGGCGTCCTCGGTGAGGTCGAAGCGGGCCAGTTCGGCATTGGTCACGGCGTCCACCACGCGGATGTAGGCGTTGCGGACCTGGCCGAACGACTGGTGCCGGTTGTCGGCGTCGTGGATGGAGACCGGGAAGAAGATATTGGTGATGGTCGGCGGCGTGGCGGCCAGGTCGACATTGATCACCTCGTCGTCACCGTCGCCCGCGCCGGTGAGGTTGTCACCGGTGTGCTCGATGGTGCCTTCCGGCGAGCGCAGGTTGTTGTAGAACACGAAATGCCCGTCGGACAGCACTCGCTGGTTCGGTCCACAGACCAGCGCGCTGGCATCCAAGTCATAGTCCGCACCGGTCGTGGTGCGCACGTCCCAGCCGAGGCAGACCGCGACCTTGGTCAAGTTCGGGGCCTGCTTGGACAGCGAAACATTTCCGCCCTTGGCCAAAGTGACTGACATGATCTCCTTCCCCGCGGCGCCATTCACACCGCATCCCCGCCCCATTATGGTGGAAATCTTGATCACGGCGGCGTCGCGCCTGAAATGTCCGGTTCTGCGGTAATCCCGACGAACGGGCCATCAATCGGCCCGGTACCGAGTGGAGCCTCAGTTGCGTTCTGCCGCGATGGCTTTCAAGGTCGCCACCCGCTTCTCCAGGTAGCGGAGCTCGGTGGGATCGAGCACTGTCCGCTGGATGCCGGTGAGGACCGCGAAGGCCGACTGCCGATGATCGTCGATCACCGTCACGTCGATGGCGACGGCCACGTAATCGTCCGCATCGGGTAGCGGGTCGGCCACCACGCGTGCCTTACCGCGGGCGCACAGCGCCACATTGCCGCCGCCCAGGATCAACAGGGCGACCTCAGGGCGCTCACGCAGGCGAGCCAGGGAGCCGCGATCGGACTTGAGGCTCAGTAGGATCCGTCTGTCCCCGGCGCGCACCGGCCAGGAGACCGGAATGGCATGTGGTGCCGGGTCCGCGGTGACCAGGACGGCGATGGTGTCGAGCGGCCATTCGGGCAGGGCGTCCAGTTCGGGGTGGTCGGGCTCCGCCGCATGCGGCTCGGGCTGCGACATAGTCGAGGACTCCTGACGTTCCCGCGCTTCGGCTACCATGTGCCTCACCTCACGATCGGGTACCAACACAGCGGGCTGGACTGTGTTGCCATGAAGTGTATGCCGTTGCCGCCGTAGCCCGCTGGGCTCCACAGCGGGGGTCCGGAGCGCACGGCGCGCCCGATTTGCCGGTTACGGATGTGAAAACACCTGTAGACCTGCGGGGGAATGGATTGACGGGAACCGATAACGGTTGCATCATTTCGTTACAGTCCCTCGTCCAATCGAGGTCTTGCGAGTAGCCGGCCGATGACCGTCCGGTGAAGATCGTCCATCGCCTCCGGTGTCGACGAACGCAAACAATTACCACCGTCCGACGCGTCACCGCGTCAACCGAACAGAGTGAGGTGAGTGCGAATGGGGTACCGGCCGTACCTGCGACGACCGCCGACTATGGCCACCGGTGCCCCGGTCTCACGCGCTCTCTGCTCCGCCCCGTTCTTCTGAATGCGCACAACAGCTTTCGTGACCCGGTACCGGGCCACGAGTGCGCCGGTGTCAGACGTGAGGTGAAGAGTGCGACAGAGGGAGACGGTGATGGTGGACATGGTGGGCGGCTCGGTGGCGGCCAACCTGGTGGTATCGACGGCGGTAATCGACGATCTGCGGTATCTGCGCGGCGAGATGACGGCGTCGGATGTGCCGTACCTGCTGGTGCGGGATTCGAGTCATCGGCTGGTGCTGTCGGTGGACAGCGCGTACCGATCCGCGCTGCGCCGGGTGCTGGGCGCGGCCATGATGGCGGGTTTCATCTGCAATGAGAAGCAGCACAATGTGTTCCGGCTGGGCCGGGATCTGGACACGGCGCATCACGTGGACATCGAACTGTGGGAGTACCACGGCGACACCGTGGAGTGCCCGCGCCCCAATGCCTTGACCCGCAATGTGTTCGACGTCGCCGACGTCGAGCCGACCACGGTGCTGCTCTACGACGCCAGCTGGCCCACCCTGGACGGCATGTTCAGCCCGCACCCCACCGATGTCGCGTTCGATATCGACATCGTGTTCTCGTGGGTGGACGGCAGCGATCCCGAATTCCGTGCCCGCCGTGCGGGAATGCTCGCGCAGGTGGTGGTCGGCGAGGGCGATGAGGCCGATGCCCGCATCCGCCAGATCGACGAACTGCGCTACGCCCTGCGCTCGGTGCACAAGAACGCGCCGTGGATTCGCCGCATCTTCATTGCCACCGATTCCCGCGTCCCGGACTGGCTGGCCGACGATCCGAAGGTGACCGTGGTCCGCGCGGTGGATCATTTCGCCGATCTCAGCGGCCTGCCGGTCTTCAATTCCCATGCGGTGGAATGCCAGTTGCAGCACATCGACGGCCTGTCCGAGCACTTCCTGTACTCCAATGACGACATGTTCTTCGCCCGCCCCGTGCGCCCGGCCATGTTCTTCACCCCCGCGGGCATCAGTCGCTATATCGAGGCGGGCACCCGAATCGGCCCGGGCGCCAACAATGAACGCCGCAGCGGCTTCGAGAACGCGGCCCGCATGAACCGGCAACTGCTGACCCAGCGCTTCGGCCACATCATCACCAGGCATCTGGAACACACCCCGGTTCCCTTGCGGCGCAGCGTCCTACTGGAAATGGAGCAGGCCTTCCCCGACGATTTCGCCCGCACCCGGACCAGCCGCTTCCGGTCGGCCACCGATATCTCGGTGACCAATTCCCTCTATCACTACTACGCCCTGCTCACCGGCCGCGCGGTCCCGCAGGAGACCGCCAAGATGCGCTACGTGGACACCACCATGTACACCGGCCTCGCCCTGCTCGACGGCCTGGCCCGGCGCCGCAATGTGGACTTCTTCTGCCTCAATGACGGCAGTTTCCCCGAGGTCCCCGAAGCAGAGCGAGTCCGCGCGGTATCGGAGTTTCTGGACACCTACTTCCCGGAGCCGGCTCCCTGGGAAAAGCCCGACACCACAGCCGGTTCCATAGCGGCCTTCGAGTCCGGAGCGGCCTGAGTCCCGCTCCCGTGGCTCCCGCCCCCGGCATTCCTTCCGGGAATGACGGGGGCAGGTAGCTAAGAGAACGATTCGTCGGACTCCGGGGCATTGGCGCGGCGGTTCAGCACGTGCGGGATGCGCGCGGCGGGCGGAATCACGATTCCGGCGTCGGCGAGTCTTTTGGCGGCCTGCTCGGGGTTCGCGGGCTCACCCACCGTCGGCCCGGCGCCCAGCGGCACCACCGAGTGCACGATCGTCTCGGGGTAGATGTGCACGTAGTTGAAGGCCTGTGCGCCGTCGCGCCCGCGCTGGCCGCCCTCGGCCACGGCCATATCCTGGCTGTAGCAGGTGGCCGACGCGACCGAGACGGGAATGCCCGCGAAGGTGGCGCTGGTCGAGAAGTGCAGGTGCCCAGCCAGAATCGCGCGCACATCGGTGCCGTCGAGCACGTCCGCGAGGCGGCGCTGATCGCGCAGTTCCACCATCACAGCCAGGTCCTGCACGCAGGGGATGGGCGGATGATGCATGGCGAGAATGGTGCCGAACGGTGCGGGCTCGGCGAGAATGTCGCGCAGCCAGGCCAATTGGGCCTCGGTGATCTCGCCGTAGTGGTGGCCGGGCACGGTGGTGTCGAGGGCGATGATGCGCAGCCCGTCGAACATGTGCACGCGGTCGAACGGTGCGCCGGAAGGTGTTTCGTCCAGCAGGGTCTCGCGCAGGACGGCGCGGTCGTCGTGATTACCTGCCACCCAGACCAGCGGCGCGCCGATGCGCGCCGCCCACGGCTCCACCATGGCGCGCAGCTTGCGGTACGCGCCCGGCTCGGCCTTATCGGTGAGGTCGCCGGTGAAGACGATGGCGGTGGGGGTGATGCGGCTGTGCTCGGCCTGGCCTAGCAGCCGGTGTAGGCGCGCTTGCGCATCCACCGCGTCGTACAGATCGGCGTCGGCGGCGATCAGGTGTGTGTCGCTGAAATGGAACAGAACATGATCTGCTCTCGGGTGCTCGGCGACTCGCGAGATGTGCACGGACATCCTCCCCGGCATGTATTGGTACGCCTTTGGCTTGCCCATTCCGTCGCAAGAATAGTCAAAGCTGTTTCTTTCAGCGTGCCCACGTCCAGTGACGACATGCTTGCGGGAAGGTGAGTTTTACATGTCGGCTCAGTGCCCGAGGCTACCCGCCAGCACGCGGGGATATTCCTGTTCACGCAGGTGCAGCAGGGTGAAGTAGCGGCGCAGCATCAGAACAGCGGTGGTGGCCAATCCGGCCGTCAGGCCCCACCAGACCCCGGCCGCCCCCAAATGCGCCGGGAAGGCAAGAAGCAAAGCCGTGGGCAATCCCACACCCCAGTAGCCGACCAGGGACAGCCGGAATCCGGCCTGAGTGTCCTTGAGCCCGCGCAACAGACCGACCCCTATGTTCTGCGCCGCGTCGAAGAATTGCAGCACGATGGCGATCAACAGCAGGCTGTGCGCCAGCTCCACGGTGGCGCTGTCGCTGTCGGCCAGGAACGGCCGCAGCACCCAGTCCGGGGCCACCACGTAGGCGACACCGGTGACCGCCACGACCACTCCCGCATACCGCAGCGCCAGCCACGCGACCGAGCGCGCATGCGGATACTCATCGCGCGCCACCGCCTTGCTGACCAGAATCGACGAGCCGTGCGAGAGCCCGATCGCCACCTGGAACACGATGTACACGATCTGATAGACGACATTGTGTGCCGCCAGCGCCGCCGCCCCCAGGCTGCCCATCACCAGCGCCAGCACCGAGAACATCCCCGCCTCGGACCCATAGGTGAGCGCGATCGGCGTCCCCAGCTTCAACTCATCGCGCACCGTGGCCATGCGCACCGGCCACATCCGAAGCGGCAGCGTCGCACCGAGTTTCGCATCCCGCCGCACCATGGCCCAGAACACCCCGAAGGTGATCAGAAAAACCAGCGAGGTGGCCACCCCGACCCCGGTCAGCCCCAGCTCGGGCAGAAACGCCCACCCATGCATGAACCCCAACGCCAGCACCACATTGAGCGCCACCGACCCCAACGTCACCAGCAGCAGCGCCTGCGGCCGCTGCATCCCCACCGTGTACTGCCGCAACACCTGAAACCACAAGCACGGCAACAACCCCGGCGCCAACGCCACCATCATCGGCCGCGCCTCACCCAACACCGAGGCATCCTGCCCCAGCCACTGCAATGACCACCCCAGCCCGATCAACAACACCCCACCGAGCAACCCGGCAATGGTCGCGATCAAAAAACTGGACCGCACCACATCCCGAACCTCGGCATCGACCCCCCGCCCCCGCTTCTCCCCCTGACTGACCACAGTCGCCACCTGATTACCCGTCCCGGTAATCAACCCCACACACATGGTCCGAATCTGGTTGAACAACACCATCGCCAACCCACCCGCGGCAACCTCCGCCACCCCGAGCGTCCCCATCAACGCGATATTCGTAGTCGACACCGCAACCTGAGCAAGCTGCGTCAAAGCAATAGGCGTGGCAAGTGACGTGAGTTGCCGCCCATCGGATTGCCGAGGGCCGGAAATCATTGGGCCGCTACCCCGTTCAGGGCGGGCTCGGCCGGATCCACTTCCGCGGTGATCGTGGGCACCAGGATTGTGTGTGTTCCGGCGGGTTGCGGCGCGTCTGCTCGGCGCATGCTCGCGATCGCCCGGTCGACCATGGTCGCCTGCTCGTGCAGCCGCTTGCGGTGGTTCTCCAGCGCGTGCAGCATGCTGTCGTCGCTGTCGGCGGACAGTGCCCCACTGATCTCGTCGAACGGCATATCCATCAGGTGGAGTTGATGAATCAGCTTGGCCTTGGGCACCTGCTGGTCGACATAGTCGCTCAGCGTCGCACCGGTGAGCCCGTTCTCGACGGCGAAGGTATCCGGCAGGCCGTAGTGCAGGTCGCGCAGCACCTTGATCTCACGCGGGTCGGGCCGGTTCGGCGGCGCGAAGGATCGCAGCATCCGCGTGACCTCGGCCTCGCGTTGCCGGTCGATCAGGTCGCGGTCGCTCATCCATTCGTCGTCGAACACCGTGTCAAGGTACTTCTCGCCGTCATCGTTGATGATCACGACCACGGTCGAGTGATGCGGGTACTCCTCGAGCCTCGTCAGCGCCGCGTACACGGAACTCCCGGAGGAACCGCCGATCATCAGACCGACTTCGGCGGCCAGCGCGCGGGTGGTGGCGAAGGCGTCGACATCGGAGACCTTGAGACGGTCCTTCTCGGCGATCAGGTGCAGATCCTGGTCGACCTGCGCGCCGGGCTCGGCGCCGAGCGGAGTCCCCGTCCCCGATTGCCAATAGTCGTGTGCGGGACCGCCGAACGCTATCGACCCTTCCGGCTCCACACCGACCAGCCGCGGCTCGCGGCCCAGCTGGCGCAAGCCCTGCGCGGTACCGAAGAGGGAGCCGCCGGTGCCGACCGCACCGATGAGCACATCGATGTGATCGAGATCCGCGACCAACTCCTCGGCAAGTGCGAAATAGCCGATGCCATTGGCCAGATTATTGTGCTGGGCCGGGAAGTAGGCGGTGTGGCCTTCCTCTTTGGCCAGCTTCTCGGCCAGATCTTCACGAGCGGAGGTAGCGAGGCTGTCGTCGCCCTCGTCGGCGACGAATACGAGTTTCGCTCCCATGGCCTTCATGGCATTCAACTTGGCCTGGCAGGCATGGTGATCGACGACGGCGGTGAAGCGATATCCGCGCTCGCGCGCCACAACGGCGAGTCCGAGTCCGGTATTGCCGGAAGTCGATTCGATAATGTGCCCGCCGGGTTCGAGAAGTTTGCGGCGTTCGGCTTCCAGCACCATGGCGCGCGCCATCCGGATCTTGGCGGCACCGGTCGGATTCATGGTCTCGAGCTTGAGGAACAACCTCGTTCCGGTCATGGGGCTCACCGCGAGCTCGAACAATGGGGTCTGCCCGATCAGCTCCGACACGCGCCTGGCGATAACCGGCATCGAGAACGTCAGCTCCTTCAGAGTTCAGTGAGGTTCGGCCGATCGGTGCCCGGCGCATTGGTATGGATATCGCCGGTGGCAGCTCAGCGATTCGTGCCGTTACCAGATCGTGGTATTTCTGAGGCAAGAAAACAATAGTGCACGTGCATCTGCACGGCCAGCGCAGAAGAAAGAAAGCGGCGTGCCGCGGTCCAGGAGTCTGCTTACTCCGGATCAGGTATCGGGTGCCCACCCGAATTGTCCGTTGCCGCCCTGTAAAACGATCTTCGGCGGAATGGGTAGCTGATGGAAAGCGGATTCGTTGCTATCCATTTGATAGCCCGCGGTATTGGGGTAGATCAACAGGTCGTCCGTTTCGGCGAGGCGGGGAAGCGGGATGCGCCGCCAGCTGAGCATGTCGGCTTCGAGGCAGGAGGATCCGCCCACGCAGGTCGGTGTCATCGTCCCGGGGCGGCGCGGCCACAACACCGGATCGGGCAGGTATTCGCTGTCGAACCACTGCTCGGACAGGCTCAGGCTGGTGCCGTTCACGGTCAGAATCCGGTACGGATGCCCCAGCGCGGTCCGGGTTTTCACGCCCTGCACCTGGAATACGGTGCTCCCCGCCCGATCCAGCAGGGCCCGCCCGGGCTCGATTGCGAGTCGAATTCCCGCGTCGCGCAGGCGGTTTGCCAGCCCGCCGTGCTCGAGAATCGCCTCCAGCATGGCCGGGCCGGGCTTGGGGAAGTGGTAGGGGTAGTAGAGGCTGTGATTCTGAATCCGGCCGCCGTGAAACCAGCGTGGGTTCACGCCCTCGCGGAACGCCCGCCATGCGGCCGCGGGCACATAGTCCACTCCGAAGCCGCCGCCGATGGAGATCGTGGTAACCGGATGGCCCCGGCGCAACGCGTCATGGCAGCGGTCGAGCAGTTCCGCGGCCAGCGCGGCGCGCGGCGCGATCTTGTAGCCGGTGAGGTGAAAACTGAACCCCTCCAGCCGAACCGACTCCGCCCGCACCAGCTGCATGGCATGGTCGAGTTCGGTGGCGTCCATGCCGAATCGGCTATTGGACTCGTCGGGCTGCACCCGCAGTAATACGCGCGCCGCGATGCCGGTGTCGATCAGGCGGGCGAGTTCATCCGGGGAATCGACGGCGATCAGCGCACGGTGCCCCGCCGCCTTCCGCAGCAGTTCATCGGATTTGGCGGGTCCGGTGACCATGAGCGCGCGACCGCGAATTCCACCGGCCAGGGCCGCGTCGAACTCGCCGATACTGGAAACATCCACGCCCGCACCCGCTTCGGCGCAGGCATCCACCACGCAGGAGGCTTTATTGGCTTTCTTCCCGTAGTAGATGGCCCCCACCACCCCGGCACGGTCGAATACTTCCTGGAATGCGCGAATATTCGCGATCACGGTTTCGGGATGCATGACGTGAAACGGTCCGCCGATCCGATCGGCGATGGTGCGCAGCAGATTCGGATGCGCCAGCAGGCGCTCTTCCCATTCGGCACGGTGCGCGGGCATCGGCGCGGCCGTAATGTCGCAGATCTCGGACGGCACTGTCAGGGTCTTCATGGTGTCCGTCAGGGCGCTCTCCCTTCGTCGGCGGACCCGGCGCGGGTCAATCCCATAGCGACACCTCCGTTCCGCGGCCCTCGGAGATGGCGCGATTGGCCAGGGCGTGCGCGACCGCGATATCGGTCAGCACGAGGCCGCTGTTGTACACGAAGATGCGTTCGTCATCGGTGACTCGGCCGACGGCGCGGCGTTCCAGGATCTGGGGTAGCTCCGCGTCGACCCGGCGTAGTCGGCCGTCCGGACCGGCCATATCGGTTCCGGTGAGCGCCATTTGCTCGGCGCTGGTGGCGATCACCCGATCCGCCTCGATCAAGGTGGAGGGGGCGAGGCCGTAGCCGACCAGCACGACCGTCGCTCCCGGCTGTAAGTCCTTGGCCTCGATGGCGACCCGGGTGCCGGGCCCGGCGGTGGCGAGAATGACGTCCGCGGTGCGGGCGGCCTCGATCGGATCGCTGACGATCTCCAATTCGGCCTGCGGATGGTGTTGCAGCAGACCCTGATACACGGCCTCCAGCCCCTCCGGGTGGGTGCCGTAGAGCATCAGCCGATTCAGGTGCGGATTGGCGGCGAGCAAGTGCGGCAACGCATTCCGGCCCTGGGTTCCGGTGCCGATCAGCAGCACGCTGCGCGCCCCGGGCCGCGCGGTCTCCCGCACCAGCAGCGCGGACACCGCCGGTGTGCGCAGCGCGCCGACCCGGGCGCAGTCCATCATGGCGATGGGCATGCCGGTCGTGTCGTCGTACAGGGTGATCGTCGTGAAATACCTTTTGTTGCTTCGATCATGGTGCGGATCGAACTTGTAGGAGGTCTTCATGGCCACCACCCGACGACGGCCGTCGCGGCCGAGCATGGCGTAGGCCACCGACCACCCATCCGGATGGGCGACGCTGAGCTTTCGCGGATTATCCGAATCTCCGGCCGCGAAGGCGAGGTACGCGTCCTCCACGGCACGCACCACCTCGGCCGGGCTGATCGGGACGTCCGCTAGGTCGCTGCGGCTGAGTACCCGCAGCGGAGTAGGTCGGGAATTCACGTGTGGTTACCTTCGATGATGGGGCGGAACGGCGTGACCGTGCGCTGGCCGTAGCCATCCTCGGCGGCCTCGGACGCGTCGCGACGACGCTGGGGCAGCCGGATATTCACCCGCTTGAGCCAGCGGTCGGTGCCGTCGTATCGGGGGGTGAACGGCACCCGTCCGTGCACCACAACGTCATTGTCCACCAGGAGAAGTTCTCCCGGGGTCAAAGCGGCGGTGATGCACACCCTTTCGAGCTCCGTGCTCAAATGCTCGTAGGAGGCCTGGAATTCGGGGTCGGCGTCCTGGAGTGGCGTGTACGCCGGATCGAATCGCAGGGTGAGCCGCCCCTCGTCGGTGCCGAGCGTGGCGACCGGGGGAGCGGGCACGGTGGGGAAGTCGGTGCCGTAGGAGACGTCCGGCAGGATCGGCAGCCGCGCCTGTTCGAGCCGTTCTCGTTGCGCCCCATCGAGTTTCACGCGCCGCACCGAGGAAACCGTGGTCCCGACCCGGTCCGGATTGCGCAGGCAGCCCAGCATGAGCAGATTGGCGCGCAGCGGGCTGAAGGCGTCCTCGGTGTGCGGGCTGAGCAGGGCCTTGCTGCTGGCTCCCGACTGCTCCAACTCATGTCCCGGGGTCGGCACGATGTTGTTCACCAGCCGCCCCGCCTGCTGCCCCTGCCAGCCGAATGGTTCTCCCGCACAGCGGGCGAGCAGCAGCATGGCGATATCGAGCTCGAACGATTTGGCGCAGCGCCCCGCGTCTCCGGCCCAGGCGGCGGCCTCGCGCCAGTCGACCGGTGTGATGCCGAGTTCCTCGTCGCTCAGCGGTAGCCGTCCGATGACTGTCACTCCCGCCTCGGTGGCGGGCGCGCGCATGGCCTCGTGCACGGCGGCGGGCAGTTCGCGGAATCGGTCGTCGATGTGACGCAGCAGGACCGGGTCGGCGAGGGTGGTGGCTATCGCCGGATCGGGTCCGACTGTGATTGCGATCTCAGCAGCGAGCGCGCGAATCGCATGTCCCGCGTCCTCCGGCCAGTCGCGTCGTTCGAGTTCTGATGGGTGAAGCGTCTTACGTTCGGAGAGAACGCTTTTCACCAGGGGTGTACCTTCCAGGCGTTGGAGGTAGGGCAGGATTTTTGCACTCGGCGAGTGAGGCTATAAGGCTCAGGTAAATATGGCAAGGCTTACCTAATGGTGTGTCGCAGAAATAGCTGAGAGGTATCAAAGGCTAGCGGGGAGGGTAACCGAATCGCATCGATCGGGGCGACTCGTGCGTGCGGACGTTCACGGTCCTGGTTGGTGGCCCGATGAATCTGGATGATGAGAGGGGTGTACCCCATGAAGGCTGGCGCTCGTGCCGCTCTGTCTCGCGCCGGTCTGCTCGGCTCGGTGGCTGCTCTGGTGCTGCTGACGGGTTGCGGGACAACCGATCTCACGCCGATTCCGGAGGGGGTGCCGCCGGGGGTGGGTGCGCCGTTGCCGCCGATCGACCTGGATGCGGCCGGGCGCAGCGCTGTTCAGCTCAGCGGGTGGGCGAAGGAACAGGACAGTACGGGCATTTCGCGGACTGCGCTCGAGGCGTATGGGTATGCGGCGGCGGTCATGGCGCGATCGCGGCCGGACTGTGGGATCGCGTGGACCACTATCGCGGGGATCGCGAGCGTCGAGAGTCGGCATGGCACGCACCACGGTGCGAGCGTCGGCGATGACGGGAAGGTGAGTCCGCCGATTCGTGGCCTCGCCCTGGATGGGTCGCCCGGCGTGGCTCTGGTCAAGGACACCGATGGTGGGAAGCTGGATGGGGATTCGGTGTACGACCGTGCCATGGGGCCGTTTCAGTTCATTGCGGAGACGTGGCAGCGCTACGGAGTCGACGCGAATGGTGATGGGATCGCCGATCCGGACAATATCGACGATGCGTCATTGACGGCCGCGCGCTATCTCTGTGTCAGCGGCGGCGACCTGACGGGTGCCCCCGGCTGGGAGAAGGCCCTGCTCACCTACAACCAGTCCGCCGTCTATATGAAAACCGTGCGTGACCGCGCCGCCGCCTACAGCGTCGGCAGGCGAGGCTGACGGTCCTGTTAGGCTCGCTGGCAGCACGGGCATGCCGTGCGACCTGCCGTGTTAAGCAGCCGAAGGAGTGTCGTTTCGTGGCCATCATCGAACAGGTCGGAGCTCGCGAGATTCTGGATTCGCGTGGCAACCCCACTGTCGAGGTCGAGATCGCTCTCGACGACGGCACCCTCACTCGCGCGGCCGTGCCCTCCGGCGCGTCCACCGGTGAGCACGAGGCCGTCGAGCTGCGTGACGGCGGCGACCGCTACCAGGGCAAGGGTGTGCGCAAGGCCGTCGAGGGCGTCCTCGACGAGATCGCGCCGGCCGTGATCGGCCTGGATGCCGTCGAGCAGCGCACCGTCGACCAGACCCTGCTGGATCTGGACGGCACCCCGGACAAGTCCCGCCTGGGCGCGAATGCGCTGCTGGGTGTTTCGCTCGCCGTGGCCCGCGCGGCCGCCGAGTCCTCGGGCCTGGAGCTGTTCCGCTATGTCGGCGGCCCGAACGCCCACGTGCTGCCGGTGCCGATGATGAACATCCTCAATGGTGGCGCGCACGCCGACACCAGCGTCGATGTCCAGGAATTCATGATCGCCCCGATCGGCGCGCCCACCTTCAAGGAGGCGCTGCGCTGGGGCACCGAGGTCTACCACACCCTCAAGTCGGTGCTGAAGGCTCAGGGCCTGGCCACCGGTCTGGGTGACGAGGGCGGTTTCGCGCCGGACGTCGCGGGCACCAAGGCCGCGCTGGACCTGATCTCCTCGGCCATCGAGAAGGCCGGATACAAGCTGGGCACGGACATCGCGCTGGCTCTCGACGTGGCCGCCACCGAGTTCTACACCGCCGGACAGGGTTACAAGTTCGAGGGTCAGATCCGCTCGGCCGCCGAGATGAGCGCGTTCTACGCCGAACTGCTGGGCCAGTACCCGATCGTCTCCATCGAGGACCCGCTGTCCGAGGATGACTGGGACGGCTGGGTCGCCCTGACCGACGAGATCGGCGACAAGGTGCAGCTGGTCGGCGACGACCTGTTCGTCACCAACCCGGAGCGTCTGGAAGAGGGCATCGCCAAGGGCGCGGCCAACGCGCTCCTGGTGAAGGTCAACCAGATCGGCACCCTGACCGAGACCCTGGACGCCGTGGACCTGGCCCACCGCAATGGCTACAAGACGATGATGAGCCACCGGTCCGGCGAGACCGAGGACACCACCATCGCCGACCTGGCCGTGGCCGTCGGCTCCGGCCAGATCAAGACCGGCGCTCCGGCTCGCTCCGAGCGGGTCGCCAAGTACAACCAGCTGCTGCGCATCGAGGATGCCCTCGGTGACTCGGCACGCTACGCGGGAGATGTCGCCTTCCCGCGTTTCGCGTTCGAAGGCTGAATAATCGGTAACTCGTAAGGGGTTTCAGGGGCGCCGCCCCTGAACTTCCCGCGAGTTGGGACGATTTCGAGGTGTGAGATGACGGAGCGACGGGCACGAGGTACCAGTCCGGCAGGACGTGGTGACCGGCGACCGTCGCGGTCCGCCAAATCACGCACCGGCGGTAAGCGGGCGGTGCCGGAAGGTACCGCCCGTACCGCTGCCGGGGAACGCGCGGTCAAGCGCCGCGCGGCCGCGAAATCCAGGTCCGGGGCGAAATCCGATCGGCATGATCGGAAGATTCTCGGAATGTCCACGGGGCGTGCGGTTCTGCTGGCCGCCGTGCTGTGCGGCCTGGCGTTGACGCTGGCCGTCCCGCTCCGCACGTATTTCACCCAGCGCGCCGATGCCCATGAACTGGCGGCTCAGCGGATTCAGCTGGAACAGGACGTGGCGAGCCTGCGCGATCGTCGTGCGCAGCAACAGGACCCGTTCTACATCAAGACCGAGGCGCGCGACCGGCTGCGGCTGGTGATGCCCGGCGAGACTCCCTACATCGTGCAGGTGCCCGGCATGGAACAGCCCGCCGTGCCCGCCCAACCGACCAAGGCTCGGGAACCGGACCCCTGGTACACCGACCTGTGGCGCAGCATTTCCTCGCCGCAAACCCCGCTGGCCGACCCAGCACCGACCCAGGAAGGAAAACCCAGGTGACCACCGCACCCGAGAGCCAGCCCAGCGAGCAGGATCTCGAGATCGTAGGTAAGCAACTGGGCCGTTCCCCACGCGGCGTGCTGGCCATCGCCTACCGCACCCCGGACGGCTTGCCAGCGGTCGTGAAGACCGCCCCCAAGCTCCCGGACGGCACCCCCTTCCCGACGTTGTTCTACCTGACCGACCCCCGGCTCACCGCCGAGGCGAGCCGGTTGGAGACCACGGGCATGATGCGGGAAATGACCGAACGCCTCACCCGCGACACCGAATTGGCGGCAGGCTATCGGGCCGCCTACGAGGGCTACCTGGCCGAACGCAATGCCATCGAGGACCTGGGCACCGATTTCGCGGGCGGCGGCATGCCAGACCGGGTCAAGTGCCTGCACGTGCTGATCGCACACTCGCTGGCCAAGGGTCCGGGCGTGAATCCGCTGGGGGACGAGGCTGTCGCGGCCGCGGCCGATAATGGGCTGCGCGGCACCGCGATTCCCGCGGATTGGCCGAAGTATGAGCAGTACCAGGTGAGCTCGGAGGACCGGGCATGATCGGATCAGGCCCGGAGGCGGCAGCTTGCGTCACCACGTAGGGCCTCCGATCATGCCTAAGAAGGACACAGTATGAGCGAGCGGATTGCCGCCGTCGATTGCGGCACCAACTCCATCCGACTATTGATCGCCGATGTCGTCCGTGATGAGGCGGGGTCGGCGCATCTCACCGATGTGCATCGCGAAATGCGCATCGTCCGCCTCGGACAGGGTGTGGACGCGACCGGTTCGCTCAATCCGGAGGCGATCGAGCGCACCCGCGTCGCGCTGCACGACTATGTGGATCTCATGCTCGTGCACGAGGTCACCCGGGTGCGCATGACCGCCACCTCCGCCACCCGCGATGCGAGCAATCGCGAGGACTTCTTCACCATGACCGCGCTCGAGCTGGGCCGTGCCGTGCCCGGCGCGCAGGCCGAGGTGATCACCGGTGATGAGGAGGCGCGGCTGTCCTTCGCCGGTGCGGTCGGTGAATTGTCCAGCGCCGAGGGGCCTTTCGTGGTCGTCGACCTGGGCGGCGGGTCCACCGAGGTGGTGCTCGGCGACAGCAATGGCGTGCAGTCCGCGTATTCGGCCGATATCGGCTGCGTGCGCATTACCGAGCGCTGCCTGCACGGCAATCCGCCCACCCGCGAGGAGGTCGCCTCGGCGCGGTTCTTCGCCTCGGAGCGGCTGGCGCAGGCGTTCGGCGTGGTGCCGGTGGAGCGGGCGCACACCTGGGTGGGTGTCGCCGGGACCATGACGACCTTGGCCGCGGTCGCCCTGGATCTGCCCGAATACGATTCGGAGAAGGTGCATCTGACCCGCCTGCCGCTGTCCGAGGTGCGGGCGGTGTGCGATCGTCTGATCGGCATGAATCACGATGAGCGGGCCGCGTTGGGTCCCATGCATCCGGGCCGGGTGGATGTGATCGGTGGCGGCGGCGTGATCGCCGAGGTGCTGGCCGATGAGCTGGCGCGCCGGGCCGGAATCACCGAGTTGATCGTGAGCGAGCACGACATTCTGGATGGAATCGCGCTGTCCATCGCCTGATTCAGGCGACCTTCCGGCAAACTGGGGTCCGCATTAAGCGGACTTTCCACCAGTGCTTTTGCGAAACATTTGTGACGCGTGTCAACACCTGAGGTTGCTGTCAGATAGCCCGATATGGGAGGGTCTGGGTTTATGTCAGGAGTAGCACCCAGCGCAGCCGGAAAGCATGCGAAACCGGATTCCGAACGCACCCTGTTCGGGCATCCGATCGGCCTCGCGAATCTGTTCGGCGTCGAGCTGTGGGAACGGTTCTCGTTCTACGGCATGCTCACGATCCTCGGCTACTACCTGTACTACTCGACCACCGACGGCGGCCTGGCGCTGGAGAAGTCCACCGCCACCGGCATCGTCGGCGCGTACGGCGGTCTGGTTTATCTCTCCACGGTGCTCGGCGGCTGGATCGCCGACCGCATCCTGGGCATGGAGCGCACCGTCTTCTACGGCGGTGTGGTCGTCATGGCGGGCCATATCGCCCTGGCCGTCCTGCCCGGACTGACCGGCGTCGGCGTCGGCCTGGTGTTCGTGGCGCTGGGTTCCGGTGCGCTGAAAGCCAATGCGTCCTCGCTGCTGGGCACCTTGTACGCGAAGGGCGATGCCCGCGCCGACGGCGGCTTCACCCTCTTCTATCTCGGCATCAATCTGGGTGCCTTCGCCGGGCCGCTCATCACCGGCCTGCTGCAGGACCATGTGGGCTTCCACTACGGCTTCGGCGCGGCTGCCATCGGCATGGCGCTGGGCCTGACCCAGTACGTGGTCTTCCGCCGCAATCTCGGCGGCCATGGCCGCGATGTCCCGAACCCGCTGCCGCGCACCGAGGTTCCCAAGGCGATCGCCGCCATCGTGGCGTTCCTGGCAGTGGCCGCCATTGCCGGGGCCACCAAGCTGCTGACCTTGTCGAACCTCCCCGACGTCACCACCGGCGTCATTGTCGTCGCCTCGATCGCCTACTTCGCGATCATGCTGACCAATGCCAAGGTGACTCCCCTCGAGCGCACCCGAGTCCGCGCGTTCATCCCGCTCTTCATCGCGAACGCCGTCTTCTGGTCGCTGTTCCAGCAGATGTTCACCGTGCTGGCCGTCTACTCCGACGAACGCATCAACTGGAATGTCTTCGGCTGGACCGCCCCCTCCAACTGGATCGGCTCCATGGAACCGGTCTGGATCATCGCCCTGTCCCCACTCTTCGCGGTCATGTGGACCCGCCTGGGCAACCGCGCCCCCAGCACTCCCCACAAATTCGCCTACGGCGTCATGGGCATGGGCGCCGCCTTCTTCCTCTTCGCCCTCTTCTCGGGCTCCGAAGGCAAAACAGTCCCCATCCTCTTCGTCTTCATAGTCCTGGGCGCCTTCGCCATCTCCGAACTCCTTCTTTCCCCCATCGGCCTAGCCGTCACAACGAAGCTCGCCCCCAACGCCTTCCGAGCCCAAATGATGGCCCTCTACTTCTTCTCGGTAGGCCTGGGCACCTCGATGTCCGGCGTCCTCTCCAAGTTCTACAACCCCTCCCACGAACTCGCCTACTTCGGCATCACCGGCACGATCACCATCGTCGTAGGCATCATCGTCTGGCTGATCGCCCCCCGCGTAAGCCGCCTCATGGAAGGCGTCCACTAACCACCCACCCGGGGCCCGCGTCTCGTATATCTGTCGCATATGAGCCGCGGTCCCGAATTCATCTCCTGGGTGATTCCAGCACGACCGTACGGCTCGGTACTCTGACCCAGACGCCCCCGTAGCCCAATTGGCAGAGGCAGTGGACTTAAAATCCATCAAGTCTGGGTTCGAACCCCAGCGGGGGCACTCGGAAATGGCTGGTACCTCGGGGTTTCGCTCCGCCGGAGGCTCAGGAGTTGTGGGAGTGGGGCCCGGCTGCCAAGAGGGTCCGCACTAGTTCCGGTACCGCGACGAACGCGAATCCGACTGCCGAGTCGCTGCGGCCGTAGGGCAGCACGAGGGTGTCTCGATGCACGAGTGCGCCGCAGGAGTACACGACATTGGGGACGTAGCCGTCGCGTTCGGTGTCGGTCGGGGTGAGCAGCGGCTGTTGTAATGTGCCGATGACCCGGGTCGGATCGTCGAGATCGAGCAGGATCGCGCCGATGCCGTAGGTGCGCATCGGTCCGACGCCGTGGGTCAGCACCAGCCAGCCCGCGGTGGTTTCAATTGGTGCACCGCAATTGCCGAGCTGGATCAGCTCCCACGGCTGACTCGGCCGATAGATGGTGACCGGGTCGGCCCACACGCGCAGATCCGGTGAACCGACCACGCTGATGCTCTCCCGGTCCCATCGGGAGAGCATCAGGTAGCGGCCGGCGACCTGGCGCGGAAATAGCGCCATCCCTTTGTCTGTGGCCCCGGATCCGGTCAGCCGGGTGCTGCCGAAGGTGCGGAAGTCGTCGGTGTGCAACAGCCTTGGCGTGATACGCGCGCCGTCGAAAGCGGTGTAGGTGGCGTAGTGGGTCACCGAACCGTCTGCCGCGTGGAACCGGGTGAATCGCGCGTCCTCGATACCGTGGCTCTCATCGGCGTGCGATGGAAAGATCACTCGCTCCGAGAGCGAATGATCGGCCGCGAATTCGACGGTGTAGTCATCGAGGGTGGCCGATGAGATCTGACCGGTTTCGATGAAGCGGGTCTGCTCGTCCAAGCGGATCGACTCGCCCGGTCCGATGACGCCGGTCCGGAACTCGATGCTGGAGAGATGTCCCTCGCCCAGGGCCCGCAGGCTCATGACGAAACGCAGTTCGCCTGGGGCCGAACCGGATTGATCGGGATGCGCGACGATGGACGGATTGAACAGGGCGGCGGCCTCGACCGTGTACTCCTGGGTGAAGCAGGCACCGATGAGCTGTCGGCGTTCGAGTGTGAGCGTCGCGGACACCGGGATCCGATGCTCGACGTGCGCATAGTTCGCGGCGAAGGTCGCACCGATATCGCGGTGCCGGTCTCCGAACCGGCTCAGCACGTCGGCCGAGGTGGCCAGTACCTGTTCATCGGTGAGGCCGAGCACCCGGGCGATGATGGCATCGGCGCGCGAAATGCCTTGTCCGAGAATCTCTTGGCCGGGTAGAAACAATCTGGCCAAGGCCCGGCGTGCGTCCGGATAGAGCACATGGGCGCCCCGACGGGCGAGCTCGGTCGGGCTCGGCACCGCGGGGCCGGTCATCACGGTGACCGTTGCAAACGGCGGACCTGCTGCAGCGTGGAGATCAGCGCGAGTGTCGATTCGGCGCCCTGGTTCTCATTTCGACCGGTGGGCTCCAGGCCGTCGCAACAGCCGCCGCTGTTCGAGTCGATCAGCGAGGTGCCGCTGTCGTTCACGCCACGGAACCAGGCTTCGCAGAGCAGCACCGCATCCTTCCACTTCTGGTGGCCAGTGTGGTCGTAGGCGCGCGCGCAAGCGTCCGCCAGCGTCGCGACCTCGATGGGCTGTTGATCGAAGCCGGGCCGCGGTTCGCCCGCGGACCAGCCGTCCACCGGCGTCACCGAAAGATGGTCGCCCGAGGTCTCCACCTCGAGCAGCCAGCGCAGCATCACGAGTCCGTCGGCGTGGGTGCGTCCCTCGCCGAGCGCCTCGCCGGCCACCAGAATTGCCTCGGCCAGCACCGCGTTGGCGTACTCGAGGCGCGGTTGCGGCCAGCGCCAATCCAGTGTGCGAGTAGGTGCGCCGATCAGCGCGCTGGCGCTGGCCAGTAGCTCACGGGCGCACTGGTTTCCGGGCACGGCGCGCAGCACTTCGGCCGCACCGAGGGCCGCGAAGGCCATCGCGCGCGGCCACGGCGACCGTCGCCGCGCGCCGATGGTGAAGTGCGCCAATGCGGCCTCCGCCAGATCGGGCCGATGTGCGACCACCGAACCGAGTCCCCACAGGCCGCGGCCCCAATGATCGTCGAGGCTCGGTTCGTCCCGCCAGCTCAGGTCGACGTCGCGACGATTGTGGAACCGGCCGTCCTCGGTGAGCGCGTCGACGAGGAATTTCAGATACACCTGGGTGAGGGCGAGTAGTTGTTCGTCGGGCTCGGGCTCACGGACCGCGACGACCAGGGCGCGCGCGACATCATCGACGCAGTAACCGTTCTCGATCCGGGGCTCGGTGAGCTTCGCATGCTCGAAGATGCCGCAGTCGTCGCTGAGGCGGAATAGGTGGTCGTAGGAGATGGCGATGGTGTTCATGCGATGGCCAACTTCGAATCGGTGTGCAACGCTGCGGCGGCAAGCTCGTGGTACTTTCTGCTGACCGAGGACCAAAGTAATTCGGGTGCAATGCGATTCGCCTCGGCTCCCATTTGTGCCGCGAGTCCGGGCTCGGTGAAGACGCGGCGCAGCGCGGAGGCGATGGCGGCGGCGGACTCTCGCTCCACCAGCAGGCCGGCACCGGACGACAGCAGCTCCCGCGCATGCGGGAAGGCCGTCGAGATCACCGGTTTGCCCGCCGCGACGGCCTCGATCAGCACGCCGGAAGTCACTTGTTCGCGCGAATCATAGGGCAGCAGAACAACGTCGGCCTGCCGGATCAGCCGGTACAACTCGGCGCGCGAGAGGTAACGATCGTCGAAATGCACGGCATTGCCGACACCGTGCCGTTCGGCGCGGTCGATGAGGCCGGTGCGATAGGACTCGCCGAATCGCTCCAGCACCCTGGGATGAGTCTGCCCGACCACCCGATACCGCGCCGCCGGGCGCAAGTCGGCGATCTGGGCCATTGCGTCGATACCCCATTCGATGCCCTTGCCCTCGCCGAGCAGTCCCCAGGTCAGGATTACCGGCGACCGGGTGATCGGCTGGTGCTGGTCACTGTGCTGCCCGGCGCGATTGTCGGCGGCGCCGTGCGGAATAACCCGGATCTTCGTGTGATCCACCGCGTAGTGATCGATCAGGCGCTGGCGCGCTGTTTTGGTCATCGTGACAACGGCGACACAGGTATGCGCCAGCTCTTCGAGAATCGCGCGCTGCCGTGAGGTCGGAGTGACCAGTACCGTGTGTAGTACTACGATCGCCGGAACACGAAGGGCACGAACGGTTTCGAGGACATCCATGCCATCGCGACCGCTGAAGATTCCATACTCGTGCTGAATGATCGCGATGCTGTACCGGTTGAGTGCGGCCGCCGCGGCCGCTGCGCCTCCGCGTGCGCTGCGCGCCCACTGGTGGGTCACCTCGGGTGGTGGAGTCGGCTCGGGCGTGTCGACGATGGCGACGACGCCCACAGCCTGCACCGGTTCGGCCGGTTCGAAGCCGAAATCTCCAGGTGCATGGTCATTTTCGCCAGTCTTCGTGAGTGCGGCGACCAGTGCCTCGGTGAAGGTTGCCAGGCCGCACTGCGTTGGCGGGTAAGTGCTCAGAACTCCATAGGACCGAACTGACACAGGGTCAGCCTTCCTGTTTCTAGTCAGCGGCGACGCTGTCGCTGTCTGTAGCCACTCAATTGGCTGAGGTGCTGCGCTCGAGCGCTTGAGAATCCGCTCCGGACAATGACACGGGCAGATCGACCACTAGGAGTTGATCTTAACACCCAGGTCGCAGGATGCGGGCCGTGGTACGGTCATGTCATCAGTCCGCTCCGTCATTCGACGATTCTCGCGGCAAATTCGCAAGTAATCGAGGGCCTATGAAAATCGGCGTTATCGCGTCGGTCGCTCACCGGACGCCACCGAAAAACTATGGACCGTGGGAGCAAATCGCTTCGACCCTGGCCGAGGGATTCGTCGCGCGTGGCCATGAGGTGACACTGTTCGCGACGGCCGACTCCGAAACGTCGGCGCGGTTAGCGGGTCCCGTCGCCTCGGGGTATGAGGAGAATGCGGATTCGGACGCGAAAGTTGATGAGGCGCTGCACAATTCGACAGTGTTCGAGCATGCGGGCGATTTCGACGTGCTTGCCAACCACTTCGACTTCATGCCGCTGACCTACAGCCGTCTGGTTTCGACTCCGATGGTCACCACCGTTCACGGCTTCTCCTCGCCGAAGATCGTTCCGGTGTATCGGGCATTCAGCGATATCGCGCACTATGTGGCGATCAGTGACGCGAATCGCCACCCGGATCTTCCCTATGCCGCAACAATTCATCATGGAATCGACCTCGAGGAGTTCACTTTTCGTCCCGGGCACGGCGAATATCTGCTCTTTCTCGGCAGAATTCATCCGGAAAAGGGTACGCACCTGGCGATCGAGGTGGCGCGGCTCGCCGGGCTGCCGCTGATCATCGCCGGCGTGATTCAAGATCAGGAATACTTCCGCGCCGAGGTCGAGCCGCACCTCGGCGGCGCGGCGGTGAGCTATGTCGGTCCGGTGGGTCCGGCACAGCGTGATGAATTGCTCGGCGGCGCCCGCGCCCTGCTGCATCTCATCGCTTTCGCCGAGCCGTTCGGGCTATCTGTCGTCGAATCCCTGGCGACCGGAACACCGGTCATCGCAACGCCTTTGGGATCGATGTCGGAGATCATCCGTGACGGCTCGACGGGCTATCTCGTCACCGATGTCGCGGCCGCCGTCGCAGCGGTGGCCGAGATCGGCGCGCTCGACCGTCGCTCATGCCGGGACGACGTGGAAACACGATTCACCGCGGATCGGATGATCGACGCGTATCTCACCCTCTTCGAGCGAATCGTCCGGCTGCCGAGAAGGCCCATCAGGCAAGCGGCTCCCACGCCTTTGCCGCAGGCAGTCGGTTCACCAGGGCTCTTCTCACGCGCCGACCGATAGCCCGGCCTGCGCGAAGTTGCGCACTATTTCACACGGCTGGTTGATCTTCCGGCGTCAGCTTGCTGCCGCCAGGACCCTCCACACCTTTCTGGAACGCGTGCGGGGCTGGGGAGCGGCGTATTCGATTCGGCGGCGCGCTTCGTGGGTGGTGATCCGTAGCAGGTCGGTCAATAGTTCTACGGTGTCGCGGTAGGGGAAGATCATGTCGTTGCGGCCGTGCAGCAACAGGATCGGGATCTCGGTGCGGGCCAGCGACCGCACCGGATCCTCGAGTCTGGCCGATGGAAGGAGCCCGGACCGGCGCGCCCGGTCCCACTCGGCGGAAAACCACACCGCGTGTAGTCGTTCGAAAAGTTCGGGCAACGCTTCAGCACGCCAGATGTTGGCTCGGGCACCAGCTAGCGCCGCTGCTCGGGTCCGCTCGGGTCCGGCGATCGCTGGATCGGACCACACCGCAGTTTCCGCCGCTGCCAGCGCATTTCGCTCTGGCCAATCGCGGTAACTGTCCGGCGGGATCGGAAGGATGCTGCTGGAGGCGATGATCAGGCGGCGGACGCAACCCGGGGCGGTGACAGCGAGCCGCTGAGCCAGCAGCCCACCGTAGGAGAAGCCCAGTACGTCCGTAGCCCCGATGCCGAGATCGTCCAGGATCGCGAGGAGGTCGGCGACCACCGCGTCGGGACGGTAGGACTCGGCTGGCAGGTCGCGGGCGGATCGGCCGCAGCCTCGAAGGTACGGCAGCAGAAGATGTTTCGAGTCGGCGAGCCGGTCCAAGGGTGTGCGCAGGTAGGTGTGATCCCAGTCAGGCCCGCCGTGGATCACCAACAGCGGCGGATCGGCGGGATTGCCCGCGCGGGCGGTGTAGAGCTCGACATCGCTGACTGTCCGGTGTCCGACCCACACCCCAGTGCCTCCTCCTGCCCTGCCCTCGTTCGCGGTGGCCGACCTTCCCGGCTGAACGCGTGGGTCGCGGCAAGAGCGGATGGTCTGTCGACCTCGGATCGGCTAGCCCGCGCTGACCGGTTCAGTCAGCGCGGTCAGCGGCATGTGCGGATATTGGAGACGAGCTGGGGCGTCAGTCGTCCGAGGCAACGACAAGTGTCATGACGCGGCTGGGTCGGTCGATGGCGACAAGCTCGTGAAAGCCATTGACAGCTCCGACAACCCAACCCCAGTCATGTTCGGCATCTGGGCGCAGACTGGGAAGTTCTAACACGGCGCTATCTTTCAGTGCTGGGTACACCCACCGGTTCAATTCGTCTTGAACGGCAGCAGATACGGTCCCGCTGGCCCGGTCGGCCCACTGCTGTAGCAAGGTTTGGGCGGTTCGTGGGCTGAGGTGGTTGAAGCTGTCAGCGGAAATGCGGTCGAGCAGGTAGGGCCCGTGCAGGCTGGGCGAGCTTTGGTCGTCGGGACCACTGCCGGCATAGTTGTCGCGGTATTGCGGGTGGCGGATCAGCGCGGCGAGCAGCTCTTTGTCGGGCCGATCGGCAGTAATCCGGAACGTCTTCAGGCTGACCCAGTGGTATGTGCCGGAATCTAGCTGAATCATCTGCTCGTGATCGAATGCGATCAGGTCATCCATGTTGCGAGCGTGCCATGGGTTCGCCCTTGTCTCTGGGACCGGCTCCAAACAAGCGGGAGCGAGCGGGCATCGGCAGGATGTCGCGTTCGGAAGGCACAGCAGCGATCGCGTCCGGCCTGAACATGCACTTAGACCCATGAACAGTCAGAAAACTGACCGGCAACAGAGGTTAGTGCATGAATAGGCCGGTAATCCGGACCTCGGCAGTTGCGGACGTTCTGCCGACCAAGGATCGCCACGGCCGGTTGATCTTCCGCCACCCCGGGGGCACGCGCGCGCGGGCAGATGCGGCGTCAGCTTGCTGCCGCCAGGACCCTCCACACCTTTCTGGAACGCGTGCGGGGCTGGGGAGCGGCGTATTCGATTCGGCGGCGCGCTTCGTGGGTGGTGATCCGTAGCAGGTCGGTCAATAGTTCTACGGTGTCTCGGTAGCCGGTGCCTGCGGCTAGGCCGCGGCGGTCGGCTTCGGCTACGGCTGCGCGCATGGCGGCGTCCAGTCGCCTTCGGCGGCGTTCGGTTTCGACTAGGGTGCGCAGCAAATCGACATCGGCCAGTTCCGGCCATCCTCGCGCGGGAGCCTCCGGCACCAGCGCGGTCGAATGTATGGTCACCCGGACAGCTTAACTCAGGATCGAACAAATGTTCGACTAATCGGCTTGCTGGATATGCCCGAGCCTTGGAGATGGGCGATGGCGAAGCAGTGCGCCCGGGATGGGGTTGCGGCTGTGGAGGATTCGCGCGAGCCGACTGTCAAGTGAGATTGGATATGTCACTGGGAGTGGTGAGGCACGTACGGAGCGCGGAATAGTGGAGCGGGGGTCGTTCCGCTGTTCCAACTCCATGAGGAGCCTGTGTGTCTGCTGGTCGTATCCGTTCCCTTGCCCCTAGCGAGCAGGTCTTCGCCATGGCGGGCGCCTACATCGGCTACCGCGTGCGTGTGCGAGGCGCGGTGGATATCGCTGCGCTGGCAGAGGCATTCGCGCTATTGCGGCGACGGTATCCGGTGCTGGCTGCGGTGCTGGAGCCTGAGGGTGCCGGGCACGTGATCGTGGCTCGGCCCGGGCCGCTGCCGGGAGTGGTGGTGAGTGTGGGGGATATCGATGCGGGGGTTTCCGGTGTGTGTGCGGAGCAGCATCGCGCGTTGTCGGGCTTGCATGTGGCGGTTGACGGGGAGCGTGCGGCGGTCACGCTGTTCACCCATCACAGCATCGCGGATGGTTATCAC
The DNA here is from genome assembly GCF_040683015.1 of Nocardia sp. NPDC051030. Lineage (NCBI taxonomy): Bacteria > Bacillati > Actinomycetota > Actinomycetes > Mycobacteriales > Nocardiaceae > Nocardia > Nocardia sp. NPDC051030. Next base: position 457,939 of record NZ_JBFBCD010000001.1, on the reverse strand, counting down.
TCGTTTGCGCTGCTGGCGGACCTGTGGTCGCTCTACACGGACACGGTGGGTGGCGAGCCGGTAGACACCATCGTGTGGGACTATCCGGAATCGCTGGAGAAGGTGCTCGCCGATCGGGGAATTATCAAGGCGGACAACGATATTCCGGCCGAACCGGCCGAACCGGCCGAACCGGCCGAACCGGCCGAACCGGCCGAACCGGCCGAACCGGCCGAACCGGCCGAACCGGCCGAACCGGTTGAACTGGCCGAACCGGTCGAACCGGCAGTCGAGGACGGGGCGACGGCCGAGGTGCCCGGTATGCCGCCCGCTTCCCGCGCGGAGCGGATTTTCACGCCCGCCGCCGCGCGGTTCCGGTTGGAGGCCGATGCCACCGCCGCGCTCCTGGCGTACGCGCGGCGGCACGAGACCACGCTCAATGGTGTGGTTTCGGCCGCGATTCTGCGGGTGGAGTCCGAGCTCAGGGGTGTGGCTCCGGAGCGGATCAAGTACACCTATGCGGTGAATCTGCGTAACAGGGTTTCGCCGGTGGTGCCGAACCCGGCAGCCACCGATCCACTGGGGTTCGCGGGGTTCGTGCCATCCGGTGATCTCGAGGATATCGCCATGGTCGCGCGGGCCGTCACCGAGGAACTGCGAAAAGGGTTGGACAGCAAGGAGATCCATCAGGCAGGCCTGTCGTTCTTCGACACAATGCGTGCGGCGGTAGCACAGCTCCTCCAGATGCCCGAGGAGGAGCGACCCATCGGCGTGGTCTCCACCAACTGGGGCGTGGTGCCGCCGCTGCGAGCCCCAGCACAGCTCGAGTTCGAGGACTTCCGCAGCATGATGAACGAGCCCGCGTTCGATCCGGACGCGCCGATCAGCCCGCCCGGCACCTGGATTCTGTCGACTTTCCAGGATCGCCTGGCCATCGAGCTGCGGGGGCCGTTCGAGGTCGAGACGGCCCAGAAGCTCGTCGCCGCAGTGGAATCCGTGCTGCTCACCCTCGGCTAGCGGGCGCACCGGAGGGAACTCACTGCCGGTACATGTTCTCGATCGTGTCGGCGAAGCGTTCGGTGATGACGTGGCGCTTGACCTTGAGGGTGGCGGTGAGTTCTCCCGATTCCTCGGTGAGGTCGCGATCGAGAACGGCGTACTTCTTGATCGCTTCGGCGTGCGAGACCGTGCTGTTCGCATCGTCGACGGCCTGCTGCACCTCGGCCAATAGTGCGGGATCGTCGCGCAAATCGGCGACGGTCGCGTCCGCGGGTTTGCCGTGAGCCGCCTTCCAGGTCGTGAGCGCCTCCGGATCGATGGTGATCAGCGCGGTGATGAAGGAGCGTCCGTCGCCGAGCACGATGGCCTGCGAAATCATTGTGTGCGAACGGATTCGATCCTCCAGCGGACCGGGTGAGACATTCTTGCCACCGGCGGTGACGAGTAGATCCTTCTTGCGGCCGGTGATCGAAAGGAACCCGTCCGCGTCGAGGACGCCGATATCGCCGGTGCGCAGCCAGCCGTCGCGCACCGCGTCGGCCGTGGCCTGCTCGTTGTGCCAGTATCCGGCGAACACAACACCGCCGGACAATTCGATCTCACCGTCCTCGGCGATCCGAACCGCGTTGCCGCCCAAGGGCTGTCCCACGCTGCCGATCTTGATCGCACCCGGCACATTGACGCAGTGCGCCGCGGTGGATTCGGTCATTCCGTAGCCCTCGTAGATCGGGACGCCGACGCCGCGGAAGAAGTGGCCCAGTCGAGGGGCCAGCGCCCCGCCGCCGGAGATGGCGAACTCGCAGTGCCCGCCCAGCGCCGCACGCAGCGGCGCGTACACCAATCGATCGCATAGTGCGTGCGAGAGACGCAGGAGGGGGGTAGGCCGGAATTCGCCTGTGCTGCTCGCTGTTTCGCTCCATAGGATGGCGGTCCGCTCGGCGAACCGGAATACCGCGCCCTTGAGCTTGCCGCCCGAGCGCGCCTTCTTATCCGCGCCGTCACGCACCTTCTCGAATACTCGCGGCACCCCGAGAATCGTGTGTGGGCGGAAGCGTGTGAACTGCTCGGTAATGGTTTTGAAGTCCGCCCAATGCGCCTGGGTCATCCCGCCTTCGAACGCGGCCAGCGATACGGCGCGGGCCAGCACGTGTGCGAGCGGCAGGAAGGTGAGCATGCGCTGCCCGGGGCGAGCGACGTCACCGATGCTGGCGTGCAGGATGCCGCGCACCTCCGACAGGAGGTTGCGGTGCGTGAGCATGCAGCCTTTGGGACGGCCGGTCGTGCCGGAGGTGTAGACCAGCGAGGCGAGTCCGTCCGCGCGCAGCCCGTCGAGCCGCTCGCGCAAGACCGAGTCGGTGGTGTTCTCGCTCTCGGCGATCAGGACGGCTTCGGCACCGTCGTCGATGACCATCGTCCGGCGCAGGGTGTCCGGCGCGGCCGCGAGAAGTTCCTTGTGCCGCGCGGTCTCCACGACCGCGAGCGCGGCCCCCGAGTCCTCGAGAATCCACCGCACCTGCTCGGCGGAGGACGAATCGTAGACCGGGACGGTGACCGCACCCGCCGCCCAGATCGCGAAGTCGAACAGCGTCCATTCGAATCGAGTCGCCGACAGCAGCACGACCCGGTCTCCCGGCTGAATTCCGTTGGTTATCAATCCTTTTGCGACCGAGGAGACCAGCCGTGCGAATTCCGCGGCGGTGACATCGAGCCAGTCATCACCGGATGGCCGGGAGAACAACACCCGCTCCGGCGTCTGCTCGGCCTGGCTGTAGGCCGAGCGGACGATCGTTTCGTCCTCGGCGATGGCGAAGGTGGTCGCCGCGGCGAACTCACGCATGATCGTCTCCAATGGTCGAATCGGGGCGACCGAGTCGCCGCAGCGCCCGGGCCAAGTCGGCAATTTCCTGCGAAGTCCAATCGGCCGTGCGCTCGTTCAGCTGAGCGAGATCGTGTCCGATCGCCGCCGACAGCGCACGCCGCCCCGCACTGGTCAAGTTCAGTGGATACCCCACCCGCAAACTGCCCTCCCCGGCCGCCACCCACCCCGCGTCCACACAGCCCCGCACCTGCCGGGACACCGTCGACCGATGCACACCGAACACCTCGGCGATCTCGGTCGCACGGCAACCCGGATTCCGGTCGATATAAGACAGTGTCGACTGCTGGGTGAAGGACGGAACCCCCTCCGTGACGGGGCGGCCCGCGACGATCTCGCGGACGATCCCCGTCAACCCGTCGTGGACCGCCACGAGCTCAGCGGACCACTGCCCAGTTTGGTGTTGCACAGCGCAACTATAACCCGCGATCCCGCGGAATCGAGCAGGCCTTCGCCCCGCCGGGTCGCGTCGGTCGTTGGCGAACACGGCGGTCGTGCACACCCGGTGGTGCGCGCTAGTTCGGTGCCTGGAAGCCGCCGATCCTCTGCTCGAGTAGTTCGGCCAGTCGCAGTGGGGTGCGGTCCTCGAACATCGGGCCGATGAGTTGCACTCCGACGGGTAGCCCCTCGGGGGAGGGGCCCGTGGGGATGGCGGTGGCGGGTAGGCCGGGCATGGTGGCCACACCGGCCAAGACGATCTGGTCGAAGTACGGGTACTCGACGCCGTCGATGTCGATGTGCCGGTCCTCCAGACCTCCATTGTGGTTGTGCGGGAAGGCGGGAGTGGGCGTGATGGGGCACACCACGGCATCGAACTCGGTGAAGAGCTGACGCCAGCCGTGGCGGTGGAGTTCGCGACGGTTGTTCGCCTCGACCCAGTCGCGGTGGCTGAGCACCATGCCGCGCAGCCGCGCCGCATCGAGACTCCGGTCGTCCGCGCTCAGGGCGGCGGCCTGGGTCCGCAGCTGTTCGTACACGTCGACGGGAAGACTTGCGGCGGCGTTCGACAGCATCAGCTGCATGTAGAGCGTCGCCGCTTCGGTCAGATCGGGCAGCAGCGGACTGTGCCGTTCGACGCGTGCGCCGCCGTCGACGAGCGCCTCGGCGACCCGGTTCACGCCCGCCCGCACCGCCGATCCGGTCGCGATGAGCGGATGATCCTCGATGATCAGGACACGGAAGTCCGACAGCCGCTCGTGGCGTGCGGGCGGAAGTGCGACGTTGTAGGCGACGCCGTGGGTCAGCGGGTCCGGTCCGGCCATGATGTCGAGCAGCAGTGTGAGGTCGCGGGCGGTGCGCGCCATCGGCCCGACGACGGCGAGGTCGAGGTCGATCGGCAGGGCCGGCGCGGGCGGCGCGACCATGCCGCGGGTCGGCGCCAGCCCGAGTGTCGGCTTGTGCGCGTAGACACCGCAGAAATGCGCGGGGGTGCGCAGCGAACCGCCCAGGTCGGAGCCGATGGACAGCGCGCCGAATCCGGCCGCCAGGGCCGCCGCCGAACCGCCGGACGACCCACCCGATGTCCGGTCGTGATCCCACGGATTGTTCGTGGTGCCGTAGATCTCGTTGCAGCTCTGGATATCTCGCAGCGTCTCCGGCACATTGGTCTTGCCGAGTATCACCGCGCCCGCCGCCTTCAGCCGCGACACCTGTACCGCGTCCTCGTCCGGCACAAAATCCGCGTATTGCGGCATGCCCCAGGTAGTGGGCAGCCCGGCCATGTTGTAGGACTCTTTGACCGTCACCGGAATACCGAGTAGCGGCCCGTCCTCGCCGCGGCCGCGCGCCTGGTCGGCCCGGCGCGCGTCCGCCCGCGCATTCTCGAAGTCCGGCACACAGATCGCGTTGATCACCTTGTCGTCGCGCTCGATCCGGGCGATCGCCGCGTCGGTAAGCTCCACCGCTGTCACCTCACCGGCCCGCAAGGCAGTTGAAAGTTCTTCGGCCGACCGATAATTCCAATCCATGAATCCGAAGCTATCGACCTGCCGCAAAGGGCATAAAATGCCACTTCACACAAAGGGAAGGTCGAATGGACGACCCCCACCGGCAATGTCATGCACCCGATCTGTTCTCGGAGGTGCCCCGCCCCAGGTCATCGTGTTGACGGTGGGTTCGTGCCATTGGCGTGAGCCATGAAATTCCGTTTCGCACAACGGGATGGATATCTCAGTGGCGCGAGTACTCGAGACGATCGGCGGACACCAGTCCGGTGCGGTTGAGCTGATGGCGAATCGCCCGCCGGCCGCGCTCGGCATCGTATTTCGTTTCTGCCCAGTCGAAGAGCCAATCACTGTAGGAACGGGCAGATTCCGGGCTTCCGATGGCGTATTCGGCCGCCGCCTGCCCGGCCATTCTGCCGGTGGCGAGCGCGGGACCGATGCCCTCGCCGGTGAGGGGATCGACAATTCCCGCCGCGTCGCCGCACGAGATGATGCCGCCACCGGCGACGCTCCAGCTCCGGCCGGCTCCGGTCCAGAGCGGCTCGTAGGCGCCACGCCATTTGGTGGTTTCGGTATCGAACGCACCGGCGTATCGATCCATGGCGACGCGCAGATCGGTGCGGTCGAGCGAGAAGATGCCCACATTCAGATAGTTGTCGCTCACCGGGAATTCCCAAATGTAGCCCGGCCCGAACTTGTCGGGATCGAAGCGGAAGTGCAGCCCGGCCGGCGGTACTCCTTCCTGGTAGCGCGACACCGCGGGGACGCGGATCGGCGAGCCGTCGATGCCCAGGTCTTGGCTGAGGCGGCAGTTCACCCCGTGCGCGAGCACGACGGCGTCGGCCCGTAGGCTCGAACTCCCTTGCGGGCCTCGGTACTTCACGAGGAAGCCGCCGTCTGCCGCGGGTTCGGCATTCAGCACCGTGGTGCGGTAGCGCAGATCCACGCCGATGTCCTCCGCGCGATCGCGCAGGGTCTGGTCCAGGAGCTTGCGGGGTGCGAGCCAGCAGTCGCCGGGATGTTCCTTGCGCCAGGTGGTTCCGTCGGCGGCCTCGAGGCTGGACTCGCCGATGACCTGCCCCTGGATGGTGCCGGCGTCGAGGATGCCCATCTCCCGCAGTTCGGGGACGGCCTCCTTGACCAGCGCGTCGCCGCAGGCCTTGTCCCGGTTCGGTCCCGAGCGTTCGAACTGCACGACCTGGGCACCGCTTCGGGTCGCCCAGTAGGCCGCCGAGCTGCCGGCCGGGCCGCCGCCGACAACCGCCACTGTTTTCCGCATGATTTTCCCCAATTCGAAATGTGATCAAGAAGCGAGATTGAATAGCGCCAGGCCGGCGAACATGAGATTGCAGGCCTTCATGCCGAGCAATCGCGCGTACATCCAGCGGCGCTGAAGGACCGCGGCCCGGAGTTGCAGTGCCGCGCACACCAATCCGGGTCCGGCTGCCGCCGCGAACCACAGGGGCGCGCCGGTCGCGACGGCCCAGACGACGGCCGCGACCTGGATGGCGAAGGACGCGACGAGTGCCGCGGACGTGCCGGGGGTGCCGAACATGGCCGCGATGGTCTTGCGGCCGACTTCGCGGTCGCCGATCTGGTCATTCTCGTTGGAGCACAACGAGATCAGTAGGAAGCCGACGGCGAAGAGCACGGCCTCGGCCGCGATCAGCGGGCCGATTGTCGATGCCACGGTGAGAGCGGGCCACAGCACGCACAGGATGTGGGTCGCCACCAGCACCGTTTCCCCGCCGACGGGGTAGTAGCTGGCCCGTAGTCCCCACGAGTACTGCGGCATCAGCGCCAGGCACAGGGTGAACAGGCCGGTGGCCGCCCACCTGCCCGGACCGTCCGCGAAGAGCAGGCCCACGCCCGCGAAGGCCACCGACAGGGTCATCGAGAACACTGCCCAGCGCTGCACCTGCGCGACGGTCAATCCACCGCTCAGCAGCGGCTTCATGGCCACATTGCGGGCGAATTCGCCATCCGCGCCCAGATAGTTGCGGCGGTCGCTGCCATTGCGATAGCCGGTCAGATCGTCGAGGGCACACGATCCGGAGATCATGAACTGGAAGGACACGACGGCGGCCAGGCACATGATCCAGTGCTGGAGGCGGTCCACGCCCAGCGCGGTGAGGACGAGCAGCCCCCCATAGGCGTGCTGATACACCCGGAACTTGCCGAGTCTCCAGTACTGGATGATGTCGTCGCGCATCACCGCACCGCGAATTCCGGTTCCGGTGCGGCCGTTGTGGTCCGAGCGGTTTCGTTCTTGCCCCAGAGCCGGGGGCCGAGTACCCGGAAGACCGCCGGAACGACGAGCCGGCGCAGGACGACGGCATCGAGGATGACCGCGATGGCGAGGCCGGTGCCCAGCTGCGCCACGATGGCGATCTTGGCGACGAGGAAGGACAGGAAGACCGTCGCCATGACCGCGGCGGCCGCGGTGATGACCGGGGTGGTCGCGCGCAGGCCGGCCGTGATCGCCTCGGGATGTGCTGCGCCGCTCCGGTATTCCTCACGCATGCGGGAGGCCATGACGATCAGGTAGTCCATGCTCATGCCGAACATGACCGCGAAGATGAGGACCGGCTGCATGGTGCTGACCGGTTCCGCCAATCCGGACTGGAAGATCAGGATGAGCAGGCCTACGGCGCTGCCGATCACCAGATTGTTGAGGACGACCGCGCAGATCGCCAGGGTCCAGGACCGGAAGACCCAGTAGAGCAGGAGCAGTCCGAGCACCAGCACCGCGCCGACCAGCAGGGGCAGCGACTTCATGACCACCCGGTCGAAGTCGTATCCGACCACGGCGACGCCGCCGGAATACATCCGAATGCCCTCGTCCGCCTGGCTGTTCAGCCCCTTGATCGCACTCACCAGCGCATGCTGGGTGCGCGCGGAGCTGCCCTGCGTCGGAATCACGCTGAGCCGGTCCACATTCGCCGCCGGCGCGGCCGGGTGTTCGACCCCGGCGACATCGGGCCGGGCCGAGAGTTCGGCGGCCACCCGGTTCACCGTGCGGGTGAGCTGGTCGGCAGTCGCGCCCGCATCGGCGCGGAAGACCAGGTCGATGGGCTGTTCGCGAGGGACGCCCAATTGATCTGCCAGCAGCTGGGCGGCGACCCGGGATTCGGCATCCTTGGGTAGATTGTCGACGCTGGCCACCGGAACCTGGAGCCGAGCGAAGACGACCGGCGCCGCGAGTACGGCCATCACCGCGGCGGCGGCCAGTCCGAAGACGACCGTGCGCTTCGCGGAGACGGCCGAGTTGCCTTGTCGTGCGCCGGAATCGCGGCCACCGGCGGACTTGCCGGCCAGGAAGCGGTTGCGGGCGTAGATCTTGTCGCCCCACAGCTTCAGGATCGCGGGCAGCGCCACCGCGGTGAGCAGCATTGCCACGGCGGTGGCGGAAATGCCGGCGATGGCGATGCTGCGCAGCACCATGACATTCGGAATGAACAGTCCGGCAAGGGAAACCATGACGATCACGCCGCCGAAGAGCACCGATCTGCCCGTCGTCCGGAAGGCGGTGAGCAGCGCCTCGGATCCCGGCTTACCGCCATCGCGCTCCTGGGTGTAGCGCCGCATGATGAACAGCGAGTAGTCCACCGAAACGGCGAGCCCGATAATGGACACCGCGTTCACGTACAGGTTGGAGATGTCGGTGAACCAGCTCGCGAATCCGCCGACCGCCTGCGCCGCCACCAGGGTGAAGACGCCGATCGTGATCGGCACCAGCATGGCGATCACGGACCGGAACACCACGAGCAGCAGGATGATCAGTACGGGGAAGGCGATGGATTCCGCCAGTAGCGCGTCCTTGGCCGTCTGGTCGTTGTAGTCGCTGTTCAGCGCCGCCTCGCCGGTGAGGCGAATCGCGGTGCCGCTCGGCAGGTCCGCGCCGAGTCGGGTACGCACGTCCTTGACCGTGCGCACGGCGTCGGTCGAGGTGTCGGAGGTCATGATCTGCACCGCGGTCAGGCGACCCGAGGGTGCGGTCAGCTTGGCGTCGTCCCGATAGCTGCGCACGGACTGGAATCCGGCCAGCCGTTGCGCGTTGGCGATCACGGTGTCGGCCGCGGCCTTGACGTCGCCGTCCGATTCCACCACCGCGACAAAGGTGTTCGACGGGATGTGGAAATCGTCGGCCAGAATCTGCTCGGCGGTCACCGCCGAGGATTTCGGATCCTCGAAGCCACCCGGGATGACCTGGTGGGTGAGCCGCGTCATGAGCGGTGAACACAGTATCAAGGCAATAAAAGTGCCGACCAGTACCAGGCGTGGCGCACGCAGCACCCGCCCCACTAACTTGTCCATGCGAATGGTTCTCTCTCGACGATCACGCGGCGACCGCGTGAGGGGTGATCAGGTCCAAAGACCCTGTCCGACACCGACATAACCTGCACCCAATTGCTCACGCAGGGCCGAGCGGCGGACCTTCATGGTCGCGGTCTTGGGCACGTTCGCCCAGTCCAGATAGATCGGTGCGCGCAGCGGTGGCAGGTCCGCGACGGCGCGCTCCCAGTGGAGCTCCGGCAGTTCGCCCCCGGACCGCAGGCTCACCACCGGCTGCGGCAGACCGTCTCCGGTCGCCAGCACCACGATTTCGACCGCTTCCGGAATGCGATGCAGCAGTTCGCTTTCCGTGGAGATGGTGCTGCCGCCCGGCATGGCGTCGACCTCGCGGTCGATGAGCCGGATGCGGCCGAGGCTGATGCGCTGCCCCAGATCGCCGGTGCACCACCAGCCGTCGGTGTCGGCCTTGAGGCGGTGCCGCTCGGATTCGGAGAGGTAGTCCAGGCAGCGCGCCCCGGTCCGCACATAGACCATGCCGACCTCGCCCGGCTGCTTGTCCGTCCCGTGCTCATCGGCGATCTTGATCTTGACGCCGGGGGCCGGAATGCCGTGCAGGGTCTTGACTCTGTCGAGGCCCCGCTTCGTGGTGAAGGTGCGACGGAAGTAGAAATCGACCGCGATCGGTCCGGTTTCGCTCTGCGCCCACCCCTGTCCCCAGATCGGGAAGCGCCGGCCGCTGGCGCCGAGCAGCGCTTGCACGGTATGCGGATGGATGGCATCGAAGGTGCTCATGAAAAAGCGCGTGCGGGCGAACGCCTCGGGGTGCGTGCGGGCGGCGTCGGTCCAGAGCTGGAAGTCATTGGGATGCGCCTCGACCATGGTCGGCGCCACCCGTGCGAAGTGCCGCACCATGTTCTCCGGGCTCGGGTCCGTGAGCATGAAGGAAAGCTTCGGCGCGCACCGCAACTGCGCGGTGATCCAGCTCAGATTGCGAATATGGTTGAACGCGGTGCTCGAGGCGTACACGTCCTTGCGCCCCGCTCGCCAGAATGCCCCGCGCATCGATTCCATGGCCGACTGTGCGTGCAGGCCCGTGCGCGTCGAATGCACGATGATCTTGGGCGTTCCGGTCGTCCCGGAGGTGTGCGTGCAGACCATGGGCGCGTCCGGATCCGGCTGCTCGCACAGCGGCAGCGGCGATGCGTCGAGGTCGGCGAACATCCGCTCGGAGGTGCCCGGTACGGCGATGTCATCCGCGCCGAGAATGACCTGTGGGACAGCGGAATACGACGCGCGCAAGGTAGGCCGAAGCCCCGGCATCTGATCCGCGGACAAGATGATGAGATCCGGCTCGAACTTGGCCAGCAACTCCGAAATCGCCTGCGGCGTATTGGCTCCGGAGATCATGAGCGGCAGCCCGCCGCCACGGGCCACCGCCGACGCCAGCAGGATGAAATCGAGGTGATTGCGCTTCACGATCGCGACCTTGCGGCGTTCACCCCGGAACGGGAACTGTGCCAGCGCGCCCGCGGTGGTGGCCACCAGTTCTGCCAGATCGGCTACCTGCCAGCGTGTTCCACGGTGCGGGGCGAGATCGAACGGGCGGTCCGCTTCGAAGGTGTGGCGCCGGTCCGCGGCGAAGTCATCGAAGATCGCGCCGAAGTGCCGGAACACCCGGGGATTACGTCGTGGCATCCTCATCACCCCTAGACCTCGACGCAGAATTCTTCGACCGGCCAGCCGACGTGGCGGCTGGCGCTGGACTGGAAGCCGAGAATCTTGTCGCCGGAGCGCAATTCGGTGACATTGAGGACGGCCGCGCGCGGTCCGAGCACTCGGACATGCCAGTCGTCCTGCACGGTCAGCGAGACCGCCGCGCCGTCGGCGTCCACGCCGTCGATGGTCAGCAGCGGCCGCGTCTCGATCTTCGCGCGGCCGACGACCACCTCCCGGGTGCGGCCGTCCGCGCCCACCGCCAGCACCAGATCGCCTGCCCGCAGCTCGCTGAGGTAACGCGTGCGACCGCCGACGCCGAGCACATAGGAGTGCAAGGCGCCCGCATTGACCCGGAACGGCCGGGTCGGCATGTACGGGAGCGGGTGAGTCTCGCTGACGCACAGGAAGAGTCCGTGCGCGAACGATCCGATCAGCAGGCCCTCGTCGGTGTCGAACTGGGTGCAGGTGTCCACGCACACCCGCTCGCCGACACCGGTGTGCCGAATCCCCGTGACGGTGATCTCGGAGAGGTCCAGGTCGCCGGAGAACGCATTGACCGTTTCGATGAGGCCGCGCACCTCTTCGACCGAGCTGGGCGCGGCGAGGATGCCGGCGGGCCCCTTCTCCAGGACGGACAGTGTGACCTGTGCGTCGGTGTGGTCGCCGACGCCGCAGATGATGCGCCCGTCCGCGCCGTCGGCCGCCGCGATCACGATCTCGAGGGGAATCTTGGTGGGGTCCTGGAACCGGACCACGGTGGCCGGCCACTCCCGGGCGTAGTGGCAGGCCAGCTGCAAGGTCGGATCGTCGATCACATGGACATCGGGGACGGTCAGGTGCGCCCCGTCGGCCTCCTGGCTGAGCCCGTTCGCGGTATCCACGGCGACCAGGCGCTGGCGCGAGCGGTCGGTGTTCGTTTCGCGCGCCGATCGCACCACCGTCGTGCGATCCGACAGCAGCGCCGTGACGTGCTCGTCATCGGTGATCACCACTTCGACGGAGTTGAAGATCTCGTCCTTGGCGATCGCACACGCGACGTCCGTCGCCAGGTGAGAGAGGTCGATCCACACTGTGCGCATTGCAGAATTCCTTACTGTTCGATGAATGTATGTGTGCGAGGACCGCATTCAGCGGACCGACTGCGACCGCTTCGGGTGCGCGAGCGCGACGAGGCTCCGGACCACTTCGCCGGGGCTCTCGCTTTCGAAGATTTGCCGCCCCATGGCGAGCCCGGCGCAGCCGGATCGGATGGCGTCGTCACCGATCTGCTCGATCGAGCGGCCGTCGGCCGCTCCGCCGGCCACCAGCACCGGAATCGGTGAGGTCGCCACGATTTCGCTCATGGCCGCCACCGATCCGGCGTAATTGGTCTTCACCAGGTCCGCACCGAGATCGACCGCCACGCTCACCGCATGCGCCACGCGTTGGGGATCGTGTTCGTCCGTGACCTGCGGGCCACGTGGATACGCCATGATCAGCAGCGGCATCTGCCAGCGGTCGCACGCGGAGGCCAGCTCACCGATCTCGCGCAATTGGGTCGGCTCGGTATCGGAGCCGACATTGAGGTGCACGCTCAAAGCGTCCGCACCCAGCCGCAGTGCGTCGTCCACACAACCCACCGCGGTCTTGGCATCGCCGTGCACACCGGCGCTGGTGCTGGCGCTGACATGCAGAATCAATCCCATCTCGCCCAATTGGCCGATGGCCCGCTTCGCACGTCCCCGATGCATGATTACGGCATCGGCGCCCGCTTCCGCAACGGTGCGAATCAATTTATCGAAATTATCGGCTGAGGTGATCGGACCCATGGTCAGCGAATGATCCAGGGCGACAATGACATATCGCCCGTCATCCACGGAGCACAGTCGCCCCAGCCTTCTCTCCTTGCCCGAATCACTCAACTCAACGACCTCGAATTCCATTGTGTCCCAGTGGCAGAGCCAGACAATTTCAGCCGCCGAGAACGTTGTCAACGCACGCGGATCGGTGCACCGGAGCGGTTTTCGGGCGATTTTCGAGGACTCGATCCAGGTCATCGGCTCGAAAAGGGTTGTAGTGCGCGCGGCCCGGGGATACATCCAAAGTTGTAGTCGACCGGTGTATGCCGAGGGGGCGTGGCGACCTCGCCGCGACTCGAAATCGGTTCGTGACCGGGATTGTTCGCTACAACCAAGGTTGTAGTCCCCTCGCTTCGGCGTCCGGCGATCAATACCGTTGGCGGCGTTCGATATCTACGAAGGGACACCCACGGACATGACCGCCGTACTGGAAAACGCTGTGCAGCAGGACAACGGCGTGCTTCGCACCGCGTACCAGCGATCCGTCGCCGCCTACTGGAATGACAATCCCAACGATGACCGAGTCAATTACAAGCTCGGTGAGGTCGACGGAATTTTCCACCACCACTATGGAATCGGCGCCGCGGACTTCTCCGTGCTCGAGGGCCCCGAGGCCGGCAAGGAAGACCGGCTCATCCGGGAACTGCACCGGCTGGAGACGGCCCAGGCCAACCTGCTGCTCGACAATCTGGGCGATATCCGGCCCGAACACCGGCTGCTCGATGCCGGCTGTGGCCGCGGCGGTACCAGTGTGATGGCCACCCAGCGCTTCGGCTGCCACGTCGACGGCGTCTCGATCTCCGAATACCAGGTGGACTTCGCCAATAAGCAGGCGGCCGTGCTGGGCGTCGAGGACAAGGCGAAGTTCCATTTCGGGAACATGCTGCACACCGGTCTGGAAAGTGGTTCCCGGCAGGCCATCTGGACCAATGAGACCACCATGTACGTCGATGTCGAGGAGGCGTTCGCCGAATTCTCCCGGCTGCTGGCTCCGGGCGGTCGCTACGTCAATATCACCGGTGCGGCCAACGACCTCAATGGTATGAAGTCCCGCGCGGTGACGGCCATCGACGCTCACTACGGCTGCAATATCCACCTGCGCAGTGAGTACTTCGCGGCCCTGGCGGCCAATGGCCTTATTCCGATCAAGGTCATCGACCTCACTCCGGACACCATTCCCTACTGGGAACTGCGCACCCACACGGAACTCGCGACCGGTGTCGAGAATCCGTTCCTGTCCTCCTACAAGGATGGCAGCTTCCAGTACCTGCTCATCGTCGCCGAAAAAGCCTGATTCCCGGCTTATTTCGAATCGCGCGTACGGATTGCGACCGGCCCAGTCCATAACCTCTGGGCCGGTCGCCGCAACATGATTTCAGGAGGGGCGCAGTGATCAGCCAGCGAAAGGACGATCACGTCCGGCTCGCCAGGACGCAACGTGAATCGTCCGATATGGCGAACGAATTCGACGATGTGCGGTTCGTTCATCACGCACTGGCGGGCATCGACAGGTCCGACCTCGACCTCACCGTGCGTGTGGCCGGGATGCGCTGGAACTCCCCGCTGTTCATCAATGCGATGACCGGCGGCAGTGAGCACACCGGAAACATCAATCGACAGCTCGCCATCGCGGCCCGGCAGACGGGTCTGGCCATGGCGACGGGCTCGATGAGCGCCTTTCTGCGCGACCCGGATACCGCGGACACCTATCGGGTTGTCCGAGACGAGAATCCGGATGGCATCATCCTCGCGAACATCAATGCCGACACCTCCGTCGCGGACGCTCGGCGTGCCGTCCACCTGCTTCGCGCCGATGCCTTGCAGATCCATCTCAATGCCGTGCAGGAAACGGTGATGCCCGAGGGGGACCGATCCTTCGGTGCGTGGGCCGCGAACATCGGGCGCATTGTCGCCGGGGTCGATGTCCCGGTCATCGTGAAGGAGGTCGGGTTCGGGCTGAGCCGGGAAACCGTCGCCGCACTGCGGGATCTCGGTGTCGCCGCCGCCGATGTCGCAGGCCGCGGTGGCACCAATTTCGCCTTGATCGAGAACGGTCGCCGCCGCGCGGGCGACTACGGTTTCCTCGCCGACTGGGGACAATCCGCCCCGGCCTGTCTGCTGGACGCCCTGAGCTTGGAGGTACCGCTGATCGCCTCGGGCGGGGTCCGGCATCCGCTGGATGTCGCCCGCGCGCTGGCACTGGGCGCCTCGGCGGTCGGCGTGTCCGGGGCCGTGCTCGATATTCTGCTCACCAAGGGGCTCGATGCCCTGATCGCCGAGATCCACTGCTGGCTGGACCAATTGGCGGGCATCATGGTCATGCTCGGCGCGTCCACCCCGCCCGAACTCGCCGATCGTGATCTCGTCATCACCGGGGAGCTGGCGAGCTTCTGTGCGGCTCGGGGGATCAGAATCGACCAGCTGGCAGCGCGCCGTGCCCGGCGGGCCGCGAAGATCGCGGTGCGTCGGACACCCTCCTTGCAGTAGGCGCCGACAGCAAGCCGCTCTTGTGCACGGCGTCCATTCGCGACACCGCGCGCAATTTGCGAAAGATATTGTGCACGTGCCGTTTCACGGTAGCTTCCGAAATCTGCAACCGCCGGGCGATCTGCGCATTCGTCATGGATTGCGCGACCAGTTCGAGGACGGCGCGCTCCCGCTCGGAGAGCGCGCCGGCCTGGCTGTCCATGGCCTTGATATCGGTGAGCGCGAAATGGTCGTGCCCGCCGAAGGTTTCGCGCAGCACATGCATGAGCTCGCCGCCGCCCGACTCCTTGGAGACGTAGCTGGAGATCCCGTATGCGGTGAGGCGCTGCTCCAGCGCGTCGTCACGGTTGGACCCGAGCGCGATGAGCCGGGTGCGCGGCGCCGTGGCCCGCAGCGTGGCCAGGGTCTGTCGGTTCGGCGGGGTGGGCA
The DNA here is from genome assembly GCF_040683015.1 of Nocardia sp. NPDC051030. Classification (NCBI taxonomy): domain Bacteria; kingdom Bacillati; phylum Actinomycetota; class Actinomycetes; order Mycobacteriales; family Nocardiaceae; genus Nocardia; species Nocardia sp. NPDC051030. The sequence continues at coordinate 442,376 of NZ_JBFBCD010000001.1, read as the reverse complement.
GCTCGATATCGAACAGTGCGGCGTCCGGTTGCAGCCGTTCGATCGCGGCGCACGCGTCCTCCACGCTCGCGGCCTCGCCCACCACCCGGAGCCGGTCGGTACCCAGCAATGCCCGGAGACTGTCCCGGAACAGCTGATGGTGGGTGACGACCATCAGCCGAATCGCCCTGTGGCCCAGGTGAACCGGGAGTACGCCGTGAGCTTCTGACCTCATGGCTCACCAGGCTAGGTACCGCCTCCCGCCCGGCGACAGTAGCAACCCGGCGACAGTAGCCACTCGGTCACCTCGAGGTGACCGCGATGACCGGTACCGTTCCCGGCCCCCGGCCCCCGGCCCCCGGCCCCCGGCCCCCGGCCCGGGGTATCTCGACTGGAGATGAGTGCCATCGCGAAGTGGCCATGGACGGGCTTGCCCGGGTGCCCCAGACTTTGGAATCGCGGTTCATCAGGCGTGTTCCGGGATATCGGCAGGGCGGGGAGAATATGCGCGACGTTGAGTCGGAAGTCTTCATAGAGGCGAGGATGCTGGGCCCGCTGCGGCTGTGTGCCCCGCGGTCCGCGGTGCCGAGCGCGGCGAAGCCGCGCACCCTGCTCGCGCTGTTCGTGCTCAATCCGGGTCGGCAGTTCCCAGCGTCATCCCTGATCACCGAGCTATGGGAAGACCGTCCGCCACTGAGTGCGGCGGCGACGCTGCAAACCTACATTCTGCAACTACGCAAACTGCTGGCCACGGCCACGGATGTGACTCCCGCGGTGGTGTCGGAGTCCTTGCTGCGCACCATGAACGGCGGCTACGTCTTCACGCCCGGCGATATGTGGCTCGACGTGCACGAGTTTCACCGCCTGTCGATGCGGGCCGATGCGAGGTCTCGGGCGGGCCGGGGCGCGGAAGCCGTCGAGGCGTACCGCGCCGCCGAAGGGCTGTGGACCGGATCGGCGCTGGTCGACGTGGAGCAGGGTCCGGTCTTGCGGGCCGAAGTGGCGCGGCTGGAGCAGTCGGCGCTGTCGGTCAAGGAACGGCGGCTCGCGGCCGAGTTGCGGATGGGCTATCACCGCGCGGCGCTGGGCGATCTCGCCTCGCTGGTGGTGCAGCACCCCTTTCACGAAGGTCTGCACGCCCAATTCATGGTCGCACTGTACCGATCGGGCAATCGGACCGCCGCGCTCGACGTTTTCCACGGTCTCCGGCGCACGATGGCCGACGAACTGGGGTTGGGGCTCTCACGCAACCTGCATGAATTGCAGCACGCCATTATCAACGCCGATCTCGTTCCCGATGAGCTGGCGATGATCTGACCGGCGCGCGGAACCATCATGCAATTCGGCTCGGCCTTCCACGAGGCTATAGAAGGAAGTAATGCCATGTATGAGAACAATCTGAACTCGGCATATGCGTTGGAACCCCTCGACGGCGACTACGGCGTCGAGGATGCCGCCCTTTCGGTCCTGGTTGTCCTTCCGAACGAGATCTCGAGGTGGGGGATCACCTCGATGCTGCACAGTCTTCCGCAGGTGCGTACCGTGCGCGGCTGCACCGACTTTCGAGAGGCGCTGCCTCTGCTGGAGGGCCATCCTTTCGATATCGCGATTGTTTCCGCGGATGGGGTGGAGGAGTTCGAGCAGGTAGCCGCCGTGGCCGCGAATCGTGATGTGCAGACGCTGGCATTGCTGCGCGACGCCGGTGACGAGGCGGTAGCCCAGGCGGCGACCTTGGTCGCCGATGGTTTTCTCCTCGACTCCGTGGTCGATTCGAAGGCGCTCGAGGATGCCCTGTTGCGGCTGCGGCGTGGCGATTTGGCGCTGCCGCCATCGCTGGCCCGGGGCCTGATCATGGAGCTGCGCCGCCGGGACCAGCCGTGCACCGGTAGCTTTCGCCTCACGCCGCGTGAACAGCAGACGCTGACGCTGCTGGCGGAAGGGCTGAGCAACAAGCAGATCGGCCGCCGTCTCGGCATCTCCATACACGGGGCCAAGCGGCACGTCGCCAATGTGCTGGCAAAACTGAACTGCTCCAATCGGACTCTCGCGGTGACCTATGCCATCCGTGACGGTCTGCTGAGCGTGTAGTGAACGCACCCGTCGCGGAGGAATGGCTCCTGGCCGACTCCGCCTGGTGGGGCGCGGGCCGATGGTTCGGACGGTGCGCCCTCCGCCTGCATGACGGTGCGCCCGCCGATTCCTCACCCGCCGCCCCGGAAGACGTTCCGGCCCGTGCTCGGACGAGACGACTCGCGGGGACCGTGCTGCCCGGGCTCCGTGATGCGCACGTGCACTGCGGATTGGCCGACATTCGCGCGGTCCGCGCCGGCGGGATCGCCGAGGTGCACGATCTCGGCAGCGCTCCCGATGTGCTTGCCGCCTTGCGCACCGCGGACCCGGCATTGCCGAGGACGCGGGTGGTCGGCGCGTTCCTGACCGCCCCCGGGGGCTATCCCTGCGATCGGTCGTGGGCCGCAGGCAGTTTCCGCGAGGTGCGCTCACCGGCGGACGCCGAGATCGCGGTGGCCGAACAGCTGTCGGCCGGGGCCCATGCCATCAAGGTCGCAGTGAATTCCGATGCGGGCCCGGTGTTCTCGGGCTCGGTGCTCACGGCCGTCGTCGCTGCCGCACAGCGTGCCGGTCGCACCGTCGTCGCGCACGCCGAGGGCCGGGACGCGGTGCGGTTCGCCTACGACCACGGCATCGACGCGCTGGCGCACACCCCGTGGACCGAACGCGTCGACGACGGGCTCATTGCCGATGCGGCACAGCGAATGAGCTGGATCAGCACGCTGGATATTCATGGCTACGGCGTCGACACCCCGGAATTCCGCACGGCGACAGACAATCTGCGACGGTTCGTCGAACACGGTGGCGTCGTCCGCTACGGGACGGACCTGGGCAATGGGCCATTGCCGCTGGGCGTCAATCGCAGGGAGATCGCCGCGCTGCTGGCCGTCGGACTCACACCCGACGACGTGCTCACCGCCATGACCGATGTGCGCGGCGGGGCCCCACCGTGCTGGATCCCGGGCGGACTCGACCGGGACCGCGCACATTTCGCCGAATCACTCTGCCACGCACAGGTAGTCGATTCGATCACGCAGAGCAAACCATGTGACGAGTCACCGGAAAGGTGAGCACCCATGCTCGACAGTGACGACCTGCTGACCCAGGCGCATGCCCTGGATGCCGCCGATCCGCTGCGCGATTTCCGGGACCGGTTCGTGCCCCTGGACGGCGGTGACGTGGTCGCCTACTTCGACGGCAACTCCCTGGGCCGCCCGGCCCTTGCCACCGCCGAGCGAATGGACCGATTCATTCGTGGGCAGTGGGGACAGCGGCTGATCCGCGGCTGGTTCGATGGCTGGTTCGACTGGCCCGGACAGCTGGGCGACCGCCTCGGCCGCGTGGCACTCGGTGCGGACCCCGGCCAGGTCGTGGTCGCCGACTCGACCACCGTGCTGCTCTACAAGCTCGCGCGTGCCGCCGTGGACGCCCGGCCCGGCCGCCGCGAAATCGTCCTCGACACCGATAATTTCCCCACCGATCGCTATGTCCTCGAGGGCATTGCCGCCGAACGCGGCTTGCGCCTGAGGTGGATCGACACCGATCCGGCCGCGGGCGTCACGGCCGAACAGGTCACGCGCGCGGTCGGTCCGGACACGGCGCTCGTCGTGTTCAGCCACGTCGCCTACCGATCCGGGTATATCGCCGACGCCGAGGCGATCACCCGCACCGCCCACGACGCGGGCGCGCTGGTGCTGTGGGATCTGAGCCACGCCGTCGGCTGCGTTCCCGTCCACCTCGATGCCTGGAACGCGGACTTCGCGGTCGGATGCACCTACAAGTACCTCAATGGCGGTCCCGGATCCCCGGCGTTCGGGTATGTCAACCAGCGTCTTCAGGATCATGTGCGCCAACCCATCCAAGGCTGGATGGGGCATCGTGACCCGCTGGCGATGGGCCCGGGATACCAACCCTCACCAGGCATTCGCGGGATGATCAGCGGCACCCCGCCGATCCTGGCCATGTTGCCATTGCTGACCGGTCTCGACATGCTCGAGGAGGCCGGTATGGACGCGGTCCGCGCCAAGTCGCTGCGGCTGACCGACTATGCGCTCGAACTGGCCGGCGCATGGCTGCTCGGCCATGACGTGAGGCTGGCCTCGCCACGGTCTCCCGAATGCCGCGGCGGTCATATCACGCTGTGCCGAAACGACTTTCGTGAGATCAACGACGAGTTATGGCAGCGTGGCGTCCTGCCCGACTTCCGTGCCCCCGACGGCATCCGCATCGGTTTGGCCCCGCTGAGCACCGGCTTCCGCGACGTCCACCGGGGATTGTCGGTCCTCGCCGAACTCGTCGCTCGCCGTTGATGATTCCGCCAGGACCAGCGCGCAGAGGTCCTCGACGGTCGCGCGCAGGAAGCCGGACATGGCGATCGAGACCCCGTAGTCCCGCTCGATGTCGTGGCGTAACCGCATCATTCGCACCGACTCCAACCCCAAACCGATCAAAGGCGTGTCCACGGACAGGGTCTGGCGGCTCACGCCGAGCAAGTCGGCGATCCGGCGGCGCAGATCCCCGGTGACGGCGGCGGACCCGGCGATGGGCGCGGGTCGCGTACTCCTCGCCAGTCCCACGAGACCACCGTCGAGATAGGCCTCCCGGCAGCCGCGCCTGCGCACCTTCCCACTCCCCGTGCGCGGCACCGCCGCGGGTTCGACGAGCACGACCTCATGAACCTCGACCTGATGTGCGCTGGTCACCGCGGCACGAATGCGCGCGGCGAGATCCGCCGCGTCGACGGCTGTGCCGGGCGACCGCACGGCCTGAACAATGATTATCCGTTCCCCCTCCGGCGAATCCACGGAGAAGGCCGCGCCCGGAAGCGTCGCCAATGCGGGCTCGACCCGGTGCACGGCCGCCTCGAGGTCCTGCGGATACAGATTGCGGCCATTGATGATGATCAGTTCCTTCAGCCGGCCGCAGGGCACCAGATCATCGCCCTGGAAGAAGGCGAGGTCGCCGGTCCGCACGAAAGGGCCCTCGCCATTCGCCAGTGCGGCGGTGAACACCTCGGTCGTTTCCGACGGACGGTTCCAGTACCCCTGGCATACGACCGGGCCGCTGACCCACACTTCACCGACTTCCCCGGCGGCACACTCGGTTCGGGACTCGGCATCGACGACGAGGACGCGGCCGAAAGGTCCGGCGTTCCCGCATCCCACGAGTGATTGCGTCCGCGCGGGCCTTTCCGGTGATGCCGGTTCGGCTCGGCCCTGTTCCAGTGCGGCGGCATCCACCACGACATCCAACGAGCCGGGCCGGTGTGTGCCGACTACGATCTGCATGGTCTCGGTGAGGCCGTACGCCGGAAACAGTGCGGAGCGTCGAAAACCGCTGGGCGCGAACGTCTCCGCGAATCGTTCGAGAGTGGCCGACTGAATTCGCTCGCCTCCGATGAGCGCGGCCTCCCAGCCGGACAGATCCAGCGTTGCCCGCTGATCCGCGCCGATCTCGGTGCGGCACCGCTCATAGGCGAAGTTCGGCCCGCCGCTGAACACCGGTCCGGGGGTTGTCGAGATCGCCGCCAGCCACCGATAGGGATCGGCGACGAAGGTCTCCGGGGCCATCGCGACCGCCTCGCCACCCACCAGCTGGGCGAGCAGCAGATGCCCGAGCCCGAGGGCGTGGTGCGGCGACATCCAGCACACCACATTGCCGCCGTCCGGCAGCCGGGTGAGGGCCCGGAAGTTGGCGATCTGGGCGGTGAGGTTGGCGGTCGAGACCATCACGCCCTTCGGGCGACCGGTCGACCCCGAGGTGTATTGGAGCAGGGCCAGATCGGCCGCGGAGCTCCGAGGCGGAACCCAGAGTCCCGCACGATCACCGATCGACGCGTCGACGGCGAACCACTTCCCGGGTGGGTTCCGGTCTTGTCCCCAGCCATCGCGCAAGGCGGGCATCGACTCCGCCGTGGTGAGCACCGCGGCGACTTCGGCATCGGCCGCCACGGCGGCGAACGGCGCGGCCGTATCGGGCTCGGCCGCATTCGATTCGGGGGAGAACGGCACGGCCGTCACGCCCGCGTACAGGCAGCCCAGGAATGCGACGAGGAAATCCGGACCCGGCGGGAGCAGCAAGAGCGCCCGCGCGCCCGCGGGGCATTCCTGCTGCAAGGTCGCCGCGACGGCGCGCGCCCGCAGGTCGAGCTCGCCGCGGCTGAGGACCACCCCGGGCTCGCCCGGCGAGTGGTGCCGGGGCAGAAATCGGAACGCGGTGGCGCCCGGCGCCCGGCCGGCGTTCTCCCGCATCACATCGATCAGCGAACCGATCGCGGATGTCATTGGGAGAGTGGCGAAATCGGTCATATGCCGAGGATCCCCAGCATCGGTGGTTCTGACCATCCCCGGACGGAGTCGCCGAACGGTCACCGGCGCGGTAGCCGACCGGTGAACGCCGACCGGCGCTCAACCACCGCTCCAGTGGAATTCCAGGCCGGCCGGTCAGGATCGGTCGTGTTGATCGATGCCTCGAAGGGAGTCCCACAGTGGTGAGCAAAGTGCTGATCACGCACGCGGAGACCGCGACATCGGCGGCGCCCGACCTGACGACGCTGTGGGACACGCTCATCGGCGGCATCGTGGCCGACCGTCCGGATTCGGCCCGCCTGCTTCCCGCGGCGGGCGGACCCGGGCCGTGCCTGCCGCGGCTCACGGCCGCGGCACTGGGGCCGGTGCTGCCGCGCCTGCGCGCGGCGGCGAACGATCGCCGTCGCGGGCGGCCGGTCGTGCTGGTCTCCACCGTGCTGGGCTCGCGCCCGTATTACGACCACAGCCATGCCGAGGCCGGCTGGTTCGGCATTCGGCACGCCTTGACCATGGATGTGGCCGTGATCTCCGATCTGGTCGGCGAGGCCACCGATGTCATCGGCATCGGTTCCGGTGGCGCCGCGGGCACCACGGCGGTCGGCATCGCCCGGGGGCTCATCGCCTGCGGGCGTGCCGATTTCGTGGTGTGCCTGGGAATCGAGATCGGCTCTCTGGAGATGATGCTGCCCGGTGAGGGCTGGGGCGTGCTCGTGCTGGAATCGGATCGATGGGCGCGTGAGCCGGTCGGTTCGGTGCTGGGCTACGGCGAGGCTTCCGACGGGTACGACCTCACGGCCCGATCGCCGGTCGGCGCGGGTCTGACCGCCGCCGTCACTCGCGCCCTGGCCGAATCCGGCTCCACCGTGGATGACATCGGCTGGATCTGCGCGCAGGGCACCGGAACTCCGGTCGACGATGCGCGACAGGCACGAATCTACGGTCGGCTCTTCGGATCCCGTCGGCGCCCCGTTCCCTGCGTCTCGCTCGCGGGCGTGACCGGCTATTGCCGGGGCGCTTCGGGCATCATCGAGGCCGCCGTGGCCTGCCGTTCACTGCGGGAGGTGATGGTGCCCGCGAATTCGCCGCCGGGGGAAGCCGATTCCGCTGTCGCGGCTCCCGGCAGCGTGTTCACGCCCGCTGCCCCGATGGCCATGGATCCCGAATCGAGGGTGCTGTCGACCTCCTTCGGATTCGGTGGCGCGGTGTCGGCCATAGTGATCGGACAAGTATGACCAGCATCGACCCGCACGCGCTCCCGATCCCGTTCGGCTCGGCATCGGACTGGGTCCTGTGCGTCGAGGAGCCCGCCACCGGCGAACCGGAGGTGGCGGCCAGGGCCGTCGCCGAACTGCTTGCCGGCCTGAACCCGGACGGAGCCCGGATCGGCGTGCTGTGGTCGTCGTCCACCTCCGGTAGCGAGGCCTACAGCCGGGTGCTCGGGCAGCTCGGGCATCCCCCCGCACGCGACCTGGCCGAACTGGTGTCGCTCAGTGGTGCGGATGCCGTTGCGGCCGTGGTCAGTACCCGCTTCCGGCTGACCGGCCCGACGGTGTCGACGTTCGGCCCGTGGAGCGATCATCATCTGTGGCTGGCGCAGTACTACGTCGATACCGCGCGCGCCGACCTCATGCTGGTCGGATTCAGCCTGCTCGGAAGCGATTCCGTCGTGGCCGGCGTCCGGGTCGTCGAATGGAATTCGCGGGGCGTGCCGTGCGCGGTGACCGATCGATCCACCGAATCGATCTGATTCGACTGCCTTTCCCGGAGAAGACCGCGTTGTGGCTAGCAGCGGAGAGCAAGACCGCGTCACGCCTAGTAGTGGGACTGCCAGTCGCGCAGGTGTGTTCGCCCGGGGCGAACGTCCCGTGCCTGTCGTTTGCTCGAAAACGATCACGGCTACAGTGGCGTTCGCATGTGAAAACCGCGGCGAGAGGGGAGGAGTCGGCGGGTGCTGCGTTCGCCGGCATGTTTCCCGACCCAGCACACCTTTCGGGTGTGACGGTCCTCCGACGCGACAGGAGAGAAAGAGAGCGCGTGAGTATGAACGACCACAGGCCCGGCTTTTCCCCGGTGGCAGCCAATCCCGGCAGTGGGTTGGCTTGGGGTGACTCGCTTTTCGACCGGCTTCTCGCTCAGCGGATCATTGTGCTCGGACAGGAAGTGAACGACGAGATCAGCAATAAGGTCTGCGCGCAGATGCTGTTGCTCGCCGCCGAAGACCCGGTGGCCGATATCTCGCTGTACATCAACTCTCCCGGCGGTTCGGTCACGGCGGGTATGGCGATCTTCGACACCATGAACCTGATCTCCTGCGATGTGAGCACCTACGCCATGGGTATGGCCGCGTCGATGGGCCAGTTCCTGCTGTCCGCCGGGGAGCCCGGAAAGCGTTTCGCCCTGCCCAATGCCGAAATCCTGATGCACCAGCCCCTGGGCGGCGTCGGCGGCAGCTCGTCCGACATCACGATTCAGGCCGATCGGCTGCGTCGGTTGAAGGCCCGAATGGCCGAACTCATCGCCGGATTCAGCGGGCAGACGCCCGAACAGATCCGCGAGGATTCCGAACGCGACCGGTGGTTCAGCGCCGTCGAGGCCAAGGAATACGGTCTCGTCGATCACGTGATCACCCGTTCGGTCGAGGTCGGCAAGACCCCCACGGGCGTCTCGTAGCCGAACTCGAAGCGTCTCCGTCGCCGCGGCCTTTCCGCTCGCGGTGACGGAGACGCGGGTGATCGGCGTGTTATCGACAGGGATGCGGCAGCGGGGCGGGTTTTGCGCGGTTGGGCAATGAACAAGGTAATGAGCGACATGTTCGAGGATCGAACACTTCTCCTCAGCGGTGAACTGGGGACAGACGCTTCGAATGATGTGATCGCCCAGCTGATGTTGCTGGAATCCATGGACCCCGATCAAGGGATCCGGCTGTACCTCGACTGCCCTACCGGATCGCTGCCGGCCGCTTTCGCCGTCTGCGACGCGATCGAGTGCCTCCAGCCCCCGGTGTCAACCTGGGCGATAGGCGGGGTCGGCTCGGTGGCGGCCCTCGTCCTGTGTTCCGGAACCATCGGTCACCGCTACGCGCTGCCCGGATCGAATATCGTTCTGCGCCAACCCGGTCTCGGTGAGGGGCTGATGGACGAAACCCCCATGCCCACGCCGGCGGCATACAACGGATGGATCGCCGATATGATCCGGCTGCTCGCCGAGCGGACCGGGAAACCGTCGGACACCATCGCCACCGACCTGCGCAACAGTCATTACCTCTCGGCCTCCGGCTCGGTGGCCTACGGGATCGTCGACCGGGTCATGCCCGGCGGGCGGCATCTGCCGCAGGCGAATTGACCTCGTACGCGGGCGGACCGGATTCGCCGAACCAGCGCAGCAGGGGTGCGGTCATGGCGGTGGTGAGCAGTGCCGCGATGACCATGAGGGCATAGAGCTGTCGATCGAGCAGGCCCGCCGAGAGGCCGACGACCAGAATCACCAATTCGGTCAGCCCGCGGGCGTTCATCAGGCTCGCCCAGATCCCGGCCTCACGATGACTCAGCCGCCCGCAGCGGGCGGCGAGGTAGGTGCCACCCAGCTTGCCTGCGACCGCGACGGCCACGATGGCCGGGAGCTCCACCAGCGCGCTCGGGCCGATCGATGCCAGGTCCATATGCAATCCGGCGACCACGAAGAACGCGGGCAGGAACAGTGAACTGACAGTGCGGATTCGGTCGGCAGTCCCGGTACTGCCGGTGCGCGGGAATGCCAGACCGAAGGCGAACGCACCGAAGATGACGTGCAGTCCCGCCCATTCGGTGGCGGCGCCGCACAGGAGCGCCCCCGCCACGGCGACACTGAACGTGCCGTTCGGCGTCGATCGAGCCAGGCAACGGGCGAGCAAGGGCCTGCCGAGGATCAGACCGGCGATCACGGGGAGCAGCAAGAGCATTCGCCACGAGTCGTGATCCTCGGCCCCGACCAGGCCCAGCACCACGGCCAGGACAATCCAGGCCAGCACATCGTTCAATGCCGCGGAGGCCAGGCTCAATTGGCCGAGGCGGGACTTCAACATCCCGCGATCGTCGAGAATGCGCGCCAGCACCGGGAAGGCCGTCACCGCGATCGCGGCGCCCATGAACAGCGTGAAGCCCAGACGGTGCCCATTGTCGTGACGGGCCAGCAGCGTCGCCCCCAACGCGGCGCCGAGCAGGAACGGGACCACGTAGGACGCCGTGGAGACGCCGAGGACGAGTCGTCTGCCGGTGCGGAAGAGGCCGGCGTCGACCTCCAGCCCGGCATGGAACATGAACAGGGCGACGCCGACATTCGCGAAGGCGCTCAGCGGCGACTGCACCTCCGGCGGGAAGGCGGTCGTGGCCAGGGTATGGCCCAAAACCATTGGGCTGGCCAGAATTCCCGCGGTGATCTCGCCGACCACCGGTGGCTGGCCGACCATGGTGGCGAGTCGGCCGAACACTCGCGCCGCGATGGTGATGATCACGAGGTCGAGCAGGAGCATGACAAGTTGATGACTCGGCACCGGAGCGCTTTCTGATTGTCGCGGAAGCGGATTGCTCTGCCGGGGCCGGCCTAGAGCTCGGACCGGACTGCCCAGAGCTCGGGGAACAGTCGCAGTGTCATGCGGGCGCGCAGATATTCCACGCCCGCCGATCCACCGGTCCCCGGCTTGTATCCGATCTGGCGTTCCACGGTGAGCGCATGGTGTGATCGCCACCGGCTGAAGGCGTGATCGACGTCGAGGAGGGCCTCGGCGACCCGCAGCAGTTCCCAGTGCTCGGCGGGGAGGCCCCGATATCCGGTGCGCCACAGTTCGGCGAGCGAATCGACACCCCGCTTCTCGACGAGCATCTCGAACGCCTCGCGCAGGCTCGGTTCCGCCAATCTGCGGAACAGGCGCTCGCGCTCGCCGTCGGTCAATCGCACGCGGTCCAGATAGTCGGCGTCCTTCTGTCCGGCCAGGAACTCGATCTCGCGGTGCTGCACGGATTCGAACCCGCTGCCGCCCTTGAGGGTGTGCCGGAACGCGAGGTAATCCATCGGCAGCATGGTGTCGATCACCGCCCACTGGGAGATCAGTACGTTCTGGATCGTCACGAGCCGGCGCAGCAGGTGCTCGGCCGCATCGGTCTCGCCGGCAAGCAGCAGATCGCGCGCCTGCTCCAGTTCGGCGAGCATCAGCTTGAACCACAACTCATGCACCTGATGGACGATGACGAACATCAATTCGTCGTGCGCGCCCGTGTCGGGCTGGCAACTCAGCAGCTGATCGAGTTGCAGTACGTCGCGGTAGCAGGTCCGCTCTGGGGTCACGAAGCCGACACTAGGAACTCCGGCCCCTGCCTGCCAGTGCCCGAATGGACGCTCCATGAGGCACTGCCACGTGGGACAGTGCCCGAAGGAGTAGTCGTGCTCGAACAGCGAAACATGTTGCACTGACCCGGAATCGGTATCGGGCTGTGAAGAGGTGGAACATGCTGCGCAATGTCGTCATCGTCGGTGGAGGTACGGCCGGTTGGATGACCGCGACCTACCTGAAGGAGGCTTTCGGCGAGCGGATCTCGGTAACCGTCGTCGAATCCGACCGGGTGCCCACGATCGGCGTCGGCGAGGCTACCTTCAGCACCGTCCGGCACTTCTTCGACTATCTGGGGTTGTCCGAACAGGATTGGATGCCCGCCTGCAATGCGTCGTACAAGCTGGCCATCAGGTTCGAGAACTGGCGCGAACCGGGTCACGTCTTCTACCACCCCTTCGAGCGCATGCCGAAGGTGCAGGGGTTCACCCTGGCCGACTGGTGGCTCAAGCTCGGGGGTGAGCGGTTCGACAAGGACTGCATGGTGATTCCCGCCCTGTGCGACGCCGAGCGGTCACCGAAGTTCCTGGACGGGAACCTGTTCGAGCGTTCCCTGCACGACAGCGGTGATCGGCCGCGCCGCAGCACCATGTCCGAGCAGGACACCCAGTTCCCGTACGCCTACCACTTCGACGCCGCGCTGCTGGCCGAGTTCCTCGCCGACTGGGGCACCCGCCGCGGCATCCGCCGGGTGCGCGACGACGTGCTGGACGTGAGCCAGGACGAGCGCGGCTGGATCACGCACGTGGTCACTCGCGAACACGGCGACATCACCGGCGAACTCTTCGTCGACTGCACCGGATTCCGTGGCCTGCTGATCAATCAGACCCTCGACGAGCCCTTCGAGTCCTACCAGGAGTACCTGCCGAACAACCGCGCCGTGGCGCTGCGCGTCCCGGCCGATATGGCCGAGGCGGAAATGCGGCCGTGCACGACCGCCACCGCGATGGACGCCGGCTGGATCTGGACCATCCCGCTGGCGAACCGCATCGGCACCGGCTACGTCTACGCCGACGACTTCTGCTCGCCGGAGGAAGCCGAGCGCACGCTGCGCGAGTTCGTCGGCCCGGCGGGTGCTGACGCCGAAGCCAATCACATCAGGATGCGCATCGGCCGCAACCGGAACTCATGGGTGCGGAACTGCGTGGCGATCGGACTGTCCAGCGGGTTCGTTGAGCCGCTGGAATCCACGGGGATCTTCTTCATCCAGTATGGCATCGAGCAATTGGTCAAACATTTCCCGGACGAGACCTGGCAGCCGGAGCTGACCACCGCCTACAACAGTGCGATCGGACGCTGCCTGGACGGTGTCCGGGACTTCCTGGTCGTGCACTACCGCTGCGCGGCACGGGCCGATACGCCGTACTGGAAGGCGACGAAGGACCGGGTGCTGCCGCCCGGACTGGCTGAGCGTCTGCAGGCTTGGTCGGCGCGCCTGCCCGACGAGTCGAGCGTGTATCCGCACTACCACGGCTTCGAGCCCTACTCGTACAACCTCATGCTGCTCGGCCTCGGCGGCCATCTGCCCGCGCGGTCGCTGCCCGCGCTCGACTACCTCGACGACACCGCCGCACGGGCGGAAATGGCCCGGGCACAAGAGCGTGCGGCCCAGCTCGTGGATGCCCTGCCGAGCCTGCACGACTATCTGCTGTCGCGCTGAGCGACACGACCCGGGACGGATGGCCGGCAATGAATCTTGGTGACCTCGCTCAGCGGTACGGACAGGGCGGGCTCTCGACGGCGGAGGCGCTCGCGGAGCTGGAAGGGCATGTGACGCTTCCCTTGTCGGAAGGCCAGCCCTTGTCGGAAGGGCAGCCCTTGTCGGAAGGCCAGCGCGGCCTGTGGGTCCTGCACGAAATGGAGCCCGGCGGCTACTCGTACAACGTTCCGGTCGCCTTGGCGTGCGCGCACGTCGACCCGGACGCGCTGCGGGACGCGTTGGTCGAGACCGCCTCGCGCCATCCGATTCTCACGGCCACCGTCGCCACCGGGCCGAACGGACCGCGGCTGTCCCTCGGTGATGCCGAGCGGCTGCACGTGGAATCCGCTGATATCTCGGGTGTTCCGGCCGACGGCGTGCTCGGGGCGCTGCGGGAGCGCGCGCGACGGCCGTTCGATCTCACGGCGGAACCGTTGATCCGGCTGTCGGTCCTGTCTCGCGCGCCCTCCGAGATCTATGTGCTCCTGGTCGTGCACCACCTCATCCTCGACGGGCCGTCGCTGTGCGTGGTGCTCGATACCCTGCTTCGCGCCTACGGCGCCCGGGTAGGCGGCGGGGAAGCGCCGGATGCGCCCGATGCCGCGGCGTTCGGCGAGTTCGTCGCGCGGGAGCGGGAGTTTCTCGGCAGTCCGCGCGCGGACCGCGAAAGAGGCTTCTGGAAGCGGGAACTCACCGGGAGCATCCCGCTGACCGGCCTGCCCACCGAGAAGACGCCGGGTCGGGACGTGCCGCACGAAGGCGAGGTGTACACGCGCCGGCTGTCGCGGGAGCAGACCGGGGCGGTCGCCGCCCTCGCCGCGGCGAACGAGGTGCTGCCCGCGGTATTGCTGCTGGCCGTCTTCAAGACGCTGCTGCACCGATACACCGGGCAGGACGACCTCGTCGTCGGGATGCCGGTGTCCCGGCGTCCGGCGGGCCACTTCGATTCATCGGTCGGCTACTTCATCAATATGCTGCCCATCCGCAGCAAGCCGAAGAACTCCGAGGAGTTCACGCGGTACGCCCAGCGCTTGCAGTCGGCGGTGTTCGAGGCCCTCGACCACGGGGACTACCCCTTCGCGCATATCGTGCGCGAACTCGGTGACCGCGACAATCCGCGGTCGCCGGTGTTCCAGGTGGCCTTCAACTATCAGAACTTCTCGCTCTCCGGCCGGGTGGAACGCCTGGCCGACGAGCTTCGTGACGTGTGGTCATTCCGGGCGGTGCCGGGTCTGCATCAACTCGGCGAGTACGACCTGGTGCTCGATGTGGATCCCGGTGACGGATTCGAGCTGCACTGGAAATACCACCCCGGCCTGTTCTCCGCCGCCACCGTGGCGCATCTGGCCGACCACTTCGGCGCCGTGATCGATCACCTCGCGGCGTCGGGCGGCGAGGTGGCACTGGACCGGCTGAACCTGTTCGGCGCGGCCGAGCGACGGCGCGTGCTCGAGGAATGGAATCGAACGGACGCCGTGTACCCGGAGCATCGGACGGTGTGGGACCTGTTCGCCGAACAGGCCGGATCGCGTTCGGAGAAACCGGCTTTGAGTTGCGGTGCGCAGACCCTGACCTACCGGGAACTGGCGGAGCGCGCATCGGCTCTGGCCGCGCGGCTGCGGCGGCGAGGCGTCGGGGACGGCCGAATGGTCGGCGTCTGCTTCGAGCGCTCACCCGATCTGATCGTGGCTCTGCTCGCGGTCATCAAGTCCGGAGCGGCCTATGTGCCCTTGGCTCCGGAACTCCCGGCCGAGCGGCTCGCCACCATGATCCAGGACAGCGGGATCGACCTCATCGTCTGCGACGAGGCATCGGTGCCCGCATTGCCGGGCGGATCACGGATCCATGTGACCGATCGCCCTGACAGCGGCGCGGACGAAGGGCCGAGCGAGGCGGATCTCGTTGTCACAGGCCCGCGGACGACGGCCGCTCCCGCGTACCTCATGTACACCTCCGGCAGTACCGGCAGGCCCAAGGGCGTGGCGATCGCGCATCGGTCGCTGACCAATCTGCTGCTGTCCATGGCGCGCGCCCTGGAGGTGACCTCCCGCGACCGGTTGCTGGCGATCGCCACCTACAGCTTCGACATTGCCGCGCTGGAGTACTTCCTGCCGCTGATCACGGGCGGACAGTGTCGCATCAGCGAGTCGGCGACGGTCAGGGACGCGACTCTGCTCGCCGACGAAATAGCCGACTGGCGGCCCACTCTCGTGCAGGCGACCCCGATCACCTGGGCCATGCTCCTGCGGGCCGGATGGCAGAACACGGGCGAGGCGCGGATCCTCAGCACCGGCGAGGCCTTGCCGAGTGATCTGAAGGACCAGCTCGTATCCCGCGCAGAGGCCTGGAACCTGTACGGGCCGACCGAGACCACGCTCTATGCCTCGCTGAAGAACCTGCGGCGGGACGAGCCGGTGACCATCGGCGCACCCGTCGCGAACACCCGGCTGTACGTCCTCGACGGGACACTGGAGCCGGTGCCCGTCGGCGTCCCGGGTGAGCTGTGTATCGCCGGACACGGTGTGGCACTGGGATACCAAGGCAGGCAAGCTCTCACGGCCGAGCGATTCGTCGCCGATCCCTTCGCACACGGCGAGCGCATGTACCGGACCGGCGATGTGGCTCGCCGCCTGCCGAATGGCGAAATCGTCGTGCTCGGACGACAGGACCATCAGGTCAAACTCCGCGGCCACCGCATCGAGCTCGGCGAGATCGAGGCCGCGCTCGACGCCCATCCGAATATCGCGCACAGCGTCGTGGCGGTGGAGCCCGGCAATGGCGAGGCGAAACGGCTCACGGCGTACTTCACCGTGCGCGACCGCGGGCAGGTTCTCGACACCGGGTCGCTGCGTGTGCGGCTGCGGCAGACCCTCCCGGCCTACATGGTGCCGAACGCGTTCGTGGCCTTGGAATCCTTCCCGGTCACCGCGAACGGCAAGATCGACCGGGCACGTCTGCGAGAGCACTCCGGCGGGCCGGTTCCGCCCGCGCGGACCGCGCCCGCCGGGCAGTCCGTCGCCGGTGAGCCCCGGATCGAACGGGTGCTGCACACGATCTTCGGCGAGGTACTCGGCCGCGACGACATCGACAGGGACGAAGGCTTTTTCGAGGCCGGAGGCGACTCGTATTCGGCCATTGTCGCGGTACAGAACATCAATCGAGTCCTCGGATGCGACCTGCGGCCCACGGACCTGTTCGCGCATTCGTCGATCGCGGCCATGGCCCGGCATGTGGCCGGGCCGCGAACGGAACAACCGCGGGTGGTGGCATCCCAGGCTCGACCGGCACGCGCGTGCGACCTCGGCGACACGGTCGCCGTGATCGGAATGTCCTGTCATTTCCCCGGATCCGAGGATCACCGGGAGTTCTGGCGCAACCTGCTGGCGGGTGATGCCCCCGATACACGCTGGTCGCCGGAGGAATTGCGGGCGCGCGGGGTACCCGACGAGCTCATCGAGAGAACCGATTACGTGCCGCGCCGGGCGATCATCGAGGGCAAGGCGGAGTTCGATCCCGCGTTCTTCGGCCTCTCGCCACGCGATGCCGAGCTCATGGATCCGCAGGGTCGCCTGCTGCTGCTGCACGCGTGGAAGGCCTTGGAGGACGCGGGATATCGCCCGGAGGACGTTCCCGGCACCAGCGTCTTCACCTCGACGAGCAGCAACTTCTATCAGATGCTGCTGCCGAGCCTGATGGCCGATGCCGGGACGCGGGTACTGGCCGACACCGAGGAATACGCGGCGTGGCTGTTCGCGCAGGGCGGCACCGTGCCCACGATGATCTCGAACAAGCTGGACCTCCGGGGTCCCAGCATGGCGGTGAGCACCAATTGCTCGTCGGCACTGAGCGGACTCCATCTCGCGGTCCAGGGGCTGCTGTCCGGTGAGGTCGATCAGGCGCTGGTCGGTGCGGCCAGCCTCTACTCCTCGATGGAACTGGGCTATGTGCATCAGCCGGGCCTGAACTTCTCGAGCGATGGTCACTGCCGGGCGTTCGACGACGCGGCCGACGGTATGGCCGGCGGCGAGGGCGTCGGTGTCGTGATGCTCAAACGCGCCGACGATGCCCTCGCCGACGGCGACCATGTCTACTGCCTGATCCGCGGCGTGGCGGTCAACAACGACGGCGGTGACAAGGCCGGTTTCTACGCGCCGAGCGTGCGCGGACAGGTCGAGGTCATCCGCAAGGCGCTGGACCGGTCGGGAGTGTCCGCCGAGTCGGTCCGCTACGTGGAGGCGCACGGCACCGGTACCAAGCTGGGCGATCCCATCGAGGTGGCGGCGCTGTCCGAGGCGTACCGGCACGACACCGGCCGAAGCCGTTACTGCGCACTGGGTTCGGTCAAGAGCAATATCGGCCACCTCGATGCCGCGGCGGGGATCGCGGGCCTGATCAAGGTGGCCCTGAGCCTGCACCACGGCCAGATCCCGCGAACCCTGCACTGCGAGGTGCCGAACACCGAAATCGATTGGGAGAACTCACCGTTCTTCGTGGCCGACCGGAATATCCCCCTGGACGCCGAGGGCGCCGAGCCCCCGCGGGCCGGGCTCAGCTCGTTCGGAGTCGGTGGCACCAATGTGCATGCGATCCTCGAGCAGACGGCTCCGCGCACGCGCGCGATGCCGGCCGCGGAGGGGCCGCAGCTGGTGGTGTTGTCAGGGCGGGACGGCGACCGCGTGCGGGCGCTGTGCCGAAACCTGCTGGCATTCCTGCCCGAATACCGCGCCGCGGGCGGAGACCTGGCCTCGCTGGCATACACGCTGCAGGTCGGGCGGCGGGCGATGGCGAGCCGGATCGCCTTTGTCGCCGATGATTTCGACATGCTGTCCGCACAGCTGCGGACTCACGCCGAAGGTCGCCTGCCCGATGCGGCGTATGAAGGCGTTCTCGTGCGGCCGACCGGGGAACTGATCTCGCTGTTCGCCCGCACCGACCAGCTCCGCGAGCTCACGGCGCACTGGCTCGGGCATCAGGAATGGGACAAGATCGCGCCCTTGTGGGTGAGCGGTATCGACCTGGACTGGAAGCTGTGCCACGGTACGCGGCCACCGGCGCGGGTGAGCCTGCCGACCTACCCGTTCGACACCAAACCGTTCTGGCCCGCCCCGGTGGCGAAGACCGGCGAGCCGGCGACGCCGACGCGATCGATCGACGTGCCCGCCGACGCCGAGGACTTGCTGGCCGCCGCCGCCGGAAGTTCCGGGATCCCAACGTTTCTGGCGCGTCGCCAGGGGCACGTGGCAGAGATGAACGACCTCCTGCGTCGTGTGCTGTTCGCGCAATTGTGGTCCGCCGGGCTGTTTCCCGACGGTGTGCCGAGCGAACGGATCGGTGCGGGGGGCGCGATCGCCCCGCGCTATCGAAAGTGGCTCGACGCCACGGTGAACGCGCTACTGGACGGTGGCGAACTCGTTCGCGACGGGGATGTCCTGCGGACGCCGGGCGGAGCGCCCGACCTCGCGCGGGCATGGCACGCCTGGCGAGAGTGGATGCGCGCGCACCGCGACGATCCCGAGCTGATCGCCAAGGCGACCGTGACCGAGCGCATGATCGAGTCCGCGCCGGCGATCCTGTCGGGGGCGGAGGCCGCGACCGCCGTGCTGTTCCCCGGTGGGTCGCTCGACCTCGTCCAGTCGGTCTACAACGGGAATATCGCCTCGGACTACTTCAACTGCGCATTGGCGGCCACCGTCGGTGCGGAGGTGGAAAGCCTTTCTCTCACCTCGCGTTCCGGGATTCGCATCCTGGAGGTGGGTGCGGGTACCGGCAGCGCCAGCGCGTGGGTGTTCGACCGGCTGGCGCGGCACGAGACCGCGATCGCGGAGTATTGCTACACCGACATCTCCAAGGCCTTCCTGATCGCGGCCGAGAAGCGATTCTCACCGCGGGTGCCGTACCTGGACTACCGCGTCTTCGATGCCGAAAAGCCCGCCGGTGCACAGAATCTGGCGGTCGGACAGTACGACATCGTGATCGCCAATAATGTCCTGCACGCCACCGAGGACGTGGCGAAGAGCGTCGAGCACGTCCGGGAACTACTGCGTCCGGGCGGGGTGCTGCTGCTCAACGAGCTCACCGGCAACGAATGGTGGGCGCATCTGACCTTCGGGTTCCTCGACGGCTGGTTCCGCCACTCGGACGGCACGCGAATGGCGGGTGGACCCGCGCTGGCGGCGGGTTCATGGCGAGAAGTACTGCGAGCGAGTGGATTCGACGAGGTGCGGTTCCCGACCGCGGAGGTCGGATCGCTCGGAATGCAGATAGTGGTCGCCCGGGCGGGACTGTCCACACCTCGGGTCGCTCCGCGTGCCGCCGTCCGGCAACCCCGGGCGACCGAACCGGAGGGGTTGCGCGGCACACACCTTGAGGAAGTCATCGCGACCTGCCTGATGAGCTCCTTGAAGCTGAGCCGGGACGAACTCCGGGCCGAGGTGCCGTTCGCCGACTATGGGCTGGACTCGCTCACCGCCGTCACCCTGGTGCGGCTGCTCGACGAATCATTGGGTACCACACTGGATCCCAGCATTCTGTTCGACAACCCCTCGATCGGGCGGTTGGCGACATTCCTGCTCGCCGAGCACGGTGCCACGATCACCGCTCACCGGACCGAGCCCGCGCCGGAGGACATCGAACCCGCACCGCGCGGTACCGGACCCGTCGTCGCGTCCGAGACTGACACCGAAGTGCCTCTGCCCGAAGTGAATCGGCTCGAGGTGCCCGCGCACCGGGAGCCCATCGCCGTCATCGGTATGAGCGGCAGGTTCCCGGGCGCGCGGGATCTCGATGAGTTCTGGCGTCAGATGGTGGCGGGGACCGACCCGGTGACTCCGGTCTCCCGCTGGGACCTGCCGGACGACCGGAACACTTGTCCGCGGGGCGGATTCCTCGACGGCATAGAGGATTTCGATCCGCTGTTCTTCGGAATCTCCGGGCTGGAAGCCACCTACATGGAACCGCAGCAGCGATTGTTCCTTCAGGAGGCGTGGAACGCGCTCGAGGACGCGGGCTATACGGGCGAGTCGATCGACCGGGACCGCTGCGGCGTCTATGTCGGCTGCGGCGACGGCGACTATTTCGACCTGACGACGGCGTCGGAATATCCGGCACAGGCGTACTGGGGCAATATGTCCTCGATGGTGCCGTCCAGGCTGGCGTACTACCTGGACCTGCACGGACCGGCACTCACGGTGGACACTGCCTGCTCGAGTTCGCTCATGGCCGTTTACGTTGCCTGCCAAGGCTTGTGGGCGCGCGAGGCCGACCTGGCGCTGGCCGGGGGTGTCGCCATCCAGTGCTCTCCCCGGGTCTATCTGGCGGGATCGCGCGCCGGGATGCTCTCGCCGTCCGGCCGGTGCAACACCTTCGATCGTGCCGCCGACGGATTCGTCCCGGCGGAAGGCGTCGGCGTGCTGGTCCTGAAGCGGCTTTCCGACGCGGAGGCCGACGGCGATCATGTCTACGGTGTGATCCGCGGTATCGGCGCCAACCAGGACGGCACCTCCAATGGGATCACCGCGCCGAACGGCACCTCCCAGGAATCCCTGATCCGCCGGGTCTACCGTGATTTCGAGATCGACGCCCGGGGTGTCCAGCTGGTCGAAGCGCACGGCACGGGAACGAGATTGGGCGATCCGGTGGAATTCAATGCGCTGGTCCGCGCGTTCCGGGCCGCCACGGACGATACGGAGTTCTGCTCGCTGGGATCGGTGAAGGCCACCATCGGCCACGCCGGGGAAGCGGCCGGGGTGGCCGGGCTCATCAAGACCCTGCTGGCCATGAAGCACGCCACCCTGCCCGGATTGCTGCACTTCCGGACCGCCAATTCCGCGATCGCCTTGCCGGGCAGCCCGTTCTACGTGCACTCGGAGCCGAGGGCGTGGGCCGCACCGCGAGACGGTGTGCGTCGCGCGGCGGTCACATCCCTCGGTGCGAGCGGGACCAATGTCCACGCCGTTCTCGAGCAGTCACCGGCCCGATCGCGGCGGGAAACGCCAGGCGGCCCGCGGCTGATCGCGCTCTCCGCGCGCACGGCGGACGCCCTGCGCGAGCGGGCGGCACGCCTCGTGCGCCATTGCGCGGAAAACCCGGACATCGACCTCGGCGATATGAGCTACACGCTGCTGTTCGGGCGGACGCACTTCGAGCATCGGTGGGCCTGCGTGGCAAGCGATGTGGCCGAGCTGGTGAGCACGCTCTCCGCATGGCTTTCCGGCGACCACGGCAGCGAGCCGGCCGCATTGGGGGCGAACGCTCCGAGCGACCGATTGCACAGCGTGGCAGCGGAATTCCTCGAGGGGCAGCGGCCCGGATTCGCGGAGTTGTTCCGCGCCGGGCGATTCCGGCGCGTGCCATTGCCGGGCTATCCCTTCGATAGGACCCGTTACACGCTGCCGAGCGCGGTGCTCGAGGTCGAAGCGCCCGCACCCGACGACCGCGAGGAACAGGCTCGGCCGAGCGAACCCGTCGTATTGCTACCGGTGTGGGAACCGATCGACGAGGTGACCGAGCGCTGGCCGCTGGTTTCCGAGTCGGTGGGAATCATCGCGATGTCGCGGGACGCACGCGAGGTCCTGACCGCGATGTATCCCGCCGCGCACGTGATATCGACTGCGCCGCACCATGATATCGAGAGTGCGCTCCGGGCCGCCCCTGCGGTGGATCACCTGATCTGGGTGGCTCCCGACCACACCGAGGCGGCCTCCGCCGCGGATCTGATCGACGGTCAGCAGGCGGGCACGCTGCATGCGTTCCGCACGGTGAAGGCCTTGCTCGCCGCAGGTTATGGCAACCGTTCGGTGGGCCTGACCGTGATCACACAGCGGGCGCACGCCAGAGACGAGTCCGAAGCCGCCGACCCCACCCACGCCGGTGTCGCGGGCTTGGCCGGCTCGGTGGCGAAGGAGTACCCCAACTGGGCCGTGCGGGTCGTGGATCTCGAGGCCTACGACATCCGGTCGCTGTCGGCGGTAACGGGTCTGCCCGCCGACCCGGAGGGCAACCCGCGTATCCGCCGCGACGACCGGTGGCACCGGCAGCAGCTGCTGACCGTGCGCGCCGACTCGCCAAAGTCCTCTCGGCTGCGGGAAGGCGGAACCTACGTAATCCTCGGCGGAGCCGGGGGATTGGGCACGGCCATCAGCGAGTACCTGATCCGCCGGTACCGCGCGCAGGTGGTGTGGCTCGGCCGCAGCCCCCGCGATGCGCGCATCGATGCCGCCCTCGTGCAGGCCTCCGGCGCGGGGGGACCCACACCCCACTACATTCGCGCGGACGCCACCGACGCCGAATCATTGCGACAGGCCCGGGCGGAGATCGAACGGCGCTTCGGCGCGGTGCACGGACTCATTCATTCCGGACTGGTGGCGTCGGGGGAGAGCCTGGCCGAACTGACCGAGACGCGCTTCCACGATGTGCTCCGCGGCAAGGTCGATACGAGTGCGCTGCTGCTGGACGCGTTCGGCGGCGACTCGCTCGAGGTCGTCGTCTTCCTCTCGTCCATCAACTCCTATCTCAAGGCCATCAAGCAGGCGGACTACGCGGCCGCGTGCACGTTCATGGACGCCTTCGCGCACACGGTGGAACGCCGCTACGGGTACGCGGCCAGGGTGGTCAATCTCGGGTACTGCTTCAACAACGCCGTGGACGGCGGCAGCCGTTCGACGCTCATGGGCAATGAAATACCTCTCATCGAGGCCGGCGAGCTCACGGACGTGATCGAGCTGCTGTGTGCGGGCACGACCGGCCGACTGACCCTGATGAAATTCGGCCCGGGCGTGAACACCCGGGGAATCACCCTCGGCGACGACGAGATTCGCCTGCTCGCGCGGGAGTCCTCGCCGGCCGTCCACACCGAGAGCCGGGAGCCCCGGGCGGTGTTCGACGACCTCGCGTCGCTGCGTGAGCGAGTCGCGGAACTGACCGCGCTCGTGTTCTGACTGGGAACTTCGGAGAAATCACATGATGAAACGGCTGCTGCTCGACCTCCTTTGGTCCCACCTGCGTTCCCTGGGCGCGTTCGGTCACACCGGGCAGACCATGGCCGCGGCACGGGAGACCGCCGGCCTGCTTCCGATGTACGACGCGTGGTTCGACGAATCCGTCCGGCTGCTGGAGGTCGGGGGCTACCTGCGGCGGCGGGGCGAGCGAATCCTGACCGATGACGCACCGAGCGCGCGGTCCCCCCACGACGTGTGGCGGGACTGGGAGACGGAAAAGCCACGCTGGCAACGCAATCCCGACCTGGCCGCCATCCACCGGCTGCTGGAGACGACCCTGCCCGCGATCCCCGCCGTGCTCACCGGCGAACGGCGGGCCACGGAGATCATGTTCCCGAAGGGATCGCTACGGCTGGTCGAAGATGTCTATAAGACCAATCCCGCCTCGGCGTTCTTCAACCGGGTGCTCGCCGAGGAACTGATATCCCGGTTGCGCGCCCGCACCGAAGCCGAGCCCGGCTTCGCGCCGCGCATCCTGGAGATCGGCGCGGGCACGGGTGCGACGAGTGCCGCTGTCCTGGAGGCGATCAGAGCCGATGGCCTGGCGGTCCGGGAGTATTGCTACACCGACCTGTCCCGGGCGTTCCTGGACCACGCCGAGCGGAACTACCGGCCCGCCAGCCCATTCCTGACCTGCCGGATACTCGATATCGAGCGCCCGGTGGCCGAACAGGGAATTGCCATCGGCAGCTACGACATCGTCATCGCCGCCAATGTGCTGCATGCCACCCGCGACATTCGCGCCACCCTCCGCAATGCCAAGGCGCCGCTTACACACGATGGGCTGCTGGTGCTCAATGAGATCACCGCGAACGTGGTGATCAACCATTTCACCTTCGGCCTGCTCGAGGGCTGGTGGCGTTATGACGACGCCGAGCTGCGCATTCCGGGCAGCCCGCTGCTCACGTCGGACAGCTGGCAGCGCCTCCTCGCAGAGGAAGGCTACGGGCAGGTCACCTTCCCGGCCACGGCGGCCGCTGATCTCGGCCAGCACATCATCGTGGCCCGGAGCAATGGCATAGTGCGCCAAGCGATCTCGCCGACGCGTGCAGCCGGACCCGATCCGGTGCCGAATATCGCCACACCCCCGCTCCCCGAGCCCGCGCGGGTGGCATCCGGCGACAGTGTCCCCGACGGTTCGCGCGCCCGTGTCGAGGCGGTGATACGCGAGATTCTGGCGGAGTCCTTGCGCATCGACGGCACCCGAATCGCGCGGGAGGCGAACTTCTCGGCCTATGGCGTCGATTCCATTTTCGCCGTGCAGCTCGCCCGGACCATCGGCGCGAGGCTCGGCCTCGACCTGGATGTCACGCTGCTCTTCGAATACAGCACGCTGTCGGACCTCGGTGCCTTCCTTGTCGCCGAGTACGCTGCGGAACTCGCTGCCGCACCGGATGATTCGCGCGCTCCCGGCCACGAGCAAGCCGAACCGGAGGGCATGGCCATCGTGGGAATGTCCGCGCGCTTTCCCGGGGCCGAGGACGTCGGGGAATTCTGGCGCATCGTCGAACAGGGCGCGCGGTGCATCACCACCCCGCCGATGCGGCGCAAAGACTGGGCGAGCCACGGCGACACCGCGCACACGACCGGGTTGTGGGGCGGATTCCTGGACGGGATCCACGAATTCGACCCTCTCTTCTTCGCCATGTCCATGACCGAGGCGCGGCAGGTGACCCCCGAGCTGCGCCTGATGCTGATGGCGGCCTGGAACGCCGTCGAAGACGCGGGCTACCGGATCACCGATCTGCGCACCCGGCCCACCGGAGTCTTCGTCGCCACCACCGGCAGCGAATACGACGGTGGACCGAGCCTGCTGAGCTCGCCGGTGCCCGCGCTCATCCCCAATCGCATCTCGTATGCGTTCGACCTGCGCGGTCCGAGCGAGCAGTGCGATACGACCTGCTCCTCATCGCTGGTGGCCCTGCACCGCGCCATCCGGTCGATTCGCGAGGGGGAATGCGAGCAGGCCCTGGTCGGTGGCGTGAATCTGGTCATGTCACCGGCGCGATTCGCCGGTATGCGGGGCGCGGGAATGCTCAGCGCCGAGGGGAACGTGCGCCCGTTCCAGCAAGACGCCGAGGGCACCGTGCGCAGTGAGGGCGCGGGTGCCGTGCTGATCAAGCCATTGCGCCGGGCGATCGAGGACGGGGACACCATCTACGGCATCGTGCGCGGCACCGGCGTCGCCCATGGCGGACAGGGCGTGTCGTTCACCGCGCCGAGCATTCGCGGGATGAAATCGGCGATCGCGCGCGCCTTCGACGACGCCGGAACCGATCCCGGCGCCATCGAGTACGTCGAGGCCCACGGCATGAGTTCGGCGCTGGCCGACAGTGTGGAAATCGCGGCATTGCGCGCGAGTCTGGGAACAGCGGGCGCGGGCGACGCAGCGGACTCCGCCGCCATCTACTTCGGCAGCGTGAAGCCGTGCATCGGGCACAGCGAGGTGTTCTCGGGCCTGGCCGCACTGGTGAAAACGGTGCAGGCCGTGCGATTCGGCGTGATCCCGGCGATCCCCGACTTCGGAGGCCTGCACGCGGACATCGCGCTCGGAACCCGGCTCCGGCCGGCGACGGTCAACCGGCCGTGGCCTGTCCGAACCGATGGCAGCGGCCGCGTGCTGCCGCGGAGGGCGAGCATCAACAGCTTCGGCATCGGCGGTGTCAACGCGCACGTGGTGCTCGAACAGTATGTGCCCGGCTCTGACGGCGGTGCGGCCGTGGACGGCGCGAATCTGCATGTCCCGCAACTGGTCATCCTCTCGGCCAAGACCGGACAAGCGCTCCGGGAACGAGCGAGGCGGCTCCTCGCCCCGCTGCGGGAAACCGGCCCGGAAACCTGGCCGGACCTCGCCTATACCCTTCAGGTCGGTCGCGAGGAGATGGAGTGCCGGTTGGCGCTGGTCGCCGCAACTCCCGAGGAGGCGGCCGAGGTACTTGCCGGGTGGCTGGAGGGCGACCCGGACTCGAGCGCGAGGGTCGCGCTCACCGACCATGCGGGGAAAGACCCTGGTGCTGTGGACTTCTCGGCTGTGCAGGACGGATCCCCTCGACTGTCGCGGCAGCACTTGACGCTGCTGGCCGAGCAGTGGGTCGCGGGCGCACACGTGGATTGGGGCCTGCTGCACCGAGAAGCCCGACGCCGCCGGATTCCCTTGCCCGCGTATCCATTCGCGCGGCGGACCTGCTTCGCCGCCGGTGTTCCGGAGCGCCCGGCAACGCCCGCGCTCGGGCAATCGGCGGAGGTGAGCACGGTCCCCGTGGGCACCGCGGGAACCTTCGTCTCCGGTCTCGTGGCCTCCGTGCTGGGTCTGGAGGAACACGAAATCGACAGGCGACGCTCGCTCGCCGGCTATGGCCTCAACTCGCTTCTGCTGGTGGCGGTGCTCGGCCGCATTCGCGGGGAATTCCCACTGTTCCAACCGGATTGGCTCCACGCGGAGGACACCCTCGACGATGTGGTCGCGAGGCTGTCGAGCCTGCCGCCATCCGAGGGCTTGCCGAGCGGAGCGCGATTCCCGGAACTCGTGCACCTGAATGGCGTCACCACGGGCAGGCCGGTGTTCTGGGTGCACGGCGCGCTGGCGGGCGTGGAGTCGTATCACCCGATCGCCGCGAAGATTCCGCGCCCCTTCTACGGAATCCAGGCCCGGGGCTTCCTCACCGATCACGCACCATTGCAGGGTGTTCCGGCGATGGCGGAGTACTACGTCGAGGTCATTCGCGGCGTGCAGCCCGAAGGCCCCTACGACGTGGGCGGATTCTGCCTCGGCGGCATCCTCGCCTATGAGATCACCCGGCTGCTCCAGCTACGGGGCCAGGTCGTGAACTCGCTGACGATGGTGGACTCGCCGGACAACTCGGGTTGGGCCGTATCCAATGCGAGCGGGTCCGGACCGGCGCAGAGCGCGGCGCTGCAAGTGGTGAACTCATTGCTCTGGCCCGCGGGGGAGAAGAACCTCGCCCGGGTGACGAGCGGGCTGATCCATCAGAACGAAATCGCCGACGCACCGGATCCGGAGGCCTGCCTGCGGCGGCTCGCCGACCTCGCGGCCGAACGCGGTCTCGCCATGGCGCGCGAGCACATCGTGCACTTCGTCCGGCGCAATATCGAGGTCCAACTGGCCTATCGCATCGACGAATACCGCATCCGGCCCCTGGTCAGACCGGATGCCGTGGAGTGCACGTACTTCCGCAATCGCCGGGCATTGTTCCTGGGTGATCTGGAGCCGTACTTCCAGGTGGTGGGTGAGACGTTCTCGCTGGATCACGTGGATTACGTACAGGATTGGAAGCGCGAGCTCCCGGGCCTGCGGGTGGTGGATATCGACGCGTCCAACCACATGACCATCCTGCACGACGACCTGTCGCTCGCCGCGATCGAACAGGCCTGTGTGACCACCTATCTCGACGATCTCGAGGAATCCCGATGAGAGCCTTCGTCTTTCCCGGACAGGGCGTGCAGAGGCGGGGGATGGGCGGAGACGTCTTCGAACGCTTCCCGGTGCTGTGCGGGCAGGCCGACACCGTGCTCGGCTACTCGATCGAGCGACTGTGCCGGGAGGATCCGCGGCGACTGCTGAACCGGACCGAATACGCGCAGCCCGCGATATACGTGGTCAACGCGCTCCACCACCTCGATGCGAGTGGGCCGGACCGTCCGGTCGCGGACTATCTGGCCGGCCACAGTCTCGGTGAGTACAACGCGCTGCTGGCGGCGGGCTGCTTCGATTTCGAGACCGGCCTGCGCCTGGTGCGCCGCCGCGCGGAGTTGATGGCCGAGTCCGACGGCGGCGGAATGGCGGCGGTGGTCGGCGTCGCACCGGCGGTGATCGAGGAGGCCCTACGGGCCGGCGGTCTCGCGAACGTCGTCATCGCCAACTACAACGCGGACGAGCAGTGCGTGCTGTCCGGTACCGCGGCGGACCTCGCCCGCGCCCGGCCGATATTCGAAAAGCTGGATGGCGTCAGGGGTTTCGTCCCACTCCGGGTCAGCGGGGCGTTCCACTCGCCGCTCATGGAACCGGCCGCCGCGGCGTTCCGGACGGTGCTGGACACGGTCGATTTCGACGAGCCCCGGACACCGGTCATCTCCAGCGTGACCGGGCGGCCCTTCGCACCGGGCGGGCAGGCCCTGCGCGATGCGCTCGCCGAGCAGATCACCCGGCCGATCCGCTGGGACGAATGCGTTCGGTACCTGCGCAGGGCCGGTGTGACGGACTTCGTGGAAGCGGGCGAGAGCACGGTCCTGACGTCATTGATCGACAAGATCACTGCGTCGGAACCGGCGGGTGGCCGGCCCTGGCGCGAATATCGTGACGAGCACGTCCTGGCACTGCTCCGCGAGTGCGCGAACGGGACGCTCGGTGTCGACGAGGTCATCGACATGATCCGCGCCGGCGGCGCCGCGGCCGGTACGGGCTAGCCGCCCGCGACCGCCTGCAGGATCGTGATACGAGATCCGTTGGCCACCACCGTATCCAGGCCGCTGAGGAAACGGACGTCATCGTCGTCGACGTAGACGTTCACGAATCTCCGCAACTCTCCCCCGGTGACCAGGCGATCGCGAATCCCGCTCGCGGAGACCTCGATGCTCTCGATGATCTCCCGGACCGTTCTGCCCTCGGCTTGCAACGTCTTTCGGCCGTTGGTGGCCGATCGGAAGATGGTCGGAATGTCCACTGTCGCCGTCATGACTGGCAACCCCCCTGATGTTCCGTGCTGAGCTGATACCGCCTCGGAGTCAATCAGTTTCAGCCGCCGGAAGGCAATCATTACAGCCATCTGAATTGGAGATGGCCTCGATCGCGAAACGGTACTGGCGCCGCGCCCCGGGGGTGTTGAAGACTTGGCTCGAAGCCAAATGAGGTGAAGGGGGAGGGTTCGGTGGGTACTGCTGCCTGTAAGGACTTGCTTATGTCGCTGGGGGCGACGGAGATTGCGCATCCGGGTCATGGCGGAAATATGTTCACCCATCTGACCCGCGTCGAATCTCTGCTTCGGGAATGGGGCGAGCGTGAGGCCGTATGCAGTGCGGGCTTTCTGCACGGATTGTTCGGCCCCGCACCGTTGCCCGATGGCGGGTTCTACACGATCCTGCCGCTCGATGAACGTGCTCGTGTTGTCGAAACAGCGGGCGCGGAGGTTGCCGACCTGGTATATGAGTACGGCGCATGCGATCGCGAATACACGTATCCGCGCCTGGAGCTCTCGCCGGAGCCGTACCGGGATCGGTTCACCGGAATCGCAGGTCCGCTCGAAGACCGGCGTCTGCGGGACTTCCTGGCCATCACCGCCGCCAACGAGGTCGACCAAGGCCGGGAATCCACCGAATTCGTCGAAATGCACGGCGCCTTTTTCATGGAACTGTTCACCCGCTGCCGGAGCTTGCTGAGCGACGGTGCGTGGGAGGCGTGCGTCGATACGTTCGCGGGGGAATCTCGATGAACGACTATCGCGTGTCGGTCGACGAGGAAACGCTACAGCCGTATTTGCGGGATGCCCTCACCGAATACCTGGATTGCACACCGGATTCGCCGCCATGCTGTTTCGCGGTGCTGCTCGGACATCTCTCCGACGGGCAATGCACGGTGCGGGACATCAAATACGGTGCGAATGTCAAGTCCAGCGAGGGACAGGCATGCGCGGAATTCGACGAGGTCATCGTGCCCTGTTTCGGAAAGGGATACGCCCACCAGCGCCGCGGTTTCTGGTGTGATTCGAAGGATCTGCTCCGTATCTATCGTGAGGCGAATGACGAGGGCCTGGACATCCTCGGATCGATACACCTGCATCCCGATTGGCATGTCATCGGCCCGGAAGGCGAACGCGCGCTGCGCATCGGCCAGTGGCCCACCCCGATGGACAACCACATGTTCGTGAACACCCAGTGGCCCGTAAACATGATCTGCTACATCCAGGGCACGGGGTCGGGACCGCGCGCGACGGTGGCCGCGTGGTCGACGTCGGAGGAAAAGGGCGCGACCATGCCCCTCACCCTGGATTGGCGGGGCTGGGACGGTGCCGAGCGGTCGAGCAACGAGATCGATTTCGAGATGATGGCGGTGCGGTAGATGGTGGAGCGGATGAACGGATCGCGGACCGCGATTGTCGTGGGTGGATCCGGCGGTATCGGCGCGCAGATCACGAGAACCCTTGTCGCCGAGGGGTTTACCGTGGTGGTCAACTACTCCCGGGACGAACAGGCCTGGCAGCGGTTGCTGGGTGAGTTCCCGGGCTCCGAGGTGGTCGGCTTCCAGGGAGACATCTCCGAGCCGGGTGTGGCGGAGCGGCTCTTCGACGCGGCCGAACAGGTACACGGTCACGGTGCCGACGTTCTGGTGAATTGTGCTGCGGTGCAGGGAGAGCGGGGAATCTCGTTGTCCGCGACGTCCGACGAGGCCTTCGACCGGATCGCCGACGTGAACATGCGAGGGCTGTTCTATCTGCTGCGCCAGGCCGCATCCCGGGTGCGTGCGGGTGGCAGCATCATCAATCTGTCGAGTTCGGCTGTGGCGCTGAGGATTCCCGGGCAGCTGCTGTACAACGCCGCCAAGGCGTGGGTGGAGTCCGTCACGGGTCAGCTGGCCGTGGAGCTCGCCGGAAAGAACATCACGGTGAATGCCATCGCTCCCGGTCCCACCGCGACTCCGCAGTTCCTCGGCAGCCGGACCCCCGAGCAGGTCATGCAACTGGCCGAACAGACGCCGCTGCGCCGGATCGGCACCCCCGACGATATCGCCGGTATTGTCGCCTTTCTCGTCGGCGAATCGGGCCGCTGGCTCAATGGGCAGACGATTCGTGCCAATGGCGGGCTGATCTGATGGAGCGGACCGCTCCGATTGTCGTGATCGGTGCCGGGTTCTCCGGGTTATGCGCCGCGATTCGACTGAAGCAGGCGGGTTTCGAGAACTTCACCGTGCTGGAACAGGCCGATGATCTCGGTGGCACCTGGCGTGACAATACCTATCCGGGAGCCGCCTGCGATGTCCCGTCGCACCTGTACTCGTATTCGTTCGCCCCGAATCACCGCTGGCGCAGGTGGTTCGCCGGTCAATCCGAGATCCACGGGTATCTGCGGCGTACCGCCGAGGAGTACGGCATCGTCGGCCATATCCGATTCGGATGCCGGGTGAACGGTGTGCGCTACCGCGATGACCAGGGGCGGTGGGAGATTACGACGGACGCCGGTGAAAAGAGCTATGCCCTGGCGGTCGTGGCATGCGCCGGTGCTTTGAGCGTCCCGTCCTCGCCCGATATCACCGGCCGCGATGCCTTCGCGGGCAACGTCTTTCATTCTTCGAACTGGGACCACTCGATAGATCTCGACGGCAAGTCGGTGGCCATCGTCGGAACCGGGGCCAGCACAGTGCAATTCCTGCCTCCGGTCGTGCGGCGGGCAGCCGAGGTGACCGTCTTTCAGCGCACGCCGACCTGGGTGCTCCCGAAACCGGAGCGAACCATCCCACCGGCCCTCGGTCAGGTATTCGGCCGCCTGCCGTGGCTCCAGCGCGTGGTGCGCACCGCGGTTTTCGTCGAACGCGAGGTGCAGGCGGCCGGATTCGCGCTCACGCCGCTCGCGGATCGGTGGAGAGCGCGGCGGGCCCGCAAGCACCTGGCCGCCCGCATCGCGGACCACGACTTGCGGGCCAAGCTGACGCCCGATCATACGGTCGGCTGCAACCGCCGGATTCCGCTGTCCAATGACTACTACCCGGCGCTGGCGAGTCCGAACGTCACACTCGTCACGGAATCGCCGGCCGAAGTCCGCGAGCGTTCGGTCGTGTGCGGCGACGGACGGGAGTATCCGGCCGACGTCATTATTTTCGGGACAGGGTTTCGCCCGGGCGCAGCCATTGCGGCGATGAACATCACCGGACGCGGCGGCATCACCCTCGCGAGTTCGTGGGATCGAGGTCCCGAGGCACATCTCGGCATGATGATTCCGAGGTTCCCCAATCTCTTCCTGATCTTCGGGCCCAATGCGGGACTACAGCACAATTCGATCGTCTTCATGATCGAGCGTCAGATCTCCTATGTCATCGAATGCCTGAGTCTGCTCGACGGGGAGAGCCCGGCGGCACTCGAGGTTCGCCCTTCGGCCATGGCGGCATCGCTGAGCAAGATGCGCGCCAGGCGGCGGCGGAGCGCATGGGCGGGATGCGAAACCCGATTCCTGGATCCCGAAGGCGTCAACCGCACGCTCTGGCCGGGCTTCGCTTTCGAGTACTGGCTCGCCACGCGTCGGGTGCGACGGGCCGATTTCGAACTGGTGGAAAGTGAATCGATCGTGCACTCATGACACTAGATCTTCTGGTGGACAGTGGATTCCGTGGCAGGCTCACCGGTGTTGTTCGCCGGCAGGTTGTTATCACGGCGAACCATGCCGATGAACTCCCGGGCGGCGGCCGAGAGTCGTCCGCGGCGAAACACCAGGCTTTCCCGAAAGCTCGGTATCCCGTCCACCGAGATCCAGCGGACTCCGTTCTGGCTGAGCGATTCCGGATCGATCATTCGGCGCGGGAGGAACGCGACTCCCAGCCCTTGATGAACCAATTGAATGGAATGGAGCGGGTTGGACACCTCGAACTGGACTCGACGAACGATTCCGGCCTGTTGAAAGGCGTGGTCTACCAGTATTCGCATACCGGCGCCCGGCGTGCCGTCGATGAAGGCCTCGTCGGTGAGCTGGTCCAGGGTCAGCGATTCGGCGTCGGCGAATGCGTGCTGCGCGGGCAGGACCAGGCCCACCGGATCCTCGACCAGGACGAGGTGGTCGAGTTCGGCCAGTTCCAGACCACTGCTGAGCCCGACCACGGCGACATCCAGCTCACCCCGCTCCACCAAGCGTATGAGCTCATCGGTAAGGCCTTCTCGCAGTGAGACTTCCACGGACGGATAGCGCGTATGGAACTCCGATACCCAGATCGCGGGGACCGGACTGCTGCGATTGGGGTACGCGCCGACTGCCAGCCGGCCGCCGACCAGCTGGCCGTGACTGGCAGCCACCAGCGATGCCTGCTCGGCGGAACGGAGCGTTTCCTCGGCCAGGGGCGCAAAGGCACGTCCCGCGGCGGTCAAGGTGACGCCGCGGCTACTGCGCTCGAATAGTTTTGTGCCCAGCTCCCTTTCGAGTCGGCCCACTTGCTGGCTCAGCGCCGATTGTGCGATCAGCGCTTGCTCAGCCGCTGCACTGAAGCTGCCGGCTTCGGCGATCATGAGAACGTAACGTAACTGGCGTAACTCCACGTCTGGCATGCTGCCACGAGCGGACGTGGCCCGCACACAGTGGGAGATCGACCGGCTTGCCGTTCGGCGGCAAGGGATCTGACGTCACGGACGGTCCTCGGTAGCTGCCCGGCGTGCGAAAACGCCCGGCAACACCGGAGATCTCGGCGCACGATGCGGCGGCCACGCTCGTGTGACGCACACGACTCTCGCTTCGATTTAGTAATGCCCCGTACGGCTGATTACAGTGATGTATCAACGACTTGCCGTGGGGGGCGACCATCAAAAAGGTTGGAAGGCAGCACTTGTGAGCGGCATGGCCGGTACAGGGCGAGACGCCTACTCATCCTCACCCCCCGAACCCGCGCACTGCTGTTCGCTCGCGGACGCACATACTTCGCCTTTCATCAAGGGGCGCGCCAACTCTCGTGTATGGACACATGCAAGGAAGAGCTCGAGGAGGAGCAGGTGACAGCAAGTACGATCTCACTCGGTGAGGAGCTCAAGCGTGGTCGGATCCCGTTCTATCGGGGTGGATTGTCCATGTGGGCGTGGGTGGCCCAGCGGATCACCGGTGTGCTCATCTATGTGTTCCTGCTGATCCACGTCGCGGACAATCTGATGCTGCGGGTATCCCCGGACGCCTACAACGAGGTCATCCACACCTATAAGACGCTGGTGGTGGGGTTGGGCGAGATCGGCCTGGTCGCCGCCATTCTGGGGCATGCGCTCAATGGTCTGCGGATCGTGTTCATCGACCTGTGGGGCAAGGGTGTGGGCAAGACGAACCAGATGTTGTGGGGCGCGGTCATCATCTGGGCGTTGCTGATGATCCCGTTCACCGTCAACCATCTGAGCCATTACTTCAAGTAGGTGAGCATCGTGGCTACTGTTACTCCGATCGAGCGCGCCCTGGGCGCCCCCGGGAACTCCGGTAATTCCAATAACTTCGAGAAGTACGCGTGGCTGTTCATGCGCCTGTCCGGCGTCGTGCTGCTGGTGCTGATTCTGGTGCACGTGTATGTGAACCTGGTCGCCGGTGACGGTGTGTTCAAGGTCGACTTCGCGTTCGTGGCAGGCAAATACGCCAGCCCGTTCTGGCAGCTGTGGGATTTCGCCATTTTGTGGCTCGCGGTGCTGCACGGCACCAATGGTGTGCGGGTCATCATTCGTGACTACGCACCGAGTCTCGGGGCGCGGTTCTGGCTGACCAGTCTGGTCTCGGTCTTCGCGATCGTGATGCTGCTCGCGGGGACCTACACGATCTTCACCTTCGATCCGTGCCCGACGAGCGGCACCGTGCAGAACCTGCCCTCGTTCTGCCCCGCCCGCTGACCGCCTGAGGAGGCACATCATGTCTGTCGGCATCTATTTCGATATCGCGCTGGCCTTTGCGGCCGTGTTCATCATCTGGTTCGCGGCCCTCGTCGTCTCGAAGATGTGACATGAACCCGACTGACGACGCTGCGGCTATATCGCGTCGCGTTTGCGGGCCAGGAATTCTCGTTCGATGTCGTTGCCCGCGAGCAGGATTGCTTCGTCGTAGGCGGCGCGGGCCTCGTCGGCGCGGCCCAGTTGGGTGAGGAAGTGGGCGCGGGCGGCGGGGAGGTATTCGTAGGTTGCGAGTTGGGGGTGGGTTGCGAGGGCGTTCAGGGCGGCGAGGGCGGGTTCGGGGCCTTCGGCGTAGCCGAGGGCTACGGCGCGGTTGAGGTCGACCACGGGGGAGGGGCAGCGGCGAGCCAATTCGTTGTAGAGGCCCAATATTTGGGGCCAGTCGGTGACCTCGTGGCCGGGGGATTCGGCGTGTACGGCGGCGATCGCGGCTTGTAGCGCGTACTTTCCGGGGTTGCGCAGGGAATCGTGTACGAGGGCAAGGCCTTCGGTGATCAGGGCGCGGTTCCATCGGGTCCGGTCCTGGTGTTCGAGGGGGACCATCGCGCCGTCGGTGTCGAGGCGGGCGTCGCGGCGGGATTCGGTGAGGAGCATCAGGGCCAGCAGGCCGGTCAGTTCGGCGTGCTCGGGGACCAGTGTGCGCAGCATGCGGGCGATCTCGATGGCGCGTTCGGTGAGCTCGCGGCGCACCAGTTCGGTGCCGTAGGGGGCGGTGTGCCCGGTCGTGAACAGCAGGTGCACCACGGTCAGTACCGCGTCGACGCGTTCGGGCAGCTCGGCGGGCGCGGGCACCCGGTAGGGGATGCGGGCCGCGGCGATCTTCTTCTTGGCGCGGGTGATTCGGGCCGCCATGGTGGGTTCGGACACCAGGAACGCGCGGGCGACCTCGGCAGTGGACAGTCCGCATACCAGCCGCAGGGTGAGCGCGACCTGTGCCTCGAGCGCGAGGGCCGGGTGGCAGCAGGTGCAGATCAGGCGCAACCGGTCATCGGCGATACGCGGGTCCACGGCGTCCACGGCCTGTTCGGCAATGTCCGCATCGTGCTCATCGGAGACCAGCAGGGGCAGCGCCCGCCGCTGAGTGGCATTGCGCCGCAAGAGATCCAGTGCCCGATTGCGTGCCACCGTGGTGAGCCAGCCGCCGGGTCGCGCGGGCACGCCCTGCTCCACCCAGACCGTCAGCGCCTGGGCGTACGCCTCCTGCACGCATTCCTCGGCCAGGTCGATATCGCGCGTGACGCGCACCGTCGCGGCGAGCACGAAGGCCCATTCGCTCCGGTGCGCGTCCCCGACGGCGGCGGCAATGTCAGCCGACAGCACCCGGTACCGCCCAGATCGGACGTACTTCGACCCCGCCGCCGTCCACCGGCACCTGCTTGGCCACCGCGATCGCCGCGTCCAGATCCTCGGCCTCGATCAGGTAATAGCCGCCGAGCTGTTCCTTGGTCTCGGCGAACGGGCCGTCGGTGACCACGAATCCGCCCGCGCCGTCCGGACGCAGCGATGTCGCGGTGCCGACCGGTTCCAGCGCGTTACCACCGCGCAGCGCCGGGCCATTGGCGGCAATGAAGGCCTGATGCTTCTGCCCCATCTCCGCGGTGTGCTCCTCGATGAGCCGTTCATCCTGGTAGATCAGCACCAGATACTGCGTCATGATCGGTATCCCTTCCTGCGGTGGGCCCGTCCATCGGACCCCTCGATACCTACGACGCGCAAGTCCCGCCGGAATCGACACCGGCCGCGGACCAGTTTCGGCCACCTGTCGATTCGCGTGGGGATCGTGCGTCGGACAGATATGCATCCTGACGACAGTAAGAGTGAGATGACCACAACCCCCGGCACCGAGCGGCGGGCGCGATTCATCGTGATGTGGGACGTGCCTTCCGATATCGCGGCCTTCGAACGTCACTACCTCGACGTCCACATTCCGCTGGCGACCCAGCTACCCGGCCTGCGGCGCTATACCCGCAGCCACAACGCGGCCCCGGTGCGCGGCGAGCCCTACTACATGGTCGGCATGCTGGACTGGGACGATATGGCGTCGCTGAAGGCGGCATTCGGCTCCGAGATCGGCCGCCGCACCGCCGCCGACACCGCCCTCCTGGAGCGCTACGCGACCATGCGCAGCATGATCCTGCAACTCGACGACGTCTAGGCTCGGAGTCGTCAGCGGTCCCCGGTGTTTCCGGTGGCTTCGGCGCGGTCGAGGGAGTCGCCGAAATGTTCCAGGAGACGGCGTAATTCGCCGGTGAAGCTCTCGTAGGTGGCGGGGTCGTAGGCGGGGAGGATGCGGGCTTCGTTCTCCAGGTGGAGGCGGAATACGCGGTCGATGAGGTCGCGGCCGTGGGGGGTCAGGCGGACTCGGACCGAGCGGCGGTCGCCGGTGTCGCGGACGCGTTCGACGAGGTTCCTGGCCTCCAGCCGGTCGATGCGATTGGTGACCGTGCTGGAGGTGATCATGGCGGCCTTCAGTAGTGCGCCCGCGGTCAGTTCGTAGGGGGCTCCGGCGCGGCGCAGGGTGGTGAGGACGTCGAACTCCCACACCTCCAGGTCGTGCTCGGCATAGAAGTTCTTGAGGGCGCGATCGAGGACGCGGGAGAGCCGTTGCACGCGGCCGACGATGGCCACGGGCCACAGGTCTTCGGCCAGGTCGGGGGACTCTTTCGTCCACAGATCGATGATCAGGTCAACGGTATCCGCCACACGCAACTCCTTTATCTCGATATCGAGAGACTTGACGTCGACAGTCTCTCAATGGTTTTATCTCGATGTCGAGATTACTTGATGAGGGAAGGGCGGGACATGGTCACCGTCGCACATCCGGAAACCACCACCACTCGAGCCCGGTCGCCGCGAATGCCGCACGGCGCGGTGCGCGATATCGTGCTGACTGCGCTCGCACCGGCCGCATTCGGAACCGTTTACGCCGCAACGACTTTGCTGCTTCCGCCGGACCGTCCGCTACTGGCCTCGGTGATGCGGGCGCTGCCGGCCGGGCTGCTGATCCTGGCTTTCACCCGCACGCTGCCGCGCGGCGCGTGGTGGTGGAAGTCGTTCGTCCTGGCGATGCTCAATATCGGGGCGTTCCTCCCGCTGTTGTTCATCGCCGCCTACCGCCTGCCCGGCGGGCTCGCGGCCACCTTCGGCGCGCTGCAACCGCTGATCGTCGCCGCGCTCGCGCTGCCGCTGCTCGGTATCCGCACCCCGAGTGTGGTGCTGATCTCCGCGGTCGCCGTCGCATTCGGTGTCGCCTTGCTGAGCTTGACCGCGCCGACCCTGCCCGATCCGGTGGGCGTCGCGGCCATGCTCGGCGCGACCACCCTGCTGGCCTTGGGCATTGTGCTCGGCAAGAAATGGGGTTCGCCGGTGCCGCCGCTGACCATGACCGGCTGGCAGCTCACCCTGGGTGGCCTGGTGCTGGCCCCACTCACCCTGGCTGTCGAGGGGTTGCCGCCCACGCTCACCGGGGCGAACCTGCTCGGATTCGCCTACATCGGCCTGATCGGCACCGTGCTGGCCTACACGCTGTGGTTCCGCGGCGTGCAGAGGCTCGCGCCGACCTCGGTATCGCTGCTGTCGACCACCAACCCGCTGGTCGCCACCCTGGCCGGGTTCCTGCTGCTCGGGCAGACCCTGACCGGCTGGCAACTCGTCGGATTCGCCATCGCCCTGACCGCCCTGATCGCAGGGCAGACCCTGAATAGGAGCCCGAAATGACCACCACCGCACCCGAACTGCGCGTCCTGGCCCTGTCCGGGAGTCTGCGCGCCGACTCGTACAACACCGCCCTGCTGCGCGCAGCACAGAAGTTCAACCCCGGCGGCATGACCATCGACATCTACCCGTCGCTCGGCGAATTGCCGCTCTACAACCAGGATCTCGAGGCTGGTCGGCTGCACTGGGCGGTCGAGGACCTGCGCTACGAGATCGCCCGCGCCGACGCTCTGCTCATCGCGACTCCCGAACACAATGCCTGCATCCCCGCCGTATTGAAGTCCGCTATCGACTGGATGAGCCGCACCCCCGACAGCGCGACCCTTCCGGGTAAGCCGGTCGGCCTGGTCGGCGCGACCCTCGGCGCACTCGGGACCGTCCGCGCTCAACAGTCCCTGCG
The DNA here is from genome assembly GCF_040683015.1 of Nocardia sp. NPDC051030. Taxonomy (NCBI): domain Bacteria; kingdom Bacillati; phylum Actinomycetota; class Actinomycetes; order Mycobacteriales; family Nocardiaceae; genus Nocardia; species Nocardia sp. NPDC051030. The sequence continues at coordinate 403,232 of NZ_JBFBCD010000001.1, read as the reverse complement.
CCAGATCCTCACCGCCGTCGGCGCGGATGTCCTCGCCAAGCCCGAGGTCATGGCCTTCCGCGCCCACGAACGCTTCGACGCCGACGGCAATGTGACCGACGGATTCACCCAAACCCAGCTCATCGCACTGCTGGACGCGCTCGCCGAGCGAACCCACCGGATTCGCTGACCACCGGGGAGCGACAGCGCGGGCAGCCCTCTCGGGGGCTGCCCGCCTCGCTGTCCGGTCTCTGTCGCTGGGACTGTTCTGGGGTGCAACGGGATCGGTAAGTCTCGGGTTAAGGATCGTTGCGAGATCTGGCGTTGTTCCGGATCCGGCTGGAACGAATGCTGGATGTTGTCACCGATAGCCGATTCGGCGGCAGCGAAGGAGAGGGTAATGCCGGAGAACGTCAGCTGGGATCTCGAAGGGAATTGGAAGGCCAGTGGGGAGTGGGGGACTGCGAGTTCGGGGGGTGGCGTCGGTATCGCCGAGAACCCGAACGATGTGACCGTGAGCGATCGGCGGGTGGATCTGGCGCATTGGCAGCGGCGGCTGGATGAGTTGCGGGCCGCGCATCATGTGCCGGGGGCGGGGTTGGCGTTCCTGGTCGATGGCGAGGTGTATGAGCTCGCGAGTGGAGTGCTGAACCGCCGCACCGGCGTTGAGGTGACCACGGATTCGGTGTTCCTGTGCGGTTCGATCGCCAAGGTCTATACGGCCACGATGATCATGCAGCTGGTCGATGAGGGCAAGCTGGATCTGGATGCGCCGGTGATCGATGTGCTGCCGGAATTCGCCGTTCCGGATGCCGAGGCCACCAAGTCGATCACCACCCGGCAGTTGTTGTCGCACACCGCCGGAGTGACCAATGACTTCAACTTCGATGCCGGTCGCGGTGACGACTGCCTGGCCAAGTTCGTCGAGGCGGCGCGTGAGGTGCCGTTGGATTGTCCGACGGGGACGGCGTTCTCGTACGGCGGTGTCGGCTTCATCGTCATGGGCCGCATGATCGAGGTCTTGACCGGAACCACCTGGGATCAGCAGGTTCAGGAGCGGATCGCGACCCCGCTCGGCCTCGAGCGCACGATAACGCTGCCGGAACAGGCCCTGCGTTACCGCGTGGCCATGAGCCATCTCGGCGAGCCCGGCGTGGATCCGGACCCCGCGCCCGAATGGGATCTCATGCCGCGCGCGATCGGCCCCGCGGGCCGAATCATCTCCAGCGCAGGCGATATGGTCCGTTTCGCGCGGGCGCACCTGGCCGGTGGCGTCGCCCCCGACGGCACCCGATGGCTCAGCGCCGACAGCACCGCCACCATGCAGCGCCGCGAAATCGACTGCCCCGACAAGTGGACCGTCAGCGGCGACGGCCAGGGCCTCGGCTGGGTCCTCAATGACTGGAATGGCGTCGGCGGCTTCGGCCATGACGGCGCGGCCATCGGCCAGTACGGCTACCTGCGCATCGTCCCCTCGGCCAAGGTGGCGGTCGTCCTGCTGACCAATGGCGGTGGCGCACGCCAGCTTTACGCCGACCTGTTCCGGGAACTGTTGCGCGAGTTCGCCGATGTCACCATGCCCGAACCATTCGGCCCGGCCGAGAACCCGCCCGCCATCGACATCATCCCGCACATCGGCACCTACAAGCGCGCGGGCGTAGTCCTCACCGTCAGCGAAAAAGAGGGCAACCCCCACATGCTCTACGAATTCGTAGACGACATGGCCGGGATGTCCCCTCCCCTGAGCATCGACCTCATCCCGGTCAGCGAAACCGTCTGGGCCGGAACAGGTGCGGGCCCCTCCTTCAGTGAGGGCTACATGCCGGTCATCTTCGCCACCCTCGCCAACGGCGTCCCCTGCGTCTACGTCGGCACCCGCGCAACCCCGAAGACCGACTGAACAAACCGGCGGTCATCATGCGAAAGTTCCCTGGGCCGTCCTCGACTCGGTATCTCGGTAGGGGCCGGATTCCGTTGTCGGAAACCGAAATCGAGGACGGTGTCGGGGGTTCCGGGTCAGCCGGTGGGTGGGATGTTCTGGTTGAGCTGGAAGACGTTGTCGGGGTCGAATTGTCGTTTGAGGTCGACCAGGCGGGTCCAGGTGGAGTCGCCGTAGGCCTCGCGGATGCGGTCGGTCTCGTCGGCGCTCATGTGGTTGATGTAGGTGCCGCCCGCGGACCAGGGGCGGAAGCGTTCCCAGGCGGTTCGGGCCCAGTCGCGGTGTTGGTCGCCGGGGTCGGTGGGGTCGGGCCAGCCGGCGATCAGGGTGAGCATGGCTTGCGCCGAGCGGAAGCGGAAGGCGGTGGCGTCCTCGGGGACTCGGGCGATGGCTCCGCCCATGACTCGCAGCAGAACCTGCGACAGCGGGGAGGTGATCTCCACGGCCGCGGTGATCAGGGCATCGATCACGCCGTCGTCGAGTGGGCCGAGCCATTCGGAGCGGGCGTAGCAGGCGAGTCCGGGGGGTGCGCCTGCGTCGACCATGGATTGCAGGACGGTGTAGGGCATGGGGCCGAACAGGTCGGCGATCGGATTCGCCACTGTGCGTAGCGGTTTCGTGAGTTCTATGCCTTCATGCAACGGTCCGGTGTATCCGGCGGCCAGGGCTACTACGGTCGTGCCTTGCATTGATTCGGGGATGAACGGCGCGGGTGGCGCGGTGAGTAGGGCGGCATTGAGCCCCAAGGCATCCGGTGCGTCGGCCGCGACCTTCAGGTAGGCGCGCAGCGCGGGCCGGGCTTCCTCCAGCGGGTAGATGACCATGCCGCCGAACAGTGGCATGGGAATCGCATTGAGCCGGAAGGTGAATCGGGTGACAACGCCGAAATTGCCGCCGCCGCCCCGCAATCCCCACAGGAGTTCGGGATGCCGGTTCTCGTCGACTTCGAGAATGGAACCGTCCGCGGTGACCAGTTCCGCCGCGAGCAGATTGTCGCAGGACAGCCCGTATTGCCGTGACAGCCAGCCAATTCCGCCGCCCAGGGTGAGCCCGGCGACACCCGTGTTCGAGATCTCGCCGCCGGGTATGGCCCGTCCGGCGGCCTGAGTGGCGGCGTCCAGTTCGCGCCAGAGCACGCCGGGTTCGACGACGGCCCGGGACCCCTCGACCCGAACCCCCTTCATCGGCGACAGATCGATGACCAATCCGCCTTCGCAGGTGGAGTGGCCCGGCATGCTGTGGCCGCCGCCGCGCACCGCGATCGGCACGCCGTGCCGGACGCCGAATCGCACCGCTATCGATACGTCCTGCGCCGTCCGGCATCGGGCGATGAAGGCGGGCCGCCGGTCGATCGCCCCGTTCCAGACCCGGCGGGCCTCCTCGTATTCGGGATCGTGGGGCCGCAGTATCTCCCCGGAGAACTCCCCGAGCGATGTATCGAAAAGTGTCATGAACCAAAGGTCGGCCACCGCGGCCCCGCTCACCATCCCCGAATCCGGGGGATCGCGCCCGCGTTCGCCAGGACGGATACTCGGATCATGGCATCAACCGAAGCGCTGACCTCGGCAGTTGAGCGTATCTGCCGCACGGTATCGGGTGCGGTGGCCATCGAATGCGCGATCGCGGAGTTGCTGTGCGAGACCGTCGGATTCGACGCGTGGTGCGCGCTCACCCTCGATCCCGCCTCTCTGCTCCCCACAGGTGGTTTCCATGAGCGGGGTGTGTCGTTCGAGCTGGCGTCGCGCCTGATGGAGATCGAGGTGCGCGGCGGGGACGCCATGACCTGGCCCGCCATGGTGCGTGCGGGGGAGCGGGTGGCGACCCTGGACCGGGCGACCGGCGGTGATCGGCAGGGTAGCGAGCGCTATCGCGAGGTGCTGGTGCCCGCCGGTATGGGCCATGAACTGCGCGCGACTTTCACGACGCCGTCCGGCATCTGGGGCGCGCTGGTCTTGCTGCGCGGTGTCGGCACCGAGGACTTCACCGCCGCCGATATGCGCGCCATCGAGGAATCCACCGCCGGTGTGGCGACGGCCCTGCGCCGGGAGATGGTGCTCACCGATATCGCGAAGGCCGATTCCATCGACGGCCCCGGCCTGGTCATGCTGGACGACTCCCTCACCATGGTCGAAGCCACCCGCACCGGCGGCATGTGGCTGGCCGAAATCGATGACAGCACAGACCCTTTGCGTCAACTCCCGGTGGCCTTGACCATGGTCGCCAACCGCGTGCAAGCCAGCGCCATGCCGGTTCGCACCCGAGTCCGCACCCGCACCGGCCGGTGGCTGACCCTGCACGCCGACCGTCTGGTCGCCACCCCGGAACGCATTTCGGTCATTATCGAACCGGCCCGCCCGGTCGAGATCGCCGAATTGATCGCCGACGCATACGGTCTCACCGCCCGCGAACGAGAAGTGGTCCGCCTGCTCTCCAGCGGCTGCACCCGCCAGGAAATCGCCAGAGCCCTGACCCTCTCCGCCCACACCGTCGACGACCACATCAAACGCATCTTCGGCAAACTCGAGGTCCGCAGCCGAGCCGAACTGGCCGCCAAACTCTTCTACGACCAGCACGCCCCCCGCCTCGCCACAGACGTCCCGGTAGGCGCTTCCGGCTGGTTCATCCGTTGATCCGGCAACCGAAGGCCGAGTTCAGGATTCGGGGATGTAGCTCGAATAGGTGACGCCACACTGGAAGGCCTTGCACTCGCCCAGTCGTAGGCGCGGTCGGCGGTACCCGTCGGGGAACAGGCGTCGCCCGCGCCCTTGAACGACCGGGTAGACGAACAGGCGGTATTCGTCGACGAGTCCGGCTTCGATCAGGGCGTGGCACAGGGTGATGCTGCCGGTGGTCACGATGTCGAGTCCCGGCTGCTGCTTCAGCGCCTGGACTTCCTTCACCGGATCGCCGGACAGGATCGTGCTGTGCTGCCAGCCCGGATCGACCATGGTGGCGGAGATGACGAACTTGTCGACTTCATTGAGGTAGTCGGCGATTCCGGTCGGATCGTCGGTCAGCGTCGACCAGTATCCGCGCAGGTCCTCGAAGGTCTGCCTTCCGGTGAGAAAGGCGTCGGACTGCCGATCCTGTCGGTGCACCTCCGCCAGCAGATCCGATTGATCGAATTGACTCTGCGGTTCGAACCAGTCGTCGAGCATCTCGATGGAACCGTCGACGGTGATGTTCTGGGTGATCACGAGTTTGCGCACTGCGTTCTCCTATCGTCCGGGGTGCGTGCTCCCTTCTTGATTAGACGATGTGAGAGCCCAGGATTAATCGGATGTCGTATCCGCGGTCACTCGGCGAATCCCGCGGCCAGCTTCGCGACCTCGTCGAGTCGGGGCGCGAAGAGGTTCAGAATCGGGATGGTCGTGTAGGTAGGGGTGGTTACTATGCCTGCCGCGCGGGCGGTGGGCAGCAGGGTGTCGGTGACGAACGACTCGAATCCTGCTGCGTCGTCCCATAGTTCGATGATTCGCATTCCGGTTTCCGTGGAGCCTGCGACGTGCAGTGCGATGCCGGGCGCGGGTTTGCCGGTCACGCCCATCTCCGCGATGATCGCGTCGTAGTCGGCCTTGGTCTCTTCCCAATCCATCACTGCCAGAACGGCCATGGTTCGGTTCTCCTGCTTCGTAGAATCGGTACGGTCACCACGGTAGGGAGCGCATCGACCCGCGAATCCGCATCGAGGCGTCAAGCGCCGGACCAAAGACGACAAGTTCGAAGGGTGACTCGGCCATGGCCGTTGATCTCGCAAGAATCCAGGGGACGGTGTCGCATTCGCTGGCCCGGCTGGTGCGCGCGGCCGCGGTGGACGCGGGTGCATCGGCCGCGGAACTGCTGCGAGTGCCGGTCTCGGACACTGCGGATCCGTTGGCTCGCCCGCCCACGACCGCGCTGATCAGGTTGTGGGAGTCGATGACCGTTCGCCTCTCCGATGACGCGCCCGGGCTCGCGGTGGCCGAGCGTGCCGGGTTCGGCACCCTCGACATCTGGGACTACTTGTTCACCAGCGGTGCGACCCTGGCCGAGGGCGCGCGGGCCGCCGCCGAATATCTGCCGCTGCTGGTTGATCCGCTGGCTCGTATGGATGTGGTCGACAGTGGCGGTCAGCTGGCCATTCACTACAGTGCCGAAACCCGTTGGACCGAGCAGGCAGCGCCCATTCATCAATTCCTGCTCGCCCTGATCCTGCGCCGGGCCCGCGAGGCCACGGGCCGGTCGCTCACCCCGGTGCATGTCGGTTTCGCGCATGACGCACCGCCGGATCATCGCTCGCTCGCGGAGGCATTCGGTACCGGGCGCATCGATTTCGGTCTGCCCCGGAATTCGCTGACCTTCCTGACTCGGGACACCGTCACGGTGCCGCTCCGTGATCCGGCCCTGACCCAAATTCTGTGCAGGTCAGCGGGGTTGACGATTGCTGCCGCGTATCGGCAGCCGGAACAGCCATGGCTCAATGAATTCCATGCCGCCCTTGCGGATGCCTTCGCGGAGGGGACACCCTCGCTGCGGGATGTCGCCGCACGGCTGGCCATCAGCCCTCGCACGGTGCAGCGCAGACTCGATGAGGCGGATGCCTCCTGGAGGGAAGAACTGGAAAGGGCACGAAGGGATCTGGCCGCCGAGATCCCTGCGCCGGGCTTCTCCCGCCGCGCTCTGGCGTCGCGTCTCGGCTATGCCGATGACCGGTCCGTCCGCCGGGCACTGCGACGCTGGAACCAGCATCTGCCCGATGAACGGTGAGGACATCCGTTGTGCCTCAACGAGACTCGCCGGTCAGGAAGCTCACCGAGGCTTCGAAGGCGTCGTCCACGCGGGCTCGATCGCCGGTGGTGATGAGGTCGAGTTGGAGACCGCGGATTTGAGCGAGGATGAATGTGGCGGTGCGGGAAATGGTTTCGGGGGGCCAGTCGTAGCGGGCGAGTTCGCGTTCGATGACCGTGAGCCAGTCGGTGACCAGGCGTGCGGCGGGATGGTAGGGGGTGCGGGCGGTGCTGGCGACGAGTTCGAAGAGGATGAGGAATTGGCGTTGTTCGCGGGGCTGGCAGAGGTGTCGCCAGGAGGCGCGCAGGAGGTCGGCGGGGGAGTCGACGCGGCGGATTTCCTCGGAGAGCAGGCGCTGTTCGAAGTCGGTGCGAATGTGCTGCAGGACCTCGGTGAGCAGGGCGTCCTTGGTGGCGAAATGCCGGATCAGGGTGGCGTGACTGACGCCGAGGGCCTTGGCGACCGGGCGCAGGGACAGGTCGCGGGTGCCATTGTCCAGCACGTATTCGGTGGCGGCCGCGAGTAGTTCCGGGCGGCGATGTTGAAATCGCAGCGTGCGGCCGTCGATCTTCTTCTCGCTCACCGCTGGCGCGGTACCCGGTTCGGTCATGACGAAAATTTTAGCGTTCCGACCGGTTACGTAACCACTCGGTACGGCTATTCTCGGGTGGAGGGTCGAACCGGTGGCCCGCTCGTGAGGAGACTTTCGATGAGATTCGACGAATACCGCGCACACGACGCGGTCGGACTGGCCGAGCTGGTCGCCAAGGGCGATGTGCATCCGACCGAACTCTTGCAGGCCGCACTCGACCGCAATGCCGAAATCAATCCGGTGATCAATGCGATGAGCCTGTTGATGGAGGACGTCGGCAAGGAACTCGCCGGTCGGACCGCCACCGGACCCTTCGCGGGCGTGCCCTTCCTCCTCAAGGATCTCGCCCAGGATTACGCCGGATATCCGACCTCCGCCGGGACCGGACCCTTGCGCGGGGTGCGAGCCGCCCGGCACAGCATCAATGTGGAGCGTTGGCTCGCAGCCGGTCTGGTGATCTTCGGCAAGACCACCACCTCGGAGTTCGGCGCGAAAGGGGTCGTGGAGACGAGGACCTTCGGAGCCACCCGCAATCCCTGGAACCCGGATCACACCCCGGGCGGCTCGTCGGGCGGTTCGGGTGCGGCGGTCGCCGCGGGCATTGTCCCCATGGCCGGGGCCAGCGATGGGGGCGGTTCGATTCGAATCCCGGCCGCCTGCAATGGCTTGTTCGGCCTCAAGGCCGGTCGCGGGCTGATCTCCAATGGTCCGGTGCTCGGTGATGCGCTCTTCGGCGCGGTCAGCGAGGGTGTCCTCTCCCGCAGTGTCCGCGACACCGCCGTCATGCTCGACATTCTGAGCCAGCCCGATCCCGGCGGCCCCTACGCCGTCACCCGCCCGGACCGTCCCTTCCGCGATGCCGTGACCGAGCCGCCGCGCCGACTACGCATCGGCTTCACCCACGAATCTCCCCAGGGCACACCGGTCGACGCCGAGGCGGTCCGCGCGGTCGAGGATGTGGCCCGACTGCTCGAAAGCCTCGGCCACACGGTCGAACCCGCCGCGCCCGCCATCGACGGCAAGCAGCTGGCAATGGACTTCATGACCGTCTGGACCGCCCTCGCCGCCGCCGAACTGAAGCACGCCTGCCAGCTGAGCGGCGCGGCCCCAACAGATTTCGATATCGACACCCAGGTCCTGGCCGCTGTAGGCCGCGCCCTCGCGGCCCCTGACGTGATCGAAGCGCACGCCCGCTGGAACGACCACACCCGCGCCCTGTCCGCCTTCCACACCACCCACGACCTACTCCTCACCCCCACCCTGGCCGCACCCCCACTGCGCATCGGCGAAAACCGCACCCCCGCAATCGCCGAAACCGTCCTCCCCCCACTCCTCCGCCTAGGCGCCGGAAAGCTGATGTCCCGCACAAACTTCTACGTCGACCTGGTAACCGCAAACCTCTCCGCCGTCCCCTTCACCCAACTCGCCAACATCACCGGCCGCCCAGCAATGAGCGTCCCCACCCACTGGACCGCCTCCGGCCTCCCCCTCGGCACCCAGTTCGTCGGCCCCTCCGGCAGCGAATACCTGCTGTTGCAACTGGCAGCCGAAATCGAAACGGCCCAACCGTGGTTCAACCGCCACCCGGAGGCCCCCCGCCCGTAGGTCTCCTCGCGGCAAGTCAGCACCCAAAGAACTGAATGGACGTTCAGTGGGACATGAGGCTGGGCGATCCGGACAAAACCCCGGCTCATATCCCACTCGACGGGCAGGGCTGGGGGGTGCCGGCCGGACGCGACGAAGCCCACGTGTTGGGGGCACGCGGGATTCGTTGTTCTTGATGTCGAACCTCGCTGTTCGGCAGCGGGGTTCGGGAGGGGGTCAGTCCTTGACCAGGACCGGGGCCTCGGCGTTGGCCTCGGCTGCGCCGTGGGCCGGGTTGGCGGAGCGGCTGGGGAGTAGGACGGCCATGACGATCACGACCAGGGACAGCACGGCGGAGACGGCGAAGGCTAGGCGCATGCCGTCGATGTGGGCGGTGACCGGGTCGGTGCCGTTCTTGACCAGAGAGGTTGCGCGACCGGTCATTACGGTTACCACCAGGGCGGTGCCGAAGGCGGCGGCGACCTGCTGGAGGGTGCCCAGCATGGAGCTGCCGTGCGAGTACAGGTGCATGGGGAGTGCGCCCAGGCCCAGGGTGAAGACCGGGGTGAAGGCGGCGGCCAGTCCGATCATGAGCAGGATGTGCAGTGCCACCAGCAGCACGTACGGCGTGGTCAGCGAGATCTGGGTGAAACCGGCCAGCGAGGCGGTGATCGCGATGGCGCCGGGGATGACCAGGACGCGGCCGCCGAAGCGGTCGAACAGCTTGCCGACGGTCGGGCCGAGTAGGCCCATGGCCAGGCCGCCGGGCATGACCAGCAGGCCGGTCTGCAGCGGCGAAAGGTGGCGCAGGTTCTGCAGATACAGCGGCAGCAGGATCATCGAACCCATCATCGCCAGGAAGGCGACCGCCATCAGGACCAGCGCCTTGGAGTAGGTGCCGGACAGCAGCACCCGCAGGTCCAGCAGCGGGGTGCCATTGCGCTGCAAGCGCAGCTGGCGGAAGGCGAAGATGGCGACGAGGGCGATACCGGCGGCCACGATCAGCGCGGGGGTGGCGACATTGTCGGTGGTGAACTGGCTCAGCCCGTACACCAGGCTGCCGAAACCGAGGGCCGCGAAGCCCACACTGGGCACGTCGATCGAACCGGTCTGCGGCTCACCGATGTTCTCCAGATGACGCAGCCCGAACGCGGTGACCGCGCCGGCGATCGGCAGCACCAGCAGGAACAGGTAGCGCCACGAACCGACCTGCAGCACCAGGCCGGAAATGACCGGGCCCATGGCCGGAGCCACCGAAATGGCAAGCGTGACATTGCCCATGACGCGACCGCGGTCGGTCTCGGGGACCACGGTCATCAGCGTGGTCATCAGCAACGGCATCATCACCGCGGTGCCACCGGCCTGAATGACGCGGCCGATCAGCAGCACCGCGAACGACGGCGCGACCGCCGACAATGCGGTACCGGCCAGGAACACGCCCATGGCGAGGGCGTATGCGCGGCGGGTCGTAACCCGCTGCAGGAACCAGCCGGTCGTCGGAATGACGGCCGCCATGGTGAGCATGAACGCGGTGGACACCCACTGCGCCGACCGCTCACTCACATGCAGATCGGTCATGAGGCGCGGAATCGCGTTGATCATGATGGTTTCGTTCAGGATCACCACGAACGTCGCGAGCACCAGAAGCCGGATGACTGTCGGTGTCCGCCCTGTGGTGGGACTGGCGGATAAATCGGCGGACATCGGGTACCTCCGGGCGTTCGGGTCAGGACGAGGGGTGGACCAGCGCCGAGTCCACGACTTCCCAATCCCGGCGCTACACGAGATCAGACGGAAGCGGATCCATCAACTAATCGGTCGCGTGCCAGTATCCCTGCCGGGTACGACACAAATCACTCGATTTTCCCCACCCCCGCCCGCCGGACGATCTCAAAAACCCCTGTTCACAAGCACTTTTCACAACCGCCCAACGCCAATCGTGAGGCTGGTCACGTGCCCATCTCGCGCACTGCTCTAGCCCGATATAAAACGATCGCTCTAATATGACTACATGGCCAATCGAGAGATAGTCGAGCAGTTCTATCGAGCAACGCAGGCCGGAGATGGCGAGGGCATCCTCGCGTCCCTGCACCCCCGGTTCGAAGCGCGGGTAGCGCCCGGGCTGCCCTCCGTCGCTGGTGCGAAGTTCCATGGGCCGAAGGCCGCGCTCACCGGATGCTGGGGTCCGGTCGCGCAGGACTACCGGATCGCCCCATTCGCGGAGCGCTGGATCGATGCCCCCGGCGACATCGTCATAGTCACCGGCCACTACCGCGGCGAAGCCCGCGCGACCGGCCACCCCGTCGAAGCCGAATTCGCCCACATCTGGCGCGTATCCGAGGGCAAGATCATCCACCTCCACCAGTTCACCGACACCTGGCAATGGCGAACCGCCCTCGTCCCCGCCGCCTGATCACCCTACTGCGGTCGCGCCGCGCAGCTTGGCGTTCTCGCGTTCCAACTCCGCGACCCGATCGTGCAAAACCTGCAGCGCCTCCACGACCTCCTCGCGCGGATACAACTCCGGAATGTGCTGGCTGCAGTTCCAATCGAACGCCTCCACCTCGATCAGAACAGCCCGCTCGACCTTGGCCTTGTAGTCCGAGTTGCTAAGCGCCGCAATCAGCTTCGGATCGTCGTCGATCTCCACCACGCGTGCCCGCCCAAGAATCTTCAACCGCGTCTTACCCGCATAGTCCATCAAGAACAGCGAAACCCGATCATCGTGATCAAGGTTCCCCCGACTGATGTACTGCCGATTCCCCAGAAAATCAGCAAACCCGATCGTCCGAGCATCGATCACCTTCAAGAGCCCCCGCGGTCCCCCTCGATGCTGAATGTACGGCCACCCCGTCTCCCCAACCGTCGCCATATAGAAGCTGTCCCGCTCCTCGATGAACCAGGCTTCGTTCTGCCCAATCCTGTCGGCAACATCAGGCACCGCCGCCCGCCGCTCATAACTCCGCAAGCTCCCATGCCTGCGCTGATGCTCCCGAACCGATTCGGTGAACGCCACCTGTCCGTAATGCCCAGTCATCCCGGAGCCCCTCTCGGTCAGCCCTAACCTATTATCTATAGTTAGAAGGTTAGAGATGTCGAGTACATTCCCGATCCCGAGAATCTCCTGAGCGCGTTCAGTTCAGGAACCGGCAGTGGTGGCGCTGGACTTCTTGGGTCGATAGCGCAGCACGACGACATCGTCGAGCACCGTGGCGTCGACGAGCTCCAGTCGACGCCGCGAACCGCCCGGGAATTCCGCAGGGTTGACGAATCGTGGTGCGTCGCGCTGTCCGATGAGCAGCGGCGCGACCGCGTAGCGCAGCTCGTCTGCGAGGCCGGCTTCCAGGAACCCGGTGTGAATGTGCGTGCCGCCCTCCACGATCAGCTGCGCGATCCCGCGTTTACCGAGGTCGTCGAGCAGCGCACCCCAGAAATCCGGGTCGGTGATGCTGGTGATTTCAGCAACGGCGTCGAGACTGTCACCGATCTTCTCGGCCCCCTCGGTGGTGGTGTACACCAACGGTTTTCCGGCCTCGACGTGATGGTGGAACATGCGCGCGGAAGGGGCGATATCGCCCGTACGAGTCACCGTCACCTTGAGCAGATTGGCGGGTTTCCCCGCCGCCACACGCGAGTTACGGCGTTCCTCGCTCCGTAGCCACAGCCGCGGATCGTCCCGGCGCACCGTCTCGGCTCCGATGAGGATGGCATCGGACTCGGCGCGCAACTGGTCGACACCGTCGAAGTCCCGATCGTTCGACAGATACAGGCGCTCCGGGATGGTGTCGTCGATGTAGCCGTCGAGGCTGACGGCGACGGAGAGCACTACATATGGTCGTGGCAACTCTCGGCCTCCCAGATGGATTAAACGGTTAGAAGCAGCCCAGGCATTCCCGATCCGAGGTTATTCGCAGACCACCGTCCAGTCGGACCGGACTTCACCCACGAATTGCGCTCTTCACCCACGTTGTTACGTGGGTGAAGAGCGCAATCGGTGGGTCAAGTCAGCTACACCCGCAGCTCTCGGATCAGGACGTGGAGGACAGGAGCATCCGGCCAACTCGGCTGGAGGGTGCCGACTTTCGACCATCCCCAGTTCTTGTAGGCGCGGTAGGCCCGCGTGTTGTCGGGCTCGACCAACAATGTTGCGCGCTGTTCCGGTCGGCTGTTCAGGATCTCGTCGTGCAGGGCGCGAGCTACGCCTCGGCCGGTGAACTCCTTGGACACCATGATTCGGAGAGCGCGAACGTGCGTGTTCCGTCCTCCGTCGTGAACGCGGTGCGGTCCCCACTGTCCAGGCTGAGGTTTGTCCACCAGCGACTGTTCGAGGTGAGCGGCCATCCCCATGTTTGGCCTGCGGGCACGCCGTCGATGTGCCCGACCACGAGCTCGAAGCTGCCTGCCCGTGGCTCGGTGTAGGCGTCGAATCGGCGCATGAAAGCGTCGGGCGCAACGAACACATCACCCGAGTCGATTGCGTCGATATACGCGCTGCGGTAGATCGATTCGACGGTGTCGCGAATCCCGCGTGCCCGGCTCGCGGTGTAGTGGTTGAACGTCAGGCCCTGGATCACGTCGGCGCTCATACGGATACTGTGCGCGCGAGTTCATCGAACTGTCGACAGAACTCGTCGGCCGTGGGCAGATCCGCAGCTGGCCGTCGTCAGCCTCGCGAAGCGCCGTCGGGCCACACGATCTCAACCGGGACGCCCTTCTCCCGAGCCAACTCGACGACCGTGCCGGTGCCGCCCTTCTCACCGGGCCTGCTGTCCCACACCGCGATCAACTTGTCGGACAACCCCACCAGGGCCTCATTCGCCACCTCGTACGCTTCGCGTCCAGCGTCGTCGAAGTCCATCACGTGTACTGCATCGGCGTGACGCAGCAGTCGATCGAACTGCTCGGCGTGATCGGGCTTCACCTTCCGTTCGCGGTAGTTCCGCGACGGCAGAACGACCTCGAGTCGGCCGCCTGCATCCAGAACGGCCTGCGCGAACACGCTATCCGCGCCACGGGCGATGCAGCTGATCCCAACGAGATCCACACTCTCCACTTGCGCCAAAATCGTGGCGACCTCGTCGTACACCAGCGGGACCGTGTCCTCGGTGATGTTCATGTGCCCGGTGACGCCGATGCGAGTCATGCCCACTTCTATACCGGGTTCGCGACCAACGGGCGCATCCTGTCCCGAAGTTCATCGACGACCCGCACGTTCGCGAGATGCTCTGTCCTCGCATATATCTCCAGCAGCTTCACGCGGACCCGATCCGAAGCTGTCCTTTCCACTATCGACAGGGCCGTCGATGAGCGGGGATCCTGACGACTGCAGCTGGCTGCCGACGCCAGAACCTCAGTCGCCCATAGTTCTCGGCCATCGCATGTGGGAGTTGCTCGGCGCTGCGGTGCGGTTGGCGCGAGCCCACGGTACGGACCGCATGGGGGTCGAGCATTTGTTGCTGACGATGTTGGTCGACCCGACCACAATCCCGAGCGATCAACTTCGGGCGATGGGATTGGATCCGGGCGTCGTATTCGCTCGCCTCATGGCGAGCGTGCCGGATCTGTCCGGCAGCGACTTCAATTGATGAAGGATTCGTTTTCCAGCTGAGCGGCAATGATTTCGACCAGCGCGGCGTGAGTTTCTGTGTCGGCGGCGGCTACCAGGCCATAGGGTGCCGTATCGATCGGCTGGCCGATCAGACCCGTGACGACGCATCCTGCGGCTCGGCACAAGGCGATTCCACTCGCGAAATGCACACTGTCACGTAGGTCGCCATCCGAAACGTATGCTGCGCGACGCCCGGCCGCGACCCACGCCACCGCGAGAGTGGTCGACAGTACGCGAGGGCTGAAAGCGGCATTGAACTTTCGGTCTCCGAGTAGGCGTGTGGGCTCGAACCCACCCTCGCCCGGGACCCAGTAGTCGAGGTTGACCTCCACCAGCCGACTGCCGGGATCGGGCACCAACGGCTGGTCCTGGCCGTCCCGGCGCAGCCAGGCGCTCCCACCATCGGTCCAGAACACTTCCCCGGCAAACGGATCGGCAACCACAGCTGACGTGACCGAAGCCCCGATTCGCGTGCCGATATTCACTGCCAGATGTGGTGTGCCCGCCGCGAAATTCCGGGTTCCACAGAGTGGGTCGATCAACCACGCGCGATCCGATTTCTCTTCACCGGTGTCCCCGGACTCCTCGGCGATGAACCGGTCGTCCGGACGGGCTGCGCCGATCACCGCAAGAATGGTGCGCTCCGCGGCGATATCCACGCTGGTCGCGAAATCGTTGTGCCCCTTCGCATAGCGGGTCACCGGGGTCCGGAAGCCCGACCGGATAACACCACTCGCGGCTTGCGCCGCCCGAATGGCCACCGCTGCGTCAGTCTCGTCCACGTCGGCACCCTACTGTCCCGCTCACTTCCCGGCCATTGTTCACTGGTGCAGGCATTCGCCGAGAAGGGTGCTGTGCCAGTGAACACTCGATTGTGCCGGCGGGTCAGTGGGTGAGGGTGACCTTGTGGAGGCCGGTGGGGTGGTCGGGGTTCAGGGCTAGGTGGCGGGAGAGGGATAGGGCTAGTTGTTGGCCTCGGATGGTGGCTAGGAGGCAGTCGGCTAGGTGGGCTTGGGGTGGCCAGGGGAGGTCTGCGTTGATTGATGTGCCTGCCAGGATGATTGGGGACCGGCGGGACTTCAGGGTGGCGCGGAGGTTCAGGGTGTCGGTGTCGGCGGGGCCGGAGCCTGCCAGCAGGACAGTGGGGGTAGTGGGGCCGGTTACTGCTATCGGGCCGTGGCGGAAGTCGGCGGTGGAGAAGCCGTGGGCTAGTAGGCCCGTGGTTTCCTGGAGCTTCAGGGCTGTCTCCAATGCGGCCGGGTAGCACGCACTTCGGCCGACAACCGCCGCGCGATCGACGGTGGACAGGAGGTGGGCGGCCGCGTCCACGCCGGTGGGGTAGTCCAGGAGATGGGCTGCGGCGGAGGGGAGTTCGGCGGCCTCGCGGGCGGACATGCCGTTGGGGGCGAGTCCAGCCGCTAGGGCGAGTACGGCCAGCATTTGGGCGGTTACGGTTTTGGTTGCGGGGACGGCTAATTCGGGACCGGCGTCGAGGGGGACCGTGTAGTGGGCCGCGTTGGACAGGGGGGAGTCGGGGGCGTTGGTGACGGCTACTACCCGGGCTCCGGCGGCGGCGTAGCGATGGGTGAGGTCGACTATTTCGGGGGTGTGGCCGGATTGGGAGAGGGCTATGAGGAGCCAGTTGCGGAAGCCGGTGGGTTCGCGGCCGTAGGCGGTGGCGAGGCTGGGGGCTACCAGGCAGGTGGGGAGACCGGTGTGGAGTTCTATGGCGTAGCGGCCGAGTAGGGCGGCATTGTCGGAGGAGCCGCGGGCCAGGAAGGCGACACCGGCGGGGGGTTGGGTGTGGAAGAGGGCGGCGACTTCGGAGCCGATGGCGGTGAAGCGGTCGGCCAGGGCGGCCAAGACGTAGGGCTGTTCGCGCATTTCGGATTCCATCAGCGTGCCGAGTGCAGCGACGGTCATCGGGGTCCTCCGGAGATGGTCAATCGGGGTGGGGGCGTGGTGGTTTCGGTGCGGACGGCGTCGAGGGCGAGGGTGATCGCGCCGTGCAGGGAGGCGTCGGCCAGGAAGTGGGCGGGGCGGAATTCGGGTGGGAAGGGGGTGGCGGCGGCGACCAGGTCGGTGAGGGTGGGGAGGATCGTGTCGGCGGCGGTCATCATGCCGCCGCCGAGCACGATTCGTTCCGGGTCGACGAAGACCGCGAGATTCGCCAGGGCGGTGGCGAGCGACTCCAGGGTGTGGCGCACGAGCAGCTGCGCGTCGGGGTCGGTGCGCCGGAATAGTTGGGCGCTGGTCACTTTCGTGCCGAGCACGGCGGACGCGCGCTCGGCCAGGCCGCGACCGGCGACCAGCTCTTCCAGGGGAGCGCGGCCCTGCGCGACGGCTCCGACCGGTGCGGTGCCGGGATTCATGTACGCGATCTCCCCGGCGGCATGATGCGCCCCGGGAATCACCTGGCCGCCGACGATCAGCGCGGCCGCGATGCCGGTGCCGAGACTGACATAGATCCCGGTATCGACGCCGCGCAGCGCGCCGAATCTGACCTCGGCCATTGCCGCGGCCCGGACATCATTGGCCACCCGAACCTCGGGCACACCGAATTCCGTTGCCAGACGGGAAGATAGGGCCAACTGCTCCCATCCCGGCAAGTTCGGAGTGAGCTGAATGCCATCGGGCCGAATAATGCCCGGGCACACCGCCGCCCACCCGGCGACCGGCAGGCCGTGCCCCTCACGCCCGGCCTGCTCCAGCCGTCGAACGGATTGTGCTGTGCGAGAGAGAATATCGTCGGGCCCGAGCTCGGTGCGAGTCTCCAAGCGTTCCCGTTCCAGCACCACACCCCGCTGATCGGCGAGCGCCACCTCGGTCTTCGTCCCACCGAAATCGATGCCGATCACGGCGAATCCACCTGCTGTGTAAGGCAATTCATGTCCTCGGAATCGTCGGACCGGGCGAGGGTGGCTCGCCCGGACCGAATGAACGGATCAGCTTACGACGACGTCGGTATCGGGCTCGGCGCTCTCCGTGTGCAGGTACTCCTCTCGGACTTCCTTGGGCCCGAACGGCCAGACCTTCTCGAACCGCGCCCAGATCAGGTAGGCGACCACGCCCAAACCGACCCACGCCAGCGACCATTCGATGGGATGGACTCCCGGATTCGCCTTATCGGCATACCCGTAGATGACCAGCCATCCGATCCCGGCAAGCACCAGTGGCAGTGGGTACAGCAGCATCTTGTACGGCCGCGTCAGATTCGGCTGCCTGCGGCGCAGCACCACAACCGCCGCGATCTGCGCGAAGGACTGCACGATCACCATCACCGTGGTCAGCAGCGAAATCAAAACCGCGAGTGGCGGATGCGTGGCGCTGGTCCCGATATGGCGAGCCAGCAGGAACCCACCCGCGGTGACCACACCCATGGCCGCCAGCCCGAGCATCGGGAACCGATGCCGCGGATGCAGTTTCCCGAAGGAACGGAAGAACACTCGATCGTGCGCGGCATCGAACGGCACCCGGGAACCCCCGAGTAGCCCGGCCAGCACCGAGGCGAACGCGGTGATCAGAATCAGCACGGTCACGACCTGCGCCGCGCTCTTACCCATGGTGGTCTCCAGCACCGCCGAAGCCACCGACTGCGCGGCTATATTGTCCGGGTCGGTCATGTCCTGCCACTTGATCACGCCCAGCACGCCGATCTGCATGAGCAGGTAGACGACCATGACCGCGCCGATCGCGTACACGATGGAGCGCGGCAGCACCCGCCCCGGATTCTTGATCTCCGCGCCGAGATACGCGGTGGTGTTGTAGCCGAGGTAGTCGTAGATGCCGATGGTCAGCCCGGAGGCGAACCCGAGCCAGAAGGTATTGCTACCCAGATCGATCGCGTGATCGGGCCAGGTGAAGGCCATATCCGCATCGAAGTGCGTGAACGCGGCCAGGATGACGGCGGTGACCGAGATCAGCATGACCGTCCACATGACGACGGCGAGCTTGCCGATGCTCTCCACCTTGCGCCACAGCAGCAGCACGGCCAGTGCGACCACGGCGATACCGACGATATCGCCCTGCCCGGTGGTCATGGACGGCCACAGATAGGTCAGGTATTGCACCAGCCCCTGCACGCCGGTGGACATGATCAGGGGAATGAAAAGCATTGCGGTCCAGACGAACAGGAACGGCATGAGCCGCCCGGTCCGGTATTGGAATGCCTCGCGTAGATAGACGTAGGTGCCGCCCGCGCCGGGCATGGCGGCACCCAGTTCGGCCCAGATCAGCCCGTCGACCAGGGCCAGTACGGCCCCGGCTAGGAAGCCGATGACGGCGTGCGGTCCGCCGAAGGCGGCGACCATGAGCGGAATGGTGACGAACGGGCCGATGCCGACCATCTGGCTCATATTGATGGCGGTGGCTTGGAAGAGCCCGATTTTTCGGGGGAGTCGTTGAGGGCCGGTCATGGCTTCCTCCGGTGGAGCGAATGCGGAGCGGATTGGTTTAGTAAAGTTAAGTTCCTTTACTATTGCCGTCAAGAGGTAATCAAGATTCGTATGCCTAGAGTTGGCAGCACGACCCGAGGTAGAACGGAAGGCGATGGACGAACTCCCCTGGAACCGGCAACGCCTGCGCAGCAACAATGAGTGGCTATTGCTGGAGCACCTGCGTAACGAGGGTCCATCCAGCCGCGCCCAACTCGCCAGGGACACCGGACTTTCCAAGCCGACCGTGTCCAGCGCCCTTGCCGCGCTGCAGAGCAATGGACTGGTCCGCGAGGTCGGCACGGTCGCGTCCGAGCGCGGGCGCACCGCCGTCCTGTACGAGCCCGATCCCACCGCGGGCTACGTGCTGGGCATCGATATCGGCCGCACCCGGGTGCGCGCGGCGGTCGCCGACCTGTCGGGAAAGGTGCTCGCCCGCAACGACATTGCCAACAGAGCGCGCACCGCGGCGGCCGTCGCCGAGGTGGCGACCCAGGCCGCCGATCAGGTGCTGGCCACCGCCGAGGTGGCCGCCGACCAAGTGGTGCACGTGGCCCTGGGCAGCCCGGGCGTCTTCGACCCCGAGGACGGGCGCGTCCATTTCGCCGTGAACCTGCCCGGCTGGGGTCGCGCCGGACTCCTCGGTGACATCGGCAAACGGCTCGGCGGCCTGGAACTGTCCATGCACAATGACGCCAATCTCGCGGCGCTCGGCGAATACGAGTTCGGCGTCGGCCGCGGCAGCCGCCTGTTCGTCTATGTGCTACTCGGCACCGGCCTCGGCGTCGGCATCGTCTCGCAGGGCGAACTGTTCACCGGAGCGCACGGCGCGGCGGGCGAAGTCGGTTTCCTCCCAGCGACTTTCGGTGCGCCGAAGGCCGAAAGCCACCGGCGCGGAGCCTTGGAGGAGGCGGTGTCGGCCGAGGCCGTCGTCCGGGCCGCGAAGGACCGCGGGATGACCGGCAGGCTCACCGCCAAACGCGTCTTCGAGGCCGCCCGAGCCGGTGACCCGATCGCGGCCGATGTGGTGCGTCAGGAAGGTGAGCGCGTCGCCCTGGTCGTCGCCGCGGTCACCGCCGTACTCGATCCGGATGTGATCGTGCTCGGCGGCGGGCTGGGCCACAGCTCCGACCTGCTGCTCGATCAGGTCCGCGCGGCCCTGCAACGCTCGACGCCGCTGCGCCCCACCGTCGCATCCAGCGAATTGGGTGATGACGCAGTACTTCTGGGCGCGATAGCCACCGCCTTGCGGATCGCCAGACCGCAGGTCTTCGGCCGCCGATGATTCAGGCGAGGATGGCCTGATCGATCGGCGTTGCGCCGGAATTGAATTGGATCATCCGCCCGATGGTGGCCGGTTGATCGAGAATGGCCGCAATGACGCTCGCGACATCATCGCGGCTCACCGATCCGCTCCCGGCTCCCTGCGCCGCCGTCTCGATAAGGCCGGTAGCCGGGCCGAGGGTCAGCGACGACGGTGCGACGATGGTCCAATCGAGCGAGCTCTTGCGGAGATAGGCGTCGGCCGCCGCCTTCGCCTCCGCGTAGTGGAAGAACGAATTATCCGGGGGCACACCATGATCCGTGCGCGCCCCGAAATACGACACCAAGAGGAACCGCCGCACCCCGGCCGCGGTAGCCGCATCGATGCTGCGCTCGGCCGCGTCACGATCGACCGCATAGGTGCGCGCCGGGTTCCCGCCACCCGCGCCCGCCGAGAACACAACAGCATCGTGTCCGGTGATCAGATCCGCGATCTTCTCCGTCGAGAGATTCTCGATATCGGCGACCACCGGCGTCGCACCGGTCGCCGCGACCTCGTCGACATGATCGGGATTGCGGAACAGGGAGCTGACTTCATACCCCTCGCCGGTGAGCAGTCGCGCCAACCGCAGCGCGATCTTCCCGTGGCCTCCGATAATGGCGACTCGTGTCATGTGAACCGTCCTCCGTTGCGGCAAAGGTCTCCCAACGAACGTAGTCGATGGGACAGGCGTAGCGCGTGAGCTGGGCGTTCTGCGGGCGTTCAGCGGTCTTTGAGTCGCCGGTCGCATGGTCTGTCCGAACGCGGAACAGCCGCTGAACCGGAGGAGAGATCAATGACCGACAGCAATGCCACCCCGAATGTGCTTCTCGTACACGGCGCGTGGGCCGACGGCTCCAGCTGGAGCAAGGTGATCGAGATCCTGCATGCCGAGGGCTTCGGCACCGTGGTCGCCAGCCAGCTGGGCCTGCGCAACTTCGACGACGACGTGGCCACGGTGAGGCGCGACCTCGCCCTGCTCGACGGCCCGACCATTCTGGCCGGGCACTCCTACGGTGGCGCGGTGATCAGCCAGGCCGGTGCCGACCAGCCGCAGGTCGCGGGTCTCGTCTACGTGGCCGCCTACGCGCCGAAGGCCGGGGAGTCGGCCTTCTCGATCAATCAGGAATTCGGTGTCCAGCTGCCCAGCGGCGCGGACCTGATCAATATCGGTGCCGAGGACGCCCCCGACTTCCTTGTCGACAGGGCCCGCTTCCACACGGACTTCGCCGCTGACCTGACCGCCGCCGAGGCCGCCGTCCTGGCCGCCGTCCAGAAGCCCACCTCGGTCCTGTCGCTGGCCGGTGCCGGTGACAAGACGCCCGCCTGGGAACGGCTGCGCGCCAACACCTGGTACCAGGTGTCCACCGAGGACGCCATGATCCACCCGGATCTGGAGCGCCAGCTGGCCGCCCGGATCACCGAGGACGAGCGCATTGTCGAACTGGCCGCCGGGCACGCGTCCATGCTGAGTAAGCCCGCCGAGATCGCCGACCTCATCGTGCGGGCGGCCCGGAACATCTGATCAGTCGCTGCCCCGCTGTCCGGCGACAATGGGGTCGGACCCGGGGGTGAGGCGGTGCACCAACCCGTCGATCGAGTCGAGATACCCTGCGGCCGAGATCGATTCGGCGAGGGTGCGGGCCTCCCACAGCAGACTCCGCGCCCGCTCGGGATCGCCGCACGCCTGTGCGAGATCCAGCAGCGCCGGAATCAGTTCCACCGGTGACTCGGCGGTACGGAGCCGATCGACCGCACGTTCCAGGAGGTCCAGGTCGGTCCCGCCGGGGGCCGCCAATGCCATTGCGCGCATGGTTCTTCCGAGTGCCTGCGGACTGTTCCAGCGCTCCGCGAGCACGAGCTCGGCGGCGGCCAGCTCGCGGGCGCGCTCACGCTCGCCCAGCCGCAGGAGTTCCAGCGCCGCCATACTGCGCCACGGCAGATTGGCGGGGTTGGTGGTGCCCGCCGCCCCGACCCGCCGCCCGCAGTCCAGATAATGGGCGATCGCCTCACGCGTGAATCCGCGTGCGGCGGACAGCATGCCGCGAACCCGAAGGGCCACCGTCATCTCCCACGTCTCGGGATCGGCGGTGGCCATGGCGCGGTCCAGCCACTGCTCGGCCTCGTCCACGCGCCCGAGCGCGAGCAGCGCCTCCGCGTACTGGACCAGCAGAGTGGCGGGGGGCGTGAGCAATTCATCGTCGATCTCGCCGACCACCGCGCTGACCTCCCGCAGCACCTGCTCGAATGCGCCCCCGCGCAACAGCACCTCCACCCGGATAATGAGACGGTAGGTGTCGATGGTGCCGAAATGCTGGTCGCCGCCCCGATCGCTGAGCTGCAAGGCGGTGGTCAGGTCCCCGGCCCACATGCTCAGAATGGCCAGCATGCCGTAGAGCTGCCTGGGCGGGGTGTCCACGTGATTGGCAATGCGGTCGAGCGCCAGCCGCTCGACCGCGGTGCGCGCGTCGATCTGGGTGCCGTAGACCTGGTCCCAGGTGAGTACCGCGGTGGTTATCCGGTCGGTCACCCCACCGGCGCGCAGGTCCGCGGTGTAGTCGCGCCAGGTCGGGGCGGTCAGCGCGGCCACCATCCACTCGGAGGCGCGAATGGTGTGGGCGGCCACCGGATCCCGGCCTTCGGTCTCCGCGAGCACCTGCTTCACCAAGGCCATGGCCGCCACCGCTTCGCGACGTGTCGCCAATGTCCACGCCAGCGGGATGAGCGCGGTGGGCGCGACGGCCCGGGCGCGCTGACTGCGCAGTGCCTCGCTCAGGTGGGCGCGGGCGGCGGCGGGGTTGGTCCACAACTCCAATTGGCCGAGCCTGCACAGCAGATCGTCGCGATCCTCCGGTGTGCAGATGCGCAGAGCCGTTTCCAGCCAGCGCACCGCTTCGGGAATCAGGTTGCGGCGCAGGCATTCTTCGGCGGCGTCGATCAGGACCACCGTCCACGGGGCGTACCGATCGCCGCTCAAATCCTGGAGATAGGCGGCCACCTGTCGCGCCGAATACCCGGCGGCGCGGGCCTGGGCCGCGGCAGCCGTCCGGAATTCGGCGGCTTCCACGCCGGGGCAGAGCCAGCGAATGGTGTTGGCCAACAGTGGATGGCGGAACCGGGGTGGATCGGCCGCGGCGAGAATGCCCACCGTTGCGAGCAATTCGCAGCGGTGCCGCACCACCGCGACGTTCTCACCGCAGGCCGCGGCCAGGATATCCGCGGTCGGGCCGAACTCGTGCAGCACGGCCAGCGCCTTCAGCATGCGCACTCCGGCCGCCGAGTACCGGCCGAGCTGGCGTTGGATCGATCGCGAATAGCAGCCCTCGGGGAGCCGGTCCGGGACATGTGAGCCGTCCCGGAGCGTGGCCAGATCGGTGATGAGCGCGCCCGCCACGAGCGGTATTTCGCCCGTGGCGCGCTGGATTTCCGCCGCGAGCCCGGGCGGGCAGGGCTTGCCGATGCGGCGCTCGTAGAGTCCGGCGATGGCGGCCTCGCTCAGGCCGCCCGGTCGCAGCACGGCCGCCGCGGCCGGTTCGAGTGTGGCGTGCAGGTTGAGTACCGGCCGGTCCCAGGATCTTTCATCGAGGGTGAGCACGATCAGCACCGGCAGGCCCCGCAATCGCGGTGCGAGGGAAGACAGAATTCGTGCGGAACGATCGTCCATGCGCGTGGCGTCGTCGATCAGCAGCACCAGCGGCCGCCGCGCGGACTGCCCGGCGAGAGCCGCGTAGAGCCGATCTCCGGCAGTTATTTCGTTGTCGCTCAGCGAATCACGGTCACCGAGCCGCTCCAGCAGCAGTCCGACCAGGTCCTGATCGCCGGACGGTGAGGTCAGATCCACCCGCAGTGCGTGGCGATGTTCGCGGGCAACCTCATTGAGCAGCTGCGTCTTTCCATATCCCGGGCGACCGGTGATGACCACCATGCCGCCCACCCCGGTCGCCGCGCGGCGCGCGCACGCGGCGATCCGGGCCAGTTCCTGCTCTCGGTCGAATACCAGTGGCAGCGCCGAATCGTCCTGGGGGAGTGCCAAATCGTCCTTGGGCGGCATCGAATCGGATTCCGGCGCAACCGGGTTCGGGCCGCGGTCGAGAGCCTTGCTCCGGGGACGGTCCGCAGGCTCGGCTCCGCTGAGGATCTGCTCCTGCAAGCGGCGCAGTTCCGCGCCGGGCTCGACGCCCAGCTGTCCGACCAGCACGCGGCGGGTATCGCGGTACACATCCAGGGCCTCGGAGCGGCGGCCGCCGTCGGCGAGCGCGCGCATCAATGCCGCGCGTGGCCGTTCCCGCAGGGGATATTCCGCGATCAGCATGCGCAGGCTGTCGATCGCCGCATCGGTGCGACCGCGCAGCACGGCGATATCCAGACTGTCCTCCAGCACCGCGAGCCTGCGCTCGGACAGCGCGGCCCGCTGCGATTCGGCGAACGGCCCCGGCACTCCGGCCAGGGGTTCGCCCGAATACAGGGCCAGCGCCTCGGCATACGAGCGCTCGGCACCCTCCCAGTCGCGCGCCTGCCTGGCCCGCGCGGCCTCGCCCACGAGTCGATCGAAAACGCCCACATCGAGCTGGTCCTCATCGATGCGCAGCTGATAACCGCCGTGCCCGGACAGCAGTACGGTCGGCGGCGTGCGCGGCGTCCGATCGGGTTCCAGCACGCGGCGCAGCGCCGAGATGTGGGTTTGGATCACGCCTATGCCGCTGGCCGGGAGCGCGTCCTCGTACAGCGCGTCCAGCAGTCCGGCCGCCGAGATCCACTGGCGTCGGCGCAAGGCCAGCGCGCACAGCACCGCCCGGCGCTGGGGTGGTCCCAATGGTTCCACGTGCCCGTCCCGGCGTACCTCGACCCCGTTGAGCAGCGTCACCTCGACTGCTCCAGGCTGAACCATCTGTACTCCACACCTTCTCGACACCGGCACCTTCTCGACACCGGACGGACAGGGGTAGAAGGCTACAGACCGGGATGCAGTGAGACGCGGGCGCGGGCCATTTCTTGAATATCAGTGATCAATTTTTCCCTGTCCCGCAATGCCTGTGCCACGAGATCTTTTTTATCCTCGGGAATGGGTCGGTATTTAGCAGACCACAGCATTATGTCGACGAGCATCGGTACCAGATCCACACTGCGCTCGGTCGGGCCGTAAACGTACTTCGAGTGGTTCGTCGGATCCAGTGATCGACTGATCAGTCCCACGTCTTCGAGATGTCGCAGCCTGCTGGCCAGGATATTGGTGGAGATCCCTTCCTCGGACGCCGCGAACTCCCCGTAGGTGGACTTACCAGCCAGGATCATGTCGCGAATGATCAGCAAGCTCCACTTGTCGCCGAGGATCTCGGTCATGTAGTTGAACGGGCAATCCGAACGCAGGGATGGCGACTCTGGCATGGATCCACTCTATCGATACCACTTGCATCTTGCAAGTGCTCGAGTTACGGTTTTACTTGCAAATTGCAAGTTGACTAGAGAAAGTCAAACCCATGAATCGATATTGGGTGCTCGCGCTGGCCTGCATCGCATCGTTCATCACCGTGGTCGATCTGGCCATCGTCAATGTCGCCCTACCGGGCATGAAGGCCGACCTGGGACTCGGCGAGGGCACCCTGCAATGGGTCGTCATCGCCTACGGCCTCCCCTTCGGCGGATTACTGCTACTGGCCGGAAGACTCGGCGATATCTGGGGTCGCCGCCGCGTACTCCAAGCCGGAATCACCATCTTCACCCTCGCCTCACTGACCGCCGGGTTCGCCGATACGACCGCCGCCCTGATCGCCTCCCGCGCGGCACAGGGCGTGGGCGCGGCGCTCATCGCGCCCTCGGCCCTGGCGGTGGTCGCCGCCACCTTCACCGAACTGAAGCAACGCAATTCGGCGCTCGGCGTCTACGGCGCGACGGGCGGCGGCGCGGCCTCGGTCGGCGTGCTGGCGGGCGGACTGCTGACCGATGGCCCGGGCTGGCGCTGGATCTTCTACGTGAATGTCCCGATCGGCGTGCTGCTCGTGGCCGCGAGTTTCGTTCTGCTGCGCGATGATCGGGGCGATCGGGCGGGCGCGGGCTTCGACCCCCGCAGCGCGCTCGCCGCGACCGGCGGACTCATGCTCGGGCTGTACGCACTGAATCGCGGGGTCGAGGACGGCTGGACCGCCACCTCGACCCTCACGCTGTCCGCGGTGGCCTTGGCCCTGCTCGCCGCGTTCGTCCGGTCGGAGCAGCGCACGGCCAAACCGCTCGTCTCGCGCGAATTGCTCCGGAATCGCCCGATGATCGTCGCCGATCTCACCGCGCTGTTCGGCTTCGGCAGCTTCTTCGCCTTCATCTTCCTGACCACGCTGCTCATGCAGCAGCAACTCGGCTACTCCGCCACCAAGACCGGGCTGGTCTGGCTGATCACCTCGATCAGCGCCTTCATGATCGCCGGGCTCACCGGCGCGGTGCTGGCCGAACGATTCGGGGCACGGCGAATGCTCACAGTCGCTTTGCTTCTCATGGGCGTGGCGGCCGGGCTGCTCACCTTCATACCGGCCGATCCGAGCTTCGCGGTCGACTTCCTGCCCGCGCTACTGTGCGCGGGACTGGCCGTCGGCATTCTCGGTCCCACGGTTCAGATCGCCGCGCTCGCACAGGTCCACGAGGCCGGATTCGGTGGAGCCTCGGGCCTGGTCGAAACATCCCGGGAACTGGGTGGGGCCATGGTGATCGCGGTGGTGTCAACGGTTCTCGTCGCGGGCGGATCGGAGACGGCACTGCTCACCGGTCTGCATGACGGCTTCGGCGTCATTACCGGAACCGCGCTGGCGGGCACGCTGGTGGCCGCGATCGGCTTCGGGATCCGGAGTCGTCGAACGGTCGTCGCCCCGGTCCCGGCGTAGGCCCACAGTGCCATCGGGCCGGAATCCAAGGACAGCCACCTTGGATTCCGGCCCGGTACGACGAACGACGCGGCTCACTGCGCACCTGGCTGTACCGGATCGCCACCAATGCCTGCCTGACCGCGATCGAGCAGCGCGGTCGGCGGGCACTGCCGACGGGGCTGATCGGCCTGTCCGAGGAGGTGGTCTTCCCGCCGCCCAAGCATCCGGAGATCTCGTGGATCGCACCGATTCCCGATGTGCTGCTGGGCGATTCGGCCGATGACCCCGCTCGGGTGGTGGTCGCGCGCAGCGGTATCCGGCTCGCTTTCATTGCCGCACTGCAATATCTGCCCGCCCGGCAGCGGGCGGTGTTGCTGCTGCGCGATGTGCTCGCGCTGTCCGCCGCCGAGACGGCCGAGATGTGCTCAGCGGGCGGGGCGAGTGGATCGAGCGGATCACCGTATTCGTCGAGCCCGATCTGTTCCGCCTCTTCGGGCTGCCGCTGATGATCTGAGATGGCTTGCGCGCGGGGGTTATTCGCTCAGGCGTTGCCGACGATCATGATCGGGCTGTCCACCGAGAGCAGCAGCGACTGACTGGTGGACCCGAAGACCCGGCTGGCGAATCCGCCCCGCCCGCGCGTGCCGACCACGAGCAGCTGCGCGCCCCTGGACCATTCGAGCAGCGAGCGTTCCGGGCGCTCGTGGGCGACCTCGCGCTGAATGCGGACGTTCGGATAGCGCTCCTGCCAGCCCGCCAGGCTCTCGGCGAGCACATAGTCGTCGAGGGCGTCCATCTCGGGATCGTCGGACTCACTGCCATCCGAGCCGCTCCAGGCATGCAGCGCAATGAGATCCACGCCGCGCGCCGACGCCTCCTCGAACGCCACCCGCACGGCCGGTTCGCTCACCGCCGTCCCGTCCACGCCGACCAGCACCGGCCGGGTATGCAGATCCGGGGGTGCGTCCACGCCATCGCGCACAATGGCCAGCGGGCAATGCGACCGCCGCGCCAGCACCGCACTGACCGACCCGAGCAGCGCCCGCCGCAGCGTTCCCAGCCCCCGCGCGCCACCGACCAACAGGAACGCCTGATGCGATCGATCGATCAGGGTCGGAGCGACCGCCCCGTGCACCAGCTCCGTGGTGATCTCCACCCCGCCCGCCTTCGCGGCCACCTGCTCCGCGGCATCGAGCAGCGACTGCCCGCTCGCCTCGAACAGCGCGTAATCGTCCTCGGTCAGCGCCGTCCCGAGCCCGAGCCCGAGATCGGGCGTCAACTCGAGCACATGCAGCAGATGCAAGGGCCGGTGATGCAGTGCGGCGGTACGCGCCGCCCAGGCAACCGCCGATCCGGCGGATTCGTCCACGGCGACCACAACGGATTCAATGCTCGGCATACCCCGACCCTACGGCGTCGCCGCCGAGGGCGTTCCGTACCCCGCCGAGGGGTGTACGTGGGACTCGGCGGGGAACGGCCCGGACCGATGGTCGGCCCGAGTGCTCGGGGTGGAGCCGCTGCCGACGGCAGCCCGACCATCCTCATACCTCAACAAGGGTTGAAGTCAAGCCCGCTGGATCAGAGCCGATCAAACAGCTGATTCGGGCGCAGGAGGAGGTCCTCGGTGGGGCGTTGGTAGAAGGGGATCGGGCCCTCGGTGAGGCGGGCAGTGCGACTGGTCGGTTCGCCCGAACGGTAGATCCAGGCGAAGCCTTGCGCGGTGAGGTCGACCGTGCGGGGGAGGACGCGGGTGATTTCGCGGGGGTTGGTGATTTTGCAGAGGGTGTCCGAGTCGGCCAGGTAGAGGGGTTCGGCACGTAGGCGGGGCCAGGCGGCGCGGAAGTCAGGGTGCAGGGGGAGGTCGGTGACTTCGGGTTCGGGGATCCAGCGCAGGGCGTCGCTTTCGTGGTCGGCGACGGTCGGGAGCGGAATGGGGGCGTCGGCCACGACCGTGGTGTAGGTCCAGCCGCCCAAAGCGGTGGTGGTGATGCGTTCGGCGCGAATCATGATCTGGCGAGGGGAGATTCGAGTTTCCTCCCAGGCCTCGCGCACGGCGGCCTCGACCGCGGATTCATGGCTGTCGCGGGCTCCGCCGGGGATGGTCCAGGTGCCGCGGGTGTCGCGGCGGCCGCGGGCGCGCCGCTGTAGAAGGACCGCGGTGCGGCTGGATTCGTCCAGGGGTGCGCGCAACAGCAGCCCGGCCGCGCCGTAGCGGCCCCAGTGCGGAATGCCCTCGAGGTCGCGAAACCAGCCATTGCCGTCGCCGCGCATGGGGTTCGGTCAGTTCTCGATCGACGTGACATGCATGTGTTCCACCTTCGCGTATCGGGTCGGTCGCGGGCGGTGGATCGGTCAAGGGCGTTCGGCTCCGGGCGGCCAGACCACGGTGACCGGCAGTGCGCGTTGCCGGGCGGCCGCGACCACATCGGCGGTGCCGCCATACCCTCGGGCGGGGCGGCCGTCCCAGACCGCGAGGAGTTCGTCGGCGATATCCAGCATGCGGAGACTGGCGGCCTGATGGGCGCGGGAATCGGAGTCGTCGCGGTCCAATTCGATCACCTCGCTGGCGGCGGCGAGCAGGTCATCGTAGGTTTGATGATGGTCGGCGGGCAGGCTGGCGCGGTAGGCGCGGGCGGGGACGATGGCGATCAAGCGGCCGCCATGGCCGAGCACCAGCTGCGCGAAGAGCGAATCCGGGCCATCGGCAAGACAACTCACGCCCACCAGGTCCGCGCCCGCGCGCTTGGACACCTCGGCGTGCATGGCGTGCAGGACGAGCGCGAGCGTCTGCGGCGGTAGTCCGCGATGCCCGGTGATGGCGACCCGCGTCATCGATCGTCTCGTCCGTAGAGGGTGGCGAGGGCACCGTCCAATGCCCTGGCTTCGACGGTACGCGGCGGCAGTCCGGCACGGAATGTCCTGGCCAGGCGGGTGATTCGCTCGCTGTGATAGGTGAGGCCGACGGTCAGCGCCTCGGCCGCCAGCGCGCAACCGCCCTCGATATCACCGCTACGGGCCAGCACCTGGGCGTGCTCGACCTTGGCCAGGGCGCGCGGCTTCTCCGCCGTCAGCGCCGAATCCGCGGCTCTAAAGGCGAGCTGGGCGGCGCGATGATCGCCCAGGCGGGTGAGGGCGCTGGCCTGATAGCGGGCGGCCTTCGGCCCGTCGAACGCGAACACCCACGGCCACTGCGGTTCCCCGCGTTGCCGATCCACCAGGCGTTCGGCCCGGCGCAGGGCGGCCAGGGCGTCGGTGCGGTCACCGGTGGCGGCGTAGGCGACCGCGAGCAGCGAGGCCAGCCAGGCGGCGGCGCTGTCCGGGGCTTCCGCGCCGAGTTGGGCGGAGGCGGCGCGCAAGAGCGTCAAACCCGCTCTGGCATCGCCCATTTCGACCGCGTAATGGCCGAGGCTGGCCGTCATGTACGAGACCAGCAGGGGGTGATGGGTGCATTCGGCATGCCGGATGGCCTCGATATAGCGGCGGCGCGCGGCCGCGTCATCACCGCGATCGGCGGCCAACCAGGCTGCCAGACCGGCGATCTCGGACAGCGCCCGGAATCCGCCCGACGTGCGCAGTCGATCGCGGACGATCCCGGCCACCAGATTCAGGTGCGCGTCCACCACGGGAGCCAGCCGATCCGACGGCACCGACGATTCCATCCGCCGATAGTTGGAGGTCGGCCCGGCCATGGTGTCGATCAGCTCGGACTCGGTCGGGGCCGTATTCGCCAGTACCGCACCCGTGGTCACCACGAGTGCGCTGGAGAGGAACTGCTTGCGGTTCACGCTCTCGTCATCCGATGTGCGGCGGGGTTTGGCGAAGCCCAGCTCGGCATCGGTCGCCATATTCAGGACCGCGCGCAGGGCGGCGCGGTAATGCCTTCTCGGCCACGTCGTTTCGCCTCGCTCCCACTTGCCGACGTGTCTTTCATCGACGGCGCCACGCTTGCCGGTGGCCCGGAAGACCTGGTCGTTGACGGCATCCGCCAACTCGCGGCGAGTCATCGGCTGACCCGGCGCTCCGGGCGACTCCATGCGCGACCGAGCCTGCGTGAGCAGCTTGTTCCGTCCGGTCACGGCATGCGGCCTCTCTGTCGGACCTCTTGTCCGAGGATAGGTCTTCCACGGATTTGCCGCGCCGCCACGACCCTTGTTTGCCCAGTACTTTCCCCATCGCACGCCATCGCTCATTCGCAAGCTCCGGACGAACCTTGAAGTCGGCAGCAGCCGCAGGCGGCAGCACAAGCAGGGGATAGCCATGACAACTGAACTCAGTGCGATCGGATGGTTGCGGAGCGACATCTCCGGTGAGCGGCAGGGCTGGGACGAGGCCCGCATCCGGGGGTTGGCGCACCGCCTCGGCTACGACCTGCGCAAGACCGTGGTCTTCGGCCCGCGCACCGATCGCCCCCTGCATCGCTTGCGGGTGTTGGTCTCGCGCCTGGACCTCGATGCCGTGATCGTGCCCAGCATCGAACATTTCGAGGGCGGCGAGGTTCCGGTGGAGCTGGTGGAGGTGGCCGACATCATCACGGTGCAGCCGCGCAATACCTACGCCCGCTACGCAACCGTCCGGTCGGGATCTGAAATCGACCGGGTGATCCACCTCACTCGCCCGTAGGTTGCGAGATACCCCTAGGGGGTATTAACTTTCCCTCTGTAAGCAACGAAAACGCTTGAGAGGGGCCGAGAAATGACCACCAACGCGCAGGCCGACCATGCCACCCACACCGCCCACGGTGACCACCAGGCGCACGGTGAGCACGCCGCGCATCACGCCCCCGCCGATCACGCTGCGCATGCCGCCCATGTCGATCACGCTGCGCACGCTGATCATGCCGCCCATGCTTCGCACGCCAACCACGATGCTCATGCTGGTCACGCCGGTCACGGCGCTCACGCCGCGCACGCGGGTCACGATGCGCACGCCGGACACGGCGGCGGGTTGCCGGGCGGACTTCAGATCACCCAGGATGGCTACACCCTGGAGCTGGCCGAAACCATCACGCGCCCAGGCGATATCGACTTCCGCTTCCGGATCATCGGCCCGGACGGGCTTCCGGTCACCGAGTACGCCGACCTGCACGACCGCAAGCTGCACCTGATCGTCGTGCAGCGCGAGCTGACCGGGTTTTGGCACGTGCACCCGGAACTCGCCGCCGACGGCACCTGGGCCGTCAAGCTGAATCTGCCGGAGGCCGGGGCCTACCGCGCCTTCACCGATATCGCGCCCGTCGCGCTCGGCCAGACCATCACGCTCGGCGCTGATTTCGCCATCACCGGAGCCTACGAACCGCAGCTGACCCCCGAGGCGGGCCGGACCGCCCTCGTGGACGACTACGAGGTCACCCTCGACGGCGATCTCGTTGCGGGAGAAGGACGTCTGCTCACCCTCACCGTGCGCAAGGGCGGCGAACTCGTCACCGACCTCCAGCCCTACCTCGCGGCCTTCGGCCACCTGGTAGTCGTACGCGCCGGGGATCTGGCCTACGTCCACGTGCATCCGAACGGCGAGCCCGGCGACGGCGTGACCGCCCCCGGCCCCGACGTCACCTTCCACACCGTGGTCCCGGGCCGCGGCACCTACCGCCTGTTCCTGGACTTCAAGCACGGCGACGTAGTCCGCACCGCCGCCTTCACTCTCGCCACCGCGTAAACCACCGCGCGGCAATCGACAAGGTTCCGCTGTGCGGACCGCCGGACGCGGCCACTCACAGGGAACTCCCAGCGGAGGTGGAGGTTCGGGCCAGGCGGCCGCCCTAGGCTCCGCGAGTCGAGGTGCGGAGTCGGGACAGGGATGGAAGGGCGGGTAATGACGACCATGACCAGCGTCGCGGGCGATGCGGTACCGGTGGGGGAGGGCGGTGTGCCGCGCTGGCGGGTACTGCTCACCGGGCCGTCGGATCGGCCGCGGTGGGAGCGGCCGGGGCTGATCGGGCTGCTGGTCGCGACGGCCGTGCTGTATTCGTGGGGACTGGGCGGGGCCGGATGGACCAACCAGTACTACGCGGCGGCCGTGCAATCCGGGACGCAGAGCTGGAAGGCGCTGCTGTTCGGATCGCTGGATCCGCAGAACGCCATCACGGTCGACAAGCCGCCCGCCGCCCTGTGGGTGATGGGATTGTCGGGGCGGATCTTCGGCTTCAATTCCTGGTCCATGCTGGTGCCCGAGGCGCTCATGGGTGTGGCGGCCGTGGCGCTGCTGGTCGCGGCGGTGCGCCGCTGGGCCGGGCCCGCGGCCGGACTGATCGCGGGCGCGGGGCTCGCGGTGACTCCGGTGGCGGCCATGATGTTCCGCTACGACAATCCGGACGCGCTGCTCACCCTGCTGCTGGTCGCCGCCGCGTATTGCACGGTGCGGGCGATCGACGCACCCGGCCCGCGCTGGTGGTCGGTCAGCACCGCATGGCTGGCCGGGGCGGGCGTCCTCATGGGCTTCGGCTTCCTCGCCAAGATGATGCAGGCCTTCCTGGTGCTGCCGGGGCTGGCACTGGTTGTGCTGGTCGCCGCACCGGGCGGAGTGGGTTCGCGCATTGCGAAACTGGCGACGGCCGGAGCCGCGCTGGTGGTGTCCGCCGGTTGGTATGTGGCCCTGGTTGCCCTGTGGCCCAGCGGTTCCCGGCCCTTCATCGGCGGCTCCACCGACAACAGCCTGTGGGAGCTGGCCGTCGACTACAACGGGCTCGGCCGCATCCTCGGCAATCAAAGCGGTCATTCCGGCACGCCGAATCCAGGCCCGGGCACGGGTAGCCAATTCCCGGCTGGTGGTCAATTCCAAGGTGGTTTCCCGGGATTCGGCTCGCACCCGGGCATCACCCGCCTGTTCTCCGGTGAACTCGCCACCGAATTCTCCTGGCTGCTGCCCGCCGCGCTGATCGGCCTGATCGCCGGGCTCTGGCTGACCCGCCGCGCACCCCGCACCGATCGCGTTCGCGCCGGACTGCTGCTGTGGGGCGGCTGGCTGCTCGTCACGGCGGCCGTGCTCAGCTACATGAGCCGCAGCTTCCACTCCTACTATTCGGTCATGCTGGCCCCCGCCATGGGCGCACTCGTCGGCATCGGCGTCACCCAGTTGTGGCAGCGCCGCGAGCATCTCGCCGCCCGCGCCACGCTGGCCGGAATGTCGGTCGCCACCGGCGCATGGACCTTCGTCCTGTTGCATCGCACGCCCGAGTGGTTGCCCTGGCTGCGCTGGGCGATCCTCGCGCTCTCGCTGGTGGCCGCCGCATTCGTGGTGCAACTTCCCCGATTCCGCCGCTACGGCCTCGTCATCGGCATCATCGCACTGCTTTCCGGTCTGATCGGCCCCACCGCATACGCCGTCGAAACCGTGGCCCAAACCCATTCAGGCGGCAGCCCCATTGCCGGTCCGCCGCGCCCGAGTCGTGGTGGTTTCGACCGCTCCGCCGGATCCGATCCCCTGTTGGACGACATGATCACCGCCGCCGACACCCGCTGGGCCGCCGCCGCGGTCGGCGCTTCCGATGTCAGCGCCATCGAATTGCGCACCGGCGCACCACTGCTGGCCGTGGGCGGATTCAGCGGTCGCGACGAGTCCCCGACCCTCGCCCAATTCCAGCAGTACGTGACCGACCACCAGATCACCTACTACCTGGTTCGCCAACGCCAGCAACGCAATTCGGACGAGCCCGCCCAGCAGGAGCGCTCCGAACAACAGCAAACCCCCTCCGCGCAGATCACCGCCTGGGTAAAGGCCAATTTCCCCGAAACCACCATGGGCTCGGTGGAGGTCTATCGCCTCAACGGCTGACACCCTCCGCGACGTTATGAAACCGGCTCCCGAACCGACCAGTTCAGTGCAGGGATTTCCGGTGAATGACGTGGGCGGGGCGGGCCGTGAAAAGTTACAGTGACGGTCGAAGCGCAGGCCGTGAGGAGTTCGGCAATGGGTGAGGTGCGGGCACAGTTGGGGGTGCTGGGCCCTGTACAGCTCACGATCGATGGGGTACCGCAGCAATTGGGTGGGCCCAAGCAGCGGGCGGTGCTTGCCTATCTGGCTATCAATGCCAACCGGCCGGTATCGGTCGATGCGCTGGCCAGCGCGGTCTGGGAGGAGAACCAGCCCCCGGATGTCCGGGTCAGCCTGCACGCCATCGTGTCCAACCTGCGCAAACCCCTGCGCGACGGTGGAATCGACGCGCGCACCGTGCTCCAGCACATGGGCACCGGATATCGGATCGTGGTGGACGACGCGGCCTGCGACGTCTTCCGATTTCGGGCACGCAGGGAGAACGGCCTGCGCGCCTTGGCCGCCGGGCGATTCGCCGCCGCGAGTACCGCGCTGTCCGAGGCGCTGGGCCAATGGCGCGGACCGGTGCTGTCGGACCTGCGCGGCCTGGGCTTCGCCGACGCCTACGCCGTCGCGCTCGACGATGAGCGGCTCGGCGTCATCGAGGCGCGGGCCGAGGCCGAGATCGCGCAGGGCCGCGCCGATGCCGTCGTCTCCGAGCTGGCCCTGCTGGTGCGGGATCATCCCCTGCGCGAATCCCTCTGGGAGCAGCTCATCACCGCGCTCTACCTGGCCGGGCGGCAGTCCGACGCGCTGGAAGCGGCGCGCCGACTGCGCGGTGTGCTCGCCGATCAACTCGGCATCGATCCCGGGCATCGCATTCGCGATCTCGAGGCCAAGATCCTGCGCCAGGAACCGCTCACCGCGGTCTCGGCGGGGGCGGCCTCGGCCACCCGGGCCACCACCATTGTCGACCGGAGTTGGCATGAACCGCAGGCGGTCATGCGCGACCGGATCGGGAATGTGTATCCGATCGTCGGCACCGTCACCCGCATCGGGCGACTCTCGGACAATGACATCGCGTTGGCGGACGGGCGGGTGAGCAGGCATCACGCGCTGGTCGTGGACAACGGATTCACCTACGTGCTCAAGGATCTGAGTTCCTCCAATGGCGTCTACATCGACGGAGTCCGGGTGGTGGACAGCGGGATTCTGGCCGACGGCGTGCGGGTGCGCATCGGCGATACCGAGCTGACCTTCATGCTGATCCGCGATCCCGCCTAGGACAGCGCGGGCGAACTGAAACAGGTTCTAGACATATCGGGAGATTTGTCTTACGGTCGGTGCATGAGTTCAACGGCGTCTCATGCGGTCAGATTCGAGCTTCGCTCCGGTGCGACCTGGCGTGATCCCTGGCCCATGTATTCCGCACTGCGCGAACACGATCCGGTACATCGGGTGATCCCGGAGGGTCACGAATCCGACGACTTCTATGTGTTGTCCCGGCACGCCGATGTGTACGCGGCGGCCCGGGATCCGGAAACCTTCTCCTCCGCCAGCGGTTTGACCGTCGACTACGTCGGCCTGGAAGCCGCGGGCGTCGGCACGCATAAGCCGTTCGTCTTCATGGACCCGCCCGAGCACACCGACTTCCGGCGGCGGGTGTCACCGGGATTCACACCGCGACAGGTGAATTCGGTGGAGCCCGCGGTGCGCGAGTTCGTCGTCGAACGCATCGAGCGACTGCGCGCCGCCGGTGAAGGCGATATCGTCGCCGAACTCTTCAAGCCATTGCCCACCATGGTGGTCGCCCACTATCTCGGTGTGCCGGAACAGGATCGGGGCAAGTTCGATCACTGGACCGAAGCCATTGTCGGCGGTGCGGTCGCGGGTGCGGGCCTCGCCTCGGGCGGCCAGGAAGCACTGACCGCAGTCGGCGAACTGGTCGGCTACTTCTCCGAGCTGATCGCCCGCCGCCGCGCCGAACCCGGTGACGACACCATCTCCCATCTGCTCGCCTCCGGCCTGGGCGCGGAGGGCGACAATGACGGCCTGGTGGCCATGCTCGGCTTCGCCTTCACCAT
Source organism: Nocardia sp. NPDC051030 (assembly GCF_040683015.1). NCBI lineage: Bacteria > Bacillati > Actinomycetota > Actinomycetes > Mycobacteriales > Nocardiaceae > Nocardia > Nocardia sp. NPDC051030. Next base: position 366,346 of record NZ_JBFBCD010000001.1, on the reverse strand, counting down.
GATCACCGGCGGAAACGACACCACCACAGGCAATCTCGGCGGCGCGGTCCAACTCCTCACCGCCAACCCCGACCAGCGCCGACTCCTCGCCGACGACACGTCCCTCATCACCGACGCAGTCGAAGAATTCCTGCGCATGACCTCCCCCGTCCAAGGCCTGGCCCGCACCGCCACCCGCGATGTCGAACTCCACGACACCACCATCCCCGCCGGTCGCCGCGTCCTGCTCCTCTACGGCTCCGCCAACCGCGACGAACGCGAATTCGGCTCCACCGCAGCCGAACTCGACGTCCGCCGCAACCCCAAGCGCATCATGACCTTCAGTCACGGCCACCACCACTGCCTCGGCGCGGCCGCCGCCCGCATGCAAGCCCGAGTCGCCCTCGAAGAACTCCTCACCCGCTGCCCCGACTTCACCGTCGACCTCGACAATGTCCGCTGGGCCCACGGCAACTACGTCCGCTGGCCCGCCTCGGTCCCCTTCAAGGCCGCGGCATGAGCGACGACCGGCGAGTTCCGCGGACGCGCCGCGGAAGTGGCAGTGGAGGGAAGTCGGCGCGGCGACCTACGACCGACGGCTCACAATGGTCGGCGGGGCGCTGCACGGGCGGCTCGCTGAGTCGAAAGGGTGCTGCATGAGCAGCGACTGGCTGTCGGATGACCGGGCGGACCTGGCGGCTGAGCGGATTCTCGACGCTGCCGCAACGCTTTTCGCCGAGCGAGGCGTGGTATCGGTCGGGATGGGGGACATTGCCAAGGCCGCCGGGTGTTCCCGGGCCACGCTGTACCGGTACTTCGAGAACCGGCAGGCGGTGCGGCTGGCGTTCGTGCATCGCGAGACCCGGCGGATCGCCCCGCGCGTCGAGCAGCGGGTCCGCGATATCGCCGACCCGGGCGAACGGATCGTCACCGCCATGCTGTGCGCGGTGGCCGAGGTGCGCGCCGACCCCCTGCTGATCGCGTGGTTCCGGCCGGGAGACGCCGGGGCCGCCGGGCGGATCAGCCAGGACTCCGACGTCATCGAATCCATTGCCGGGGGGCTGTTCACACCGGCCGGGCTCTCCGATCCGGAGCGCAATCGCCTGGCCCGCTGGCTCACCCGAATCATCGTTTCCCTGCTGGCCTCGCCCGGCCGAGACGAGGACGATGAGCGGACCATGCTCGAGGAGTTCGTCGCCCCCGTGATCATCCGCGCCTTCGTCTGACTAGGGTTGAGCATTGTGTCTGCTCCGCAATCGCTCGCCGAGGTCCGTACCCGCATCGACGCCATCGACGGTGAGTTGATCAAGCTCCTCGCCGATCGACAGGAATTGGTCCGTGCCGCAGCCGGTTTCAAAAACGACGAGCAGGCCGTGCGCGCGCCCGATCGCGTGGAGCGGGTGGTGTCGCTGGCCCGCGAGCGCGCCGCCGAGGCCGGTCTGGAACCGGCCGTCGCGGAAGCGGTGTGGCGGGCCATGATCGGCGCGTTCATCAACCTCGAACTCACCGAGCACGCTGCCAAGCACTGACGCCGATCACCGCCCGCCGCTGGCGGTGACGCCGCCGTCGACGGCGAGGCTGGTGCCCGGCGTGTACTCGGGAACGGACATGATTCATCCTGGCAGTTCGCTTCGTACACAATGACCCCATGTCATCGCTTCCCATGCCGGTTACGTTCACGACCGTGCACCCGCTGTCGGACAGTCAGCGGGAGCGAAGGCAACGCCTGCTCGCCGCGGCCCGGGAACTGGCGACCGAGGGCGGCTATTCGGCGGTGACCATGCACGCGGTGGCCGACCGCGCCAGGCTCGCCCGCGCCACCGTCTACCGGTATTTCGGCAGCAAGGACCAACTGCTGACGGCGGTCGGGGCGGAGTGGGCGCGAGAAGTCACCGGCGCGCAGCACGCCGTCACCGGCGCGGCGCTGCGGCCCGGCTCCGTGCAGGCCACCGGTCCGGCCGAGCGGGTCGCGGGAGTGCTGGCCGAGATCATCGACCGCACCGCCGCGGAGCTGCCACTCTGCACGGCCGTGGTCTCGGCGGTCATCTCGGGGGATCGGACGGCGGATTCGGAACGCAGTGGGCTGTACGCGCTGTGGATGGGACAGTTCGACGAATTCATCGGAGACGCCGTCCCTGCCGAGGAGCGCGCCGAAATCGACTATCTGCTGGGGCAATTGCTGCTCGCCGCCTTCACCAGCATGTGCATGCTCGCGCAACCGAAGGAACAGGTGCGGGACATGCTGATCGGTGCGGCGCACCGCCTATTGCCCTGAGCGGTAACCGGTGTGGTGGCCGTACACGCCCTCGGTGAGCATGCCCGACAGATCGGCCACCGCCTCCCGCGCCGGTTTCATGGGCATGGCGTGAAAGACATGCCACAGCCCCCGATACTCCCGATGCCGCAGCGGCGCACCGGATTTCGCGGCCCACGCGGCGAGTCGGCGGGCATCCCCGACGAGCAGATCCAGCGAAATCAGCACGGCCCGCTCACTTCTTGCTCGCGACCCGGCGGTCCAGGCGATAGTCGATCGGATCGGGCGTGCGGCGGATCAGCTTCTCGTATTGTCCCGGGCTCCACGGCCACAGCTCCGGAATCCCGTCCTTGCCCAGGTACCAGCTCTGGCACCCGGTGGTCCACACGGTGCTCGGCGCGGCCGCCCGCATGCGGGCGTTGTATCGATCGGTGGCGGCCCGGGTGGGCGCCACGGAATCGAATTCGCCTGCCCGCCAGCGCTTCAGCCAGCTGACGATGCGGAAGGCCTGTGCTTCCGCGACTGCGGTGAGTGGATGATTGGCGAAGGGGCTGTGCGGTCCGACCAGCATGAACAGATTCGGGAAGTCCGGCATCATGACGCCCTCGAAGGCGCGCGGTCCATCGGCCCACGCCTGATCCAGGGTGCGCCCGTCGGTCCCGGTGATCGCCATCGGCCGCATGAAGGCATGCGAATCGAATCCCGTTGCCAGTACGAGGATGTCGAGCTCGTGCAACTGCCCGTCGGCGGTCACCACCCCGTGTTCCTTCACGTGGTCGATGCTCTCGGTGACCAGCTCGACATCCGGTCGCTGCACGGCGGCATAGAAGCGATCCGACACCACGAGCCGCTTGCACATGGCCTGATAGTCCGGCGTCAACTTACGCCGCAGCTCAGGATCCTTGACCGACTGGAGGTTTCGCGCCACCACCCACTGGATAAGGCTGCGTATCCGGCCCGGATGCACCAGCCCTTGCGAGAACGCCGCGAAGATCGCGCGATTCGCGTAATAGGCGAGATTGCCCAGCGCGGGCACCCGCCGGTACACCTGCTTGGCCACCGGCGAGTACGCGCGATTGACCGTCGGCAGAATCCATTGCGGAGTCCGCTGGAACATAACAACTTTGGGCACCTGCCCGGCCAGCGCGCTCACCAATTGCGTGCCGGTGGACCCGGTACCGATCACCCCGACCCGCTTACCGGTCAAATCCACCTCGTGATCCCAGCGCGCCGAATGCATGACCGGCCCGCCGAAATCATCCAGTCCCGCGATATCCGGCCGATTCGGGTGATGCAGGAATCCCGTTGCGCACATGACGAAGTCGAAGCGTTCGACCGCCCCGGTGGAGGTGGTGACCCGCCAGGCGGTGTCCTCGAATTCCGCCCCGACCACCTCGGTGCCGAATTCGGTGCGCCGGTCCAGCCCGTGACCGCGCGCGACCCCCGCGAGGTAGTTCTTGATCTCCGGACCGGTCGAATACAGCTGCGACCAATCGGGATTCATGGCGAAGGTGAATTGGTAGTACCGCGACGGCACATCGCACACCAGTCCCGGATAGGTGTTGTCGCGCCAGGTCCCGCCGTAATCGTCGGCCTTCTCATACAGGGTGAAGTCGGTGAATCCGGCGCGTTGCAATGCCACGGCCATGCAGATTCCGGAGATGCCGGCGCCCACGATGGCGATCCGCGGTTGGTTCATGGGACGGCAGCCTAGACTCGCGTCTCACTTCGCGTACAGCTTTTCGGGAACATCGTTAGACATTCCGTCATTCGATAGACGCAATGTCCAGTGAGTGCTACGTTGTGCGCCAGATCACAAGCTCGAGCTGAGGAAGAACTATGCGAGCACTCCAGTGGACCGGCCCCGAGTCGGTGGTAGTCAATGACATCCCGGTCCCCGATATCGGCCCCGGCGACCTCTTGATCAAGGTCGGCGCGGCCGGGGTCTGCCACTCGGACCTGACCCTGGTCAACTTCCCGATCCAGCTGCGCGAGGACCCGCTCACCCTCGGCCACGAGCTGGCCGGAACCATTGCCGCCGTCGGCTCCGACGTCGTCGGGCGCGAGGTCGGCGAACGCGGTGTGGTGTATCTGTTCTGGACCTGCGGCGTCTGCCGCGAATGCGTGAGCGGTAATGAAAACGTCTGTCTCGCAGCGGGTCGCGTGGCCATGCCGCCGTGCCCGGGCCTCACCGTCGAGGGCGGTATGGCGGAATACGTTCGCATTCCCGCGAGTACGTTCGTGCCGATCGGCGACCTCGACTTCCTGCAGGCCGCACCCGTAGCCGATGCCGCGCTGACGGCGTACCACGCGATTCGCGGGGCCCAGGATGCGCTGCGGCCCGGCGGCACCGCCATTGCGATCGGCATCGGCGGTCTGGGTCACGTGGCCCTGCAAATCCTGCGTGCCATCAGTGGAGTCCGCGTCATTGCCGTCGATGTGGCGAAGGAGAAACTCGATCTGGCCGCGGAATGCGGTGCGGACCTTGGCATTCTGTCCGGCGACGACACCGCGAAGCAGATCCTCGATCTCACCGACGGTCGCGGTGCCGACGCCGTCTTCGACTTCGTCGGCGTGGACGCCACCGCCAAGCTGGCCGTGGAAACCGTCGCCCCCAATGGCGCGTATCGCATGGTCGGAATCGGCGGCGGCGCACCGGAAATCACCGCCGGACCGGCCGGTGGGCCCGGCTGGCCGTGGGGTGCGTCGGTGCGAAAGTCGCTGGGCGGCACCCGAAGTGACCTACACGCCTGCGTCGCACTCGCGCAGGCGGGCAAGATCCATATGGAGGTAGAGCGCTTCGACCTGGCGGACGGGCCGGACGCCTTCCAGCGCTTGGACAAGGGCCAGATTCGCGGCCGGGCCGTCCTGGTGCCCTGATCTAGCCGTCGCCGGGCTCGATTTCCCCGAGGAACGTGGCCATGCGGGCCGCGATCTCCTCGGGAAACTCGCCATTGATGGCGTGCGAGGCCTCCGGCCACACCTCGATCTGCGCCTGGGGCAGGATCTTTCGTGCGCGAGCGGCGCGCCTGCGGGCATTGTGCACAATGCTGCGCCCCGCGAAGATGCCCAGGAATGGGACCTTCAGCGCCGAAAGTTGTTCCTTGGAAGGCTGATCCGTCATCGGCAGGAAGGCCGCGAAATCCTTCATGCCGGAGGCGATCAGCTTGCCCTCGGGCAGATCCTGCGGCGTCTGCGCTCCACCGGAGATCCAGCCGAGCAGCTTATTGCGCCACTTCTCCGGCATGCCCGGCAGCACCGAGCCGAGCGAGACCACGATCATCTTCCAGCTCACCGCGCCGAAGACGAAGGGCGCGTCCAGGATTGCCAGCGAGGCGACCCGCTCCGGATGGTGCACGGCCAGATTCACCGCCGACCAGCCGCCGATCGACACTCCGAGCACATGGACCGGTTCCGGTTCCAGGACGCGCAGGCATTCCGCCAGCCATTCGGCCTGATCGACATCATCGGTGAGCGGCTCGGATTGCACGCTCAAACCCGGTTCGCCCAGCAGATCCAGGGTGATCACCGGGCGAATCGCGATCAGGCCCGGCAGATTCGCGGCCCACAGAGGCGTCGCGGCCTGCCGCCCCGGAAGCAGCACCAGCGGGGTGCCGTGCTCGGGCCCGAACCGGTAGGCGCGCACCGTGCCGAAGCGGGTCGGTACATCCACCGATTCGCGCGGCGGCGGGAGCAGATCGAATCCCTCCTGGTAGGCGCTGCGATAGCGCTTCCACCCGGCGGCATCACGGAAGTAGCCGATCCGCTTGCCCTTCCAGGTGTCGCCCACATGCTGTTCCGGATAGTCGACAGTCGTCACCGGTCCAGCATCCCAGTCAGCGCAAACCGGTAATGCGCCGCGCCAGCCAACTGCGGGTCTCCTCATCGCGGGCCTGGTCCAGGAGTCGGCGGCGGGCCGCGGGGGAGAGTGCGGCCAGCAGTTCGCCGACCCGCTTACGCGCGCCCCAGCTGAGCAGATAGCGGACCGCGCCCGCGGCGGCGCGATCATCGGCCACCTCGATGGCGCGGGCCAGGTCCAGGCTGTGCTCGCGATCCAGGAACTGAGCCGGAATCCCTTCGTGCACAGGGAATCCCGAGTAGGCCCCGGTCCCGGAGGCATACCAGGTGAGTAGTCGGACAATGCGTTCCACCACATCCGGGTAAGCGGCCTGCAAGTCTGATCGCGCTTGGGTGACCCGGGATTCGCTCAGGGTGCCGCCGGTGCGGGAGGTCTCCAGGAATTCGGTGGTGCAGGGAGTCAGGGGTTCGGGGATCTCGGCGGTCCAGAGCCGGGCCGCGCGATCGGTCTCGGCTTGGCGGCGTTCGGCGGCCCGGAACTCGGTCAGCGGTTCGGTCACGCCGCGCACCGCCAACCACTCCAGCGAGCGCACCCCGTCGGCGAGTTTCGCGTCCATCGGCCAGCCGTCCCAGCGCAGTGAATAGCCGTGGTGCAGGGTCACCCGGGTGAGTTCCGCGCCCGCCGCGTCGTCGAAGAGCAGGGTCACATCGCCCCAGCACATACAGATGAATCCATCCAGATCCGCGACCCGCAGCGCCTCCCGCAGCGCTCTCAGGGCAACCGGATCGGATTCCTCCAGCAGGACGGTCGAATCGCGGGTCACCTCCCGGACTCTGACCCGGTGCGCGCCGGCCAGCACGCGGTCCAATGCTTCCAGATCCCGACTGGCGGTATCTCCCCCGAACTGCATACCAAAACAGTAGCGGGACCGGCCGGTTTGCGGCGTGTCGCCGAATCGCGTGCAATCCGGCGAATATTGTCCACATGGTTGCTGAACTGGTACGAACCAGTGGGTGATACGGTTCGATGTGACGCCGACAACTCTGGTCGCTACCCCTCGACCGAGAGCATTCCCGGGGCAGGACCAGCACTTCTGTCTGTCGGGCTCATGCGAGGGCGAAAGAACCTGACGCCGGGCTGTCTGCTCCTACAGGAAATGTGGCCGCTCAGCGCTGAACTGCATTGTTGCCGAGAAGTCAGAAATAGGAGAGACAGTGGCGATATCGGACCCTCAGCGCGAGGCGATCCCGCCGTCGGCCGGCCGGAGCACCGGCCTGTTCCGCGTCAAGTCGATCGAGCAGTCCATTCGTGAGACCGACGAGCCGGACACCAAACTCCGCAAGGACCTCACCTCCTGGGACCTGACCATCTTCGGCGTGGCCGTGGTGGTCGGCGCGGGCATCTTCACCCTCACCGCGCGCACTGCGGGCAACCTCGCCGGGCCCGCCGTCTCACTGGCCTTCGTCTTCGCCGCGGTGGCCTGTGGCCTGGCCGCGCTCTGCTACGCCGAATTCGCTTCGACCGTTCCGGTCGCGGGCAGCGCGTATACCTTCTCCTACGCCACCTTCGGTGAGCTGATCGCCTGGATCATCGGCTGGGACCTCATCCTGGAATTCGCGCTCGGCACCTCCGTCGTCGCCAAGGGCTGGTCGCAGTACCTCGGCGTGGTGCTCGGTGGGCGGCAGCCGATCTGGCACTTCGGTTCACACAAGTTCGACTGGGGCGCAGTACTTCTCATCGCCATCCTGACCGGACTGCTGATCATGGGCACCAAACTGTCCTCGCGGGTCTCGGCCGTCGCGGTCGCCATCAAGCTGGCCGTCATCGCGCTCGTGGTCATCGTCGGTCTCAAGTACTTCAAGTTCGACAACCTCAAGCCCTACATCCCGGAATCGGTGCCCGGCACCGATGACGGCACCGGCAAGCTGCACCAGACACTGTTCTCGCTCGTCACCGGCAGCGGGCACAGCACCTTCGGCTGGTACGGCCTGCTCGCCGCGGCCTCCATCGTGTTCTTCGCGTTCATCGGCTTCGACGTGGTCGCCACCGCCGCCGAGGAGACCAAGGACCCGCAGCGCAATGTGCCGCGCGGCATCCTCGGCTCGCTGGCCATCGTCACCGTGCTGTACGTGGCGGTGTCGCTGGTGCTCACCGGCATGGTGTCCTACAAGGACCTCCAGGGCGACGACGCCACCCTCGCGACGGCCTTCGCGCTGCACGGCGTCACCTGGGCCAAGAACATCATCTCGATCGGTGCGCTGGCCGGACTCACCACCGTCGTCATGGTGCTGTTCCTCGGGCAGACCCGCGTGCTGTTCGCCATGGCTCGCGACGGCCTGATGCCGCGCAAGCTGGCGCACACCGGATCCAAGGGCACGCCGGTGCGGATCACCGTTATCGTCGGCGTCATCTGCGCGCTGCTGGCCGGTTTCGTCGACTTCGGCACCCTCGAAGAGATGGTCAATATCGGCACGCTGTTCGCGTTCGTGCTGGTGTCCGTCGGCGTGATCGTGCTGCGTCGCACCCGCCCGGATCTGAAGCGTGGCTTCCGGGTGCCGCTGGTGCCGTTCGTGCCGATCCTGTCGGTGCTGGCCTGCGCGTGGCTCATGTTCAACCTGTCGGTGGAGACCTGGCTGCGGTTCATCATCTGGATGGCGATCGGCATGGTCGTGTACTTCGCGTACGGGCGACGGCACTCGCTGCTGGGACTCGCGAAGCCGGATCTCACAAAGGAATAGCGGCCCTCATTGGCCAAAATCGGTAGCTGATCGGCTGCTCGAGTTCGGCGCTGGTGGTGTGTCGAGGCGACTCGACCTCGCGGAATGATGTTCAATTGCTCTGAATAGTGAGAGTTGTGCCACAAGTTCCGCCCGCCAGCGCCATCTCAGCATCCCGAGAGGAACCGATCGTGAGCATGCTCCTCGTCGTGCACGACGCGTATTCGAACGTGGTCGCGCAAATCGGAAACCCGACGCCGGAGACCCCTCCGGTGGCGGACAAGTTGATGAAATTGGTCCGATACTTCACCTGGTTCACCATGCTGTCCGGCGTCACCGCCATCACCTACGGCGGCGGCCGGTTCGCCTGGGAGAAGTGGAGCGGAGGCGGTCTCGAATCGCCGAAGATGGTGGCCGGAGCCATGATCGGCGGGGCCACCGCCACCAGCGCCGGAACCATCATGAACGCCGTCATCGGAAGTTGAGAACCACGGGTGCGCCAGAGTCGGCGCACCCGTTGTCATTTCGGTGACTAGCCCTTCGCAAGCATTCGATTCATCTGATCGATCTCGCCCTGCTGCGCGCCGACAATGGCCTGCGCCATGGACTTCGAATCGGCATTGGAGCCGTTCGACAATTCGGTATTCGCCATACCGATCGCGCCCTGATGGTGCTCGATCATCATCTGCATCCACAGCTTGTCGAATTCCGCGCCCGACAGGCTCTCCAGCTTGCTCATCTGATCCTTGGTCATCATGCCCGCCATGCCCTCATGCCCCATGCTCGCGCTGGGCGCACCCTTGCCGAAAGCCGTGAGCAGCGTGGCGATCTGCTGCATTTCGGGCGACTGGGCCTGCTCCACATTCTTGGCGAGCGTGCTCAGCTCCTGATTCTGTGAGCGGCTCGGCACCAGCTTCGCCATCTCCACCGCTTGCGCGTGATGCGGGTACATCATCTGCAAGAAGGTGATGTCGGCATCGTTGAAATCGGAGCGGGTGGCAGCCTGCGCGGAAGTGGTTGCGCCATGGTTCATGCCGGGCATGGACGCGGAAGACGACGCGGGCGCGGACGGCATGGTGGTGGAGCCGTGATCCATGCCGGGCATGGAGTCGTTGTTACCGCTGCAACCCGCGGCGATCAGGGCGACGGCGGCGGTAGCGGTGATGGCGGCGAGCTTGATACGGGTGGTGAACATGCTTGAACTCCTTGGCAATTAGGGGATGGACCTGGAATGGGCATGCGAAAGCCCGTAGGCAGGCATGCGAAATCGCGCGTCCGCGTGGGGGATACGCGGCGCGGCCGATCCATCAGATCCGCAGAATCGCCAATTCGGCCAAGGAGAGCACCGTCCACGGCGGTGGACGGGCGCGATGCGGGCGCGGTTGCCGCACCTTCGTGGTGGCGGCGTCATAGCCACCGAGGCCGACCCAGCCGAGTAGCGCCAAGCCGAGTCCGAGCAGCAGGGCTGCCAGCACGAACAGGCAGCCGTGCATTCCGGCGTGCCCGCTGCCACAATCGCTGCCCGTGCAGGCGGCCATGGGGTGGCCCTTGCCCATGACCGTCGCCATCGCGATGGTCATGGTGTCTTGGACGGCGGCCGGGTTCAGGGCGGCCGGAGCGCTCATGGCGTGCTCGGAATTCATAGCGTGCCCGGGGCCCGAATGACCCATGGTCAGCACGATGGAATGCATGAGCGCGAGACCGGCGAGCAGTGCGAACAGGCCGAAGGCCCGGATATACCGGGTGCCAGGCGTCCGCTGTTCGACCACGCGGCCAGTCTAGTGGCCGGGTCCCGGCCGGTCTCGATACCCCCTCTCGGTATTGCCGGGGAGGAATACCGAGAGGATCGCGGGACCGGGCGGTAGCGTCTCTGATCGGCTGAGTGATCCTGCCGATCGTGCGCACGTCCTGGTGCTGCCGCACAATTGCGGAACCAGCCCGTGGGGCGTGTCCCTCCGGACGCTGACCAACCCGACCGAGGTGCGGATGGGGGAGGGAACCCTGCGTCGCCTGGGCACAGAGCGGAAAGTGGTTGAACCGACACGACTTTACCGCCCCACCCATGATGCCATCGGAAAACTAAGGAATTGAAGTAGCCTGGCGGCCGTGTCACAGCGCGAACTGGTCATTCTGGGAACGGCCAGCCAGGTACCGACCAAGCAGCGCAATCACAATGGCTACCTGCTGCGCTGGGACGGCGAGGGAATGCTGTTCGACCCGGGCGAGGGCACGCAGCGGCAGATGATCTACGCCGGGGTATCGGCCACCGATATCACCCGCATCGGCATCACCCACTTCCACGGCGACCACAGCCTGGGCCTGGCGGGCGTGGTGCAGCGCATCAGCCTGGATCGGGTGCCGCATCCGGTGGACGTCTATTACCCGGCCTCCGGTGAGCAGTACTTTCAGCGGCTGTGCAATTCCACGGCCTATCACCAGACGGCCGAATTGCGTCCGCACCCCATTGCCGGACCCGGTGAATTGCCCGCGCTCACCGCCCCTTTCACCCTGCATACCGCGCATCTGTCCCATCCGGTCGACGCCTACGGGTATCGCCTGGTCGAATCCGACGGTCGCCGTATCATTCCCGAACGCCTCCAGGAGCTCGGCCTCTCCGGCCCGGCGGTCGGTCGCCTGCAACGCGATGGCCAGGTCGAGCACGACGGCCGCACCGTGACGCTGGACGAGGTGAGCGAACTCCGCCGCGGCCAGAGTTTCGCCTTCATCATGGACACCCGCCTCTGCGATAGCGTCCACCAGCTCGCGCAGGGCGTGGACATGCTGGTCATCGAGGCCACCTTCCTCGATGCCGACACCCACCTGGCCACCGAGTTCGGCCATCTCACCGCCGGACAAGCCGGTTTCGTCGCCGCCCGGGCAGGCGTTCGCACTCTCGTCCTGACCCACTTCTCCCAGCGCTACCGCTCTCTCGATGAGCATCTGGCCGAGGCCCGGGCCGAGTTCACTGGCGAAATCATCGTCGCCACCGATCTCATGCGCATCCCCCTCCCGCCCCGGCGCTGAGTTTCGGTGGTCGCGCCCGGCGCGTCGGGTGCGAAGTTCGCGTGTGCGTTCCGGTGGGCGGGGGCGGCGGGCATGATGGATCGCATGGATGCGCACGACGAACTCATCGCTCTTGCCGACCGCTACTGGGACGCCATGCTGGAGTCCGCCCCCAGTGAAGCAACCCTGTTGGGGGACAGGCGATTCGATGACCGGATCGAGGACTTCTCGGAGGCGGCCGAGGCTCGGCTATTGACCACCTGGCGGGGGTTGCTGGCCGACGTGGACGCGCTCGATCCGGAGCGGCTCAATGCCGAGGACCGGGTGACCCGGAGCCTGCTGCGGAACGAATTGTTCGGCGCGGCCTCGAATTTGGAGTGGCGGCCGCTCGAACTGGCCTCGGATCAGATGACCGGGGTGCACGCGGGGATGCTCACCATGGCTCCGCAGCTCAATGCGCCGGAGCCGGAGAACGCCCTGAAACTGGTGCAGCGCTTCCGGCAGTTCGCCTCGGTCGCGACGCAGGCCACGGAGCGGTTCCGGGCCGGGCTCGCGGCGGGGCGCACTCCCGCGCACATTGCCATCGAGCGCTCGATCAATCAGCTCGACGGCTATCTGGCCTCCGATCTCGCCGAGGACCCATTCGTCACCTTCGCGGGCCCGGCGAACTGGGATGGCGAAACCGCTTGGCGCGCAGAACTGGTCGAAGTGACGCGCGATGTCATCCGCCCCGCCTTCGCCGCCTACCGGGAAATGCTGGCCACCGAACTACTGCCCGCCGCCCGCCCCGATGACAAGGCCGGACTGTGCTGGCTCGGCGACGACGGCGCGGACATCTACAAGCGCCTGCTGCGCTACCACACCACTCTGCCGGATCTGGGCGCGGAGGAGATTCACCAGCTGGGCCTGGACGAATTGGCCGGGCTGCGAGCCGAATACACCGAGGTCGGCTCCCGCCTGTTCGGGCTGTCCGATCAGACCGAGATCTTCGCCCGCCTGCGTGAGGATTCCGCCCTGCGCTACGGCGACGGCGAAGAGATCATGGTCGACGCCCGCGCCTACCTGGCCGCGGCCAACGCCGAAATGGGAAATTGGTTCGGACGCCTCCCGGTCCAGTCCTGCGACATCCTCCCGGTCCCGGAATTCCTCGCCGGTGACGCCCCCGCCGCCTACTACTTCCCACCCGCCGCCGACGGCTCCCGTCCAGGCGCGTACTACGTCAATCAACACGAACCCAAGAGCCGCAATCGATACGAAACAGCATCGGTCGCCTACCACGAGGCCATCCCGGGCCACCACCTCCAACTAACCATCGCCAACGAACTGACCCACCTCCCCCGCTTCCAACGAATGTCCTTCTCCAACACCGCATTCGTAGAAGGCTGGGCTCTCTACACCGAACGCCTCGCCGACGAAATGGGTTTGTACCCGGACGATCTCGCCCGAATCGGCATGCTGGCGGCGGACTCGTGGCGTTCCTGCCGCTTGGTGGTGGACACCGGCCTACACGCCAAAGGCTGGTCCCGCCAGCAGGCCATCGACTTCATGCTCACCAACGCCCCCGTGGGCGAGGCCGAGATTCGCGTCGAGGTCGATCGCTATATCGCCATGCCGGGCCAGGCCGTCGCCTACAAGGTCGGCCAACTGGAGATCCGGCGGCAGCGGGCGGCGGTCGCTGAACGTCTCGGCGCAGCATTCGACATCAAGGCCTTCCACGACGTGGTGCTCGGCGCAGGCTCGGTAAGCCTGCCGGTGCTCCGCGAGCTCGCCGCAACGCTATGACAAATCCCCACCGTCCCCCGCAGCCGGTCGGCCCCGAAATCCGCTGAGCCCGCAGGTTGCTGACCTGTGGGTGAGGAAAATCATGGGATGTCGTGGCTTACGTTGTGTTCGACTCATCTGTGAGTTGAGCTAACGAAAGGGGTCGCCGGTGACGGCCACCGAAACGAAGTCGTCCATTGGTCTGCGCTCTGAGCGTGGGCCGATGTTGGCGGCGATCATGTTGGCGACCGCGCTGGTGGCTTTGGATTCGACGATCATCGCGACCGCGGTGCTCAGCATCACCGATCAGCTTGGCGGGTTTGCTCAGTTCCCTTGGCTGTTCAGTATTTACCTGCTGGCACAGGCGGTTACGGTGCCCATCTACGGCAAGCTGGCGGACATGATGGGGCGTAAGCCCGTCATGCTGTTCGGTATTGCGGTGTTCGCGCTCGGCTCACTGCTGTGCGGTATTGCCACCAGCATGCCCGCGCTCATTGCCTTCCGGGCCGTGCAGGGGATCGGTGCGGGGGCGGTCGCCCCGATGTCCATGACCATTGCCGGTGATATCTACACCGTCGAGGAGCGCGCCAAGGTGCAGGCCTATCTGGCCAGTGTGTGGGCCGCGGCCTCGGTGCTCGGCCCGCTGCTGGGCGGCGTGTTCTCGGATTATGTGAGCTGGCGCTGGATCTTCCTGATCAACCTGCCCTTGGCGGCGGTGGCGGCCTGGATGATCCTGCGGAAGTTCACCGAAGTCGCACCGCGCCAAAGCCATCGGATCGACTACCTCGGTGCGGTTCTGCTGACCGTCGGCGCGGGTGCGCTGATCCTCGCCCTGCTGGAGGGCGGCCAGGCCTGGTCCTGGACCGCACCCCAGAGCATCGCCCTCTTCGCGGGCGGCATCCTGGTGCTGATCGCGTTCGGCCTGGTCGAGCGGAGCGCGGCCAATCCGATTCTGCCGCTATGGGTTTTCACCCGCCGCATCCTGGTCGCCAGCAGCCTGATCTCGCTGCTGGTCGGGGCGGTCCTGCTCGGACTCACCTCGTATGTGCCGACTTTCGCGCAGGGCGTGCTCGGCAGCGGCGCGCTGGTGGCGGGCCTCACCGTCGGCGCGCTCACGCTGGGCTGGCCGGTGTCGGCCTCGCAGGCCGGAAAGGTGTACCTGCGCATCGGGTTCCGCTCCGCCGCCCTGATCGGCAGCGCCCTGTCCGCCGTGGGCGCGGTCTCGCTGCTGCTGGTGGACTCCGGTTCCTCGCTGCTCCAGATCGCGGTGAGCTGCTTCATCGTCGGCCTGGGCATGGGCCTGGTGGCGAGCCCCACGCTGATCGCCGCGCAGTCCAGCGCCGAATGGCATGAACGCGGCGTGGTCACCGCCACGAATATGTTCGCCCGCAATATCGGCAGCGCCGTCGGTGTCGCGGTCTTCGGCGCACTCGTCAATTCGAGGGTCGGAGATGTGGATCGCCCGGATCCGGAGACGCTGTCCTCGGCCGTGCATCTGGTCTTCATCGGTGTGGCCGTCATGGCGGTGGTCATGATCGCCGCGTCCGCCATGATGCCGCATAAGAATCCGGAACCGAGCGCGGCCTGACGGGCCGATATCGGAGCTTGGTGCGAATTTCAGGCAAACGTTCCGGGCCGCACCGATTGTGAAGGTTGCCCAGGCTCCGGCCGGGCATTCGTCTCGCGAACCAGTCTCGGAGTGCGGCGCTCGTTTTCCTGCAAATATCCGACCCGCCCCGCCGGGCCGCCCGACCGAGACTATGCGGCAATGATCTAGCACACTGTAAGAGTGCTTGAGGTCGAAGACGTGCTGAGCCAACTGCGGCGGTATCCGGATGTGGAGGCGGTGAACCTCTACGCGGTGGATGCCGCCGATCGGTTGATGCTCGATGTGGCCGCCGATTCCCTCGCCGCGGCGGGCGACGGCCGGGTGGCGGTGATCGACGACGGCTATGGGGCGCTCACCCTGGGCGCGATCGGCGCGCACGATCTCCACGGCGTGCGGGTGCACCAGGACCTGCTGACCGGAGAGTTGGCGCTGGCCAACAACGCCCGCATCGTCGGCCTCGCCGATCGGTATGCCGCACACGAACTCGGCCGCGGCCTGCTCGATGATGTGCGCGTGGTGCTGTGGCGGCTGCCCCGCGCGCTGTCCGGCCTGGCCGAGACCGCGGAGGCCATCGCCCGCTACGCCGCACCCGAGGTCGAGGTATTCGCGGGCGGCCGCGACAAATACCTGACCCCCGCCATGAACGAGGTGCTCGCCGAATCCTTCGCCTCGGTCAGTGCCAGCCGGGGCCGCCAGAAGTCCCGCATCCTG
Organism: Nocardia sp. NPDC051030; assembly: GCF_040683015.1. NCBI lineage: Bacteria > Bacillati > Actinomycetota > Actinomycetes > Mycobacteriales > Nocardiaceae > Nocardia > Nocardia sp. NPDC051030. The sequence continues at coordinate 350,513 of NZ_JBFBCD010000001.1, read as the reverse complement.
CTCGCGTCCGAGCCGAAAACCATTGGTGAGGACCGCTTCCCGATCCGGAACCGCCTGGAGGATCACGACCTCGAAGTGGTCGCGCACGGTGCCGCGTTCTCGGGCCCGAAGCTCGATATCGGAACCCGATTCCTGCTCGACTATCTGAAGCGCATGAAACCGGACGCCCGCGAGGCCATCGACTTGGGTTGCGGGACCGGCATTCTCGCGGTGGCGCTGGCCAAGTCGCGCCCCCGGATTCACGTCACCGCGACCGACCAGTCCGCCGCCGCGGTCGCCTCCACCCGCGCCACCGCCGCGGTCAATGAGGTGTCGGACCAGGTGACGGTCATGCGCGATGACGCCATGTCCAACTCGCCCGACAACAGCGCGGATCTGGTGCTGTGCAATCCGCCGTTCCATGTCGGCGCGGCCGTGCACACCGGCTCGGCCATCAAGATGTTCCAGCAGGCCGGTCGCGTCCTGCGCCCGGGCGGTGAGTTGTGGACCGTCTACAACACCCACCTCAATTACCGGGGCGTCATGGAACGCATGGTGGGCAAGACCGATGTGATGGGCCGCAATAAGAAGTTCACGGTCACGCGCTCGGTGCGAGGCCTGCACAGTGTCGATGAATAGCCGCGGTGTCGATGAATAGCCGCGGTGTCGATGAGCCGGGCGTCCGGGGCCGAAGGCTCCGGCAATTATCGGAGCGTACGGTTTTCTGAATGGGACGAATCGATCTTCGTATCTTCACGGAACCGCAGCAGGGCGCGTCCTACGACACCCTCCTGACCGTCGCCAAGGCCACCGAAGACCTCGGCTACGACGCCTTCTTCCGCTCCGACCATTACATGGCCATGGGCGACGCCGACGGACTCCCCGGCCCCACCGACGCCTGGATCACCCTGGCCGGATTGGCTCGCGAAACCAAGCGCATCCGGCTCGGCACCCTGGTCACCGCCGCCACCTTCCGCCTGCCCGGCGTGCTCGCCATCCAGGTTGCGCAGGTCGACGCCATGTCCGGCGGCCGCGTCGAATTCGGCCTGGGCGCAGGCTGGTACGAAGCCGAGCACAAGGCCTACGGCATCCCCTTCCCGGCCGACAAGTTCCCGCGTTACGAGGAACAACTGGCCATCCTCACCGGCCTGTGGGGCACCCCGCCCGGCGAGACCTTCTCCTTCTCCGGCGAGCACTACACCCTCACCGACTCACCCGCCCTCCCCAAGCCTGCGCAGTCCAAGATCCCCGTCGTCATCGGCGGCATGGGAGCCAAGCGCACCCCGCGCATCGCGGCCAAGTACGCGGCCGAGTTCAATGCCCCGTTCCAGTCCGCCGAGGCCAGCGCCGACCAGTTCGAACGAGTTCGCCGCGCCGCCAAGGAGATCGGCCGCGACCCGAACGAGATCACCTTCTCCAATGCCCTGGTGGCCTGCGTCGGCGCGACCGATGCCGAGGTCGCTCGCCGCGCCGGAGTCATCGGCCGCGAGGTCGACGAGTTGAAGGCCAATGGCCTCGCGGGCAGTCCGGACGAGGTGGTCGACAAGATCGGCCGCTACGCCGAGATCGCGGGCACCACCCGCATCTACCTCCAGATCCTGGATCTCGCGGATCTCGACCATCTGGCCCTGATTTCCGACAAAGTCATGAGCCAATTGGGCTAGCACGCCTCGGCACGCAGGGTAAAGGTCGGGTAAAGTCCGGTTGGTCTGATCCGGGAACTTGCCAAGGGCTCGGGTCGTTGACCGGTTAGAACGAGGCCACGACCCTGTGCGCCGCGACTCCAGAAAGGGACGCATAGTGCGCTCCACATCCAACCCGGTTTTCCGGAACCTGGCACCGCAGCAGCAGGGCGGCGGCTACGCCGGCTTCGGCTCGGCGGCAGCTGGAGCCGGACAGTTCGCGAACCAGTACGGCCAGCAGCCGCCGCAGTATCCGCCCGCCGGGTACGGGCAGCCGCCGGTGCCGACCACTCGCCCGATGACCATCGACGATGTGGTGACCAAGACCGGCATCACGCTCGCCGTGGTCACGGTCGGCGCGATCTTGTCCTATGCACTCACCGCCGCGAACCACGGGCTGGCCCCAATGTTCGTGATCGTCGGCGGCCTCGGCGGTTTCGTGCTCGCCATGATCGCCAGCTTCGGCCGTAAGTCGGACAACCCGGCGCTCGTGCTCAGCTACGCGGCACTGGAAGGCCTGTTCCTGGGCGCGCTGTCGTTCATGTTCACCAATATCAGCTACGGCGGTGTGGGCGGCGCGGGCCTGATCGCACAGGCGGTGCTCGGCACCTTCGGCGTGTTCTTCGGCATGCTCGTCGTCTACAAGACCGGCGCGATCCGCGTCACCCCGCGCTTTACCCGCATGATCGTCGGCGCGCTGATCGGCGTCATGGTTCTGGCGCTCGGCAATATCGTCGCCTCCTTCTTCGTCTCCGGCGGCCTCGGCCTGCGTGACGGCGGCACCATGTCGATCATCTTCAGCCTGGTGGTCATCGCGGTCGCGGCGTTCAGCTTCCTGCTGGACTTCGACGCCGCCGACCAGCTCATCCGCGCCGGCGCGCCGGAGAAGGCGGCCTGGAGTGTGGCGTTCGGCCTGACGGTGACGCTGGTCTGGCTGTACATCGAGATCCTGCGCTTGCTGTCCTACTTCCAGCGCGACTGAGTTCCTGCGCCTCTCGGCGCTCTCACGAAATCAGGTGAACGGCTCCCCACTTCAAGTGGGGAGCCGTTCTTTGTGCCGACCGGCTGGGACCATCAGCCCTGCGCCGCTGCGCCTTTCAGAACATCGGTAGCGACGTGGTCGGCATCGCAGCCGTCGGCGAGGATGGCATTCCCGACGGCATTATTGGTGCGCAAAGGCAGAATCGCCTGATAGGCGGGGGAGGCGTACCAGTCCAAAGTCGCCTGGTGAGTGGGGAATTCGATGACGACGACATTGCCGTCCGCCGGACCCTCCTTGACCACCTGAGTCCCGCCGTGCACGAGGAATTTGCCGCCGAACGGGGCGAGGGTGGCGTCGATGCGCTCGAGATATTCGACGATCTCGGCGTTGACGTCGATATTGCTCAGGTGGGCGATGGCGTAGCCGGGCATCTCGGGCTCCTCATTCGGTACTGCGTACTGCCTTGTTGCCCTTTATGTTTCCCGGCCCGGGTAGTGAAGTCGATTACCTGATAGGTAATAACGAAGGCGGCCGCCCGACCTGTTAGGTCGGGCGGCCGTTTCGCTTGGGGTCCGGGGGCGGACCCCCTATATCTCAGCCCCGAAGGGGCGAGCGTCTCAGCTGAGGCGCTCGATGACCATGGCCATGCCCTGGCCGCCGCCGACGCACATGGTCTCCAGGCCGAACTGCTTGTCCTGAGTCTGGAGGTTGTTGATCAGGGTGGCGGTGATGCGGGCACCGGTCATGCCGAACGGGTGGCCCAGCGCGATCGCGCCGCCCGAAATGTTCAGCTTGTCCTCGTCCATGCCCAGGGCACGGGCCGAACCCAGCACCTGAACGGCGAAGGCTTCGTTGATCTCGTACAGATCGAGGTCGCCGATCGCCATGTTCGCGTTGCCGAGCGCCTTCTTGACCGCCTCGATCGGGCCCAGGCCCATGACCTCGGGGGACAGGCCGGAGACGCCGGTGGACACGATGCGCGCCAGCGGGGTCAGGCCCAGCTCCTTGGCCTTGGTGTCGCTCATGACGACGAGCGCGGCGGCGCCGTCGTTCAGCGGACAGGCGTTACCGGCGGTGATGGTGCCGTCCGGGCGGAAGACCGGCTTCAGCTGCGAGATCTTCTCGTAGGTGGTGCCGGCGCGCGGGCCGTCGTCGGTGGTGACGATGGTGCCGTCGGGCAGGGTGACCGGGGTGATCTCCCGCTCGAAGAAGCCGGACTTGATGGCCTCTTCCGCGCGGTTCTGCGAGCGCACGCCCCAGTGGTCCTGGTCCTCGCGGGAGATGCCGGTGAACTGGGCGACGTTCTCGGCGGTCTGGCCCATGGAGATGTAGACGTCGGGCAGGATGCCTGCCTCGCGCGGGTCGGTCCACACATCCGCGCCGCCCTCGGCGCGCTTGGCGGTGCGGGCCTCGGCGTCGGCGAACACGGCGTTGTGGGTGTCCGGCCAGCCGTCGGCGGTGCCCTTCGGGAAACGCGAAACAGTCTCGACGCCAGCGGAAATGAAGACATCGCCTTCACCGGCCTTGATGGCGTGGAAGGCCATCCGGGTGGTCTGCAGCGAGGACGAGCAGTAGCGGTTGAGGGTGACGCCCGGCATGAAGTCGTAGCCGAGCTGCACGGCGACCGCGCGTGCCATATTGAAGCCGCCTTCACCGGCGGGCTGACCATTGCCCAGCATCAGGTCGTCGACCAGACGGGGATCCAGCGCGGGCACCTTGTCCAGTGCCGCGCGGACCATCTGAGCCGCCAGATCGTCCGGCCGCATGCTCACAAGCGAGCCCTTTCCGGCGCGGCCGATCGGTGAGCGGGCGTACGAAACGATTACGGCCTCAGCCATGAGGACTCCTTAAGCGCAGGGGTGAACCTCTTCGAATTTACGACGAGTGTGTCCGAGCCCAAACATCCGGTATGCCGGTATCTCAGTGACTGAACTGTGGGATAACCCTCACTCTCGGAGCTCTCGTGCCCGCTGCCTGGTCGGCAGCGGGGCACGGGGGAGGAAAGGGGAGAGCGCTCGGGCTTCTACTCGCTGTCTTCAGGATCCGGGGCGGGTTCCAGACCGGGGGCGAGCGCGTCCGGCGGGGTGGACGCTGGTGGGGGAGCGACGGCTGCCGGGGGAGGGGCGGCTTGTGCTGGGACGTCGAAGGAGCCGTGCTGGGGGATATTGATGGTGTCGGTGTACGCGGTGACATCGATGCGGCCCGGGCCGGTGTCCTGGTATTGGGCGTATTGGAGGCTGCCGTAGAGCCCGGCCTCGACATTGACCCGGTATTCGCCGACCGCGCCGGTAGTGAGGTTGCGCCAGGCGACGGTGGTCACCGTTTCGCAGACCGGCGCGAAACTCCACTCTCCTGGACCGATCCCGACAATGGGCAGTGCCCGCACATTGAAGATGGCCCGGCCCGCCCACTGCGGGTCGGTGTCGGCCCAGACTCGGATATTGGTTCCGCAGATGCCTTCCCGGAACACGGCCGGCACCTGCGGGAATTCGACGGTGCGGGCCTGTGCCGGGGCCGGAATCGCCAGCCCGCTCACGGTGCCCAGGCACCCCAGCAGCACAGCGGCGCGCACCCTGCTCGGCGTCGTCATGCGGCCAGGGTAATTTCCCGCGACCGCGATATCTCCGACGTGCGCGTAAGCCCGCATCTCCTTTCTGCAACGATGAGGGGTATGCGCATCGCTAACCATGTCGTCGATCTGATCGGAAACACCCCGCTCGTTCGATTGAACTCCGTGGTGGGTCCGAACTCGGGACTGGTCGCGGCGAAGGTCGAGTACCTGAATCCGGGCGGCAGCTCGAAGGACCGCATCGCCGTCAAGATGATCGACGCCGCCGAAGAGGCCGGGCTATTGAAGCCGGGCGGCACCATTGTCGAGCCGACCTCCGGTAATACCGGTGTGGGTCTGGCCCTGGTCGCGCAGCAGCGCGGCTACAAGTGCGTGTTCGTCTGCCCGGACAAGGTCAGCGAGGACAAGCGGAACGTGTTGCGCGCCTACGGCGCCGAGGTCGTGGTGTGCCCGACCGCGGTCGCGCCCGAGGACCCGGACAGCTACTACAACGTGTCCGACCGCCTGGTGCGCGAGATCGACGGCGCGTGGAAGCCGAACCAGTACTCCAACCCGGGCGGCCCGGAATCGCATTACGAGACCACCGGCCCGGAGATCTGGCGCGACACCGACGGCAAGGTCACGCATTTCGTGGCGGGCGTCGGCACCGGCGGCACCATCACCGGCACCGGCCGCTATCTCAAGGAGATTTCCGGCGGCAAGGTGAAGGTCATCGGCGCGGATCCGGAGGGCTCGGTCTACTCCGGCGGCACCGGCCGCCCGTACCTGGTCGAGGGTGTCGGCGAGGACTTCTGGCCGTCCGCCTACGACCCGGCCATCCCGGACGAGATCATCGCGGTCTCCGATGCGGACTCCTTCGAGATGACCCGTCGCCTGGCCCGCGAGGAGGGCCTGCTGGTCGGCGGCTCCTGCGGTATGGCCATGGTGGCCGCGCTCAAGGTCGCCGAGCGCGATCCGGATGCCGTGGTGGTCGTGCTGCTGCCGGACGGTGGCCGCGGCTACCTGTCCAAGATCTTCAACGATCAGTGGATGAGCTCCTACGGCTTCCTGCGTTCGCGCCTGGACGGCTCCACCGATGAGGTCCATGTCGGAGATGTGTTGCGCGGCAAGTCGGGTGAGCTGCCCGACCTGGTGCACACCCACCCGCAGGAGACCCTGCGCGACGCCATCGAGATCCTGCGCGAGTACGGCGTTTCGCAGATGCCGGTCGTCGGCGCGGAACCGCCGGTCATGGCGGGCGAGGTCGCGGGCAGCGTGACCGAGCGCGATCTGCTCTCGGCCGTTTTCGAGGGCCGCGCCAAGCTGACCGACCCGGTCTCCAAGCACATGAGCCCGGGCTTCCCGCTGATCGGTGCGGGCGAGCCGGTCTCGGCGGCCACCAAGCTGCTCGAAAGCACCGACGCCCTCATGGTTGTCGAGGATGGCAAGCCGGTCGGCGTCATCACCCGCCACGATCTGCTGGGCTTCCTGAGCACCGGTGTGATCGCCTAGGCATCACCGCTTCGCCAAACCGCCTGCCCGGACCGATCTTTCGGTCCCGGCGGGCGGTCTGCGTTTGTCGGCTGTTTGCCCGAGCGCCCGGATCGACTGTGACGTAGCGGACGGTCGAATTACCCGCCTGTGATTTGTGGCCTCTGCCTTGGGGATTCGCTTCTGCATCGGAGATCACACAAGTCCCGGATGTCCAGATAACTGCACCGTTACTGTCTGTTCACGCTTGGCGAGCAAGATTGTCTTGTATGAACCTGAGACAGGCCCTCACCTGGGTGGCGCTGTCGGCCGCGGTGCTCGGCGGTGCGACGCTGCTGGATCGCATGGGATTCCCGGCCCCGCAAATGATTCTCGCCATTGTGGTCGGTGCGGGCCTGGCCATGGCCGGGCGGCTTCCGAAACCCCTTCCGCGACAGGTCGGTACCGCCGTGCAGGCGCTGCTGGGTGTGCTGATGGGCAGTTATCTCCAGGTGTCACTGCTGACTTCGATCGGGCTGGATCTACTGCCGGTGCTGGCGGTCACCGCGGCGACCATTGTGGTGAGTGTGGCCGTGGCATTGGTTTTCGCGCGGGCCGCCAAAGTGGATGTGCCGACCGCGACGCTGGGCCTGCTGGCCGGGGGCTCGGCCGCGGTGGTCTCGGCCGCCGATGAACTCGACGCCGATCCGCGGCGGGTGGCCTTCATGCAATACCTGCGGGTCGCGCTGGTCGCGCTGAGCGCACCCGCCATCGCGGCCATGCTGGACGATGAAGAGGGAATCCCTTACAGCTCAGCGTCTCTCGGTGGTTCGGTCACCGATCCGTCGCTGCCGTGGTGGATGATCGTGGGCCGCGGCGATCAGGTCGCGGGCATCTCCACCGCGATCGTGTTGTGCGTCATAGGAATCTGGGGCGGGCGTCGTCTCGGCCTGCCCAATGCCGCGCTGCTGGGACCCATGCTGATCACCGCCGTGCTGACCGCCGCGGGCATCAGCCACGGTTACGCGCCCACGCATCTGTTCAAGGATCTGCTGTTCGTGCTCATCGGATTCGAGGTCGGCACCCGCTTCACCCGCGAGGTGGTGACCGAGATGGCCCGCATGCTCCCCGGCATGACGGCCGCCGTGCTCGCCCTGTCCGGACTGGTCGCCGCGCTCGCCCTGGGCCTGGCCTACTTCGTCGATCTGGAGATGTCGGATCTCTACCTGGCCACCACACCCGGTGGCATCAATGCCGTGCTGGCCACCGCCGACAAGATGAACGCGAACCTGCCCTTGATCACCAGCGTGCAGACCATCCGCCTGCTCCTCATGATGCTGATGCTGCCCCTGCTAATGCGATCCCTGCGCCGCTTCAAGGTGCCGGAGCCCGAGCCGGTCCCGGCATGAGCGGGATAGCGCGCTGGGTTACGGCTCCGGGCGCTCGTACGGCCGCCTCAGGCCGCCTCAGGCGCGGTCCCAGCGTCCGGCCGACCTTCCAGATGCTGAGCGGACCGCGATGGGCGCGCTCTTGGGCGCCTGCACATCACCGCCCTATTACGGACCGGGCACAATGATCATGATCGTGGTTGCCGGATGGTCGCTTCGGTAACGCGAAACGCCGAAAAAACGGCCATTCCGGGTATATCGCAATATGCAGGCTAAATTTCTCTGTGATCTGAAACACTTTGTGTTTCGAATTGAATCGCCTGGTCAGTGCTTGTATTAATGCAGGTACCGCAGTTGCCCGACAAGGCGGTTCGCTTTCTGTTCACCTTTGGTTCAGGCTGTGTTAACTAAGCGCAATCAAGCTGTGACCTTGTAGGAAACAGACCCCAGGTCTGGACGACGCAAGGAGACGTGAACCGACATGCGGAACGTGTCACCACTTCGGTGCGATGAGGCTCTGCGGCCCAGCTAGCCGCGAACGTCTCCGCTGGCCTCCTCGAGAGCGTCGAGTTCCTTTGGCCCGTAACGGGTCCCACAACAGCAACGCACAACAGCCCTAGCGCGACAGGTGAGCGCCGATTGGCGCACGCGTGTTCAGCGCTGCCTTCTTCAGGCCTGCGAGCCCGAAACCGAACAGGAATCCAAATTCGCCATGCCCACGAATGCCCTGACTGCACTGCGTGACCCTGCCAGACGTAGCAAGGTGGCCGCTGCCACCCGCACGGTCGGCACCGCCGCTCTCGCCCTCGGCGTGTTCGGGTCCATCATCACCGCCGCCGGACACGCGTCCAGCGATGTGCGCCCCGTCGCACTGAAGGCCACCCTCGCCGCGGCGGCTCCCGCCGTCGCGCCGGTCGCGCCCGCCAATGAGCAGCAGCCCGCCGTTCCGGCCCCGGCCCCCATGCCGGCTCCGCTGCCCGTCGCGCCGCCCGCCCCGCCGGTGTACGCGAACAACCTCGACGGCTGGATCCGTCAGGCCCTCGACATCATGGCCGCCAATAACATCCCCGGCACCTATGAGGGCATCCTCAAGAACGTGCTGCGGGAGTCCAGTGGCAACCCGCAGGCGATCAACCTGTACGACTCGAATGCGGCCATGGGCATCCCGTCCAAGGGCCTGCTCCAGGTGATCGACCCGACCTTCAACGCCTACCACGTCGAAGGCACCTCGTTCGACGTGTGGGATCCGGTCGCGAACATCGTGGCGGCCTGCAACTACGCCGCCCACCGGTACGGCTCGATGGACAACGTCAATAGCGCGTACTGATCCCAGCGAACCCTGAGCACTCGAATTGGCAACTTTTTCGCAAACTGCCAATTCGGGTGTTCGCGTAGGGGGTATAACCGCCCTTGGAGCAAGTTCCGGCAACTCGGTCGGAACGGATAGCGAAGGGTTGGGGTTACATGCACACCTCGAGTTTGGCTATCGATATCCAGACGGGCCTCTCGAATGCCTGGAGTTCCATCGCCACGTTCGTGCCGAAGTTCGTCGGCTTCCTGGCCATCCTCGTCATCGGCTGGATCGTGGCGAAGATCGTCGCCCGGCTGGTCACCCGGATCTTGAATCAGATCGGCTTCGACCGCCTGGTCGAGCGCGGCGGCATCAAGGATATGCTGGCCCGCAGCCGCTATGACGCCACCGGCATCATCGCGAAACTGGCGTATTACGCGGTCCTGCTGCTCGCCCTGCAACTCGGCTTCGGCATCTTCGGCCCGAACCCGATCAGCACCATGCTCAATGGGATCGTCGCCTGGCTGCCCCGGCTCGCCATCGCCATCGTGATCGTCTGCATTGCGGGGGCCATCGCCCGCGTGGTCATGGACATGATCGCGAATATGCTCAGCGGCCTGTCCTACGGCCGCATGATGGGTCGCATCGCGGCCGTATTCATTTGGGGCATAGGCATTATCGCCGCGCTCAACCAGATCGGCGTGGGTACCTCGGTCACCATGCCCATCCTCATCACCGTCCTCGCCACCATCGCCGGTGTCCTCATCGTCGGCATCGGCGGCGGCCTCATCCGTCCCATGCAACAGCGCTGGGAAGGCTGGCTGGAAACCATCGAAGGCGAAATGCCCGAAGTGAAGGGCCACGCCGAAGCCTTCCAGCGCGGCCGCGAAGACGCCGCCCGCCAGCGCGCCATGATGGAGCAGCAGCGGTCGATGATGAGCCAGGGCATGGGCGGCCAGCACATGCCTCCGGGCAAATGGGCCGAACAACCCGTCGGCCCCGCCGGTTACAGCCAACAGGGCTACGGCCAGCAGCGTGGCTACCCGGGCTCAGGGCAGATGCCCGGTCAGGCCGGTCAGATGCCCGGTCAGGCCGGTCAGGGCGGTCAACCCGGCCAGATGGGTCAACCCGGTCAGATGCCCGATCGCGGTGGCAGCCAGTCCGACTGGCAGTCCGATCGTGGCAATGAGCCGGGCATGATCTAGCCCGCGTCGAATCTCGAAGCGGCCCGTGTGCATGAGCACGCGGGCCGCTCGTCTGCCTCGGCAGCGCTGGAACAAGATCAGGGAGCTCTGGTGGCGGGGAATCGAGGTGGATTCCGCCGCCAGTGCTCCTTGATCTTGCTGGGGATCAGGTGGCGCGGGAGAGGGCGCAGACTCCGGCCAGGCGGAGGTGGATCCAGTCGGCGGATTGCCAGTCTTCGGGGGCGTCCGGGATGGGGTTACCGGATTCGCGGAGATCTTCCAGGAGGCCTCGGGCGTATCCGGCCAGTAGGACGCTGACGGGGACCTGGCTGGAGTTCTCGACGCCGAGATCGAGGATGTCGCGGACCGCGGCCGCATGCTGATCGACCGCCGCGGCCACACCCGGAAACTCCTTGACCGCCAACAGTGCCGGGGCTCCGTGTGTGCGTTGCAGGCGGTTCAAAGTCTTACGCGCCGAAACGACGAGCAGGGCGGAGCCGGGCAGAAACACCTGGTCATGCTAGCAATTCGGGCCGATTCGCGGACCCGGCTGTGAGATATCGCGCACTTCGCCGGAAGTGCCTCGATCGGTGCCTCGCGGCAGTGGCTGAGCGGCGTCACCGCGAGGGCGGACCATCGCGGTGACGCGCTCGGCGTGGGGATGATTCAGCGGAAGGCTTTGGAACCGGTGAGGGCCTCGCCGAGGACGAGTTGGTGGACCTCCGCGGTGCCCTCGTAGGTGAGGACGGATTCCAGGTTATTGGCGTGGCGCAGGACCGGGTATTCGAGGGTGATGCCATTGGCGCCCAGGATGGTCCGGCATTCGCGGGCGATCTTGATGGCCTCGCGGGTGCTATTGAGTTTGCCCGCGCTGATCTGCTCATTGCTGATCTCGTGGCGGTCCTTCAAACGGCCCAGGTGCACGGCCAGGAGCTGGCCCTTGCCGAGTTCTAGGGCCATATCGGCCAGCTTGGCCTGGGTGAGCTGATATCCGGCCAGGGGCTTGTCGAAAACCTCGCGAGTGCGGGCGTAATCGATTGTGGCGGAAAGACAATCGCGGGCCGCGCCGAGCGCGCCGAACACGATGCCGAAGCGCGCCTCGGACAGGCAGCCGAGCGGAGCGGCGAGGCCGCGAGCCTCCGGAAGCATGGCGTCGGCGGGCAGTCGCACACCGTCGAAGGACAGTTCGGCCGTGACCGAGGCCCGCAGCGACAGCTTGTGATGCATCTCCCGGGCGCTGAAACCCGGTGTGTCCGTGGGGACTACGAAGCCGCGAATGACATCACGCTCACCCTCCCGCGACTGTGCCCACACGATCGCCACATCCGCGACGGACCCATTGGTGATCCACATCTTCGACCCGTCGAGGATCCAGTCGTCGCCATCCCGCTTGGCCCGCGTCCGCATCCCACCCGGATTCGACCCGAAATCCGGTTCGGTCAGCCCGAAGCACCCGATCAGCGTGCCCGCCGCCATCTCCGGCAGCCACCGCTGCTTCTGCTCCTCCGACCCGTACTTGTGAATCGCCGTCATGGCGAGCGACCCCTGTACCGAAACCATGCTCCGCACACCGGAATCCACGGCCTCCAACTCCAGGCACGCCAGCCCGTAAGCGGTCGCGGAAGTCCCCGCGCACCCGTACCCCTCCAGATGCATCCCCAACAGCCCGAGCTTCCCCAGCTCCGGAGCCATCTCCCTCGCCGGGAACGTTCCCGCCTCGAACCACTCGGCAACATTGGGCCGCAACCGCTCCCCGGCGAACGCGCGCACGGTGTCTCGAATCGCACGCTCCTCGTCACTCAGCAGGGAATCGATCGCGAACAGCTCGTCTACGGTGACCATGCCGCCCAGCCTAGGACGCCCGCCCAGCTCCGGACCACGAACTCGGCCACACCACTCGCCGCGATACCCCGAGCGCCAGCTCGCTATCAAGATCAGGGAGCTCTCACGGCGGTGAATCGCACGGATTTCCGCCACCAGAACTCCTTGATCTTGGTGTGCGTGATGGCCCCGGGGCTGGGGCGTTGTGGGCGCGTCCTTAGGCTGTCTGCATGAGCGATCAGCTGGGTTTCTCCACGCGGGCGGTGCACGCCGGGTTCGATCCGGACCCTCAGACCGGTGCGGTGAATGTGCCGATCTATGCGAGTTCGACGTTCGCCCAGGATGGTGTGGGCGGGATGCGCGGCGGGTATGAGTACGCGCGCACCGGTAACCCCACCCGGACGGCCCTCGAGGCCAATCTGGCGGCCATCGAATCGGGCACCTACGGGCGGGCATTCGCCTCCGGTATGGCGGCCACCGACTGTGCGCTGCGCGCCAACCTGCGTCCCGGCGACCACCTGGTCATTCCGGATGACGCGTACGGCGGGACCTTCCGGCTGATCGACAAGGTCTTCACGCAGTGGGGGATCGAGTACTCGGTGGCGGCCGTCTCCGATACCGATGCGATCGCCGCCGCCATGCGGCCCAATACCAAGTTGGTGTGGATCGAGACGCCCACCAATCCGCTGCTGAATATCGGCGATATCTCCGCGATCGCCGAGATCGCGCACGCCGGTGGCGCGAAGCTGGTGGTGGACAACACCTTCGCTTCCCCGTATCTGCAGCAGCCGCTGCTGCTGGGCGCGGATATCGTGCTGCACTCGACCACCAAGTACCTGGGCGGGCACTCCGACGTGGTCGGTGGCGCGCTCATCACCAATGATCAGGAGCTGGACGTCAAGTTCGCGTTCCTGCAGAACGGTGCGGGCGCGGTGCCCGGTCCGACCGACGCGTTCCTCACCATGCGTGGCATCAAGACCCTCGCCCTGCGGATGGATCGGCATTGCGACAATGCCGAGACCCTCGCCGAGTTCCTCTCCAACCACCCGAAGATCGCCCAGGTCATCTACCCGGGCCTGCCCGAACACCCGGGTCACACCGTCGCCCAGAAGCAGATGCGCCGCTTCGGCGGCATGATCTCGGTGCGCGTGCACGGCGGCAAGCAAGCGGCCCTGGACTTCTGCGCCAAGACCAAGATCTTCACCCTCGCCGAATCCCTCGGCGGCGTGGAATCGCTCATCGAGCACCCGGGCGCCATGACCCACGCCTCCACCGCGGGCTCCGCCCTCGAGGTCCCCGCCGACCTGGTCCGCCTCTCGGTCGGCATCGAAGACATCGGCGACCTCCTGGCAGATGTCGAGCAAGCGCTGGCTTGACCGCCTCCCCGCGAACTTCAGCGCGCGGCTGAGAGCCGTTCACCGTTGTAGACGCGTGGTGCGGTTAGGTGCGGCACCGATTTTGGGGGTACCCCCGGAGTTACCCCGAAGCTCGCGAAATCAGTTGTCGCGTTGATTCAGGTGATCAGATCCACGAACAGCGAAGCGCCGCACCGGATTCGGTGCGGCGCTTCGTCGTTCACCGGCGTAAATGCACTGCGGCCCCCGGTTCGTCGGGAACCGGGGGCCGCGCAGCACGAAAGTCTTATTTCAGCTGTGGTAAGGCTGCGCGGAAACCAGCGTGACCTTCATGCTCTTGCCGTTGGGCAGGGTGTATTCGCGGGTGTCGCCGACCTTGGCGTCGATGAGGGCGCCGCCCAGCGGGGAGGCGGGGGAGTAGGTCTCGAGGTCGCCGCCGTTGAGGCCCTCTTCGCGGGTGGCGATGAGGAAGGTCTCGGTGTCGTTCTCGTCGCCGTCGTAGTAGACCTTGACGACGGAGCCGGGGAGGGCCACGCCCGCCTTGGTGGGCGCGACGCCGACCTTGGCATTATTGAGGAGTTCCTGCAGCTGGCGGATGCGCGCTTCCTGCTGGCCCTGCTCCTCGCGGGCGGCGTGGTAGCCGCCGTTCTCCTTGAGATCGCCTTCTTCGCGACGCTCGTTGATCTCGGCCGCGATGACCGGACGGTTGGCGATGAGCGCGGCGAGTTCGCTCGTGAGCCTCTCGTGCGACTCCGGTGTCAGCCAGGTCACGTTCTCAGTCATCTCGATCACTCCCTAGTAGTTGTCCCCGGCAGGCCGGGATTCCCTATGCCTGCCGCTACTTCCACCCGAAGATGGGCACAGCAACAGTGGACGGCCGGAGCAGTCCTGGGGGAGATTCCCGACCGCTCGGGGCGTCAATGCAAGCAAACACGGCTCCGAAGTCCGGAACCGTGTATCGAGCTATTTTAGCACGAATCGCAAATATGCAGGTAGAAGCACCAAAGCGGGTTATGTATCGGACTTTTCACCCGGCGCGAAGATAGGCGGGGACCTTCTCGCTGCATCCGTAGATGTTGCCGGCGCCCGCGCGGGCGACGGTCCGCAGCGTGGTTGTGAGTCGCACCGTGCCGCTATCGGATGGCGGGATGAGCACCTCGCGACGGCCGACCTCATTGGTATCGCCGTCCATGGCGCGAATGAAGCAAACGACCGGTTTGCTGGGATCCTTGCGGGTGACCTTGAAATCGACGCTCACGGTCGAATCGTCCAGCACCGTGTACCCCAGGCGATCAGGCTCGATGTCCTTCGGCCCATAGGTCTTGTAGCCCATGAACGCCACCCCGAGCCCGGCCAGAATGACCACCGCGCCCAACGCGAACGGCAGCCAGCGGCGGTTCTTCGACGGCCGGATGCCATAGCGATCGGCCGGTCTCTCCGTCATGACTGGACGCTCCCGGGGGGTAGGTCGGAACAAATAACGATCGGATGGAACTATAGGGAATAGAAATTTGCACCCCTGCCTGGACTCGGCGAATAGCGACAAGGTGACGACTGTGATCGGTGAGGTGAACGAGTAGTGAGTGGTCTTCGCCTCATGGCGGTACACGCACACCCCGACGACGAATCCAGCAAGGGCGCGGCGACAACCGCACGCTATGCCTCGGAAGGTAATGAGGTGCTGGTCGTCACGCTGACCGGCGGGGAACGCGGCGACATTCTGAATCCGGCGATGGATACGCCGGGCATCAAGGAGAACATCTCGGAGGTGCGCCGCCAGGAAATGGCCGCCGCCGCCGAGGCGCTCGGGGTGCGGCAGACCTGGCTCGGATTCGTGGATTCCGGTCTGCCGGAAGGTGATCCGCTGCCGCCGCTGCCCGAGGGCTGCTTCGCGCTGGTGCCCCTGCAGGAGGCCACCGAGGCGCTGGTGCGGGTCGTGCGCGAATTCAAGCCGCACGTGATCACCACCTATGACGAGATGGGTGGCTACCCGCACCCGGATCACATCATGTGCCACAAGGTTTCGGTCGAGGCATACGAGGCCGCGGGCGATCCGGAGCGCTTCCCCGACGCGGGCGAACCCTGGACGCCGTTGAAGCTGTACTACAACCACGGGTTCAGCCTGGCCCGCCTGGAGATCTTCGCCGACGAGTACGCGCGCCGCGGTGAGCCGTTCCCCATGCAGGAGTGGATGGACCGCATGCGCAAGTACGCGGCCGAGCGCGGCGACATCATGGGCCGGGTCACCACCCAGGTCGAATGCGCCAAGTACTTCCCGGCGCGGGACGAGGCGCTGCGCTCGCACGCCACCCAGATCGACCCCAATGGCGCGTTCTTCGCCATTCCGATCGAGCTACAGCAGAAGCTGTGGCCGACCGAGGAGTTCGAGCTGGCCAAGACCCGGGTCAAGACCGCTATCCCGGAAACCGATCTGTTCGCGGGAATCGACGACGCCGACAGCGAGGACGCCGACCGATGATCCTGACCCTGCTCGCCCAGAGCCCGACTTCGCCCACCGGCCCCGAATTCGGTAAGGCGTCGCCTCTGGGCCTGGTCATCATCCTGGTCCTGCTGGCAGGCACGGTGCTGCTCGTTCGCAATATGAACAAGCACATCAAGGGTCTGCCCGCCACGTTCTCCCCGGAGAGCCCGGAACCCGATCAGGAAGCCGACGAGGGCACCGAGCACGGGATCACCCAGCGCGAGGACGAGGACGCTCCGAAGGCTCCGAAACCGGAGTCCTCAGGACAGTCCTGACGCCAAGCAACCTGCGCCCCCGGTCCGTATGGACCGGGGGCGCAGTGCATTACAGGCGTGTGCCCGAATCCGACGCGCCCGCTTCGGTTTTCGGAGCGGGCGAGGTCATTCAGAACGGCCACTCGGCATTCTGGCCCGCCTCGATCAGCGGGATCATGGCGAACGCCGCATCGGTCAGGCCGCCGAAGGCGTGGCGGTTGCGGCGGCCGGTGGGGGCGTGGCCGTGCTGGTAGCCCGCCAGGTTCCAGGTGTAGAGCGGAACCGCGGCGGGGACGGCCTTGCCGACATCGCCGCCGGTGGCCTGCTCATCGGTGAGGATGACGACGCGGTCGTGACCGGCGAAGTGCTTGCGCACCGCGCTCGCCGTATCGGTGCCCGCACCGATGAAGAAGCCGTCGGACTTCCAGCGCTCGACCGCACGCAGTACCGGCTCGTTCTTGCGCGGCGGGAAGACCAGGCTGGCCGCGTAGTCGCGCCCATTCCAGTGCCCGGCCTGCGAGAAGGACACGACATCGGCCTGCTCGCAGCGCGCCGCGAGGGCGAGGCCGAACAGGGTGGCCGCGTCCCAGCGGTGCAGCGTGCCATCCCGCGAGAAGCCGGAGTCCATGGAGCCGGAGGTGTCGACCAGCACCAGGGTGCGGCCGGACAGCACCGGCACCGACGCCAGCGAGTGGGTCAGCGCCTGCTCCAGGGCATGGCCCCAGCGCAGTGACGGCGCGGCCCGGTAGGCCGACAGGAACCGCATGGGCAGCTGCTTGGAGGCGGCCACCTGTGCCGGATCGGCAAGGCGCGCAGCGACTTCCGCCGCTACCTCATCGGAGACACCGGCCTCGTCGAAGTTGCGGAGGTTGCGCAGCACGGCCATGTAACCCATGGACGGGATGAGCGCCTCCCACACCTTGGCGTCGAGCGGACCCTGGAGCCAGCCTGCGACGGCCTCCCAGGTCATGCCTGCGGACCGCAGGGTGTCGCGGGCCTGGTCGGCATTGTCGAAGAGGGCGCGCCGCTGCGAGATCGGGACGGCCAGGAACTCCGCCCGAGCGCGCAGGACCAGCAGATCGTCCGGGATCGGGTTGTCGCGATTGTGGCGACGATCCAGGGCGTGCGTGAACAGTGCTCCCTGCCAAGGCTTTTCGGGTGCCGGGGTGGGGTGCGTCAGGTCGATCACGTCACCGAAGCGGTAGGCGCGAGCCGCGCTGTCCCACTTGGCGAGCGCGCGCTCGTCGTACAGGCGGCGGACGGCATCGGCGATACCGCGCTTGACCGGCTTCGGCAGGGCGCGACCGTAATTCGCGTGCCAGTAGGCGATGAGCTCGCCCGGCTCGTCGGCACGGCGCAGGACGGAATCGATTGCCTGACGGGACATTCCGGCCGCGCCGTCCTCCAGTCGGGCCTTGGTGAACTCGGCCGCGCCCACCAGGGCCGCGCTGCGCATATTCGCGCTGGTACGCAGCCACTGCAGGAAGCGGGCGGTCCACTCCGGATCGGTCCGGGTGGCCTCGCGCACGAGGGTGGCGTAGCGATCGTCATGCTCCTCGCCGGACTCGTAGAAGGTGTTCTCTCCCACCATGTTCGACACCGCCAGCAGGAACAGCTCACCTTGCACCGCGCGCCGGTAGCCGGGCGCGCCCTCGTGGGTGCGGCCGGACGGGCGCTGCTCGCCGCGAATCGGCGAGGTAGCGGTGGCAGAGGCGGGCGCGATGAATGCGCGCAGGCGGGCGATATTGAACTTGGACATGGGAATTCCCCCAAAATATTGCGGAGGGAGGCAAGGGCGGCCCGAGTTCGAAGCGACGACGGAAATGCATCCACCACCGAACGTGACAGTACGGTGGCCGGAATCGAACCGCATGGGATGCGCGCCAGGAGTAACCGTTGTCTGCGCACCGGGCCGGTGCACCTTGCCTCCCGAGATCTATTGTCGCCCACGGTATTTGTCGTTTCATCGTTCGAAACCGAACTCCGCGAAGGAACCGTGAGCCGCGCACCGGGAGGTGCTTTTCGCTATGTTCCGTGCCGGACACGGAAATTTGTAGGTGCGTCCGAGATCGAAATCGGCGACGGTACAAGCTGCTCTACCAGCTGAGCTACCGGATCCGAAGACCCGGGCGGGATTCGAACCCGCGACCTGCCCATTACGAGTGGAAGTAACCGTTGCCTGCGCACCGGACGCAGTTCAAGACTGTAGCGGCGATCATCCCGATACCGCATCCGATTATTCGGCGACGATTGCTACGGCGCATCCCGGAGCGGGGCGTAGTCGGCCTCATACATGCGATTCGCGGCAAGCCGGAGCACGGTATTGCGGATCGCCGGGGCCAGGCTCCTGGTGCGGTCGCGCCGATGCGTGCGCGCCTGCATCCACCGGGTGCGTGGGAGTCTGCGGATCCGATACCGTTCCAGTAGGTCGGCGATATCCCCTGCGCCGGACAGTGATTCGGCCAGGACCAGGGCGTCCTCGACCGCCATGGCCACGCCCTGCGCCATATTCGGTGAGCTGGCGTGCGCGGCGTCGCCGACCAGGACGATGCGATCGGTCCGCCAGGTCGGATCGGTGACTTCCTCGATGGTGGAGTAGTGCGCCTGCTGCGCTTCCGGGGTGGCCAGCAGCTCCCGGACTCGGCTGTCGAAGTCCGAAAAGCGTTCTGTGAGTAGAGTTGCGCCCTCGACGGGGTTCGCGGGCAAATCGGTCGATGCATCGGCGTAGCAGTACAGCCGGTTCTCGCCCATCGGGACGGCCAGGAATGTGGTGCCGCGGCCGAGCCATACGGTCCACCGGTCGATTCCGGCATTATTGGCGGTCAGGAAGCGCCAGCAGATCTGACCGACATATTGCGCTTCGGCGTCGGGATTCACTCGCCTGCGCAGGTTGGAACGGATGCCGTCGGCGCCGATCACCACGTCGTAGCGGCCGCTCCCGCCGTCATTGAATTCGACCTGGACTCTGTCGCTGGTTTCGGCGACCGAATCCACGGAGATGCCCGTTCGTACCGGCACGCGCAGGTTTTCGCGAAGAATGGAATGCAGTCGGCCGTGGGTGATGCCCAGGCAGTGCCCATTGTCGCGCCACAGGGCGGTGGTGTCGATGTCGGCGAGCACCCGCCCTCGATGGTCCCGCAATTGCTGATGATGAATCGGCACACCGAACTCGGCCAGGCGATCCCTCACACCGAGCGCGGTCAGCGCGCGAACCGAATTGCCGGGCAGGAAGAGTCCGGCTCCGGACGGGTTCTCGGACCGGCGCTCGATAATGTCCACCGCATGACCGCACTGCTCCAGCGCGACGGCAGCGGCCAACCCGGCGACTCCGGCTCCGACGATCAGGACTTCGAGTGATTGCGGCATATGCGGATTCTCCTCGACGGGAGGACACCCTGGAATCCGTCGAAGTACTGCATCGATGACTTAGTCGCGGGCGGCGACGGTGGACGCGGCTGCCGAGACGGTGCGCGCCATCTCGAGTGAGGGCATGGGGTCGGGTGTGGAGCGCGTTCCGGAGGCCTCGGACGGCTCCGAATTTCTCCGGTCCGGAAAACTTCCGGACCGGGCGCGAGCTGCGAAGTTGATCATGTTTCCGGAATCTGCGGAGGTGCGGACGGGTGGTCGTTGCCTAGCGTTCAGGTAGCCCACCGAGATGCGTGATCCGGAGCGGGCCGCGCCGTCCGGGCAGTGGAGGGGACCGTCCGGGCGGCACGATTCTTATCGGCGCGGGGCGGAAGAACGGGTGGGGTCCCGTTTCATGGAGGCCGACGACTAGCCGCGGCCGAAGAGGGTGCCACCGTTGATCTGCAGGATCTGCCCGGTGGTCCACGCGGCGTCCGGCGCGGTCAGGTAGGCGATGCCCGCCGCGATCTCCTCCGGAGTGCCTGCCCGGCCCAGCGGGATCTGCGCGACCCGGTCGTGGTGGGACCGGGGTGTCAGGCGTCCGGCCCAGAACTCGGTGTCGGGCACGTAGCCCGGCGCCACGACATTGACGGTGATGCCCTGCGGCGCAAGCTGATACGCCAGACCCAGCGCCCAGCCGTGCAGGGCGGCCTTGGATGCGGCGTAGGCGCCGATGCCGCGCAGGGCGGCGATCGAGCTGACCGAGACGATGCGCCCGCCCGGCCGGGTGAGGTGGGGCAGCAATGCCTCGGTCAGCAGCACGGCGGTGATGACGTTCATGCGGAAGTTGCCCAGAAACGCGGTCGCGGCGCCCTCCAGCCCCTCGGCGCCGGTGCTCGGGCGGCCGCCCGCATTGTTGACCAGGATATCGATATCACCGTGTGCGGTGAGCTGCGCGGCGAGCGCACGCACCTGCTCGGGTTCGGCGAGATCCCCGCTGGCGATGCTGACGCGATCGGCCCCGAGCTCGGTATTGATCTCCTTGGCCGCGGCCTCGAGCACATGCCGCCGACGACCGACGATCGCGACCGCACACCCGTCCGCGGCCAATCGCCGCGCCGCCGCCTTACCGATCCCGGTGCCCCCGCCGGTGACGATCGCACGTCGAGTCATGGGAGTTCCTCTGGACTGAATCTTGTTCACTCAGGACTGATTCGAACGAGGCCGGACCGAGACCGGTTCGCCACTCCACAATGAGTCGTACACGCCGACTATCGCCATCGCGCCACATGCCGATTCCAGCTGCCATACTACCCGGGTCGACCCCGTCCCGCGCGCTGGGAGCGGCGAAATCAACCACTCCGCACGATCGAATTCCCGTGCGGTACAACTTCTTTGGCGAATACGCCACGAACCGGTCGGCATTGACGGACCTCCGGGGAACCGCACAAATCGGTAACCGGCGCAAGGTCACGTGGGCCGTAGGTTCGCCGACAACCGCCCGATCGTCGTCACGGCGGGGACATCGGGGCGAGGCCGAGATCTGCCAGCTCGGCTGCGCCCCGGGCGGCTTGGTCGCCTTCGGCGAGCACTCGGGTGCGGGCCGCCTGGTAGCGGCACCCGACGGCGTCGAAGGTGTCGGCGGTGGCGAGTAGACGGGCGCGGTCGTCGGTCAGCAACGCTTCAGCACGTTCCACGATCGCGGTGGCAATGGGGTTTCCGGCCACCAGGTCTCGGGCCTCGGCCAGGTGGTCGGCGGCATCGGGGCGTCCGGCGAGGACGGTGGCTTCGGCGCGCAGGGCCACGTACCAGTGCAGCCAGATCCAGGTGAGCCAGCGCCATGCCTCGCCGGGCTCGGCGGAGAGGCGTTGCAGTGCCGCGTCCGGCTGGCCGTGGTGGAGCAGGGGCAGCGCGTCGAAGACCGTGCCGTAGCCGCGGGCCTGACCCGGGGAGCTGTCGAGTTCGGCCAGGACCGAGTGCCATTCGCGGCGGGCCGCCTGATCGTCGCGGAGGCCGTGGATCATGGCCACGCCCGCGACGGCCGGGCCGAGGACCGATCCGGCGGGGCGGCCCGCGCGCTGCCAGGCCTCGAGGAAGCGGTCGGCGACGGTGAGCACCTCGTCGACTTCGCCTGCGAGCGCGCCGGTGACGAGGAGCCAGCCGGTGGCGCGATGCCCGACTTCCGCCAGCAGGGGGTGTTCGGCGAGTTGGCGGGCCCAGCGGCGGGCGGCGGGGAGGTCGCCCGCGCCGAGGCTGGCCTCGGTGGCCTCGCCGAGTGCTTCGATCAGCTCGTGGGTTCCGGCGGGGGTGGCGGGTGCGAACTCCAGGAGCGCCATGCGCTTGCGGGCCGTGGCCGCGGCGGCGAAAGTGTCACCGGCCCAACTCTGTGCGCTCGCGAGGGTGTCGAGGGCGGCGGATTCGGCGAGCGGATCGCCGATGCGATGGGCGAGTTCGACTGCCTCTTCCGCGCACGCGATCGCCACCGGAACGGTATTCGCGGCGGGTTCCGGTGCGCCGATGGCGGCGGTGAGAAACTGCCCCGCCTCGGCCAGCGACACCGCGGCCAGGGCGGCGGGGTCGTCCCCGGCGAGCTTGCGCGCCTTGGTGATCAGCGCATCCGCCTCCTCGGGCGGCAGGGGCCGGGCGAACTTGCTGGAGAACCGGTAGGCATTGGTGGCGGCGGTGGCCAGGTCGCGGGCGGCCGCGGCGGTGTCGCCGGACCAGTCGGCGGCGTCCGCGGCGGCGCGCTGGAAGCGGTACATATCGTCGCCGCGCATGCGGCAGGCGGCCACGGCCGCGGCGGCGCGCAGCAGTTCGGCCGTGACGGCCAGATCGTCGGCGAGTTCGGCGGCCTGCTCGTAGCGGCGCTGGGATTCGCCGATCTGATTGCGGGTGAAGGTCAGATCGGCCAGGTACCGGGCCAGGCGGTGGGCGTCGGCGCGATGTTCGGATTGATCGGCGGCCCAGGCGAGGGCGGCGCGGAAATCATCGGCGACCCGGTCGAATCGGGCCCGCCAGTCCTCGCGGACCACACACAGGTCGGCGGCATTGGCCAGGCACCAGCGCAGGTGCCGGGAGCGGGTATCGGCCAATTCGTCTGTGGCGGTGAGGCGTTCGGTGCCGTACTGGCGGATGGTCTCGAGCATGCGGTACTCGGTGCCCCGGGGTGAGCGGGTCACCACCAGCAGGCTCTGTTCGGCGAGTCGCGCCAATCCGTCTGCGACGGAACCGATATCGGTGTCCGCCACCTCGGCCGCCGCCTCGACGCTGAATGGTGCGACGAACACCGATACCCGGCGGAGCAGTTGCCGCGCATCGGGTTCCAGCAGGGCGTGGCTCCAGTCGAGGGCGGCCCGCACCGAGCGGTGCCGGTCATCGGCGCGGGAGCCGCCGGACAGCATGCGCAGCGGGTCGGACAGCCCGGCGGTCAGGCCATCGAGCCCGAGCATGGCGCAGCGGGCCGCGGCGAGCTCTATGGCCAGGGCCATGCCGTCCAGGCGGGCGCAGACCGCCGAAATGGCTTCGTGCTGAGATGGATCCGGCGGCCAGCCGACCGCCGCCGCTCGATTCATGAACAGCGCCACCGCATCTGGCTCGCCGTCACCGGTAAGTGCCAGCGGCGGCACCGGATACACCCGTTCGAACGGGACCATGAGCCGGGCGCGGCTGGTCGCCAGCACCGTCACGCGCGGGCAACTGCCTAGCAGCCGTTCCAGGAAGGGGGCCACCCCGTCCAGTACCTGCTCGCAGTTGTCCAGCACCAGCAGGGCGTGCCGGTCGGTCAGTGCGGCGACCACCGATTCGTCGATGCTCCGGCCGGGCTGCTCGCCGAGGCCGAGCGCGCCCGCGACGGCGGCCGCGACCATGCCCGGTTCGGTGACGCGGACCAGGTCGACGAACCACACCTCGTGCGAGAACTCTCCGGCCGTCTCGGCGGCCACGGTCAGCGCGAGCCGGGTCTTGCCCACTCC
The DNA here is from genome assembly GCF_040683015.1 of Nocardia sp. NPDC051030. NCBI lineage: Bacteria > Bacillati > Actinomycetota > Actinomycetes > Mycobacteriales > Nocardiaceae > Nocardia > Nocardia sp. NPDC051030. The sequence goes on along the minus strand of NZ_JBFBCD010000001.1, from coordinate 326,761 downwards.
GCCGGGTCCGACGGCGGTCACCTGCCGATTGGTGGCGAGCAGTTCGGCCAGCTCTGCCCGTTCCTTGACCCGGCCGATGAAGGGGGTCAGGGGTGTCGGCAGGACCGGTATCGGATGTGAGCTGTCCTGGACGGCCGATTCGGAGGCGTGCTGGGCGAGTGCCCGCCGGTCCGGTACCCCGAGTTTGCGCAACAGCGAGGACACGTGGCTTTCGACGGTCCGTACCGAGATGAACAGCCGCGCCCCGATCTCGGCATTGCTGAGATGCGCCCCGACCAGGGCTAATACCTCGGCTTCGCGCGCCGAAACCTCCACTGTCGCAACCACCGACTCATTCTCCCGTACCCCCTCCGTGCTTGCGCTCCGTATTCCGTTCCGTGGTCGGCACGGATGTGACCGGACCCCTCCGGACGGGATGCTTTTTACACAGCCACCACGGCAAACACGACCCCCACGAATTCAGGAGTGACCATGGCCGACTCCGGCACCAAGGGAATCAAGACCGTCCTGCACCCCGTCGCCGATCTGGAGAAGGCAAAGGCCGTCTACACCGCCCTGCTCGGTGTGGAGCCGGCCACCGACGGTCCCTTCTACGTGGGCTTCGATGCCGCCGGTCAGCACATCGGCCTGGTTCCCGGTGGCGGCCCGCAGGGCATGACCAGCCCCGTCGCCTACTGGCACGTCCCCGATATCGAGGCCAAGCTCGCCGACCTCCTCGCCACCGGCGCCACCGTCAAGGAGCCGGTCCGCGATGTCGGCGGCAACCGCCTGGTCGCCGCGGTCACCGACCTCGACGGCAATGTCCTGGGCCTGATCCAGGACTGACCACCCTCCCCTTTTCCCGAAACTCATTGCAAAGGACCCGCTATGACCACCAAGACCGCCGCCACCAAGTCCGCCACCGTCGGCTTCACCGACGAAGAGCGCGCCGCCATGAAAGAGCACGCGAGGGAGTTGAAGGAGTCCGCACGCCGCACCTCGGCCGCAGCCAAGGCGGAAGGTGACCGAAACGACGTACTCGCCAAGATCGCGGAAATGCAAGACCCCGACCGCGCACTGGCCGAACGCATCCACGCCATCATCACCACCAACGCCCCCGAACTGGCCCCCAAACTCTGGTACGGCATGCCCTCCTACGCCCTCGACGGCAAAATCGTCTGCTTCTTCCAAGCCGCAGAAAAATTCAAGGCCCGCTACGCCACCTTCGGCTTCAACGACATCGCCAACCTCGACGACGGCTCCATGTGGCCCGCCGCCTATGCCCTCACGAAGCTGACCTCAGCCGACGAGACCCACATCGCGGAACTGGTGAAGAAGGCAGTGAGCTGACCCCCACCGCCGCCCGACAACCGAATGCCTTCCGCTAACCGCCAAACGCGGTCAGCGGAGGGCATTTTCGCGCGGACCGGTTGCGGTGCGAGCCGACAGGACCTAGTCGAATGTGGCGATTGCGCAACACGTCAAGGACGCCTGCGTCGAAGCCGATGGGCTGAACGGTCGTGGTATTGAATTCTGTTGTTTGCCACAAGGTTACAGAGCGTGTCGCTCTGATCTCGGTTTCGTGTCGGGTGATTCGAAACTATGATCGAATACATGGTCGATTGTGCTGATGACAGGTTCTCCGCCCTGGAGGTGGTGGAGCGGCTTCGTGTGGTGCACTCGATGATTGCTGTTGCGCAGGCTGAGGAGGTTGAATTGATGACTCGGCTTTACCGGCTGCGACGCGGACAGCAACTTGCGTTGGGAGTGGGACAGCTTTACGCCGGGGAGGATGCGGCTACCGAGATCGGGATTGCGCTCAAAGTGTCGCAGCGGGCGGCTGATGGGTTGATCGGGCTTGGGCTGGGATTGGATCAGCGTTACCCCGCCGTGCGGGAGGCGTTCAGCGACGGTCGGTTGGATCTGGCTCGGGTGCGGGCGATCAGCGACACTTTCGCCGCGGTTGCGGAGGAGTTGGTTGCGGTGTTGGAGCCGCGGATCGTCCCGTATGCGGAAAACGCTGAACCGCAGCGGATTCGGCGGACGTTGCGGCGGTGGTTGTTGGAGGCGGACCCGGAGGGGCAGGCGGTGCGGCGTAAGGCCGCTGAGGCGGAGCGGTATGTGAAGGTCACTGCCGCCGAGGACGGGACCGCTCGGCTCGAGGGGGTGCTGCCTGCTGCCGGTGGACAAGCGCTGTTCGAGCGGTTGCGGGAGATGGCGGTTAGCCAGTGTTGTGGGGATGATCCGCGCACGACCAGTCAGCGGCGTGCGGACGCGTTGGTGGCGTTGGCTGATGGCAGCGGGCGCTTGACCTGTCGGTGTGGGAAGTCCGATTGCCCGCGTACCGATCTCGCGGCCCCGGCTGCAGTCGCGCGTAAAGCCTTGGTACAGGTGGGTGTGTCGGCGGAGACCCTGATGGGGGTGCGGGACAATCCGGGTCTGTTGGCGGGGTTCGGTGCGATCGATGCCGATCTGGCGCGTCAGATCGCGCGCCACGCCCGTTTCGACGTCCACACCGAGACCGCCGTGGGCCTCCCCGCCTACGTCGCCGTCCCCGCCTCTGTCGGTACCGCTTGCACCGCCTCTGCCTCGGCTGACACTGCCATGGACGTCCGCGCCGCTGCCACGGTCGATACCGCCGTAACCGCTTCTGTCTCTGTCGATTCCGCCGTGGACGTCCCCGCCTCTGTTGGCACTGCCGCCACGGCTGCTGTCGCTGCCGACGTCTCCATGGACATCACCGCTCGCGCTTCCGTTGACGGTGGTGCGGATGTGGGGCTGCGGTATCGTCCGGCCGCCCGCGTTGCGGCGCGGGTGCGTGCTCTTGACGGCGGGTGCCGGGCTCCGGGGTGTGGGGTGCCTGCTTCGGGGAGCGATCTGGATCATCAGGAACGGTTTGATCACCGGGATCCCGGAAATGGTGGGCGGACGGTGGAAGGCAATCTTGGATGTCGTTGTCGCCGTCATCACCGGCTGAAGACTCTGGCCGATAATGGTTTGAATGGTTGGCAGGTGATTCATCACCGCGATCGGCGGGTGGAATGGCGCACGCCCAGCGGCGGGTCGATCACCACCACTCCCGAGGGGGCGAAGTTCTTGTTCCCGCGCGTGGCGGTGCCCCCGGTAACCGCGGGTGGGGTGGCTGAGGCTGCACCGATACGGCCGTTGATCGATCCGGGTCCGGTGGTTAATGAGATGACAGAGTTGGTGCACGTGTATTGCACTCGCGCACAGCGCAAGGCGTGGGGACAGGCACGGCGCACGCCTGGTGGCGGGATCGCTGCGCAGGCCGGGGTCCCGGCTGCGCTCGACACGGCACCTCCGTTCTAGGTGGTGAGGGCTTCGGTGTAGACCGACAGGATTTGGGTGATGTGCCTTGATTGGCGTGGTTCGTCGGCGTGCGCGGCGAGGGCCTTGCGCATCTGGGGGAGGCGGGATCGGTTGTGGGCGAGGTCTTTCAGGACGGTGGCGAAGGACTCCACTGAGGGATCGAGGGTTTGGATGCCGCCGTCTTCGGGGACCGTTTCGGAGAGTTCGGGATCGCAGTAGATGATGGGCAGGCCCATGGCCACCGCTTCGAGCAACACCATGCCCTGGGTGTCGCAGTCTGAGGTTAGGAGCAAGAGGTCGTGGTCGCGCATGGCGCGCAGGACTTCGGGTTGATCGACCTCGCCGTGAAGGTGAACACGGTGGGCGAGTTCGGCTTTGGTGATTGCTGTCTGGGCTGAGTCGGCGAGGGCGCCGCTGCCGTAGATGTCGAGGGTGCAATCATCGACCAGGCGGGTTACTTCGATTGCTTCGAGGGGGCGCTTTTCCGGGGATAGGCGGCCGCACCACAGGGCGCGCAGGGGAGCGTCCATTTCGGTTACCGAATCGGCTGTGCCGCGCAGGCTGTCGAGTAGTGCGTCGTCGATTCCGTTGGAGACCACGTGAATTGGCTTATCCACGCCTCGGTCCGCTAGGCGGCGGGCGAAGTGGTGGGTTGGGACGATCACCCGATCGGTTGCCTGGGCCTGCGCGATCATGGGACGCCAGGCGAGTCGGGTGGTGCGGGTGTCGCCGTCGTAGGCCGGTTGGGTGCGCAGTGGCACGAACCAGCCGTGTAGCAGACGCATGGTGAGGGCGGCTAAATAGGGGGAGGGGGAATACTTTTCGATGACGGTGTCGTCGCGGCTCTGCATGGTTTGGACGACTGGGATGTTGTGTCTGCGGGCGGCGCGGATGCCTGAGATGCCGCAGCCGTAGGTGGTGAGTGAGTGCACGAGGTCGATCGGGGCGCGTTCGGTGAAGGCGGCGTCGATCAGGCGGCGATTGGCTCGGGTTGGGAGGACTACCGGTAGGCCGTTCGCCATCGAGAAGGGCACTGATTTCAAAATCACCGTATTGGCGTCCGACGGGACGGATCCCGGTGCGGGGGCGGAGAATACGGTTACTCGGTGGCCGAGTTCTCGTAGGGCGTCGCACAGGGAGCGCATGGCGGTTTGTACGCCGCCCAGGGTGGCCGGGTGGAAGTCGGTGAAGATCGCGACGTGCAGGGAATCGGTCATGGGTCAGGCGGATTCCGTCCCGGCGAGCTTCTCCACCGCGTCCGCTGTGGCGCTGATGCCGTTTTCGGCGGCGACCTTCTTGCCCAGTTCGATGGCCAGGTCGCGCGCCTCGGGGGTCAGGGTTTTGACCAGTGCGTCGTGCAGGCGGTCGGCGGTCAGGGACGGGTATGGGAAGTCGGCTCCGATGCCGAGTGCCGAGATTCGCCAGCCGTAGAAGAACTGGTCGCTGTGCACGCCGATGACTACGGCGGGTAGTCCGGCGCGCAGCACGTCGTGGGTGTTGCCGCTGCCGCCGTGGTGGACGACGGCCCGGCAGCGCGGGAGTATGCGGTCGTAGTCGAAGGAGTTCAGGACGAATAGTCGCCGGTCGTAGCCGATGCCGTGCGGGTAGCCTTCGCCCTTCACGGTCAGCAGTGCGCGGACGCCCAGGCGCTCGCAGACGTCGGCGATGAGATCGCAGGAGGCGGCGGGGTCGAGGATGGGCATGCCGGTCAGGCAGAAGTAGACCGGCGGTTCGCCTTCGTCGAGCCATTCCTCCAAAGCCGGATCGACCTCCGACTCGCCCCAAGCCCCGCGCATGTGGGTCGGCAGGATCGGTGCGCCGACGATGGTTGAGCGCTCCGGCCAGTCGGCCGGTTTCGGGAGCAGTACCGGACTCACCATGTGCACCAGCGGAATTCCGTCCTCGCGAATGCGGCGGAACGGGTTGCGGGGCTTGCCGGGCAGTCCCATCATTTCCCGGACTCGGCGATCCATTTTGCGGTAGGCGATGCCATACGCGAGTTCGAAGGCTGTGTAGCTGAACAGCCGTAGTCGTCGCGAGGACAGCATGTGCTTGACGGTGAACGAGGAGGGGAAGTCGGCGGTGCGTTCCAGGGGGTACGGGAGGCCGCCGATCACGGTCTGGCCGGTCTTCTCGCGGCGTTCCATGGCCCACGGCAGGGTGGAGGCGCAGGAGACGATCACATCGGCGGATTCGCAGGCATCGGTGAGCACCTGATGCATTTCCGCGCCGCGCTCCCCGGCCATGATCTTGACCGTGTCCAGCATGATTTGCAGGAACGGCAGCGGATTACCCGAGGACAGTCCGCGTTTGGCGGCGGGCGATTCCAGCAGTTCGGCGGAGTTGAACGGGATGACGTGCGGTTCGAAGCCGGAGCGCCGCACCACGTCGGCGTAGTTCTCGGTGGCCGTCATCTCGACATGGTGTCCGCGCGAACGCAATTCATCGGCCAGGGCCAGATACGGCTGATGATCGCCTCGGGTACCCGCTGTCAGCAATGCGATACGCATACTCTCGACTTCCGTTCGTGATCTCTTGTTAGTGTCTGGCGATGACCGAAGAACAGCGTCCCGGGCTCCGTATCGGGATTCTCGGTGCGGCGAATATCGCACCGGCGTCCCTGATCGAACCGGCGAAGCGGAATCCGGAGGTCGTCGTGGCGGCGGTCGCGGCACGCGATGGGGCGCGGGCGGAGCAGTTCGCGCGCAAGCATGGGATTGCGCGGACCTACGACAGTTATCAGGCGCTCATCGACGCACCCGATCTGGATGCCGTCTACATTCCGCTGCCCAATGGGCTGCACGGTCGCTGGACGCGCGCCGCCATCGCGGCGGGCAAGCATGTGCTGTGCGAGAAGCCGTTCACCGCGAATGCCGAGGAGGCGCGCGAGATCGCCACGCTCGCAGCCGAATCCGATCGCGTCGTGATGGAGGCCTTCCATTACCGCTACCACCCGCTCATCACGGCCGCCGAGCAGATCATCGCGTCCGGCGAGCTGGGAAAGCTGGTGCGTGTGGAGACCGCGCTGAGTTTTCCGCTGCCGAAGTTCTCCGACATCCGCTACAACTACGACCTCGCGGGCGGTGCCGTCATGGACGCGGGCTGCTACGCCGTGCACATGGCGCGCGTGCTGGGCGGGGCGACGCCGGAAGTTGTTTCGGCACAGGCGAAGCTGCATGATCCGCGCATCGACCGCGCCATGACGGCCGAACTGGCCTTCCCCGCCGGGCACACCGGGCGCATCAGCTGCTCGATGTGGTCGACGGACATCTTGCGAATCAGTGCCAAGGTCGTCGGTGAGAGCGGCAGCATGCGACTGATCAATCCGGTGCTTCCGGGGATGGGTCACCTGATGGTGGTGCGTACCGAAAAAGGCAGGCGCATACGGCAGTTCGGGCGTCGACCCTCCTACGACTACCAACTCGACGCCTTCGCGGGCGCGGTGCTGCACGGTGAGCCGATCCCCACCACGCCCGAGGATGCGGTGGAGACGATGACGGTCATCGATGCTGTCTACCAAGCCGCTGGCCTGCCGCTACGCATTCCGAGCTGAGGTCTCGTCGAGGAAATCGACAATGTGCCCGAAGACGTCCAGGGCCGCGCCGCGGCCGATGAACGTGTCGAGGTGGCCGTAGGACGGAATCTCGGTGTAGCGCACGTCAACACCGGGATTCCGGGCCGAAAGCACCTCGTGGCACAGCTTGTTGGAGTCCAGCCAGGCCTCATTGCGGCTGCCGGACAGCAGCAACACTGGGCAGTCGATGCGATCGGCCGCGTCCAGAGCGTTCTCGGGGAGCGCCTGGTAGCGCTCGTCGTCGACATTCCAGCGGACTACGGCGTGCGCCAATTCCATCTGCCGCAGATGCGGGAGCACGGACAGCGGTATCGCGCCGAACAGCTCCGCGAGCCGGTCGTGAGTGCGCGGGTCGAGGTGGTCGTGTTCGAAGAGCTTGGTGCCCATGCCCCAGCCGTGGTGCACCAGGCGGCAGGTCGGGTCGGGGCAGTCGCCCTTACGCGAGAGCGCGGCGTAGAGCAGGGTCTTCTTGGACCACAGGCCGACCTTGCGGAAGTCGGATTCGAGGTGGGTGACGCGGGAACCCATGAGTTCGCTGCCCACCAGCACGCGCATGCGCGCCGAGGTGCTGACCTTGGGGGTCAGGAACACGCCTTGCGCGACCACGCCTGCCAGGCCGGGGAGCAGCCCGGCGGTCAGGCTCAATGACAGCGACAGCGCTCCGATGCAGTGCGCCACCACGAACAAGGGCTGGTCGCCGATTCGCTCCCGGACCTGCGCGACGGCGGCGGGCAGGTCGTAGAGCGCCACATCGTCGAAGGTGTAGGGGCGACCGGATGTGTTGTGCGACAGGCGAGAACTGCCTCGCCAGTCGAGCAGCCACGACTGGTAGCCCGCATCGGCCAGCACATCGGTCACATTGCGAATCTCGGGCAGCGCGAACATCTCCGACGACACCCCGTGCCCGTGTACCAGCAGCACGGCGGGTGCATCGACGGGGCCGACGCGACGCAAACGCAGCTCGACGCCGTCGGGTGTGTGGAATGAAAACTCCTCTGTGACCGGCTGTTCCGTGCGAAGCGAGACCATATCTGTCATCGGCGCTGCTCCTTACGCATGGCTCGCCGCAGGTCGAGTAGGTCGGTGCCCACTCGGAGAAACGGTTCCATGAGGCTCTTTCCGAGTTGGGATCCGAACCAGCTGAGCCACAGGAGTTTCGCGAGGCGCTGCTGTCGTTCGGGCAACCGCGGGTCGATCCGGATGCCGTCGATCTGGTCGGGCAGGTAGGTGTGCATGGGGACGGAGACCTCGCCGGTGTAGGAGGCGGGCTCCCCGGTGCGGCCGATCTCGATCACCTGTGTGCCGAGCTGGCGGACCAGGCGTCGCCGGGCGGCGGCGAACTTATAGCCCTCCAGCCACCAGGTGCCGCCGGACGAATCACGCAGTGTGAGTTGGTAATGCATGATCGGATGCCGGGTCTCGTGGGGCAGTGGTATGCCGTCGTGGGGGCGGACGATCGCGGTGCCTTCGACGGTGAGCGGCTCGTCATGCAGTGGGGCGCAGACGAGTTCGCCGCTGACATCGAGCGTGCGGGCGGCGAACGCCTGGGCGCTGCTCGCCACGGAAAGGGTCAGCCGCAAATCGCAAGGGATATTCGTGGTTTCGCCGATAGGGCCGACCGTCCCGGCGAGGGTTTCCTGGAATCGCAGATACGGGTTCTCGCCCGGCTGCGGCCCCATACCCGGCATGGCGGCGAGCATCTTGCCGCGCGCCGCCGGACCGGCGACGGTGGGCGCGGGCAGACCGTGTGCGGAGACGAAGGCATCGGTACGTGTGGCCGAGGAGGGCGAGGCGGTCACCATGGCCGCCAGCTGCCGCCGGGCCACAGGACTCTGTAATACCTGAGCCAGCGATTCCAGTTCCGGGACAGGTGTTTCCCGGATCAGCCGCACTACGTCCTCGCACCACTGCTCCCAGTGCTGAACGCGAATACCCAAGCCGCCCACCGTGGTTTCGGCCACGATCTGCTCGAGCGAGGTAGGCGCGCCGGTCAGGTGATAGGTGTGGCCCCACGCGCTCGGCGTGCCGACGATCTCCGCCGCCACCCGGCTCACCCAGTCGACCGGTGCGCCATTCAGGTACCGGAATCCCGGCACCGTGCGAAATCGCATGAGCGCCGCGGTGATTCCGGCATTCAGGTCGCGCGGATTGTGCGCGCCAGTCTCCGGGTGGCTCCCGATCCCGCCGGGACGCAGGATGGTGACCACGAGCCCATGCTCACTCGCCCGCCGCAGTACGGCCTCGGCCGCCCACTTGGACCGGTCGTACCCGATCGGCAGCCTGGCCACATTGGCGGTCGGTTCATCCTCGCTGAGTACGGCCGCATCCGAACCGTTGAACACCGCCAGCGACGAAATATGGTGAATCGGCTTCGGCCGGTCGGTGCAGGCCAGCTCCGCGAGAGTCAGTGGCCCGAGCACATTGGTCCGCCGCAAGGAGGGATACCCCCGCAGGAAGTCCACGGCCGCACCCGCATTGACGATCGAATCCACCTCCGCCGCAAGCTGTTCCCACCGTTCGTCCGACAGCCCGAGCCGAGGTTCACGCAGATCCCCCGCGAGCGGCGTCACCCGCCGCAGCACCTCCCGCGACCACGGCAACGAGAACCGCCGCAGCGCCTCCTCCAATCGCCGCACCGCCGCCTGATCGTCCTCGGCCCGAATCAGGCACACGACATGAGCCGCACTGTGCCGCAGCAGATCCAGCAGAAGGTGGCTACCCAAGAACCCGGTAACTCCCGTCAGCAGAATGCGATTCGGCGCAACCCGCTCCGGCGCGGCCACGATCGGAAGCCGATCCGCACCGGCCAGATCCGCGAACAGCTGCGCGAGATCGTCATCGGCATCATCCCCGGCCCGCGCGGGCTCCACCGCACTGAATCGGCCGGTTGTCTCCGGCTGTGCAGCTGGCTGGCGGTTGTCCAGCTGCGATTGCGCACCTGCGAGCCGGTTGTCCGCCTGCGGCTGCGGACCTGTGGGCCTGTGGTCCGGCTGTGCCGCGTCATCGAGTGGGTTGTCCAGGCGCGGCTGGACCTCTTCCGGGTTGTCAGCCAGCCAGCGGCGGGCCAGTCGGCGCGGGCGCGCGTCGAAGAACACCGTGTCGAGATCCGGGTGGATATCGAGCTCCCGCGACAGCGCCGCAACCAGTTCCACCGCGGCCAGGGAGGTGCCGCCCGCGTCGAAGAAGTCGGTGTCGGCATCGATGGGCTTCTCGGAGAACCGGTTCGCCACCTCGGTGATCGCGGCGGCGAGTGTCTCGATATCCCACCGACGCGAGTGCTCCGGCCGTGCGCTCGGGGGCGGTGTGCCGGTGCGGGCGAGTAAGCCTGCGACGTCCAGCCCGGCAGCACCGCCACGCTTGGAGGCCTCGCCGCGTTCTGCCTCGACAGGCGATGCGCTGTGCGGTTGCTCCAGTGGTGCGCTCGGTGTCGCGGTGGGGGTACCGGTGCGCGCGAGCAGCGCAGCGACATTCAGCCCGGCCGGGCGTCGTTCGAGGCTTTCGCCGCGCACCCGCCGGTCGACCGCTGAATTGCGGACCGTGGTTGGTTCGTCGATATCGGTCACGGTGTCACCTCCTCACCCAGGGGCTGCGGGTCCCAGGATCGGAATTGGCGCAGCTGGTCCAGTGTCACTGACACGTTCAGTTGGTGCTCGGTGGACGTTCTGCCGAGTAGGCGGGAGGCGAGTCGGCGGGCGGGTTCGTTGCGGGGGGTGTGCTCGACTGTGATTCGTACTGTTGAGCAGCCGAGGGTGGCGGCTCGGTCGGCTACCCGGGCGAGGAGGCGTTCCTCGACGCCTCGGCCGAGGGCGCGGCAGCTGAGTTGCCAGCCGTCGATCCACAGGGTGTCCCCGTCTACGCGCAGGGCGAGCACGGAGATCAGGCCGTAGTCGCCGAAGCGGTCTCGGGCGGTTGCGGTCCATACTTCGCCCGCTTCGCGCCATCGGTCGAGATCGGTGACGGTGACGGTGGCGAGGGTGAACTGGTTGGTGCGCCGCACGAGTTGCGCGGCCCGTTCGGCTGTCGCTCCGGTCAGTGGTTCGATATCGACTTGGAGGTCCAGCTGTGCGAGGAAGTCCGCGAATTCGGCTGTGGCGCGGACTTGATCGCGTTCCTGTTCGTGGCGGTAGAAGTCGGCGCGGGCCCGGTCCTCCGCTGTGGCCGCGATCGGCACCATGGGCCACAGGCGGGGGAGGAAGGATTCCAGTTCGTTGGCGGGCGGGCAGGTTACGGACAGCACTTCGGGTAGTTGGGCGCGCATGCGCGCCACTTCGACGGGATTGTCGTCGAGGTAGCAGAAGGTGTCGAGGCCCAGCCCGAGCGTGCGGGCGACCTCCTCGAGGCGCTGCGGCTTGCCCTCCCAACCGGCGGAGATTGCGGCGAAATCGTCACTGCGCAGCGGGCTTTCGGGGCGGTCCAGGATGGCGCGGACGGTGTCGGCGTCATTGTTGGTGACCAGGACGAGGAGGGTTCCTGCTGCGCGCCACTGTGCCAAACGCCGGGCCAAGGCCAAGCGTGGGACATCGAAACTGACTGCTTCGGAGCCGATTTCGCCCGCTGTGCCGCTCCACAGGGTGTCGTCGCCGTCCACGGCGATCACCTTGGGCGCGGGTTCGGTTACGGCGTCGACGGTTGCGACCAGGGTGAGCGCGACCGCCGCCTGGAATTCGGGGGTGAAGGGCAGGTGCGCCAGGATTTCGGTGCGATCGTCGAATGGCGCTGCCACCGCGTGGTCGCGGGTCCATTCACTCGATTCCAGCAGTGCGACACCGGGGATCTCTCGCAGGCGTTCGGCGACGAGCCGCTCCCATTGCAGGAATCGTTCCGCCGGGGCGGCCGATGGCAGGATGCCGACGATGATCGGCTTGCGGGTGCGTTCGGTCAGCTCCCGGATGGCCGCCGGGTAGTCGGCGGCGAGTTCGGCGAGCAGATCGTCCGAGAGCGGGCCGAACCGTTCCAGGTCCGCCGCACGCAGCAGCACGATGCCCAGGGCCATGGACGGCTGCGCGAAGACCCCGGCCGGGTCTCGCAGTCCGGCAAGCACGTGGTGGTAAGGCGCTTCCGCAATGGTGATGGCCGTGCCCTCCGAGGAGGCCGCGGTCAGCAATTCGGGCAGCCTGCCCAGCGCGAAGGTCGCGCCGAGTGCCACGCGCACGCCGGAAACCGGCCGCAGCGCGGTGGTCGCGGGAAGTGCGGCCACCTCGGGATCGAGGATCGCCGCCGCGATGGTGGCCAGGTATTCCCGGCCGAATCGGGTGCAGGTCTGTGCGTCGATAATGTCGCTGTTGTAGGTGAACCACACCTGGTTGGTGTCCGGCAGCACCGCCACCATGAGGTCGAGGTCGGAGTATCCGGTGCTCACCGGAACGATCTCGGCCGTCGATACGGCGGAGTTGGCGCGCAGGTAGTTGAAGTACACCTCGACCAGCGGGGCATTGTCGCGGTGCAGGCCGCCGGTGGCGAGTGCGGCGAGCACGTCGGCGAAGCCCGCGCCGGGCACGAGGAGATTCCGCAGCCGTTCCCCGGTGCGTCGCAGGACGTCCGAGACCGAGTCGCCGGTCGCGACGGTGGCCGGGAAGGGAACGGGGACACCGAAATAGCCGACGGCGTCGGTCGCGTCGGCGTGCATGCGGGTGTCCACCGGCACCGCCAGCGCGAAGCGATCGATTCGCTGGCGACGGGTGAGCAGCAGGGTCAGCGCGCCGAGGAAGACCGCGGCCGGGGTGAGGCCGAGTTCGCGGGCGCGATCGGCGACCCTATCGTGCAATCCGGCGGGCATGTCGATCGCGATCGCTCCCGCCCCGTAGCTGCGCTGCGCCGGACGTGTTCGCGCCCAGGTCAATTCGAGTCGGCGCGCACCGGAGAAGTTCTCCCGCCAGCGCGTGACCGCCGTGTCGTCGCCGCCGCGCTTGCTCTGCTGGGCGGCGAGCAGTTGATGCATATCGCGGTTGGTGACGGCGTCGTCGAGCGGCACGCCGGACAGCTCAGCGGCGAGTTCGCCCGCCACGAGCAGCATGGACTGCACATCGCTCATGCTGTGATGTGCGCCGAAAAGCAATACGGGCTGGGCATTTTCGGCGTGCAGCAGTTCGAAGCGCCAGAGCGGACCCGTCTCCAGGTCGAACGGACGCGCCATGAGCGCCCGGAAATGCTTCTGCACCACGGCGTCATCGAGGTGGTCCAGGTCGTGCCATCCGGCGAGGTCGCCGGGCTCACGGTGGATCTCGAGCTGGCGTCCGCGCTCCGCACCGGCTCGAATGGTGGTGCGCAGTGCGGCATGTCGGCGTGCGAGCCGGGCCACCGCCTGCTCCAGCAGGGGCCGGGTGACTGCGGTGGACAGTCGCACCGCGACGCCGCCGGTCTGCGCGGCGCTCGGGATGCCGAGCTGTTCGGTGCGCAGCAGGCGCATCATGTCCCGGGTCACCGGGAGCACTTCGAGTTCCGGTACCTCGGTCGGTACCTCGGCGGAGGCGCCGGTCTCGCTCTGCCGCAACACTTCTCCCACGAGATGCCCGGCGAGGTCGGTGAGATTCTGTTCGGCCAGGATGGTGCCCAGCGGCACCGAGATGCCGGTGTGCTCACGCACCTTATTGCGCAGTTCGATCGCCATGAGCGAATCCAGGCCGAGGCTCTGGAAGGTCTGCTCGGCCGAAACCGTCTCGGAGCCCGTATGACCGAGCACCTGCCCGGTCCACTCGGCCACGGCGGCCATGGTCAGGGCGATCGCCTCGGCGCGCGGGACGGACCGGAGTTGTTCGGCGAAGCGCGATCCCGCTGCCACGTCGATGACGGCGGTATCGGCGACGGCCCGGCGCGGTGCGCGGCGCGCGAAGCCGCGCAGCAGCGGCGGGACGGCGGACGCTTGCCGCAGCACGGCGGTATCGAGCATGAGCGGGACCAGGATCGGATCACCGAGCCGCAGTGCGGCATCGAAGCAGGCCATGCCCTGCGGCACCGAGAACACGCGAATGCCCGCGCGTTCGATGCGGCGAATATCGGCCTGCGCGTAGTGGTCGTGCATGTCGACTTCCCAAGCGCCCCAGGCCAGGGACTGGGCGGCGAGGCCGAGGGAGCGGCGGTGCAGTGCCAGTGCGTCGAGGTAGGCATTGGCCGCGGCGTAGTTGGCCTGTCCGGGCGTGCCGAACAGGCCGCCCGCCGCGGAGAAGAGCACGAACATCGACAGGTCGCGATCCGCGGTGAGGTCATGCAGGTGTTGTGCCGCATCGACCTTCGGGCGCAGCACTCGATCGAGCCGCTCGGGCGTCAGCGAGCTGAGGATGCCGTCGTCGAGGACGCATGCCGCGTGGATGACACCGGCCAGGGGCAGGCCGTCGAGCAGTTGGGCGAGGGCCGAGCGGTCGTTCAGATCGCAGGCGGCGAATCGTACTCGCACGCCACGGCTTTCGAGGTCGTCACGGAGTTCGAGGCCACCCGGGCCGTCGATACCGCGGCGGCTGACCAGCACGAGATCCCGGGCACCGTAGGCGTCGGCGAGGTGCCGGGCCAGCGCCGAACCGAGTCGGCCGGGCGCGCCGGTGATCAGTACGGCACCGTCGCCGAGGGGTACCCGGCCTTCCAAGGTTCGTCCCGAGGTCTCCGGCAATCGAGCCAGGCGAGGCAGGAACGCCACGCCATCACGCACCGCCAGCTGCGATTCGCCGGTGGCGAGGAGTGCGGCCAGATCCACGTCGGAGTCGGCCGTATCGATCAGCACGATGCGGCCGGGGTTCTCCGACTGCGCCGAGCGCACCAGACCCCAGATGACCGCACCCGCCGGATCCGGCACCTGCGCATCGGGCACCGATACCGCGCCGCGCGTGCGCACGACCAATGGTGTCCGCTCGAATCGACTGTCGCTCAGGATGGTTTGCAGCGTGGCCAGCGTGTGCTGGGCGATCTCGTGCACCTGAGCGGGCGAATCACCTTGGGGCACGGCGAGAGTGATCGCGTCGGCGGTTCCCGCGTCGGTGGAGTTCCACTCGCGCACGGTGACTGCCCGGCTCTGCGTGGGAAGCGAAAGCTCCGTCCACTCCATCCGGAACAGGCGACGGTAGGCGGGCGCGAGCGATGCGGCATCCCACTGCGCCGCCGCGACCGGTCGCAAGAGCACCGAACCCACCGACACCACCGGACGACCGGTCCGATCGGTCGCGGTCATGGAGACGGTATCGGCCCCCGACTTGGTGAGTCGCACGCGCAGTGCGGTGGCTCGCGAGGCCCACAAGGTCACATCGGTCCACACGAATGGCAGCAGAGCATGTTCACCCTCCGCGCCGAACAGCGCGGTGGCGTGCAGGGCGGCATCCAGCAGAGCCGGGTGAATACCGAATTTCGCGGCATCGGCGTGCGCGGACTCCGCGAGCTCGACCTCGGCGAAGATTTCGTCCCCGCGTCGCCAGGCCGCGCGCATGGCCCGGAATGCCGGGCCGTACTGGTGGCCGCGGGCGAAGAGTTCGGTATACAGGGCCTCGGTATCGACGCGTACCGCGTCCGCCGGTGGCCATGCTGTCGAATCAGCCTGCGGTGGAACGGGTTCGGTGTCCTCGGACAGTCTGCCATTGGCGTGCAGCGTCCACTGGGCATCCGGCTCGCGTTCGTCGCGAGCGTAGATGCGCACCGCCCGGCGGTCGATGGCGTCCATGCCGTCGACCACCGCCTGGATCTGCACGCCGCCGTGCTCGGGGACCAGCAGCGGGGCGCGCAGAACCAGCTCGCGCAGCACCGGGCTGTCCACCTCGTCACCGGCGCGGATGGCCAGTTCGGCCAGTGCCGCGCCCGGCAGCAGGATCGCATTGGGGCCCGCGTGATCGGCCACCCACGGCTGCAGGCGGGTCGACACCCGGCCGGTCAGAATCGCCCCGCCCGAATCCGGCTGCGGGACAATGGCACCCAGGATGGGGTGCGCGACTTCGCCGAGTCCGAGTGCGGACGTATCGCGGCTGATCCGCTCGGTCCAGAATCGCTTCTCGTCGAAGGCATACGTCGGCAGGTCCACCGGGTCGTACTCGGGAAGCAAACCGGCCCAGTCGAGTTCATGCCCTCCGACGTGGAGTTCGGCCATAGCCTTGGCCAGGCAGAGCGGTCCGTCCTGGTCGCGGACCAGCGAGCCCACGGCCACGACCTCGCGGCCGAGCTCCTCCGATACCGAGTGGACCGCCGCGGTCATGGCGGGATGCACGCCGAGTTCGACGAAATACCGGAAGCCGTCGGCGATCATGCGCTCGACCGTGGGGGCGAATCGCACGGTTTCGCGTGCGCTGCGGTACCAGTAGCCGGGTTCGATCGCCTCGGTGACCGGTGCGCCGGTCACGGTCGAATACCACTGTGTGGCAGGAGTATCCGCGACGATGTCGGCCAGTTCGGCGAGCATCGGTTCACGCATGACCTCGAGCAGTTCACAGTGCCCGGCGAGGCCGGGGCCCGCCGAGCCGAGACGGTTGTAGATGCCCTCGCTGTTCAGGTCGGCCAGTAGCTGCTCCACCAGGGCCTGTTCACCGGCTACCACCGTCGATCGCCGAACATTGATGGCCGCGATCGACACCCGCCCGTCGAAGGCCGCGATCCGCGCGCTCACCTCGGGTTCGGGCAGGCCGATAACCGCCATGGCGGCCGGTTCGTCGATCGCCTGCAATAGCCGGGCACGGGTGATGACAATGCGTGCGGCATCGCTCAATTCGATGACACCGGCGCAGTAGGCGGCGGCGATCTCACCGATGCTGTGGCCGATCACGGCGTCCGGGGTGACGCCCGCCGCGCGCCAGGTCGCCGCGAGCGAGACCATGGTCGCGAACAGCAGCGGCTGCACGACGGGGAAATTGAGGACGTCCATGTGGGTCATGGTGTGCAGGCGGTCCACCAGTGACCAGCCGGTCTGTGCGGCGAACGCCTTGTCGCACTGCTCGAATTCGGCGCGGTAGACCTCATCGGAGGCGAGCAGGTCGCGCGCCATGCCGACCCACGCCGTGCCCTGTCCGGGGAAGATGAACGCGGTCTTGGCATTGGTGAGCACCGCGCCCGTGCCGAGGATCGCGTGGGCGGACGAATTGCCCTCCGCCAGTTCGCGGAGTGCGCCGATCATCTCGTCGCGATCGGTGGCCACCACCACGGCGCGGCGCTCGAATCGGGTGCGCTGCAAGGCCGATGAGCGGGCAACCGGACCCGGGGTCAGGGTCGGATCGGCGACCACCAGATCGAGCAGGCGTGCGGCCTGACCGCGCAAAGATGCGTCGCTGCGAGCCGAAAGCGGGAGCAGCACAACGCTCTTGTCATTGTCTGGAGAGGCGGTCGCTTCCTTCGCGGGCTCGGCCGGAGCCTCCTCGAGGATCAGATGCGCGTTCGTGCCGCTCAGACCGAAGGCGCTGATACCCGCACGACGTGTCCGATCGCCGCGACGCCACGGCAGCTCCTCGGCGGCCACGGCCACGCCGCTGCGCTCCCAATCCACATGTGCGGAGGGCACAGTCGCATTCAAGGTGGCGGGGATGCGCTCATGCTGGAGTGCGAGAACCAGTTTGATGACACTGCCCACGCCCGCCGCGGCCTGGGTGTGTCCCACATTGGATTTCAGCGAGCCGATGCCGAGCGGCCGGGCCGGGTCGCGATCCGGGCCGAACACGCGCGCCAGTGCCCGCGCCTCGATCGGGTCGCCCAGCGCGGTGCCGGTACCGTGCGCCTCCACATAGTCGATATCGTGCGGCGACAGGCCCGAGACCCGCAGCGCCGAACGCAGAACCTGTTCCTGGGCAGCGCCATTGGGGGCGCTCAGGCCCTGACTGCGGCCGTCCTGATTGATGGCGGACCCACGAATGACCGCGAGCACGCGATCCCCGTCACGGCGCGCGTCACCGAGCCGCTTGAGCAATACCAGGCCCGCGCCCTCGGCCCACACTGTGCCATCCGCCTCGGCGGAGAACGGGGCGCACCGCCCGGTGGGGGAGAGGACGCCCAGCTTGCACAGTTCGATATGCGCGATCGGCGACATGAGCAGGGTCGCGCCGCCCGCCAGGGCGAGATCGCATTCCCCGGCGCGCAGGGCCTGTATGGCCGAGTGCATGGCCACGATCGAGGAGGAGCAGGCGGTGTCCATGGTGACCGCCGGGCCGTGCAGGCCCAGCGTGTAGGAGATGCGGCCCGAGGCGACGCTGGGCGAAAGCCCGGTTCCCACTTGGCCGTTCAGCTGCTCGGGGGCGGGATCGGCCAGATAGCCGGTGCCGTAGACGCCGAGATAGACGCCGGTCGCACTGCCGTGCAGGGTGCGCGGATCGCGGCCGGACCGTTCGATGGCCTCCCAGGCGAGTTGCAACATCATGCGCTGCTGCGGGTCCATGACCGCGGCCTCGCGCGGGCCGATGCCGAAGAAGGCGGCGTCGAAGCGATCCAGGCCGTCGACGTAGCCGCCGCGGAAGGTGTAGGCCTTACCGGAGGCGGTGGTGTCGGGGTCGTAGAGGCCCTCGATATCCCAGCGGCCCGCGGGCACCTCGCCGAGACCGTCGAGATTGCCGTCCAGGAGCTCCCACAGTGCCTCGGGGGAATCCACCGCACCGGGGAATCGGCAGGCCATCGACAGAATGGCGATGGCGTCATCATCCGCGTCGTCGATGCTGTGGTCGGCGGCGGTGTCGTTCGCTTCGGGCTGCGCGGCTGCCGCGTCGCGACCGGCGGAACTCGGCTCGATCGGCGTGGCGGGCGCGAGGGCCGTGGCCACACCGTCGATGGTGGGGTGGTCGAAGAACATATTGGTGTCGACGAAGCGGCCCAGGAAATCCGACAGCTCGACGACCAGCTCCACCAGATCGTGTGAGCCCAAACCGAATTCGACCATAGGCAGGCGGATGTCGATGCGCTCCGGATCCAGCTGCGCCTGCTGCGCGATCGCGGTCACCAGCCAGGAGCGAATGGCTTCGGCGGAGATCTCGTCCGCCGCGTCATTCGCGGATTCCACTGTGGCCGTGACAGGTTCGACGTCGAACAGCTCGTCCTCGGGCGACCGCAGCGGGCCGACGGTCAAGACGAGCAGTTCGCCGGACCGATACGCCGCCCGGCAGGCCGAGCGCTGGATCTTGCCGCTGCTGGTCTTGAAGATCGTGCCCGGCCGGATCAGGAATACCGAGGCGAGCGTGATGCCGTGCTCGGTCGCCACCGCGCCGCGCACCGCCGTCTCGATATCGGCCAGTTCGGCCGGATCCTCGCCGCGCACCTCGGCCACCACCACCGGCTGCTCGCCGGTCGTCCCCTGGTCGACGGAGAAGGCCGCGATACATCCGGGCCGGATACCGTGGTGGGCGGATTCGACGGTCGCCTCGATGTCCTGCGGATAGTGATTGCGGCCGTCGATGATCAGCAGATCCTTGCGGCGACCCGTCACGAAAAGCTCTCCGTCGAAACGGATTCCGAGATCGCCGGTGCGGAGGTAGCGGCGCTCGTCGCCGGGCAGTGTTGCCCCGAACACCTCGGCGGTGGCCTCCTCGTCGCGGAAATAGCCTGCGGCGACGCTCTTTCCGGCAACCCAGATCTCGCCCTCGTCCCCATCGGCGCGTTCGGTGCCGTGCTCGGGATCGACAATGGCGACCGACATGCCCTCGACCGGCAGCCCGACGCCGACCAGTTCGCGGCGGCCGTCCTGGTCCTTGATTTCGCGGATAGTCGGGTTCTCGGCGGTGGAAGACCCGGTCACGATCAGCGTGGCCTCGGCCAGACCGTAAACGGGCTGATGGGATTTCGCGCGGAATCCGGCGCGGCCGAAGGTGTCGGTGAAGCGTCGCATGGTCGCGGCCCGCACCGGTTCGGAGCCATTGAACGCCGTCCGCCAACGGGTCAGGTCCAGGCCCTCGATCTGTTCCGGCGTGATCTTGCGGGCGGCCAGCTCATAGGCGAAGTTGGGGCCGCCGCTGGTGTGGGCGCGGTAGGTCGAGATGGCCCGCAACCAGCGCTCGGGGCGCTGCAGGAAGTGCAGCGGTGACATGAGGACCGAGTTCGCGCCCAGGTAAACCGTATGCAGCAGTGGCGCGATCAAGCCCATATCGTGGTACATCGGCAGCCAGCTGGCGAACAGCGCGCCATCCCAGGAATCGGCGAATTCGCGGCCGTGGCCGAGACCGCTGGTGAGCGCGACCTGATTGTGCAGCAGGTTCTCATGCGTGAGCAGGACGCCGCGCGGCGCACTGGTCGAGCCGGAGGTGTACTGGATGAACGCGACCGAATCCGGGCCGAGATCCGGTGCCCGCCAGCGCGAGGCCTGATCATCGGTGATCCGGTCGGTGGCCAGCCAGGGCAGGGCGGCCAGTTCGGGAATCTCGGCGCACAGCGTGGCCGAATCCGCGACCACCCGCTGCGGTGCGAGCACCACCTCGACCTCGGCGTGGGTCACCATGCGGCGCAGTCGGCGCAGGGAGCGGTTGTCCCATTCGGGCAGTGGCGCAGGTACGGCAATGACCCCGGCCGCGAGGCAGCCCAGGAACGCTTCGGCGAATTCGGGACCCGCCGGGTACAGCAGTAGCGCGCGGCGAGGCTGTGAATCCTGAAGTGCGGAATCCTGCAGTGCGGCAGCGATCGCCTGGACCCGGTTGCCCAGGTCGGCGTAGGTCATTTCGCGGACGACGCCTTCGACGTCACCACTGTCCAGGAACCGGTACACCAACTCGGTCGGCCGGTTATCGACCTGGGAGAACAGTGTTTCGACGAAAGTGTTCAGCACGAGCTACTTCCTCTAACGATGAAACTCGAGATTCGGCCGTACTTCGTCCCTGGCACTGCGGGTCCGCGGAAGCCGCGCAGTGGACGAATGGCGCTTCACAATAAGTCACTTCTACGCCTTGTGGCCAACTTCGGCAAATTCGGGGATGCCTGAGGTGAGCCCCTATAAATGGGGGCACGAAAGGGTGTGACATCCGTTGTGAATCAAGCGATTTCAAGATTGCGTGTTGTCGACCGAACAGTGAGGATGGCCGAGTGTCACAACCCCCCATCTCGCTGCACCGGCTTCCCCGGCTGCGCAATCGCGAACTCGCGCAACTCGGCGGACTGATCCGCCCCGGCACCCATGCCTCCTCATTGCTGGACTTCGGGAAACGCTTTGTCGTATCCCCGCCGGGCTTCCCGACCATGCTGGTCACCCACGATATGGACGATGTTCGCGAAGTATTCGCCAACCACGACGACTTCTCGGTCGGGCAATTGATGAGCCGGTTGTCCAGTCACGATCGGGTATTCGGCAAGGAGACCCTGATCTTCCTCGAGGGCGATGATCATCGCCGCGAGCGCCGGCTGTTCTCCCCGCCCTTCCAGAGCAAGGCGCTCAAGTCCTACGAAGACCTCATGATCGAGGTCGTCGAGCGTGAGCTGCCCACCTGGCCGATCGGCGAGCCGATCGAGTTCCTGCAGGTCGGCTACGACCTGGCAATCGGCGTGCTGCTCAATGTGATCTTCGGTGACGTGGCCCCGGAACGCCGGGAACGATTGAAGCAGGCCGTGAAGAACTGGTTCGGCGCGATCGAAAGCCGCGGCTTCCTGGCCGTCACCCTGCTCACCCCCGTGCTCGGCGGCTACACCCTGCCCTACCCGCCGCTCAATCGCGGCCAGGCCGCCGTCGACGCCGTGATCATCGAGGAGATCGCCGCGCGCCGGGCCGCACCCGACGGCGGCAGCGACCGCCGGGACATGCTGGCCCGCTACATCAATACCGATCTGGACCAGCACGACGATGCCGCGCTGTCCCGCAATATGCGCGGAATCCTGTTGGGCGCGTACGAAACCACCGCGATCACCCTCGGCTGGATCGCCACCATGCTGGCCGGGCATCCGGAGGTCATGGCCGAACTGGACGCGGCCATCGACGCCGGGGACGGCCCCCGCATCGACGCCTACCTCGATGCCGTGGTCGCCGAAACCATGCGACTACGTCCCGTCTCGCCATTCACCGGCCGCCGGGCCCTGCGCGACACCGTGGTCAATGGCCTCGCAATCCCCAAGGGCACCATCGTCATTCTGCCGATCCTGCTCATCCACGAGAACCCGGAGCTCTACCCGGACCCCCTGGAATTCCGCCCCGAACGCTTCCTCGACGAGCGCCCGAACGGCCACACCTGGCTCACCTTCGGCGCGGGCCCGCACCGCTGCCTCGGTGCCTCCTTCGCCCTCGTCGAAGCGCGAATCCTGTTCCGCGCCATCCTCGAACAGCGCCGCATCCAAAAGGCCGACGGCCCCCTCGAGCCGCCGCGCCGCCTGCACACCGGCCTCAGCCCCGCCAATAACGCATTGGTCACCCTGCTGCCTCGCTGACACACGGCCTCGGTGTGCGGGTTTCAGCGCGCCGGTGCGGTGTCCGCCGGTGGATAGGCTTCCGCGGCGATCCGAGCGAACGAGCGAATGAGTGGATTGGGGTCACCCGTGCTCCAGGCGACGACCAGGCTACTGGGTGGCATGTCCGCCAAGGGGATTGCGATCAGGCCGTCGGGGAGAGCATGGGGGAGCGGAGTGAGGCCGATGGTGTCGTTCCATAGGACCGCCTGCAGGCATTCCTGTGCGGTGCGGACTATCGGCCCGTCGCGGGGCTCGTCCTCGGGAGCGGCATTCCAGTAGGCGCGCCACAGCGGGTCGGTGCCTTCCGGGAGCCGAAACCAGGTGCGGGCGGCCAAGTCTCGCAGGTATAGGACGGGGCGGTGGGCCAGCGGGTCGTCGGCGCGGAGCACGACTCCGACCGGGTCGGAGCGCAGCAGCACGGTGCTGATGCCGGTACCGTCGAACGGTGCACGGGTAAGGGCCACATCGACCAGGCCGGTGCGGAGACCGGCGGTGGGATCGGTGAAGTCGGTCTCGCGCATGCGGATTCGGACTCCCGGGTGGCGTTCGCGGAAGATCGCCGCCAGGCCGATACCCGCCTGGGCGGCGCTGTCGGCGAGGGTGCCTATGGTCAGGGTGCTGCCGCCCGCGGCGGCAGCTACCCGGGCGCGGGTGAGATCGGCCTGCTCCAGGAGTGCGCGGGCGTCGTCATAGAGCACCGATCCCGCCGGGGTGAGGGTTACCCCCGCCGCGGAACGATTCAGCAGGGCCGCGCCCAGTTCGGACTCCAGCTGTTTGATGGCCCGGCTCAGTGGCGGCTGGGTCATGCGCAGGCGTGCGGCGGCCCGGCCGAAGTGCCGTTCATCGGCCACGGCCACGAAATAGCGGAGCGTGCGCAGGTCCATCGACAAGCGACGATACCCGCACGGTATCGGGTGTACGGGATGGGTCTTGGACCCCGGCGACTTTCGGCGCTGGACTGGGGTCATGACCGAATACGTTCAGACCGACCCCGTCGTGCGGGTTTCCGGAGCGCGGGAAATCGCCCGCGATCTAGTGGTGATCCCGAATCGGAGTGTGGAGTTGGTGCCCAATATCGGTGTCATCGGCGGCACGGAGGCCGTGCTGGTGGTCGATACCGGGATGGGGCCGGGCAATGCGGATCAGGTGCTCGCCTTCGCGACCGAATATGCCAAGGGGCGCAGGCTGTTTCTGACCACGACGCACTTTCATCCGGAGCACGCGTTCGGTGCGCAATCGTTCACGGGTGCGGCGACTTGGCTGGTCAATCGGTCGCAGGCGGATGACCTGGAGTCGAAGGGACTCGGGTATCTGGAGATGTTCCGGGGGCTCGGCGCTCCGGTTGCACGGCAGCTCGAGGGTGTCGAATTGGTTGCCCCCGATCTCGTCTATGGCGAGTCTCACACTCTCGATTTGGGTGGCCGCACAGTGCATTTGCGCGCCACCGGCCGGGCTCACAGCAAGGGCGACCAGGTCGTGACCGTCCCCGATGCCGGGGTGATGTTCACCGGAGACCTGGTGGAAGCGGGCCAGTTCGCGATCTTCCCGTGGTTCCCGCCGCACGACACCGATGTCTCCGGCATTCGCTGGATCTCGGTGCTGGACAAGCTGATCGGCGAGCAGCCACGCACCGTGGTGCCCGGCCACGGTGACCTCGGCGGCCCGAACCTACTGACCGACGTCCACGACTACCTCCGGCTGCTGCGCGACGAAACCTGGATCCGGCGCGACTCGGCCATGAGTGAGGACACCATTGCCGAGGAGGTTCGAGCGCTGATGATCGAGCGGCATCCGGATTGGGCTGGGCAGGAATGGATTCGGACGGGCGTCGGCTGCCTGTGCGCCGAGCATCCGGCGTAAGGGATCTCGCTACTTGACAGCGCCGATGTAGGTGACCTGGCCCACGTGGCGAGTCTTGGTGATGGTCAGGTCATTTCCGGTGAGGGCGTCGCGAAGTTGTTTGCGGCCTACGAACTTGACGCCGGACACCGCTTCGAAGACGCCCGGGCGTTGCAGGAATAGGCCGATCGGACCGGTGGTGGGGGCCATGATCGCGACATGCCCGCCGGGGCGGATGACGCGCATGAGTTCATGCACCGCTTGCATCGGATCCGGCATCAGGAACAGGGCCAGGAAGCAGCTCGCGGAGTCGAATGTGCCGTCCGCGAAGGGCAGGTCGAGGGCGTCGCCGCGCAGATAGGCGACATTGTCGTGACGGGTTGCCGCCACGGCCTGCCCGAGCATGGTCGTGGACAGATCCAACCCGACCGCGAGACCTTCGGGGCCGACGACCCCGCCGTACCATTCGGTGAAATTGCCCGGCCCGCAGGCGACATCGAGCACGGTATCGCCGGGCTTCAGATCCAGCAGCTCCCGGGCCAGCGCCCGCTCCGAGGCCACCGACTGCCCGAGCAGCACGCGCGTGCCCAGCGCCCGCCACGGGCGATAGATCAGCGGATAGAACGCGGACTGCATGATGTTCTGCCCGAACCCGTTCGAGCGATTCTCCGCACCGAGCAGATTCACGTATCCATCGGAAACGTCGAAGTCGCCGGACGATTGCACCCGGTCTCGATCGATCAGGTCCGTCAACCTCTGTATGGCTCGGGTTGACCGGTTATGGGCGGTATGCGGCACGAGACCTCCTTGTCCCCGTTCACACTATGTTGTCTCAGACAATCTGAAAACCCTGTGCGGGCCGTTATTTCTCCCTGTCGAGATTGTTGTTGACGCGGGTCAGCAGATCCTCGAGGGTGCGGATCTCCTCGGCGGTGAAGCCCGCGATGGCCCGCTGGTTGAGGTCGGCCATCCGCAGGCGTGCCGCGGCCGCGCGTTCGGCGGTTTCGGCGGTCAGCGTGATGGTCTGGCTGCGTGCATCGCGGGGGTGTGGTGTGCGACGGATCAGGCCATCCCTTTCCATGCGGGTGAGTAGTTGGGCCATGGAGGGCTGCTCGATGCCGGTGGCCTCGGCCAGGTCTTTCTGTGTCAGCTCCGAGCCCTCGCGGGTCAGTGCGAGCACGGGGACCTGGGCGTAGCGCATGCCGAGCGGTTTGAGTGCGGCGTCGCCATCGCGTGCGAGCGCGCGGGCGGCGCGATTGATCAGCTGGGCCAGGCTGGGCATCGACGGGGTGTCCATGCCAACACTTTACATAGGAGCCTATCTACTGTTACATAGGATCCTATGAATAGTCTTTCTTCCTCATCCATCGCCCAAGTCGTCATTGCCGGTGCGGGCCCGACCGGCCTCATGCTGGCCGCCGAACTCCGGCTCGGCGGCATCGATGTCGTCGTGGTCGAGAAGCGACCGGCGGGCACGGTCGGTGAATCGCGTGCGCCGGGCATCAATGCCCGCAGCATGGAGGTGTTCGCCCAGCGCGGCTTGGCCGAGGAGTTCCGCAGCCGCGGCAAGGTGCTACCCGGGGTGCTGTTCTCCGGCATCCCGATGGCCCCGCACAAGCTGGATCCCGACTGGCCCGCGGCGCTGATCCTGCCGCAGCACGAGACCGAGCGAATCCTGGCGGCCCGGGCCGTCGAACTCGGCGTCCGATTCCTGTGGTCCACCGCCGTCGCGGGGTTCGAGCAGGACGAGGAGGGTGTCGAGGTGCTGCTCGAAGGGCCGTCCGGAGTGGCGTCCCTGCGTGCCGATTATCTGGTCGGCTGCGACGGCGGCCATAGCGTAGTGCGGAAGATCTCCGAAATCCCGTTCCCCGGAGACGAACCGGTCTCGTTCTGGGTCGTCGGCGATGTGCACCTGGACTCCCCGCCCGACGGCAGGGGAGTCTTCGGCCGCAATGAGCGGATCGGCACCTATCAGATTTCGCGGGCCGAGGCGGACTGGTTCCGCCTGAGCCTCATGCGCGCGACGCCCCCGGCCGACCGCAATGCACCGGTCACCCTCGACGAACTGCGCGAGGTCATGATCGACGGCCTGGGCACCGATTACGGTCTGCGAGAAGCGCGTTGGATGTCGCGATTCTCCGACGGCTTCCGCCAGGTCACCCGCTATCGCCAGGGCCGGGTCTTCCTCGCGGGCGATGCCTCGCACACCCATTCGCCGATCGGCGGACAGGGCCTGAACCTCGGCATTCAGGACGCGGTGAACCTGGGCTGGAAACTCGCCGCCGTCCTCAATGGCACCGCACCCGACGCCCTACTGGACACCTACAACGAGGAGCGCCACGCCATCGCGTCCACCGTGCTCCAATTGACCAAGGCGCAAACAGGATTGATCAAGCCCGGCGCACAAATGGACGCCCTCCGCACCGAAGTAACGGCCATGCTCGCCGTCCCCGAAACCTGCCTCCGCCTCAGCGGCATCCTCAGCGGCCTGAACCTGCGCTACGACCTCGGCGACTCCCACCCCCTGATCGGCCGCCGCATGCCCAACCTGCCCCTACTCACCACCACGGGCCCAACAGACGTGTATTCCCAACTACACCAGGCACATCCACTCCTGATCAACCTCGGTTCCGCGGGTCTGACCGGCACCCCGGCCCCCTGGTCGGACCGCGTCGACTACGTTGCCGATCAACCGAAAACCCTTCAGGCCAACGGCAATTGGCATCTCCCTGTCTTCGGAGACATGCCCGCCGTCGACGCCGTCCTCGTCCGCCCCGACGGTTATGTCGCGTGGGTCAACCCCGCCACCGAACCGATCGACGAGGCCGCGCTGAACGCCGTACTCACCCGCTGGCTGGGACCCCATGCGATCTCATCGGTGTAGGTGCAGGCCGAAACCTGTGCGGCCTGCGGGCTCCAGGCCGTCCTTCAGGTGCAGGGAGGGGATTTCGTAATCGCCGAAGTTCTGGCGGCGGAAGGGGATTGGGTCGGTCGAGTTCAGAGTGAGTAGGCGGTTCTCCCAGGCCTTGGCGACATCCGGGTAGTCCTCGACGGTGATGCGATCGGTGCTGTACACCACGAACGGCGGCAGTACCTCGACGCCCGGGTAGTAGAGGATGCCGTGTTGGAAGGGGAACAGGAGGTCGTCGATCGGGCCGTTGATACCGCGGGCGGCATAGTGTGCTTCCGGGCCGCCGACGGTTACCGACAGCAGGGCCTTCTTGCCTGCGAGGGTGCCTTCGCCATAGCGCTCGCCGTATTGGGTGTCATTGTGTTCGCCTACGCCGTAGGCGAATCGGTAGGTGAAGACTCGGTCCACCCAGCCTTTGAGGATCGCGGGCATCGTGTACCACCACAGCGGGAATTGGAAGATGATCGTGTCGGCCCACAGCAGTTTTTCCTGCTCGGCGCGGACGTCCTCGGTGAGCGTGCCGGTTTCGAAAGCGCGGCCCGAGTCCGCGGCGACATGTAGCGGGCTCGAGGCCGCGGAGCCGTAGTCCGCGGCATTCACGACCGGGTTCCAGTTCATCGCGTACAGGTCGCTCACCCGCACCTCGTGCCCGGCTGCCTCCAAGGTGGATACCGCGAGGTCCTTCAGCGAGCTGTTGAGCGACTTCGGTTCCGGGTGAGCGTGAACGATGAGCGTCTTCATGGGAACTCCTTCGGATCGGATGCTTTCGATCCTGGGCGTCGCGGCGCCCGGCGTTCAGGGGCGCTTCTTCCACCGGACTGGACTTCCTGGTAATGGCAGGGCCACCTTCGTGGGCCGCGCCGCGGCCATACTGGGGTCATGGACGATCTTGCGGGCTTCCTGCGGACTCGGCGTTCCCGAGTCGACCCGGCCGCCGTCGGCATCCCTGCCGAAAGGTACCGCCGCGTCGAAGGACTGCGCCGCGAAGAGGTCGCGCACCTGTCCGGTGTCAGCGTCGACTACTACGTGCGCCTGGAACAGGGCCGCGCCACCCAGCCGTCCGAGCAGGTCCTCGACGCGCTCGCGGGAGTTCTGGGCCTCGACGAGACCGAACGCGAACACCTCTACCGGCTCGCCCGTCAGCGCCGCCGTCGCGCGAAGACACCGGGCGGGCGGATCCGGCCGGAGCTGCTGCGCACCCTCGATCTGGTCGCCGACGCCCCCGCGCTGATCGTGGACCACCGCCTGGATGTGGCGGCCGGTAATCGCTTGGCGGGTCTGCTCTACGGCCGCCCGATGCCCGGCCTCAATACCGCCCGGCACATCTTCCTCGAGGAAGCCGGGCGCGGCATCTACGCGGACTGGGAGCAGTGCACCCTCGACGTGGTCGGCCACCTGCGCCTGGCCGCCGGAAAATACCCCGACGACCCCCGCCTGGCCTCCCTCATCGGAGAACTCTCGATGGGCAGCGACCGCTTCCGCCGCCTCTGGGCCCGCGCCGACGTGCGCGCCCGCACCCACGGCCGCAAGGCCTTCCACCACCCACTGGTCGGCCTGCTGGAACTGCATCAGGAAAACTTCGGTCTCCCAGGCGAATCCGGTATGGAACTGATCGTGCTGTCCGCGGCCCCCGGCACTCCCGCCGAGGACGGGCTACGCCTGCTCGCGGGCCTCGGCGCGGACGACGCCGCCGAACACCTTGCCGGAACAGCAAAATTGCGTGCCAGGAAAGGCGAGGACTGGAAAGACTCGAATGCGTGAACGAACATGCGCCCACGCCGCTCCGGCCGTCCCCGCGCCGCCTCTTACGACCCCCGGTGACCGTCATCCTCGCCGTCCTGCTCATGATCGCCGCTTCGAGCTCTACCGCGCCCTGGACAAGGATGTCAGCGACACCGTGGCGGATGCACCGACCGATGTTCCGACCCTGCTCATGACCGCCCAGGGCCAACTCGATCCGATTCGAGCCACCGTTGCCCCGCGCATGACCAATATCGTGTGGGCGGTCGACGTCCCGCACGCGGGGCACTGGCTCGTCGAGGAGAACCCGGAATTCGTCACCGCGGAATTGCTGCGTTTCCTCGACGAGTGACCCAGGCCCCGAGTGGGTTTCGAAGGGCTACTGCGTGGACCCGGTCTGGGCGGGCTGCACCTGGACCGTGAAGGTGTCCAGGTCCGCCCCATTGCAGAACGCGTTCACCTGATGGGAGCCGCCGGAAATCCCGGTGACGGTCTTCGACGCCGTCCCCGGATCGGCGAATACCAGGAAATTCGAGTCCGGCACGATCGTGCCGTCCACTCGCACAGAGCAGTTCGCCCCGGCCCCGTCGGCCTGAACGGTCACCTCGATCTGGCCCACCCCGCCCACCGCGCTCGACCCGGTTGCCTGCGCCTGCGCCGGTGACATCCCGGCCACCGCCAACCCCGCACACCCCGCCGCTACCAACACACCCGCTCGGATTCGGTTCATGGCCCGGCACCCTACGTGACGAGACGGGGCAGACTCATCGGTTTATCGCCGACCCGGCGCGCCGCTCCGAGACGTGTCGGCGTTTCCACTCGGTGGGCTATGCGCTGGGCGGTGTCGGATTTGCTCGGGTCTCGGGGAGTTGTGCTTCGACCAGGGGAAGGCCGCCGAGTCGCTCCCGCATTCGCGATGCGATGTCAAGGATGGCCTCGGCTTCCGCGTCATGACCCAGGGCGATGAGCGCCCTGGCCTGGATCATCAGGAGCCGGACCTGGCCGCCGGGCTCGTGTGCGTCCTCGAGCGCTTCCATGCCGTCGGCCGCGTATCGGGCGGCGGTCGCGGCGTCGCCGGACCGCAATGTCACATCCGCCAAACGGCTCAGGGCCCAACCTTCTTCGAGTCTGCGGTGGGCGGCGCGCGCGATATCCACGGCTTCCCGGCAGGCCGCGAACGCGGGTTCGGTCGGTCCATCGCGCAGGGACAAGGCCCAGCCGAGTTCGCCCAGCGCCCAGGATTCCATACCGCGCGCGCCGATCTCCCGGCTCAGCACCAGCCCGCGCTCGGCGGCCTCGATGGCTTGATCGGCCAGTCCGCCGTAGCACGCCGTGCGGGCGGTCGAGGTCCAGCCGATCGCTTGCTGCCAGCGGTCGCCGAGCTGTTCGGCCAGTGTGATCGTGGTATGGAAATGCGCGATCGCGATATTGACGAAGCCGCCGACGGTCGCGGCGGTTCCCATGAGGAGCTCTGTCTGGGCGATGACCGGAAGATCATCGTGTTCGCGCAGCAGGTCCAGTGAGGAATGCAATTCCAGGTATGCCGCGACTCCTTCGCTGAGTCCGAGCAACTTCGCCAATGCCAGGGTGGTGCGCGCACGGCCCTCCGCCATCCGGTCACCCGCCGCGACGGTCGCGGCGACCAGGGCCGTCAGCGGGTCGACCAGTTGCGGCACCATTTCGCCGGCGTGCATGGTGCCGACGATGAGCATGGCCATATCCACACTGGTCGCCAATAGTTCCGTGTGACAGACGATCCCGCGATACAGCGCGAGCAGGTTCGACTGTTCGGCATCGAGCCACATACCGGTCTCGATGTCGTCGGCGAAGGTTATGCCGGGATGGGTGGCGGTGGCGAGGTGGTCGAGTCCCATGCCGGGATTGCGGGTGGCGGTGAGGTTCCGGACGGTAGCCAGATAGAAATCGACTGCGCGCGGCAGGACCACCGCCCGTGCGCCCTCCGGATCGGGCAGGTTTCGCGCGAAGGTCCGGAGCAGGTCGTGGTACCGATAGCGTTCTCGCTGCGGGGATTGCAGCATTCCGGCGTCCACCAGCGATTCGCAGAGCTGTTCGGCATCGTCCACGGCGGTGCCCAGGATCGCGGCCGCCATCGCCACCGGGATATCGGGACCGTCGAGCACGGAGAGCAGTTCGAACGCACGGGCCTCCTCGGGCGCCAAACCCGTGTAACCGGCCTGGAATACCGCATCGACGGTCCGGCCGTCGGAGCTGAAGGGAGCCAGGTCGTCGCTGGCGATCAGCCGTTCCACCTCGGAGGCGATCGTCCAGGTCGGCCGGGATGCCAAGCGCGCGGCCATGATTCGGATGGCCAGCGGGAGGTATCCGCACAGCTCGACCAGGCGGGCGACGGCCTCCGCCTCGTCGGCGACCCGATCCCGGCCGACAATCCGGCCGATCAACTCGATGGCCTCCGATTCCTCGAACATGGCCAGATGATCGATGCGTCCCCCGGCGAACGTGGTGATGGGCCGCCGGGAGGTGATCAGGGTCGCGCAGTGGCGGCTGCCCGGCAGCAAGGCGGACACCTGGGTGGAGTTCGCCGCATTGTCGAGGATGATCAATACCCGGCGTTCGTCCAGCACAGAGCGATACAGCGCGGACCGTTGCGCCAATCCGGCGGGAATATCGCTCTCCGTGACATCGAGGGCGCGCAGGAATTCGCCGAGCACCAGCTCGGGATCGGCGGGCGGCAATCCGCCCGCACCGTGCAGATCGACGAACAGCTGCCCATCCGGAAACTGTTCGGCCAGTTGATGACCGACCCGTACGGCCAAGGTCGTCTTGCCGAGTCCGCCCATGCCGGAGATGGTCTCGATCGCGGTGGATTCGGCGCCGAGAATGTCCTCGACGAGTCGGGTCACGGTCGCTTGGCGTCCGGTGAAATCGACTGCGTCGGGCGGCAATTGCGCGGGAGCCTGCGATTGCCGAGCCGCTCTGGTGGGCACGCTCGTCACCTCATCGGCGAGGATTCGCCGGTGCAGGTCCGTCAATTCATGGCCCGGTTCCAGACCCAGCTCGCCGATCATTCGCCGCCGCACATCCAGGAACACATTGAGCGCGTCCGTCCGGCGGCCGCCACGGTGGAGGGCGGTCATCAGCAAGGCCGGAAAGCGTTCATTGTGCGGCTCGTCGCGGAGCAGGGGCTGGAGTTCATTGATGGCCCGCTGATTGTCGCCCCGCTCTATCGCGATCTCGATCCCGGACACCAGCAATCCGGTGCGGAGTTCACGCAGCCGGGCCCGCTCGCCCGACACCCAAGGCCCCGCGAGACCGCCGAACGGATCCCCCCGCCACATCCCCAACGCCGCCTCGACCGCCTCACTCGCGGCCTCCCACCGCCGCTCACCGCGCGCCGCCTCCGCGACCGCCCCCCACCGCTCCACCTCGTCGAGATCCACCCACACACCGACCGCATCCGACAGCCGATACCCCCGATTCAGCGATTCGATCCCGGTCTCTCCCGGCCCCGCTATCGCCTTCCGCAGCGACCAAACATTGTTCCGCACGGCCCCCACGGCCGAGGTCGGTGCATTCCCCTCCCAGATCCCGCCGACAAGCTCCTCCACCGACACCGCCCGCCCCCGCCCGACCACCAGCATCGCCAGCACAACCTGCTGTTTCGGCTGTAGCGATAAGCGCCCACCCCCGTCGATCGACACTTCGACAGGCCCCAGCAGCGAGAGACGCAACATCCGCCGACTATCTCATTTGGAAGGATCACGCGGGCCACCTGGTGCGCTTGCCGTATCCAAGGCGAGGGCTCAGGTTGTAGCGCTCGATCACGTCGCCGAATTCGACGCCATCACCACCCACGCCGACCCGGCCGGGGCGGGGTCAGTTCCAGTCCGACCAGATCGGGGGCGGGCCGACGATGATGACGCCGTAGCTTTCGAGGAAGTCCAGGTGTTGGTCGTCTTGGCGCTCCTCGGCTGCGCCGATGCCCTTGAAATAGCCTTCGATCGCGCCGGGGGTGTTTCCCACCAGGACTTCGGCGGAGTCGGTGATCGACTGGAAGGTGTGTGGAATATTGCGGGGGCCGTACACGAATGAACCGGCGGGGGCCTCGGTGACGACGCATTCGGTCAGGGAGTACCCGCCGACCCAGAATCGGACGCTTCCGGACAGGATGACCCAGAACTCGTCCTCACGGGTGTGGTAGTGCAGCGGGGGCGCGTCGTCCGGGGTGCAGGAGGCCCGCATGACGGTGAGGGAGCCCGCGGTGTCCTGTTCCGACAGGGTCTGCTCGAAACTGCCTCCGTAGTACCGGGTTTCCGGCTGCGACCATGGTGCGCGAACTCCGACGGGGCCTGCGTAAACCATTGCGATCTCCTTTGCTGATGTTCGGGATCCGCATGAATCCCGAACACCAGCAAACCGATCAGGCATCAGCGGTGGATAAGTGGTTGATCACCGATCTCGATCCGCCGAGTGATCCGGCGGTGATCGGCTACCGCCTCCGGTACGCCGACCCCGCGGCCACGATGGCGACCACCGCGAGCCCGGCGCAGGTGAGGAATCCGATCGAGAACCCGTGCGACAGCGCGTCCGATACGACACCGGGTGACGGCGCGGTGCCGGTCAGTCGGTGCTGTGTCGCCCGGGACGCGATCGTCGCCAGCGCCGCGACTCCGACCGTGCCGCCCACCTGTTGCGCAGCGCCGAGCACTCCGGACATGACTCCCGAATCGGCCGCGGGAACTCCGTCGATGGCCGACAGCGTGACGCCGACCGTGACGCAGCTGACCGCCAACCCGAGCAGAATCAACCCGGGCAACAGCGTCGGGTAGGAGTCGCGGACATGCGCCGCCAACCAGAGGGCGACACCGAGGTAGCCGATCGCGCCCGCGACCATGAGCGGCTGCGGACCGGTCCGCACCACCAGCTGTTTGGCGATACCGGCCGCCACCAGCATGGCGAATCCGCACGGCAGGAACGCCAATCCCGTTTGCAGAGCCGAGAATTCGTGCACATCCTGCATCAGGCGGGTGCCGAAGAACAGGATCGGATACAGGCAGCCATAGGTTGCCGCCATGGTCACGATCGCGGCGCACCGCACGCGATCGTTCAATAGGCCGAGCGGCAACATCGGTGCGGCAGAGTATTTTTCGACAGCGCGGAAGATGAGCGCGAGAATTGCGGACATGGCGAGGAGCACCATCGTCAGTGGCTCTGTCCAACCATGCGCGCCCGCCCGAATCGCGCCGTACACCAGGCACGACAGGGCCGCGGTGCCGATGACGGCGCCGGGCAGATCCAGGCCGCGAGACCGTGCGCCCCGCGCGGCGGGCAGCGCCAGCGGAGCCACCGCGAGCAGCGCGATCCCCACCGGCACATTGACGAAGAAAACCCAACGCCAGGATAGGAATTCGGTGAATACCCCACCGAGCAGCTCGCCACCGATCGCGCCCAGTCCGGCCATTGCCGCGTACAGGGTCATGGCCCGCTGCCGCGCCGGGCCCGCCGCGTAGAGCACCGTCACCAGGGAGAGTGCCGCCGGTGCCACCGCGGCGGCCCCGAGGCCCTGAAGAACCCGTCCGGTGAGCAGAACCACAGGCGTGGTGGCCATTCCGCCGACCAGCGATCCCACGGTGAATACGGTGATGCCGAGCACGAACATCCGGCGGCGACCGAACAGATCCGCCGCCCGGCCACCGGCCAGAAGCAGTGCGCCGAAGACGAGCGTGTACGCGTCCACCACCCACGCCAGTCTGGAATCGGAGAACCCCAGCCCGCGCTGGATGGAGGGGATCGCGATATTCACGATGGCCACATCCAGCACCACCATGAACTGGGCGAGGCAGATGATCGGCAATGCCATGCGCCGCAGTCGATTCGACCCGGGATCAGATTCGACCAGGGTGTTCGATATGGACTGCCCGTCGATACGCGGTCGAGTCATCGGGAGACCTCCTGCGCGCCACGGGTCCGGTTCTCGAAGGTCTGGAGCCAGATCTCGCGACACCGGTTTCGGCGCAGTTTGCCGCTGGTGGTCACCGGTACGGTGCCTCGCGGTACGAGGTGGACGTCGGCGAGCGCCACACCATGTGTTGCCGCCACCGCCTGCCATACGGCACGCACCACCGCGCCTTCGGCTGTGGCGAAGGATGTTTCGGCCACCACTACGGTGCGTCCGTCCACCGTGAACGCTGCGCACGCATGGGAGCGAATCGCAGGGTGTGCCTTGGCCGCGGTTCGCTCCAGATCGGCCGGAAGGTGCCAACCGGACTCCAGCACAAGCAGATCCGCGCACCGGCCCAGGACGAACAGTTCACCGTCGATCAGGCAGCCGAGGTCTCCGGTGGGCAGCCAGCGGACAATGTCGACTCCCACGCCCGGTCTCGGTCCGGTCCAGTAGCGTCCCGTGACACTCGAACCGTTCAACAGAATCTCGCCGATCCGCCCGTCTGCGACGGGGTTGACGGTGCCCAGCTCGACGATCATGACCGAGACGCCGGGGCCGGGACGGCCACTCGACACCAGCGCGATGGTGTCCTCGGTTCCCGGACGTAATTCGCCGCCCGCCAAAGCCTTTCGATCCGCGTGCAGGACAACAGGCTCGACGCCCAGCGGCGCGATGCACACGTGTGCCACCGCTTCGGCGAGCCCGTATCCGGTATTGAGCACCCCTGCCCGCAGCCCCGCATCGGCGAAACCCGCGACGAATCCTGTCATTTTGACCGGATCCAAGGCCTCGGCGGCGATGCGTGCGATGCGCAAACTATCCAGCCGCAGGTCACCGCGCTGCTCGATGGGTATGCGCCGCAAGAGCATCTCGTAGCCGAATTCCGGCAGCGCGATAATGGTGGCGGCCCGCTCGGACACCAAGCGCAACCATCCGGCCGGGTCGGCGACGAAGTGCTGCGGTTGGGTCAGGACCGCCTCGAACCCGTCGAACAGCGGCTGGAGCACCTGGCTCACCACTCCGAGATCATGGAACAGCGGCAGCCACCCGACGAGGCGATCGTCCGGCGTGAGCGCGTGATCGGCGCTGGACAGGCGCAGGTTCGCCAGCACACTCGCATGGGTGTGCACCACTCCGCGCGGGGAACCCGTTGTGCCGCTGGTGTATTGCAGGTAGGCGATATCGGACGGCCGCACCTCCACCGGGATGTACGAGGCCGGGAGATGGGAGTATTCGTCCTCCGCCGGGTCGTCTGTCGCGAAAACCGCGAGCCCCGACGCCGCCAGCAGCGGTTGCCATTCGCTCACGGTGAGCACCAGTTCCGGCGCGCAGTCCGCCACAATGGCGGCAAACCGTTCGGCCGTCGCGCCGTGCAGCGGCGGTGGGCTGGGTACCGGGATCACGCCCTCGTACAGGCATCCGAAGAACGCCGCCACGAATTCCGGTCCGGTGGGGTAAACCAGCAGCGCCCGGCTGCCACGCGGTATGCGATTGCGCATATCCCGCGCGACCAGCCGGGCAGCGGCATCCAGTTCCGCCAGTGTCGGGGCGACCTCGCGCCAGTCCGGAAAGATCAGGGGTCGGGCATCGGGCTCGGATTGCGCACGCAGGGTGAGCATTTCGGTGAGAGTGTCGACTTCATGCATGCCTCCAGCCCACCGGCCGGGCATAAGCGTCCGATCAGAGCCCGCTCAGTGCGCCCGTCGCCTGGTTCAGGCTGTCGCGGCCTCGATCGGCAGCCCGCGAGCGCGCAGTGCGAGCTTGTCGACCTTCCCGATCGCATTGTGCGGCAGCGCATCCAGCAGACCGATGTGGACGGGCCGCTTGTACTTGGCCAACCGGCTCGCGCACCATGCGCTCAACTCGTCCGCCGTGGCCGGAGCGTCCTGGTTGAGCACCACGAAAGCAATGGGAATCTCACCGTATTTCGGGTCCGGCGCACCGACGACCGCCGCCTCGTACACCGCCGGGTGACCGCTCAGGACATCCTCGATCTCCTTCGGGTAGATGTTCTCCCCACCCCGGATGATCATGTCCTTGATCCGCCCGGCCACGATCAGGTAGCCGTCCTCGTCGAATCTGCCGATATCGCCGGTGTGCAGCCAGCCGCCGCGCAAGGCCTGCGCGGTCTCCTCCGGGCGATTCAGATAGCCGCGCATGACATTCGGTCCGGCGACGGCGATTTCGCCGAGCTCGCCGGGCGGCACCGGCACATCGTCCGGCCCCAGGATGGCGACCCGCTGGCCCGGGAACGGCAGCCCGACGGTTCCCGCCTTGCCGATGCCGAGCGGGGGATTGAGCGTCACCGCGCAGGTGGTCTCCGAAAGCCCGTATCCCTCACAGATTTTGATGCCGAATCGCGCCTCGAAGCCGGTCAGCAGCTCGGCGGAGGCGGGTGCGGCGCCACAGATCGCCAAGCGCACCGAGGAGGTGTCCGCGGTGACCTCCGGCGGCAGCGCCGCCAGCATCGCGAAAATGGTGGGTACTCCGGAGAAGTACGTCGGGCGCACGGTCTCGAGCGTGCGCAGGAAGGTGTGCGGTTCGAAGCGGCCGTGAATGGTGATCCGGCCACCGGCCCGCAGCGGCGCGAGCACGCTCACGACAATGCCGTTGACGTGGAACAGCGGCAGAATCAGCAGGGTGTGATCGCGCTCGTCGAATCCGAGGAATCCGTCCGCCAGCTCGAGCATGGCGAGCAGGTTGGCGTGATCGAGCATGACGCCCTTGGGTTTTCCGGTCGTGCCGCTGGTGTAGATCAGCAGTGCCAGCTCGGCCTCCACCGCGGGGGCGAGGTGCTCGATGTCCGACGCGGCGAATTCGGCCACCTCGAGAATCGGCGCATTCAGTGCGATCCCGTCGACAACCACGACGACCGCGTTCGAGTCCGCGATCTGGTACTCGGCTTCCGCGGCGGTCAGCGCGGGATTGATCGGGGTCACGGCCGCGCCGAGCCGCCAGGCGGCGAACATGAGCACGACGAATTCGACCCGATTGCCCAGCATCAGCGCGACCACATCGCCCGCGCCGACCCCTCGCGCGGCCAGGACGGCTGCGGCACGGCGCGTTTCGATGAGGAACTGAGCGTTGTCCAGGGCCCGGTCGTCGTCGGCGACGCAGGGCAGATTCGGCGATTCTTCGGCGCGAAGATCGGGTAGAGCGGCGAAGTGCATGTGTGTGCCCCTTTGGTTAAAAATATGAAGGCCTTAAAGTACGGCTTCGGCGAGACGGCTCACATCGTCGATGTCATCGGTGGCCGGGTTGAAAATCAGCTCGTCGATACCCGCATCGGCGTAGATCCGCACGGTTTCGCGGAGCGCCTCGGTCGCACTCTGGACTCCGGAAGCCATGGCGGCGGCACTTTGGCTGCCCAGCATGGAGTAGTAGTCGTGGACATTGGCGTGGCCCGCACCGGGATCGCCGAATGCGAAGTAGGACACCGCGACCAGGCGTGGCGCACCGGAGCGGCCCGCGTCCTTCCAGGCGGCTCGGGCCATCTCGAATGCGCCCAAGGCCATTGGGGCCGGAGCCGACGGACCGATGTAGCCCTGCCCCAGCCGTGCCATGCGCGCGTATGCCGCGGGTGCGAAAGCACCGAACAGCAAAGGGATCTCGCGAGTGCCCCGGGGCACCGCGGGATTGTCGCCGCCGACCGGCTTGCCCTGCCATATCTCCCGATAGATCTCGACGTCAGCGTCGAGCCGTCGTCCACGACCGCGGTGCGGCTGTCCGTCGGCGACGAAGTCGTCGGGCCGCTGATCGGTGCCCACGCCCAGGCCGAGGGTGAGCCGTCCACCCGAGACGCCGTCGATCCCCGCGGCCTCCTTGGCCAGCAGGGCCGCAGGCCATACCGGGCCGACCAGGATGGTGCTGATCAGCCCGATCCGAGTGGTCGCACCCGCCGCCGCGGCCAGTGCCACCGTGTCCATGACGCCCGGATAGGCGATGCGCCCGGTCGTGGCGAGCGATGAGAAGCCCAGGCTCTCGGCGCGCGTCGCCCATTCCGGGATGACCGTCGGGCGCAGGTCACGGACCTGATTGGGGAGTCCAATTCCGATTTTCACCGGTTTCTCCTGTGTTCGAGTGGTGGTTATGCGGCCAGGCCGCTACGAAGCAATTCGATGGGGCGGAACGGGTACCGCTGTGGATCGAGCAATGCGATCGTGCTGGTCAGTGCGAGCAGACCCGCGGCGTCGAGGCCGGGGCGCACCGCGTCGGCGTCCTGTGCGCGTTCGAGCAGACGGGTTGCCGAGGCGGTGAGCGCCGCATGCCAGCGTTCGAAGATCGGGCCCACATGCTCCGGACCGCATCCGGTGACCGCGAGTGCCAGCGGCGGTACCGAACCGACGTGATCGGCGAAGCGATCCAGCCAGGCGAACAATGCGGTCTCGGCATTCGGTGTGTCGAGTAATTCCGTTGCGAGCCCGATCAATTCATTGGCTTGGTCCTGGTACACGACCGCCAACAGGTCGGTCCGCACCGGAAAATTGCGGTAGAGCGTCGTGCTGCCCACGCCCGCGCGCCGCGCGACCTCATCCAGCACAAGATCCCAGCCGCGCTCGGAGATGAGTTGCCGGGCGGCGGACACGATGCACGCGGCGTTCCGGGCTGCATCCGCACGCCGCACCGGCATCAGATCGAGCACAGCGTTTATTTCGGGCACAGCATTTATTTCGGGCACAGCGTTCAGTTCCCGTAGAGACGAGCCTCAGCACGGGCGTGGGCCCGGCGTCCGACGAGCCGCCACAGCACGCGCGCCGGAACGGGAGCCTTGGCCAGGAAGGCCTTTCGCTCCTCGGGGGTGGCGACGGCCAGCAGTGAACTCAGCGCGGGCAGCAGATCCTTCTTCGCCAGCTTCTCCAGCCCACGCTCGCCCAGCTCCTCCCATTCGGCGACGGTGAGGTGCGCGGCGGCCAGGGGCAGGATCGTCTCCTCTTCCTCGGTCATATGCGCATCCACCACCGATCCCAGTTCCTCACACAGTCCGGCGGCGCGTTCGCGGATGTCGGCGTCGACATGGACATCCAATTCATTCAGTGCCGCGGTGAGTTTCGTGGTGAGAATGTCGAGCTGGTGATGCTGGTCCGTCATTCGGGAGATCGCCTCGGGCAGCGGGATGACCCGTTCCCGCAGTTTCGGCCACAGCAGGTCGTCCTCGCTGCTGTGATGCACCTCGAGCCCGGTCAGCAGGAAGCGCAGATGGTCGACGACCAGTCGAATGCGAGCCGTGTCACCCTCGCGCAGTCCGCGAATGAGCGCGGGCGCCCGGTCGAAGTTGTGCCGGAAATTGCGGTGCACCACGATCATGTCCTGCACGTCCGGCCTGGTATCCGCGATCGCGGGCATGGTCATCTCCTTCTCGTCGGCGCGGGTGATCCACCCGCCGGTTTCGATCATGCTGCGGGCTGATCACCGGCCGATAAGTGTTTGGTCAGTGACCCGGAAGCTTGGGTCGGCGCGGCGGAAAGAAGAGGTTGCCGCGACGGCTGCGGTCGCGCAGGGCCGCGCTGCGCCAGGTGAGCACCGGGTGGCTGGAGATGAAATTGGCGAACACGGTGAACAGGCCCCGCTCGGTGTACGCGGCTTCGGTGAACTCGTTCACGTCGACGACGCGATTGAGGTATTTCCCCGCCGCGAGCGTCGCCACCATGCCCGCCGCGCCTCGGTGGTTGTACGCGTAGCCGTAGTTGTCGGCGGTGTACTCCTGGGCGCGAATCACCGAGTTGCCCGCCATCGGGACCAGCCGGACGAGGGTCTCGCCCACCTGCCGCCAGAACGAGGTATGCCCGGCCGCGATATGGCCCACCTCATGGCCGATGACGAATGCCAGCGCGTCGGGATCCCTGGTGCTGTCGCCGAGTTCGAACAGGTCACTGTTCACCACGACGAAGCGGCGGAAGCCGTGCCCGGTGGCGTGCGCATTGATCTGGCCCTGGCCGATCAGCACATACGCGTCGGGAACCCGCTTCATGCCGAAGCGGGCGGCCGCCTCCTGAACCATGCGGTAGCCCTCGGGGAATTGGGTCGGCGACATCTTCACCGAGTCGACCCGCAATTTCGCCGCCTGCATCCCACGCGCGAAGTACAGGGCCAGCGGGGTTCCCAGGACGCCCCAGGTCACCGGTTCGGGCCCCTCGGCGTAGGCCACCAGCAAGGTGGCGATCACGACCAGTGCCATCAGCAGGCAGGCGATGGTCAGCAGCGGGATTTCCCACGGATGCCGGTCGGGCTTGGCGTATGGTGAAATAGCTTGCGGGGTAGGGTAATTCGCGAGGTGTGTCGGTGCGGGATACATCACCGTTGCGACGCTAGGGTCGGAAGATCAGCGTGTGATCAGTGGCAGATCAGCGCGATCTCGAACAGTGCGGTGAGCGGTTCAACGGGTCGCTTGCAGGCGGTCGTATGCGCCGTAGACGCGTTGCGCCGCAGCGACGTTCACATCGGCTCGGTCCGAACTCAAGGTGGTGAACAATTGGGCAACCTCCTTGTGGAAAGAGGCCGGGCTGGTCGGATCGTCGACGTCTCCGCCGACCGTCTCGGATTCGACGAAGTACTCGACGCCTTCCGCGTCCCGCCCTTGATCCGCCAGCACCGCCGCCAGTAGCCGGGTGGACATGTACAGCGAAAGTGGATCGCCGGTGGCGCGCTCGCGCCGAATCGCTTCGCGCAGATCGGTTTCCGCCGCCGCCAAGTCGCCGCGAATATAGGCGAGCCACGCGCGCGCGTGCCAGGCGCGGGCCCGCCAGGGCTCCGGGCCGTCGTTTCGCTCGGACGCGGCGACCGCCCGGTCCGCGAGTCGTTCCACTTCCCGCTGATGGGCGGGACCGGGGAAGAGGCCGCTCATTGCGATCACCGAGAGCGCGTCGACGACGATATGCGATCCACTCGGAATGTCGCGCAGCACATGAGAGAAGGCCGCGACCAGCAGCGTGTGCTCGCTCAGCAGCCAGGCGCGCGCCGCGTCCGCGTCGGCGAACCGCATGCCGGTGTGCTCCGTCGAGAACAGATTCGTGACGACCGAGGTGACCGGCGCGGTCGCGCTCATGGCTCGCAGCAGGGTGGCATACAGGAAGTCGACGAGCCGCATCAGGGCCGCGTCCCGATCCGCGGCGGACTCTTCCTCTCGCGCGCGGCCGACGGCGAACAAGCGCACCAGGTCGTGGAAGCGATAGCGGTCGTCGGCATGCGGTTCCAGCAGACCGGCCGCCACCAGATCTTCGAGCAGGTCCTCGGTTTCGGTTTCGGACCGGTCGAGCAGGACCGCGGCGACGGCGATCGGGAAGTCGGGCGCTTCCAGCAGCGCGCAGATCCGCAGCGCCCGCGCCTGCGCCGGAGTGCGGGCCTGGTACCCGACTCGGATAGTGGCTTCCACCGACACGTCTCCGACGCGCAATTCGTCGAGTCTGCGCCCCTCATCGCGTAACCGCGTCAGCAGCATGCCCAGCCCGCGTTCGGGCCGTGCCGCGGCGCGGGCGCCGAGAATGCGCAATGCCAAAGGCAGTTGCCCGCACGCCCGGACGAGTTCGCGCGCCTGTCCCGGTGCGACGGCGACCTGCTCGCCGCCGATGAACCGCGCCAGCATTGCCACCGCCTCGGATTCATCGGGTAGTGGCACCTGGAAACGTGCCGCTCCCGGTGGTGCGAGCAGCCGGTGCCGGGTGGTGATCAGTGCGGCATTGCCGGACGTGCCGGGAAGCAATGGCGTGACCTGCGCGGTGTCGAAGGCGTTGTCCAGCAGGACAAGTATTCGGCGATCGGCCGTCAGGGTGCGATAGGCCCCGATGCGTGCGGTGCGGGTCGCGGGAATCTCGGCGGCGGGCAGGCCGAGCGCGCGCAGGAAATCGGCGAGCACATCGGCGGAGTCCGCGGGCTCCTCGCCGTCACCGCGTAGATCCACATACAGCTGGCCGTCCGGGTAGTCGTCGCGAATGCGATGCGCGACCCGCAGCGCGAGTGAGGTCTTGCCCACTCCGCCGATACCGCTGAGTACGGTGACCGCGAGCGCATCCGCGCCGGGCCGCAGGGCGGCACGAATCCGATCCTGCAAGAGTTCGCGACCGATGAAATCCGCCGGGGCGGGCGGAAGCTCGCGCGGATGCACGGCAACCGGCTGCCTCAGGATGGAATCGGTTGCCGCCGAGACCGATTCGCCACCGTGTGATCGCGCCTCGATCTCAGACTTCGCGGGAGCCGCGAGATCACCGGCGAGGATCTGCTGCTGCAGGGCGGCGAGATCCGGGCCGGGCTCCACGCCGAGTTCCTCGATGAGGGTCCGGCGGATATCGGCGTACACCTCGAGCGCCTCGGCCTGCCGCCCCGAGCGCGACAAGGCGGTCATCAACTGCACGCGCAGACCCTCATCGAAGGGATATTCGGCGGTCAGGCTCATCAGCTCGCCGATCAGTTCC
The DNA here is from genome assembly GCF_040683015.1 of Nocardia sp. NPDC051030. Classification (NCBI taxonomy): domain Bacteria; kingdom Bacillati; phylum Actinomycetota; class Actinomycetes; order Mycobacteriales; family Nocardiaceae; genus Nocardia; species Nocardia sp. NPDC051030. Next base: position 283,766 of record NZ_JBFBCD010000001.1, on the reverse strand, counting down.
GCATGCCGCCCCAGTACGAGGTCCAGCTCTATCCGCAGGCGTCGCACCGCGAAGTGCTGTTCGAGGAGCCGAGCCCGATGCGCTTCGGCATACGGTCCGGGCACTCCCGACAGCGGTTCGCCGCGCCACACCGGTCGCAGCGAGATCAGTAGGGCGTGGGCGCGGGCCGGGTCACCGGCCGCGGCCACCTCGGTGGCCAGGCGGAAAGTGTCGGCGAAGGTGTCGCTATCGACCGCACCCGCGGGAAGCCGGAGGGTGTAGCCGTCTCCCGCCGAGACCAGGATCTCCGGTGGGGTGCGGGACTGGCGGTCGGGTTCGAGGACGGTGCGCAGGTCGGCGATGTGATTGCGGATCGCCCCGGCGGCGCGGGCCGGTGGTTCCGTCCCCCAGACGGCGTCGATCAATTGCGCCAGGCTCGCGGTGTGGTTGTGCTGCAACAGCAATGCGGCCAGTACGGCCTGTCGCTGTGGAGATCCCACGTCGAGCGCTGCCGTGCCGCGGTGGGCGGTCAGCGGTCCGAGCACCGCGAACCGAATCTCATTCATCCCAAAATCCTAAGCGTAGGTCACGACGGGAATATCCCTGTATGGGTCGAGGTTGGTTGCCACGTCCACCAAATTAGCAAGGAGTATCTCATGACCACCACCACCGCTCTCGCCGCCGGAACCTGGACCATCGATTCGGCGCACTCCACCCTCGGTTTCTCCGTCCGCCACATGATGGTGAGCAAGGTCCGCGGCCGCTTCACCGACTTCTCCGGCAAGCTCGTCATCGGCGAGGACGGCTCCACCAGCGCCGAGGCCGAGATCCGGGTGGACTCGGTGACCACCGACAACCCGCAGCGCGACGCCCACCTGCGCACCGCCGACTTCTTCAATGCCGAGAACTTCCCGCTCGCCACCTTCAAGTCCACCGGATTCCGGTTCGAGGGCGGGGACTTCGTGGTCGACGGCGAATTCAGCATCGGCGGGGTCACCAAGCCGGTCTCGCTGGAGGTCGAATACCTGGGCGTGAACCCGGGCGTGGGTCAGGGCGCGGTCGCGGGCTTCGAGGCCAAGACCGTCATCAATCGCCGTGACTTCGGCATCACCATCGATATGCCCCTCGCCGACGGCGGCGCGGTCATCGGCGACAAGATCACCCTGACCCTCGGCATCGAGGTCGTCCGCCAGGACTGAGCGAGGTCGACTGCTCTCGCACGGCATGGTCCGCCCGTAGGCCACCGGATATCCGGTGGCCTACGGGCATTTTCGGTGGGCGGTGATCAAACGCTGATTCGTAGCTGATGCCGGTTCGGTGTCCTTGTCTCGAGACGATTCGAGAACCGAGAGGGCATCACCATGGTTTACAGAGGTCCTGCGGGAGTTCGCGCTTTCCGCACCGCGATCGCATCGGCATCGGCCATCGCCGCGCTCTTGCTCACCGGATGCGATGACAGCGACACACAACCCATGCTGTTCCCGACCGGACCCACCGGCGTATTCGACTCGGCGAAACTCGGCGGCCCCGCCACCTGTGACACGACGAATACCACGGTCCACGTGCGCGAGATCTCTCGTCCGATCAATCACCTGGTCCTCGAGCTCACCAATATCAGCGCGGCATCGTGCGCCGCGTACTGGTATCCGCATCTGCGCTTCGACGACAATCCCGCCGCGATACCCGCCATGCCGGACAGCCGACCGCAGTCGGTGGTCGAGATCGCCCCCGGTGCATCGGCTTTCGCGGTGCTGCTGAAGTCCGCGGCGAACAATCCCGAAGTGGTTCCGGCGCAACGGATCACCATCACCTACTCCGACCGGAATGGTGACGAGACCACCGGCAGGGTCGAGTTCCCGCTCCCGGACAACACCAATATCGGGCGCGCTGCCAAGGTTTCCTGCTGGCAGAGCGACCTTCAACAGGCGCTGGTGTGGTGAACAACCCTTCTTCGGATCCCAAACGGCTGCTGTGGCTGCTGGGGTTGATCGCTCCGGGTTGCGCATTGCTTCCCTCACAGTTGGTGTTGCGCACCGGGTTTCCGGTGTTCTGGTGGATCGGTCCGATCATCGTGTTGATCGTGATCCCGGTGCTGGACCGGGTGGTGGGCGAGGACGGCGATAATCCGCGCGACGAGGATTACGAACGGCTCTCGGGCGACCGGTACTACCGGTGGTGTACCTACCTGTTCCTGCCGATCCAACTGGTGGGCTTGGGGATCGCGTCCGCCATGTGGGCGGGCAGCGATTTGAGCGTTATCGACAAACTGGGTCTGGCCGCGACGGTCGGCGTGGTCAGCGGCATCGGGATCAATGCCGCGCACGAACTCGGGCATCGGACCGAACGTCTGGAACGGTGGCTAGGGATGGTCGCGCTGGCGCAATCGGGGTACGGGCACTTCTATGTCGAGCACAACCGGGGTCATCACGCCCGGGTGGCCACGCCCGAGGATCCCGCCAGCGCGCGGTGGGGGGAGTCGCTGTGGGAGTTCCTGCCGCGCAGTGTGCTCGGCGGGCTCCGCTCGGCTGTGCATTTGGAGCGGGAACGACTGCGGCGCAAGGGATTGCGCTGGTGGAGCCGCCGCAACAATATTATGCGGGCCTGGTCGATGACCTTCGCGCTCTATGGGGTGCTGCTGATCGTGTTCGGCCCGGAGCTGCTGCCATACCTGTTGTTGCAGGCGATCATCGGCATCGGGCTCCTGGAGACGGTCAATTACGTCGAGCACTATGGCCTACTGCGAGGTCGGCGACCCAATGGGCGATGGGCGCGGTGCTCACCCGCCGACAGCTGGAACTCGGACCGATTGGTCACCAATATCTTTCTGTTCCACCTGCAACGGCACAGCGATCACCACGCGAACCCCGGCCGCCGCTACCAGACCCTGCGCACCACACCCGAATCGCCGCAGCTCCCCGCCGGTTACGCCACCATGATCCTGCTGGCGGCAATCCCGCCCCTGTGGCGGCGCGTCATGGACCCGCGGGTGCTGGCCCACTACGACGGCGATCTCGACCGAGTCAATATCGCGCCGGGCAAACGGCATGGCCGCTCGACCGCGAACCTGATCCCACGCTGATCGAACGCTTACGCCGGGCGCACAGTGTGAAGTCCTCTCCCGCAAGGGTTCATCGAGGAAAAGACATCATGAAGTATCTGAATGGCAGATCGCGTTGGCTGTCGGTCCTGGCGCTGGCCGCCGTGGTCGCGGCTTCCGCCACCGGCTGCGCCGCATCGAACTCCACCGCTGCCGACACGACCACGGTCACCGTCGACACTGGTTCCCTGAAGGGCCGTGAGGACGGGGAAGCCCGTCTGTTCCAAGGCATTCCGTATGCGGCGGCCCCGGTCGCGGAGCGGCGCTGGCAACCGCCCGCATCCGCCGCCCACTGGGACGGTGTTCGCGACGCCACTTCGCCCGGTGCGCGCTGCATGCAGGCTCCCGACGGGCACGGCTTGCTGCCGGTCAACCTGGCACCCGCGTCGACCCCCGAGCCGACCAACGAGGACTGCCTGTTCCTCAATGTCCGCACTCCGGCCAAGGCCGCCGATTCGCCACTGCCCGTGATGGTCTGGATTCACGGCGGATCATTCAGCGGTGGCAGCGGAGCCGCCTACGACACCACTCGGCTGTCCGAACAGGGCATCGTCACGGTCACCCTCAACTACCGCCTCGGCAGCCTCGGCTTCCTGGCCCACCCCGACCTCGATACCGACGGCACCGGCGGCAATTACGGACTGATGGATCAGCAGGCCGCCCTGCGCTGGGTGCAGCGCAATATCGCGGTATTCGGTGGTGATCCGGCCAAGGTGACCATTGCGGGGGAGTCCGCGGGCGGTGTCTCGGTCTGTGGGCATCTGGCCGCGCCCGGTTCGGCGGGCCTGTTCCGTGCGGCCGTCATGCAGAGTGGCCCCTGCGGTTTCGCGGTACCGCATCAGGTGGCGGTCGACACCAGCGCCGCTTACGCCACGAGTCTGGGCTGCACCGCGAACGTGGCCGACTGCCTTCGCAAAGTCCCGGCGGACAAGCTCGCCGCCACCCCGGTGAACTTCCCGGTGTGGTACGGCCACATGTCGGCGGGTACCGGATATTGGCTGCTGCAAGGTGGTTCGGTGCTGCCCGAGCATCCCGCCGTCGCCGCCACCCGCGCCACGGTGCCGGTACTCATCGGCACCAATCGGGATGAAATGCGGATGGGCGTGTACCTGGGCTTCGAATCGCAGCATCAAACCCTCGGCGCGGCAGCCTATTCCGCCGCCGTCGCCTCGGTCGACAAGGACGCACCCGCGCAGTATCCGCTGAGCGCCTACGAGAGCCCCTCGATCGGCTACGGCGCGGCCGCCACCGACGCCTGGGTCTGTGACGTCAATACCATGGCGCGCCAATTCCCCGCCACAACACCGGTTTTCGCCTACGAGCTCGCCGATTCCGCCCCATTCCCCACCACGACATCGTTCCCGATGGGTGCGTACCACACCGGCGAACTGCCTTACTTGTTCAACGTTGCCGACCTCCCGGTGACCCTGGACCAGCAGCAACGGCAGCTGTCGGATCGCATGATCCGCTACTGGGCGAACTTCATCCGCACCGGAGACCCGAATGCCTCCGGTCTCACCGAATGGCCCATGGCCACAACCGGTTCCGTTCTCTCCCTGGCGGCCGAACAGACCGCGATCGACACCAAGTTCGAGAGCCGCCATCACTGCGGCTTCTGGACCCAGCGACCGCAGCCCTGACCGTCCGTAACCCCCGGGCCGCCTCGCCTAGGACAGGGCGGCCAGCTGGTCGCGCAGGGCGGTTTCGTTGCTCAGGCCGTACCGCATCGCGAGTTCGTACGCGGTGCGGATCGCGCCGAGTGCCTCGGCGTCGCGGCCCAGTGCGCTCAGGGCCTGCCCGTACACGTTCAGGGTCGCGGTCAGCGTCACGGGATTACCGGTGAGGCCGATGCATTCGATTGCTTCCTGGGCGCTGGCCGCCGCCGACCCGGGGTCTCCATCGGCGACCTGCGCCTCGGCGAGCCGGGCCGACACCCAGCCTTGCAAGAGCAGGTGCCGGGATTTGCGTGCGTGCTGTAAGGCGATGGTGCACAGGCGCACCGCCTCGGCGGGACGGCCGCGGTCCAGCGCCAGCTGGCCGTGCGTCTTCATCGCGAAGGCCTCGATGAACTCGTTGCCGATTCGCTGCGCGATCGTCAGCGCCCGATTCGTCAGGGCCTCCGCCTGATCCATGAGACCGGCCTCGATGGCGGCCCAGGCGGCCAGCGCATTGGACCAGGCATTGCCGAACTGGTCATCGACACTGTCGAATAGGAATGCCGACTTGTTGTAGTACGTGACCGCCTCGGTCGCATCGGTGACCACGGTGAGTCCCCCGCGCAGGAGTTCCGCCGTGGCCAGCAGCCGTCGGTCTCCCAACTGGGTCGCGAGCTCGGCCGCTCGCGCGTAGCCATTGCGGGTGATGTCGTCGTACTGACCGGAGACCAGATTGCAGTGCACGTATATCGCGGTCCGAATGCGCGCTTCGGCCCGGACATTTCCGACTTCGACGGCGCTGTCGAGCAGGGCCGAGAGTGCGTGGATCACATCCAGCGCGTCCTCGGACTCGGCGAACATGGTTTCGGCCATCGCCCACGCGAGATCGGCGGCGGTGGCAATCTGTCCGGGCTCGGTGGCCTGGATGTACAGGGCGGTCAGGGTGCCGCGTTCGCGGCGCGGCCATTCGCGGACCTCGGACTCGTCGGCGAACGGTTCACCGGCCGAGACGGTCGCCGACAGGTGTTCCGGCAGCCGGGTGCCGCGATTCCATTCGGCGGTAATGTATTTCGCGGAGGCCAGGTAGAAGTCCAGCACCCGCAGCAGCACCTCGTGCTGCTCGGCGTCGGCTTGATTCCTGGCGAATTGCCGGAGCAGGTCGTGGTAGCGGTAGCGCCCGGAGGCCGTGGTCTGCATGAGATTCAGATCCACCAGCGTCTCGCACAACTGCTCGGCCTCCGCCTGGCCGCGCTGAAGCAACCAGGCGATCGCGGCGATCGGCAGATCGGGAACCTCGGGCACGGCGACCAGGCGGAACGCGCGGGCCAGTTCGGTATCGAGTTGCTGATAGCTGAGCCGGAAGATCGTTTCCACCGCGACGTCACCGGCCTTGAGCTCATGCAGTGAGCGTTCCGTGGCCACCCGGTCGGCCACGGCGGCGAGCGACCATTGCGGCCGGGCCGCCACCCGAGTGGCGGCGACGCGCACCGCGAGGGGAAGTCCCTTGCAGGCGTCCACGATTCGATGCGCCGCCGCCATCTCCGCCTCGACGCGTTCCGGGCCGACAATGCGGGTGAACAGGTCCACGGACTCGTCGAAGGTGAGTCCATCGATGGTGGCCGGGGTGACCCCGGGCAATCCGGTCAATGCCGCCCGGCTGGTGATCAGCACACTGCTGCCCGCGGTGCCCGGCAGCAGCGGCCGGACCTGTTCGACGCCGGCGGCATTGTCCAGCACGATCAGAATATCCTTGTCCGCCAATGCCGTTCGGAACAATGCGGACCGGGCGGACAGTGCCGACGGCAGTTCGGCCTCGGCGTATCCCAATGCCACCAGGAAGCCGCCGAGCACGACATCGGGTGCGGCCGGGTGCGCGCCCATGCCGTCCAGGTTCACGTACAGCTGCCCGTCCGGGAACTCGCCCCGAACCTGATGTGCCACATGGACGGCGAGGGTGGTCTTGCCGATTCCACCCATGCCCGCGACGGCCGAGATGGTCACCGCCTGGCCGTCGTGAGAGTGCAGCCGACGCATGAGCTGTTCCACGATATCGGTGCGACCGGTGAAATCGGGTATGTCGGAGGGCAGTTGGGCCGGTGGTCGCGTTGTCAGCAGTGGTGCGGGTCGCGGGGCGGGTGCAGGGCGATCGGCGGCGAGGATCTGCTGGTGCAGGGCGGCGAGATCCGGGCAGGGTTCGACGCCGAGTTCTTCGATGAGGGTCCGGCGGATATCGGCGTATGCCTCGAGTGCCTCGGCTTGGCGGCCCGAGCGTGACAGCGCGGTCATCAGTTGCGCGAGAAGTCCTTCGTCGAGGGGATTTTCGGCGCTCAGGCTCGCCAGTTCGCCGACCACTTCCGCATGCCGTCCCAGCGCGAGGTCCAGGCCTATCCGCATGCGTCGCACCGCGAAACGCCGTTCGATCAGCCGGGCTCGCTGGGCTTCGGCATACGGTCCGGGGATGCCCGCCAATGGTTCGCCACGCCATAGCGGTCGCAGCGAGGTCAGCAGGGCATGAGCGCGTGCCGGGTCACCGGCGTCGGCCGCGTCGGCGGCTCGGCGAACGGTATCGGCCGTGGTGTCGATATCGACCGCACCCACGGGCAGCCGGAGCGCGTAACCGTCTCCCGCCGACACCAGGACCTCCGGTGGGGTGCGGGCCGCGCGGTCGGGTTCGAGGACGGCGCGCAGGTCGGCAATGTGATTGCGGATCGCCCCCGCGGCGCGGGCCGGTGGTTCCGTTCCCCAGACACCGTCGATCAATTGCGCCAGAGTCGCGGTGTGGTTGTGCTGGAGCAGCAATGCGGCCAGCACGGCCTGCCGCTGTGGAGAACCCACGTCGAGCGCCTCCGCGCCGCGGTGAGCCGTGAGCGGTCCGAGTACCGCGAACCGCATCTCGTTCATCCCAGCATCGTAAGCGCAGGTAACTGTCACGTTGCGGGGGGTCGACTCATGAGTTCCCGGTCATCGAGACCGACCACGCGGCTCTTGCCCATCTGTCTGGGACGGCTTTACACTGTAGTTGCTTCGGACACTCAGTACTAGGTACTGGGTGTTCTATAAAGGATGGCCACTATGACAGTCGCAACGTCTGCGCCCACACCCAGTTACCCCAAGGCTCGCCGGATCGAATTCCGTTTCGACGGACCGGATTCCGACAAGAAGTACTTCATCGCCGGGGACATGGTCTTCTCCCATTTCATCGCCACCCTCTCGGGTGCCTTCCCGGCCGCGGAGGAATCGTTCATCCGGTCCGTTCGCCGCTGCTCCGATCGAATCACCGACCCGGACTTGCGAAAACGCGTGGCCGGGTTCATCGGCCAGGAGGCCTCGCACGGCGCTCAGCATCGCAACCTCAACGAAAAGCTGGTGGCACACGGCTATCCCGTCGCTTGGGCGGACACGCCGGCCCTGCGTGCGTGGCTGCGAGCGTTCGAGGAGAGTGTGCCCCCGGTGGTTCACCTCGCTGCGGTCGCGTCCGCCGAGCACGTCACCGCGTTGCTCTCCGAACGGTCGCTCTCCAGTACGGAGATTCAGTCCATCCCGGCCGAACCCGAGTACTGGAACATCATGAACTGGCATACGCTCGAGGAGATCGAGCACAAATCGGTGGTCTTCGACGTGTTCCGCGCCATGGGCGGCTCCGAGACCACCCGGATCGGCGTGACGGCGGTCATGACCGCTGTCGCACTCCCGGGCGCCTTTGCGGCACTGGCGATTTCGATCGCCCTCGACCCGGTGGCGAACCGTCGGCCGGTGCGGCTCACGCGCGAGGCATACCGCCTGTTCCGCGGCCCGATCTTCCGCGGCCTCACCCGAGATCTGGCCAAGTACCTGCGCCCGGGCTTCCATCCCGACGACCACGACACCGCCGAGTTGCTCGAGCATTGGCAGCAGGAACTCTTCGGCCCCCACGGCGCCCTGGTGGATCACCTGAAGTAGCCACGCAGCACGGTCTGGTTCAGATCTCTCAGCCGTAGTCGTGAATGGCCGGTGGCGTCTGATCAGTTGAAGGTCACGCTCGGGCTCGCGTAGTGGTCCACTCGGCCGTCGGACCAATGCACCTGGAGTTCGGCGTGGTAGCTGTGCCCGGCAGCGGGATTGGCCAGACCGCCCGGCGTATGCGAGGTGAAATTGGTGCCGCAGGCGAACGGGGTGGTGAATACGGGCCAGTCGCCGTCCATCAGTTGCAGCACCAGATTGCAGCGGTCGCCATTGGGGTAACTGGTGTAGCTCCAGTACTCGATCGTGCCGCGCGTGCTGTCGGTGTCGACGCAGACGCGTGCGATATCCGGCCCGGCGCATTGGCCGGGAGCCGCTCCCGAACCGGTGTTGGGTACCGCGGTGGCGGAGCCGGTGCCGACGATGCTCGCGAGCATTCCCAGACCGGCGAGGGCGGTAAGCATTCGGCGGCGAGGTGACGTGGTGAAGCGCATTCTCATCTCCTGACGTCCCGGTGCGTCCGGGACCCGGTGATCGTGCCCGCCCGCAATCAGGAGGCGATCAGCGTCGAACCGGGCCGTGTGCGGGGGCGGTGATCGAATGCTGATTCGCCGGTGCTTGCCGTTCGATGTCCTTGTTATGGAAGAGATTCCGGCAGGGTGGCCAGCCTGTCGCGCAGCTCGGTTTCATTGGTCAGTCCGAGTCGCACGGCGAGGTCATGGGCGGAGCGGATCGCGTCCAGTGCTTCGCGATCTCGGCCCAGTGCACTCAATGCCTGCCCGTAGGCGTTCAGGGCCGAGGCCAGTGTCACCGGATCGCCGGTTCGGGAGATGCTGTCGACTGCTTCGCGTGCGCTCACCGCCGCCGAGTGCGGGTCTCCGGCAGCGATCTGTGCCTCGGCGAGCCGGGTCGACACCCATCCCTGCAATAGCCGATGCCGGGTCTGCCGGGCGTAGGCCAATGCCGTGGTGCACAGGCGAACTGCTTCCTCGGGCTGATCCCGCCGCAGCGCCACGCGGCTGTGCGTCTTCATGGCGAAGGCTTCGATGAATCGGCTCCCGGCCACGCCGCCGAGGCGGAGTGCGCGGTCGGCCGCGGCCTCCGCCGAATCCAGCAGACAGGCTTCGGCATTGGCCCAACCGGCCAGGGCCGTGGCCCAGCCATTACCCCACAGATCATCCATATCGCCGAAAAGCTTTGCGGCCCTCTCGAATAGCGTAATGGCAGCGGCGGCATCGGTGACCATGGTGAGAGCGCCGAGCACGAGGTCCGTCGTCGCGAGTAGGCGGCGATCATCCGCCTCGGCGGCCAGTGCGGCGGCCCGGGCATAGCTGCTGCGAGTGTCGTCGCCGTACTGACCGGAGACCAGGTTGTGATGGGTGTACATGGCGGTCCGGATCCGCGCCTCGGCCCTGGTATTTCCGGTTCGGACCGCCCCGTCGAGCAGGGCCAGCAGTGAATGACTCACTTCCAGGCCATCTTCGGACTCGGCGAACAGGGTTTCGGACATCGCCCAGGCGAGGTCGGCGGCGAGGGTGATCGCCGGTCCCGCGTCGGCGGCGGCGTGCGCGTACAGGGCGGCGAGGGTGGCGTGTTCGCGGCGCGGCCAGTCCCGGGCGGCGTCCGCATCGGGGAACAGCTCCCCGGTCGACGTGGTCGCGGACAGGTGTTCCGGCAGCCGGGTGCCGCGATTGCATTCGGCCGTAATGGATTTCGCGGACGCCAGATAGAAATCGAGCAGCCTCGCCAGCACGGTGTCCCGTTCGGCGTCGGGTTGATTGCGCGCGAACTGCCGGAGCAGATCGTGATAGCGGTAGCGGCCGGATGCCGTGATCTGCAAGAGGTTCAGATCGACCAGGGTCTCGCACAGCTGCTCGGCATGTGCGTGGGTGCGCTGCAACAGCCAGGTGATGGCGGTGATCGGCAGGTCGGGCACTTCGGGCACGGCGACCAGGCGGAAGGCTCGCGCGAGTTCGGCATCGAGCTGTTGATAGCTGAGCTGGAAGATCGTTTCCACCGCGAGGTCACCCGTGGCGAACTCGTGCAGCGATCGGTCCCGGGCGATCCGGTCGGCCACCGCGCCGAGCGACCACTGCGGCCGCCCCGCCAAGCGAGCTGCGGCGACCCGCACCGCCAGGGGAAGACCCTTGCAGGCAAACACAATTCGCTGTGCGGGCTCGGGCTCGGCCGCCACCCGCTCCGAGCCGACGATATGGGTGAACAGCTGCATGGCCTCGTCGACGGCGAGCACATCGATGGGTGCCAGTGTCGCCCCGGACAGTCCGGCGAGCGTGGTCCGGCTGGTGATCAGTACTCCGCTGCCGGCGGTGCCGGGGAGCAGTGGCCGGACCTGTTCGGCGTCGGCGGCATTGTCCAATACGACCAGAACATTCTTGCCCGCCACAGCGGTTCGGAACAATGCCGCTCGCTCGGCCAGGGCGGTCGGCAGGTCGCCCTCCGCGTATCCCAGTCCCACCAGGAAGCCACCGAGCACGACATCGGGTGCGGCGGGGTGCGCACCCATGCCGTCGAGGTTCACATACAACTGCCCGTCCGGGAAGTCGGCGCGGACGAGGTGAGCCACGTGCACCGCGAGGGTGGTCTTGCCGATTCCGCCCATGCCGGAGATCGCCGAGATGGTCACCGCCCTGCCATCGCGGGCGCGCAGCTGGCTGACGAGGTGTGGCACGGTATCGGTGCGGCCGGTGAAATCGGCTATGTCGGAGGGTAATTGGGCCGGTGGGCGCGGTGCCGGAACGGTGGCCTGCCGGGCTGCCGGGGCAACGGCCGGTTGTGGCGGATACGCCGTCTCATCACCGGCGAGGATGTGCCGGTGCAGGGCGGTCAACTCCGGACCGGGTTCGACACCGAGTTCATCGATGAGAGTCCGGCGGATATCGGTGTACACGTCGAGGGCCTCGGAGGGGCGGCCCGACCGCGACAGGGCCGTCATGAGCTGGGCGTGCAGCCACTCGTCCAAGGGATGTTCGGCGGTGAGGGCCACCAACTCACCGATCAGCTCCGCGTGCCGCCCGAGGGTGAGCTCCAGATCGATGCGGGTGCGGCGCACCGCGAACCGGCGTTCGATGAACCGCGTGCGCTGGGATTCGGCGTACGGTCCGGGCACTCCCGACAGTGGTTCCCCGCGCCACAACGATCGCAGTTCGGTCAGCAGGCCGTGGGCGCGGACCGGATCACCGGCCTGTTCGGCCTCGGTCGCCAGACGGACGGTCTCGGCGGCGATCTCGACATCGACCGCGCCCGGCGGCAGCCGCAAGGCATAACCGTCACCCGCCGAAACCAGCATCGTCGGCGGCGTGCGCGCCGGGCGGCCGGGTTCGAGCACGGCCCGCAGATCCGCAATGTGGTTGCGAATCGCGCCCGCTGCCCGAGCCGGTGGCTCCGACCCCCACACCGCGTCGATCAACTGAGCCAAGCTCGCGGTGTGGTGCTGCCGCAACAGCAATGCCGCCAGCACCGCCTGCCGCTGCGGCGATCCGGTGTCGAGTGACTCCGTACCACGCTCGACAGTGAGCGGACCGAGCACCGCGAACCGAATGTCATGCATACGAACATCGTAGGCACTGGTAATAACCAGTCTTTTGCGGTGTCGCCTGCGGCCGGGCTGCCGCGATACCGTAGGAGGCGAGCGTGACTCGGGTCGTTCGTCCAGCCGTCGGTGCGGATGTCGCGAGCAACGAGGTGGCTTCGGCTTCGAGTGGGTGGTGAGCGGCTTCGATATGGTGGGTTCGGAGCGTTTCCTTGCGGCGTTGGCGGCCGTACCGCGCAGGTTCGTCGGGCCGTCGCGCATCTGTGTGGCCTGTGTCGAGGTGCTGGCCGTGCAGGGTGCCGCGATCGCGATCGATGCCACCGATACCGGCTGGGAAGTATTGTGCGCCAGCGATTCGGTCGCCGACCGGTTCGAGGCATTACAGGCCACCGCGGGGCAGGGCCCGGGAATCGACGCGGCCCTGGGATGCGAGGTGGTGGTGGTCGAGGACAGGGCGTTGATCCAGCACCGATGGCCGCTCCTGGGTGCGATGATGGACCGCGGGGAGTCCGGGGCGGTCTATTCGATTCCGTTGCAAGCCGGGGCCGCCCGATTGGGTGTGCTGGATCTGTTCTGTGAGAAGCCGGGAAATCTGGATAGGGCGCAGTGGGCGGCGGTGTCCTCGGTCGCGACGATGGTGACAGCGATCCTGCTGTCGGATCAGCACGCCGACGCCGACAGCGTCGAGATGGTGCTGGGGCAGTGGTGGAGTTCCGCGCTTCGCACCCGCGAGATCCATCAGGCGAGTGGAATGGTCGCAGTACAACTGGGTGCCCCCGTTCGTGACGCTTACTCCCGCATGCAAGCCCACGCCTTCGCGCGGGGACTCACCTTGGCCGAAGTCGCCGCCGACGTGGTGGCGCGCCGATTGCGATTCAGCGATGTGACCGAGACACCATGACCCGCAACGGATATCGAATCGAAACGCAATAGGAGGCGGTCATGATGGAGCGAGAAGGCCCGCTCGTGAAGGCATTCGTGGAACTGGCGGATACCCTCGTCGCGGACTACGACCTGATAGAACTGGCGCAGCGCCTCGTCGATGACTGCGTGCGCCTGCTGGCTGTCGACGCCGCGGGCATCCTGCTGGCAGCGCCCGGTGACGGATTGCAGGTCCTGGCCTCCACCAGCGAACAGACCCGACTGCTGGAACTGTTCCAGGTGCAATCGGAGGCCGGTCCGTGCCTGCTCGCCTTTCAGACCGGCGTCGTGGTGCTGGTCGAGGATCTGACGGTCGAGCCGGATCGGTGGCCCGCGTTCGCGCATCGCGCGATCCAGGACGGGTTCCATGCGGTGTGCGCGCTGCCGCTGCGGCTGCGCGACGAAAGAATCGGAGCGCTGAATCTGTTCTCCGCCACCGCAAGTGTCTTGTCGCCCGAGGACATCCTCGTCGGGCAGGCGCTGGCCGATGTCGCCACCATCGGGATTCTGCACCAGCGTGCGGCCACCAGGTCGGAGACCATCAACCGGCAGCTGCAGACGGCGTTGAACACCCGCGTCATTATCGAACAGGCGAAAGGCATACTCGCCGAGCGTCGCGGACTCGACATGGACAAGGCCTTCGGGCAGTTGCGCGCTTATGCCCGCACCAACAACCTGCGCCTCACCGACGTCGCCCGCGCCGTCGTCGAGGGCGCCACCGATATGGCGCCGCTACTCGATGGCTCCGGCCTCTGAACCGCGATCGGGGGTGTAACGGAGCGCCGCACCGGTCCGGTTCAGCGGGAGGAACGCCAGCAGAAGATGTCGGTGACCTGCCGAGGCTGGTCTCGTTCGACATGCCGGGCAGGCAGAGCGTTGGACAGTACTTTCTGCCATTGCGTCGCCGTCAGCGCACCTCTCCACCCCGTGCGGGCCCGGGACTGCGGGTCCTCGAGCATCGCGAGCGCGACGTGTTCCACATGCATTTGCCGGTGCCCGCTGGCGTTGGCGAGATCCACCGCGCGTTGTAGCACCTGTTCGAGTTCTGCGGTGATCCATCCATCGATGTGGGTCATGTCCGTCGTCTTGGTGGGCGGAGAGACCCACTCCTCATTACCGGTGCGCGGCGTCGTTGTCACTGTCGTCTCCAGTCTCGTATGGGCGATCGGGATGGATTGCCGGGGACCAGAGCAAGAGCCATGATGCCGACAAAGGCGACATATCACCAGGTCAGCGTGGTAATTCCCATCATTGTCCACCTGAAGCGCTGAAACACCTACAAACAAACCGCAAGCCCACCAGACGAACCGGGCGAACGGTTTCCTCCGCGGGAAGTGACCGTGGCCCGCAGTCTCATTCGACGGACCGCCCACCGAGATGGCCTAGGCTGTCGGGGCGGCCGGAATTCGGTTCAGAGATGACGGACTGCGCTGTCGACTCGGGTTTACGGGCGCCAGCTCGGACAGGGAGCGCACCATGGCCGATGGCCGCCAATCGGGCGGCGGCAGCGAGTGACTATCGCCGATTCCGCCGTCACCCGCTTCCTGACCACCCTCCGGGACGGGGCCGGGCCCATCGCCCGCTTCTCGGGAGGCAACGAGCTGTGCGAGGCGAGTGTGCGGGTGCTGGCCGCGGCGGAAGCGGCGATCACGCTGGCCATGCCGGATGGCCGTTGGGAGGTCTTGGGTGTCGCGGGCGCGAACGCCGCGCGATTCGCCGATGCCCAGGCCGCCGTGGGCGAGGGACCCGGGCCGGAGGCGCTGCACGCCGGTGTGCCCGTGCGGCTGCACAGCTTCGCCGACTCCTTGTCGGCCGGTCGCTGGCCGCTGCTGGCACAGTGGGACGGCACCGGACCCCTCGGGGCGATGTGCTCGGTCCCGCTGCGAATGGGCGCCATCAAGGTGGGATTCCTCGATCTGCTGGACGCGGACGACATCGTGACGACCCGGTCCGGCTACCAGGATGCGGTGCAGGTCGCCAACGCCATCACCACGCTCCTGCTCTCGACGCTTCCGTCCGCGAACCACGGGACCGAGATCGACGCGGCCGCCGCGGGGCAGTGGTGGGAACAGCCGGTGTCGACGCGCGAGATCCATCAAGCCACCGGAATGGTTGCGGTGCAATTGGATTGCCCGGCGGCAACGGCATATGCCCGGCTCGTGGGTCATGCGTTCGCCACCGGGCAGGCGCTGCCCGAGGTGGCCGCCGACGTGGTCGCTCGCAAGCTGCGGTTCTCACCGGAACCCGAGGCCGACGGCCGGTCGTCCCGGGGTGCGGCGCCCGATCCGGTCGCGGGGGTGTGAGCGTCATGCGGGAAGTCCTAGGATCGGTAACCGGAAGGGTGAGTGACATGGCAGCTCGAGACGGAGCATTGACCGCCGCGCTGATGCGGCTGGTCGACACCCTGGTCCTCGAATACGACCCGGTCGAACTGACCCAGGACCTCGTGGACGCCAGCGTCGAGTTGCTGGCGGCGGACGCGGCCGGGCTACTGCTGGCCGACGGCGGCGGGACATTGCAGGTGTTCGCCTCGACATCGGAAGAGACCCGGCTGCTGGAGCTGCTGCAGATCCAGTCGGCCGCGGGGCCGTGCCTGCAGGCGTACGCCACCGGGGAGCAGGTCCTCGTCAGCGATATCGACGCCTCCGCGCAGCGGTGGCCCGCCTTCGCCGAATACGCGGGCCGCCAAGGGTTTCGCAGCATGTGCGCGCTTCCGATGCGCTTGCATTCCGAACGCATCGGCGCACTGAACCTCTTCACGACCGCTACAGGTGCGTTCAGCGCGGAGGATTTGCGGATCGCGCAGGCGCTCGCCGACTTCGCCACCATCGGCATTCTGCATGCCCGCCTCCTGGCCGACTCCCTCACCGTCAACGAACAGCTCGATACCGCCCTGAACACCCGGGTCATCATCGAGCAAGCCAAGGGCATGCTCGCCGAACGGGCGGGACTCGATATGGACACCGCCTACCGGAAGCTGCGCGAGTACGCGCGCACCAACAGTCTGCGATTGTCCGAACTCGCGCACGCGGTGGTCGATCGCACCGTCGACCTGAACGGCATCACCGGCCACGCCTGACGAATATCGCGGCTCAGTCGTCGACGGTCTTTGCCGCGGCGGCAATCGGTTCGAGCTTCGCGATCAACTCGTCGAGTTCGTCCGCGCTGAGCACGTCGTACGCCGACGCCGCCAATTCATCGGTGAGCGCCTCGATCCGCTGCCTGGTTTCCCGGCCGGTGTCGGTGAATCCCCCTGCGGCGTCCACGAGGCCGCGGTCGCGCAACCCGTCGAGGACTGCGGCCAGCTGTGCCTTGGGCAGGTGGTGGATCCGACCGAACTTCTCGGCCTTCATTCCGAGGGACAGAGCCATGAGAACGTGAGATTCGATGCCGCCGATGCCCTGTGCGGTGAGGACCGCATTGTGCCCGTCCCCGCGATGCTCGCGCAGCAGCGTCGCCGCATGCCACAGCCCTGCCACCGGATCCTCGGGCATTGCGAGCGCCCGCAGCCCGGCGTACAGCGGGCGCCCCTCGGTCGGCGCACTGACAGCTGCCCGAGCAGCGAGCTCGGCGACCCGCACCAGATCGGGAGACTCGGCAAGCTCCCCGATCTGCTGCCGCAGCGCGTCGGCGCTACTGCGCTCCCGCACGGCGATCGCCTCCTGCGGGGTGACCTTGCCCCAGACCCAAGGGATATGACGCGCCACCTCACCATCGGCGAAGTTGTAGAAGACCGCATGCACCACCGCGGCCGGTGCCAGCCCCAACGGTGCCGCCCGCCCCGCGAAATATCCATCCCAATAGTTGCGCATGCCCAGGGCACGAAATGCCTCGTCCACCAACGCGGAGAAGGTAACCGTGGCAACGGGTTCCACGAGCTCGAACATGCGGTGGATCTTGGCCTGCACGTGTGACATCGCTCAACACTCCTTCTCAGCAGGGGCTGCTTCACTTCGCGCCCCATCACGGCGGAAGTGTCGCTGAAGTAGACGCCACGCAGCGGCCGAACTCATCGACTTGGCGATGTTGCCGCTGAACGCGCTCATCAGATTCCACGGTCGATCATGTCCAGGAGTTGGGCGGTGAGGTCGTCGAGTTGGTCGGGTTCGAGAAAACGAAGCGGTCCGTCGACGGCCAGGTACGCCAGTCCGTGCACGGTCGGCCAGACGAGAAACTCTGCGCCGGGCCGCCTTTCGGGCTGCAGCAGACCAGCTTCGGTCAAGCCGTCGAGCGCATCGGCGAGCAGTTCGATCGCCGATCGCCCGGTGGGTCCTGCCGATGCCGGTTCCGCGACCGCGGACACGTCGCTCTGAGTCGCGAAAGCGGTGCGGAACAGCCCGGGTTCCTCACGCGCGAATCGCAGATACCCCGTGCCGATGGCTCGAAAGCGCGCCCGCGCCCGCGCAGCGGCGGTGCCCGGCTCCGGCAGCGCGTCCTGTTCGGCGGTCATGGTCGCGGCCAGCCTCGCGAGTGCGACCCGGGCGACGGCCTGCACCAGCGCTTCTCGATCCTTGAAATGCGTGTAAGCCGCGTTCGGTGCGACCCCCGCGCGCCGGGCCGCCTCACGCAGCACGATCGCCTGGGGCCCACCGCCCTCGCGCGCCATAGCCACTCCCGCCTCCAAGAGGGCTTCTCGTAATGCGCCGTGCCGGTAGGTGGTTCGCTGGGCCGACTTGGCCGCGGTGTCACTCATCGCTGCTCCTGGCTGTGCTGGACAGGTTTTCTGGACGTTGTTCAGATTCTATCTGGACAACGTCCAGAAGTCGTGTATCTTTTGTTCTGTACAGCGTTCAGATAGTAAAACCAAGCCCCTACCAGGAGATCCCCATGCGCACCCTGATCAGCTCCGCCTTCATCTCCCTCGACGGCGTCGTGGAGGCCCCGGGCGGCGAGCCCGGCTACCGCAACACCGGATGGACCTTCAAGCACCTCGACTTCCTCCCCGAAGCATTCGAGATCAAGGGGCGGGAGCAGGAGGAATCCACAGCGATTCTGCTGGGCCGCACCAGCTACCAGGCATTCAGCCCGGTCTGGCCGGATATGCCCGACTTCGCCGGATACAAGGAAATGCCGAAATACGTAGTCTCCACCACGCTCACCGACGACGACCTGGTGTCGAACTGGGGAGAAACCACGATCCTGCGCTCGATCGACGAAGTCGCGAAGCTCAAGGAAACCGAGGGCGGCCCGATCATCATGCACGGCAGCGCTTCCCTCAACCGCGCCCTGTCCGACGCGGGCCTCATCGACCGCTACCACCTCCTGGTCTTCCCGCTCCTGCTCGGCGCGGGCAAGCGCCTCTTCAGCGCCACAGACAAGGACACCCAAAAACTGAACCTGGTCGAATCCCAGTCCTACGCAAACGGCTTGCAGAAGAACATCTTCGACGTCGTCCGCTGACTACGCCGCCGCGGCTTCGATGAAATCGGCCCTCGATGACCGTCTCCTTCGGAGAACCCACGAGGGCCGCAGCCTCGCGGCCACTTTCATCATTGAGAAGAGCATCCCATGTTCAAGTCCGCCCTGGTCGCCCTCTCCGCCCTCACCGCTGTGGCGGTCCTGGCCGGATGCGGCGACGGCTCCACCGCATCCGCCGCATCCTCGGCCCGGCCGCAGCCCGGCCGCCACGCTCAGGTGAACGGCCTCGACATGTATTACGAGGTGCACGGGCAGGCGAACGAGAAGCCGCCACTGGTGCTGTTGCACGGCGCGTTGTCCGGCATCGGCACCGACTTCGGCGACCTGATTCCCCTGTTGTCCAAGGACCGCCAGATCATCGCGGTCGAACAGCAGTCGCACGGGCACACCGCCGATATCGACCGGCCGCTGCGTACGGAGTACATGGCCGACGACACTGTCGCCCTGCTGAAGCAGATCGGAGTCGACCGGGCCGACATCTTCGGCTACAGCATGGGTGCGGGTGTCGCACTCGACATCGGACTGCGACACCCCGAGGTGGTCCGCAAACTGGTGCTGCTCTCGGTCAGTCTGTCGCCCACGGGATTACACCCCGGCCTGCTCGATGGCATCACCGATCTGCAACCAGAAATGCTATACGGCACACCGTTTCACAAGGACTACCTAACCAATGCACCGCGCCCGCAGGACTTCCCGGTCCTGATCGCCAAGATGAAGGACATGGACGCCCACACCCCCACCTTCGCGACGGATGCGGTGCGAGCCATGACCTCCCCAACCCTGACCATCATCGCCGACTCCGACATCATCCTCCCCGAACATGCCGTCGAAATGTTCCGCCTCCACGGCGGCGGCATCATGGGCGACACCCCCGCCGGACTCCCCGACTCCGAACTCGCCATCCTCCCCGGCGCTTCCCACGTCACCGGCGTCCACCGCCCCGAACTCCTTTCCCCGATGATCACCACCTTCCTCAACCGCCGCTCTTCCCCTGCGTAGGCGGCGGAACGGGATGTGCCGATTCCGACTGGGCTTCGGTCGTGCGCTTTCCTACTTCAAGTAGTAAAGTTGCCGTGTGACTGCACTACCTGAGGAGTACCCCCCGGGCTCTGGGCCGGCGGCGAAGGTCAGCGTCTCGTTGAGGGCGGGGAATATCCGGGCGGTCAGGGAGCGAGTTGGCTCACGCGGGTTCTCGGCCTATGTGGATGCTGCCGTTGAGCGCCAGATCGAGCGGGATCTACTCGAAGAGGCGTTGCTTGCCAATGAAGAACAAGCCGGGGTTGTTCCGCAGGAAATCAAGGATGAGGCGGCGGCGTTGTTCCGCGAGGTGAAGTCCTCGCCTGAGCTGCAGGGGGACAGTGAGTGGCACGCGCGCGAAGCAGACTGAGCGCTGGAGCGCTTGTTCTGGATAGTGAAGGGCTGTCGAAGTGGTGTGCGGCGGATCAAAGGGTCACCGCGTACGTCCGCGAAGCGCAAGACAACGATTTCCGGGTCATCGTCAGTGCCCTCACGCCCATCGAGGCATACGACATGCGGGTCAAGAACGATCGTTTTCGCTGGCATCTGTCTCGATTGCGGATCGAACCCGTGACGGATGAAATCGCCTTCCACGCAATCGATCTACTCCGCGAAACTGGCCTGCACGGTCATAAATGCGCCATTGACGCCGTGGTGGCCGTGACGGCGCTGCGCGCGGTAAAGCCCACGGTGATCTTGACTTCGGACGTGGATGACATGACCAAGCTGTGTGGCAAGCAGATTCGCATCGTGGGGGTATAGGCGGGGACGCCGCCGCGCTGCCTCAGTCCAGGAAGCCGCGCAAGGCGGGGTTGGCCTGGGTCGGGCAATCCTCGTGGGCGTTATGTCCACACCCCGGCGGGATGACTGCGGCGGCTCCGGGGATCCGTGACCGCATTTCTTCCGCTTGGGACATGTTGTCCCACCTGTCAATCATCATGCACGGCAGCGCCTCCCTCAACCACGCCCTATCCGACGCAGGCCTCATCGACCGCTACCACCTCCTGGTCTTCCCCCTCCTGCTCGGCGCGGGCAAGCGCCACTTCAGCGCCACAGACAAGGACACCCAAAAACTGAAGCTGGTCGAATCCCAGTCCTACGCGAACGGCTTGCAGAAGAACATCTTCGACGTAGTCCGCTGACTACGCAGTCGCACGGGCAGGCCGGAAGGGGCGGCTGCAGCCCCTGATCAGGCGGGGAGGCGGCGGGTTAGTCCGGCCCGGACAGTCGGCCAGTCTTCGCTGGTGATCGAAAACAGGACGCTGTCGCGGATGGTTCCGTCGCCCCGGCGGAAGTGGCGGCGCAGGGTGCCTTCGTACTGCGCGCCGAGGCGGGCAATTGCTTGTTGCGAGCGATGGTTTCGGATATCGGTCTTGAGCTGGATTCGCCCTGCCCCGAGGGTGCCGAAGGCGTAATCGAGTAGTAGCAGTTTGGCTTCGGGATTGACCGCGGTGCCCCAGACGGACGGTGCATAGAGGGTGAATCCGATCTCCAACCCTGCGTCGCGCGGATGGACGTCCATATAGGCGGTCACGCCCAGGATCGATCCGGCGGGCTTGTCCCCGATCGCCCGTCTGGCCCGCACGATCCACACCTGCCAGTCGTCGACCGACTTCCTTTGCCGCAGCCTGTCTTCGAGCTGCCGTGGATTGGCGGGACGACCGGGAATGTGTGCCCACACCTCGGCATGATCGAGGGCGTGAAACAACTCTGTCGAATCCGCTGCGGGATCGGCAGGGGTCAACCGCACGACCTTCCCGTTGAGCACGGTGCAGTCCGGTACGGGCCATGTCATATCCGGCCACGCATCATCATTCGGGCGCGGATCGGCAAGCGGCTGAAAGCGATCCAACCCCGGGGCCGTCTGTGGTTCTGACCAACTCTCGGTCGACATGCTGCTAGGGCCCTTCTCATGCGGAGGCGGCGGAACGGGATGTCCCGATTCTGCCTGGGCTTATGTGGACATTGCCGTTGAGCGCCAGATCGAGCGGGATCTACTCGAAGAGGCGTTGCTTGCCAATGAAGGACAAGCCGGGGTTATTCCGCAGGCAATCAAGGATGGGGCGGCGGCGTTGTTCCTGCCCTCACGCCCCTAGAGCCATACGACCTCAGCTCCGGAAGTCGCGAAAGGTGGGATTGGTTTGGGCTGGGCAATCCTCGTGGGCGTTGACAATCCGGAATGTGCTGCTCTCTGCGGGCTGATGGTCTGGAACGGTGGCGCCGAGTTCGAGCGTGCGGGCGGTCGCGGTGGTGACGTTGTCGACGCTCAGGTCGAAGTGGACGCGTTTGCGCATCTGATGGCGATACCGACCGAGGCGTTCTTGCCACGGAAGAGCCGGTTGGCGTACAGCGCGAAGCGTCCACTCAGCCCGTACTTCGCGGCGATGAGTGAACGCACGCGTTGGGTGCCGTCGAGGTCGAGAACTTCCGCTGTGGCGGCGATTTCGGGTCCGCGATGGTTGCCGCGCACGTCGCAGTCGGCGACCGTGACGTTCGGATTTCGGCGCATCCGTTTGACTTTCCAGGTGTCGGCGTTCTCCACCCAGACCGCGAGGTGATCGTCGTCCCGCACGAACCAGATCGGAATGCCAACGGGCGTACCGTCTTTGCGGAAGTGGGTGAGATAGATGTAGCGGCTCTCACCCAGTCCGGTGAATGCTTCACTCACGGCCCACCGACTGGATCTGGTTGACGCCGATCTCCATGACGTTCTCCTTTTCGAGGTGGCGGCCCCGGAGTCCGCGGCCGCTGGGTTGCTGGGCGGACGACCTTCAGGCTCAGCCGCCGAGGTAGTCGGTCTGTACGGCGATGCGTCCATCGCGCAGGCGCAGTACCGAGCAGAAGCTCGTCTTCAAGACGGTGCCCGCCGGCGGCAGACCCGCGACCTTCCCGGAACTGGTTCCCTCGAAGCGGTATTCGACGGCGATCAGATCCCCGTCCACGATCACCTGATCGAGGATGAACCGCCGATCCGGCACGCCGTCGGCGTACTCGCGGATGTGTTGCAGGAAGGCCTCACGCCCGGTGAAAGCGTGGCCGAGCGCAGCGATGGTGTAAACGACGTCGTCGGTGTTCATCGACGCGAAGCGGTCGAAATCCTTGTCGTTGTAGGCCTTCACCCACTGCTGGACGAACTCGGAATTGGACATCGCAAACTCCTTTCGTGGACGAACCAAGTGGCTGCTAAAAGTTTGCCACACTACGGAACAAATGTACAAGTACAGAAGTACAATACTTAAAACTTGCACTACCCCGCCGTCGGCAGCGGTGCGCGGCCGCTTCTTGTACAGCTGTACGGTGACGTGATCGATTACCTGGGACGGAGTGGAGGAAAATGTCGACGGACAAGCCCGCTCGGCGGCGGCGTGATCCTGTGGCGCGGGTCGAGGAGATCGCGGCCGCGACCGAGCGGGTGATCGCGGAGCGGGGGATCGAGGGGTTGACCCATCGGGCGGTGGCCGCGATGGCGGGAATGCCACTCGGTGCGACGACATATCACTTCGCTACGAAGGACGACCTGATCGAGGCGGCCCTGCGACGGGCAGTCGACCGATTCGCGGTCTATCTCGAGGATTGGCGCGCCGCGAATCCTCGACTGGATCCCGGGGAACTTGTTGTAGCACTTGCAGATTCGATGATGTACACCATCGAGGATCAACACGATCGCAATATCCTCGAGTCCGAGCTCTACCTTGCCGCACTGCGCCGCCCCGCGCTGCGACCGATCGCCGATCGCTACACCCGGCTCAGCTACGAAACCCTGCTCCACTACACCGATCCGGATACCGCCGCGGCTGCGACGGCCGCGATGACCGGCTTCAGCCTGCAGTCGGTGGCCACGAGCACACCCCCGGCGCGCCAGGAGATCGAAACCATCCTCCGCCGCATCCTCACCCCGAACCCGGCCCTTTCCTAGGCAACGAACGACTTGCACAGAGGTATGAGGAACAATCCAAACAGACCTCGACCGGTCGGGTGAGGCAGGGGCATAGGCTGACTGGTGTGAACCGATTGGGCAGTGCGACCTCGCCTTATTTGCTTCAGCATGCCGACAACCCGGTGGATTGGCGGGAGTGGGGCTCGGATGCGCTGGTGGAGGCGGCGGAGCGGGATGTGCCGATTCTGCTGTCCATCGGGTATGCGAGTTGTCACTGGTGTCATGTGATGGCGCATGAGTCGTTCGAGGATGAGGGCACTGCGGCGCTCATGAATGAGCACTTCGTGTGTATCAAGGTGGATCGGGAGGAGCGGCCTGATCTGGATGCGGTGTATATGAATGCGACCGTGGCCATGACTGGGCAGGGTGGGTGGCCTATGACTTGCTTCTTGACGCCTGCGGGGGAGCCGTTTTATTGCGGGACTTACTACCCGAAGACGGCTCGGCAGGGGATGCCCTCGTTTACGCAGTTGCTGACTGCGGTCAATGACACCTGGGTGAATCGGCGGGGGGAGGTCGATACGGCGGCGGCGCAGGTGGGGGATGCGTTGCGGCAGCAGACGGCGGGGTTGCCGGAGGGGTCGGTGCAGGTGGGGGCGGAATTGCTTGCGCATGCGGTGAATGCGGTGGTGCGGGATGTGGATCAGCAGCATGGGGGGTTCGGGGGTGCGCCGAAGTTTCCGCCTTCGGCGTTGTTGGAGGGGTTGTTGCGGTATTACGAGCGGACCGGGGATATTGGTGTGCGGCATGTGGTTTCGTTCACGGCCGAGGCCATGGGGCGGGGTGGGATCTATGACCAGTTGAGGGGTGGGTTCGCGCGGTATTCGGTGGATGCGGCTTGGGTGGTGCCGCATTTCGAGAAGATGTTGTACGACAATGCGCAGTTGTTGCGGGTGTACTCGCATCTCGCGCGGCGGGAGCGGGATGGGGAGGAGTCGCCGTGGCGGGATACCGGCAAGGGATCGGGTGCTTCGGATCCGTTGGCGCTGCGGATAACTCGCGAGACGGCGCAATTCCTGCTGGATGATCTGGGGACCGAGCACGGCGGGTTCGCCTCCGCGCTGGATGCGGATACGCACCTGGAGCCGGGGCAGCCTGGTGTCGAAGGCGCGACCTACGTGTGGACTCCTGCCGAGTTGAACGGCGTGCTGGGTGCGATCGATGGGGCTTGGGCGGCAGAGGTTTTCGGTGTCACCACGGCCGGGACCTTCGAGCACGGCACGTCGGTTCTCACCCGGTACAAGGACCCGGATGCGGCCGAATATGAACGGCTGGAACGTATTCGCGCCGCTCTTAGCGCCGCGCGCACCCGCCGTCCTCAGCCCGCCCGCGACGACAAAGTGGTCACGGCCTGGAATGGCATGGCCATTGCGGCCCTCGCCGAGGCGGGTGCGGCGCACCTGCACCTGAATTGGGTGGCCGCCGCCGAACGTTGCGCTCGATTCCTGCTGGAAACGCATGTCACCGACGGGCGCGTCTGCCGCGCCTCGCTGGGTGGCGTGGCCGGGGCGGCACCGGGCGTGCTCGAGGATTACGCTTGGCTCACACTGGGTTTGCTCGCTCTGCATCAGACTTCGGACGGTGACTGGCTCGCCGATGCCCAGCGCATTCTGGATGCCGCCATCACCCACTTCGCTGATCCTGATTCCCCCGGCAGCTGGTTCGATACCGCCGATGACGCCGAATCCCTGGTCACTCGCCCCCGTGATCCCCTGGACGGTGCGACCCCGGCCGGTGCGTCCGTTCTTGCCGACGCCCTGCTGACCGCAGCCGCTCTCAGTGACCCGGACCGTGCCACCCGCTATCGCGATCTCGCCGACCGCACCCTCGAACGCGGAGCCATCCTCCTGGCCCGAGCGCCGCGCTCGGCCGGAAACTGGCTCGCGGTGGCCGAAGCCTCGCTGCGGGGCCCGATTCAGGTCGCCATCGCGGGCGACGAAGCCGACACCCTCGGCCTGGCCGCGGAACTGGCCCTGGCCGCCCGGATGGCCGTCCCCGGAGGATCGGTAATCGTTGCCGGACTACAGGATTCACAGCCCCTGCTGGCCGACCGCCCCTCGGTGAACGGCACCCCCGCCGCCTACGTCTGCCGCGGTTCGGTCTGCGACCTGCCGGTCACCATGGCATCGGAAGTCCGCATCGCGCTGCTCCCACCGCAGTCGGCCTGACCGGTCAGCTGCGGCGGAAGTAGTTGCCCGCGCGGAGCATTGCGGGGACGGCGATCAGGACGGCGATGACGTGCAGGACGCGGAATAGGCAGATCACCCACGAGGTCGGGGTCCAGTCCGCGAACAGGTCGCCCGGGCCGTCGGCGGACGTGATCGCGCCGAGCGGCTCGATCACGAGTGAGGCCAGTCCGAGGATGCCGAGCCCGCCCACGAGAGCCGCTCGGGCCCAGCGACTTCCGTCGGCCATGCGGTATGCGACGGTGAGCACCAACAGGTAGATGAACGTGCGCATGAGCAGCCCGGGCACCAGCTCGCCCATGCCGTCACCGTCGGCGAGCGTCCTGGCCACGTGCACCACTGTCTCGGCGACCCCGGCGAGCAAGGCGGCCACAATGGCCCGGAAGGCCAGCGTCACCGAGGGCGGCCGGGCGGGCTTCGATTCGAATGAAGTCTGAAGTGAGGCGGCGTGAGTCATGCAGTGACTGTGCCGCCGACCATCCCACCGGGAGATCCCTCGCGAGTACGAGCCACCCCCAGTACCGCAGTACGAGAATCCGGGGCGGCATATTCCGTTGCTGGGGAGGTCAGGCGGTTCTACAGTCCGGGACTTGTGACTACTTTGATTTTGTCGCCGCGGTACACGGATGACTCTCGGATTATGCGGGGAGCCGCCATTCGGGCTGGGTGGAGTGTGCGGCGGCTCGGCGGATGGCGCGCTCCCGAGGATCTGGAGGGGGAGGCGGTCGCCGTTTATGGGGAGCCATTGTTCGCCGAGGTGATCGCGACGCAATTGGGGCAAGCGTTGATGGATGTGCCGGACGGATGGCTGCCCGAGCTGCCGCAGGAGCATCGGCGGCGCGACATACGGGTCGCGACCCTCGAGGAGGCTCGCACTTGTGCCACACCGGTTTTCGTGAAACCCGCCGATGGGCGCAAAGGGTTCGAGGGTGCCGTTTACCGACACGGGGTGGGGTTGCCTTCGGTGGAGGCGTGCCCGGATGACACGACGGTGCTGATGGCCGAACCCGTGCGGTGGGAGCTCGAGGTGCGGTGCTTCGTGCGGGATGGGCGGGTGTCGACCATGTCGCCGTATCTGCGCGACGGGGAGCTGGCTCGGGCGGAGGACGGGAGTTGGCCGATGTCCGAACAGGAGTCGGCGGCTGCGCGGGAGTATGTGGATCGAGTCCTGGCCGAGGTGGCGGTGCCACCCGCGGTGGTCATCGATATCGGGTTGATCGAGTCCCGCGGCTGGGCGATCGTCGAGGCCAATAGCGCTTGGGGCGCAGGCGTTTACGGATGCGATCCGCAGCGGGTGCTGGAGGTGCTCGAGCGATCGTGCATACCTCGCACGGAATTGAGTGCGGCGGATGCGACGTGGGCCGCGGCTCCGGCGGTGCGGGCGGAATGATCAGCGATCAGCAGCCTGGTCGGCGGCGGGCTCGGGGGCCGGGGCTGGGTCCGGCGGGGGCGCGGCGGCCGGTCGGGCGGTGCCGTTGCGGCGGGATCGCGTGGGAGCCGGAACGTCGGTCCACACTGCCGTGGGCTCCTTGCGACCCCGGAGGTGGATGGTGTCGCGGAGGATCCACTTATCGCGTTCGGAGTCGCAGGCGGCGTCGATGACGGCCTGACTGGCCAGGATTCGCCGGGGAACCTGCTTGGCCTCGGTGGTGAGCCGGGCGGCCTCGTTCACGGCATCGCCGATGACGGTGAATTCGAGGCGGGTGTCCGCGCCGATATCACCGGCGAACACCAGCCCGCGCGCCACGCCGATGCCGACATCGAGTTCACCGGCATCGGCCACCTCGTCGCGAATGCGGCGGGCGGCGCGCAGCGCGGGCGTGGCGTTGTCGTCCAACGCGATGGGCGCGCCGAAAATGCACAGCGCCGCATCGCCTTCGAATTTATTGACCAGCCCGTGATTGTCCTCGGTCGCGGCCACCACAATGGACAGCAGCCGATTGAGCTTGGCCACGAAATCATCCGGTTCAAGCTCGGTGGCCATCGCCACCGACCCGGTCACATCCACGAAAAGCGCCGTCACGACCCGCATATCGCCGGTGAGGCTGGCGGTGCCCGCGAGCGCCCGCTCGGCCACCTCGGTGCCCACATGGCGGCCGAAAACGGTCCGCATGCGTTCGCGCTCACGGAGATTGGCGGCCAGCTCGTTCACCGAATGCTCGAGCCGCCCGATCTCGCTGGTGCTGCCGATCGGCACGCTCACCTCGAGCTCACCGCGGGCGATGCGGTCCAGCGCGTCGCGCAGCGTATGCATGGGCGTGGCCACGGCCCGGGCCAGCGCCGCCGTGGCGACAATGCCCGCGGACAGCCCGACCACGGCCAGATAGATGCCGGTGCGAATCCGGTCGCTCGCATTCGAGGACGGGTCCGCGAGCACGGTGATCAGCATGAACAGCGGCACCGCACCGGTCACGGCGAAGGTCACCAGCACCCGCGTGAGCACACTGGAACTCCAGTGCGCGGTGCCGTCCAAGACCTCGGCCACCACCGGAATGGTCGGCCGGATCAGCCGGTCCACGATCAGATAGGTGAGCGCCGCCGATTCCAGCCCGCCGAGTGTGAACATGGCCAGCACCACCGCGAAATCCCGCTGCGGAGTGGCATGCGCGAACAGCGCCGCCGCGATGATCACACCGGGCAGCCAGATCGCCAGCGCCCGCATCGTGATCCCCATGGGCAGGTGCAGCAGCCGCTTCGCCTCGGTTTCGGTGGGCGGCCGCCGCTGATCGAGCCAGCCGAAATAGTGGGTCCGGTCCCGCACCGCGAGCACGATGCCCACGAACGCGCCGATCGCCGGATACACACCCACGCCCGCGAAGGTGTTCATCCACGTCGACCCGAGCCGCCCGAAGAATCCGCTCAGCCACAGTTCGGTGGTGATGACCGCGAGACCGCCGAGATTGCACGCCATGACGACGAGGGACAGCCCCCACCGCGCACGCAGCGCCCAGAGAATGACCCTGCTGATCACGTCGCCAAGGGTGTCGCGGGCGCGGCGATCGGTGCGTTCATAGCGGTCTGGTGCCTCGGTGTGTGGTCCGGCTGTTGCTCAGGACTTTAGAGACCTTTCGGCCCAGATTGCACGTTTGTGAGTAATTGCTCGGTTCACGTCAATAGGACGAGCCACACAGCGATGTAATGGCACAGCGCCGCGACGACCGTTGCGGCATGGAAGAACTCGTGATGCCCGAATACCTCCGGCCACGGATCCGGCCAGCGCGAGGCGTACAGGATGCCGCCCACGCTGTAGGCGATGCCGCCCGCGATCAGCAGGAGCACCGGCGTCCAGCCGACATTGTGGACCAAGGTCCCGGCCACCGGCACGATGGCCCAGCCGAGCAGCAGATACAGCGGCACCCCCAGCCAGCGGGGAGCGGTGGGCCACAGCATCTTCAGCGTCACCCCGGCCAGCGCACCGATCCAGACGACCGCCAGCAGTATGGCCCCGGCGCGCCCGCGCACACCGAGGAGCGCGAACGGCGTGTAGCTCCCTGCGATGAACAGGAAAATCATGCTGTGATCGGCACGTTTCATCCACATGCGGGCACGCGCGGTGGCCCAGTTCACCCGGTGATATGTGGCGCTGATCCCGAACACGCCGCAGACGGTCAGCCCGTAGACCAGCGTCGACCAGGTAGCGGTCGCCGAGATCGTGGTGGCCTTGGCGACCAGTGCGATCACGCCGAGGGCGGCGATCCCGACGGCCCAGGCATGAATCCAGCCGCGCAGGCGGGGTTTGATCAGCGCGGGTTCTTCGAGAACGGACACCAGTTACCTCCTGAGTAACCTACGGTACCGTAGGTTAGTGGCCGATGAACCGTCACGCCGCTCACTACAAATCCAACACATAGCGCACACGGATCGCACATCCACGGGGCGTATGTTGGTCGCCGTGAAGGTTGCGAGTCAGGTGCGTGGACTGCCATATCGCATTTACGAAGCTCGGCTGTCCCAGCAGCTGGCCGGTAAGCAACATCCCCGGCACATTGCGGTGATGTGCGACGGGAATCGGCGCTGGGCGCGGGAGAACGGCTTCACCGATGTCTCTCACGGGCATCGGGTGGGGGCGCTCAAGATCGCCGAGCTGGTCGGGTGGTGTGGCGAGGTCGGCATCGAGATGGTGACCCTCTACCTGCTGTCCACCGAGAACCTGGGCCGCGACTCCGACGAACTCGACACGCTGTTCGAGGTGATCACCGATGTCGTCGAGGAACTCTCTGCGCCGGAACAGCATTGGAGCGTCCGCATCGTCGGCGCGCTGCATCAGCTACCGGAGGATGTGGCCAAGCGGCTGCGCTATGCCGCCGACCGCACCGACGGCCGCACCGGCGTGCACGTGAACGTGGCCATCGGCTACGGCGGCCGCCAGGAGATCGCCGACGCGGTGCGCTCACTGGTCCGCCAGGAGATGGAGGCGGGCGAGACCGGTGAGGATCTGGTGCAGTCCATCACCGTCGAGGCCATCGGCCAGCATCTCTACACCTCCGGTCAGCCCGATCCGGATCTGGTCATCCGCACCTCCGGCGAGCAGCGGCTCTCGGGATTCCTGCTGTGGCAGAGCGCCTATTCGGAGATCTGGTTCACCGAGGCGTACTGGCCGGAGTTCCGGCGCGTGGATTTCCTGCGGGCGCTGCGGGATTACGCCGCCCGGCATCGCCGCTTCGGCGTATAGACACGGCAATTCAACGGTTCCATTGCAGTGCAATGGCATCCGGGTTCGCCAGCGTGATGCTCCCGTACCGTCGGATTGCATGAGCGAGCTGCGCGAGGGGGCGGTCGGTCCCATGGATTCAGCACCGGTCGGCCCCGCGGATTCCATGGTCACCGCCGCAGAGTCCTACATCACCTACGAGGAGTTCGGGCGGCGCTTTCTCGAATACGCGGCCTCCCCCGAGCGGATAGCCGGGGCGTTCGAGAAACTCACCGGCGAGGAGTTCGCATTCGGCCCGATCGGCGTCGGCCCGGGGCGTATCGCGAAACTCTCGGCGGACATCCGGCTCGGCCAGCCCCGGCTGAATCAGGAAGTCGAGCAGAACATTTCGTTCGACCTGGTGATCCCCCTGGATGTGGACCTGCTCATCGACCTCTCGGTGGACCGCTATCCATTCCATGTGGACGGCACCATTCACCTACATCTGACGGTCCGCACCGCAGCCCCGTTGCGGGTGCTCATCGATATTGCCGAACCGCAGCCCAGCAATGTGCGCATCAATGTGGCGAGCGCTTCCCGGCGCGGTGAACTACTGCGCATTCTGGCCAGCGTCGATCACGAGATCCGCCGATTCGTCGCGCGCTACATTGCCGCCGAGATCCGCAAACCGAATATCCAGGCCGCCACCGATATCGATGTGGCGGCCCGCCTGGACGCGGCCTGGAAGCTGTGACCTGCGCGCGTGCTCAGAGCTTGCGCAGCCGCAGCCTGTTGATGGTGTGGTCGGAATCCTTGCGCAGCACCAGGGTCGCGCGCGGCCGGGTGGGCAGAATATTGTCCACCAGGTTCGGCCGGTTGGTGTTGTGCCAGATTTCCTTGGCGGCGTTGGTCGCCTCCTGATCGTTGAACTTCGCATAGTGATGGAAATGCGAGTTCGGATTCGCGAAGGCGGTCTCGCGCAGCGACAGGAAGCGCTGCACGTACCAGTTCTCGATGTCCTCGATGCGCGCGTCCACATAGACCGAGAAGTCGAACAGGTCCGAGACCATCAGCCGCGGCCCGGTTTGCAGGACGTTCAGGCCCTCCACGATCAGGATGTCGGGCTGGCGCACGCAGTGGTATTCGCCGGGCACGATGTCGTAGGCGATATGCGAGTACACCGGCGCGCACACCTCGGTCGCACCGGATTTCACCTCGGTGACGAAGCGCAGCAGCTTGCGGCGATCATAGGACTCCGGGAAGCCCTTGCGGTGCATGATGCCGCGCCGGGTGAGTTCGGCTGTGGGGTAGAGGAATCCGTCGGTGGTGACCAGATCCACCCGCGGATGGTGATCCCAGCGGGCCAGCAGCGCCTGCAGCACACGCGCGGTGGTGGACTTGCCGACCGCCACCGAGCCCGCCACGCCGATCACGAACGGCACCTGGCGGTCCGGATGGGTTTCGCCGAGGAAGGTGGCGGTGGCGGCGAACAGGCGCTGTCTGGCGGCGACCTGAAGGTGGATGAGGCGGGCGAGTGGCAGGTAGACCTCGGCGACTTCCTCGAGATCGATCTGCTCACCCAGGCCGCGCAGGCCGATCAGCTCTTCTTCGGTGAGCACCAGGGGAGTCGACTTGCGCAGTGTGCGCCACTGTTTCCGGTCGAATTCCACATAGGGACTCGGCTCGCTCATCCGTGCCACTCAGTCACGTCCCCGGGTGAGCGAACAACAGCTCCGTTCGGACGAATTCTCACACCAGCCGTGCCCGTGGTGGTGAGATCCGGTCCACACCTCTCGCATACGCGAATTGTGCTCGGCTCCAACATCGCGGTGAACACCAGGTGTACCTACTCGCCGGTAACCCCGAGTGAGATATGCCACCCGGGCCGCGCCCGGGAGTTGCCGCGATCCAATAAGGTCGACCCTTATGGGAGCGCATCCACTCGTCACCGAATACCTGCGGCTGGGTTTGGCCTTCGACCGATTGGAAGAAGGATTCGTCGACGCCTTCACCGGTGATCCGGCATTACGGCGCGAGGTGGAGAACGCGCCCAAGCCCGAACCGCGGGACCTCGCGCATCGAGCTGCCGCACTGCGCAAGGAACTTCCGGACGCGGGCCTCGGATCCGAGCGCACCGAATTCCTGGACGTGCACCTGCGCGCGCTCGAATGCTCCGGCCGCAAGTTCGCCGGTGATGACATCAACTTCATCGATGAGGTGCGCGCCTACTTCGATGTCGATATCGCACCCGGCGACGAGGACGACTACCGCGAGGCGCACCGGCAGCTCGACGAGGTACTCCCCGGCGACGGCCCGCTCTTCGACCGCCTCACCGCGCACCGCCGCGCCGACGAGATCCCGCCCGACCGCCTGAACGACTGCGTGGCCGCCTTCTCCGGCGCACTGCGCGAACTGGTCCGCCAGCGCTACCCGCTGCCCGACCACGAACGCGTCGAATACGAAGTGGTGGGCGATAAGCCGTGGTCCGGCTTCAACTACTACCTCGGCAACTATCAGTCCAAGGTCGCCATCAATTCCGATCTGAAGCAGCACATGTCGCAGCTGCCGCACCTGATCGCGCACGAGTCCTACCCGGGCCATCACACCGAGCACTGCCGCAAGGAGGCCGGACTGGTCGCGGCCGGGCAGGACGAGCAGACGCTGTTCGTGGTCAATACCCCGCAATGCCTGATGGCGGAGGGGCTGGCGGATCTGGCGCTGAAGTCCATCGTCGGGCCGGGCTGGGGCCTGTGGGCGCAGGAGATCTTCGCCGATCTCGGACTGCGCTTCGACGGTGAACGCGCCGAACAGATTTCGACCGCCTCGGCGAATCTGCTGAGTGTCCGCCAGGATGCGGCGCTGCTGCTGCACGATCGCCGCCGCGATGCCGACGAGGTCGCGGAATTCCTGCAGCGCTGGAGTCTGGTCACACCGGAACGCGCGCGGCAGTCGCTGCGCTTCCTGTCCTCGCCGCTGTGGCGGGCCTACATCAGCACCTATGTGGAGGGATATCGGTTGCTCGGCGGCTGGTTGGACGCAGCCGCCGATGCGGGGGAGCGGTCCGAGCGATTTTGTCGCCTATTGGACGAACCCCTCACACCCGGCGCTATTCGCGGGATGTGAGGGGCTACTCCCCGAAGGTCCTACTGGCGGATCAGACGCCCCAAGTCCCGCAGCTGGCACCACCGCTGGACAGCGTGCACAGGGTCTTCAGGATGGTGACGAGAAAGTCGGGGAGTCCGCCGCCGGCAATGTAGTTCATGTGATTCCTCAAAGCTCAGATGGGCCAATGTCACTGGCCTATAACAAGGCCAGCGGGGCGTAACAATACCGAGATTTGTTGCCCCGTCATAGCCCGAATATTCGACCCTGTCCACCGGAACGGGCAACCACATCCGCGACCGTGGACGGACCACCCGGATGCCCCGATTTTTCGGGGCACGGTGGTACGTCCACCCGGCTGGAATTCGCGCGGGATAAGCTGGCAGGACCGCGACTGGCGCAATCGAGGTGGAATGAACCACCGGGAAGCACCGAAGTCCTGCACCGCGCGCCTGGGTGCCGGACCGCCCTTGGGGTACCCCGGGGGCATCCGGAGCACGGAGGTTGCGATGCATTCTCAGATTCCCGTCGACACGCAGAACCCTCTGATCGGCGATGTCGCAGCGGCCAATACACTCGGCGGCGTGACCCAGACGAGTACTTCTGTCAACAGCCAGTCCCTCGCCGAACTCGATCCCGAGGTCGCCGCCGCGATGGGTGGGGAACTCGCCCGGCAGCGCGACACCCTCGAGATGATCGCCTCGGAGAACTTCGTGCCGCGCGCGGTCTTGCAGGCGCAGGGCAGCGTGCTGACCAACAAGTACGCCGAGGGTTACCCGGGTCGCCGCTACTACGGCGGCTGCGAGAACGTCGATGTCGTCGAGGATCTGGCCCGCGCCCGCGTCACCGAACTCTTCGGCGCGGATTTCGCGAACGTCCAGCCGCATTCGGGCGCGCAGGCCAATGCCGCCGTCCTGATGGCGCTGATGAACCCGGGCGAGAAGCTGCTCGGCCTGGATCTCGCGCACGGCGGCCACCTCACCCACGGCATGCGCCTGAACTTCTCGGGCAAGCTGTACGAGGTGCACGCCTACGGTGTGTCCAAGGAAGACCACCGCGTCGATATGGACGAGGTCCGCAAGATCGCCCGCGACACCCGCCCCAAGGTGATCGTCGCCGGTTGGTCCGCGTACCCGCGGCACCTGGACTTCGCCGCCTTCCGTGAGATCGCCGACGAGGTGGGCGCTTACCTCTGGGTCGATATGGCGCACTTCGCCGGTCTGGTCGCGGCCGGACTGCACCCGTCCCCGGTCCCGCACGCCGATGTCGTCTCCTCCACCGTGCACAAGACCCTCGGCGGCCCCCGCTCCGGCCTGATCCTGGCCAAGCAGGAATTCGCCAAGAAGCTCAATAGCGCGGTGTTCCCCGGCCAGCAGGGCGGACCGCTCATGCATGCCATCGCCGCGAAGGCCGTCTCCTTCAAGATCGCCGGTACTCCGGAGTTCAAGGAGCGCCAGGAGCGCACCCTGTCCGGCGCCAAGATCCTGGCCGAGCGCCTGACCGCCGCCGACTGCACCGCCAAGGGCATCAATGTCCTCACCGGCGGCACCGACGTGCACCTGGTCCTGGTCGACCTGCGCAACTCGCAGCTCGACGGCCAGCAGGGCGAGGACCTCCTGCACGAAATCGGAATCACCGTGAACCGCAACGCCGTTCCGTTCGACCCGCGCCCCCCGATGGTCACCTCCGGCCTCCGCATCGGCACCCCCGCCCTCGCCACCCGCGGCTTCGGCGACACCGAATTCACCGAGGTAGCCGAAATCATCGCCGCAGCCCTCACCGGCTCCGCCGACCTCGACTCCCTCCGCCAGCGCGTCTCCAAACTGGCCCAGGACTTCCCCCTCTACGAGGGCCTCGAAGACTGGCGCCTCCTGGGCTGATCCCCACCCCCGACCTGAAACAGGCCCTCCCCGACCGAATTCCGGTCGAGGAGGGCCTCTTTCATGATCAAGGAGCTGTGGTGGCGTGATTCGGCCCGGAATTCCGCCACCACAGCTCCCTGATCATGAAGCCTCGTGTCGTCCTGCGCCCCTGAGTGTCAGAGGCGTTGCAGGCGGGGGATCGGGCCGAACTTGCCATGGCGGAAATCGCGGTAGGCCTGCTCGATCTCGTCGCGAGTGCCCATGACGAAGGGGCCGCCGAAGACGATGGGCTCGCGAATCGGCTTGCCCGCGAACAGGATTACGGTGGTTCGGCGTTCCGGGTCGGTGCCGCGGATTTCCAGGGTGGTCGGGTCGGGGACGTCCATCGGATCGGACCAGGCCACCTGGCCCTCGGCCACCGCGGTGCCCGCCATCGTCGCATTGCCTTCCAGGACATAGGCGAAGGCGCGATCCTCCGGGGAGAGCAGGGGGCTGTAGCTGCTGCCGGGCTCCAGCGTCACGATGAGACCCGTGATGGGCCAATGGTTTTCGGCGGGCCCGGTGATGCCGGACGCAGTGCCGGAGACCACTCGGACGAGGACGCCGGGGGCTTCGAGGGTGGCCTGATCGGCGAGACGCAGGTCCTGGTAACGGGTTTCGACCATGCGCTTGTCGGCGGGCAGGTTCAACCACAGTTGCAGGGTGTGCGCGTGTTCGTTGCGGTAGGCGAGCTCGCGGTGGATGATGCCGCGACCCGCGGTCATCCACTGGATGTCGCCGGGCTCGAGTGCGCCCGCGTGGCCGAGGCTGTCGCCGTGTTCGAGGACGCCGTCGAGGACCACGGTCACGGTTTCCACGCCGCGATGCGGATGCCATTCGAAGCCGGGGGAGGAGAACCAGTCCTCCGCCATGAGCAGGAACGGATCGGTCTGGCTGACGTTCTCGGGGGAGATGACCAGGGCGTTCTTATCGACCTGTTCGGTCGGGCCGCCCATGGCCTTGGTCCGGACGCGGTCGATCTTCCGGGATACCGGCACTGATGTGGTCATGCGCGCTCCTCTCGTCGGCCGGACGCCATCGATTTTGATGACACATCAACTAACCGGCGGGTGCATCCGGGTATTCCCGGCTGTCAGCCCCGCAAACGCCGGGGTCACCGGTCGGCGAGGACGTGTCGGCGGTCACGGTCGCGGGCGGGTCGGTGCGGCAGTCGCGAGATCGCGCGCGGGATGGAGTGAATCGGCCTATCCTGCAATCGGATCGGAGGCACTCATGACGACCACTGTGCTGCTGCTCGGGGTGAAGGCGATTGTTGTCGACGATGCCCGGGAGCGAATCGACCTGCCGGACATTGAATTTCACTCGGGGACGGGTCTCGAGGACGTGAAGGCGGTGTTCGCGGAGACGGCCGTCGATCACGTCATCATGGGTGCGGGGCTGGATCTCGAGCTACGACTCAGCATCGTGCGCGAGGTCTTCGAGACCAGCGACCGCACCACCGTGCATATGAAGGATTTCGCATCGGGCTCGCAGGGCTTCCTGCCGTTCGTGCGCGACGTACTGGCGGGACTACACGGCTCCTAGCCGCTCCGCACAACTCGGCCGCGCCTCCGGATCAGGAGTGCTTGGTGAGGTAGTCGAGGTACATGGGACGCAGCACCTCGCCGATCTCGCCCTCGCCCGCGTGCCGGTAATCGTCGAGCAGCGGCAGCAGGTATTTGA
The DNA here is from genome assembly GCF_040683015.1 of Nocardia sp. NPDC051030. Classification (NCBI taxonomy): domain Bacteria; kingdom Bacillati; phylum Actinomycetota; class Actinomycetes; order Mycobacteriales; family Nocardiaceae; genus Nocardia; species Nocardia sp. NPDC051030. The sequence continues at coordinate 246,751 of NZ_JBFBCD010000001.1, read as the reverse complement.
TGTCGAGTTCGCTCTCGCCCAGATTCCCGGCGGCGGCGGAGGCGGCCGGGATGGACTTCAGGAGCTCCCAGAGGAACTTCACATCGCCATGGCGAACCGCCAGCTTCACGGCGCGATCGTGTAGCTCCTTGGTGGACAGCGACTCGAGATCCTGCGTTTCGGCCATGACGTCGACTCTAATGGACTTCATGGCGCAGCAACCGAGGTACCGGGTCAAGCGTGTGTACGACGTGCCGGAGGCGGGCGACGGCCGCCGGGTGCTGGTGGATCGGCTCTGGCCGCGCGGGGTCAGCAAACAGGAAGCGGCCATAGACGAATGGGCCAAAGACGTGACCCCGTCGAACGAACTGCGGAAGTGGTACCACGCCGATCCGGGGACGCGCCGGGCCGACTTCGAGCGCAAATATCGATCCGAACTTACCGCGGACGAGGCGCGGGAGGGGCTCGCGCGGCTGCGCGAGGAGGCCGCTGCAGGACCGTTGACGCTAGTCACGGCGGTGAAGGATCCGGAGCACAGTCATGTCCCGGTACTGCTGGATGAACTGGACGAAACACGCAGAGCAGACCCGCGTTAACGGGATCTTCACCAACACGCCTGTAATCCGGGAGGCCGGAAAACGATTTCGGCGGTAGCGTCGGGGGTGCGGGCCGCGTAGGTGTGGTTCGTACGGGAGGTCCTGATCGTGACTGAGCAAATCAGTGCGAGAGGGCCGGCACCCGGCCCTCGGGTCTTTTAGACCCCAAGGCCCGACCGGCCCAGCGAGAACGCTCGCGCGGTGTCGCGCGAGTGGCAAAGGAGCCCACCGTGACTGATGCACGCTCCGTCAACGCTCCCACCAGGGATGCCCGCTCGATCGCGAGCGAGGACACCACAGGTCAGGGAGTTCGCGCCTCGCAGTCGTCCGATTCCGGACTGAAAACCTTCGTTGTGGATACGTCGGTGCTGCTTTCTGACCCGTGGGCACTGACCCGCTTCGGCGAGCACCATGTGGTGCTGCCGCTGGTGGTCATCAGTGAACTCGAGGCCAAACGCCATCACCACGAACTGGGCTGGTTCGCCCGGGAGGCGCTGCGCATGCTGGACGATCTGCGTCTGGCACACGGTCGGCTCGATCAGCGGGTGCCCATCGGGACCGGGGGTGGCACGCTCCAAGTGGAGCTCAACCACACCGATCCCAATGTGCTGCCGGTCGGATTCCGAACGGACACAAACGATTCCCGCATCCTCGCCTGCGCCTTGAATCTGGCGGCCGAGGGTCAGCGAGTCGTACTGGTATCCAAGGACATTCCGCTGCGCGTCAAGGCGAGCGCGGTCGGATTGCAGGCGGACGAGTATCACGCACAGGATGTCGTCACCTCCGGGTGGACCGGCATGGTGGAGATCGAGGTCGGCTCCGATACCGTCGACAAGCTCTACACCGAGAGCGTCATCGACCTCGACGAGGCCCGGGATATGCCCTGCCACACCGGAATCCGGCTGCTCGGCGGGCGCGGCAGCGCGCTCGGCAGGGTGACCCCGGACAAGCGGGTGCAGCTGGTGCGCGGCGATCGGGAGGCGTTCGGGCTGCACGGCCGGTCGGCCGAACAGCGCATCGCCCTCGACCTGCTGCTGGACGAGAGCATCGGCATCATCTCCCTCGGCGGCCGGGCGGGCACCGGTAAGTCCGCGCTCGCGCTGACCGCCGGATTGGAGGCCGTGCTGGAACGCCGCTCGCACCGCAAGGTGGTGGTGTTCCGTCCGCTGTACGCGGTCGGCGGACAGGATCTCGGCTATCTGCCCGGCAGTGAGAGCGACAAGATGGGGCCGTGGGCGCAGGCCGTCTTCGACACCCTGGAAGGGCTCGCCAGCCCGGAGGTGATGGAGGAGGTACAGGCGCGCGGCATGCTGGAAGTCCTGCCGCTCACCCACATTCGCGGCCGGTCGCTGCACGACTCCTTCGTGATCGTGGACGAGGCGCAGTCCCTCGAACGCAATGTGCTGCTCACGGTGCTGAGCCGTTTGGGCAGCGGATCGCGGGTGGTGCTCACCCACGATGTCGCACAGCGCGACAATCTGCGGGTCGGACGGCACGACGGCGTGGCCGCCGTGATCGAGAAGCTCAAGGGGCATCCGCTGTTCGCGCATGTCACCCTCACCCGCAGTGAGCGGTCGCCGATCGCGGCGCTGGTCACCGAGATGCTGGAGGAGTTCGGGCCCAACGCGTGAGCTAGCGGTCCAGTGCCCGATCGGGCGGCTCCGGCCGTTCGATCGGGCTACGCCATAGCGTGTGTTTCACCTCACAGTGCTCAGGGTATATTCCCCGCAAATACCTGTTCTGCTGGAAATTCGGCGCACCCTTCGTAATTCGCTGAATGGTTGCCAGTAGGTATCTCCGTGGCCTGAGTTACCGAGAGGATGGAAATGCATCACTTCGCTCGACGTACGGCCGGCATCATCGCGGCGGTCGCGGTCGTGACCCTGTTCGCCGCGGGTTGCGACAAGGACAAAGACAAGGACGCCAAGTCCGAAACGGGCATGACCACCAGCGCCGAAATGACGAACGGTGGCGCGAGCGAGACCAAGATCGCCACCCGGGACGGTTCCGAGGTCACCATCAGCGGCGACTTCCTCACCAAGTACACCGAGCTCGGCGGCGAAACCGGGCCCATGGGAACGCCTTCCGGACCCGAGAAGGAAGCACCCGGCGGCGGAATGGAACAGGAGTTCGCGGGCGGCGCGATCTACTCCAGCCCGGCCACCGGAACCCACGTGGTGTGGGGCGAGATTCGCAAGGCATGGGAGGCCGACGGCGGCCCCGACGGCAAGCTCGGGTACCCGACCACCGACGAGGTCACCATGACCGACGGCGGCCAGAAGAGCGAATTCACCGGTGGCAGCATCACCTTCGTGGACGGCAAGACCACCGTCACCCCGAAGTAGTCCCGAACGTCCCGAGACGCGACTTTGTCGCGTCTCGGGACGCGGTCCCTCCGGACAACTGATTTCGTGAGTTCGGGGTAACTCGTCGGGACGTCCAAGATTGTTTCGGCTCTCAACCGGCGGCACGCATACACAGCGGTCAACGCTCCTTCAGCCGGGCGCTGAAGATGCGGGGAGGCGGAACAGTTCCCACGTTTGCCGCGAAGCCGCTAGGTTGTCCACGTGCAGAACGTTTTGTCGGACCGGGAACTGCTGGAATCGCTCGCCCCCGAGGTGGAGGCAAACCTCACGCGACACATCGCCGTGGCCGCCGAATGGCAGCCGCACGACTATGTGCCGTGGGATGACGGCCGCAACTTCGAGTTCCTCGGCGGAACCGATTGGGACCCCGCGCAATCCGAACTGAGCGAGGTCTCCAAGACGGCGCTGACCGTCAGCGTGCTGATTGCCGACAATCTGCCCTCCTACCACCGCGAGATCGGCAAGTACCTGCGCATCGGCCCGTGGTGGCGCTGGGTCGGCCGCTGGACCGCGGAGGAGAACCGGCACGAGATCCTGATCCGCAACTTCCTCATGGTCACCCGCGCCGTCGATCCCATCGCCCTCGAGCGCATGCGCATGTCGCATATGACCGAAAACTACCGCCGCCCCGCCATGCACCTGATCGACGTGCTCGCCGAATGGGCCTTCGAAGAGGTCGCGGCCGCCGTGCGCCACCGCAATACCGAGAAGCTCGCCGACAACCCGACCGTCGCCGCCATCGCCTCGCGTCTGGCCGCCGATGACGAACTCCAGGCCGTCTTCTTCGCGAACCTGGTCTCCGCCGCCCTCGACCTGGCTCCCGACCAGGCCATTCGCGCCATCGCGGACCGCGTCGCGGACTTCCACGTCCCGGTCGCCACCCTCTCCGACGGCCGCACCAGCGATGAGGTGCTCGCCGAGGCCGGTATCTACGACCGCGCGAATGAGGCGGAGCTGGTCTTCAAGCCGCTGCTCGCGCAGTGGAATATCTTCTCCCGCACCGACTTCAGCGAAGCGGGCGACAAGGCCCGCGCCGAGCTGGAGCACCTGCGCTGATCTCCGGGGCCGAATCCGGTTCGGCCGCACCGTGATTGTTGAAAACCGCCCCCTCGGGAGCGTGTCGCTGACGTAGCGTATGACGTCGGGGAACACGGATTCCCGAGGGGGCGGTTCGTTATGGGCACTACGGGGAATCGAGTCGTGGTCATCGGCGCGGGCATTGCCGGGTTGGTGACCGCCAAGGTGCTGCGCGCCGACGGGTTCGAGGTGCTGGTCTTCGAGAAGGAGCCGCAGTTCGGCGGCGTCTGGATCGAATCCCGGACCTATCCTGGCCTGCGCACCAATAACTCCCGCGATACCTACGCCTTCTCCGACCATCCGTATCCGGAGTCGGCCGATACCTTTCCGGCCGCGGCTCAGGTGCGTGCCTATCTGGCGTCGTATGCGGAACGTTTCGGCCTCGTGGAGTGCATTCGACTGTCCACCGAGGTCGTTCGGGTCGAGCGTGCCGAGGACGGATTCGAGATCGATCTGCTCGGCCCGGACGGACCCGAGACGGTGCGCTCCGACTTCGTCGTGGTGTGCAGCGGGGTCTTCTCCGAACCGCAGCTGCCGGTGATCGACGGCGCGGACCGATTCGACGGCGTGCTGGTGCATTCCAGCCAGGCCACCGATCCGGCGCTGTTCACCGGTAGACGCGTCGTGGTCGTCGGCGCGGGCAAGTCCGCGCTCGACTGCGCCGCGTGGGCGGGCGCGCGGGCCGAGACCTGCACACTCGTCTTCCGCAAGCCGTACTACATGGCTCCCAGATACCTGCCCGGCGGCGCGCCGTTCGATAGGTTCGTCGGCCGGGGCGGGGAGCTGTTCCTGCCGTATCACCACATGGATCGACTCGAGCGTTTCCTGCATGGGCCGGGTGCGCCCGTGACCCGATTGTTCTGGCAGATCCTGAGTTTCTGGGCGCGCACACTATTGCGCATGCCGCGCATCCTGGTGCCCGACCGGCCCCTGCCGCACGGAATCGAGAATGCCGGTGTGGGGCAGGACTTCTACGATATGGCCCGCCTCGGGCGGATCCGGCTGCGTCGGGACACCATTGCGGGCTTCACCGGTGGTGACGGTATTCGATTGGCCGGGGGCGATCGAATCGACGCGGACGTCATCGTTTTCGCGACCGGCTGGCGGCAGTCCGCGCCCTTTCTCACGCCCGAACTGCACTCGGCCGTGCAAACGGACGGCAGGTACCGGCTGTACCGCCACATCCTGGCACCGACCGAACAGCGGCTCGGATTCATCGGCTTCGCCTCCTCGGTCGCCTGCCAGCTCTCCGCGGAGATCTCCGCGCACTGGTTGTCGCAAAGCTTCCGCGGCGAGTTGGGTGTGCCGCCGCTCGAGGACATGCTCGCCGAGATAGCCCGAGTCGCCGCCTGGCTCGGTGAGGTCATGCCGGGCCGCCCGGAGGGCTATTTCATCGGGCCGTACCTGTCACACCACATCGATGATCTGATGCGCGATATGGGCCTGCCCACCCGGCGAACCGGCAATCTGCTCACCGAATATCTGGGCGTGCTGCTGCCGGGGCGCTACCGCGGTATCACCGAAGAGCGATCCCGGGTGCGCGAAGGCCTTGCGCCGCAGCGCAGTTCACAGGGGTCGAGCGTCGCACAAGCCGTCGGAGCCCTCGCGGTGCTCGGCTCGGCCTATGCGCTCATTCGTCACTTCATGCGCGGGTCAGCGGCGAAATAGCGCCTGGAAGACGCCGACGGCGGTGCCGCGCAGGAAGTTCTCCCAGCTGAAATGGTCGTGCCAGAGGATGATGCGGCCATCGCGGAGTTCGAAGGTGCCGCAGACCCAGAAGGAGATTTCGACCGGGCCGAAGCGTAGGTAGTCGGTGCGCTCGGTGAGCACCACATTCTCGCCGTCGGCGGCGATGTGGTGCATATCGGCGCGGAAGCCGAACTGGGGCCGGTTCAAACCGCTCAGCACCCAGCGCACCCGGTCGATGCCGCGCACATCCGGCAGGGAGGTGTTCTTCCAGACGATGCCGGGATCGGCGAGATCCAGGGCCTCGTTGACGATGTTCATCTCCATCGCGGCGAAGAACTCGCGCACCGTGGTGATCGCATCCTGCTGCAATTCGGGGAGCTCGGGCATGCTCCCGACTGTAGGGCCAATCCCCGCACCGGCATAGGGATTCCGGACCTTCGCACGCCCGCGGGTCCGGCGTGTCTACTGTCGGCTGGCCATCAATGCGCCGAGGCCGTCCAGAATCCGGTCGATGCCGAAGGCCAGGGCATTGTTGCGCCCGGGGTCCGCGGCCGCGGCCTGCTCGGCATAGGTGGCCGCGATATACGGATAGCGGTCGGCGTGGGCGGCCAGGACCGCGGTGATCTCCCGGGCGACGCGGGCTTCGGCATCGCCGTCGTCGGCGCCGGTCATAAAGGGCACCAGGCTGCGGGCATGACCGATCAGCAGCACGACGCTGTCGATGCGTTCGCCGGGGGTCAGCAGGCTGTCGGCCAGCACGGCCAATGCGGCTTCCATCCAGCTCATCTCGTTCGGGCCCATGGGGCGCACGCGCGACGCGATTTCGAGGCCCCAGGGATGGGCTTGCATGCGTTCGAACAGCGTCTCGGCCCAGTCTCGAAGGTAGGAGCGCCAGGGTTCGCCGCTCGAATCCGCGTGTGCGGCAGGCAATTCCGGTGGCGTGTCGAAGGCGCAGTCCAGCATGAGCGCGGTCAGCTCGGTCCTGCCCGGCACATAGCGATAGAGCGCCATCTTGGCGCAGCCGAGGCGTTCGGCCAGCCGCTGCATGGACAGGTTCGCCAGTCCCTCGGCATCGGCGAGGGCGATCGCCTCGGCGACGATCTGCTCCAGGGTGAGCGAGGGCTTGGGCCCTCGCCGGGGTGGTGTCGATGAGCGCCACAGCAGTTCGGAGGTGGTCGGTGCGGGCATGGCGTCATCCTTCCGGAAATTACCTGTTGACGTGAAACTGCGTCCAGAATACGCTAATCATCATAAACAGCGTCCATGGGACGCAGTTCTTGAAGGAGTAGCCGCCATGCGCAACACCACCGTCCTCATCTCCGGAGCCAGCGTCGCCGGCCCGGCCCTCGCCTACTGGCTGCACCGCTACGGTTTCGCCGTCACCGTCGTGGAGCGGTCGCCGAGCCTGCGTGCGGGTGGCCAAGCCATCGACTTCACCGGCGAAACCCATATGACCGTGCTCGAGCGCATGGGCATGCTCGACGACATCAAGCGGCGGCAGACCGGCAAGACGGATTGGCTGATGGTCGACGAAGCCGGGGAGCAGCAGGCGATCATCTCCGGCGACTTCATCGGCGGCGATCTCGAGATCCTGCGCGGCGATCTGTCCGAGGTCATGTACAGCCGCACCGCCGACGAGTGCGAATACCTCTTCGGAGACACCATCACCGCCCTCATCGAGACCGCGGACGGCGTGCACGTCGAATTCGAACAGGCCCCGGCCCGCACCTTCGATCTGGTCTTCGGCTGCGACGGAATCCATTCACGCGTGCGGAAACTGGCCTTCGGACCGGAAAAGGAGTTCGTCACCCACGAGGGCTACTACTACGCGCTCGCCGGAGCCTCGCACTGGGAGGACATGCCGGAGGGGCCGCGCGAGCGGGCGCAGTCCCTCGTCTGCAATGTTCCCGGACGATTCGCCATGACCGGCGGGCCCAAGGCGGGACAGTTCTACATGTTCGCCTCACCGGAACTCGGTTACGCGCGCGACGACCTCGACGCGCAGCGGCGCATCGTCGCGGACAAGTTCGCGGGGATGGGCTGGGAGGTGCCGGGCATGCTGGCCGAACTCCCGAACCTCGACGGCTTCTACCTCGACGCCATCGCCAAGGTGTCGATGAAGGAGTTCGCGCGGGGGCGGGTCGCGCTGGTCGGCGATGCCGCCTACGGCCACACCCTGGGCGGATTCGGTACGGGGCTCGCGGTGGTCGGCGCGTACGTGCTGGCCGGTGAACTGGCCGCCGCCGACGGCGACTACACCGTGGCGTTCGCCCGCTACGGGGAAATCATGAAGCGCTATACCCGCAAGGCCGACGATGCCAGCCCGGGCCGCTTCCTGGCCCCGAAGACGGCTCGTGGTCTGCGCCTGCGGAATTGGTTCCTCGGCTCATTCGGCTTCAAACTCATGGTGAAGTATGCCGATTCCGCCAAGAATGATATCGATCTGAAGAACTACCCGGAACTCATTGCCTCCAAATGACACTGGACGTGGGTATGGCGGCTTGCGCCGCCATACCCACCGACCGTGTCATTCAAACGATGATTCCGATTGCCGCCAGGAAGGCGGAAGCGCCCAGGCCGAAAAGGGCGACGAGACCTGCTACAACTGCTGCCAACATTGTTCTGATCCTTTCGTGAAACACCGCGTTTGCGGTCACTCAGCTAATCGCAGGCAATGCGTGATGCGTTTCACAGCGATTATCGAAAAGGAAAAATAGGTTGCTGACCTGCGGACTTACTTGCCTTGTGTGAGTACTGTGTGCTCTTTCGAAACGAAGAAGGAAACGCCAGATGTCTCCAAAGTGCAGGTCACGCCCACTTCTCGGGACGAGCACTTGTAGTTCCGGATCTTCAGGTAAGACCCGTACGGCAACGCCGGATCATCTGTTCCCCCGTAGAACGCCCCGCCGTCGCCGAGGCAACCGTAAAGCGGGCCCGCGACGCCCAAGGCGAATCCGGGCATGGCCTGACCATTCTTCGCGCACTCCTGTTTGCCCTGCGGAACCGCCGCTTGACCCTGGCAACCCGCTTCGATCGCGTTTTCACCGGCGAATGGAATCGGCTTGTCGAGGATTGCGCAATGGAAATTCCCACTGGGACTGGTAAAGAAATATCCCGCGACACCCGCACCGCCAGTGGATTGGCGATAAATGGTCGGATCGGCTTCCGTCCCGGGAGAATTCGGAGTGGTGAACGGAATGGAGGTCGGCGCAGCCGGTTTGGTGGTCGCGGCGGTCGAGGTGGAGGCCGGAGCGGCATCCGGGTGGTGGTCGCTGCCCGACGAGCAGCCCGACAGCAGCGCCACCAGCGTCGTCGCTGCGGCGACGACAACCCGTATCTTCACGTAATCCCCTTCGGAGGCCCGACAATTCGGGCAATCGGTTATCGGGGGAGAACGCTAGCCGACATCCGGCTCCGGTCGTCAGTCCTTGTCGTCCACCTTGGCCATGGACAGCACGTCCAGGCGGCGGTCGAGTTCCTCGAGGGAGAGCTTGTCGCCGATCAGGCCGCGATCGATGACCGTCTGCCGAATCGTCTTGTGCTCCTTGAGCGCTTCCTTGGCCACCGCGGCGGCCTCCTCGTACCCGATGGCCGAGTTCAGCGGCGTCACGATGGACGGCGAGGACTCGGCGAGGCGGCGCAGCCGCTCCACATCGGCGACCAGGCCCACAATGCACTTGTCGGCGAACAGCCGGGAGACATTGGCCAGCAGGCGAATCGACTCCAGCACATTGCGCGCCATCACCGGAATGTAGACATTCAGCTCGAAATGACCATTCGCACCGCTCCAGGCAATGGTCGCGTCATTGCCGATGACCTGCGCCGCGACCTGCGTGACCGCCTCGGGCAGGACCGGATTCACCTTGCCCGGCATGATCGAGGAGCCGGGCTGCAGATCGGGCAGGTGCAGTTCGCCGAGGCCGGTGAGCGGGCCGGACCCCATCCAGCGAATATCGTTGGCGATCTTGGTGAGGCTGATGGCCACCGTGCGCAGCGCACCGGAGACCTCGACCAGGCCGTCGCGGGCGCTCTGCGCCTCGAAGTGGTTCTCCGCCTCGGCGAGCGCGTCCAAACCGGTCGACTTCTTCAGTTCCGCAACGACCTTCGCGCCGAATCCGTCGGGCGCGTTCAGGCCGGTGCCGACGGCGGTGCCGCCGATGGCCAGCTCGCCGAGGCGCGGCAGCGTGACCAGCAGTCGCTCGATGCCCGCGCTCACCTGCCGGGTGTACCCGCTGAACTCCTGACCGAGCGTGACCGGCACCGCGTCCATGAGATGCGTGCGCCCGGACTTCACCACATCCCGCCACTCGACCGACTTGTCCAGCAGCGCCAGCCGCAGATGCTCCAGCGCCGGAACCAGATCCTTCACCACGGCCTCGGTGGCCGCGAGATGCGTTGCGGTGGGGAAGGTGTCATTGGAGGACTGCGACATGTTCACGTCGTCATTGGGATGCACGGTGACGCCGTCCCGCGCGGCAATGCTCGCGATCACCTCATTGGCGTTCATATTCGAGCTGGTGCCGGAGCCGGTCTGGAACACATCGATCGGGAACTGGTCGTCATGCTGCCCGTCGGCGATCTCGCCCGCCGCCGCGATGATGGCATCCGCCTTGGTCTTGTCCAGCAGCCCCAGATCCCGGTTCACGGCCGCGGTGGCCGCCTTCAACAGCCCCAGCGCGCGAATCTGCGCCCGCTCCAGGCCCCGTCCACTGATCGGGAAGTTCTCCACCGCCCGCTGAGTCTGCGCCCGCCACAAAGCGTCGACGGGAACGCGGACCTCGCCCATGGTGTCGTGTTCGATGCGGTACTCGGTCTCGGTCATGAATTCGACCCTATGCCCGCCCGCGCCCCGAGTGGGCAGACACCCCTGAGCGAAAAACCACACGGCGCATCGGGAATACCCGATGCGCCGTGCAGGATTCGCGTGTGCCCGAGGATCAGGGCAGGGGCGGGGTGGCGTGCTCGTCGCCCACGAAATCGACCGAGGCGTACTCGCGGAGCTTGGTCAGGCGGTGGTAGGCGTCGACCATGCGGACGGTGCCGGACTTGGCGCGCATGACGATCGACTGGGTGGAGGCGCCGCCGCCGTAGTAGCGGACGCCGCGGAGGAGGTCGCCGTCGGTGACGCCGGTGGCGCAGAAGAAGACGTCCTCACCGGAGACCAGGTCCTCGGTGGACAGGACGCGGTCCAGGTCGTGGCCCGCGTCGATGGCCTTCTGGCGCTCTTCGGCGTCCTTCGGGGCCAGCTTGCCCTGCATGGCGCCACCCATGCAGCGCATGGCGGCCGCGGCGATGATGCCCTCGGGGGTGCCGCCGATGCCGATCAGCATGTCCACACCGGACTCGGGGCGGGCGGTGGCGATGGCACCCGCGACGTCACCGTCGGAGATGAGGCGGATGCGGGCGCCGGCGTCGCGGACGTCCTGCATGTACTGGGCGTGGCGCGGGCGGTCCAGGATGCACACGGTCAGGTCGGAGACCGAGGAGTTCTTGGTCTTGGCGACGCGGCGCAGGTTCTCCGCGATCGGGGCGGACAGGTCGATCACATCGGCGGCGTCGGGGCCGACGGCGATCTTCTCCATGTAGAAGACGGCCGACGGGTCGAACATGGCGCCGCGCTCGGCGACCGCGAGGACGGAGATCGCGCCGGGGGAGCCCTTGGCCATCAGGGTGGTGCCGTCGATCGGGTCGACCGCGAAGTCGAGTTCCGCGCCGGTGCCGTCGCCGACCAGCTCACCGTTGTAGAGCATGGGCGCTTCGTCCTTCTCGCCCTCGCCGATCACCACGATGCCGCGCATGGACACCGTCGCGACGAGCTGCCGCATCGCGTCCACGGCCGCGCCGTCGCCACCCTCCTTGTCGCCGCGGCCGACCCAGCGGCCCGCGGCCATCGCACCGGCCTCGGTGACCCGGACCAACTCCAGCGCGAGGTTACGGTCGGGTGCCTCGCGGCGGCTGGATGCGGGCGTGGGGGTCATTGTGGTGCCTCCTTGGTTGTCTACTGCTGCGTAAATTGTCGCATTGCGGTTGGACGGCCTAGGCAAGTACTAACGTTTCACTTCCGTGCTGGTCGCGGGCCTTTACGCCGAGCGTGCCGTGGCCGCGCCGCGCGACACGAGAGTGTGAGCAGGGTCGCAGCGCCCGCCCGTGGATACTTGGTCGCGTGTCGTACCAAAAGCCCCGGAGCCAGAACGACTACAAGGACCTCTTCTGGTCGTTGCTGCCGCTGGTGCTGATCTGCCTCGTCATCGCCGGCATCGCCAGCCAGTGCACCTTCACGGCCAAGGGCCCCACCCAGGGTCAGATTCCGCACCTGGACGTGAGCAGCGCGCTCGCCGAGGACGCACACAATATGCACTTCCCCATCCGCAATCCGGCGGTGCCCGGCGACTGGAAACCCAACTCGGGCAGCCGCGACACCATCACCGGCACCGGTGGCGGCGCGGTGAGCACCGTCGGCTACATCACGCCGCAGGGCACCTATATGCAGCTCACCCAGACCAATGCCACCGAGGACGCCCTCGCCAAGAAGATCGTCGGCACCCGGTACGCCACCGGCACCGAACAGATCGGCGACCGCAAATGGGTCGTCTACGGCGAACCCGGCACCGAACCCGCCTGGATCACCGACTTCGGCGACACCCGGGTGCTGATCAAGGGCGCGGGCAACAATGCCGCCTTCACCACCCTCGCCACCGCCGTCGGCACCGCACAGCCGCTGCCCGCCAAGTAATCAGCTCTCCTGATCCCGGTGCGCCAGCGCGTCTTCCACGCGCTTGCGGGCACCGGCGAGGTGTTCCTCACAGCGATTGGCCAGGGCTTCGCCACGCTCCCAGAGGGTGAGCGACTCGTCCAGATCGAGACCGCCCTGTTCGAGCATCTTGACGACATTGACGAGTTCGTCGCGGGCGCGTTCGTAGCCGAAGGCGGAGATCTCGGTGACGTTGGGGTCAGTCATTCGGGGTGGAATCCTTTCGGGGGCCTAGGGGTTGGGCCGCCAGCGCGGCGGCGGTGATCGCGCCGTCGGCGACGCGAATACGGAGCTGGGTGCCGGGCGGGGAATCCTCGATGGCCCGGACCACCTCGCGGTCCTTGCCCTGGACCCGTTGCACCACCGCGTAACCGCGGGCCAGGGTGGCGGCCGGGCCCAGGGCGGAGAGCTTTTCGCGGAGATGACGGGTGGCGGTGGACTCACCGGCGAGGAAGTAGTCGATGGTGCGTCGGGCCGAGGCGCGGTGGCGCTCGACCTCGTCGTGGCGCTGATCCAGCAGGCGCAGCGGGTCCGAGAGCACCGGGCGGGAACGGATCTGGGCGAGGGCGCGGGATTCGCGATCCACCCAGCCGCGCAGGGCCGCCGCCGCGCGGGCCCGGAGTTCTTGCAGCAGGGCGGCTTCGGCGGCGGCATCGGGGACTATGCGCTTGGCGGCATCGGTGGGGGTGGCGGCGCGCAGGTCGGAGACGTAGTCCGAGAGTGGGTTGTCGGGCTCGTGGCCGATCGCGCTCACAATCGGGGTCTTGGCGGCGACGATTGCGCGGCAGAGGGTTTCATCGGAGAACGGGAGCAGGTCCTCGACGCTGCCGCCGCCGCGGGCCAGCACGATCACATCCACGTCGGGATGGGCGTCGAGGGCGGCAATGGCGTCCAGGATCTGCGGGACGGCGGTGGGGCCCTGCACGGCGGTATTGCGGATCTCGAAACGCACGGCGGGCCAACGCGTGGTCGCGACCGTCACCACATCGTGCTCGGCGGCGCTGGCGCGGCCGGTGATCAGGCCGATGCGATTGGGCAGGAACGGAATCGGGCGCTTCAGGCGCGGGTCGAACAGGCCCTCGGCATCCAGCAGGGCCTTCAGCCGCGCGATGCGGGCGAGCAGTTCGCCGATACCGACGGGGCGAATCTCAGTGACGCGCAAGGAAATCGTGCCCCGGCCGGTGAAGAACGACAATTTGCCGTAAACGACCACCCGGCTGCCTTCTTGCAGCGGGACTTCCGATTTGCGTAGCAGGTCCGGATCGCATGTCACCGAAAGCGACATATCGGCGGCCGTATCGCGCAGCACCAGGAAGGCGGTGCGGGTGCCGGGGCGCAGATTCATCTGCGTGATCTGACCCTCGACCCAGACCGCGCCCAGCCGATCGATCCACTGCGACACCTTCACCGCGATGCTGCGGACGGGGTAGGGGTGCTCGGCGGAATTCGACGGGCGCTCCGCTTTCTCTGCGCCGGGGGGCTCGGTGCTCACCGAACCGATTCTGTCAGTGCCCACCGACGTTGTTCGTCAGGTGCCCCGGAAAACGCTCGGGTCCCTTGAAACGACAAGAGCCGACCATCCGGGTGTGTCACCCGACGGTCGGCGTCATTGAAGTTTCGGTTACTTGGCCTGAACGGTGGCGATGCGGTTGGTCAGCATGGTGACGAACGGGGCGCGGTCGCGGGTGCCCTGCTCGTACTCCAGCAGCGAGGCCAGATCGTCCACCGACAGCTGGCGCAGGCGGGCGCGCAGCTGGGCGATGGTCATATTGGTGTAGTCGAAGCGGGTGGCCACCTCGGGCTCGGTCACCGCGGCGCTGCCGTTGTGGCCATTGGTGGCAGCCTTCGCGGAGGCCACGGATTCCGTCGCGGGAGCCTCCGGTTCGGCAGCCTCCTGCGCGGCCGACTCGGGTTCGGCCGCAACCGGTTCGGCAATCGCCTCTTCCGGCTCGGATTCGGTGACAATCGGTTCGGCGACGGCCGGAGCCGGCTCCTCGACGACAGATTCGGGCTCGTCGAAGAGGTCGAAACGGCTCTTGCGTACCGATTCGGGGGCGGCGCTCGGAGTTTGCTCGTCGGCCTCATCCTCATCGAATGTGGCCCACTCCGGCTGCTCTTCCGGCTGGTTGACGAGCCGGTCGAAAACCGCGTCGCCCTTGAGAGCGAGGCTGGTCACGAACTGCTGGAAGTGCATGGTGGTCTGCAACATCTGGCTGATCGCGGTGATCGGGAAATTGATGGCGTTGGTCGGTAGCCGTCGGGTTTCCTCGAGGGCATAGACGGCAGCCCCGGCGGCGACCCGGGCCAGGAACGGAGGTCGGAACATGGTCCTAGCCTGCCCGAAACGCCGTGTGATGCAAAGGTGAGAACTCACGAAATGTGATTCTGCTGCCAACCTCCGGACGAATGCACGTCACCCCGCACCCGTATTCTGTGAAGCATGTCCTCGGCTATCCCTTTGAACGTCGGAATCGTACGGTCAGCGGCGGGTACTGCCGACGCTCCGAAGCGAGTACTCCTGGCTGAACCCCGCGGCTACTGCGCCGGTGTCGATCGCGCGGTGGAAACGGTGGAGAAGGCTCTCGAAAAGCACGGTGCGCCGATCTATGTGCGCAAGGAAATCGTGCATAACCGGCACGTGGTGGAAACGCTACGGGAGCGCGGCGTGATCTTCGTGGACGAGACCGACGAGGTGCCCAATGGCGCGCTCGTGGTGTTCTCCGCGCACGGCGTCTCCCCGGCCGTGCACGAATCCGCCGCCGAGCGGAATCTGCACACCATCGACGCCACCTGCCCCTTGGTGACCAAGGTGCATCAGGAAGCCAAGCGCTTCGCCCGCGACGATTTCGACATTCTGCTCATCGGTCACGAGGGGCACGAAGAGGTCGAGGGCACCGCCGGTGAGGCTCCCGAGCACGTGCAGTTGGTGGACGGCCCGGACGGGGTGGACAAGGTCACCGTCCGCGATGAGAACAAGGTGATCTGGCTCTCGCAGACCACGCTGTCGGTGGACGAGACCATGGAGACCGTGCACCGGCTGCGCGAACGGTTCCCGCTGCTGCAGGATCCGCCGAGCGATGACATCTGCTACGCCACCTCCAACCGCCAGACCGCGGTGAAGGCCATGGCCCCCGAATGCGATCTGGTGATCGTGGTCGGCTCGCGCAACTCCTCCAACTCGGTGCGCCTGGTCGAGGTCGCGCTCACCGCGGGTGCTCGCGCCGCGTATCTGGTCGACTACGCGCGCGAGGTGGATCCGGCCTGGCTCGAGGGTGTGCGCACGGTCGGCGTCACCTCGGGTGCCTCGGTGCCGGAGATTCTGGTGGAGGGCGTGCTGGATCTGCTGGCCGAGCACGAATTCGGTGAGGTCATGCCGGTCACCACGGCCAATGAGACGCTGGTCTTCTCGCTCCCGCGCGAACTCCGCACGGCTCGTTCGTAATTCGACTCGAATCACCGTACCCGCCGCGAAAACTCGCATGGGGTGCGGGGATTCGTGCTGTCCGGCTCGATTCCGGCCGCGAAAACGCGACGACCGGGAACCCTTCGCAGGATTTCTCGGTCGTCGGTATTTCGGCTCAGCGTTCGATGCGGCCGGAATCGCGTTCGCGGTAGCGCACATTCGGGCGCGGGTGCGGGGGCACCTCGGAGTTCGGGTTGCGTCGGCGGCGGCCCTCGGTCGGGGGATTGGCCGCGGCCTGGCGGTCGGGCGGGGGCTTGCGCTCCGCGCCGGGCTTGCGGTCGGCGGGCGGGGTGCGGTCGGCGGGGGGCTTGCGGTTGGCGGTGCGGCCCTCCGCGGGGGTGGCGCGATTGCCCGCGGCGCGGGTGCGGTCCGCCGCGGGCTGGCGGGCGGCGCGAGTGCGATCCGGGGCGGCCTGGCGATTGTCCGCGCCCACACGGGGCGGGCCATCGGCGGTCCGGCCGGACGGGCGGCGGGACCGGCGGGCATTGGCGGCCGGTTCGGCGGCGTCGGCCGCGGTGTCAGGGGAGACCCGGGAGCGTCGTCTGGCAGGGTCCTTGGGGTCTGTCGGCCGGGTGCGCTGGGCGCGGGCGGCGCCTGCGGCACGGGCGGTGCGAGCGCGGGCCTTGGCCTTGGCCAGGCCGCCGCTCTTGCCGCTGCCGGACGCACCCTCATGCTCGCGGCGGTGCAGCGCCACCCGGACCGCGCCGACGATCAGCACCAGCACCGTGGCCAGGGCCATGGTCGGGAAGCGATTCACCAGCGGGATGGCCAGATTCAGCAGGATTTCCTTGACCTTCAGGCTGCTCGCACTGCCCAGCAGCTGCTGATAGGCCAACGGCACCGCGATGAACAGCAGCAGCGGCGGCAACACCATGGTGGTGAACAGGCCCTTGTATCGGACCACCAGCGCGGCCAGCACGCAGCCCACCACATACAAAGTCGCGAAGGTACCGGTCAGGTCATCGCCACCGCCGCTCGCATCGATGAAGAATCCGATGAAGGCGCATGTCACCGCGATCAATACCGCGGCCCAGGCCGGGACGCCGGGAACCGACGGCAGGATCGACCGGTGCGAGGAAGGCACCTCGGTTCGCTCGCGCTCAGTAACTGCCACGTCAAGCACACTAAGGCATCAGACTGTTTCGCGAGGCAGACGGCACTGTGTCTGGATTGTCGGGCACTGTGTTTAATTTGCCCTCCGTTTCGCTCCGGGCTGTTCACGGCCCCCTATGTCTCGGTCCTTTCCCTCCTCCGCTCCTCCAAGGCGCAGGGAGGTGGAGCCGTTCCCTCCCCGCTCCAAGCGCGGGGAGGCGGAGCGCAGTCCAGAACCAAGACGGGCCGCGAACCCTGAGTGTTCAGCCGACGTTGTCGGTCGCTTCGGCGAAACCGACTGCGCGTGGCCAGGAGTCCACGGGGCGGATTTCGGGGACCTCGGCGTCGGCTACCTCCAGGTCATGTAGCTTTCGGGCGGTCACCATGACTCGGGACTCGACTGCGGCGACTGTGTGGTTGAAGGCGTCGACGGCCTTGCCGAGTTGGGAGCCGAGGCGGTCCAGGTGGCGGCCGGTGGTGCCCAGGCGGGTGTAGAGCTCACGGCCGAGTTGCTGGATTACGGCCATATCGGCGGTCATGGCTTCCTGTCGCCAGCCCAGGGCGACCGTGCGGAGCAGGGCCATCAAAGTGGTTGGTGTCGCGAGCACCACATTGCGGCCGAAGGCGTACTCGAGGAGGCCGGAGTCGGTGGTGAGGGCGGCATCCAGGAAGGGATCGCCGGGGACGAAGAGCACCACGAACTCGGGGGTCGGGTCGAAGGCTGCCCAGTACTCCTTGGCGGCCAGTTGGTCGATGTGATTGCGGAGGTGGCGGGCGTGCCGGGCCATATGGCCGTCGCGCTCGCGCGGGTCCTCGGTGCCCGCGGCATCCAGGTAGGCGGTGCACGGCACCTTGGCGTCCACCACGATGTGGCGGCCGCCGGAGAGGCGCACCACCAGATCGGGGCGGACCACGGTGTCGCCGCGGCGGGTGACCTGGGTGTCGAAATCGCAGTGCTTGGTCATGCCTGCCAATTCCACGACGCGCTCCAGTTGGATCTCGCCCCAGCGGCCGCGCACCTGGGGGGCGCGCAGGGCGGCCACCAGATGGCTGGTCTGCGTGGACAACTGGTGGGACATGCGCTGCATGCCCGCAACCTGTTCGCGCAGGCCGGAATACGCGTTGATGCGATTGTGCTCGGTTTCCTGAATGTGGCGGTTCAGGGTTCCTACCGCTTCGCGAAGCGGTTCCACCAATGCGCCGATGGCATGTGATTGGCGTCGTGCCGCATCCTCACTGGCCGCGCCGAGTGACTGCCTTAACAAGCGCTCGTTGTCGTGCATGGCAGACAGGCGGGCTTCGGCGACGGCCGCGCGCTGTCCCGCGCGCGCGGAGTGACCGAGCCAGCCCAGGGCCAACCCGGAAGCGAATACCAACAACAACGCAAACAGCATCGGTGCGGTCATGGGTGCAGATAGTGCCCTACGCCACCGACAAGTGGGTGAATCCGGCAACCGCTTGGCATCTTTCGTCCGAAATCTGGTCGAGATCTGCGGCGACCGATGGGCAATGCATCCGCGCAATTCAGACAACCCGCCCGGGTACCGATGTAGTTGTCGGAGGCATCGCCTACCGTTTTGCGACATGCGAATCCTGCACACCTCCGACTGGCATATCGGGCGCACCTTTCACGGTGTCGATCTGCTCGTCGATCAGGAGTCTTCGCTGATGGCCATTGCCGAATTGGTGGCGGCCGAGCGGGTGGATGTGGTCGTGCTACCGGGGGACGTGTACGACCGGTCGATTCCCAGCGCCGATGCGATCGCGGTCTGCAATCGGGGGTTCGAAGCGATCCGCGCGGCGGGGGCGACCATTGTCGCCACCTCCGGCAATCACGATTCGCCGACGCGGTTGGGGGCGCTGGGGAGTTTCGCGGCGGCGGGCGGGCTGCATCTGCGGTGTGGGATCTCCGAGGTGGCGCGGCCGATCCTGGTGTCCGACGGGCACGGAGAGGTGGCGTTCTACGGCATCCCGTATCTGGAGCCGGAGATCACCCGCGTGGAACTGGGCGTGCCGCAGGCGCGTTCGCATGCCGAGATTCTGGATGCGGCCATGGGGTTGATCCGTGCCGATCTGGGTGGGCGTGCCGGGGTCCGGTCGGTGGTGCTGGCGCACGCGTTCGTGGTCGGCGGGGAGGCGACCGGGTCGGAGCGGTCTATTTCGGTGGGCGGGGTGGAGACGGTGCCGCTGTCGGCCTTCGACGGCATCGACTATGTGGCGCTCGGGCATTTGCATTCGCCGCAGACATTGTCGGAATCGGTGCGGTATTCCGGTTCGCCGCTGCCGTATTCGTTCGGGGAGCGGTCGCATCGCAAGGCCGTGTGGATTGTGGAGCTGGATGCCGCCGGATTGACGTCGGTGGAGCGCAGGGAGCTGCCTGTGGTGCGGGGGCTGAGTCAGCTCAGCGGCACGCTCGAGGAACTACTCGGCGCGCCCGAGTATGCCGGGGCCGAAGCGGATTACGTCTCAGCCACTTTGACCGATACCGCGCGACCGGTGGATGCGTTGCGGAGGTTGCGTGATCGGTTCCCGCATGCCGTACACGTGGAATGGGTTCGGCCCGAAGGGAATCCGGAACTGCGCTATCGCGAGCGGGTGCACGGCCGCCGGGACACCGAGATCGCGCAGAGCTTCCTCACCGATGTGCGGGGCGAGCCGACGGCCGGGGAGATGACCTGGCTGGAGCGGGCGCTGGCCGCCGCCGTGCGGGAGAAGGACGGGCCGGTACGTATGGCGAATCGTGCCGCCGAAATCGAGGCGGCCGTGCGCGCGTCCTTGGACCCCAAGACTGATTCGGCTCCCGGCGTGGAGTTGGATGCCGAAACCGAAAGGGCCGCACGGGGGTTGGCTGCGGCCGAAGCCGGGCAGGCGGTGCGCGGCGCAGCCGATGAGGCACCGGGACTGTTCGATACCGGGGAAGACGGCGGCACCGCAGAGCTATCCGCGTGAGTGAGCGTAGCGAGCGAATCGAAGACACAGCGCGCATCGCGCATGCCGGAGCCGAGCGTCAGCGAGGTGGAGGCATGAGCTACATCGATCGCGGCGCGGTGAGGTGCTCGCGGGGTTCGCGCGTGCGCGGAGTTGTTCGGATGGCGGCTGTTTCGGCGTGTCCCACGGCCGGTGGCGGGCGTCGAGTTGTTGGATGGTGCGTAGCGGAGATGGGAAGGGGCGGCGCGTGCGGCTGCATCGACTGGAACTGACCGCCTTCGGGCCGTTCGCCGAAACCGCTGCGGTGGATTTCGATGAGCTCGGGGCCGACGGTTTGTTCCTGCTGCACGGGCAGACCGGGGCGGGTAAGACCACCGTGCTCGACGGGATTGCCTTCGCGCTGTACGGGAGTGTGCCCGGGGCGCGGGATGAGAAGCGGCTGCACTCCGATCACGCCGATGAGCAGACGCCGCCGCGCGTCATGCTGGAGGCGACACTCGGTGGTCGGCGACTGCGTTTGACGCGGTCCCCGGAATTCCAGCGCCCCAGCAAACGCGCGAAAACCGGTTGGGTGAAAGAGAACGCGTCCGCGACTCTGGAATGGCTCGATGGTCGCGGCCAGAACCTCTCCAGAATTCCGGATATCGGCGATGAGGTGCTGCGCCTGCTCGGCATGAGCGCCGACCAGTTCTTCCAGGTGGTCCTGCTCCCACAAGGCGATTTCGCCCGTTTCCTTCGCGCCGACAATGAGGAACGCGAAAAGCTCCTCGAAAAGCTTTTCGACACCGAACGTTTCGGCACCGCCGAACAATGGCTCACCGACAATCGCCGAGCCAGCTCCGCCGACCTGGAATCCCGCAAACAAACCATCGACCGCCTGATCGCCCAGGTGGGCACCGCCGCGGGCCTCCCCGCCACCGAAACCTCCGGCCCCCTCGAATCCGTCGACTGGTCCCGGCACCTCCTGACCACCGCCCGCGCTGATCTCACCGCGGCCACCACCGAACTCACCGAGCGCCAACGGGATTCATCCCGAGCCCAAGCCGCCCGCGAAGACCAGAGCCGCCTGCACGACCTGCACCGCCGCCGCACCGCCGCCCACACCCAGCTCATGGACTACACGGCCGCAGCCCCGCACCGCGAACAACTCCAAACCGAACTCGACAACGCCCGCCGCGCCGAACCGGTCGCCGAGGCGCTCAAAGAAGCCCGCGCCGCAGCCGTAACCCTGCGCCGCCGCCAGGACGACGCCACCCGCGCCGCCGAACAACTCGCCGACCGCCTACTGGAACCCGCCAGCGCCGAACTCCCCGGAACCGCTTGGGCCGCAGTTGATCTTGCTACGGAAGAACTCGTGGGCAGCGAGCTCGCGACCGACCTTGCGGACATCGAGTCGGTCGACGCAGGTGACGCGATTGTTGGCGACACGTACACCGGCTTGGTGTCGGTCGCACCTCCCGAATGGCAGGCCGCACCGGCGCAAGGTGCCGCAAGGGACCCTCAACTGGCCGATTTCGCGGACGATGCGGCCGAGGGACTCGCCCCCGCGCAAGGCGGCATCCTTCCGGGCACGCCGGGCACGCCGGGTAGCGATGACAGTT
Organism: Nocardia sp. NPDC051030; assembly: GCF_040683015.1. Lineage (NCBI taxonomy): Bacteria > Bacillati > Actinomycetota > Actinomycetes > Mycobacteriales > Nocardiaceae > Nocardia > Nocardia sp. NPDC051030. The sequence continues at coordinate 225,209 of NZ_JBFBCD010000001.1, read as the reverse complement.
CGTTTGGGCGGGGGCGTGCGAGCGGGCTCGAGGCTGCTGTGCAGCGGTGGAGCGCGCAGGTTGGAGCGCTCGATGAAGTGCGGGCGGATGCGGAGTCGGCCACTCGGTTGACTCGGGAGTTGGCCGGGCTGCGGGAGGAGCAGCGGAAGTTGTCCGAGCGGGCGACCGGGTTGGCTCGTAAGCGGGGGGAGTTGCCGGAAGCTATTGCGGGGGCGCAGGTTCGGTTGCGGGGGGCCACGGATGCGGCGGCGGGGTTGCCGGTGTTGGAGGCCGAGTGTGAGCGGTTGCGGGGTGCCGCTACGGCGGCGGTGGAGTTGGATCGGCGGCGAAAGGAGTTGGGGGAGGCCAATTCCGGGTTCGAGGCGGCGCGGACGGCGCATTTGGATGCGCGGGAGCGGACGTTGACGCTGCGGGAGCAGCGGTTGGTGGGGATGGCGGCCGAATTGGCGGCGGGGCTGGTGGACGGGCAGCCGTGTGGGGTGTGCGGGTCGGCGGAGCATCCGGAGCCTGCTCGGGCTACGGCGCATGCGGTGTCGAAAGAGGCTGAGGAAGCGGCGGTTTCGGCGGAGCGGAAGGCAGAAGCCGCGCGGGATAAGGCCGGGCAGCGGGTATCGGAGCTGGAACGGGCCATTGAAGTGCTCGTGGAACGCGGTGGTGATGGGGACCGGGCGGAGCTTGCCGCCGGGCTGAATGCCGCCACCACCCGGTACACCGAGGCGCGGGGGCTCGCGGACCTGGTCGATAAGCTCACCGCCGAACTGGATCGGCTGCGTGCCGAGGAGACACGGCTTCAGGATGAGTTGCGGGAGTGCGAGAGCCGAACGAGCGCCACCGTTGAACGCATTGTGGCGACGGACCGCCGTCTTGCCGAACTGACCGAGCGGCTGCGCGTCGCCGCCGGTCTGGACGGCACGGTCGATCGTCGCCGCGCCCGGTTGGACGCACTGGTCGCCGATGCCACGGCGGTGCGCACCGCGCGCACCGAAGCCGCCACCGCCCGCGAACAGGTCGCCGCACTTGCCGTGCGGGTCGAAAAGCTTTCGTACGAAGCGGGTCTCGTCGATACCGTGCCACCCGTCATGGGGGAGTCGGGGCCGGATTACGCGGTGCTCGGGGAGTACGCCCGCGCCGTGGACGCCGCCTCCCGAACGGCAGCGCGGCAGGCCGAGATCGACGCGAGCCTCGTCGATGCCGATCGCCTGCGCGCCCATGCTGAAACGGTGCTCGCCGAACCCGAGATCCAGGCGGTCGCCGGTGTCGAGCTCGGTGATCTGACGGAGCTGGAAACCGCTGTGGCGCAGGCCCAAACCGAGTTGAACCGGGTCGTGGCGGCGCAATCCGGAGCCGCCCGCAGGGTCGAGCAGCTGGAAGAGCTCTGCTCGCAACTGTGGGCCGCCGTGGACCGCATCGCCCCCGTGCAGCGCGCCCACGACGAACTCGCCCGCCTCGCCGAGGTGGTCGCGGGCCGAGGCGAGAACAACCGCCGCATGTCCCTGCGCTCCTACGTCCTGGCCGCCCGCCTGGAGGAAGTGGCCCTGGCCGGTTCGGTCCGTCTGCGCCGAATGTCCGGTGGCCGCTACGAATTCGTGCACACCGACGCCGCAGGCCCGCGCGGCCGCCGAGGCGGTCTCGGCCTCGACATCCGAGACGACTACACCGGCAATATCCGCCCCGCCAAAACCCTCTCCGGCGGCGAAACCTTCATGGCCTCACTGGCTTTGGCCCTAGGCCTGGCCGACGTGGTAGCCGCCGAATCCGGCGGTCTGGTCCTGGACACCCTCTTCATAGACGAGGGCTTCGGCAGCCTCGACGCCGACACCCTCGACGCCGTCATGGGCGTCCTCGACGACCTCCGCTCCAACGGCCGAGTGGTAGGCGTAGTCAGCCACGTAGACGAAATGCGCCAACGCATCCCCAGCCGCCTCCACGTAATCCGCGGAAGGTCCGGCTCCCACTTGGAAACCAGCGTGGCCTGACGTGATCCCAAACGCCTCGACCGGCACACGGCGCGACGGATTCTGACCGCCGTGGTTCGGCCAGTTCGACGCGGATTTCCCCCGGGCTCGAACCTTGGTGGTGACCTCTGCGGCCGTGGCCGCGGAGAGTTCAGGCCGGGCGAGTGACGGGTGAGTAGCGGATTTGGGCTCGGGCTCGGGCCTTGGCGGCTTCCGCTTCGCGGTCCTTCGGCGGGGCGTTGGTGGTGAGGCCTGCGAGGAGGCGGGAGGTGGCGGCTGCTACCTCGGCTACGGCCTGGTCGAAGGCTGCCTGGTTGGCTTGGGAGGGCTTGGTGGAGCCGCTGATTTTGCGGACGTATTGGAGGGCTGCCGCCTCGACCTCGTCTTCGGTGGCCGGGGGCTCGAAGTTGTGGAGAGTGTGGATGTTGCGGCACATGGGTTCGAGGCTACGCCCGGGGGGTGACATTCAGGATGGTTGGTTTGCTTCGTGATCGAGGAGCCAGCGCTTGATGGGGAGGCCCCAGCGGAAGCCGCCGAGGGTGCCGTCGGTGCGGAAGACGCGGTGGCAGGGGACGAAGAGGGCAGCCGCATTGCGGGCGCAGGCATTGGCTGCCGCGCGGGTGGCGGCGGGACGGCCGGAGAGCCCGGCGTAGTCGGTGTAGGTGATGGGTTCCCCGGCGGGGACCTTGCGGAGGGTTTCCCAGGCGTGCATGAGGAAGGGGCCGGAGACCTGGCGGACCGTGATCGCGTCGATGACGGTGAGGTCGCCCTCGTGGTAGGCCTCGATGGCTTCGGAGACCGGGCCGAGGGAATCGCGCCACTGGAGAGTCGTGGGACGCAGGGTCGAGTGGATGACGCCGCGGAGGTCTTCGGGGTCGGCGGTCCAGCCGGAGGCCAGCACGGCATTGTCGGCGTCGACAATGGCCGTGAAGGGTCCGGCGGGCGTGGTGAGCGTGGTGAAGGTGGCGGTCGCGGTGGCGGATTCGGTGCTCATAGTGCGGTTCTCGCTTTCCGGGCGCCGGGAGCGCCTTCGGGGGCGGGTGCCGGATTGGCCAGGGCGTGCTTCCACATGTGCATGGTCAGGTAGGAGCGCCAGGGGGACCAGCGGGCGGTGTCGGTGAGGTCGATGCCGAGCAGGTTTGCGCCGCGGCGAACCACCAGGTCGGTATGCAGCAGGATGTCCGGATCGGCAAGCAGGCGCATGGTCACGTAGTCGGCGGTCCAGGGGCCGACGCCGTCCAGTGCGAGGAGGTCGCGGCGGAGTTCGGCGGACGTGCGCCCGGCGTGCAGGATCAGATCGCCGTCGGCGATGGCGCGGGCCGCGCCCACGATCGCCTCGATGCGGCGGGTGGGACCGGTGAGGACCTCGGCCCCGTGCTCGGCAATGGCCGCGGGCGTGGGAAACAGGTGCGGGATCGGGCCCGGAATGGATTCGCCGAGGGTCCGCACCAGTCGCGCGGTGTGGGTATTCGCCGCCGCGACCGAGATCTGCTGGCCGATCATGGTGCGCAACAGGAGTTCCGGACCGTCCATGCTGCCCGGCACCCGGATTCCCGGCGATAGCGGTGTGCTCCCGGCCATTCCGCCGTCCAGGGCCTCGTCGATGCCGACCGGATCCGCGTCCAGGTCCAGGAAGTGCCGGAGCCGGGCCACGGTGGGGGCGAGATCGCGCATGTCCTGTAGCGAGAGCGTGGCCCGGACGTGCCCGGGCTGCACGGACATGCGAATCGTGGTGTACCCGTGCGGGGTTCGCAGGCTGCGCGTGTAGGCATCGTTCTCCCACAGTTCCAGTCCGGGCACGGCGTGCGAGGAGAGGAACCACTCCAGCCAGGCCTTGTCGAATGGCTCCCGGTACGGAAGTCGCAGCGTGAGCAGGCCATTGGTGGTGGGCAGGGTGTCGCCATTGCGGCGGCGGGATTCCTCCCGCAGTGTCGTCGGGCTGACCACGAAAACCTCTCGCACGGTGTCATTGAACTGCCGGATGCTGGCGAATCCCGCCGCGAAGGCGATATCCGACATGGGCAGCCGGGTGGTCTGAATGAGCAGCCGGGCCGTATGCGCCCGGTGTGCGCGGGCCAGAGCCAGCGGTCCGGCCCCGAGTTCGCTGGTGAGCACCCGGGTGAGCTGGCGCTGCGAATAGCCGAGGGCATCGGCCAGGGCGGGCACGCCACCGCGTTCGATGACGCCGTCCGAGATCAGTCGCATGGCCCGTGAGGCCAGGTCGGCCCGGGTATTCCACAGCGGCGACCCGGGTGCCGCATCGGGCAGGCAGCGGCGGCAGGCCCGATAGCCGGACTGCTGCGCGGCCGCGGCGGTGGGTAGGAAGTTGACATTGGTTCGTTTCGGCGTAATGGCCGGACACGAAGGGCGGCAATAGATTCCAGTAGTGCGCACCGCAGTCACGAATTGCCCGTCGAACCGGGCATCCCGGGTTGCCACGGCGCGGTAGCAACGCTCGAAATCCAGATCGTTCGCACTCACACAAACCACCATCGCAGCCCGCCGCGAACTTCGCTAGCGGAAATCTGCCATGACCCTTCGGCGGAAATCCGACAGGGTGGGCCGCGGGCTCAGCAGCAGCGGTTTCCTGGATTGCGGCCCGCGGCGTCGTGCCGATCTTTCCAGTATTGCCGCTCGGTGGGGATGTCCGCGCCGGGATGGTGCATGCGCAGGTGTTCGGCGTAGCGGGCGTAGTCATTGCCGCCCAGGATCGAGTTGAACCACCAGAGGAACCCGCGCAGGGCCCGGAGCAGGGTGCGCCCCGCCGACCGCAGGAGGCCTGCGGTCGACGGGGCGTCGGGGCTGGTCATATCCGGATCAGTGCACCGAGGCCGCGCCCGGGGCCCGGATCTTGCCGGAGGCGATGAGGTCGTCCCATTCCTTCTGCACTTCCTTCTCCGCCTTGGAGGCGAGGAAGCCCTTGGGGCCGTAGATCTTCGACGGCTCCTCCGGGGATTCGGTGGTCTCCACGACCTCGCCCTCGACCGGTGCGGTGCCATTGCGCAGGATGCGCAGGCACACCACCGCGCCGACAATGGCGACGATCAGCACCAGCACCGCGAAGATGATCGAGAGCGTGCCCTGGATGAAGGTGTTCCGGACGATCTTGTCCATATCGTCCGCGGTCTTCGCGCTGGAGCACAGCTTTCCGGCGTCACGCGCCGTCGAGCAGATCTCGTGCAGCTTCCAGTACCCGATCTTCGGATCGGCGGAGAAGATCTTCTGCCAGGAGGCCGTCATGGTGACGATGAGGTCCCACACCAGCGGAATCGCCGGAATCCAAGCCCATTTCAGCAGGCCCTTCTTCACCACGATCACCAGCACCACGGTCAGCGCGACCGCCGCCAGCAGCTGGTTGGAGATGCCGAACAGCGGGTACAGCGTGTAGATGCCGCCCAGCGGATCGGTGACGCCCATGAGCAGCACCGAACCCCAGGCCGCCACCACGATGGCCGAGCAGATCCAGGCGCCGGGCCGCCACGACGGATCCTTGAACTTCTTCATCGGACCGCCCAGGTTGCCCAGCGAATCCGACATCATGAACCGCGCCACGCGGGTGCCGGCGTCGATCGTGGTGAGGATGAACAGCGCCTCGAACATGATCGCGAAGTGGTACCAGAACGCCTTCAGGCTGGAGCCGCCCGGGAACCCTTGCAGCACATGGGACATGCCGACCGCCAGGGTGGGCGCGCCGCCGGTCTTGGACAGCAGGGTGCCCTCGCCGATCGCGCTGGCCTCGTCCATGAGTTGCGTGCCCGTCACCGGATCACCGCTCAGGCCCATGCCATTGACCTTCTTGGCGGCCGCGTCGGCGGTGGCCTGTGCGATCTGCTGCGCGGTGGCGTCCGCGGCCAGATCCTTGGGCGCCGCGGTCAGACCGCCGGTGTTCATGGCGAAGTACAGGTGCTGGTCGATGACGCTGGCGGCGATGATCGCCATGACCGCCACGAACGACTCCATGAGCATGCCGCCGTAGCCGATCATCCGTGCCTGCGACTGCTTTTCGAGCAGCTTCGGCGTGGTGCCGGAGGACACCAGGGAGTGGAAGCCGGACAGCGCGCCACACGCGATGGTGATGAACAGGAACGGGAACAGGCTGCCCGCGAACGACGGGCCATTGCTATTGCTCGCGAACTGCGACACGGCCGGGGCCTCGAGCACCGGCCTGGTGATCAGCACGGCCGCCGCCAGCAGCGTGATGGTGCCGATCTTCATGAAGGTGGACAGGTAGTCGCGCGGGGCGAGCAGCATCCACACCGGCAGCACCGAGGCGATGAAGCCGTAGATGATCAGCATCCAGGCGATGGTGGTGCCGGACAGCATGAACAGGTCACGGCCCCAACCGGATCCGGCCACCCAGTTGCCGGAGATGATGGCCAGCATGAGCAAGGCGAAGCCGATGATCGACACCTCGCCGACCTTGCCGGGCCGGATGAAGCGCAGGTAGACGCCCATGAACAGGGCGATCGGAATGGTCATCGAAATCGAGAACACACCCCACGGGCTGCCGCCGTGCAGCGTCCCGTCCGCGCCCTTCGTACCGGCGAGGGCGTTCACCACGACGATGCCGAGCACCGCGAGCAGGATCATCATGATCACCAGCACGGCCACGATGGCGGCCACGCCGCCGACCACGCCCAGCTCATCGCGGGCCATCTGCCCGAGGCTGCGGCCTCGGCGTTTCACCGAGGCCCACAAGACCAGATAGTCCTGCACCGCACCGGCGAAGACCACGCCGACAATGATCCAGATGGTGCCCGGCAGGTAGCCCATTTGTGCCGCGAGAACCGGTCCGACCAGCGGCCCGGCGCCGGCGATGGCGGCGAAGTGATGGCCGAACAGGACGCGGCGGTCCATCGGCATGTAGTCGGTGCCGTTCTCCATGGCCTCGGCCGGAGTGGCGACATCGTCGCGCGGCTTGGTGATGTTCCATTCGATGATGCGCGCGTAGAACTGATACGCCAGCACATAGGTACAGACGGCCGCGATCACGATCCAGACGGCGTTCACGTTCTCGCCGCGCATGAACGCGAGGATCGCCCAGGCGATCGCGCCGAGCACGGCGATGGCGAGGAAGATGCCCTTTTTCTTGGGCGTCATGGGCGTCCGGTCGACGACCCCTACCGGAGGTAGGTCGGGATCCGTCCGGAGGTATTCGATGGTCGCCATGCGACAAACTCTCCCGTGGGGTACAGCGGTTCTAACTAGGAATGAGGACAACGTAGCGGAACCGATGCCCGTTTCGACCGGGTTTGAGCAGTCGTTGATCGGGAGGCGAATCGGTGTTGTTCCACCGTTCATCGGGTCTCGTGCCGGATATGGGTGGTCCGGGACGCGATGCTGGAGAGCGGGGTTACGCGGTCCGGCGTGGCGCAGTGCGAGTCGGCGTGTTCGCCTCATCCGCGTTGGTTGCCAAACGTATGCTGCCATGCCGGGTGGGATCTGCGTCACTCGGTCCCGGTCATTTGTCCGAGTTGGACAACGTCCGAAATGAGCAACTTCTGTATCGGCGACAGAGGAGTGCGGCCCCTGTACGAAGGACTGGAAACCCGTACCCACGGGCGGCGCACCATGCTCCGATCCGCCGCCCTGCTGCCACTGCTCGCCGCCGCGCCCGCGCTGAACGCCTGCGCCGGAGGCGATGACGACGCCGTCACCTTCTTCTTCCAGGCGCGGCCGGAGGAGGCGAAGGCGCGACTGTTCATCATCGACGAATTCCGCAGGCGGCGACCGGATATCAAGATTCGCACCATCATGTCCGGGCCGGACCCGCTCCAGCAGATGCTCACCTACTGCGCGGGCGGCAAATGCCCCGACGTGCTCATGGCGTGGGAACTGCTCTACGCCGGTCTCGCCGATCGCGGGGTGCTGGTCGACCTGCGCGAATTCCTGGACCGTGACCCGAAATACGCGGCCCGGCTGCGCGCCGACGGGTACGCGACATTGCGGGACACATTCCTATGGAAGGGCGGGCAGTACGCCCTGCCCGAGCAGTGGTCCGGGGTATTCCTGTACTACAACCGGAAACACTTCGCCGAAGCCGGAATTCGGCCGCCCACGAGCTGGTCCGACGCCTGGACCTGCGACGAATTCCTCACCGCCGCTCAGGCGCTCACTCGACGCGAGGACGACGGCCGCACCGGCCGCTGGGGTTTCGTCGACGCGTGGGTGCCGTACTACTCCGCCGCCCTGTTCGGCATGAACAATGGCGCGGAATGGTTCACGCCGCCCGTCCAGCCCACCCGCACCAATCTCGGCGATCCCCGATTCGCCGAGGGTCTCCAGTTCTACGCCGACCTGGCCGTCCGGCACCGCGTCGCCCCCAGCGTCGGTGACCGCCAATCGGTTTCGGCCCAGGACCTGTTCCGCAGCGGCCGCGCCTCGATGCTCATGGGCGGACACTGGCTCTACTCCGAATTCACCGGCCGCGACGACCTCGACTTCGATGTGACGGTCCTGCCCGTGGGACCGCACGGCGGCCCCGGCGCGATCACCGATGTCGGCAGCACCGGCCTGGCCATTGCCGCCGCCAGCCCCCGCCGCGAACAGGCCTGGGAATTCGTGAAATTCGCGACCGGGCCCGAAGGTCAATCCCTCATCGCCGCCTCGGGCCTGTTCGTCCCCGTGCTGAAATCCGCCATGAACTCTCTCGGATTCGCCGAGGCTCACAGCGAAATCCGCAATCTCGACGTCTTCACCGAAGGTCCCCTGCACTCCCGCCAACTCGCCGTCACCCCTCTCTGGGGCAAGGTCGAATCCCTCCTCGAACGAGGCTGCAACCGAGTACTGCGCGGTGCGGCCCAAGCTGATTCGCTCGCGGGCCAAACCGCCACCGACATTGACGAACTGTTGCGGGCCGCGACATGAGTGGACGTTCGGCGCTGGGGCGGCGGCGGGCCCGGGACGGGGTGGTGTTCGTCGCGCCGAATCTGATTGCGGTGGCGGTGTTTCTGCTGTTCCCGCTCGGGTTTTCGCTGTACTTGAGTTTTCAGTCGTGGGATTTGTTCAGTGCGCCACGGTTTGTGGGGCTGGAGAACTATCGGCGGCTGGTGTCGGAGGATCCGCTGTTCTATATCGCCTTGCGGAATACAGCGGTGTTCACGGTGCTGACGCTGGTGCCGACGGTGGGGATCAGCTTGGGGGTGGCGGGGTTGCTGAATCGGAAGTTGAAGGGGGTTGGGGTGTTTCGGACTCTGACGTTCCTGCCGCTGGTGGCCTCGACGGTGGCGATGGCGGTGGTGTTCCGGTTCCTGTTCGCCAGTGATGACGGCTTGATCAATGTGGCGCTGGGGTGGGTGGGGGTCGGGGCGGTGCCCTGGTTGACGGATCCGGATTGGGCGCTGGTGTCGCTGAGCGTGGTGACGGTGTGGAAGAGCGTGCCGTTCGCGACCGTCATTCTGCTGGCTGCCATGCAAGGGGTGCCGGAAAACCTTTATGAGGCAGCGCGAATCGACGGTGCGGGGGCGTGGCGGCGCTTCCGGTCGATCACGGTGCCGCTGATCCGGGGGGCGCTGTCGTTCGTCTTCGTGATCACGATCATCAATTCTGTGCAGGCCTTCGATCAGGCGTATGCGCTGACCGGCGGGAACGGGGGACCGGAGACCGGGACCTACGTGCTGGGGATCATGTTGTTCCAGAACGCCTTCCGGTTCTACGAGGTGGGGTATGCGGCGGCGCTGGCGTGGGTGGTGTTCGCGATCCTGCTGGCCTTGACCCTCGTGCAGCAGTGGCTGGCGCGGCGGGCGGAGGCGGAGCTGTGAAAGGCAGGCGGATCGGCGCGATCGTGCTGATCTACCTCGCATTGATCGTCGTCGCGTGGTGTGCGCTGGCTCCGATTCTGTGGGCGGTCTCGGCCTCGCTGAAGTCGGACGGTGACATCACCGATCCGTCGCCCCTGCCCGCGCATCCCCAATGGTCCAACTACAGCGAGGTTTTCGAGCTGATCCCCTTGGGGCGCATGCTGTTCAATACCGTCGTCTACGCCGCCTGCGTCACCGCCGGGCAGGTCTTCTTCTGCTCGCTGGCCGGATATGCCTTCGCCCGCTTGCGATTTCCGGGTCGCGAGGCCCTGTTCGTCGGCTATCTCGCCACCCTCATGGTTCCGCTGACCGTCACGGTCATCCCGCAATTCCTGCTCATGCGGGCCTTCGGCTGGATGGACACCCCGTGGGCCATGATCGTCCCCGGCCTGTTCGGCAGCGCCTTCGGCACGTATCTCATGCGCCAGTTCTTCGCCACGCTCCCCGCCGAATTGGAGGAGGCCGCGATCCTGGACGGCTGCACCACCTGGCAGGTCTACTGGCGAGTCCTGCTCCCGCACACCCGCCCCGCCGTCATGGTGCTCGCGGTCCTCACCTGGATCACCGTCTGGAACGACTTCCTCTGGCCGCTGATCATGATCCAGCGCAATGAATACGCGACCGCCACCCTGGGCCTGATCCGTCTGCAAGGCCAGTACAACACCGACTGGCCCCTCCTGATGGCCGCGGCCACCATCCTCCTGCTGCCCCTGCTACTCATCTACGCCCTGGCCCAGCGCGCCTTCGTGCGCGGCATCGCCATGTCCGGACTCGGCGGGCGCTGAGGGCGATACACCGGAGGTGACCCGGCTCCGGTTCCTCCCTGTGGCCACAGCGCAGTCGGTCATCCATGCTGGATGTGACTCGAAGGCGCTGCGGCCCCGACCTCGACCTGGCTCGCCACGTTCGCCAGCGCATTCAGCTCGAAATGAATTGAGAGGCAACTCGAATGACAGACCCGCGAACCCCCGCCGCCGCACTCGCCCCGGTATGGCGGGACGTGCTGGCTGACTCCCATCAAGCACTCATCGACACGGTGGAAGGCGTGGGCATGGACCAGTGGGAACTGCCCACGCCATGTGCGGAATGGTCGGTCACCCAGGTGGTCCAGCATGCCGCCGGTGATCAACTCGCCTACGCGAAGGCCCTCGGAGTCGGTGACGGACCCGACTACAACCCGTTCGAACCCTCCGGCACCATCGACGGCAGCCCGGCTGAATTCGTCGCCGCCGCAATCGGACAGACCGCCGCCGCCTGGACGATCGTCGGCGACGCCACCGAAACCGTCCCCACCCCTTTGCCGTTCGGCGACCTCCCAACCCCCGTCGCCGCCGTCATGTGCGCCCTCGACGCCGCCGTGCACGCCTGGGACATCGCCGTCGCCACGAAACAGCCCTCCCCACTGACCGAAAATCTCGCCGCCCACCTACTCACCGCAGCCCGCCGCTTGGTCGACCCCCTCCGCCAGTACGGCGTCTACGCCGCGATCATCGAAACCGACGGCGCGACCCCCACCCCCGTGGCCGACGAGTTGCTCGGCTACCTCGGCCGCAACCCCCGCGTCTGATCCCTCGGTACTTGCAGGGCTTCTCGACAGTTGCAGGGGTTGTATGGCCTGCAGCTGTCGAGAAGCCCTGCAACCTCCGGGGCGGACCGGGACGGCCGGAAGTGCGCAGGTAGACTCCTGTGCTCGTGAGTCTCACCCTTGGAATCGTCGGCCTGCCCAACGTCGGAAAGTCGACGCTTTTCAATGCGCTGACCCGCAATGACGTGCTGGCCGCGAACTATCCGTTCGCCACCATCGAGCCGAATGTCGGCGTGGTGCCGCTGCCGGATCCGCGGTTGGGCAAGCTCGCCGAAATCTTCGGCTCCGAGCGCGAACTGCCTGCCGTGGTGTCCTTCGTGGATATCGCGGGCATCGTCAAGGGCGCCTCCGAAGGTGAAGGCCTGGGCAATAAGTTCCTCGCCAATATTCGTGAGGCCGACGCCATCTGCCAGGTCGTGCGCGTGTTCGCCGACGACAATGTGATCCACGTCGACGGCAAGGTGGACCCGCTCTCCGATATCGAGGTCATCGAGACCGAGCTCATCCTGGCCGATCTGCAAACCCTCGAGAAGGCGATCGTCCGCCTCGAGAAGGAAGCCCGGATCAAGAAGGACCGCAAGCCGGTCGCCGAGGCCGCCCTCAAGGCGCAGGAAATCCTCAATGCCGGGCGGACGCTGTTCGCCGCGCAGAAGGAGATCGACACCGAGCTCCTCAAGGAGCTGTCGCTGCTCACCATCAAGCCCTTCCTCTATGTCTTCAATGCCGACGAGTCGGTGCTCACCGATGAGGCCAAGAAGGCCGAGCTGAAGGCCGCCGTCGCCCCCGCCGACGCCGTGTTCCTGGACGCCAAGGTCGAATTCGAACTCCTCGAACTGGATGACGAATCCGCGCTCGAGCTGCTGGAATCCATCGGCCAGACCGAGCCGGGCCTGCACGCCCTGGCCCGCGCCGGTTTCCACACCCTTGGCCTGCAGACCTATCTGACGGCCGGTCCGAAGGAATCCCGCGCCTGGACCATCCACCAGGGCGATACCGCCCCGAAGGCCGCCGGCGTCATCCACACCGACTTCGAACGCGGCTTCATCAAGGCCGAGATCGTCGCCTTCGACGATCTGGTCGCGGCCGGTTCCATGGCCGCCGCGAAAGCGGCTGGCAAGGTCCGGATCGAAGGCAAGGATTACGTCATGAACGACGGCGATGTAGTCGAGTTCAGATTCAACGTCTGACCCGGAGCTAGAGGCGCCGGCGGGACGCGAAGAACCGCCGGTGCGACACGCGGTGGCGGCAAAGTAAATTTGCGCGCCGCCTTCCTTGCTGTGCGCTGGTGTTCCGCTATCGTTCATCCCACTATTCGATGCTGCTACTGGCGCGCCAGGGCTGGTTCGTCGACTCCGGCCCAGAGCCAGGGTGAGTGGTGACCGTCGGTGGCGTAGTTGACCGTGACGGCTAGTGCGGTCGAGTGCCGCTGCGCCTGTGGTTGGTGCGATGACTGTGTTGCGACCGAGCCTGCCATGGCTTTGCCTTCCGCCCCCGCCAGGGCCGGCGCCTGCTGGCCTGATAGCGCATAAGCCTAGAACCGTGGCGCAGGGTGTGCAGCTGTTCTATGGTGCTGGCGTTCAGGCTTGCGGAATGCGTTGAGTGGTCATAGACGTTATTTCGTTTCGGAACTCGACGGGGGCTGGCGTCGCGTGACGGTGCTGGAGGCTGTTCTGACTGGAAGTGTTTGTGCGGCAGGCTGTTCGGCGGGATCGGTTTCTTGGTTCAGGATTCCGGCAGGCTCGACTGCATGGCTACTGCGGGATGTCAACGGGGTCGAATTCCGCAGCAGATGAGGCTCATTCGCACTACTTCGCCGCTGTGATAGATCAGCGCTCCAAGCGATTTCGTTTCGCAGGGTTCTGGCAGCGTTAGGATGTAGCCGTCGGTGGGAGGGGATCGGATGGCGCAACCAGACTCTGTGGCACCGCAGTCGGAAGTGGGACCCGGATCGCTGCTGTGGCGTTACGCAGGGGATTGGCGGTCGATACTCGAAGGGACTGCGGCTGGGGTGTTGCAGTTGATGTATCCGCCGCTGGGAACAGCAGTGGCGGAGCAATCAGAGTTCTTCGATGATCCGTTTGGACGCATCTATCGGTCGATACCGCAAATCTGGGCGACGATCTTCGCTGATGACCACGCTCTGCGGGGACTGCAGATCCGGGATCTGCATCGAGGTATCAAGGGCACGGTGGCAACCGGGGGGCGCTATCACGCGTTGGATCCCGAGACGTTCTGGTGGGCGCATGCGACATTCACCTGGCTGATCTTTCGTTCCGTCGAACTATATTACCCGCCAGGGGAACTGGATGACGACGGGCGCGAACAGTTGTATACCGAGACGGTCGCCTGGTATCGGCGATATGGCGTGAGTATGCGCGCGGTCCCGGTCAGCTATGCCGAATTCCAGTCAGAATTCAAACGATTCTGCGTCGAGAAGCTCGAGCTCACTGTCGCAGCGCGGCGTTCGCTCGATATCGCGGCCCTCAGTGAACCGAATGCCGTACCGGTGCTACCCGCCGCCCTGGTGCGGGCGATGCGGTGGCCGCTGCGACCGTGGTCGCGCGGCGCTGTAGTCGGCGGTTTGCCACCCGAGATCAGAGAACGCTTTGGATTGTCGTGGACCCTCGCCGATGTCCGGCGGGATCGGTTCACGACGGCGGTGATCCGGACTACCCTCCGGCTGCTACCCTACCGACTCAATCGAGTCAGCTTCTTCTGGGCAATCCGATTGCTCGGTGTCCGCACTCGGGCGCAGCGATTCACTCCGTGACCTCGTCAATTACCCGGACAATGACCAGCCTCTTCCTGGTGGGGTCCTCGGGCCGAGTTCGCCTATCGATGTCGGGATGCACACGACATTCGGCAAATTGTGTGTTCGGTGCTGTAGCTGAGCCGCGAACGCTTGTGGGCGACGTCCGCGTTGCCGTACAACCTCTGACAAGGAATGTTCCTCTCCCACGCCGTGACAGGTTGTTGAGATGGAATCGGTTGCACGGCAGGTACTTTTGAGGTTGAATCCGGTTCCTTGTGGGTCGTCGCTCGGCGAGTTGGGCGTGGGTCAGAAGCCGGATGTCAAGGGGGTCGAGTTCCGATTCAACGTCTGACCCGGAGATAGAGGCCCCGGCGGGACGCAAAGAACCGCCGGTGCGACACGCGGTGGCGGCAAAGTAAATTTGCGCGCCGCCTTCCTTGCTGTGCGCTGGTGTTCCGCTATCGTTCATCCCACTATTCGATGCTGCTACTGGCGCGCCAGGGCTGGTTCGTCGACTCCGGAGTGGGTGGCCGGCGCGGCACACTACCCGACGCGGGCCCCCGACCGCTTCCGAAAGATCGAGGGAACGTGCCTGTACCCCTTACTCTGACCGGCCGCCTGGTGCGGCTGGAACCCCTTGCGCCGCAGCATGCTTCGGGTCTTGCGGAGGCGGCCGCGGGGAATCGTGACGACTATGGGTTCACACCTGTTCCGCACGGTGTGGACGAGGCGCTCGAATACGTGGCGCAGGCATTGGCCGGGCACGCGTCCGGAACATCGCTGGCCTTCGCCATCATCGCGGTGGCGAGCGGGCGGGTGCTGGGCTCGACCCGGTTCACCCGCTTCGACTACTGGCAGGGTCCGGTGGTGTGGCCGCTGGTGCACGGGCTGCCGCCGGGGGATCCGCTGCTGGCCTCGCCGGATGCGGCCGAGATCGGCAATACCTGGCTCTCGCCCACGGCCCGCGGGTCCGGGGTGAACCTGGAGTCCAAGCTGCTCCTGCTCGCGCATGCCTTCGAAACCTGGCGGGTGCGTCGCATAGCGATGCGGGCGGATGTGCGAAACCTGCGCTCCCGCATGGCCATCGAACGCCTCGGCGCAACCAGCGACGGGGTGCGCCGCGCGCATTCGCGGGGTCTCGACGGCGAGGTGCGCAGCACCGCGTTCTACTCCATCCTGGACGAGGAGTGGCCGACGGTGCGGGCCAATATCGAGGGACAGCTGGCTGCGCGGCAGGTCCGGCAGCGGTTGATCGACGCCTAGCGCGATCATGCTCGGCGTCTATAATTCTGTTTCATTCGGTTAGACGCCAGCGACCGCAGCAACGCGCTGTTTCTCGAAGGAGAAGCGCATGCCCGACCCGATGCACACCAAGGTCTGCCTTTCGGACAGAGTCTCCGGTGCTCCGGTGCTCAGCCTGTTCCTCGTGCCCGAACCCCGCGTGCCCGGCGGCAGCATGCTGCACCTGGTGGAGCAGACGCCGTTGGTCGCGGGGCGCACGCGCCCCAACCCCACGCTCATCGACTGGTTGCAGGCGCAGCACGTCTCGCCCGCGATCAGCACCAGGTTCTACGCCTTCACGGCGGGGCCACACGACCCGCATCGGGTGCACGCGGTCCTGCACGATCACTTCATCGCCGATCCGGAGCCGCCGATCGGATTGGATATCGACGATCCGATCGAGCTCACCCGGCTGGCGGTGCTACCCGAACATCCGCTGGGCCCCAGGCGGATCGACGATTTCCACGATCGTGCCGTGCGCGGCGCCATGCTCGCGGTGTATCGGCACTTCGGGGTGGACAGGCGGATTCCGCTGGTCTATCACGGCTATGCCGAACCCGATGACGGCTGGTTCGAGGTACCGGCCGCCGAGGCCTGACCTCGGGGGCCCGACCTCAGTCGATCGGCACGATGGCCAGTAGCCACCAGGGCCGGACCGGGTACTGGAATCGGAAGTTCTGGATATACATGTGCTGTTCGCGCCGGGTCTCCGGCTCGAGCATGCGGAGGGTCCGCTCGACCACGCTGTCGGGGGTAACCGTGTTCTCCCACAGCTGATCCCACTCCGGCAGCCTGCGGCACATGGTGAGGATCTCCTCCCGGCGTTCCGGCCGCACCTCCGCCGACGACTCCCGGAACGTGGTCACCATGTGCTGCGCCTCGGTGTGCCAGTCGCCGAGGCGAATTCGGGCCATCGGCTCCAGCAGGATCGCCGTCAGCAGATTCGCGCCCGGTCCGGTGCCCGGAAACATCTGCCGGAAGGCGGAATTGGCGGCGACCACGTCGTAGGCACCATCGTGCAGGCAGGCCGGATGCCGAAAGCTGTGCAGCATCGCGAGATCGGCCGCCGGCGGCCGGGAGGGGTCGAACATTCTTGGCAGTGTGCGGCACAACTCTTCGTAGCGACTTCGTATCGGGTTAAGCCGAATCACAAGACTGGGTATTCCCGCAGAATTTCTGTCATATTGAAGATCCTGTTTGGTCTGGTTCAGAAGTGGGTATGGGGGCGGCACGACACCATGGCGGTGACGCGGATCGGGGTGCTGGGCCCGCTACACATCAGCATCGACGGCAGACGCGTGCCACCCGGCGCGCCCATGCAATGTGCGGTACTCGGGCGACTCGTCGCCGCGAATGGGCGAGTGGTGCCCACCGACCGCCTCATCGACGACCTCTGGCACGGTGCTCCACCCACCAAAGCCGTTGCCGCGCTCCAGGTTTACATTCACAATCTGCGCCGCGTCTTCGAACCCGACCGGCCGCGGCGGGCCCGCTCCCGCGTCATCGTCTCCGAATCACACGGCTACGCACTGAATCTGGAGCCCGGCCAGGTCGACGCCTGGCAGTTCGAACAGCTGCTACACGGCCATGAGGCCGCCATGCGCGATCCCGCTGGTCGGCCCGATCCGATCGAGCAGGTGCGCGTCCTGGACGCCGCCCTGGCCTGCTGGCACGGGAACGCCTTCGAATCCTTCACCGGAATGCCCTGGGCCGCACAGGAAGCCGCCCGGCTAGCCGCACTGCGCCTGACCGCCGCCGAACTGCGCGCCCAGGCCGCACTGGAGATGAACCGGCCCGCCGAAGTGGTGCTGGCGCTGCGGCCCATCTTCGAGGAACACCCCGGACGCGAGGAATGCGCGCGGCTGCTGGCCCTGGCCCAGTACCGGCTGGGGCAGTCCCTGGACGCGCTGGTCACGGTGCGCCGCAGCCGCGAATTCCTCACCCACGAATTCGGGGTGGATCCCGGCCCGGGACTGCGGGACCTCGAGACCGCCATCCTCACCCATTCGGTGGAGTCCGAGACGGCGTCCGTTCCCGCCTTCGTGCGCACGGCGCAGTCGACACCCGCCCCGGAACCGGATCCGCTGCCGGACAATGGCTATGCGGTCCAGCGCGATGCCGTGCTGAGCGCCGCGGAATCCGCCGCCGCCGGGCATATGCGACTGGTCTGGCTGGCCGGTGAGGCCGGAGCCGGGAAGACCACCCTGGCCGCCGCCATCACCACGCACCTGGCCGAACGGGGCTGGTCCATCGTGTTCGGCCGCTGCCCCGAGGTCGAGGACGCGCCGCCCGCCTGGGCCTGGGCCGAGGTGCTCACCGGCCTGGACGCCGCCGACCCCGAAACCTTCACCGCCGCCGACGCTTTCACCCTGGCCCGGCGGGTGGTCCGGTCCTGCCGCGAACGCTCTGCGAGCACGCCCATCATCATCGTGCTCGAGGATGTGCACGGTGCGGACACCGCGACACTGCAAGTGCTTAGGCAGGTGGTGAACTGGCTGCGTGACCGGCCCATTCTCATTGTCGCGACCCTGCGCGGCACCGAGGCCGGGCCGGGCGTCCGCGATACCGCGGCCGCGCTCGCGCAGTTCACCGCGGACCGGATCGAGCTAGACGGCCTGGACCTGGCCGGTACCCGGCAGGCCGCGGCCGCCGCCGGGCTCACCCAGCTCGACGACCGCACCGTGGAACTGCTGCGCCGCCGCACCGGCGGAAACCCCCTGTTCGTCCGCGAACTGGCGAAACTCGTTGCCAGCCAAGGCACCACGGACGGGCTGCCGGACAGCGTGCGCGACCTGCTGGGCCGCCGCATCGGCCAGCTCCCCGACGAGGTGATCGAACTGCTGCGGCACATGTCGGTCGGCGGCGAGGACAGCGACGTGAGCACCCTGGCCGCCTTCACCGGCCACACCGCCGACATGGTCATCGACCTGGTAGCCGCCGCCGAGGCCGCCCGCCTCCTGTGCGCGGAAGGCAGCGGCCGCATCACCTTCGACCACGCCCTGGTGCGAGAAACCGTCTACTACGGAATCCCGGTCCTGCGCCGAGCCCGAATGCACTGGGCCGCATTCGAACTGCTGTCCAGCGCCGGACCCACGAACACCCCGCCCAGCCTCCCCGCCGTACCGCGCGGCCGTGACATCGACACCCTCGCACACCACGCCGCCCTCGGCGCAAGCCCCGAAACCGCCCTCCTGGCCCTGGAATTCGTACGCGCCGCTGCCGAACAATGCGTGGAACGCCGCATGCGCGCCGACGCCGTCCGCCGCTGGCGATCAGTCCTTTCCTTGCACGAGCTGGCAGGCCATATCGCCCCGCCCGCAACGCGATCGGATCGCGCAGCAGCACGGGAATCAGCGGGCGACCTATCGACTATCGCGGTGCGGACGGACTGGACGCTGCGCGAGCCGGGCCGAGATGCGGCAGCGACCGGGATGCAGCCGGGGTCCATGGTGCGCGGGTCGGGTGCGGATATGGAGCTCGAGGTACGGGCTGGCCTGGTCGAATTGCTCGTGGCGCGTTGCGAACTGGTGACGGCGCTCGCTTATGACGGGCAGCATGTCGCGGCTCGTGCTCATCGGGAAGAGGCGCTGGCTCTGGCTGAGTACCTGGGCGGCACGGAGTTGCTTGCGCAGGCCGTGACGTGCTGGCCGACGCCGCTCATCTGGTCGGTGCATGACTGGCACACTCCGGATCCGGGGATTCGGGAACCGCTGCGCATCGCGCTGGGCGATCCGGAGCTGGCGGATACCACGCGGGTGCGGCTTCAGGTCACCAGCGTATTCGACTGTGCGCTGGACGATCCCGCGACCGCGCGGCTGGCGGCGAAGGCGGCGGCCACCCTGGCCGAGTCGATCGATGATCCGGATCTGCTGTGCACCGCCATCAATGCGCAGGCGTTCGCCGCCTTTGCCGCCGGTGGATTCCTGCGCGCCGAAGAGCTGAAACAGTATGCGGTGCGGCTGCTTCGGGTAAGCGCGGCGGCGGAGCTCACTGAATTCCAGGCGCTGGCACACTATCTCCTGTTCCGGGCCGCGCTCGCCGATGCCGATCTGGTCGCCGCCGACGAACATGGGCGCAGCGCAAGCGAATACGCCACCGACGGGCAGTTGCGGCATCTGCTGGATGCCATCGCACCGTTCGGGCTGGTGCTGGAGTTGTTGCGCGGCAGCCCCGACCAGGTGTTGCGCCTGCTCGACGCGGGTCCGGTCAATGCGGGGGATGTCGTGGCCCGCGCCGAGGCGGACGCCGAGGAGCTGTCCCGCGATCCCAATGCGCTGCACGTCGGCATCGCGGTATCCATCGGCTGGATGCGCAGGGACATGTCGCCCTATGTCGAGGAACTGCGCCAGCGCAATGCCGTCAAGCCCGAACTGTTCGTCTACGGGTACGCCCTGGGCCTGGTGGACTCCGGCCGGTTGGGTGAGGCCCGCCGCGTGCTGGCCGAGGCTCCGCCGCTCGGGCCCCAGTTCTGGTCCACCTTCACCGCGGTCCGGGGCCGCCTCGCCATCGCCCTGGGCGACCTGGCCGGTGCGCGCCTGATCTACGACGAGCTGCTGCCCTATGCGGGCACGATCTGTGGCCTGGAAACCGGAGCGGCGTCCCTCGGACCCATGGATTACGTCCTGGCCGACCTGGCCAATGCCCTCGGCCAGCCCGAACGCGCCGCCGAGCATCGCGCCGCTGCCGAACGACTCCATGCCCGGATACAGGACGATCTGGCCCGGCTGTCGAGCTCCGGCACCGTCCTGCTCGATCCGGCCAAGCTCGGCCCGGCCGGGCAATCCCGGTTGGTGCGGCTCGACTGAGGGCCCATTCCGGGTGCGCTCCGAATGCCCGGTGGCGGACCTCTCGAGCGTCGGAGGGCGATGGGCCGGGTCACGCCCGGGAACCTCTCGTGACCGCCGAACGTCGAAGTTCGTAGGGCCGATTCGCGGCCGGGTCATGGGAGGGCCGGATGAGCACGCTGGAGAAGGAGCCGACTCGTACTCGGCGCGGGAGCCTGCGCTGGATAGCGGTGGTCGTGGTGCTCTCGGCGGTCGCAGTCGGCGGCGTGGTGGGTGTGCGCTGGTGGCAGGACCATTCATCGGACGGGGCGATAGCGGGAGACCGCTACAAGTCATTTCCCGCCGTGGACCGAACCGGGCTCGACGAGACCCAGAGCCGCATTGTGGATGTGCTGGAACGGGAATTCAAGGCGCAGAACGCCGGAACGAAATACTCCGAGGGCATCGAGGAACAGTGGTGCAGCGACTTCGTGAGCTGGGTGCTGCGCGAGGCCGGGCGGCCACTGGCCAATCCGAATTCCGGATCATGGCGGATTCCCGGCGTGTACACGCTCGAGGAGTACTACAGGGGACAGCAACGTTTCGAGCCGCCGAACTCCGAATATCAACCGCGCGTGGGTGATGTGGTGATGTATGCGGCCAGCAGCTCCTTCCATCAGCACACGAATATCATTGTCGCTTCTGACGCGGACACCATCACCACGGTCGGCGGGAACGAATTCGGCAAGGTCAGCATCCATCGTTACCGTCCGGCGGACATTTCCGGGATCGTCGGATTCGGTCGTTTATGAACACGCCGGTTCCACATTCTGGAAACACATCAGCAGGAAGGTGGGCCGGAACGGGAGTTCCGCATACGATGGTGGCGGCGGTGCCCGGCAGCATCGCCGATCGATCCCTGTCCAGCTGCCCCCTCATCGGCTGGACAGGGGTCCCCGCCCGACCGAAAGTGACTGGATGACGCCGTCCGACGAACCGACCTGGATCGATTACGCCGAATTCGGCGAACGTTTCGTGGCGGCGGCGGTAACGGAATCCCGGATCGAGGCAGCGGTTTCCGGAATGGCCGGACGCGGGATGACCATCGGCCCCTTCGGAATCGGCCCCGCCGGACTGGCCCGCTTCGTGGCCAAGGGCAGCGTCGGCAAACCCACCGTCATTCGCCGCGGACCGCATGTGCACTTCGATGTCGGACTACCCGTGAAACTCCGGGTCGACGTCACCCTCGGCGGACAGCGATTACGCCTGGAAGCGGTCGTGGAAATCGACCTCACGCTGCACGCGCGCACCGCCGACCCACTCCTGGTCGTCATCGATATTCCACCGGTCACCAGCCGTGATGTCAGTTTCGTCATGCGGGCCCAGGCCATCGGCTCCGCCTGGGAACTGCTGCTCGACCCGATCGCCAAGATGGTGCAGCGCGAAGTCGCCAACCGCATCAATGGCATTCTCGCCGACCCGGATTCGCAGCGCGGGCGCACCTTCGACGTGGAAGCCATTCTCAATGGCACCAACTCGCCCTATCGCGGCCGACCCACCCACCAGTGGATCACCTACGACGAATTCGGGCACCGCTTCTTCGAACGCATCGTGACCGCCGACCGGGTGCGCGAAGTCGTCGAATCCATGGCGGGCAAGCCGATCGAGGTCGGGCCGATGCGCGCCGGCCCCGGCAATAAGGCGCAGGTCTCGGTGCAGGGCACGGTGCGACTACCCCGGGTCACCGCCGCGGCCGAACGCCCGGACGCCGCCCGCCCCGAACCCCGCATCGCCGAATTACCCCGCACCACAGAAGCATTGGCCGCCGACGCCGCGGCCGAGGAAAAGATCGACGCGGCCAAACGCGCCGGGCACGATCCCGCGCTGGTGACCTTCGATCTCACCATCCCGGTCAGCCTCGACGTCACCGTCGATGTGCTCCAGTCCAATCGCTATCGCGCCGAAGTGCAGGTGCCGGTCGCACTGACCGCCCGCGCCGCCGAACCCCTGCTGATCATCATCGACGCCGTCCCGCCTCGCGCGCAGGACATCGACCTCGAAATGACCGCCGAAGGCTGGCGCGCAGCCACTCTCGGCAAGCTCGCGGGAATGCGCAAACAGATCGCACAACAGGTGGCCGCGGTCGTCCGCGATGAGGTCGCGGACGTTTCCCGCCGCACCATCGACGTCGGGGCGCGCCTCGACGGCACCAGCGTCTGAGGATCCCGTCAGGCCGTACCGGTCGGGTTGAGGATGGTGAAGCGCCAGGCACCGTCCTTGCCGAGGCTCGCCACATTCGCGGTCGTGCCCGAGGCGGTGACGCGATCTCCGTCCGGTGTCGTCAGTCGCAGGATCCAATCGACGATCACCAGAGCCGTATCCTCGCCCACCAGAATGTGACGAGTTGTGTTGGTGATGTGCGGATTCGCGGCGATGGTCTGCTCGACCTCCTCCCGCAATGCGGCGCTGCCGGTGATCACCTCGCCGGTGACCGTGCGCATCGTCGCGTTCTCGGCGTAGAGCGCCAGGACCCGGTCGGCATCGTGGGCATTGAGCGCGTTCTCGAAGGCATGGGGGAGTAGCGCCGGATCGGTGGGCGGGGAAATCACGTGCCGCCGCAGGAAGGCGGTCAGGGGGTCGTTGATCCGGTCGGGATGGGTCAGGCTCGGCGTGTGTCCCGCATCCGGCACCACGATCAGATCCACGGCTCCCGGCAGGTGATCGTGGAGCATCCGGCCGAGGGGCAGCGGCACCGGCTGATCGGCCTCGCCGTGCACGATCAATGCGGGCTGGGTGATCTCGCCGAGGCGAGCGGTGAGATCATCGACGCCCATGAGTACGGCCACCGCATCGGCCAGGCGTTGCCGCGGCTGCGCATGCCAGGCGCGCAGCCAGTCCTGATGAATCTCGGGCTTGCCGAGCAGCAGGTCGAGCAGGACCGGGGCCACCGCATCGGGGCCGCCCGCCTCGAAACCCGCACGGACGCCGCCCATTTGGGCCAGGGCCTCCGGCGGCCATGCCACCGCCGCGGTGTCGATCAGGACCAGGGCCTCGACGCGTTCCGGCGCGCGGAGTGCGGCGCGCAGCGACAGGAATCCGCCCTGCGAGTGCCCGGCCAGGACGGCTCGTTCGATGCCGAGATGGTCGAGCAGGCCCAGCAGATCGTCGGCGGAGTCCCAATACGTGTACAGCGCACCATCGTCGTCGGTGCGGCCATGCAGCCGCTCATCCCATGTGACACAGCGGAATTCACCGCGCAGCGCCTCGACCTGCGGTGCCCACATCCGGTGATCCATGAGATTCCCGTGGCTGAAGACGACCACCGGCCCCTCGCCCCCGGTGTCCTCGAAGTACAACTGCTGACCATTGACCGGCGCGAAAGGCATCGGCTTGCTCCTTGCTGGGTAGAGACGGCTTGACGAACGACTCCAAGATGCCCGCCGATAGCCGAGCCGGATTGTTCGAAGGCGCACGGTCGCTTGTCGATGTGCGCACGGGAATCGGGCGGCCGCCCGGCGCGTTCTCCCCCAGCCGAGGCAAAGCGCCCTCGAACAGTCATCGGGTGGATGCGAAAGGACGGGCCGTGACCGTAGTTCTGCGGACGCAAGACCATGCGGCGGCGGAGCGGCGCGCGTTCTGGCAGGACCTGGTGTGCGACAGCTTCGTGCCGGTGCACGTCGAACCGCTGCACGGGGAGCCCTTCCACGGTGAGCTCACCGCCGATCGGCTCGGGGCCGTGCAGATCTCGGAGATTTCGGCCGATCCCAGCCGCGTGGACCGGACACCACGCCTGATCGCCCGTTCCGACGCCGAATACCTGCTCGTGGGCCTGATGCAGAGCGGCAGTGCGGTAATCCGCCAGGACGGCCGCGAAACCGTGCTGCGCCCAGGCGAAATCGCCTGTTACGACACCGCCCGGCCCTACACGCTGGTGTGCCGGGAGGATTTCTCCATGCTGGAGTTCATGCTTCCGCACCGGCTGGCGCACCTGGACAGTGGCCGGACCGGCGGGGTGACCGCGACCCGCTTCTCCGCGACCGAAGGAGTCGGCGCGCTGGTCTCGCCGTTCCTCACCCGCGTGGCCCGGCACTCGGGCGAGTACGCGGACAGCGCGGAAAACCTGTCCCACACCCTCGGTGACCTGCTCGCAACCATGCTCGCCGAGCGGCGTCCGGGCCTGGACGACGAGCTTCCCGACGCGCGCCGCACCACGCTCCTGCGCGTGCGCGCGTACATCGACCAGCACTTGGCCGATCCCGGACTGTCGCCCGAGCAGATCGCGCGGGCGCATCACGTATCCCTGCGCTACCTGCAAAAGCTCTTCGCCGACGAGCAGACGACCATCGCGGCCTGGATCCGGCAGCGCCGCTTGGAGGGCTGCCGCCGCGATCTTTCCGGCCCGTTCGCGGCCGACCGCACGGTGGCGTCGATCGCGGTCCGCTGGGGCTTCCTGGACCCGGCTCACTTCAGCCGCGTCTTCAAGGCGGCCTACGGCTCGAGCCCCAGCGATTTCCGGGCGCGCGGTGCGTGACTTGTGGTGCGTATGCGGCGCGTGAGCCTGGCGATTCCAATGTGAATATGGTGAAATGAGGGCACGTTCAGGGCTCCCGGCGCACAGATGATCTTGCTCAGCGCTTTTTGCTGATCTTGGTTATCGGGGAAGGTGCGCCGGCACGCCGCTTTTGGTTCTAACCGGTCATTTCAGGTGACTGGCAAGTTCGACCAGCGAGTGTGCCGAAGGAGTCCGCGATGCGTTCGAGCCATGTCAGCCGACGTTCTTTTCTGACCGGGACAGCCGCGCTCGCCGCCGGTGTCACTGCCGGACTGACACTTCCAGCGACTCCAGCCAATGCCAGGCAACCGCTGGGTACCCTCCTCGACTACGCGGGCGGAGTCCCCGCCGCCGCGGATATCAGTGATGACGGACATCTGGGCGTCATCCGCTACGTCTCCGATCGCCGCCCCGGTGCGGAATGGATGGCCGGAAAACCGCTGCTGGCAAGGGAAGTCGACCAACTCCGCGCCGCCGGACTCACGGTCGTGTCCTGCTATCAATTCGGCAAGGCCGCCACCGCGGATTGGCGCGGCGGTTACGAGGCCGGACTCAAGCACGCCGCCCGCGGCCTGCTGCTCCACAAGACGGCCGGTGGCCCCGACACCGCGCCCATCTACGCCTCGATCGACGACAACCCCAGCGATGAGGAGTTCGAGACCCTCATCCAGCCCTACCTACAGGGCTGGGAAACCGTCATAGGCCGTGATCGCACCGGCGTCTACGCGAACTCACCCACCATCGACTCGATTCGCGATGCCGGGCTGTGTTCGTACTTCTGGCAGCACAATTGGGGCTCGCCCAAGGGCTATGTCCACCCCGACGCCCACCTGCACCAGTTCGAGATCGACAAGCGATCCGTCGGCGGCATCGCCGTCGACGTGAACTCGGTGCTGGCCCCGCAGTACGGCCAGTGGTGGTGAGACTAGGTCTGGCAGTGGCAGGTCGGGTCGTTGACCAGGTCCGGCTCGTCCGCCACGACGCGTAGCGTCCGACGCCGATCCAGCTCGCTCACCTCGCCGCCCTCACCGAAGGCCTGGCGGTCACCCATCCACGAGAAGATGGACCACTGCGAGAACCCCGAGAACGCCGAGCCGAGGCTGGCGAACGAGGCCGACGAAATAAGGGACCCGAACGATCCCGCCGAACCGATCGACAGCACCGAGCCCACGCTGCCGATCGAGAGAATCGAATAGGCCGAGCCGATCGACAGGATCGATCCCTCGGAACGGATCGACAGGATCGATCGTCGCGAATGCAGTCCCCGCCC
This sequence comes from Nocardia sp. NPDC051030, assembly GCF_040683015.1. NCBI lineage: Bacteria > Bacillati > Actinomycetota > Actinomycetes > Mycobacteriales > Nocardiaceae > Nocardia > Nocardia sp. NPDC051030. The sequence goes on along the minus strand of NZ_JBFBCD010000001.1, from coordinate 199,252 downwards.
CATGCTTTTGATAGCGGCCATAGATAGCGGTCTACCACAGAAACCGGTCGACAAACAGATTTCCGGCTTGCCGTTGACGTGTCTCTCGAGCAGGCGAGACCCCGCCGCGAAACGTGGCTACCCCCTTGCAAAAAACGTGCCCCGCTGCGGAACGCAGCGGGGCACGTCTCTTACTTACTGCTTCAGGCGACGGTGAAGAATCCGACCGTCGGCAGGAACGAGCAGGTGATGGGCTGCGAAGCCTCATCGGCCTGGGTGGTCAGCGAGCCGGAGACCACGGCGACGACGCGACCGGAGCCGGTGGGCACGATGGCCGACAGGGTGGCGGGACCGTCCGGGTTGATCTTGGCCTCATCGGTCAGGTTCTGAATGCCGCTCGCGCGGGTGTCCAGGTTCAGCCACTGCACGGTCATCGGCGGGTTCTGGATCACCGTCGGCTGCTTGGTGCCGAGCGCGGTGAACACGAAACCGGCGGAACCGGCGGCCGGTCCGGGCGGGGGCAGGGTGGCCGGGCCGGGCACGGCCAGCGCGGTGCCGACCGAGTCGGAACCGGAGCCGATGCAGCCCTTACCCACGGTCGGCCACAGGAACTGGGAGATGACCGGGCCGTCCTTCGGCACGTCGACGCCACCGCCGCCACTGCCGTCCAGGAAGGTGATGATCTTGCTGAGGGTGTCCTTGACCGACTGCGGCAGGTTCAAGGAGGACAGGATCTGCTTGGCCTGATCGAGAATGGCCTGCTGTGGGCCGGAGGCCACGGGCGAGGCGATATCGGCGGGTCCGGCGGCGGCACCGATAATGGCCGGGACCAGGGAGGCGAGCGCCTCGACCGGAACGCCTTCCGGGATCATCGGAATGGCCGAATTGTTCTGCGGCGCGGGTGCGGGCGCTGCTTGTGCCAGGGTCGGAACGGCGACGGTGGCGCAGGCCGCCAGGGCCAGCGCGGACATTGTGAACCGCGATCCTCGGGTGCGAAGCACTGGTGTAGCCGTCCTTACCTTGAGTACATCTAGCAGCGATGGAGACATCGCTCCGCGCCACTGTAGGGACTAGGCCGTCGTGTTGTACAGCCACAGTGTGATCTTGGCGTCCTCGATCAGTTCACGCTATCGAACGTCCACTCGGATTGGGTGTTACTGATGGGGTCAGTGATGCAAATGTTACTGCCGGGGCCGCGTGTCCCGGAGAGACACACCGCACAGCGATTCGCCCGGTACGACTACTCTTACCGAAGCCCGCACGCCTGCCGCCCGAGCTGAAAGTCATGCCGTGAACCGACACCTCCGACTGGCTGCCGCGGCACTCGGCATCTCGGTGCTGCTCCGCCTGGCCTGGGTGCTATTGCTGCCCAACGGCATGAACTTCGTCGACCTGCACGTCTACGTCGACGGTTCGGCGAATTTCGGCTCGGGCCACCTCTATCAGTACACCGATTCCAGCAAGACGCCCGATTTCGCGCTGCCCTTCACCTACCCGCCGTTCGCCGCGCTGGTGTTCTATCCGCTGCACTTCCTGCCGTTCAGTGTCGTAGCCATCGCCTGGCTACTGCTGACCGTGGTGGCGCTGTTCGCGGTGGTGTGGATCTCGCTGGAATTCATTGTCGGCAAAGACGCGATGCGCGAACAGCATTGGCGCACCATGGCGGTGGCCTGGACGGCACTGAGCCTATGGCTGGAACCGGTGCGGTCGACACTCGACTATGGCCAGGTCAATGTGTTCCTGGTGTTGATCGCCCTGCTCGCGGTGCGCAGCACCAAGTGGTGGCTATCGGGAGCCCTGGTCGGCGCGGCCGCCGGAGTGAAGCTGATCCCGGCCGTGACGGGTTTCTATTTCGCGGCGCGGCAACGCTGGCTCACCGTGGTGTGGTCGGCCGTTGTCTTCGCGGGGACCATCGGACTGACCTACCTGATCTCGCCGGACGAGACGCACGAGTATTTCTTCGAACTGCTCGGCGACGCTTCCCGGGTCGGCCCGGTCGGTTCCGCGACCAATCAGTCGCTGCGCGGTACGCTCAGCCGCTTCGTCGGCCATGACGTGGTGTCGGGGCCGGTGTGGCTGGTGGCGGTGCTGATCACCGCGGTGCTCGCGATACTGGCCTGGCGCAGTCTGGCCGCCGACGACCGGATGGGCACACTGCTCATAGTGCAGTTGTTCGGCCTGATGGTGTCGCCCATTTCCTGGTCGCACCATTGGATTTGGCTGATTCCGGTCATGATGTGGCTGTTGTACGGCCCGCTGCGCGAGGCCGCGGGCGCACGAATTTTGGCAGGATTTTGGCTGTTCGTCACCTTGATCGGGGTGCCGTGGGTCCTAGGTTTCTTCCAAAGTTCAATTTGGACGATTTCCCGGCCCGGAATCCTGTCCTGGCTGGGCGCGGTGGACGTGATCGGCGTCCTGGTCTTCTATGTGTGGGTGATCCGGTCGGGCCGGTTCAGGACTGGGAATGGAGCCGATCGATCTCCCGAGCGAGAGCCACATCCAGCGCGGTGAGACCGCCCGCGTCATGGGTGGAGAGCGTGAAAGTGACTCGCCGCCAGCGGATATCGATATCGGGATGATGATTGGCGGCCTCGGCCGCACCGGCCACCCGGCGCACCAGCTCGATGCCCGCCAGGAATGAAGAGGCTTCCACGGTGCGGGTGATGCTGTCGCCGGTGCGGGTCCATTCCGGCAGGTCGATCAGGGCTTTGGCGAGGTCGTCTTCGGAGAGCTGCACGGGACTCATGGTCCCGGTCTACTCCGGATTCACGCCGCGCGTGCGGCTTTGAGGCCCTTCTTCAGCTCCTTGCCGTGGATACCCGCGGCTTCCAGCTTCTTCATCCGGCAGATGACCACGGGGCATTTGAAGCACCGCGTCTTCTTGCGGCAGCACTTTTTCTTCGGCTTCAGACCCGAAACGTCCTTCGCCTTGACCTTGCCCATGTTGGTTAGCTTAACCTAACTCGTACGCGCTAAACGTGTGAGCTACCCCAGGCGGTAGTCTGTAGGTCGCCGCATGCCCGGTGGAGTTCGCGCTTCGTAGAAATTTCAGGATTTCAGGCGCCGCCCCTTGCATGACCACCCGGGTCGGCACCAAACCCTTGCACCAGGAGGAATCAAACGTGTCGTCTGTCGAGTTCCGTAACGTGGCCATCGTGGCGCACGTCGACCACGGCAAGACAACACTGGTCGACGCCATGCTGCGCCAGTCCGGTGCCTTTGCCGAACGTGCCGAGCTTGTCGATCGAGTGATGGACTCCGGTGATCTGGAGCGCGAGAAGGGCATCACCATTCTCGCAAAGAACACCGCCGTGCACCGGCACAATGCCGATGGTTCGCTCACCGTCATCAACGTGATCGACACCCCCGGCCACGCCGACTTCGGTGGTGAGGTCGAGCGCGGTCTGTCCATGGTCGACGGTGTCGTCCTGCTTGTCGATGCTTCCGAGGGCCCGCTGCCCCAGACCCGCTTCGTGCTGCGCAAGGCCCTCTCGGCCTCGCTGCCGGTGATCCTGGTGGTCAATAAGACCGACCGCCCCGACGCCCGCATCGAAGAGGTCGTCGAGGAGAGCCACGACCTGCTGCTGGACCTCGCCTCCGATCTGGACGACGAGGCCTCCGAAGCCGCCGAGCTGGCCCTGGACCTGCCGGTGCTGTACGCCTCCGGTCGCGCGGGCAAGGCCTCGACCACCCGCCCGGAGAACGGCCAGAACCCCGACGCCGAGAACCTCGACGAGCTGTTCGACGTCCTCATGAAGTACGTGCCCGCCCCCAAGGGCGACGCCTCGGCCGCACTGCAGGCGCACGTCACCAACCTCGACGCCTCGCCGTTCCTGGGTCGTCTCGGCCTGGTGCGCATCCACAATGGCACCCTGCGCAAGGGCGCGAACGTCACCTGGATGAGCGCCGAGGGCAATAAGACCGTCAAGATCACCGAGCTGCTGCAGACCATCGGTGTGCAGCGTCAGCCCGGCGAGGAAGCCGTGGCCGGCGATATCTGCGCCATCGCGGGCATCCCGGAGATCATGATCGGCGACACCCTCGCCGACGTCGACAACCCGGTCGCGCTGCCGCGCATCACCGTCGACGAGCCCGCCATCTCGGTCACCATCGGCACCAACACCTCGCCGCTGGTCGGCCGGGTCAAGGGCCACAAGCTCACCGCCCGCATGGTCAAGGACCGCCTCGACAAGGAACTCGTCGGCAATGTGTCGCTGCGGGTTCTCGACATCGGCCGCCCGGATGCCTGGGAGGTGCAGGGTCGTGGTGAGCTCGCGCTCGCCATCCTGGTCGAGCAGATGCGCCGCGAAGGTTTCGAGCTGACCGTCGGCAAGCCGCAGGTGGTCACCAAGATGGTGGACGGCAAGATGCACGAGCCGTTCGAAGAGCTGACCATCGACTGCCCGGACGAGTACCTGGGTGCGGTCACGCAGCTGCTGGCCGCCCGCAAGGGCAAGATGGTCCAGATGAACAACCACTCCGCCGGATGGGTGCGGATGGAGTTCATCGTGCCGTCGCGTGGCCTGATCGGCTTCCGCACCGACTTCCTCACCGAGACCCGCGGCACAGGTATCGCCAACGCCAACTTCGACGGTTACGCGCCGTGGGCCGGCGAGATCCGCGCCCGCCACACGGGTTCGCTGGTGTCGGACCGTGCCGGTTCGGTCACCCCGTTCGCCATGATCCAGCTGTCCGACCGCGGCCAGTTCTTCGTGGAGCCGGGCGCGGACACCTACGAGGGCATGGTCGTGGGCATCAACCCGCGCTCGGAGGACCTCGATATCAATGTCACCCGCGAGAAGAAGCTGACCAATATGCGCAGCGCCACCGCGGACGTGTTCGAGACCCTCGCCAAGCCGCTGCAGCTGGATCTGGAGCGCGCCATGGAGTTCTGCACCGACGACGAGTGCGTCGAGGTGACCCCGGAGGTCGTGCGCGTGCGCAAGGTTATCCTGGGCGCCACCGAGCGTGGCCGTGAGCTGTCGCGCAAAAAGGCGCGTGACCGCGCCGTCCTGTAAGCAAGCCCGCCCTCTACGGGCGACCCGATCGAACCGACGGCGAGCCACCTCCGGGTGGCTCGCCGAACGTTATGGTCGGCTGCACTTGCGGGCTCTCGCCTAGGATCGCGATGGCAACGCGACTGTGGTCACCGCTACCTTCATGGTTCGCGGCCGTCTCGCTTCTGGACTGAGTGGAGCGGGGGAGCGAAGCGGAGGAGCGGAGGGAGGGAAGAAGTGAGACTTCAGGGCCGCGAACCCGCCCGGAGCGAAGCGGAGGGCAAATGAGACACAGCTGGCGTGCGGTGTTGATCATGGTGGCGACCCTGCTGGCGGTCGGCACCGGCTGCACCGCGAATCCACCGCCTCCGATCGAGAGCACCGACAGCCCCAAGACCACCCCGGCCAAGCCGGGGAAGAACTCGGTCGTGGTGGCGGTGGACGACATCGGGATCGGATTCAATCCGCATCTGCGCTCGCAGCAGTCCCCGGCCACGGCCGCGGTGGCCTCCATGGTGCTGGCGAGCCCGTTCCGGCCGGTGCCCAATCCGGCCACGCCCGGCGGCACCGACTGGGTGCTGGATCCGGCGCTCATGGTGTCGGCGGACGTGACCGCGCAGGAGCCGTTCACCATCACCTATCAGATTCGCAATGAGGCCTCCTGGTCCGATGGCGCGCCCATCGTGGCCGAGGACTTCAAATACCTGTGGCAGCAGATGATCACGCAGCCCGGTGTGGTGGATCCGGCCGGATACCGGCTCATCTCCGATGTCACCGCGGGTGGCGCGGGCGGGAAGACCGTCACCGTCACCATGAGCCAGGAGTATCCGGCCTGGCGGCAGCTGTTCGCCGACCTGCTGCCGCAGCATCTGGTGAAGGACTCCGGCTTCGAACAGGGTCTGGTGGACACCATCCGGATCTCCGGCGGGCAGTTCCGGATCAAGCAGGCCGATCGCGGCCGCGAGGAGATCCTCCTCGAACGCAATGACCGGTACTGGGGCAAGCCCGCGGTGCCGGATCAGATTCTCTTGCGGCGCGGCGGAACTCCCGCGCAGGTGGCCGAATCGCTGCGGGTCGGGGACGCGCAGATGGCGCTGGTGCACGGGGGAGTCGCCCTGCAGGCGCAGCTGGCGGCGATTCCGTCGGTGCGGACGGCCATCATGGCCCAGTCGCGGGAAATGCAGCTGGTGCTCAATGGGCGCAGCGGTGACCTGGCGGATGTGCGGGTGCGCAAGGCCGTGCTCGGGCTGCTGGATCAGGTGCTGCTGGCGACCGTCGGCGCGCAGACCGGCAGCTGGGTGGAACCCGTTCGCGCACAGGTGCTCACGCCGTCGGATCCCGGGTATCTGGTCACAGAGCCGCCGCGGCTGAGCCTCGAAGAGGTGTACGCGCTGCTGTCCGAGGCGGGTTTCGGGCGGGCTCCGGAGGTGCCCAACAGTGGGTCGCCGACTTCGCCTGCGCCGCAACCGCGTTCGATCGCCAAGAACGGGAAGTCGCTGACCATTCGGATCGGCGCGGTCGAGGGTGACGATTCGAGTCTTGCGGTGGCCAATACCGCGGCCGACCAATTGCGTAGTGCCGGAATCGATGTCATCGTGCGCAGCGTGTCGGCCTCGCAGCTGTACGGCAAGGATCTGACCGACGCCGGAATCGACGCCCTGGTCGGCTGGGAGCATGCCGGATCCGATCCGGCGACCGTGCTGGCCTCGCGCTACGGCTGCCCGCCCGTCGCCGAACCCGGTGTGAACAATGGGGATTCGACCGTCGCGGACGGGGCCAAGAAGGCGCCGTCCAATCTGTCCGGCGTGTGCGATCCGACCCTGCAACCGGCCATCGACGCCGCCCTGCGCGGCATCGACGTGGGCAAGGTGATCTCCGATGCCGAACCCAAGCTGTGGGAGATGGCGACCGTACTGCCCATCGTGCAGGACACCCAGGTCGCCGCGGCCGGGCCGCGGGTGGACGGGGCCTCGCTGAGCGGGTCGGTGCAGAACGGCATCTTCGGTGACGCCGCGAACTGGCGGCGGTTGCCGTGAGCGTGACCGGAGTCGACGCCGTCACGGGCGGGTTGCTGCTGGTGCACGCGCACCCCGATGACGAATCCATCACCACCGGCGGGACCATCGCGCACTATCGCAAGCGCGGTGTCCCGGTGACCGTGGTGACCTGCACCCTCGGGGAGGAGGGCGAGGTCATCGGCGAGGAGTTCGCGCAGCTGGTGGCCGATCAGGCGAATCAGCTCGGCGGGTACCGCATTCTCGAATTGACCAGGGCGCTGGGCGAATTGGACGCGGACGGGCGTTTCCTCGGCGGTGCGGGGCGCTGGCGGGACTCCGGGATGGTGGGGACGCCGTCGGCGCGGAATCCGCGCGCCTTCGTGAACTCCGGGGATGCCTCCGTGGACGCGCTGGTCCAGGTGATTCTGGAATTGCGGCCGCGCGTGGTGGTCGGTTACGACCCACGTGGCGGGTATGGGCATCCGGATCACATCCGGGCGCACGAGATCACCATGGCCGCGGTCGATGCCGCCGCCGAATGGGGCTGGCAGGTCCCGAAGGTCTATTGGACCGTGACCGACGGTTCCGCGCTGGTCATGCACACCGAGGCGCTCAAACGCCGCACCGTGGATCAGCTGCCGGGTGCGCTGCCGCGCGGCTGGCGACTCCCGAACGATGGCGAATTGGCCTGTGTGCCCAGTGATTCCGTCACCACCACCGTCGAGGTTTCCGATGCCCTGGCCGCCAAGCGGGCCGCCCTGCGCGCGCACGCCACCCAGGTGACTGTCGCGCCGTCCGGGCGCGAATTCGTGCTGTCGAACTATGTCGCCCAGCCGGTGCTGCCGGAGGAGCACTACATTCTGGTGCGTGGCGAGCGCGGTCCGGTCGGGCCCGATGGGCGGGAACACGATCTGTTCGCCGGACTGGAATGAGAGACTTAGCGCCGTGTACAACTGGGATCTGCAAAACGCCATTGCCGCGTTCGTCGAGAGCCAGCGCCCCTACTTCCAGGCGCAGCACGACCTCTATCTGTCGGTGCTGTACGGCTTCATCGATTTGCAGAGCAGCCTACTGACCCTGCTCGGCTTCCCGCCGGTGCCGTGACCGCGGCCGTCGGAGCCCGTCCGGGCGATTCCGAACTCACCGTGGTGGCCGGTCGCGGCTGGCTGGGCGCGGTGATCGGCGGTCTGCTGGCGGTGGACGCCCTCATCACGCTGGTGCTCGAGGTGCTGTTCCTGCCCATCTACGCGGGTCAGGCCCGGGTGCCCGGCTCCGAGCCGGTGCTGGCCATGGCCGCACCGCTGGCCTCGACCAGCATGACCGAGGGGGCCATTCCGGTTCCGGTCACCGTGCTGGTGGCGGCCATTGTGAACGTGCTGCTGGTCATGGGCATGTCGGTGGTGACCTCGAAGATTCCGGTCATGATCATTCCGCTCATGGTGTGGACGCTGGGCTTCCTGGTGTGCGCGAGCACCGGACCGGGCGGCGACATCATGCTGATGAGCGACTGGCCCACCATGCTCCTGCTGATCGCCGGACTGCTACCGGCGGGGCTGTATCTCTATTGGCGCGCCACTTCTCGGTACGGCACGCCCGCTCGCTGATTCTGCGGCGCGGTCACACTTCGCGTTCCCGCTTCGTCAATGTGTTGAAGGATCTTCCATTGACGAGAAGGAATCAGCATGGGATTCGAAAAGCTGCGTAACGCTGTACGGGGCCGCGTATTGGTAACGGGCGACGCCGATTTCGAGCGGGCGTCTCAGCCCTGGAATGTGGCGATCACGCAGCGGGTGGCCTGCGTTGTCGAGGCCGTCGACGCCGAGGATGTGGCCGCCGTGGTGCGGTTCGCGCGCGATGCCGGGCGGCCGGTGGTGACACAGCCGACCGGGCACACGCCCAGCCTGGATATCGAGACGGCCATCCTGTTGCGCACCGGGCGGTTGAACGGCGTCGAGATCGACGCGCAGGCGCGCCTGGCGCGGGTCGGTGCGGGCGTGCAGTGGGGACAGGTGCAGACCGCGGCGGCCGAGCATGGGCTGACCGGGCTCGCGGGCGGCAATCCGGTGGTCGGGGTGACCGGCTACACCCTCGGCGGTGGGCTGGGCTGGTTCGCTCGCAAGCACGGCTGGGCCTCGGAGGCGGTGCGCGCCTTCGAGATCGTGGACGCCGACGGGCGAGCGGTGCGGGTCACCGCCGACAGTGACGCCGACCTGTTCTGGGCATTGTGCGGTGGCGGTGGCGATTTCGGTGTGGTCACCGCGCTCGAATTCGAGCTGTTCCCGGCGGAGGGCCTGTACGGCGGCCGGGTCATGTGGCCGGGTGTGCGGCAGGCGGAGGTGTGGGAGGCGTTCAAGGAGCTGACCGCCGCTGCACCCGACGAGCTTTCGGTGTGGTTCGAGCGCTTCCAGTTCCCGGAGGCGCCCGAGATGGTGGCGATCGACATTGCCTACCTGGGTGATCCGGGGGAGGGCGAGCAGCTGGTGTCCGTGCTCGATCGGATCGGCGGCGCGATCTCCGATACCCGCGCCGCCATGTCGGTGGCGGACCTCGGCGCCATTACCGCCGAACCCACCAATCCGAGCCCTTCGATCTCCAGTGCGGAGCTGCTGGCCGATCTCGACGACGACACCGTGAAGGTGCTGCTCGGCGAATCCGTTGCGCCGCTGATCAATATCCAGGTCCGGCACCTCGGCGGGGCTCTCGCCCGGACCAGCCCCGAAGCGGGCGCGCGCGGCCCGGTGACCGCGCCCTACGTGGTCTACCTGCTGGGTCTCGGCCTGCCGCAACTGCGAAATGCGGTGGCCGCCAAGCAGAGTGCCATGGCCGATGCCCTTGGTGCGCACATCGTCCCCGGTAAGCCCTACACCTTCCTGGCCCCCGGCGAGCAGGCCGCGGCGGCCTTCGACGCCGCCACCATCGTCCGCCTGCGCGAGATCAAGCAGGCCCGTGACCCGCACGGTGTCCTCCGCGCCAACTTCCCGGTCCAGGCCTGATCCAGATTCCGCAAGGGAGCGAAAACTCATGAACATGACCGAAATTCACGGCACCGTCGCGCCCGGCTTCGACGCGGTGGCCCTCGAATACGCCTCGGTGGTCGCCGCCGAACGCGGTGAGGCCGGTTCCCAGCTGGCGGTCTTCCAGCACGGCCGCCAGGTGGTGGACCTGTGGTCCGGCGATGACATCACCGCCGACTCACTCACCGGCATCTACTCCTCCAGCAAGGGGGTGGCGAGTCTCGTGGTGGCCCTGCTGGTTCAGGAGGGCCTGCTCGACCTCGACCGCCCGGTAGCCGCCGACTGGCCCGAATTCGCCGCCGCCGGAAAGCAATCCATCACCCTCCGCGACCTCCTCGCCCATCGCAGCGGCATTGTCGGTGTGGACACGGGCACCAGCATCGACGAGTTGGCCGACGACCACGTCATCGCCAGTCTGATGGCCGACCAGCGCCCCCATTGGCGACCCGGAACCGCCTACGGCTATGCGGGATTCGTGGGATTCGCCATGGTGAACGAGGTAGTCCGCCGGGTCACCGGCCACAGCCTCCAGCAACACTTCGAGGAGCGCATCCGGGCCCCGCGAAACCTGGACGTCTACCTGGGACTCCCCGAGTCCCTCGAATCGCGCTACGTCCCCATGCTCCCGTGGCTGGCCACCCCCGACCAGGAAGCCCAATTCTGGTCCAATGTCCCAGGCCCGCACAGCCTTCTGGGAATCGCCTTCGCTCTCAACTCCACCCCACCGGTCGACCAGGTCGCCCTGGTCAACAACCGCCGACTCCGTACCCTGGGCCCGGCCTCCATGGGCGGCGTGGCCAGCGCCCGAGGCCTCGCCGCCCTCTACTCCGCGGCCATCACCGAAACCCCCAACGGCGCACCACTTCTCACCCGAGACACGATCGGCGAATTCGCCCAAGCCCACTCCACGGGTGGCGATCTGGTCAACGGCCCCGCCGACCAATTCGCCCTAGGCTTCCAAGCCTTAGGCCTCCTCCACCCCTTCCTCGGCGTAGACGCCTTCGGCCACACCGGCTCAGCAGGCTCCCTCGCCTACGCCGACCCCCACACCGGCCTATCCTTCGGCTACACCCGCCGCCGTTTCGCCTTCGCCTGGAACTTCCCCGAACACGCCCGCCTGGCCGCCGCCGTCCAGCGCTCCGCACTGGGATCCGTAGCCGCCCCCGCCGTCGTGGCCGCCGCCCCTCGACCGTGAATTCCGTTTAGGCGTGGGCGGTTTTGCCGCCGTCTATGACCAGTTGGGCGCCGGTCAGGAACGGCCGTGTCGACGGGTATAAACCTTTTCCGCCGAGATGTTTCATACCTGTAGTTGATTCGGGATGTTTCCGTTACTCTCTCGGCGAGGGAAGCGTGATGAATCGCTCATTTCCGGCGGTGTGGCACGAGGTGAGGCGCCTTGGCGCTCGGTAGCGGAGAGATTAACTGTGAGCAGTTGGCAGAATCTGCGCAAATCGCTCGGGCGGCAAGCGAATTCGAATGGCGAGAAGGTGCGCGGCTGGCTGGGCGTGCGTGCCCGGCTGCTGTCCATCGTCCTCATTTGTAGCACCACGCTTTTCGCGATCGGTGGTGGCGCGGCGGTCTACCTGGTGAAGAATGCCCGCGAATCCAAGCAGTGGGCCGAGCTGGCCAGCAGCACAACCACTCCCGCGATTCTCATGGTGTCGGCGTTCCAGGAGGAGCGGCGGCTGTCGTTATTGCGGCTGGCCGGGGACGGCGACGCGGCGCAAGGCCTGATCGCGGCGCGGCAGCAGTCGGATGCGGCGCTGGCCGCGGTGATCGCCAAGGGCGATGCCGCACGAGAACTGAATCCGGACGGCAAGGCCTCCGATATCGAGGGCTACAACAAGCTTTTCGCCATGGTGCCGACCCTGCGCGCCGGGGTCGACTCGCGGCAGCTGCCCGCGGAGCAGGTTTTCGGATTCTTCACCCAGGTGATCGGCACCATTATCGGCGCCTCCAATCTGGCCGCCCGGGTCGCGCCCGATGCCGATATCGCCGTCGCGCTCGGATACGGCGTGGAACCGCTGCGCGCCGCCGAAGCGCTGTCCCAGGCCGACTCCATCGGCGCGGTGGCCCTGACCACCAATGAGTTCACCGCGGCCCAATTGCTGGAGTTCAGCCATCGGGTCGGCGAATTCCGCGGCCAGGTCGCCTATACCGCGGCGGTGCTGAAGGGCAAGCGGCTCGACCAGCTGAACGCCATTACCGCTGGTCCCGCCTGGCAGCAGGTCCTCGCCATGCAGGACGCCATGCTGCTGCGCGGAACCGTCACGGGCAGTGAGGAGGTCGCGGACAGCACGGGGAAGGCCCGCGACACCAAACAAGAGGCCAAGCAGCCGGTGAAGACGGTCGAGCTGCCCGTCTCGCTGACCGTGTGGCAGGCGGTGTCCGGGCAGGTCAATATCGCCCTGCAGCAGTTGTGGGAGGACCAGAGCCGCGACGCGCACGTGATCGCGCGGGAGCAGGGTGACCAGGCCACCCGCGATTCGATCCTCGGCGGCCTCGCCGTCACGCTCATCGCCACCCTGGCCTTCCTGGCGGCGCTGCTGCTGGCCAATCGCTTCATCGGCCGCATGCGCCGATTGCGCCGCGACACCCTGGAATTGGCCGATGAACGCCTGCCGGAGCTGATTACGCGATTCGGCACCGGCGAGAATGTGGACCCCACGGCCGAGGTGTCGAGCCTGGACTTCGGCACCGATGAGCTCGGCCAGGTGGCCGATGCCTTCAACCGCGCCCACGTGGTGGCGGTCGCGGCCGCGGCGGGCGAGGCCCGGACCCGGCGCGGTATCAATGCGGTGTTCCTCAATATCGCGCACCGCAGTCAGGTGGTGGTGCATCGTCAGCTCGCGCTGCTGGACCGGGCCGAGCGCGAGGAGAAGAACGCCGAGCAGCTCGACCTGCTGTTCCAGCTGGACCATCTCGCGACCCGGGCCCGCCGCAATGCCGAGAACCTGATCATTCTCGGCGGCGAGCAGCCCGGGCGGCGCTGGCGCAATCCGGTGGCGCTGCTGGACCTGGTCCGCGGTGCGATCGCGGAAAGCCTGGACTACACCAGGATCGAGCCCGCTCGCCTGCCCGAGGTGAAGATCGCCAGTCACGCCGTCGCCGACCTGATTCACCTGCTGGCCGAGCTGATGGACAATGCGACCGCCTGCTCGCCGCCCGAATCGCCGGTCACCGTGACCGCCATGGTGGTGGGTCGCGGTGTGGCCGTGGAGATTACCGATCAGGGTCTCGGCATGGCGGCGGAGGAATACGCCGAACGCAATGCGACGCTGGCGAATCCGCCCGACTTCAGTGTGGCCACGTTGTCCGGCGATACCCGGCTCGGATTGTTCGTGGTCGCGAAATTGGCTGGACGGCATGGGATCGCGGTGCGACTGGCCGAATCCGTCTACGGCGGTGCGCGCGCGGTGGTGCTGATTCCGACGGTGCTGCTGGTGACCGGTGATCGGCATGCGCGGCCACTGAGCGGCGTTCCGGTCTCGCACGGGGTAGTCGGACCGGAAATGCCCAGTCCGCGCACCACCGATTGGTTCCAGGCCATTTCGTCGGCTCCGCGATTGCCGGTGCGCGAGCCGGGTTCGTACTCGATCTCGACCAGCCTGGCGCGTCCGCCCCAGCCCGAGCCATTACTTCCCGCTCAACCGGAGCCATTGCTTCCCGCCACATCGGAGCCGCTGCTCGCCTCCACCTCGGAGCCGCAGGTTTCCGCCCAGCCGGAGCCGCTGCTTCCGGCCGCCCCCGTGGCGCTCGGTACACGCCCGGGACTGCCACGCCGCCAACGTGTTTCGATCCCGAAGGAGGACACCGAGCCCAAGACCTCGGACACCACCCGTCGGCGCACCGCCGACGAGGCGCGCAATCGCATGAGCGCGATCGCCCAGGGCACCCGCCAGGGCCGTCGCCCGCGCACCGAATCCGATTCGAACCCAACGGAATAGACGAGAAGGCGACAATGACCACTTCCCAGCGAATCGATCTCGGCTGGCTGCTCGACGAACTGGTCAAGGGGCTCACCGACGCGCAGTCGGCGGTGCTGCTATCCACCGACGGACTGCTGCTCGGCTACTCGGCCGGGCAGGAACGCGCGGACGCCGAGCGATTCGGTGCGATGGCCTCGGCCCTGCACAGCCTGGCCCGCAGCGCCGGAGCGCATTTCCAGGCGGGCGGCGTGCATCAGACGGTCGTCGAACTGGATGAGGCGGTGCTGTTCATCACCGCCGCCGGAGCCAATGCCTGTCTGGCCCTGCTGGCCTCGGAGTCGGCCGATCTGGGGATGATCGCCTACGAGATGAATCAGACGGTGCAGCGCGTCGGAACCCATCTGGCGGTAGACCCCCGAGGCGGCAGCCAACAACCATGAACGACCCGCGCGAACACTGGTACGAGGAGGACGCCGGACCGCTGGTCCGGCTCTACGCCGTGACCCGTGGCCGCGGCCGCGCCGAACGGCCGGATCTGCACCTGGACACCTGGATCGTCGATGTTGCCCGCGGCACCACCCTCTCGCGGCCCGAACCCGAATACGCCGCCATCGTCCGGCTGTGCCGCAACCCGCTCTCGGTGGCGGAGGTATCGGCGCACCTGCACTTGCCGCTCACCCTGACCAAGGTGTTGATCGGCGATCTCATAGACGATGGGCGGCTGCAATTCCGGGAGCCGCCCGGCACGGACGGCGACACCGATATGGGGGTACTGCACGCCGTGCTGGCGGGCATCCGGGCCCTCTGATCGATTCCCGCACAGGAGAACCCGGATGCGGTGCCGCTAACTCAGCTGTGCCGCCAGCCGTTTGGCGTTCATGTAGGCGATCGCCTCGATGGACACCATCGGGTTGACGCCCGGCGCGGTGGGGAAGCTGGAGCCGTCGGCGACGATGATGTTCGTGACATCCCAGGTCGCGCCGTCCGGATTGGTGGCCGACATATCCGGGGAGCCGCCCATGCGGGCCGAGCCCATGATGTGCAGCGCGCCCACCGCGCACTGCCCGGGTCCGTAGCCCGCCTTGCGGCAGGCGGCGTCGAATTCGTCGATCGAGCCGCGCACGCCGGGCTCGTAGGACACTCCGGCCTGGTGGCCGGAGTAGATGCGCTTCGCCCCGGCGGCCTCGAGAATCCTTGCCGCGCCAACGATTCCGGTGTGCATATGCCCGGCGTCGTAGTCGGACAGCTTGTACTTGACGATCGCCTCGCCGGTCTTGTCGATCTCCACCGTGCCGGGATCGCGGTCGCGGGTGATGATGCCGATGGCGTTCGTGCGCGCGAACTCCAGCATGGACTCGCGATGCGCGCTCGCACCGCGCCAGCTCATGAAGCCGGTGGCCAGGCCCGGATGCAGTGGGCCGGTCTCGTAGATGACGCCGTAGCCCTTACCGTCCAGGTCCGCGTGCTCGCGGCTGATCCGGGTCTGGAGCCCGCCCTCCCAGGGGCGCAGCTCCTCGTCGAAGGTGCCGAACACCGCGGCGGCCGGATGTAGTCGCAGGTACTTGCCGATGTTCTTGTTGCGCAGGCCGGATCGCTGCAGCAGCGCGGGCGTCTGGACCGCACCGGCGGCCACCACCACCGCGCGGGCCTTGACGGTGATCGCCACGCCGTCGGAGGTGACGGCCGAAACCGCCTCGGCCCGGCCATTGTTCACCTCGATGCGGCGCACATCGGCATCGACCACCAGTCGCGCGCCGCGTTCGGCCGCATCGGAGAGCCAGGTCTTGGTGACCGACTGCTTCGCACCCAGGCGGCAGCCGTAACCGCAACGGCCACACTCGATCCCGGCATCACAGGCATCGGAGACATTGCGGGGCAGCACATCCAAATCCCAGCCGAGCGCGCGAGCACCGCGATCCAGGATCTCGTCGCGCTTGGACAGCGGCGAGTGCTGGTCATTGACGCCCAGGCGGTCCTGCACCACCTTCAGCGCATCGCCGTACTCGGCGTCGACGAAGTGCTTCGCGCCCAGGTCCGCCCATTCCTGGCGGACCGCATCGGGCGTGGCCAGGGAGGTGCTCCAGTTGACGACCGTGCCGCCGCCCAGGCAGCTGCCCGCGACCAAGGTGATCTGGCCTTCGGCCGAGGCGGCCGGTCCGCCCGCGTACAGACTGGTCAGCCCGCCGAGTTCGCCCGCGCCGAAATCCTGGTCGTCGTAATAGTTTCCGCGCTCGAGGACCACCACATCGAGCCCGGCCTCGGCGAGCACCGCGGCGGCCGTGCCGCCACCCGCGCCCGAGCCGACGATGACGACATCGCAGGTGAGCGTGGTGGATTCGGTGTAGCGCAGCGGGTTCAGCTTCGGTTTCGGCGCGGATTGCAGGGGCCCGGCCGGGGCCGGATAGCCGATCTTCTCCCATAGCGGGTTGGCTCCGGTGGGCCCGGGCGTCACATTGTAGGAGAGCAGCGAGGCGCCCTTGAGTGCCTGGAAGATGGCGCGCACCGGGGCGAGTCCCGAATCACCCAGGCGGATAAGGGCTTTCTCCCGCTGCTCCTGCGACAGTGTGGAGAACTTGCGCGGCCCATTGCCGGTGAGCAGCCCGGTCAGTCGCGAGTCCCACAGCCCGAGGAGTGTGGCCAGCTGTTTCTTCTCCGCCTCGCGCGGATTCCGGCCCAGGATCCGGAAGATGGTGTCGACAGCCCCCAGGTCTGTCGCGGCGGGCAGCGTCGAACCGTCGCCCGGCAGGAACGTATCGCAGATCATGCCCAATGCCGCGCGCTGTCCGGCTGTTGGTTCCATGACGAATCCACCCTTCATAAAGCTCGGTGATTTCTACCATGGGCCGTGAATATCCGCTTACTTTTAGCGGGTTAAACTGGCTAAAGTTCCTGAATCTCAGGTGAATGGGCAATTACTTCCTGGCGGAGCCGGGAATGCCCAGCTGTCCCGGGGTGACCGACTCGATGAGCGTCCACGTCTGATCCACCGGCAGGTCGATGACCTGGTACCGCTTCTTGCCCGCGGCGGAGGCGGCGACGACCGTCGCGACTCCGGCTCGACGCTGGAAGAAGGTCTGCCGAACGGTCCACCCGATGATCCCGGGCGCTTCCAGGCAGTCGCGGTCGCGGTCCAGGGAACCGCTGCGGGTGAGCAGCCAGATCGGGTTGTCATTGCTCGCGGGGATCACCGCGTGGCCGAGGCCGCGGTAACGGTCCCAGGCCAGCGCGAGGGCGACCGGCGCGGCCAGGATCAGCAGCGCCCAGATGAGCGTCGGAATATGTACTCCCGCAATCGATACCGCGATGAGTACCGCCGCCACCGCGGCCACCGGTCCGACCGCCCTGGTGTAGCGGCGGCGCAGCGCGGCACTGCCGTGCTGGGTGAGTTGTGCGGTGACCGGAGGCGGAGCCGTCAGACCGGCATCGGAGCCGGCGTCGTCGAGCGCCGCACTGTCGTCCAGCAGGTGAGCCAGGGTGTGATCGATGGCCGCACGGGGAGCCTGCGGCAGGATCTTCTGTCGCGCACCGGTTCCGGTCATGATGGCTTCCAGCTCGGCGGCTCCGGCCAAGCGGAGCAGCAGTGGCTCATTCACCGTCGCGCCACGCAGCCGAGCCAGATCGAGAGTGGTCTGGCGGGTGGTGAACAACCCGTGCCGCAGGTGCAGGGTCTTCCCATTGTCGACCACTTGCAGGCCGTAGTAGGTCATGAGATACCGGGCGCAGGCCGCCAGGCTGACGACCACGATCAGCGCGATGACCAGCAAGGCGATGAAGACCGCAATGGCTTGCAGGCCACGGTCTTCCACACCCTTGACGGCATTGGAGTCGAAGACGATCTGGGCGAAGCCGTACTGGAAGGCCAGACCGACAATGGGGGCGATAATGGCGAAGCCGGTCAGCGAGAGCGGGGCATAACGCACCCAATTCGGCTGCCAGTGCGCGATTTCCCGGGGCGGCCGGGTGGCCTCGTCCTCCGCACCTGATGTGGTGAGCGAGATCGGCCCATCGGCGAGGGGTGTATCCGGCTGGGCCTCAGCCGATTCCGCACCACCCCGTGTATGCGCGAGCAAGGCGGTCCGCAGATCCGGGACCAGCCGGGCATCCAGCGCGTCGAGTTTGAACTGCTCCCGCCGTTCCACATGCTGCCCGGTGCCGATGGACAGCACCGCCAGCCCGAGCGCCCGATGCAGCAGATCCGCCTCGACATCCACCGAGCGCACCCGATTGCGCGGGATCGAAAGCTTCTTGCGCTGCAGCAATCCCGTGCGCAGCTCGACATTGTCGGGTGTGATCCGATAGGTGGTGGTGAACCAGCGGGTCAGCGCCAGCCCGATGATCACAGCCACCACCGCCAGGCTCCACATGGGGCTGTCGGCGCGCGCCCCGGCGATCAGCGAGGCGAGCAGTACCGGGATATAGCGAATGGTCTCGGTCACCGGATGCACCAGCAGCATGCGCCGATCCAGCCGCTCCCAGGTCTCGGCCGCCAACCCCTCCGGGATCGGCGGCGCATCCGAAATCATCTGTGCGGCGGCCGGATCCGGTGATTCCGGACTCGTCGGCTGACTCATGTCGCATCCCCCCGATGCCGTGCCGCGATCTCGGTGAGCTGGGTGACCGTCCGTCGCGCGTCATCCACTGCGAGCGCACTGATGTGCACGGCTCCCGCCGAGGACGCCGTGGTCACCGTGACCGTCGCCAGCCCGAGCAGCCGTTCCAGCGGCCCCCGATAGGTATCCACCGTCTGCACCCGGGTGATCGGCGCGACCCGGCTCTCCTGAGTGAGCCACCCCGTCCGCGTATAGACGGCCTCATCGGTGATTTCCCACCGATGCACCGCATACCGCCACAGCGGAATCACCGCAATGCTGAATACGGCCGCCACCAGCACGATTCCGAGCACCACGAGCTGCACGGTGCGCCGATTCGAATCGAATGCCGCCCACACCAGCAGCCCGATCAAGGGCACCACCCAGGACAGCGCCGCACTCACCGCCCACAGCAGTTTCGCGCGTGGACTAGGACGCCAGGCGGGATCCGCCATGATGCCGCCGGGGGCGGTGCGCTCGGACATGCTGCCCATGCTTGCATGATTCCCCCGACCAGTGCGGCACATACAAAAGCCGACCGGTCCGATCAGCGCCGCCGATCGCTGAGGGAGCACTGGTGGCGGGGATTCGGACGAATTCCCGCCCCCACAGCTCCCACGCCCCGAACAAAAGCGGGGGGTTTGGGTAGAGGGCGCGGTGGGT
>NZ_JBFBCD010000001.1:0-180074 GCF_040683015.1 Nocardia sp. NPDC051030 | reverse complement strand
TACACCCGCCGCCGTCTCCTTTTTCCGCCGCCGCCGCTTTTGGCTTAACTGGGGGGGGTATGGGGCACGTATTCCCCCTCCCCGCCACCAGTGCTCCCTCGCCGATTACTAGCGCGGGGTGATTCGGAAGAGGCCGCTGAGGGTGCCTTGGTATTGGACTCTGCCGGGGGCGATGGTGCCGACCATCTGGAGAGTGTCGTGAATTGTGGTCGCGCCCATGAAGTGTTCGCTGTCGAGCTTGCCGGTGGCGGCGTCGATCACGGCGAATTGGTACTTGTCGGTGACTCCCGCGCTGCCACTGGCGCTTCCGCTCGAACTGCCGCTGGGCAGTTCGGCGCTGCCGAGAGACAGGATGCCGCGCCGGGTGACCGTGTAGATCTTGCCGTCGGCCACCGAGAGGCGGGGGACCGCGGCGGAGGGAACCGTATTGGTCCACACCACGGTGCACCCGGAGCCGGTGACGTCGATGCGGGTCATGCCGCCGGTGAAGGAGGCGCTGGCGGGTTGGCTGGGACCGGCATTCGCGGGGAGCTGCGGGTACGGATAGCCGTAGGTGCTGGCCACGAAGAGGCTGTTGCCGGAGCCGATGGGGGAGTTCTCGGTGCCGTCGATGGCAGGCACCGAGCAGACCGAGCTGCCGGTGGTGGTGTTGAAGACCAGCAGGTTTTCCTTGGTCGCCGCATTATCGGTGATGGCGAGATATTCGGTGCCGCTGCCGGGTCCGAAGAAGGTAGGGGTCGCGCCGGTGCCCCAGCTCAGCTGGCCGGGTTTGCGGGCAGGTCCGCGATCGTAAGCCTGCCGCCACACGACGTACGGATTGCCGCCGCCATCCACTTTGAGCAGGTACAGCGCGTGCGAGGTGGCCACGGCGACGCCCTCGGGTGCGGTCGAGATGCTATTGGCCACGGTCTCGCCGGGAGCCAGGACGATGGAATGTGCGGTGCCGGTGGCCGGGTCGACGAAGCCCGCGGCCGCATTGTCGGTGGCGAACCAGACGCGTCCGCCGAAGTCGGCCATGACCGAGCTGACCGCGTCGCAGTCAACCCCGCCGCAGTGCCCGGTGACCGCTTGGGACACATCGGTTTTCGAGGTGATTGAGAGTTTCCAGGAGCCGCCGTCGCGAGTGTGCCCGATGCGCAGCAGGTTTCCGCTGCCGTCGACGGTGACCATCCGGTCCTGCTCGTCGAGGTAGGCGTAGACGCCGCCGAGCAGGCTGCCCTTGGTGAGATCCAGGGAGGCCAGGGTGTTCCCGGTGTTCGGGTCGAGCAGCAGTACTTCCGGCGCGCGATCGGTGATCTTGGTGCAGAGCGCCTGCGGGAAGCCGTCCGCGCCTTGCAGGATGGTCGGGCAGGCCGCGGCCTCCTCATGGAAGTCGGCCTTGATATCCCCGGTGCCGGGTCCGGCGAGGGGCGTGCTGTCGGAGGATTCCGCGTCGCCGTGCATGGTCGCGGTGCCCAGCGGGCCCAGGTATGGGTTGGCGGGCGGGAGTGGGCCGAACGCCGCGGACGCGGTGCTGGTGGCGAGGGTCAGCAGCAGTGTCGCGCCGAATGCGGCGGTGGCGGCCGTGGTGCGGCTCAGTCGTGCGAGCACGGATATCCCCGATCGGTGGATCTTCGAAGCGCGGTAATTCTCTAGAGAACTGTGATACGAATATTCGTATCGACCAATGCGATTACTCGCATGGTCGGTCCACCGTAGAAGAGTGCCCGATCGCTCGCAAGAGTTTCGAGCGTCGCGGTTCTTTCAACAGGCACAGCTTCGACAAGCACAGCTTCAACGAGCACAGGTTCGACAAGCACGGCTCCTCGCGATGCGGGAGGATGGTTTCCGTGTCCGCGGCGGAATAGCCTGTCGCAACGCCGGGTTGTCCCGCCTTATGGCACCCGAGTCGGATCAGTCGGATGGATGGCGCATGATCGAGGACGTGACGGATCTATCGAACCCGAGCCTGCCTCCGATCCCGCCCAGTAGTTCGGCCATGCGCCGCGCGCTGCGCCGGGCCCGCGATGGGGCGACGCTCAATGTCGACGAAGCGGTGGTGCTGCTGCATGCGCGCGGCACCGACCTGGAGGATCTGTCCGCCTCGGCCGCGCGGGTGCGCGATGCCGGGCTGCGCGAGGCCGGATTCGGTGACGACCTGCCGATCACGTACTCCCGCAAGGTCTTCATCCCGCTCACCCACCTGTGCCGGGACAAGTGTCACTACTGCACCTTCGTGACCGTGCCCGGCAAGCTGCGCGCCGAGGGCAGAGGCATGTACCTCGAGCCCGACGAGATCCTGGAGATCGCCCGCAAGGGCGCCGAATTGGGTTGCAAGGAAGCGCTTTTCACCCTCGGTGACCGCCCGGAGGAGCGCTGGCCCGAGGCCCGGCAGTGGCTCGACGAGCGCGGCTACGACTCCACCCTGGACTATCTGCGCGCCATGTCCATTCGCGTGCTCGAGGAGACCGGCCTGCTGCCGCACCTGAATCCGGGTGTGATGACGTGGGAGGAGATGTCCCGCCTCAAGCCGGTCGCGCCCTCCATGGGCATGATGCTGGAGACCACCTCCACCCGCCTGTTCACCGAACCCGGCCAGGCGCACTACGGCAGCCCCGACAAGGATCCGGCGGTGCGCCTGCGCGCGCTCACCGATGCGGGACGCCTGTCGGTGCCGTTCACCACCGGCATTCTGGTCGGCATCGGCGAGAACCTCATCGAGCGCGCCGAATCCATTATGGCGATCCGCAAGGCGCACAAGGCCTTCGGGCACGTGCAAGAAGTGATCGTGCAGAACTTCCTGGCCAAGCACGACACCGCCATGCGCAATACCCCGGACGCGGACCTCGAGGAATTCCGCGCCACCATCGCCGTCACCCGCCTGTTGCTCGGCCCGAAGATGCGAATTCAGGCCCCGCCCAACCTGGTTTCGCTCGACGAGTGCCGCGCCCTCATTTCCGCCGGTATCGACGACTGGGGCGGGGTGTCACCGCTGACCCCGGATCACGTGAATCCCGAACGGCCCTGGCCGAACCTGGAGGTCCTGGCTCAGGTCACCAAGGAAGCCGGTTTCGTCCTCACCGAACGTCTCACCGCACATCCGAAGTACGTGCTGGCGGGTCACCCCTGGATCGACCCCCGCGTATCGAAGCATGTTGCGGCCCTGGCGGATCCGAAGACCGGCCTGGCGCGCAATGTGAATCCGGCGGGCCTGCCGTGGCAGGAGCCGGACCACGATTGGGAGTCGGTCGGCCGCATCGATCTCAATACCGCCATCGATATCGACGGCCGAAATACCGACTCCCGCAGTGATTCCGGGCTCGCCGATGAATCCCTCGGCGCGTTCGGCGACTGGGAGAGCATTCGCGAGCAGGTGCACGAGCTCGCCGCCGCGGCCCCCGAACGCTTCGACGCCGATGTCATGGCCGCCCTGCGCGCCGCCGAGAAGGATCCGGCCGGGCTCAGCGACGACCAGTACCTCGCCCTCGCCACCGCGGACGGCCCGGCCCTGGAAGCCATTACCGCCCTGGCCGATCAGCTGCGCCGCGACACCAATGGCGACGACGTCACCTACATCGTCAACCGGAATATCAACTTCACCAATATCTGCTACACCGGCTGCCGCTTCTGCGCGTTCGCCCAGCGCAAGGGTGACGCCGACGCGTTCACGCTCAGCGCGAGCGAGGTCGGCGACCGCGCCTGGGAGGCCTGGGTCGAGGGCGCGACCGAGATCTGCATGCAGGGCGGTATCGATCCCGAACTGCCGGTCACTGGTTACGCCGACCTGGTGCGTGCCATCAAGGCGCGCGTACCGGACATGCATGTGCACGCGTTCAGCCCCATGGAAGTCGTCAATGGTGCTTCACGCGGTGGCCAGAGCATTCACGACTGGCTGTCGGCGCTGAAGGAGGCGGGCCTCGACACCATTCCGGGCACCGCCGCCGAAATCCTCGACGATGAGGTGCGCTGGGTGCTCACCAAGGGCAAACTGCCCACCTCGGCCTGGATCGATGTCATCTCCACCGCCCACAAGCTGGGCATACGCTCCAGCTCGACCATGATGTACGGCCATGTGGACAACCCCAAGCATTGGGTCGGCCACCTGAACGTGCTGCGCGGAATCCAGGACGAGACAGGTGGTTTCACCGAGTTCGTGCTGCTCCCGTTCGTGCACCAGAGCGCTCCGCTCTACCTGGCGGGAGCCTCGCGCCCCGGTCCGACCATTCGCGACAATCGCGCCGCGCACGCGCTGGCG
This sequence comes from Nocardia sp. NPDC051030, assembly GCF_040683015.1. Lineage (NCBI taxonomy): Bacteria > Bacillati > Actinomycetota > Actinomycetes > Mycobacteriales > Nocardiaceae > Nocardia > Nocardia sp. NPDC051030. The sequence goes on along the minus strand of NZ_JBFBCD010000001.1, from coordinate 175,840 downwards.
CGCATCATGTTGCATGGGCGCATCGACAATATTCAGACCAGCTGGGTGAAACTCGGCATCAAGGGCACCCAATTGATGCTGAACGGTGGAGCCAATGACCTGGGCGGAACCCTCATGGAGGAAACGATTTCCCGCATGGCCGGTTCCGAACACGGCTCCGCCAAGACCGTCGCCGAACTCACCGAGATCGCGGAGGGCATCGGCCGTCCGGTCCGGCAGCGCACCACCACCTATGGTGTGCCGCCGCATCGCGCACCGGTCGGTTCGCTCGCTTTGGGATAATCCCCGCCAGGGGTTGAGAACATCCGCAGCGTAGCGGCGGCGAACCGGCTCTGAAGTTAGGGCAGGCTGGCCAGTAGTAATGTGAACGCGCCGGGATACTGTTTCGCGGGGCGGAGCATCCCGCATGTGAGGACAGACTAGGAGAGCGGCAGTGCCGTACATCATCGCTGAACCGTGCGTTGACGTGAAGGACAAGGCGTGCATCGAGGAATGCCCCGTGGACTGCATCTACGAGGGTGGACGCATGCTGTACATCCAACCGGACGAGTGCGTGGACTGTGGTGCATGTGAGCCGGTCTGCCCGGTGGAGGCCATCTTCTACGAAGACGACACCCCGGATCAGTGGAGCGGCTACGTCAACGCCAATGTCGAATTCTTCGACGATCTGGGTTCGCCCGGCGGCGCCACCAAGGTCGGCAAGGTCGATTTCGACCCGCCGTTCATCGCCGCTCTGCCGCCGATGGCCGCCGAGTAGGTAGTCCTTGACTGCGCGTGTTCGGGTCAGCAGCCTGCTACCCGATTTCCCCTGGGACACCATCGCTTCCGTGAAGGCGAAGGCCGCTTCGCATCCGGGCGGCCTTGTCGACCTCTCGGTCGGCACACCCGTCGATCCGGTGGATCCGCTGATCCAGGAAGCACTTTCGTCGGTAGCGGCGGTTCCCGGGTACCCGACCACGCACGGCACCCCCGAACTACGCGAAGCCGTTGTCGCGGCGCTCAAGCGGCGCTTCGGCATCACGGGGGTGGACCCGTCCGCCGTGCTGCCCGTGATCGGCACCAAGGAGCTGATCGCGGGTCTGCCGCGACTACTCGGTCTCGGCGCGGATGACCTGGTGGTGATTCCGGAGGTGGCGTACCCGACCTACGAGGTGGGCGGGCTGCTGGCCGGTACGCGGATCCTGCGCGCGGACGGGCTGACCCAGCTGGGGCCGGAGAAGCCCGCGCTGATCTTCTTGAACTCGCCGTCCAATCCGACCGGCAAGGTGCTCGGCGTCGAACATCTGCGCAAGGTCGTGGAATTCGCCCGCGAGCGCGGCGCGATCGTCGCCTCCGACGAGTGCTACCTGGGCCTGCCCTGGGAGGGCCGGGCCGTCTCGGTGCTCGATCCGGAGGTCAGCGAGGGCGATCACACCGGCCTGCTGGCCATCCACTCCCTGTCCAAGACTTCGAATCTGGCGAGTTACCGCGCCGGATTCGTCACCGGAGATCCCGCGCTGGTGGCCGAGCTGCTGGAGGTGCGCAAGCACTCCGGCATGATGCTGCCCTACCCGATCCAGGCCGCCATGACCGCGGCCCTCGGCGACGACACCCACGAGGCGCAACAGCGTGAGCGCTACCGGGCCCGTCGCGAGGTGCTGCGAAAGGCCTTGGAGCACGCCGGGTTCCGGATCGACGACTCCGCGGCCGGACTGTACCTGTGGTCGACCCGTGGCGAGCCCTGCCGGGTCACCTTGGACTGGCTGGCCGAGCGTGGCATCCTGGCGGCCCCGGGCGAGTTCTACGGACCGCGCGGCAATCAGCATGTGCGCATTGCGCTCACGGCCACCGACGAACGCATCGCGACCGCGGCTGAGCGCCTGACCAGCTGATTTACGGTTGTCCGGGGCGGCATGATACCGTCTTCGACGTTGCCAAAGCGGTATTCCGGCAGCAAAACACAAGGCCCTGTAGCGCAGTTGGTTAGCGCGCCGCCCTGTCACGGCGGAGGTCGCGGGTTCGAGTCCCGTCAGGGTCGCAAGAGTTTCGACAAAGAGCGGCACCGGTTTTCCGGTGCCGCTCTTTTGTTTTCCCGACGTACCAGCGTTTCCCCGACATGCCAGCGTGCGCTCGACACGCCAATGGCGACGCGCCAGGCCGGATCTGTAGTTTGTGGAAAAGTGACACGCGTTTACTTCACTAGATCTATAACAGGTTCTCATTGCAGTCTCGATGAGGAGCCTTTCAGTGCGTGGATTCGTTTATGAAAACCCCGGTTACAGCCAGTACGGCAGCGGTGTCAGCCGGCGGGGGTTCCTAGCTGCAACAGGTGTCATATTGGGGGCGACGGCACTAGCCCGGCCGGGGGTGGCACGGGCCCAGACCGCGACCCTCGCCGATGGCGACAAGGTGCAGGTGCTCGTCATCGGCAGCGGCTACGGCGGCGCGGTGGCCGCACTGCGACTGGCCCAGGCCGGGCAGCAGGTCGCCATTGTCGAGAAGGGCATGTCCTGGACCTCGCCCGGCTCCGACGGAAAAGTCTTCTGCAACATGCTCAAACCGGACGGCCGGTCCTTCTGGCTGCGCACCAAGACCGATCAACCGGTCAACCACTTCATGGGCGGGGATTACAACAAGACCATCCCCAAGTACACCGGCGTCCTGGATTCCGAGCAGTTCAGCGGGATTCGCGTCTACCAGGGGCGCGGCGTCGGCGGCGGCTCGCTGGTCAATGGCGGCATGGCCGTGACACCGAAACAGGAGAACTTCGCGAGCATCCTGCCCTCGGTGGACGCGGGCGAGATGTACTCCACCTACTACCCGCGCGCCAATGCCGCGCTCGGCGTCAACACCATCGACAAGACCTGGTTCGAGACCGCCGACTGCTACCAGTTCGCGCGCGTCGGCCGCAAACAGGCTGAGCGGTCCGGGTTCTCGTGGACCTTCGTGCCGAATGTGTACGACTTCAATTACATGAAACAGGAGCAGGCCGACACCGCTACCCGCTCGGCACTCAATGCCGAGGTCATCTACGGCAATAATGCCGGTAAGAAGTCCCTGGACAAGACCTACCTGGCTGCGGCCACCGCCACCGGCAAGGTGAGCATCACGCCGCAGCACGTGGTCACCGAGGTCTCGCCGACCGACGGCGGCTACAAGGTGGTGATGAACCAGATCGACACCTCCGGCGCGACCGTGGGCACCAAAACCGTTGTGGCGCAGAAGGTGTTCTTCGCGGCGGGCAGCATCGGCACCAGCAAACTGCTGGTGACGCTGAAGGCCACTGGGAAACTGCCGAATCTGCCCAACTCGGTGGGCACCGGCTGGGGCAATAACGGCAATGTCATGGTGGCCCGGCAGAACCAGGCCTGGGACGCCACCGGCTCGCTGCAATCCTGTATTCCGGTCCTCGGCATCGACAACTGGGCCGACAGTGGCGGGCCCGCCTTCGCCGAGGTATCGCCCTTCCCGGCCGGTATCGAAACCTTCGCCAGCCTCTACCTGGCCATTACCAAGAACCCGAATCGCGGCACCTTCACCTACAACTCCGGCACCGGCGGCGTGGACCTGAATTGGCAGACCTCCTGGAACCAGCCCAGCATCGATGCGGCCAAACGGATCTTCGACAAGATCAATACCAAGGAAGTCACCATCTACCGCACCGACCTGTTCGGACCCACCAAGACCTGGGGCGACGACTTCGCCTACCACCCGCTCGGCGGCTGCGTGATCAACCAGTCCACCGACAACTACGGGCGGCTCACCTCCTACCCGGGCCTGTACGTGATCGACGGATCGCTGATTCCCGGCCTCACCACCGTGAACCCGTTCGTCACCATCACCGCACTGGCCGAACGCAATATCGAGAACATCGTGGCCAATGATCTGACTTAGCCCGCGGGCGTGTCTGTCCCGGCTGCGGGACGGGTTCGCGCGATAGCCTTGGATATGGACGCTGTCACGGTTGTCCCCATTCCTGGCAATGAACCGGTGCACACCTACGCGCCGGGTAGCCGCGAACGCGCACTGCTGTCGGGCAGACTCGCCGAACTCTCCGCCGAAACCCTGGACGTGCCGCTGGTCATCGGCGGCGAGCATCAGCCCGGGACCGGGGAACGCGCCGAGATCGTCATGCCGCACCGGCACCGGCACGTACTGGGGACCTATACCGATACCACTCACGACGAAGCCCGATCGGCCGTACAGGCCGCGGTCGCCGCCGCCCCGGGCTGGCGGCGCACGCCGTTCGACGAACGCGCGGCCGTCCTGCTGCGGGCGGCCGATCTACTCGCCGGGCCCTGGCGGGAAACCATCGCCGCCGCCACCATGCTCGGACAGTCGAAAACGGTGCAGCAGGCCGAGATCGACGCACCCTGCGAACTGGTCGACTTCTGGCGATTCAATGTCGCCTTCGCGCGGCAGATCCTGCAGCAGCAGCCGGAATCCTCGGCGGGCGTATGGAATCGGATGGACTACCGGCCCCTGGAAGGGTTCGTGTACGCCATCACGCCGTTCAACTTCACCGCCATTGCCGGAAACCTGCCCACCGCACCGGCCTTGATGGGCAATACCGTGGTGTGGAAACCATCTCCGACACAGACGCTTTCGGCGTACTACACCATGAAACTGCTGGAGGAGGCGGGACTGCCGCCCGGGGTGATCAATATGGTCACCGGGGACGGAATCCAGCTCTCCGAGGTCGTGCTGGCGGATCCACGGCTGGAGGGGATCCATTTCACAGGATCTACCCGTACCTTCCAATATCTGTGGCAGACCGTCGGCGCGAATATTGCCCGCTACCACAGCTATCCGCGCCTGGTGGGGGAGACCGGCGGCAAGGACTTCATTGTCGCGCACGCCTCCGCCGACCCGGATTCGCTGCGCACCGCGCTGATTCGCGGAGCCTATGAGTATCAGGGACAGAAATGCTCGGCGGCCTCCCGCGCCTACATCGCGAAATCGGTGTGGCGCGAGATGGGAGACGCGTTCCTCGCCGAGGTCGAGGAACTCACCTACGGTGATGTCGCCGATCTGTCGAATTTCGGTGGGGCGGTGATCGATCGGCGCGCCTACGACAAGAACGCCGCCGCCATCGACCGGGCCCGCAGCAAGGGGCTCACCATCGCGGCGGGCGGCACCTGCGACGACTCCGAGGGCTATTTTGTCCGGCCCACCGTGCTGCTCAGCGACGATCCGGGCGACGAGTCCTTCGCTACCGAGTACTTCGGCCCCATCCTGTCCGTGCATGTGTACGACGACGATGCCCCGGGCGGCTACGCCGATGTCCTCGCCACCGTCGAATCGACCTCGCCCTATGCCCTCACCGGCGCGATCTTCGCCCGCGACCGCCAAGCCGTCGAACATGCCGAGGCCGCACTGCGATTCGCCGCGGGCAACTTCTATATCAATGACAAACCCACCGGCGCGGTCGTCGGCCAGCAACCCTTCGGCGGGGCCCGCGCCTCCGGCACCGACGACAAGGCGGGCTCACCACTCAACCTGCTGCGCTGGGTCGCCCCGCGCACGCTGAAGGAAACCTTCATTCCCCCCACCGATTACCGATACCCGCACATGGAGGCGTGATGAACCCATTGCGTCCGGCGATCCTCGCCGCGGCCGGATCGACGCGCATGAAGAAGGCGGTCACGCGCATCCCGGTCACCGCCGGGGTGGTGCGGCGGTTCGTGGCGGGGGAGACGCGGGACGAACTCGTCCCGGTGGTGCGCGAGCTACTGGCCAGCGGCCGGATGATCAGCGTCGACTTCCTCGGCGAGTACACCACCGAACAGGCCATGGCGAATGCGGCCGTCGCGGAATATGTTTCACTCATCGACGACCTCGCGGCACTTGGGGACTCGCTGGGTGAGGTGCCGAACGTGGAAGTCTCGGTGAAGCTGTCCGCGCTCGGCCAGGCACTGGGGCCGGACGGTCCGGCCATTGCCACGGAGAACCTGCACAAGCTGTGCGTCAAGGCGGTCGAATCGCGGGTCTGGGTCACCGTCGATGCCGAGGACCACACCACCACCGACGAGACCCTGGAGACCGTGCGGCAGCTGCGGCACGAATTCCCTTGGCTGGCAGTGGCGGTGCAGACGTATCTGCGCGCCGCCGAGGACCGCTGTCGTGACCTCACCGCGGACTCCGCTCGAATCCGCCTGTGCAAGGGCGCATATCAAGAGCCCGAGAATGTTGCCTACCAGCGCAATGCCGATGTGGACGCGTCCTACCTGCGCTGCCTCGACGTCCTCATGCGCGGCCCGGGCTACCCGATGGTGGCTTCCCACGATCCGGCCATGATCGAGGCCGCCCTCGCCCTCTCCGCCGAAAACCGGCGCAGCCCCGGCGATTTCGAATTCCAGATGCTCTACGGGATACGCGACGCCGAACAACGCCACCTCGTCGACGACGGCCACGCCCTGCGCGTCTACGTCCCCTACGGCGGCCAGTGGTACGGCTACCTCATGCGCCGCCTCGCCGAACGCCCCGCCAACCTCGGCTTCTTCCTGCGCGCCCTGGCCGAACGTGGCTAGACCAGCGAGACGCCCAGGCGGCGGCGGATTCGCATGTCCGTCAGATAGAAGTTGAAGGGGAACACGCGGATCACCGTGGGCATGCGGGTCCACACGGCCGAGAAGGTCTTCAGGAACCGTCCGAAGTTGCGCTCGTCGCGGGCGGTCCAGGTCATGCGCATTTCCTCGCGAAGGTGCTGCGGGAGCAGAGCGGTGACGAAGAAGCGATTCAGCCGGGCGAAGACGAACTGGACGGGCTTCGGCATCATCTTCAGGTCAGCGAGGTTGTTGAAGTACTCGCGGGTCCGGTCGTCGATGGTGCGATTGGGGAGGTTCTCCTCCCAGTACGCGTAGAACTCGTCGCGGGTGGCGGGCCACATCTCCTCGCGCATCTGCAAGGTGGTGCCCAGACGCGCGCTGTACTGGTAGAAGGCTTCGGCGGTTTCGGGATCCATGGATCCGTGCATGCGCAGGTACATGTCGTCGAAACCCCAGTACAGGCAGCAGGCCACCCACAGCTGCAACTTCGGGTCGAAGGCGTTGTACTTGACCGGGCTGTCCGGCTTGGAGCGCACGCTGCGATGTGAGCGGTTGACGGCTTCGCGGTAGTCCGCGCGCTCGTCCTCGCTACCCATCCAGGCGACCGCCAGGTACGTGAGGGTGGTGCGCAGCCGCTTGATCGGGTGCAGGGTGACCTTGCCGCTGTCGACGTCACTCTCCAGTACGCCGTAGCCGACGGGCGGGTGGGAGAGCTGCATGATCACATTGGCCGCGCCGCCGAGGAATGCGGCGGGGCCGTCGAGGTACTCGCGGACGGCTTCCGGGGTCAGCTCGGCGTATTCGACCGGCTGGTACTCATCGGACTTGCGCAGGGGTGCGGTCATCGTCGACACGGCTCCTCGTAGTCACTCCTCGCCAATGAGGAGAATGTGAGAAAGTTCGCTTCTCACCTTCTCATCGAGGGGTGCCGGTGTCAATGTGCGATGATTGGTGCCTCATCGTATCTCCGCCATCGGAAGGGGCCTGGACCATGGCCAAGCTGGCCAAACTCCTGCCGCTCGTGCGCGGATCCGCCCCCGAGGACAAGGGGCAGACCAAGGTCCTGGACGCGGCGCTGATGGCCTTCCTCGACTTCGGCATCAAGCGCACCAGCATGGTCGAGGTCGCCCGGCGCGGTGGGCTCTCCCTCGCCACGCTGTACCGGCGCTTCGCGGGCAAGAACGATCTCATTGCCGCGGTGGGCCTGCGTCAGGCTCGCCAGTTCGTGACCGATGTGGATGCCGCCCTGCGCGAGCCGATCGAGCGCGATGCCAGCGCCGAGGAGCAGATCGTCGCCCTGTTCGTCGCCTTCAGTGAGGGCCTGCGCGGCAACCAGCTGCTCGTCCGGCTCATGAACACCGAACCGGAAATCGTGCTGCCCTACCTCACCGTGCAGGGCGCGCCGGTGCTCGAACTCGGCCGCGACTATCTGGCCGAGTTCATCACCCGCCTGCAATCGGAAGGCAAACTGCCCGAATACGATCCGCTACCGCTCGCCGAAATGATCGCGCGCACAGCGCTTTCCTTGGCGCTCACCCCGCAGACCGTCATTCCCCTCGACGACAGCGCCGCGCTGGAGCAGTTCGCCAAAGACCATGTGGTGCCGGGCTTCCGGATCTTCTGACCCTCACACGAGTTTCAGGCCCAGTCGGCGGCGCAGGCGCAGGTCGATCAGATAGGCGTTGAGCGGGAAATTGCGCACCGGCCGGGGTGCGACGCGCTCCACCGCACCGAGTGTGCGCATCATGCGGGCCAGCAGCTTGTCCTGGCGTGGAGTCCAGGTCATGCCCATTTCATCGCGAAGATGTTGCGGCAGTAGGCCTATGACGAAGAAGCGCTGGAGGGGTCCGAAGGCCATCTGTACGGGGCGGGGAAACATCTTCAGATCGATGAGGTCCTCGAAATAGGCCTTCACCGTCGGGTCGATCGACGTCTTCGCGAGGTTCTCATCCCAATAGGCTTGGAAGGCGGCGCGATCCGCGGGCCACATCTCCGGGCGCATCTGCAGGCTGGTGCCGAATCGGGCGGACCACTGGTAGATGGCGTCGGCGTCGGACTCGTTCATCGGGCCGTGCATGCGCTCGTAGGCGTCATTGAGGCCCCAGTAGATGCTGGCGGCCACCCACAATTGGAGCTTGGGGTCGAAGGCGTTGTACTTCACCGGACTTCCGGCGCGGGAGCGGACGCTCCGGTGCGAGGTATTGACGGCCTCGCGGTATGTCGCGACGTCTTCCTCATTGCCCATCAGCGCCACCGCCAGATAGGTGAGGGTGGTGCGCAGCCGCTTGATGGGGTGGAGCATGACCTTGCCGCTGTCCACGGTGCTCTCGACCACGCCGTAGGCGACCGGGGGAGTGGCGAGCTGCATGATCACGTTCGCGGTGCCGCCGAGAAACGCGGCTGCGCCATCCAGGAACTGCCGAATATCGATCGGCGGTTCGTCTACCTCGGGCGTCGTTGCGCGAAGCGGCTTGGTCATCGTTGACCCCATCCTCGTGTGAGAAGTTTGTACACAAACGCTCTCACCCACTCAGGGCTGTGTCAACCATCACAGCAAGATCGAAGCCCATTCGTGGCAGGCAGTAGCCTTGGCCCGTGTCGTACGGATCCCCGCTCTTGCTGAGCTCGCTGAATCCCGCCGCCGTGGCCGCCGGGGACGATATTCCGAATGCCGTCACCATCGACGGCGAAGTGCTCTCGCGCAGCGATCTGCTGGGCGGGGCCACCTCCGTTGCCGAGCGCATCGCGCAGGCGCAGCGGGTGGCGGTGCTGGCCGAACCGACCGTGACCACCGTGCTGGCCGTGGTGGGCTGCCTCATCGCGGGGGTCACCGTGGTGCCGGTGCCGCCGGATGCGGGAAGCGCGGAACTCGAGCACATTCTGAAGGATTCGGGTGCGCAGGCCTGGCTGGGCACAGCGCCGGAGGGGACCGGACTGCCGGTCGTGCCGGTGCGCAAGCATGCGCGGTCGTGGCATCGCTATGGCGAACCCGCCCCCGCATCAACGGCTTTCATTCTCTACACCTCCGGCACCACCGGCGCGCCCAAGGGCGTGATGCTGAGCCGTCGGGCCATCGCCGCCGGGCTGGACGCGCTCGCGCAGGCCTGGGAGTGGACCTGGAAAGACACTCTGGTGCACGGACTTCCGCTGTTCCATGTGCACGGGCTGATCCTCGGCGTGCTCGGTCCGCTCCGGGTCGGCAGCCCGCTCGTCCACACCGGTAAGCCGACTCCGCAGGCCTACGCCGCCGCGCACGGCAGCATGTACTTCGGCGTGCCGACGGTCTGGTCCCGGGTCACCGAAGAGCCCGACGCGGCAAGGGAATTGGCGAAAGCGCGAATTCTGATCTCGGGCAGCGCGCCGCTGCCGGTGCCGGTGTTCGAGCGGCTGCAGGAGCTCACCGGGCATGCGCCGATCGAGCGCTACGGCATGAGCGAAACCATGATCACCCTGTCCACCCGGCCCGACGGGGAACGGCGTCCCGGCTGGGTCGGCACGCCGGTCGCCGGAGTCGAGACCCGGCTGCGCGACGAGGCGGGCGAGGCCGTGCCCCACGATGGGGAAAGCGTTGGCGGGCTACAGGTTCGCGGGCCCATGCTCTTCGACGGCTACCTCGGCCGTCCGGAGACCACGGCCGAGAACTTCACCGAGGACGGCTGGTTCAAGACCGGCGATGTGGCGGTCATCGACGCGGCGGGCTTCCACCGGATTGTCGGGCGGGAGTCGGTGGATCTCATCAAGTCCGGTGGCTACCGGATCGGCGCGGGGGAGATCGAGACCTCGTTGCTCGGGCATCCGGCCGTCGCCGAGACCGCGGTGATCGGCGTTCCGGACGAGGATCTGGGGCAGCGCATCATCGCGTACGTGGTGCCGCGCAATGGCTTCGGTGCGGCAATTGCGCAGGAGCTCATCGACCATGTGGCGGGGGAGCTTTCGGCGCATAAGCGTCCCCGCGAGGTGCGCATGGTGGACTCCCTGCCGCGCAATGCCATGGGCAAGGTGCAGAAGAAGCTGCTGTCCTGACGCGCCCAGCCGTTTTCTGATGCGGACAGCCCGGCGGGCTTGACCTCGAGCGCACTCGAGGTCCTAATGTCGCGGGCATGATCGCAACACTGTCGCCCGCCCAGCTCGACTATCTCGGCAGCCAGCGCCTGGGTCGGCTCGCCACCGTGCGGCCCGACGGCTCGCCACAGAACAACCCGGTCGGCTTCCGCTACAACGAGGCCCTGGGCACCATCGATATCGGCGGCTTCAATATGGGCGCGAGCCAGAAGTTCCGGAATCTGGCCAAGGAGGAGCGCGTCTCCTTCGTCGTCGACGATGTCGCCTCACTCAACCCGTGGACCGTGCGCTGCCTCGAAATCCGCGGCACCGCACAGGCCTTGAAGGATGTCGACTCCTACGTCGAGGGCTCCCGCGAACTCATCCGCATCACCCCGGAGCGCATCCTCGCCTTCGGCATCGAATAACGCGGCATCGAATAACACAGCGCCCCTCGCGAATCCATCGCAAGGGGCGCAGCGTCAGAAGCGATAACTCAGTCGTTGGCGTGCAGCGCGGCATTCAGTTCGATGCCGGTGCCCTTGCGCGCCACCACTTCCACCGCACCCGAGAGCGAATTGCGGCGGAACAGCAGGTTGTTCTTGCCGGACAGTTCGGCGGCCTTGATCACCGCGCCGTCCGGGAGGACCACCTTGGTTCCGGCGGTGACGTACAGCCCCGCCTCCACCACGCAGTCGTCGCCGAGCGAGATGCCCAGGCCCGAGTTCGCGCCCAGCAGGCAGCGCTCGCCGAGCGAGATGACCTGCTTGCCGCCACCGGACAGGGTGCCCATGATGGATGCGCCGCCGCCCACATCGGAGCCGTCGCCGACCAGCACACCGGCCGAAATGCGGCCCTCCACCATGGAATTGCCCAGGGTTCCGGCATTGAAGTTCACGAAGCCCTCGTGCATGACCGTGGTGCCCGAGGCCAGGTGCGCGCCCAGGCGCACGCGATCGGCGTCGGCAATGCGCACACCGGACGGGGTCACGTAGTCGACCATGCGCGGGAACTTGTCGATGCCGTACACGGTGACCGGGCCGCGGGCGCGCAGCTTCAGCCGGGTCAGCTCGAACTCCTCGAGCGAGCACGGGCCGTGGTTGGTCCACGCCACATTGGCGAGCAGCCCGAACTGGCCGTCCAGGTTCGCGCCGTGCGGGCGGACCAGTCGGTGCGAGAGCAGGTGCAGGCGCAGGTACACATCATGGGTGTCGATCGGGGCCGCGGCCAGATCGGCGATGGTGGTGCGCACCACGACCGTCTCGACCCGGCGCGCCTCGTCCACGCCCGCCAGGTCGGCGAACTTGGCGTACTCCGCATCCGAGGCATCCAGGCGCTGGGTACCGGTCGCCGCGAATTCCCCCAGCTCGGGGTACGGGTACCAGGTGTCCAGAACCGTGCCATTGGTGGTGATGGTGGCGATGCCGACCGCTGATGCTCCCTGAATGCTCACAGCTCTAGAGGTTACCGGGAGTAGAAAGTGACACATCACGGTGTCGATTTGTGCCATCGCAGGTGGGATGCAGAGAGCGGAGGTAGTTCCTCCTTTAGGGTGGGTTGAGTGACCATCGATCTGAGCGCCGACCCCATCAACCTGACTGCCGCTCTCGTGGACATTCCCAGCGTGTCCAAGGACGAGAAACTCATTGCCGACATTGTCGTGAAGGCATTGCGTGAGCAGACCGAGGGGTTCGAGATCGTGCGGCACGGCAATACCGTGCTGGCGCGCACCAATCGCGGCCTGCCCACCCGGGTCATTCTCGCCGGGCACCTCGACACCGTGCCGATCGCCGACAATGTGCCCAGCCGCTTCGAGGTCGGGCCGAACGGCGAGAAACTGCTCTTCGGCTGCGGCACCGTCGATATGAAATCCGGCGACGCGGTCTTCCTGCATCTGGCCGCCACCGTCGCCGATCCGGTGCACGACATCACGCTCATCTTCTACGACTGCGAGGAGATCGCCGCCGAGTTCAATGGCCTCGGCCGCATCGAACGCGAACTCCCCGAATGGCTCGAGGGCGACCTCGCCATTCTCGGCGAACCCTCCGGCGGCTGGATCGAAGCCGGTTGCCAGGGCACGCTGCGCATTCGCCTCACCACCTCGGGCGTGCGCGCGCATACCGCGCGAGCCTGGCTGGGCGACAATGCGATTCACCGGCTCGCACCGATTCTGGAGCGGCTGGCCAACTATGAGGCACGTGAGGTCGAGATCGACGGCTGCGTGTACCGCGAGGGCCTGTCCGCCGTGCGCGTCTCCGGCGGTGTCGCGGGCAATGTGGTGCCCGATGTGGCCGAGGTGGACGTGAACTTCCGCTTCGCCCCCGATCGCACCCTGGACCAGGCCACCGAACATGTGCGCGAGGTCTTCGCCGGTCTGGACCTGGGCTTCGAGCGCACCGACGGCGCGCCCGCCGCGCTGCCCGGGCTGTCCGCGCCCGCCGCCAAGGACCTCATCGAGATCGTGCACGCGCACGGCAGCGGCGGCGTCCGCGCCAAGTACGGCTGGACCGATGTGTCCCGCTTCGCCGCCCGCGGCATCCCGGCCGTGAACTTCGGCCCCGGCGACCCGAATCTGGCCCACAAGCGGGACGAACACCTGCCCGTGGAGCAGATCACCCAGGTCACCTCCATGCTGCGCAGCTACCTCACGGGCGACAAAGCCTGACCCGGTACGGTTGGCTGCATGTCTGCTGAGGCCGAAAACCCCCGTGTGAATTCGCCGAAGACACCCACCTTCCGCGGTCCGATAATGCTGCGGCGCGACCGCAAGGAAGGCATCGGCACCACGGATCAGCATCTGCTGGACGAGGGCGGGTCGGCCGACTGGGTGCACACCGATCCCTGGCGCGTGCTGCGCATCCAAGCCGAATTCGTCGAGGGCTTCGGCGCTTTGGCCGAGGTCCCGCGTGCGGTGTCCGTGTTCGGATCGGCGCGTACGCCGGTCGAACATCCGGAATACCAGGCCGGAATGGCGATCGGTGGTGCCCTGGCGCGCGCCGGATTCGCCGTCATCACCGGCGGCGGGCCGGGAGCCATGGAGGCCGCCAACCGCGGCGCGTCCGAGGCGGGCGGATATTCGATCGGGCTCGGTATCGAGCTGCCGTTCGAACAGCACCTCAATGAGTGGGTCGACCTCGGGATCAACTTCCGCTACTTCTTCGCCCGCAAGACCATGTTCGTGAAGTACTCGCAGGCATTCGTCTGTCTGCCAGGCGGATTCGGCACCCTGGACGAACTCTTCGAGGCGGTGACTCTGGTTCAGACCCGCAAGATCACCCGTTTCCCGATCATCCTGTTCGGCACCAAATACTGGTCGGGACTGGTGGATTGGATGCGCGACTCACTGCTCGGCTCGGCCAAGATCGGACCCGGCGACCTGAATCTGTTGCACGTCACCGACAGCGTGGACGACGTCATCGCGATCGTCACGCAGGCCGCCGAGGCGCGCGCGGAATCCGAAGCGGCAGCGGGGGATCAGCGGTGAGCGACCCGTATTCGGTATGCGTCTACTGCTCCGCCAGCGCCGGTGACCAAGCCGCCCTGGATCTGGCGACCGCCGTCGGAGCCGAAATCGCGCGCCGCGGCTGGCAATTGGTGTCCGGCGGTGGCCACGTGTCCATGATGGGCGCGGTTGCCACGGCGGCGCGGGCGGGCGGCGCGAAGACCATCGGCGTCATTCCGAAGAAGCTCGTCCACCGCGAAATGGCCGACGTCGACTCCGATGAACTGATCGTCACCGACTCCATGCGCGAGCGCAAACAGATCATGGAAGACCGCGCCGACGCCTTCCTCACCCTCCCCGGCGGCATCGGCACCCTCGAGGAACTCTTCGAAACCTGGACCGGCGCATACCTCGGCGTACATGACAAGCCGGTGGTGGTGCTCGATCCCGAGGGCCACTACCGCGGCATGTTCGCCTGGATCGAAGAACTCCGCGAGAAGGGCTTCGTGGGGCGCCAGGCCCTCGACCGGGTGGTCGTGACCGACGATCTGCCGACCGCGTTCGCGGCTCTGAACCCCGACTTCTGACCTCGGGGTTGACCTAATCCGCCGAAGTTGCGATGCTTCTCGCCGAACGAAGTGGAACCAACTGGTTTCACTCGACAACCCGGCGTACATCCGCAAGGGTGTGAATCGGTGCGCCGAGGCTAACCCATGGGGGAGACAGCCACGTGCGCCGCGTGAGCACGACCCGGTGAGGAGTCAACGAAGTGAATACGGATGCCCGTTCGACCGTGAGCCTGCTGGACCTGGCCCGCAGTCTGCCCGGAATGGCGTGGCAAGCGCCCGGCATGCTCCGCAATGCCGTGCACATGCTGGTGAAACCCGGGAATCGGGCCTCCATCGGACTGTTCTTCCAGCGCACCGCTGATCGGCATCCGGACCGGCCCTTCCTGAAATTCGAAGGGCGCGTGTACAGCTGGGGCGAGGCCAATGCCGAGGTCAACCGGTACGCGAGCGTGCTCACCGACCGCGGCGTCAAGCGCGGCGACGTGGTCGGCATTCTGATGACCAACCGGCCCGAGGCGCTACTCGCCGTGCTCGCCGTGGTGAAGCTCGGCGCGACCGCCGGACTGCTCAACCACAATCAGCGAGACACCGTGCTGCAGCACAGTTTCGGACTCCTGAACTCGGTCGTGAACGTGATCGGCGAGGAGTGCGCGGACGCCCTCGACACCCTCTCCGAGTCGCTGACTGGCGTGCTCTGGGGCCAAGAGCTGGAAACCGCCGCCCGCACCGCCGATTCGAGCAATCCCGCTGTGTGCGAACAGATCACGGCCAAGGAACGCGCCTACCTGATCTTTACCTCCGGCACCACCGGCCTGCCCAAGGCCAGCGTCATGACGCATCTACGCTGGACCAAATCCATGGCCGGAATCGGAGGTCTCGGTGTCCGGCTCGACAACCGCGACACCCTGTACTGCTGCCTGCCGCTCTATCACAACAACGCGCTCACGGTGGCGCTGTCCTCGGTGATCGCCGGCGGCGCGACTCTCGCACTGGGGCGCAAGTTCTCGGCCTCCCGCTTCTGGGAGGAGGCCATCGCCAACCAGGCCACCGCCTTCGTCTACATCGGCGAACTCTGCCGCTATCTGCTCAACCAGCCCGCCAAACGGACCGACCAGCTGCACAAGGTCCGGCTCGCCGTCGGCAATGGCATGCGCCCGGAGGTGTGGGACAACTTCCAGCAGCGATTCGGCATCAAGCGGATCGTCGAGTTCTACGGCGCGAGTGAGGGAAACGTCGCCTTCATCAATGCCTTCACCGTCGACAAGACCGCCGGGTTCACCCCGTTGCCCTTCGCCATCGTCGAATACGACGAAGCCACCGGCAAGGCCCGGCGCGCCCCCGACGGCAAGCTGCGCCGCGTCCGCTCCGGCGGCGTCGGCCTCCTGCTCGCCAAGGTGACCACCAGCTCCCCCTTCGACGGCTACACCGACAAGTCGGCCACCGAATCCAAGCTCGTCCGCGACGGCTTCAAGCCCGGCGACTGCTGGTTCGACACCGGCGACCTGGTCCGCGACCAGCGCTGGGGCCACATCGCCTTCGTCGACCGCCTCGGCGACACCTTCCGCTGGAAGGGCGAGAATGTGGCCACCACCCAGGTCGAGGGCGCCTTCGACGGCATCGACTCGGTCACCCAGGCCGTTGTCTACGGCGTCGACATCCCCGGCACCGACGGCAAGGCGGGCATGGCAGCCGTAACCCTCGCGGAGAACGCCGTTTTCGACGGCAAGATCGCCGCTAAGACCCTCTACGACCGCCTCCCGACCTACGCCGTCCCGCTGTTCATTCGCGTGGTCCCGGAACTCGAACAGACCTCCACCTTCAAGAGCCGCAAGGTCGAACTCCGCAACCAGGGCTTCACCGAAGACTCCGATTCCACCCTCTACGTCCTCGCGGGCAAGTCCGACGGCTACATCCCCGCGTACCCGGACTACGCCGACGACGTGGCCGCCGCCAAGGCTCCGCGTAACTGAACCGTCGCCGCGGCCGACAGGCACCGTGTTTCGGTCCCCGCCGAAACATGGTGCGTGAGTCGACTACTCGTTCATAAGCTCCTGAACAGCAACGTTTAGGAGCTTGGACATGATGAAGGATGTAGCGGCGCGGGTAGACGGCGATATGGTGGTCGCGCACCTCGCCGACGATGTGATATCGGCGTGGAAACGTCTGCGGCTCTTGTGGTTGCAGGGTCGTCGGAAGGGTGCGCGGGAGTCATCGGTGGTGCCGCGGTCGCCGAGCGCGAACGATTTGCTGGACTCTCTCATCGCCGCGACATGGCGAGGTCCGCGGTGACCGGAGGTAGCGTGGTTCCGAACCGAGGAACGACGATGCGGGGCGGGGAATGAAGCGGATCCACTGCACGCCCGACGATTTGATGCGTATTCGAATCGGGCCGCCGCTCGGCGCGATCGGCGAGACCATTCTCGCCTCCCGCATCGTGCAGCGCCGCGACGCGGTCGTCTTCGACGGTTGGCGCAGGCAGGTTCTCGGCGCGATCCCGGAGAATTTCGGTGTCCTCGCCGATATCGTTCCTCCGATCGGCGGCCACTTCCTCGACCTGATCACGCCCACCCGCAACGCACAGCCGCGGTCGATGGCCGCGGGGATCGAGGCATTGCATCTGGCATCGCGCGACGAGATCCGCAATGAGGTGGAATGCCTGATCCGATACCGCGCGGAGAACGGTGTCCAGCCACTACCCACGTGGACATCGGAGCTGTCCGATCGGGACGGCAGCGCGCGACGCGATTTCGCGGCCGCCGCCGAGGCATTCCACTCGGTGGCGTTCGCCGGCCGATGGGCACATATCCAGTCCTATCTCGACAGCGCCGCCGAACAGCTGGCCCGCACCCTGGCCACCGAGGGCGTCGAACGAATGCTGGCCGCTCTGCGGCCGTTCGTGCGCTGGCACGCACCGGTCCTCGAGATCTCCACGAACGCCCACCGCCACGACGAGTACCTCGATGGACGCGGCCTCGTCATCGTGCCCTCCCTGTTCGCCTGCCCCGAACCGGTCCTGCTCATGTCCACCGTCGATACCGACGCGCCGCACACGCTGATCGTCCCGGTAGTGCACCGCATCGGCGATTTCGCAGCGGCATGGGGTCCCCGCCCGATCAACGAGGCACTGATCGGGCTGCTCGGCCGGACCCGCGCCGCCGCCCTCCAAGAAATCGCGGAAGGCTGCTCCACCACCGAACTCGCACGGCAATTGGAGATCTCACCCGCGACGGCGAGCGAGCACGCATCGATCCTGCGCGCGGCCGGGCTCATCGAGAGCCGCAGGTACCGAAACACCATGCGGCACGAGGTGACGCCCCTCGGCGCGGCCCTACTCGACGGCAATCTCGAGCGCGGTATTCGCGTCGCGTAATAGACCCCCGGCCAGGGATCGGTTCCGGTCGGCTGCCCCAGGAGGGGCGGTGAGGTTGACGGCTGAACTCCCACGAACCGGCCGTGCCCACGTCCTGTAATGCCGAGGTCCGGATTACCGGCCTATTCATGCACTAACCTCTGTTGCCGGTCAGCTTTCTGACTGTTCATGGGTCTAAGTGCATGTTCAGGCCGGACGCGATCGTTGCTGTGCCTTCCGGACGCGACATCCTGTCATGCCGCTGCGAGGGCGTTCTGTACGCGCGAGATCAACTGCGGCGCAGAACATTCGGTTGCCGACTGTGTGAGGTTGTCAGCAGCTGTTGGGCGTTCATGCTGCGGGCTGCCGGGCAGGGGTGTTCGTCAGGAGTCTTGGCGAGCGGTGGCGGTGAGGGTGCCGAGCAGGGTGAGGGCCTGGCGGCTGGGGGTGGCGGGGTCGGCGTGGTAGACGACGAGTGCTTGGCCGGGGCTGGATCGGACGTCGAAGGTTTGCATCGTCAGCGTGAGTGGGCCGAGGTCGTGGTGGTGGAAGCGCTTGCTTTCCAGGGTCTTTCCTCGAGCGTCGTGAGTGGTCCACAGGCGTGCGAATTCGGGACTGCGGTCGAGTAGTTCGCTGAGCACCTGCTGGATTCGCGGGTCGTCAGGAGCTTGGCCGTGGCCGAACCGGAACCCGGACACCGAATTACGGGCGACGTCGTGCCAGTCCGCGTAGAACTCTCGGGCAGCGGGGTCGGTGAAGACGATGTGCATGAGGTTGCGCGAGTGGGTCCAGTCGTGGAACAGCGCGTCGGCGATCGTGTTGGAGGCGAGGACGTCGTAGGCCCGGTTGTAGACGACGGCGGGGTTGTCGGGCCAGGCATCCATGAGCTGCAGCAGGCTCGGATCGACGCGGTCGGGTGTCGCGGTGGTGCGGGCGCGCGGGGTGAGCCCGGCCAGCCGGAATAGATGCTGGCGGCCGTCGGCGTCGAGCCGCAACGCGGTGGACAGGGAATCGACGACCTGCGCCGACGGTCCACGCTCACGGCCCTGCTCGAGCCGGATGTAGTAGTCGACGCTGACCCCGACCAACAGCGCCACCTCCTCGCGCCGCAGACCCGGAACCCGACGCGGTCCCACGGATGGGAGGTTCACCTGCTCGGGCCGTAGTTGCGCGCGGCGAGCCCGCAGGTATTCGCCGAGTTGGGTCGGTGCCATATCGGCCATGGTAGGTCGCGCCCGGCCCGGTCATCCTGGGTGCGCTGCTCCCACGAGAACGGCGTCCTGCCGCCAGGCGCTCGTCCCGGACATCGTGGTCGACATGGCTACGAAACAGAAGACAGTGCTGGTCACCGGTGCCAGCAGCGGAATCGGCGAGGCGGTCGCCGCCCGGCTGGCCGGTGCGGGACATCACGTCGTCGCGGGCGCCCGGCGCACCGACCGACTGCACGCACTGGCCGAACGCGTCGGCGGCACCCTGCATCCGGTCCGGCTCGACGTCACCGATCCCGCTGACGTCGCCGCCTTCGTCGAGGCCGCGCATCAACTCACCGGACGCGTCGATGTCCTTGTGAACAATGCCGGGGTGATGCCGCTGTCGCGGCTGGACTCGCTGCTGGTCGACGAATGGAACCGCATGATCGATGTGAACATTCGCGGTCTCCTGCACGGAATCGCCGCGGCCCTACCGTATTTCACCGCGCACGGCTCCGGCCACTTCGTCACGATCGCGAGCGTGGGCGCCCACGAGGTGGTGCCGACCGCAGCGGTGTACTGCGGCACCAAACATGCCGCCTGGGCGATCACCGAAGGGCTGCGACAGGAGTGTGACCCCTCGATCCGGGTCACGACGATCTCACCCGGAGTGGTCACCTCCGAATTAGCGGACTCCATCACCGAACCCAGTGCAGCACAAGCGATGCGCACCTACCGGGCACACGCCATCACACCCGATGCCATCGCCGCGGCCGTCTCCTATGCCATCGATCAGCCCGCGGAGGTCGACGTGAACGAGATCGTCATACGCCCGGCCCGGCAGCGTTGACAACCGGCAACCACCGACGGTTCGGGTACCTCGATAACCCGCCAAGTTCGCCGACCACAACCAGCAGCCGCAACGCGTACGCCTACAAGAGCCCCAGCTAGGGCTCGTATTGGCGTGGGCCGCGCTGCTCGAGCATCCTTGGCTGGCGGTCGACTCGGTGACCTAGCTCGAGCGCGGTATTCGCATCGCGTAGTGGCCCCCGGTCAGGGATCGGTTCCGGTCGGCTGCCCAGCAAGGCTGGAACAGGGGTCGGTACATTGGGGTGCATGTGTGCGCCGTTGCCGACATTGTGCGGGAAGCCGGTGGCGACGGATCGGGCGCTGGTGATGGCGATCGTGAACCGGACGCCGGATTCCTTCTATGACAAGGGCGCGACTTTTACCGATGAGGCCGCCATGGAAGCGGTTTCTCGGGCCGTGCGCGAGGGCGCGGATCTGGTCGATATCGGAGGCGTGAAGGCCGGGCCCGGGTCGGATGTGGATGCCGTGGAGGAAGCGCGGCGGGTGGTGCCGTTCGTGGCCGCCATTCGGGAGAAGTTTCCCGAGCTACTGATCAGCGTCGACACCTGGAGGGCTGAAGTGGCGCGAGCCGCGGTCGCCGAGGGCGCGGACCTGATCAATGACACCTGGTCCGGGGCCGATCCGGAACTGGTGGGGGTGGCGGCCGAGTTGGGTGTGGGGATTGTGTGCAGCCACACCGGCGGGGCGATTCCGCGGACCCGGCCGCATCGGGTGCGGTACGCGGATGTGGTGGCCGAGGTGACCGAGACCGTGGTGACCGCGGCCGAAAATGCTGCGGCCGCGGGGGTGGCCAAGGACTCGATTCTGATTGATCCGACCCATGATTTCGGGAAAAACACCTATCACGGGCTCGAATTGTTGCGGGCGATAGACGTTCTTGTGAAAAGCGGATGGCCGGTCTTGATGGCGCTGAGTAATAAGGATTTCATCGGAGAGACTCTTGGTGTCGGCCTGTCCGAGCGATTGGAGGGCACATTGGCTGCGACTGCTTGGTCAGCCGCCGCCGGTGCGCGTGTCTTCCGTGTGCACGAAGTCGCCGCGACCCGACGGGTGGTGGACATGATTGCCGCCATCCAAGGCCAGCGCCCGCCCGCCCGAACCTTGCGAGGTCTCGCATGAAGCATCAGAACTGGGTTTCGACGAACACCTGGGATCGTCCCGACTGGACGGTCCGAGAACTGGTAGCGGTCAAGGGCGACCGCACGGTCTCCGTGGTGCTGCCCGCACTCAACGAGGAAGACACCGTCGCCGCCGTGGTGGCCAGTATCCGGCCCCTGCTCGGCACGCTGGTGGACGAACTCGTCGTCCTGGACTCCGGCTCCACCGACGCCACCATCGAACGCGCGCAGGCCGCCGGGGCCCGCGTGGTGACCCGCGAGCAAGCGGTCCCCGAACTCGAACCGGTCCCCGGTAAGGGCGAGGTGCTGTGGCGCTCGCTCGCCGCGACCACGGGCGACCTGATCGCCTTCGTCGACTCCGATCTCATCGACCCGGACCCCATGTTCGTGCCCAAACTCCTCGGTCCCCTGCTGACCGTGGACGGCATGCACCTGGTGAAGGCCTACTACCGCCGCCCGCTGCGCCAGGGCGACACCATCGACGACAATGGCGGCGGCCGCGTCACCGAACTGGTTGCCCGGCCGCTGCTCGCGGCGCTGCGCCCCGGGCTCTCGAATGTCTTGCAGCCCTTGGGCGGTGAATACGCGGGCACCCGCGAACTCCTCACCGCGGTGCCCTTCGCGCCGGGCTACGGCGTCGAGATCGGCCTGCTCCTGGACACCCACGACATGCTCGGGCTGTCCTCCATCGGCCAGGTGAATCTCGGTGTGCGCCAGCACCGCAACCGGCCGCTCGCCGAACTCGGCGTCATGAGCCGCCAGATCGTCGGCACCTTCCTGCGCCGCATGGGCGTCGCCGACTCCGGTGCGGCGCTCACTCAATTCCCGCTGGTAGGTGGCGAATTCATCGCCCAATCCACCGAGGTCTCCCTGGCGGACCGTCCGCCGATGAACACCCTGCGCCCCGCGGAGGCTGCTGCCTGAGTGGGGCTGGGCCCCACGCCCCGAGGGGGAGATTCTTGGGGGCAAGCCCCCAAACTCCCAGTCAGGAGCCGCCGTTCAGCGGTCGTGGCGGTAGATCGGGGTGAGCAGGTCGGCCTCGATCGGCTCGCCGTTCGTGCGGTCGTAGCGGACACCCACCACCGCTGAGAAGGGGTGGGTGGCCGCTCGCTCGTGCAGGGTGGCGAGTCTCGTTGCCAGCAGCCGGATTGCGCCGAGCGAGGCGGGCGGGTGCAGGCCGTCGATGACCAGCACGGTGCCCTTGCCGTCCGGGCGGGGGAGCCGGGCCAGGTAGGCGATGTCGTAGGGCTCGGTGCCGCCGGGGCGGTAGACGCGGCGCGCGGCGCGGTCCTCGATGCCGCGGCGGACGCGGCCCGCGCGGGCCACCGTGCGCCGCAGCCGCGGGTCGGCGGCGACGAGATAGCGCAGGCTGGGCGACAATTCGGGTCCGCCGAGCACGATCAGGCCCTCGCGGTCCAGGTCGAGCGGGCGGCCGGGCAGGAACCGCTGGACATTGGCGGTGAAGCCGAGCTCCCGTAGCAACTCGACCAGGCGTTGCGGGGCCGCGGGATCCGGGGCTCCGACCAAGGCGATGGATCGGGTGGCGCTGCGCACGTCCGGGGTGACGATGGTGAGCGGTCCGTGGCCGAAGAAAAGACCCTCCGGTACCGGCCCCTGGGTGCTGACCTGATGGATGCGGGCCCGGGAAAGTCCCGCTGCCGCACCGATTCTGGCAAACGTCCAGCCCTCGGCGTGCAGTTCGCGAATGACGGCGCGGCGGATGCGAGTCAGCTCATTGATCTGCTGCTGCGCAGCTGCCACGCCTTCGGTGGCGGCTTTCAGGCGTTCGACCTTGTCCTCGATCGCGAATACCCGGGCCACCTCGTCGGCCGACATGTGCGCAGTCTAGATAGCTGGACAGCTCCAGGTGTCTAGTCGGCTAGACAGCTGTGATCTCAGGTGGCGTCCGGATCGACCGGCGGACGTTCGTTGCGCTCCAGCGGTTTCTGCGGTTTCGGCATGGTGAAGTCGCCGTATCCGCTGTTCGCGGAACTATTGGGGGAGCCGCCGGGTGAACTGATCGGCTTGTCGAAATTGAGATTCAGGAACGAATCGTCGCCATCCAGAAGATGTTTGGTCACCATGGCTCGCGGGTTCATACCGCGAAGTTCGTTCAGCTGTTCCAGGGGCTTGCGGATCTCGTCGAATTCCGGTCCGAGTTCCTGCTTCAGGGTCTGGGTCGCGCCACTGGCGTAATCGCGCGCCTGCCGCAGCGCCTGGGTAGCCCAGCGCACGGCACCGGGCAGGCGCTCCGGACCGAGAATCACGAGTGCGGCGACGAGCAGAATCAGCATCTCGCCCCAGCTGATATTGCTGAACACGGGTCCAGGCTACCCAGCTAGTCGGACTGGAGTGTCACGGGCACATCCACCTCGCGCCCGTCGCGAATCAGCCGGACCGTCACGGTCTGCCCGATCTCGTGCGACTGCACGGCCACGGTCAGTTCCTCCGGACCCGACACATCGCGATCGCCGACCTTCACGATCACGTCGCCCTCCACGATGCCCGCAATGGCGGCCGCGCTCCCGGCCTGCACATCGGCCACCGCCGCACCACTCATCACATCATTGGCGACGATCTTGGTCTTGGCGCTCACGCCCAGCTTGGGATGGTTCACATGGCCGTCGCGGATCAGCGCCTGCGAGATCCGCTTGACCTGATCGATCGGAATCGCGAAGCCCAGACCCACCGAGCCGCCGCTCTCGGACTTGATCGCCGAGTTGATGCCGATCAGCCGCCCCTGCATATCCACCAGCGCGCCACCGGAGTTGCCGTGGTTGATGGCGGCATCGGTCTGCACCGCGTCCAGGGTGGCATCGGTATCGGTGCCCTCGCCGCCGACCTTCACCGGCCGGTGCAGCGCGGACACGATGCCGGAGGTGACGGTCTTCTCCAGGCCCAGCGGTGAACCGAGCGCGATGACATCGTCACCGACCTGCACATCGTTCGAACTGCCGAGCTGAATCACCTTCAGGTTCTTCACATCGACCTTCAGCACCGCCAGATCCGATTTGGTGTCGCGGCCGACGATGGTGGTCGGCACCTTCGAACCATCGGAGAAGACGACATCCAGCTTGGCCTTGCCGGTCTTGTCATTGGCCGCGAGGGAGACCACGTGATTATTGGTGACGATGTAGCCCGCGCCGTCGATCACCACACCCGAACCGGTGGAACCGGTATCGCCGAGCCAGGCGCGCACGGTCACGACCGAGGGCATGACCGCATTGGCCACCTTGGCGATCTGATTGTGCGGCTGCTCGCCCCCGTCACCGGTCGATTGCAGGGCGACCTTGCTGGAAGTCAGCGAGGAGGTCGATTCCGCGGTCAAGCGGCCCACGTAGCCGCCCGCCAGCCCGATCACCAGGGCGACGGCCGCCAGCGTGCCCAGCGCCTTCGGCGCGATCTTCCCGCCGAACAGCACCTCGCGCGCGGTGAGCTGGCGCCCCGGGGCCAGCGGCTCCGAGCGCGGCGTCGCGACGGCGGGGGAACCCAAGCGGGCGGCGGAGTCGGGATCCCGCCACGGATCGGCCGGACCTGCGGCAGTGGCCTTCTCGCCCTGCGCATCCGGATCGCGCTGTAGCAGCTCATCGGAACCGGCCGGTCGGCCGAACGCCTCGGCCAGCACGGAATCCGGCGGCCGGTTCTGCAATTCGAGACCATTGGTTGCGGCGCTCGCGGCGGCGGCGGCGGAACGGGCCGAGAAGGAGCCGTTCTGCCCGCTCGGGCGGCGGAAGGCGCGCGCGGTGTGTTTGTCGACATGCGGCCTATAGACCGGTCGCGGCCCCAGTACGGGTGCGTCCGACGGCCTCAGGTTCCCCCGATCGGCCGCCGAATCCGAAGCCTGCGCAGATCGCGGCAGGTTGCCATCCGCGGGCCCGTCACCCGGAATCGGGCCCGTGTTCTTCGATTCGGTGGTCACGCGATGAACTCTACTTGCGCCACCACGAGGTCCACCGTCTGCTGTCGAACGAATCTTGGCGCAGCCCGAAGGAACTCGCGCCGCGGGCGAGTATGCCGCGATCGCCGTGCGGATCGGACGGGTTCGATGCGGAGAGAGTGTTTCCCGCGCCCGGCAGCTCGGACAGCGGAATACGGCTCAGGGTGTCGTGCAGGCGCAGCGGCGCGGAAATCTGATCCGCCGACTGCTGCAACGCGACACGGGCCTGCTCCTGGGCATCCACCTCGGCCGCGCATTCGCGGCACACGGAAAGATGATGGGCGGCACGCAGATACGCGTTCATCCGCAACTCACCGTCCACATACGCGGCAATGGCCTCGCTGGCCAGATGCTCGGTGGGAGCGAAACGAGGTGGACGCCGGGGCGATCTGTCCTCGCCACTCATACGCTGCACACCCTTCCGGACGATTCGAGCTGTATCGGGGGAATGCCGAGAAGCGGGCGGGAAAACCCGCACTCTCACCCGACCTTTTGAGCGGCCGTAGTGCGCCGCTCCACCCCATTATGCTCGAGGTGCTCGCGCAGTGCCTGACGTCCTCGGTGGATGCGGCTGCGCACGGTGCCCAGTTTGACGCCCAGCGTGGCGCCGATCTCCTCGTAGGACAGGCCTTCGATGTCACACAGGACCACGGCGGCGCGGAATTCCGGGGCCAGCGAATCCAGCGCGGATTGCAGCTCGGGATCCAGATTGGCATCGTGGTAGAGCTGCTCGGGGCCCGGGCCCTCGGACGGCACCCGGTCGTAATCCTCCGGCAGGGCCTCCATGCGGATCCGATTGCGGCGGCGCACCATGTCCAGGAACAGGTTCGTGGTGATGCGGTGCAACCAGCCCTCGAAGGTGCCGGGCTGATAGTTGGACAGCGAGCGGAACACCCGGATGAAGGTCTCCTGGGTGAGGTCCTCGGCGTCCTGCGGATCGCCGGTGAGGCGGTAGGCCAGGCGGTACACGCGATCGGCGTGCTCGCGGACCAGTTCGTCCCAGGTCGGCATCATGGTGCGGTCACCGGTGGCGTCGAAGGCGGCGGTGCCGGACAGGGCGGCGTCGTCCTCGGGCTCGATGACGGGGGTCGTGTCGGCGGGCATACCTATGCCATCGCTCGACACAGCGAATGCGCTATCGAGAGTGTCACTCGAAAGCGGCTTGACCTGCGGGTGCAGGGTGGCGTGTTCACGCGCCGCGTCGACCATGTGGATGGGGTTACCTCCTACTCGGGACCGTGGCTTCGGTTTTCGGGTACAACCGACTGTGTGAGTCGCGTTGTTCCCGATCTCCGGGCCGCCGGTCGCTGGCCTGGCGTAGGCATTACTTTTGCCGGTCGGGATGTGGCAGTCGTATGTGCACGCTGAGGGACACCTGAGAAAATTCGACGCACCGGCCGGTCGCAGCCGCACGATCCCGCCTTCGCGCCATTAGCCTCTAGATCGTGAGCCAGACTCCCGCGGCACAGAACCTGCAGCGCAACCTCGCCTACGTGGAGGAATCCGTCGCCGAAGACGAGATTCTCGTTTCCGCGCGCGAACGCGCCCTCGAACTCGGCGCCGCACCCGTACCACCGTCGGTCGGCGCGCTCCTGAGCATGTACGCCCAGCTTCTGGGTGCGCGTGCGGTGGTGGAGGTGGGCACCGGGGCCGGTGTGAGCGGGCTGTGGCTGCTCGACGGCATGCGCGAGGACGGCACGCTCACCACCATCGACTCCGAGCCCGAGCATCAGCGCGCGGCGCGCGAGGCCTTCCGGTCCGCGGAGATCGCGCCCGCCCGCACCCGGCTGATCAATGGCCGGGCCCTGGATGTGTTGCCGCGCTTGGCCGATGGGGCCTACGACCTCGTATTCATCGATGCCGCACCGCTCGAGCACCCGCAGTATGTGGGGCAGGCCGTGCGACTGCTGCGCGAGGGCGGGGCGATCCTGCTCTACAACGCGCTACTCGGCGGCCGGGTCCCGGACCCGGCCCAGCGTGACCCGCAAACCCAGGCCGTCCGCGCCGCCACGCGCGCGATCGCCGAGGATCCCTTGCTCACCAGCGTGCTGATTCCGGTCGGCGACGGACTGCTCTGCGCTTCGCGCGGATAGCGGCTATCCGCGCCGCAATAGGTGCCTCGACGCAGAGTTCCCGCGCGCAGAAGTCCGCGCCGAACCGTCGATGAGCGGCGCGAATGGTGATCTTCACAAGTTCGCATGAATGACACGGGCGTGGCTCTTGCCTTCCGGCTGAACGAGTGTTTAGCATATTGAACATGCGTTCAGCCGATGACTTGACGACCCGGGCGAGGATCCGCGATGCGGCGATCGTCGCCTTCGGGGAACAGGGCTTCGGAGTCGGAATCCGGGCCATCGCCGCCGCGGCGGGGGTGTCACCCGGGCTCGTCATCCACCATTTCGGGTCGAAGGACAACCTGCGCCAGGAGTGCGATGACCACGTTCGTGAAGTGATCCGGGTCGCCAAGATGGACTACATCGAGCATCCATCGCCCAACGGGCTGATGCAGCAGCTGGCGGAGATCGAGGACTTCGCGCCCCTGATGGCCTACCTGCTGCGCAGCTTCCAGAGCGGCGGCAGCCTGCTCGTCACCTTCTTCGACCATATGGTCGAGGACGTCGAGCAGTACCTCACGGCGGGCATCGCCAATGGCACCATCCGCGCGCCCAAGGATCTGAAAGCCATGGCGCGCTATGTCGCCACCACCAATGGCGGCGGCATGGTGATGTTCCTGCAGCTCTACGCGGCCGCGCAGGACGGGCCCGTGGACTACCGCAAGGCGCTGCGTGCCTACGCCGACAGCATGACGCTGCCCGCGCTGGAGATCTACACGCACGGCATGCTCACCGACTCGATGATGCTGGACGCACTCACCGATCCACCCGAGTAATCAACATCAACGTCGTTTTCCTACAAGGAGATTCGATGAACGCTCCGGCCAACCCGGCTATCGAAGTCCGGGATCTGCACAAGCACTTCGGGCAGGTGCACGCGCTCGACGGCCTCGACCTCGAGGTCGCCGAAGGCGAGGTGCACGGGTTCCTGGGGCCCAATGGCGCGGGAAAGTCCACCACCATTCGCATCCTGCTCGGCATTCTGTCCCGCACCTCCGGCGAGGCCGTGGTGCTCGGGAGAGACCCGTGGACCGATGCGGTCGCCCTGCATCGCGATATCGCCTATGTCCCAGGCGATGTCACGCTGTGGCCGTCGCTGTCCGGCGGTGAGACCATCGATTTGCTGGCGCGCATGCGCGGCGGGCTGGATCAGCAGCGGCGCACCGATCTGATCGAGCGATTCGAACTCGATCCGAAGAAGAAGGCCCGCGCCTACTCCAAGGGCAACCGGCAGAAAGTCGCACTGGTGTCGGCGTTTTCGTCGAATGCGCGACTGCTGCTGCTGGACGAGCCCACCTCCGGCCTGGATCCCTTGATGGAGCAGGCATTCAACGAATGCGTGGCCGAGGCGAAGCAGCGCGGCTGCACCGTGCTGCTGTCCAGCCACATCCTCTCCGAGGTGGAGAAGCTGTGCGAGCGGGTCACCATCATCCGGGCGGGGCGCACCGTGGAAACCGGGACGCTCGCCGAGATGCGACACCTCAGCCACACTTCCATCACCGCCGAATTGACCGGCAGCCCAGGCGATCTCGGCCGGATCGCGGGCATCTCCGACCTCAGCGTCGAGGATCACACCCTGCACTGCCAGGTCGACGCCGAACACCTCGGCGAACTCATTCGCGTACTCGGCGATGCCGGGGTGCGCAGCCTGGTCAGCCAGCCACCGACACTGGAAGAGCTATTCCTGCGCCACTATTCGCTCAATGGCGATGATGCGGCGCGGTCCGGCCGGGTCGGCGAGGAACGGGAGAAGGTGGCGAAATGACCGCCATCGCCGCGCCGCGAGCGCTCGAATCACCCTTGAGTTCAACGGATTTCACGGGCACCGGACGGTTGCTGCGTTTGTATCTGCGCCGCGACCGGATCGTGCTGCCGCTGTGGGTGCTGCTGCTGTCAGTGCCGATCGGCAGCGTGTACATCGACAGCGTCGACAAGGTGTACCCGGAGGCGGCGGATCGCGCGAGTCTCGTCGCGTCCATCCTCGCCAGTCCCGCCCAGCTCGCCATGTACGGGCCGGTGTACAACACCAGCCTCGGCGCGGCGGGCATCTGGAAGGCGGGGATGTTCTACACGCTCATCGCCATCGCCACCATTCTCACTGTCATCCGGCACACTCGCGCCGAAGAGGAAACGGGGCGTGGGGAACTCGTGGCCGCCACCCGGGTCGGGCGCTTCGCCGGACTGACCGCGGCGCTCATCCTCGCCTACGGGGGGTCCCTGCTGGCCGGGCTGTTCGCCTTCGCGAGCCTGTCCAAGACCGATGTGCCGCGGACCGGATCGCTGGCCTTCGGGCTGGCCCTGGCGGCCTCGGGTGCGGTGTTCGCCTCGGTGGCCGCGGTGGCGGCGCAGCTGTCCACCAGCGCGCGGCTGGCGCGCGGCATCGCCTTCGCGGTGCTGGGTCTCACCTTCACACTGCGCGCCATCGGTGATGCCCGCGCCGGAGACGGGCCGAGCAGTCCGCTCAGCTGGATGGCGCCGCAGGGCTGGTCATTGCAGGTCCGCCCGTATGCGGGAGATCATTTCGCGGTCTTGCTGCTGCCCGGTATCACCATCCTCGTGTTGACCGTGCTTGCGTATTCGCTGCTGCGGCACCGCGATGTGGGTGCGGGACTGCTGGCCGAACGGCCCGGCGTGGCCACCGCCGGACCCGGTTTGAACGGTCCATTCGGACTCGCCTGGCGCTTGCAGCGCGGCACGCTGCTGGCCTGGACCGTCGGGCTCGGCCTGTACGGGCTGCTCATCGGCAGCGTGATCCACGGGATCGGTGACGAATTGGGCACCAGCCAGGCCATTCGCGACCTCATCACCCGCATGGGCGGATCGGCGTCGCTGGAGAATTCGATGATCAGCTACGCCTTCACCATGATCGCGGTGGCGGCCGCCGCCTACTCGGTGTCGGCGGCGCTGCGCCTGCACTCGGAGGAGAGCAGCCAGCACACCGAGACCGTGCTCACCGGTGCGGAATCGCGAACCCGCTGGGTCGCTTCACATCTGGTGTTCGCGCTGGGTGGACCCGCGGTGGCGCTGCTGGTTTCCGGTTTCGTCGGCGGCCTGGTCTACGGGAAGTCGGCCGGGGATATCGGCGGCAAACTCGGAGATGTGCTGGCGGCGGCCTTGATTCAGTTGCCCGCCGTGTGGATGTTCACCGGTGTGACCGTGCTGCTGTTCGGCCTGCTCCCGCGCTGGACCCCGGTGGCCTGGGGCGTGCTGACCGCCGCCATCGCGGTATTCCTGCTCGGCGCGATTTCGGGTGCCCCGCAATGGTTCCGCGATCTCGAACCGTTCGAGCACGCCCCGAAGGTGCCGGGCGCGGACTTCACCCTCACCCCGGTGCTCATCCTCTTGATCGTCGACGCGGCCTTGATTGCCGTGGGGCTCTTCGCGTTCCGGCGGCGTGACCTGCGCTGATAGCGCTTCGAATCTGAAAAGACTATTACGGCGGCATCGGGATCACCCGGTGCCGCCGTTTGCCGTGGAGATGCGGGGCAGCGCTGGGGCAGCGGCAGGGTCTGGTTTCGGGTACCGCGCGAGTGGTACCGAAGAGGGGGAACAAATTCGAGGGAGGTGGGAGATGTTCGGCGAAGGATTGATGCTCGGTGTGCATCTACCGTCCGGATGGCTCTGGCCCGCACTGATTGTCTTCGGAGGCGTCGTCTTCGTGGGGCTGCTGGTGCTGCTGCTGGTCAGTGGGGCACGATTCGACGAACCGTCGAGCGTGGTGCCGTCCACACCCGGCTCGTGTCAGCCGTTCTGCGGGACCAGCACTCTCGCCCCGGCGAATCCGGGCTGAACGACCGCCCCGTTCGCGAGGATTACCGGGCCGCGATCGGGTTACTCCATGGAAGATATCGATGAATGAGGTTTCCATGGGTCAGCGAGTTCCGGCGGTGGTGGGCTTGTACTTCCGCGCGCGGACGAGAAGTGCGGCCGGGCGATGGCGGCGGATCGCCGAATTCCGCCTGACCGCCGACGGTCACGCCACCTTCCGGGCGGTGGATCCGGTCGAAGGACTGGTCGCCCGGGTCTGGTACCACCAGGGTGTCGACATTCTCGGCGAGGACCGCACCGTCACGCCCGAGAACGGCCCCGAATTCCTGCGAGCCCTGTTGCAGCCGTTCGGATTCCGCGACTACCGCTTCCGGGACGAAAGCACCTCAACCACCCGGCCGGGGCCGCCGCACGGCGGACGCAATGGCAGCACACACAATGCCGCCGCGCACAACGGTCATGAAGTGGCCGCGCACAACGGTCATGAAGTAGTGTGCCCCGAAAAGCCCACGGCCGATGCCGATTCCGAACGCCCCGCCGCGTGGCGGTCTCTCGACGCGGACGTCATCCGCTTCTGAACCGCCACAACGGGTTTCGGCATCTGCGCGAGCTATAGGCTATTGGCCAGCAGCGTGTATTGCGCCGCCGCCATCTTCTGCGCCTCCGCCTCCGTGCCCGCGCTCACTCCGGCGACATACCGCTTGTAGATGACATAGCAGCGATTATTGATATCGCCCGACTTATGGTGCACGCATTTCACCTCCGGCACCTTGTCCGGCGCGCCCGCCGAGGTCTCGTTCAAGCTCAGGATCAGCCCGGCGACCAGATCCGCGCCCGCCTTGGCATCACGGACGCGGAAGAGCAGCGTGTCGTCGGCCACGGCCATCTGATCCATGCCGGTATCGGTGAAAAGCCTGGTGCGCAAGGCCATATCGCCCGCCAGCCCGATCATCCAGTTGGGGCCGTAGACCGCGAAGTTGTCCTGATCGGGCTTGCGATTATCTCGATCGGCGACCAGCGCCCGCGCCAGCAGCCGGTCCGGATCGACCGGCAGCTGATCGACCTTGTCGGCCGGGGTGGGCGCGAACGCGTCCACCGCCGGGACCTCCGCGTCCAGCGTCTTCTTGGCCCAGGACAGCAGATCGGCCTTGTCGACGGTCGGGCGCGCCAGGAACACCGAGATGACGAATTCCTTGCGCGCCATGGTCACACCGATATTGCCGACATTCGGCCGCCAGTGCGCGAACGCGTCCGGATACTCCGGCATCGTCAGCTTCTGGTTCTGGTTCAGCGCCACATTGAAATCGGCGTCCTCGAGCTCCTTGGCCGCCAGCTTGGCGCTATCGGCGGACGGGAAACGCAGCAGTCGCAGGGTGACGCTGGTGCTGTTCGGGTCCGGTGTGTCCTTACCGGCCGGGTCCTCCATATCCGCACCGCTGTTCGCGTACCCGGCGATGAAGCCGCGGTTCGCCAGCACCGGCTTGGCCGACGAGGACAGGCGGCTCACGCTCACCACATCCGCGACGCTGGACAGCACCACGCCGCCGCGCCCGACCTTCAGACTGGGATCGATCTTCACGGCCGGGGCCACCGCATCGGCCATGCGCATGCCCTCCAGGGTCGCGCCATTGCCATTGGAATTACGGTCGTAGGTGAATCGATTGACCGGGTAGGTGCCGGAATCCAGCGTGCGGACATCCATTTCGGCCGCTACCGGTGTCCCCTTGGTGCCGCAGCCGGTCAATAGCGCGGTCAGCGCCAGACAGGTGACAGCGGTGAAAACCCGTGCCGCGTGGGCCATGATGCTCCCTCCCGCGCAACCGAGCCGGTGGCGCGCCACTCCAAGATTTTCGGACCCGGATGGGCGGACTGTCCACCTTTATCGGGAGAACCGCGCGTGACAGGCCGGAAGGGTCACACCCAGATGCCCTTGCCGACGGTCACCACGCCGCCATTGCTCACAGCGAAACGATCCCGGTCGCGGTCCAGATCGACCCCGATGATCTCGCCCTCGGTGACCACCACGTTCTTGTCCAGAATCGCGTGCCGCACCACGGCGCCCCGGCCGATCCGCACGCCCGGCATGAGCACGCTGCCCTCCACGGTCGCGCCGTCCTCCACCATGACATTGGAGAACAGCACCGAATTGCGCACCGTCGCCGCCGACAGGATGCTGCCCGCGCCGACGATCGATTCCTGAGTGAGCCCGCCGCGCCCGAACTTGGCGGGCGGCAGGTTCTCCGCGGCCCCGCGAATCGGCCAGTGCTTGTTGTAGAGGTCGAAGACCGGATCCACCGACACCAGATCCATATGCGCCTCGTAGAAGGCGTCCAGGGTGCCGACATCACGCCAGTAGCCGCGGCTGCGGTCGGTCGTGCCGGGGACCTCGTTATTGGCGAAGTCGTAGACCGAGGCCGCGCCCGAACGCACCAGGCCCGGAATGATGTCGCCGCCCATATCGTGGTCGGAGTCATTGTCGTCGGCGTCCGCGCGAATGGCGTCCACCAGCACTTTCGTGGTGAAGACGTAATTGCCCATGGAGGCGAAGGTGACGTTCGGATCGTCGGGGGTGCCAGGCGGATGCACCGGCTTCTCCAGGAAGCCGATGATGCGGCCGGATTCGTCGGAGTCGATGCAGCCGAACGCGCTCGCCTCGCTGCGCGGCACCCGGATGCCCGCGACGGTCACGCCCGCGCCGGATTCGATATGCGCCTGCACCATCTGTTCCGGATCCATCCGGTACACGTGATCCGCGCCGAAAACGACGATGTACTCCGGATCCTCGTCATAGATCAGGTTCAGCGACTGCATGATCGCGTCCGCGCTGCCGGTGTACCAGCGCGGGCCGAGGCGCTGCTGCGCGGGCACCGGGGTGATGTACTCGCCGCCGAATCCGGACAGCCGCCAGGTCTGGGAGATATGCCGGTCCAGCGAATGCGACTTGTATTGCGTGAGCACACAAATCCGCAGGTACCCGGCGTTCACCAGATTCGACAGCACGAAATCGATGAGCCGGTACGCGCCGCCGAACGGCACGGCGGGCTTGGTGCGGTCCTTGGTGAGCGGAAAGAGTCGCTTGCCCTCGCCACCGGCGAGCACGATCCCGAGTACGTGCGGCTGGCTCCTCACACTCGCCAAACTACCGCTTGTAGGGGAACGTGGAATGTCCGCCATGTCCCGTGTTCATCGCGTTGTCTGATTGGTTCGCTCGCGGCCCAGCGACTAGTTTGACGGGGTGAGTTACGGCGCGGACGGACCCCGCGGAGTGCGGGTAGCCATGATGACCCGCGAATATCCGCCGGAGGTCTACGGCGGCGCGGGCGTGCACGTCACCGAATTGGTGCCGCGACTACGGCAACTGTGCGACGTCACCGTGCACTGCATGGGCGTGCCCCGCCTCGATGCCGTGGTGCACCAACCCGATCCGATGCTCTACGCCGCCAACTCGGTGCTGCAGATGATGTCCGCGCAACTACGCATGGCCGATGCCGCGGGCGGGGCCGACGTGGTGCACTCGCACACCTGGTACGCCGGGCTGGCCGGGCACCTGGCCGCCGAGCTCTACGGCATTCCGCACGTGCTGACCGCGCATTCGCTGGAACCGCGGCGGCCGTGGAAGGCCGAGCAACTCGGCGGCGGCTACCGGCTCTCGTCCTGGTCCGAACACAATGCCATGACCTACGCCGATGCCGTGATCGCGGTGAGCGCGGGCATGCGCGAAGACGTCCTGGCCGCCTACCCGGACCTCGATCCCGCCAAAGTCCATGTGGTGCACAACGGAATCGACGCCGACGTCTGGCATCCCGGCGGACCCAAGCCCGGCTCCCGCGACATCCTCACCGAACTCGGCGCGGACCGGGACAGACCCATCGCGGCCTTCGTTGGCCGCATCACCCGGCAGAAGGGCGTCGCGCACCTGCTCGCCGCCGCCCGCCACCTCGACCCCGGCCTGCAACTGGTGCTGTGCGCCGGAGCCGCCGACACCCCCGCCATGGAAGCCGAAGTGGCCGCGGCCGTCCGCGAACTCGGCAAGACCCGCGACGGCGTGTACTGGGTCAAGGAAATGCTCCCCACCGAAATGGTTCGCCAAGTGCTTTCCGCCGCAACGGTTTTCGTCTGTCCCTCGGTGTACGAACCCCTGGGCATCGTCAATCTCGAAGCCATGGCCTGCGGGACCGCCGTCGTCGCCTCCGCGGTGGGCGGCATTCCGGAGGTCGTCTCGGACGGCATCACCGGCCGCCTCGTGCCCTATGACGAGAACGGACACGAGACCTACGAGCGCGGACTCGCCCACGCCATCAATGAGATCGCCGCCGATCCCGTGGCCGCCGCCGCCATGGGCAGCACCGGCCGCAGCCGCGCCATCACCGAATTCGACTGGAATCAGATGGCGGCCCGCACGGCCGCCATCTACGACAGCGTCCGCAAAACCTAGAGCTCGAACCTCATGAACACATCGGCCCGGTCGTAGGGGATCGGCCGCAATTCCGTGCGCGGGACATGCACGAAGCCGACCGATTCGTACAGGTGCACCGCGCTGGCGAGCCTGGCATTGCTGGCCAGGAACAGGGAGGTCGCGCCCAGCCCGCGCGCCTCATCGATGGCCGCGAGCAGCACCGCGCGACCGATGCCGCGGCCCTGGGAATTGGGCGAGACCGCCATTTTCGAGAGTTCGAAGACCCCGGGCTCCTCGGCCACCAGCGCGACGCAGCCGACCGCGTGCGCGCCGTCCCGGGCGATCAGCACCCGCCCGCCCTCGGCGACGATCTTCTCCGGATTGTCGAGGGTGACGAGGTCCGCGGGCTCGAGGGTGAAGTACGCGGCGATCCATTCCATATTCAGCTCTTTGAACGCCTGGGCATCGGCGGGACCGGCCATCGGTTCGACCACGACGGCACCGTGTTCGACGATGGCAGGGTGTTCGGCAATGGCAGGGCGATCGGCAATGGCTTCCGTTTGCTGAGTCACCAGGTCAGCATGCCGGGTGGCGAACCATAACGTCCAATACTTGATAGCTGCGATTGATACGCTCAGCTTATGGTTGAAGGCGTCGAACTCCGCCACCTCCGCTACTTCCTCGCCGTGGCCGACGAACTGCACTTCGGGCGCGCCGCCGCCCGCCTGCACATTGCCCAGCCCGCCCTCACCCAGCAGATCCAGCGCCTCGAAACCCTGCTCGGCACAAGACTGTTCGACCGCACCTCCCGCAGCGTCGCGCTGACCGCCGCCGGAACCGTCCTGCGCGAACGGGCCACCGCCCTGCTCGGCCACGCCGACCGCGACCTGGCCGAGATCACCCGCATCGGCCAAGGCGGCCAGGGCACCCTCTACCTCGGCTTCGTCCCCTCGGTGCTCCCGCTCGAGCCCCTCCGCGCCGTCCGGGACTTCCGCGACCGCTTCCCCCTCGTCGACGTGGACCTGGTCGAGGGCTTCACCAGCCACCTCATGGAACGACTCGCCACCGGCAGCCTCGACATGGCCATCGTCCGCGACCCCGACGACACCCCCGGCACCGAAACCGTCCCCCTTATCACCGAACCCTTCGTCGCGATCCTCCCCGCCGACCACCCGGACGCGAACCGCCCCACCATCACCGGAGCCGAACTGGCCACCAACCCCTTCGTCTTCTTCCCCCGCATCGCAGGCCCCCGAGCCCACGACCGCAACCTCTCCCCACTCCTGGAATCCGGCCACCGCCCCCACATAGTCCAGGAAGCCACCAACTGGACCATCCTGCTCTACCTGGTTGCCGCGGGCCTAGGCGTCACAATCGCCCCCCGCAGCGCCACTTTCACGGCCCCCAACACGGTCCGCATCATCCCCCTGGCCGAAACCCAAGCCACCACATCCATCTACATAGCCACCCGAACCGGCGACACCCGCCCCCTCATCCACAACTTCCTCACCCTCCTCCCCGCTATGCAGCGGTGAGGGAGCACTGGTGGAGTCAATTGTCCGATTTCGACACCACCATTACTCCCTGATCTTGAAGACGGGGGTCAGGTGCGGCGGTAGGTGGAGAGGGTGACGGACGCTGTCACCGTGAGGGGGTTCGGGAGTGCGGCGATGAGGGCGGTGCGTTGCTCTGCGGCGTGGTGGGCCGACGGGCCCATGGCGGCCACATTCGCGATATCGGTGTGGGTCAAGGACATCGGGTACTCGACCTCGGTGCGGTCGGCCAATGTGAAGTGTTCACCCAGAGTTTCGGCGAGGCGATCCGCCTTGGCCGCGTCCACGCTGACCATGCCGAGCGGGCGGATGAGTTCGGCCAGATGCCGGGCCGTCGGCGTGACCACGAGGAAGCGGCCGTCGGCGGCCAGCACGCGGGCGACCTCGTCGGCATTGCGCGGCGCGAAGACCGACAGCACCGCGCTCAGGACGCCATCGCGCACGGGCAGCCCACGCCATGCATCGGCCAGCACCGCGCCTGCCCGGGGGTGGGCGCGGGCGCTGCGTTTCGCGGCAGGTTTGGAGACGTCCAGTGCGATGCCGCGCGCATTGGGTACGGCATCGAGGACAGCGGCGGTGTAGTACCCGGTGCCCGCCCCGATCTCGAGCATGGCCGGACCCGTGGGGGTTGGTGTTGGGACCGGATGGGACAACAGAGTCGCGGAGAGTCTGGCCGACGAGGCGGCCGCGGCGGTCGAGCCGGGATGCGTGATCCCATTGGCGTGCTTCGCCGGAGCCGGGAGAACCGGCACGGCGGCAGCTGCCCGTGTGGGAGCTTCGGTCGCTGCCCGTGTGAGGGCTTCGGCGACTGCTCGTGCGAGGGCCTCGGCGATCGGGGTGAAGTGGCCCGCGGACTGGAAGACCACGCGGGCTTCGAGCATCGCGGGGGTGTCACCGGTCATCTTTGTGGATGCACCGGTCAGCAGACTGACATAGCCCTGTTTCGCGATGTCGAAGGTGTGGCCCCGGGGGCAGCGCAGGCTGCGGTCCGAGGGGGTGAGGTGCTCGGCGCACTCTGGACAAGCCAGGAGATCGGCACAGGCCATGAGTCGATCCGCCGGTGCCGGTGAGGGCGTGGCTGGTGACTCGGCTGGGCCGATATTTTCGGTGTGCACCGATGTGCCGGTGAGCCCCACCGGTTCGATGCGGTGGCTCACCGGCACGTGTGCGTCCGATTTCTAGCTGGTGACACTCTTGAGTTCGTCACCGAGCGCTGCGGCTTCTTCCGGCGTGAGCTCGACGACCAAACGCCCGCCACCCTCGAGTGGAACCCGCATGACGATTCCACGCCCTTCCTTGGTTGCCTCGAGGGGACCGTCCCCGGTGCGGGGCTTCATGGCCGCCATCCTCTGCTCCCTCCAGATCTGCGCGGTCTGCTGCGCACTTTCATGGAACTCCAGTTGTCACCAACCAGGCAGCCCGCCGGTATGTGGCGGGCCGCACCAAGCCCATTCTTCCCTATCGCGGATCGGGGCGGGTACCTGAGTTCCAAAAACCGACCGACGTGGCGTCTAAGAAGTACTCGGATTCACCCAGCAATCGGCCACGTGATCGTCTACCATCCCGGTCGCTTGCATGAGTGCGTACGCCGTAGTGGGCCCCACGAATTTGAATCCGCGGCGCTTGAGATCTTTTGCGAGAGCGGTGGATTCGGCGGTGACAGCGGGCACATCGGACATCCTCCGGGGCCGTTTCCGGGCCGCCGGAGCAAAGGACCAGAGCAGTTCGTCCAAACCGGTGCCGAGGTCCCCGGCAACCCGCGCATTGTGGATGCTGGCCTCGATTTTGGCGCGATTGCGAACAATGCCCGGATCCGCCATCAGGCGTTCGACATCGGCATCCCCGAACTCCGCGACCCGCTCGATCACGAACCCTTCGAAGGCCGCGCGGAAGGCTTCCCGCTTCCGCAAAATCGTGATCCACGCGAGCCCCGACTGAAACGCTTCCAGACAAACCCGCTCGAACAACGCATCGTCGCCATGGAGTACCCGTCCCCACTCGTTGTCGTGATAATCCCGATAAAGCCGGGACCCCAGCGACCACCCGCAGCGAACGCGGCCGTCATCCTCGAGTTCCAAGTCGGTACTCATTACGCTTTCCCGGTCTCTGAATCGGACGGTGCGGCGGTTTGATCGCTCACCGCGGGGATGGACTCCTCGGAAGCGCCGGGGAGGACCTGGGGGAGCGGTAGCGCTTCGCCGGACGCGGCCTGCGGCTCGATCGGTGGCACGCGGCGGGGTGCGGGCGCCCCATCCGATCCGGGATGCGTGGCGAAGGCCGTCGTGCCGTTCACGGAATTGTCGTGGGGTGCGGCGGAGGCCTTCTCCAGATTCGGCGCGGAGGGCGCGGCGTCGGCCGGTCCGGTGCGGGCCTGGGCCAGTTGCCATTCGAGTTCGTCGATGCGGGCGGCCAGGCGCGTCAGCGCCCAATCCACTTCGCCCGCCTTGTAGCCGCGCAGCACCTGCTGGAAGCGCAGGGCGCGGACATCGCTGCCGCTGATGGCCTCGGCGGGTAGCACGGTGACCGTGGTGCCCTCGGGTAATGGGCCGAGTTCCTCCGAGCGCCCGAATACCGCGCTCGCGACCAGGAACAGCAGCGCGGCCACCAGACCGACGATCAGCACGTACAGAAGCAGCGTGAGCATGTACCCGAGCTTAAGCGGAGCGCGGGCGCGGTCGCCGCGTCACCCCGGCGGATTTCGGCCGTCGAATTCCGGCGCAGCCGTAGCGCTCTCGACTCGGAACGAGAAAACCCGTGCCCGCCGCGAAGGCAACGGGCACGGGTGTCACTCGGGTGTACGACCTAGAAGTTCTTGGTGGTGTCGATGCTGAGGGACATGCCCGCGAGGCCGCGCTTGCGGACGGCGAGCTTGTCGGCGATGCCGAGCAGGGCCTTGCCGGACTCGCTGTCGGGGGCGCTCAGCACGATCGGGGTGCCCTCGTCGCCCGACTCACGGAGCTGCTGCTCGATCGGGATCTGGCCGAGCAGCGGGACGGGTGCGCCGATGGCCCGGGTGAGGTTCTCGGCCACGG
Organism: Nocardia sp. NPDC051030; assembly: GCF_040683015.1. NCBI lineage: Bacteria > Bacillati > Actinomycetota > Actinomycetes > Mycobacteriales > Nocardiaceae > Nocardia > Nocardia sp. NPDC051030. Next base: position 135,934 of record NZ_JBFBCD010000001.1, on the reverse strand, counting down.
TCTGGCCGCCGCCGGAGCCGTACAGCTCCATGCGCGAGCCGTCCGGCAGATCCAGCCAGGACATGTTCTCGATGACGCCCGCGATGCGCTGACGGGTCTGCAGCGCGATCGAACCGGCGCGCTCGGCCACCTCGGCGGCGGCCAGCTGCGGGGTGGTGACGACCAGGATCTCGGCATTCGGGATCAGCTGCGCCAGCGAGATGGCCACATCGCCCGTGCCCGGCGGCAGGTCCAGCAACAGGATGTCCAGATCGCCCCAGAACACGTCGGCCAGGAACTGCTGCAGCGCGCGGTGCAGCATGGGCCCGCGCCACACCACGGGCGTATTGCCCTGGGTGAACATGGAGATCGAGATGACCTTCACGTCATGTGCGATGGGCGGCATGATCATTCGCTCCACCTGGGTGGGGCGCTGTTCGGTGCCCAGCATGCGCGGCACCGAATGGCCGTAGATATCGGCGTCGAGCACGCCGACCGAGAGCCCGCGCGCGGCCATGGCGGCCGCGAGATTCACGGTGACACTGGACTTTCCGACGCCGCCCTTACCGGAGGCGACCGCGTACACGCGGGTCAGCGAGCCGGGCTGGGCGAACGGGATGACCGGTTCGGCATTGTCACCGCGCAGCTTCTTGCGCAGTTCGGTGCGCTGCTCGTCGTTCATCACGTCGAGGGTCACGGTGATCGCGCCGACGCCGGGCACGTCATTGACGGCCTTCGTGACGCGTTCGGTGATCGCGCCCTTCATCGGGCAGGCCGAGGTGGTCAGGTAGACCACCACATCCACGCTGCCGTCGTCGCCGACGACCACGCTCTTCACCATGCCCAATTCGGTGATCGGTTTCCGGATCTCCGGGTCATTCACCTTCGCGAGCGCGCCCCGCACATCCGATTCCGTTACCACTGGCATGCCGCCAGTCTATGAGCGCCGGTGCGGAACCCCGTCTCGGGTCCCGGACGCGGCTACTCGACGGTCAGATCCGGGGGAGCGCGGAGGCCGCGGGGGCGAGGCCGGAACCGTAGGCCGTCTCCCACGCCATCACATTCGCGACATAGGCCATGGAGTTGTTGTAGCGCAGGATGGCGCGGGTCTGCTGCGCCGGATCACGCATATCGAGGCCGCCCGAGCACAGGTACTTGCCGGAGGTGAGGGCCGCGTCGAAGAGGTTCTGCGGATCGGCGATGCCGTCACCATTGCCATCGGCGGCGTACTTGCGCCAGGTTTCCGGCAGGAACTGCATGGGGCCGATGGCGCGGTCGTAACCGGACAGGCCGTCGAGCTCGCCGCCGTCGGTGTCGTGAACGACGTTGTTGCCGTACAGACTTCCGTCCAGGACCGGTCCGTAGATCGGGTCGAGGGGGTTGCCGTCCGCATCGGCCTTGCCGCCGAAGGCGTGCGTGGATTCCACCCGGCCGATACCGGCCAGCAGCGACCACGGCATACCGCAGGCCGGATTCTCCGCTGCCAGAATGCGTTCCGCGTTCTGGTAGGCGTTCTCGGAGATGCCGGGCATTCCGAGTGGTCCGGCGGGGAGGGCGGCGGGTACTCGACCATTCGGCAGCGCAACGGTTTTCACGACCGGCGGCGGGGGTGGGAGTACTTGCTTGGCTTCGCGGAGCAGACGATCCGGTGCGGCGGCCGGGGCGGCGGCCGCCTCGGGTCTGGGTAGGTGCTCGTCCGAATCGTCCGAAAGCTGTTGCTGGACTGTCGATGTCAGCTTGTCGGCCAGATGGCCATCGGCTGCGCCGGTGACGGAAGCGAGTCCGGCAGGTACGAGACCGGTGAGCGCGACAACTGTCGAACGACGAACTGTCGGGACCGGCGGTTTGCGGTGACGTCCCACTTGGTGGTGACCCTCCATTGCCAACGGTTGTTACCGGGGGGTGAAGCAATGGAGGCCACGTTACCTTATTTGAGACCTTTCCGTTACTAGTTCGTGACCGGACCTGAAATGCCCAGGTCAGCCAACCGGAACCGGCACCGGAATGGTGATGCCGAACGGCAGTGTGATGCCCGGGGCCGCACTCGTGGGCTGAGCCGATTCGGGGGCCGCTTCCGGAGCCGCCTCGGCGGGCGCAATGGCCTCGGGCTCAGTGGTCTTCGCGGGTTCCGGGGCGGGCTGATTCTGCGGCTGCTGCACGGCCGCCTGATCCGGCACCGGCTGGCTGCACAGCACCTGGTTCTGCACCGGCTGGCCATTGGTGCCGACATTCTGCTCGGGCTGAGCGGCCTTGCCGTCCTCGGTCTTGACGTCCTCCGGCTTGGCGTCCGGGTTGGTCTCCTTCTGCGTCGAAACCGTGGTCGAGTCACAGGGATTCACGTTCACGGGCGCGGGGCAGAAGACGCCGCACGGAATGGCGGGCAGGCCCGGAATGGTGATCATCACCTGGGTCTGCTGGGTCGTCGACGGGGTGGTCGTCGTGGCTTCCGTGGTGGTGGGCAGCGTGGTGGAGGCCGCCGTCATATCCGGCCCGGCGGTCAGTGCGCCCGGCTGGACCAGATCCGCGGAGATCGCCACGGGCGCGGGTGTGCCGCCGGTCTTGTACGCGTTCGACCAGCTCAGCACATTGGCGGCGTAGGTCATCGAATTGTTGTAGCGCAGTACGGCTTTGAGCTGCTGCTGGGAATCGGCCAGGTCCAGGCCGCCCGAGCACAGGTACTTGCCCGCGGCGAGGGTGGCGTCGAAGACATTGTTCGGATCCGAGACGCCGTCGCCATTGCCGTCGGAGGCGTAGTTGGTCCAGGTGCCCGGCAGGAACTGCATGGGCCCGACCGCGCGCACGTAGCTACCGTCGGAGGCCTTGATGACCTCATTGCCCGCCAGGGTCCCGTCCAGTGCCGGGCCGAGGATGGGCGAGAGCGTGGTGCCCGCGGTGTCGGTGCGGCCATTGCTCGCGTGCAGGGATTCGATGCGGCCGATGCCCGCCAGGAGGTTCCAGGGCAGGTGGCAGTTGGGCATGGAGGAGCCCAGCGCCAGTTCGGCATTGCGGTAGGCGGCCAGCACCAGCTCTGGAATCCCGAGCGCGCCGGTGCCGCCGGGCAGGGCGATGTTCTGCAGCGCGACAGTGCCGGGATTGCCGTCGGCGGGCGGGACCATTGCGCTGAGTTTGCGGGGGGCTTCCGGAGCCGCTGGAACCAGGCCAACCAGTTGGTCCGAGGCCGGTTCGGCCGCGGTAGCGCGGCCCCCGGTATCGGTCGCCGCGGCCGCGAGCAGCGCCTCCGGCGCAGCCTGCGGGGCCGTGTTGTGCGCGGTGGTATTGGTGGCCGAACCCGCGGTGACCAGGCCCGCTATCAACAGCGCCGACGCTGTCACCGGTGCAGATATTCTCTTCGCCACCACACAATCCCCTCAGTCGTGCGGCCGGGCCCCGGGTGATGACACTCTCGAATCCCTAGTGTCTGGGTCGGTCGCTCGGAACAACGTGATCCAGGTTACCCATCAGTCAGCTTGTTCGTCACTGACTTGTGAGGTCATTCGCTATCTTTTTGCGACAAAACCGGGACCTCGGGCCTCTTTCGGTCGGTACTCTTCTTCGCTTTCTTGTCCTTGACCGGCTCCCCGTCAGAGACCAGCTTCTCCAGTCTGAACAGGTATTCCTTGATGTCGTCAAGCTCGCGCCGCACATAGTCGCGTGTCGCGACCTCACCCACGGCGAGTCGCACGGCCGCGACCTCGCGCGCCAGAAATTCGGTGTCGGCTTTCGTCTGGGCCGCCCGGGTCCGATCCTCCTCGAGCGACACCCGGTCGCGATTGTCTTGCCGGTTCTGCGCCAGCAGGATCAGCGGCGCGGCATAGGCGGCCTGGGTGGAGAACGCCAGGTTCAGCAGGATGAACGGGTACGGATCCCATTGCAGCCGCAGCGCGAAGACATTCAGCAGGATCCAGACGATCACGATGACTGTCTGAATCACCAGGTAGCGGCCGGTGCCGAGGAAGCGCGCGACGTTCTCGCTGGTGCGGGCCAGGGCCTCGGCGTCCCAGTCGAAACCGCGGAAGCGCGTCTCGACCGGGGTTTCCAGGCGCTGGCGCGCGGTGACCTTCTCCGCTCGATCGGTCATGCCCGGCCTCCGGTCCCGTCGATCACGGGCAAGCCGTGCACATCGTGGTTGTCCTCATCCTGCTCGCGCCAATCCTCCGGCAGCAGGTGATCGAGCACGTCGTCGACGGTGACCGCGCCCAGCAGATGATTCTCGTCGTCCACCACCGGGCCGCAGACCAGGTTGTAGGTGGCGAAATACCGGGTGACCGCGGTGAGCGGGGCCTCGGGCCGCAATTGCACCAGATCCGCGTCCACGATGCCGCCGACCAGGTTCGCGGGCGGTTCGCGCAGCAACTGCTGGAAGTGCACGCAGCCCATATAGCGGCCGGTGGGGGTGGCGGTGGGCGGCCGCACCACGAAGGCCATGGAGGCCAGCGCGGGGGTCAGCTCGGGATCTCGAATGCGGGCCAGGGCCTCGGCCACGGTGGTGGCCGGGGTGATCACCACGGGGGCGGGCGTCATCAAGCCACCGGCGGTGTACGGGGCGTGCTCGAGCAGGCGGCGGACCGGTTCGGAGTCCTCCGGATCCATCAGGGCGAGCAGCGATTCCGCCTCGCTGGTGGGCAGTTCGCCCAGCAGGTCGGCGGCATCGTCGGGGTCCATGGCCTCGAGCAGGTCGGCGGCGCGTTCCACGCCGAGCTGCTCCAGGAGTTCGACCTGATCGGTCTCGGGCAGCTCCTGCACCACGTCGGCGAGGCGTTCGTCGTCGAAGGCCGCCGCCACCTCGATGCGGCGCTTGCGCGGCAATTCGCGCAGCAGGTGCGCGACGTCGGCGGGCCGCATGCCCTCGAATTGTTCGAGCAGCTGGGTGACGTCCTGGCCGGGCAGGTTGAGCTCGGTCTGGGTGAGGCCGCGCACCTGATTCCAATTCACCACGTGAATGGCTCCGCGCCGCCCGAATCCGACGCTGAGCCGGCGGCGTTCGCGCACCGCGACCCGGTTGACCCGCCAATCGCGGGTGCGGGCCTGCTCGATGCCGAGGTCCACCACCACCACATCGGTATCGGCCAGCTGCGGCAGCTCCGGATCGGCGACTCGCACGGTGGAGTCGAGGATCTGCGCCACGGCCAGCACCTCGCCGTGCCGCTGTTCGAAGCGGCGCACGCTGATGGTGCCGGTGGTCAGGGTGACCGCGCCCGGTTCGACGGCCTGCACCCGGAGCATCGGCACGAAAATCCGCTTCCGGGTTGGCAGTTCGACGAGGATGCCGAGCACGCGCGGCTGTTGGCGGTCGTACCTGATCGAGATCACGATGTCCCGGAGGCGGCCGATAGACTCACCGTCCGGTCCCAGTACCACCAAGCCCGCCAGCCGGGCGGCGAAAACTTTCGTCGCTGCCATGAAGGCAAGGCTAGTGGGTAAAAGCTGCCCGAAATGCCACGCCACGGGCGTAGAGGAGTGATCCATGACATCCCGCCGTTCGGTGCTCGCCGTCCCCGGCAGCAACCCGCGCATGATCGAGAAGGCCAAGGGGCTGCCCGCCGACGAGGTGTTCCTGGATCTCGAGGACGCGGTCGCACCGGCGGCGAAGGCGGTGGCCCGGGACAACATCGTGGCGGCGCTGAAGTCGGGCGGGTGGGGGTCGCAGATTCGCGTTGTGCGGGTCAATGATTGGAGCACCGAGTACACCTACGCCGATGTGATCGCCGTGGTCGAGGGCGCGGGAGCGGAGATCGACGCCATCCTGCTGCCCAAGGTGATCGACGCGGGGCAGGTGCGGGCCCTGGATCTGCTGCTGACGCAGCTGGAGAAGGCCCATGGCCTCGAGGTCGGGCGGATCGGCATCGAGCCGCAGATCGAGAATGCGCTCGGGCTGCGCAATATCGACGCCATCGCCACGGCCAGCCCGCGCGTGCGAACCCTGGTGTTCGGTCCCGCCGACTTCATGGCGTCGATCAATATGCGCACGCTGGTGGTCGGTGAGCAGCCCGAGGGCTATGAGCCGGGTGATGCCTACCACCACATCTACATGACGATTCTGCTCGCGGCGCGCGCCCACGGCCTGCAGGCCATCGACGGCCCGTACCTGGCGGTCCGCGATCTCGACGGGTTCCGCCGCAACGCATCCCGCACCGCCGCACTGGGTTTCGACGGCAAGTGGGTGCTGCACCCGGATCAGATCACGGCGTGCAATGAGATTTTCAGCCCGCGTCAGGCAGATTACGACCGCGCGGAAGAGATCCTGGACGCGTACGCTTGGCACACCTCGGCCGCGGGGGGAGCTCGCGGCGCGGTCATGCTCGGTGATGAGATGATCGATGAGGCCAGCGCCAAGATGGCGCAGGTAATCGCAGATAAAGGGCGGGCCGCGGGAATGACGCGAACCACGCAATCTTTTGAAATGCCGCACAGCGTGACCCCGTCCGACGAGTCGAAATAGCATGATGGAGTCATGACGAATCCCTTGGGGAACGCGAGCCGGAACCGTCCGGGCCTGCCGACACCACCGTCGGGCTGGCCGGTCGGCTCGTACCCGACCTATGCCGAAGCGCAGCGGGCCGTCGACTACCTGGCCGACAATGCGTTCCCGGTCGAGAACGTGACCATTGTCGGCGTGGATCTCATGCAGGTCGAGCGGGTGCTGTACCGCTTGACGTGGGGCAAAGTCATTGGCGGCGGCATTGTTTCGGGCGCCTGGCTGGGTCTGTTCATGGGGCTGCTGCTGAGCCTGTTCACCAATGGCGCGGCATTGATCGTGGGCCTGGTGGGCGGCATCATCTTCGGGCTGATCTCCACCGCCATTCCGTACGCCGCCACTCGCGGGCAGCGTGATTTCGCCTCCACCATGCAGTTGGTGGCGGGCCGCTACGACGTGCTGTGTGACCCGAAGGCCGCCGAACAGGCGCGGGACATGCTGGCGAGGTTGGCTATCTAGATCTATGGATGTCATGGACAAGGTCCGGGCCGGGGTGCTCGGACATTTCAGTAATAGACACAGTGGTGTGGAGTCCGTGGATACGGCATCGGTGACGTTCCTCGGGTTGGAACCCATCGATATCCTGCGCGTCCCGGACGGCGAATTCGTGCACTACGTGACGGTCGGCGGCTCCCGGCATCCGATGACGGATCCGACTGCGGCGCTTGCCGATCCCTTGCTCGGACCGCGCGCGGAGCTATCGCTGACCCTGCTCGGTGGCGTCGGCGCGGGCTCGGGGCTGACCCGGGCGCTGGGCGTGCTGGTGGCGGCTCCGGCGGTGGAAGGTGTTGTGCTGCAAGCCGATGCGCTGCTGGATCTGGGCGAGCCCCTGTGGGCCGACGCGCCCTTTACCGCGGTATTGCTGGGGGAGAGCGACATTCCCGAGGTCGCCTTGCCGGAACCCGCTGAGCCGGTGCGCTTCCTGACCGTCACCCCGATCACGGCGACCGAGGCGGCCTGGGTGCGCATTCGCGGTGCCGCCGCGCTGCGCGATGCCTGGACCGAGGCGAAAATCGATGTGCGCGACCCGGATCGGGCCGCCGCCACCCTCTAGAGCCAGTTGTTGCGGTGGAAGTTCACCCAGAGTGCGGTGCACAGTCCGGCCATGAGGACGAGCACGGCCGGGTAGCCGAAGGTCCACGAAAGTTCGGGCATATGCTCGAAATTCATGCCATAGACGCCAGCGACCATGGTCGGCACCGCCGCCATGGCGGCGTACGCGGAGATCTTGCGCATATCGGTGTTCTGCTGGACGCTCACCTTGGCCAGCGCGGCATTGATGAGGGCGCTGAGGGATTCGTTGTAGTCCGTGATCTGGTCATTGACCGCGGTGTGGTGGTCGGTCACGTCGCGCATGTAGCGGCGGATCTCCTTGGGCACCGGCAGCGTGATGTCGTGGGTGAGCATCTGCAGTGGCAGGGTCAGCGGCTTGACCGCCCGACGTAGCTCCACCACTTCGCGTTTGAGCTGGTAGACGGCCTCGATAATGATCTTGCTGGCGGGGGTGAAGACCGCTTCCTCCATGGCGTCCACATCCTCGCCGATGGCCTCGGTGACCTGCACGTAGGAGTCGACGACCCGATCGGCCACGGCATGCAGGACCGCGCTCGGGCCGAGCGTCAGCTGGGTCGGATCGGCCTCCAATTCCTTGCGCACACTGGCCAGTTCGGTGTGTTCGCCGTGCCGCACGGTGATCACGAAATCCGGGCCGACGAACACCATGATCTCGCCGGTGTTCACGATCTCGCTGACACTGTTCATTTCGTGCTCGTGGTACTGCACGGTGCGCATGACCATGAACAGAATGTCGTCGTAGCGTTCGAGTTTCGGCCGCTGATCGGCGTCCACCGCGTCCTCGGCGGCCAGCGCGTGCAGCCCGAAGGTGTCGGCCACCCGGGTCATCATGTCCTTGTCGGGCCCATGCAGGCCGAGCCAGACGAAGCCCTTGCCGCGCTCGCGCACCTCGCCCAGCGCCTGCGGGTAGGTGCAGTGCTCGTGCACCCGATGGCCGTCCACATAGATCGCGCAATCGACGATCTCGTTGAGCCTCGGTGCGGGCTGTGCGGGCTTGCCGGGCCGCTCACCGGACCGTCCGGGCCAGCGGAAGTACGGTAGCGGCGGGATCGATGACACGTGCCGATGCTAACCGTCCCGGACCCGTCCTCCGGGACAATGGCTGCCGCGCAGGCAAGATAGAGCTTGTGCGTATCGATCTCCACACCCATTCCACTGCCTCCGACGGCACGGACACCCCCGCCGAGCTGATCGCGAAGGCCGCGGCCGCCGGTCTCGACGTGGTGGCGCTGACCGACCATGACACCACCTCCGGGTGGGCCGAGGCGGTCGAGGCGCTACCCCCGGGGCTGACGCTGGTGCGGGGCATGGAGATGTCGTGCGTGGGCATGGGTGAGGACGGGTACCCGGTGCCCGTGCATCTACTGGCGTATCTGTTCGATCCGGCCGACGCGTCGTTCGCGCAGGAGCGGGAGCGTTTGCGCGCCGAGCGGACTGTGCGGCTGCGGGCCATTGCCGAGAACATGGCCGCCGACGGCCTGCCCGTGGATCCGGACGCGGTGCTGGCCTCTGCTGGGCCGTCGGCCGGGCGGCCGCATCTGGCTCGGGCGCTGGTCGAGGCGGGCGTGGTGCCGACGGTGGACGCGGCCTTCCAGGATCTGCTCGCGCCGCACGGCAAGTACTACGTGGAAAAGGCGGACACGCCCCTGCAGCGTGCGGTGGAAATGGTCGCGTCGGCGGGCGGCGTGAGTGTGGTGGCGCATCCGCGGGCTCGAAAGCGCGGGCGGCTGCTGGCCCTCGATCACATTCGGGAGCTGGCCGAGCACGGTCTGGGCGGGCTGGAGATCGATCACATCGATCACAGCGCCGAGGATCGGGAGATCCTGCGCGCGCTGGCCGCCGATCTGGGGCTGGTCACCACCGGTTCGTCGGACTACCACGGTTCGAACAAGACCATTCGTCTCGGTGAATTCACCACCGACCCAACCCAATTCGAGGAAATCGTGGGCAAATCCAGCGGTGTCCCGGTGGTCACCGCATGACCCTTCCCGGCGCGGGGTCCTGTCCGGTGGCGCGCGCGTGAGGGTGCTGCGGGGGTTGAGTGGCATTGTCGCGGGCGGCATCGTGGTTTTGGCGGTGACGGTGATCGGGGCGGCGGTCATCGGTGCTGAACGCGGTTTTCCGGGCCCGGGGGCCACGGATGTGGCCTGGCATGCGGCGGCCGCATTGCTGGTTTTGGCGGCGCAGATTTATGCGGATAAGCGTCGTGGTTTTGCGTCCTTTTTCGGATGCTTGGTTGTTTTCTCGGTAGCCGGTTATCTGCTGTGGGCGCAGTGGTGGAATTGATATACGCATAACGGTTGCGGGCGGTTGAACTGTCCGCGAACATTTGTCGATATGACCGAATTCGACGCCGATGTGCTGGTGCTTGGCGGTGGTCCCGCCGGGGCCTGGGCCGCGCTCGCGGCCGCTGCCGCCGGCGCTCGGGTAGTGGTGGTCGACAAGGCGAAAGCCGGGTCCAGCGGGCCGACCGCGCGCGGCGGGGTCACGCTGTGGAACATTCCGCAGGGCCGGGCGCGCGAGGAAGTGGTCGAGCAGAATCACGCGCAGGGCGGCGGGCTCGGTGATCCGGAGTGGATGTGCCGGGTGCTGGAGGAGACGCACCGGCGTGTCGGGCAACTCGTATCGGGTGGTTTCCGGTTCCGGGGTGATCACGTCGAGCGGCCCGCGCGGGTGTACCTCGACGGCGCGAAATATCTCGGCCGGATGCGGCGCAGCATGATCGTGGCCGGAGTCCGGATTCTGGACCACCATCCGGCCCTGCAGCTGCTCACCGACGGCGATGGCATGGTGTCCGGGGCGTGCGGGGTCTCGCTGGACGACGGCTTCCGAGGCTGGACCGGACGGGCGAAATCGGTGGTCCTGGCGACCGGTGGCTGCGCCTTCCTCTCCGGCGGCGCAGGGACCGATGTGGACACCGGGGACGGCCTGCTCATGGGTGCGGAGGCCGGGGCTCAGCTGTCCGGCATGGAGTTCTCCAACGCGTATTCGCTGGTGCCCTGCGGCAGTCCGATCCAGCTCGGCGGCGCGCCCGCGCCCGTGGTCTTCACCCCCGATCAGATGATGCACTTCGCGACCCTCTACGACGAATCCCGGGCCGTGCTCTGCGGCGATGGAAGCGGTTCGCGGGCGCAGGCTTTCGCGGCCATCGCCGACGGCCGCCGCGTGTACGCCGCCCTGGACGAGTTGCCCGAGGAAATCCGGGCCGAACTGCATCGCCACGGCTCCACGCACCCGACCGGGCAGGTGCCGCTGCGCGCGGTGCTGGAGGGCACGGTGCGCGGCACGGGCGGGCTGCGACTGGCGGGAATGGATTGCGCCACCACGGTTCCGGGCCTGTACAGCGCGGGCGATGTCACCACCCGTGAGCCGGTGACCGGCGCGGTCAGCGGTTTCGGCGGCCAGAACGGAGCCTGGGCAATCTCCTCCGGCGTCTGGGCCGGTATGGGCGCGGCCCGCTTCGCCGGGACCCGCCGCCGCCTCGGCAAGGCCCGCCCCGTCCCCGGCGCGGGCCTCGGCGACAAGGCCCGCATAGACCCCCGCGCGGTCGTAGGCCTGGTCCAGGAACACACCCTCCCTCTGCGTCGCAGCTACTGGCGCAGCGACGGCAGCCTCCGAGACAGCATCGCCGAACTCGACAGCCTCTGGCCCGGCGCGGAATTCGACCTCGGCGGCAAAGGCTCCGACCGCCTCCAAGCCCGCCAAGCCGCCGCCCTCCTCGCGGTGGCCCGCTGGACCAAATACTCCGCCCTCGCCCGCACCGAAACCCGCGGCATGCACCGCCGCACCGACCACCCCGGCGCAGCCGCCGACTGGCGCGTCCGCCTACTCTCCGGCGGCCTCTCCGACGTCTGGGTCCACCCAGAGCGCGCGGAATCCGAAACCACCGCCCCAGCACCCACTCCCGCGTAGCCCTTCCTCACGACCGCGCACGCAATGCGGCATGACACCTCACCGGCGTCGCCGCGACGCGGTTGTGACAGTTCTCCGGAGTCGCGGCCGGACGTGCGAGTTTCCCTTAACCGGGAGGTGATTCGGGTCGCCTACGCTTCGTGGATGACGCGCGATCGGGACGGTCCGGCACCCGATTTGGCGCGTTGTCGCCGTGACTGGCAGAATGTGTCGATCCCCGGCTGTAGCCACCGCGCGGCCCGGGACACTCGGTGATCGCGAACCCAGACTCGGGTTCCTCCTGACTCACCCCGGCAGTATCGCCCGGACACACCCCTCCGGTTCTCGCTCGACGATCTGTGCCGCGACATACTCACGAGTAGCCGTAATACTTTGTGCCGACCGCCACGATGAAGTGGCATGGTTCCCGCACAGGGTTATTGCAAGAAGGCTTGCCGTGGCTTGTCCGGCGCGCCAAACGAGCACCGAAACCATCGAATATCTATTACCGAACGGTAACCGTCCAACGGTTGAGTCCGCACCGAGCAGGAGTGAAATCGTGTCACCTGTGACTGAAGCAGTGAATGCCACCCAAGCGAATCTGTCCGACATCACCACGGAAGAAATTTTCGCTGGTCATCTTGGCGGCAAGCTTTCGGTCGAACTCACTTCGCCGCTGGAAACCCAGCGCGATCTGTCCATCGCTTACACCCCGGGCGTGGCGCAAGTCTGCCGCGGGATCCACAAGGACGAGTCGCTCGTCAAGACCTACACCTGGGCCGAGCGCCTGGTCGTGGTCGTGTCCGACGGCACCGCGGTGCTGGGCCTGGGCGATATCGGCCCGCGCGCCTCGCTGCCGGTGATGGAGGGCAAGGCGGCGCTGTTCAAGAAGTTCGCGGGCCTGAACTCGATCCCGATCGTCCTGGACACCACCGATCCCGACGAGATCGTCGAGACCCTGATCCGCCTGCGCCCGAGCTTCGGCGCGGTCAATCTGGAGGACATCTCCGCGCCGCGCTGCTTCGAGATCGAGAAGCGCGTCATCGAGGCACTGGACTGCCCGGTCATGCACGACGACCAGCACGGCACCGCCATCGTGGTGCTGGCCGCCCTCAAGGGTGCGGCCGCGGTGCAGGGTCGCGACATGTCCGGCCTGAAGGTCGTCGTGTCCGGTGCCGGTGCGGCCGGTGTGGCCTGCACCAACATCCTGCTGGCCGCCGGTGTCGGCGACATCATCGTGCTCGATTCCAAGGGCATCGTGAGCCGCGACCGTGCCGACCTGAACGACGTGAAGGCCGAACTGGCGCAGCGCACCAACCCGCGCAATGTGACCGGCGGCCCGGCCGAGGCCCTCGCGGGTTCGGATGTGTTCCTGGGGCTTTCGGCGGGCACCATCGCCGAGGAGCTCATCGCCTCCATGGCTCCGGAGTCCATCGTCTTCGCCATGTCCAACCCGGACCCGGAGATCCACCCCGAGGTGGCGAGCAAGTACGCCGCCATCGTGGCGACCGGCCGCAGCGACTTCCCGAACCAGATCAACAACGTGCTCGCGTTCCCGGGCGTCTTCAAGGGCGCGCTGGATGCGGGCGCGCGCCGGATCACCGAGGGCATGAAGGTGGCCGCCGCCGACGCGATCTTCGCCGTGGTGGCGGACGAGCTGTCCGTGGACAAGATCATCCCGAGCCCGCTGGATCCGCGGGTGGCTCCGGCCGTGGCCGAGGCCGTGGGTAATGCCGCGCGCGCCGAGGGCGTCGCGTAGCTCGCTCCGCATAGAGTTCGACCCCCTTGCAGTTCCTGCAAGGGGGTCGAACTATTTGGCTTCGCCGATCAGGCTGCGGCCGTTGCCTTTCCGATCCCGACTGCCTTGTCCCGACCGGATTCCGAGGCGGCGGTGCGATCGCTGATGGCGTCGCCAGAACCTGCATGCCTTGTCGACACCTGCGCGCCCTACAACCCCTGCAACTGTCGAGAAGGTACGCAGCTTCGATCACGCCGTCCGGCGTGCTACTTCTGGTGGCCGCAGGCCTTGTGGTAGTCGATCACGGCCTGGCGGGCGGTGCGGAGGTCTTGTGCCGCTTGCGGATTGGCGGCGCGCCAGGTCTTCCATTCGGCCTTGCGCTGATCCTTGGGGAGCGTCTTGACCTTGGCGATCTCGGCGGCCACATCGGGGTGCCCGGCCAGGTACGCGGCCACCTTCGGTGTGGCGTCCGCGCGCGCCTGCGCAGCCGCGGCGGGGCCGCAAGTCGGGGTGTCAGCGGAGGCGGTGCCCGGCACCGCCAGCCCGATCACGGCGAAGGCCGCTGCGCCGGTAAGTGTTGCGGCGATAGTGCGTTTCATTTCCACTCCAAGTGCTGTGTGAACGGGTGCCGCACTCGAATCTGCCCCCGCGAGCTGAAGATGCCCTGAAGCTGAGGGGCATCTTCAGGGGATCTTCAGGAGGCGTGGGCAGAGCGGGGAAGTCGCAGGGTGAAGGCCGCGCCGGAGACACCGGGTGGGGGAGGAGTGCAGGTAAGAGTCCCGTTATGGGCTTGGGCGAGCCCTCGTGCGAGGGGGAGGCCCAGGCCGGAGCCCTTGTGCGGGTTACGGGCTTCGTCGAGGCGGACCAGGCGGTCGAAGATTCGTTCGCGGTGTTCGGGTGGGATGCCGGGACCGGTGTCGGTGATGGAGAGTTCGGCGGTGTCGGGGGTGGTGTGGATGTCGATGGTGACCGTGCCGGTGTCGCCGGTGGCCTGGCAGGCGTTGTCGAGAAGGTTGACCAGGATCTGGGTGAGGCGTTCCGGGTCGGCGGGGAGCGTGGGGCTGTCGCCTTCGAGGCGGAAATCGATGTGGGGGTACAGCATTCGCAGGCGATCGAGTTGGGTGGCGGCGACCGCGTGCAGATCGACCGGTTGAGCGTGTAGTTGCAGGCCGGTGTCGATGCGCGCCAAGTCCAGAAGATCATCGACCAGGCGTCCTGCGCGGTGCGCCTCGCGGGCGAGGAGTAGGTGCATGCGCTGGCGCTCTTCGGGATCGGTGTCGGCGGGTTGTTGGATGACGGCTTCGGCCAGGGCTCGGATTCCGGCTATGGGGGTGCGCAGTTCGTGGGCGGCGTCGCCGACGAACGTGCGGATCTGCTGTTCGGAGGCGCGGGCTCGGGATTCGGCGGCGGCGGTGTCGTGGAGCGCGCCTTCCAGGGCGTCGAGCATTTCGTCGAATGCGGCTGCGGTGCGGCCCAATTCGGTGTCTTTACGGGAGGGGTTGAGGCGGCGGCCGAGGTGGCCCCGGGAGATGTCGCGGGCGAGGCGGGTCATGGCGTCGAGGGGTGCGAGGGCGCGGGGGACGCCGAACCAGAGGGCGGCGGCGATCACGGCGATGGCGGCGGTGGTGGACAGGGTGAGCAGCAGGCCCAGGCGCGTTTGGACTTTGGCGAGAAGGGGCGTGTCCACCTGCAAGGTGAGGCGGGCATTGTTCAGGTCGCCGGAACCGGTGAGCCGGGCATTGCGAGATTTTGTGGTGCTGTCCTCGGCGTTCTTGCCTTTGAGGCTGCCGAAGGTGCGGCCGTCGGCGAGGATCAGGCGGGCGCGCACGGAATGGGTGTCGACGTGCGAGATGAGGTCGTCGGGCGACATGCCCTGCTGCGCGTATTGTTTCGCGATCTGGACGCGGTCATTGAGGACGGCGTTCTCGCCGCGATTCACCACCACCGCGAAGAGGCTGTGCACGATCACCGCTACCAGCACCAGGACCACGCCGGAAACGATTGCGGCGGTGAGGGTTACGCGGCGGCGCAAGGACACGGTTTTCACGCGTCGACCCTCAATGTGTAGCCGAGCCCGCGCACGGTGTGCACCAGCCGGTCCCCGTGTTCCTCGAGTTTGCGGCGCAGGGCGCTCACATGCACTTCGACCAGGTTGGGGTCGTAGTCCTCGTATCCCCAGACGGCCGTGAGGATCTGGGTCTTGGTGACCACGCGGTCGCGATGCGCGGCGAGGTAGGCGAGCAGTTTGAATTCGGTGGCGGTGAGGGTGAGGTCGGTGGAACCGCGTCGCGCACTGCCGGTTTCGACGTCGACGATCAGGTCGCCGATGGTGACCCGGGCCTGAGCGCGTCCCATGCGCCGCAGCAGCGCTTCCACCCGTGCCACCAGTTCGGCCAGGTCGAACGGCTTCACCACGTAATCGTCGGATCCGGCCCGCAGCCCGCGCACCCGGTCCTCGATCCCGTCGCGCGCGGTCACCATGACGACCCCGGCGGCGGACCGGGCCCGCACCGCTTTCAGCAGCGCGAACCCGTCCCGCCCGGGCAGCATCACATCCAGTACGACGACATCCGGCCGGAATTGGGTGAGGTCCGGCTCCAACCGCATACCGTCGGCCCGCCCGAGCACCTTGTGCCCGGCCGCGGACAGGCCTGCCACCACCGCGGCCCGAATGGCTTCGGCGTCTTCGATGACAAGAATGCGTCCCGGCTGCACGGGCTCATTCTGCTGCGGTCTCCTGTGAGTCCGCTGCGAATGCGGAAGGGGTCCGCTCCGTCCGGAGCGGACCCCTCGGTCTTGTGTCCGCGCTCAGTGCGGCACCGACACCGCTGCCACGAATTCGGCCAGTTGCT
This sequence comes from Nocardia sp. NPDC051030, assembly GCF_040683015.1. Lineage (NCBI taxonomy): Bacteria > Bacillati > Actinomycetota > Actinomycetes > Mycobacteriales > Nocardiaceae > Nocardia > Nocardia sp. NPDC051030. The sequence goes on along the minus strand of NZ_JBFBCD010000001.1, from coordinate 119,925 downwards.
TGTCGCTGACGTTCTTGGCGAGGTCGGATTCGCAGATCATGCCGATCAGGCGTTTGCCGTTCTTCACGTCGATGACGGGCAGTCGCTTGATCTGGTTCTGTTCCATGATCTCGAGGATTTGGGCGACCTCGGTGTCGGCGTCGACCCAGCGGGGGGTGCCCTGCGCGAGGTCGCCGCAGCGGACGCGGCTGGGGTCGTGGCCCTCGGCAATGCAGCGGACGACGATGTCACGGTCTGTGAGCATGCCGATCAAGCGGTCGTTATTGCAGATCGGCAGGGCCCCGACATCCATATTGCGCATCATTTGCGCGGCTCGGTCGAGTGTTTCGTCCGAGGGCACGCATTCTGCGGTGCGGTGCATGATGTCGCGGGCTTTCATGGCTTTCACAAGAACCTCCTCAGTGACTTCGGTGGTGCTCGGCCACGAACATCGTGACCCGCATCACACGGAAGGTCAATGCGGCTGTTTCAGAACGCCTTGTGAGCGGCGCAGGCGTCCGGTGCCGGGGGCCGTCAGCCACGCCGCGAAGGCCAGCATCGAGTCCAGGGTCATGGCCAGCACGGCGACCAGCACCGCGCCGACGAGGACGCGATCGTATTTGTAGAGGCCGATGCCGTCGAAGATGTAGCGGCCCAGTCCACCCAGATTGACGTAGGCCGCGATGGTGGCGGTCGCGACCACCTGCAGGGTGCAGCCGCGCAGGCCGGTGAGCAGGACAGGGAGCGCATTGGGCAGCTCGACGCGGAACAGGACCTGCCGTTCGGTCATGCCCATGGCCCTGGAGGCGTCCACCACGGCCGGATCCACATTGGCGATACCGGCATACGCGCCCGCGAGCAGCGGCGGAATCCCCACGGTGACCAAGGCCAGCAGGGGCGGCAGCAGGCCCAGCCCGAGCAGCAGCACCACGAAGGTGAGCAGGCCGAGGGTGGGGAGCGCGCGCATGGCATTGGCGAAGCCGACAATGGCCGCCGACCCGCGCCGGGTGTGCCCGACGATCAGGCCGATCGGCAGTGCGACGATCGCCGACATGCCGACCGCGAGGAGGCTGTACCAGAGGTGCTGGAGGATGCGCTGGCCGATGCCGGTGGGGCCGGACCAGTTCGCGCCGTCGGTGAAGTAGTGCCAGGCATCAATGAAAAGGTTCATGCCGCAGACCCTTCCGTCGAATCGGCGGGATCATCCGGGAGGTTCACGGTCACAATCGGTAATGGTTTTGCCCCGCGCAGGAAGCGGTTTCGCCGATTCCGGCCCGTCCCGCCGATCCGCGACCACGGGGTGGCCACTCGTCCGAGCACATACAGCAATCGGTCCATGATCAGCGCCAACACCAGCACCACGATGATGCCCGCCAGGATCTCGTCCGGATAGTCGCGCTGATAGCCCTGCGTGAACAGTTTGCCGAGCCCGCCCACGCCGATCAACGCGCCAACGGTCACCATCGAAATATTGGTGACCGCGACAACACGCAGATTGGCGATGAAAACCGGTAGGGCCAAAGGAAAGTCGACGGTGAGCAGGCGGCGCACCCGGGTGTAGCCGATGGCGTCGGCGGCATCCAGCACCGCCGCGGGCACCGAATCCAGGGCGGCGGGGACGGCGGTCACCAGCAGCGCCACCGAGTAGATGGTCAGCGCGATAATCACATTCAGCGGATCGATGGCGCTGATGCCGACCAGCGGCGGAATGATCACGAACAGCGCCAGCGACGGAATCGTGAAGGCGACTCCGGCGATGAAGGTGCTGGTGCGCCGCAGCCACGGCACCCGATGCGCGACCGCGCCGAACGGGATGGCGATGACCAGCCCGATCAGCAGCGGCAGCAGCGCCAGATACAGGTGGGTGCGCGCGTATCCGGTGATCTCGTCGAGATTGTCGAGCAGATACCTCACGCCGGTTCCTGTTCGAAGAAGATCCGGTTTCGTTCGGCATCCTCGGCGGCGCGTTGCCGGGACAGCTGTTCCAGGACGTCCTTGGCGAGTACGCCGCCGCGGACGGCTCCGGAATCATCCACGGCCACACCGATTTCCGAGGGTGAGGAGATGGCGGAGTCGAGGGCGTGGCGCAGATCGCCGTCGGGCGGGAAGAGCGAGCCGCCCGCCGCGATGCTGTCGGCGAGCGCGTGCCCGGCGCGGACGCCTTCCACGCCGGTGGTGTCGATCCAGCCGACGGGGTGACGGTTGTCGTCGACCACCAGCCGCCATTCGCCCTTGCTCAGGCGGATTCCCTTGACCTCTTCGGCGGTGATCAGTGGAAGATCGTGCACCGGAACGGCATCCGCGGCGCGGAAGGAGAGCTCCCGATACCCGCGATCGCGTCCCACGAAGCCCGCGACGAAATCCGTTGCGGGCTGGGACAGTACCCGCTGCGGCTGGTCGAACTGCTGGAGTCGCCCGCCGGGTCCGAAGACCGCGACCCGGTCGCCGAGTTTGATGGCCTCGTCGATGTCGTGGGTGACGAACACGATGGTCTTGTGCAGTTCGGCTTGCAGCCTTTGCATTTCGTTCTGCAATTCGGCCCTGACCACGGGATCGACCGCGCTGAACGGCTCATCCATGAGCAGGACGGGTGGGTCGGCGGCCAGCGCCCGGGCGACTCCGACGCGTTGCTGCTGTCCGCCGGAGAGCTGTGCTGGATACCGTTGCGCCAGACCGCGATCCAGGCCGACGCGATCCAGCACCTCGAGGGCGGCCTTGCGTGCCTCGCGCCGGGACTGGCCCTGCAGCACGGGCACGGTGGCCACATTGTCGAGCACGGTGCGGTGCGGCAGCAGCCCGGCATTCTGGATGACGTAGCCGATGCCGAGCCGCAGCTTCACCGCGGACGTGCGCGAAATGTCTTGTCCGGCCACGGTAATGGTGCCGGAGCTGGGCGCCTCCATGCGGTTGATCATCCGCATGGAGGTGGTCTTACCGCAGCCGGACGGGCCGACGAACACGGTGAACGAACCCGATTCGATGTGCAGGCTCAGGTCGTGGACGGCGGTGGTGCCGCCCGGGTAGGTCTTGGTGACTCTGCTGAACTCGATGTCGGACACCGTGTTCCGCCTCCTATCCGATCGGCTTGTCGAGCCCTTGCGCCTGCACCCACTGCTTGGCAGCGGCCGCGGGCTCGGTCTTGGCCGAACCCGAGACTGCGGTATCGAGCGAGATCAGTTCGGCGGTGGTGAGTTTCGCCGAGACCGCATTGAGGACGGCGAGCAGCTTGTCGCTCTTCTTGGCGGTATTGAACAGCGGCACCACGTTCTGGGCGGCGAAGTTGTGCTTCGGATCGGCCAGCACCACCAGGTTATTGGCGACAATGGCGGGGGAGGTGGTGAAGATGTCGGCGGCCGTCACCTGGCCGTCGGTCAGGGCGCGCACGGTGGCGGGGCCGCCGCCGTCGGCGATCGGCACGAAGTTCGCGGCCGAGACGTCGAGGTTGTAGTTCTTCTTCAGGCCGGGCAATCCGCCCGCGCGCTCGGCGAATTCGGCGGGTGCGGCGAATTTCACCTCGGCCGAATGGGCGGCCAGGTCCTCGATGGTCTTCAGGTTCCACTTGTCGGCGGTGGCCTTGGTGACCACGACGGCGTCGGAGTTCTCACCCGGGGCGGGGGTGCCCATGCCGAGCTGATCGCCGAGCGCCTTGGCGAGCGCGGCATTCACATCGGCGGCCGAGCTGGCGGTGGCCGACTTGTCCAGGTACTGGAGCAGATTGCCGGTGTAGTCCGGGATCAGGTCGATGGCGCACTGCCGCAGCGACGGGATATAGGCTTCGCGGCTGCCGATATTGAGCTTGGTGTCGATCTGGAATCCATTGGCCCGCAAGGCCTCCGCGTACACGTCGGCGACGGTCTCGGATTCCGGGAAGTTGGCCGAGCCGACCTTCAGATTGTCGGTGCCGCCGGAGCAGTCGGATTTGCCGCCGAGGGGATTGGAGTCGCCGCCGCAAGCCGACAGCGCCATGGCCGCCGCCAGGGCCACCGAGGCGGCGAGTATGCGGAATACGGTGCGGGCGGTGCGCCTGCCGCCGACGCGGGTGGTGATGAGCGAATGCACTGTCGTCCTTCCGAGCGGGGTTCCTGAGGTCGGCCGGAATGCCGAACCTCCGGAACAGACCTGGCTGTATATATTGCCTGTTCCCTCGCTCGCTCGTTGCCTACCGTGGGTCGGTTTCGCGTTTCGGCGGTCCGAGACGGCAGACTGTCGCACGTGTTCGGCAGAACAGACTCCCGCGCGCTGACCGATCGCGCCCCCCGGCGAATTCGCCGCGCCCTGCTGCATTCCGCGCTGGTAGCGGCCCTGACCGCCGCGGCCGTGGGCTGCGGTTCCAGCGACGACGGCCCGGTCCTGACGATCGGCGCGGGCGATTCCGCACAATCACGAGTGCTCGCCGAGATCTACGCGCAGGCCCTGGCCCGCACCGGTGTCCGCACGGCAACCAAGAACAATCTCGGCGAGCGGCAAGGCCAGCTGGCCGCCCTCGACTCGAACACCGTCGCGGTGGTGAGCGATGTCAGCGGCGATCTACTGACCGCTCTCGACTCCACCTCGAAGGCCGAGAAGCCCGACAATGTCCTCAAGGCCCTCAATAGCGCCCTCCCCGAAGGCCTCACCGTCTCGGACGCCGCCGCCGACGGCACCGACCTGCGCCCCACCGTGGTGGCCGCCACCACCCGCACCGCGGATTTCCCCTCCTCCTTGAAGGCTCTCGCTCCCCGCTGCGAGGAACTCACCGTCGGCATAGCCACCGGCCCCGCCCTCGACCCCATGCGCGCCCCCCTCGACCCGCAACGCGACGTCGTGGACCCCCTCCACACCGTCTACGGCTGCACCATCACCCACTACCAGCCGTATCCCTCGGACATGGACCTCCGAAAAGCCCTCTCCGAAGGCGAAATCCAGCTGGGCGTCCTGTCCGGCCCCGCCTCCTTCCTCCCCGCAGGCGGCCCGGACCTGACCTCCCTGGCCGACCCGGATTACGCCTTCCGCGCAGCGAACATCCTGGCCCTCCTCCGCAAATCCACCCTCACCGCCCAGCAACTCCGCAAACTCAACTACGTCTCAGGCGAACTCGACACCACATCCCTCGCCGACATGATCCGCGCCGTCCGCGACAACCACGCCCTCCCCGCAGACCTAGCCCGCTCCTGGCTCGACGACCACGCTCTCTGACTCCTACACGGAGGTCAGGGGTTCGTTCACGGTGAACCGCTCGCGGGTGTTCGCGCAGACGACATCGGCGAACTTCACCAGTGCCGGAATCTCGCCTGCCTCGAAGTGTTCGAGGCCGGGCGCAATCAGAGTGTCGACATATTCGCCCCACAGAAGATTCATCAGCCGACTGAGAACAGCGTCCCGATCCGGATCCGCCAACACCATGACGGCCACCGAATAGCCGAGCTCCGTTGCCAGAGCGTGTATCCGGGCCTCATCCTGCTCGCGGGATCCGCCGGAGACATCTCGGCGCAGAAAACCGATCACATATCGTGTCATGACCCAGCACCCGCGCATTCGCGATACGTCGCCTTCCCGACCGCCAATCGCCCGCGATCAGTGCACCGCCAGCTCGCCGGACTCCACTGGGTGCCGAGCGCGAGACCATCGTTCGAGAGCCTGCGCAGCGCCCGCCGAATCGGTGCCGCATTCAGTCCCGTTCTGCCACACAGCTGCCGAACACTCATCGCTCCCGCGACATCCAGGGCAGACAAAGCGCCCAATACCTTCGCTTCTGATTCGGTCAGAGCCATCGTCGCTCCTTAGCGATTGCTGTAGGTGGTGACTCGGGAGCGGGACCATGAGCATGATCCGGACTGCCTAGATGGACGGTACGAATCGGACGACCCTCAGACCCAGGAGTTTGCAAAAGTTTGGAAGAATTCGCTATCTGCGACGATTTCTTTGCTCGCGGAGGATGATTGACGTAGCACGCGAAACGTCGTGCAGCACCGCAAATTAGGGGCCACATCATGCGCCTTCAATTTCTCGGCAAGGGCGGTTCGGGGGACAACGACTGCCCGACCCTGTACCAGACCGATCGGGGCAGCTTCCTCGTTCAGGGCTGGAAAACCGATCGACAGGACACCATCGAAATCCCACACCTTCTGCCAGGTTTCGCCGATCCGGATACCTTCATGGGTGCCACGTTGACCGATACCGGCCGCGGAACCTTCACGGTGTCCGGCCAGTCGATCGATGACGCTGAGACACTGAGCCGGCTCACGATGGCGGTCGATGAGGCGGTGATCGAGATTCCGAAGCTAGAGAGGACGTTCTACGGTGCTGCGAGTCCACGGACAGTCCGGTGAGCTGTTCCGCGAGTGCCGGTTCGACGCGTTCCACCTCGAAGTACGCGATACGTACGCCGTCCCATCGGAATCGGAAGAACTCCGCCGATTCCTGAACGGCGAGCCGACAACTGTCGACTACTCGTCACGCCCATGGATACAGCTCATGCGTGACACCACCGCTCGCGGCGTGACAGTGCGCCGCGTGCGAGTGATCACCGTCCCCCATTCGGACTATCACCGCTGGTTGCTGTCCATTACGCACAGCAACGCCGAGGCGGGTGAGGATATCCGCTACCTGCCCAGGCACCTCGCAGGCGAAGTCCCCACCGACGACTGGTGGCTCTACGACGACGCGCGTGTCGCGTTCAACCTGATCGACTCGGGCGGCAAGCCCGATGGGATGGCCGTGACAAGCGACGATGGGATCGTCGCGCATTGTCTGTCGACTCGGGATCGGCTGTGGCAGAGCGCGATTCCCTTCGTTGATTACGTTGACAGCGTGCGCGCTCGGTAGTGACGCAAAGTAGTCGCGATGCACAGGAGGCTCTCGGGCAGCGTCTGAGGGAAATTCGTCGGCGGGCGGGGTTGACCGGCCGCCGTCTGGCGAACTTGGCGGGCTGGCACGAGTCGAAGGTCTCGAAACTCGAATACGGGAAACTTCGCCCGTCCGACGCCGACATACGCGCTTACTGTGAATATTCGGGCGCAAACGAGCAGAGCGAGGATCTGCTCGCCACCCTCCACAATATCGACGCCGCGTACATGGAGACGCGACGCCTGCTCAGCAGCGGAACAGGCCGACGACAAGACGAGCTTGTCCGGCTGGCCGAACGGACCAAGCTGACACGCATCTATCAGAACGTCCTGATCCCAGGCATATTGCAGACACCCGAGTATGCGCGAGCGATCCTCGAGCGTTCCATCGCCCGCCACCGCATCCCAGACGACATCGATGCAGGTGTCGCGAAACGTATGGAACGCCAGCAGTTCCTGTACCGGCGCGACCGCCGGTTTCACATTCTCATCGCCGAACAGACACTACTGACCACCGTCGGCGGCGACGACGTGATGCTCGGGCAACTCGACCGCTTGCTCGTCGTAATCGGACTACCGCGCATCGCTTTCGGAATCCTCCGGGCAACGGCCGACATTCCACAGCAGACAACCAATTTCGTGATGTTCGACGACCGTACGGCCACCGTCGAAACCATCACGGCCGAGCTGACGATCACCCAGCCGCGCGAGATCGCGGAGTACGGGCGAACATTCGACATGCTCGCCGAGCTGGCCGTCACCGGCGACGCTGCCCGCACACTGATCATGGCCACGGCCGAGCGACGCCGCATGGAGAGTAGGTAGCGATCCGAACACGTCGTCGTTCAGCGGGTTCCATCGGCGTGCTCCGGGCTTGACGACCACGTCCTGTGACGGCTGAAGCCCTCCGGGGGTCGGAGGGCTTCAGGTGCAGTGCGTTGCCGTTCGGCGGGGTTAGTTCTGGGGGGCGGGTTGGGGCTGGGGGTCGGCCCACTTGGAGGTGCCCGGCGCGGCCTGCAAGGTGTTCAGTAGGTCGATGCCTACGGCGATCAAGGTGGGGCCGCCTGCTACCAGGCCGCCGATGATTCCGCCTGCGGGGACTCCGGCGACGCCGCCGGGGATGCAGCCGATGGCGATGCTGACGACGCAGCCAGCGACGAAACCGACTATGCCGCCTACCAATGCGCCGACTTGGCTCGCGATGGACAGCTTGCTGCTGAACTCGCTCAATGCCTTCTGGTCCTCGGTGGGGGAGGCAATGGGTTTGAGCACGACCGGCTGGTTGGGGATCTGCACGCCGTCCGGCTTGGTCGGGGTGATCTCGAGGACGGTGTCGTCATTCTTCGCGATGGCCTTGACCGGAATCTGCGCGTCCCCGATCCGGTAGTCGAGCGGGATCGACACGATCGTCGCGCCACTGTCGTCCTTGATGGTGGCCACCGTCGTCTTGGGAGCCTCGGGCGTCGTACCGTCCTGCTCGCTCAGCGCGAACTTCGCGCCGCGCAGCGAGGCGACGACGGTCTGGTCGATCACCTTGAGCGAGTACTTGATTCCCGGATCGGCCGGGGCAGCGGGATCGGCATGCGCGGTCCCCAGACCGGCGGTCAGTGCACCGGCAACCAGTACGGCAGCCGCGGTGGTGCTGCGGAATTCCATTCGATCTCCCAATCCGTTTAGGTTGCCCACACAACGTGGCCGCACGAGAGAGCTTGTCCCCCATGGTGATTCCATCAGTTTCGGTGGAACCACGGTGCGGCCACGGCAATCCAGATCAGCCTAGAACGGGTTGTAGCCCGAAACGGTCGCCGATGATTCGCCGGTGAGCCCACGATGATCATTCGATGATGCAGCGATGAGCCGAGCGACGGTCGGGCTTATTCAGGGTCGTGGAAGGACTCGATCACTTGCTGAACCCGCAGTCCGGCAGCGAAATCCGCCAGTGTGGAAGGCTTTCCGCCGACCGCGCCCGCGAACTCGGCCAGACGGGTGTCCTCGCCGCCGCGAGGAAGGGGTAGTTCGGATCGGTGCCAGCCCTCGCTGTCGCCGATCCACAGGTCGGCCCAATCGGTGATTCGATAGGAGCGCCGGGATCCGTAGAGGGTCCACTCGTAGGTTTCCGGGCCCGCGGCGACGTGGGCGTTCAGGTGGACGGGGACGCCGTTTGCGGAAAACAGCCCGGTGGCGGAACTTTCGCTCTGTTCGCCGTATTCGACCAGGGTGTGGATGCGTTCGAGTGGGCCTACTATCCGATCGGTGAGAAACGCGTAGTGCGAGCCGACCTCACGCAGGAAGCCGCCCTGTTCCCGCCCGGCGACCCATCCGGCATCACGCTGGAAGGCCCGGGGCCACTGCGGGAACAGGAGCCGGATTTCCACGCCGAGAATGCTTCCGGCCTCCCCGGCCCGAACCGCGCGCGCCACCTCGACCGCGGCGGCGCGATCGGAGAAGGTGTAGTTCAGTGCGTTCACCGCCCCCGTCGCCTCGGCCACGGCGACCATCTCGGCGGCCTCGGACAAATCGACTGCGAGCGGTTTCTCGCAGAAGACCGACTTACCGGCCTTCATCGCCGTGATCGTGTACCCGGCATGGGTAGCCGGGGGCGAGGCGATGTAGACGGCGTCGATGTCCTCGCGTGCCAGTACTTCTTCGGGATCGGCGGTCAGCGCGACTTCGGGGTGGGCGGCACGGACGCCATCCAGCGCCCGCGTATTCGGGTCGGCGGCGAGCACGACCTCGATACCGGGGTCGCGGACGGCGACGTCGAGCATTTCGGCACCCATGGCACCGAGTCCGATAACCCCGAGCCGGAGGATCTTCTGCGTCATGCCCGCTGCCAACCGCCGCCCCGCCCCCAAATGTTCCCGGAGCCTCAGTCGATCTTGACGTTCATGGTGTACGAGGCGTCATGCTCGGCGGAGGTGAGGGTCAGGCGGTAGGTGCCGGTGGAGGGGAGCCAGAGTTGGCTCCAGGTGGTGTTGGTGACCATTTGCCAGCCGTCGGGAGCGGTGAGGGTGTAGACGGCGGTGCCGGAGGCGGAGGTCATGTGGGAGATGAGGTCGGTGGTCATTTGCTGGCCCGCGCGGGCGTCGAGCGTCCAGGTGTCGCTGTAGCCGCGGTTGATGTAGCCGTCCACGGTGCCGTGGTCGGTGTAGGGGGCGAACTTGATTTCGGCATAAACCCCGCTCGCGTTCGCGGCTCCCGCGCCTGCCGTGACGGTGAAGAACGCCGCCCCGATCGCGGCCATGGCGAAGGCCGCTTTACGTGTGGTGGTGAGAAATGCAGTCATGATGTTCCCGTTTCTTCTTCCATCCGGTAGTACTAAGTACTTCGCGTACGGAACGAAAACCGTTGCGCCCCCAGTCTTATGGGCATGCCCCGCGCCCCCATGGCGGCAGCCGTGGCGAGCGTGGCCACAACTGTCTCGGATCGTGATGCGAGAAGCCGCCACCGGGGCGGGTGGGTCACTTACCGTGGGAAGCTCGAAGCAGGCTTTCGGGGGCACGGAATTGAAGATCACGAACCCTTTGGACGGCTGGCCTTGGCCGGAGCGCACATTCATGGCGCGGCTGAGTCCGCAGTCGCGGCATGATCTGCTGCGGCTCGGGGTGCAGACCTATCACCCGCCGGGGAAGGTGCTGACTAGGCAGGGGGCGCAGGGGACCGGCGTGTACCTGCTGCGGTCGAAGGATACGACCGTATCGGCCTGCGCGAAGATCACTGCGGGAGACGGGAAGTTATTCGCGATTCGGGTCAGCGGGGACGTGATCGGTGAACTCGGCGCACTGGAGCCGTCCGCGCCGCGCTCGGCCACCACCACCCTGTGCACCGCGACGATCGTGCACAGCATTCCGGGCAAGATGTTCCTGGAGTTCCTCGATCGGCACGAGGCCGGGTGGCAGACCCTGTGCCGCACGATCGCCGATCGGCTGGCCTGGTCGGATCAGCGGCGGCTGGATTTCGGCGGGTGCCCGGTGCACATTCGCCTGGCGCGGCTACTGCTGGAGTTCGTCGAATCCTATGGCGCGCTGGGCACATTCGAGCAGAACGGCACCGGGGCCAAGATCGAGGCGTGGGAGATCACGGTGCGGCTGTCCTATGAGGAGCTGGGCGATCTGATCGGCGCGGGGGTGGATGCGGTCGGGCTGGCCATGAGCCGGATGCAGAAGAAGGACCTGGTGTGCCTGCGCAATCGGCATGTGGTCGTGCTCGATATCGAGGGTTTGCGGGAGTTCGGCGAGTCGGCCTGAATTTTCGGTGTCGGTTGCCTGAGAGATCACTGAAGTACTGATTTTTCAGGTGCACGCGCATTCTCGTCCGTGGCAATCTCGTGGTCCTTGTTGCACAAGACCATCGGGAGGGCCGATGACGGCGCACCGAATACCGTCCGTGCCGATGACTGCCGCGCAGTTGTACCGCACCTTGACGGTGACCCACAGTCCCCTGGCGGCGGCGCTCATCACCGCCGCCGTGACCGGCGAGTGGCCGACCGACACCCCGTGCTCCTCGGTCAGAGGAGCAGCGCCGCGGCGAGGTCCGGGTTCAGGTTCAGGGCCAGGGCGGGCAGGGACGCGACGAGCATCTCGACGAGATCCTCGCGGGTGATGGGTTCCTCGCGGAGCCAGGTCAGGGTGGTTTCCTCGACGAAGGCGATCCAGCCCCGGACGGCCAGGGTGAGGCGCGGGCGGTCGGCGTCCGCGATGAGAATGGGCGCGGCGCTGAGGATTCGGTCCACTTGGGCCTGGCGGTGCGCATCGACCATGGTGGCGAGTTCGGGGCTCGCGCTGGCGGGGCCGCGCAGGAGGGCCTGGTAGGAGGTGCGGTTCTCGGAGACGTAGTCGACATAGCGTTCGAGCGAGTCGCGAAGCATGTCGGGGATGGACAGGGCGGGGTCCGGGGTGGTGTGTTCCAGCAGGGCGGCATTCGCGTATTGGACGATCGCCAGATGGAAGTCCTGCTTGGTGGGGAAGTAGTGGAAGAGCAGGCCTCGGGAGATGCCCGCCGTTTCGGCGATTTCGCTGATGGAGACGTCTTCGAGGGCGCGGTCGCGGAGCATTCGGGCGCCCAGCGTGATCAACTGCTGGCGGCGTTCCTCGGGGCTCAGGCGCACACGTTTGGCCGGGCTCTCCGGGGTCGGAGCAGCCTTCGTGCTGACGTTGCGTTCCTTGGTCACGGGTCCAATCCTACTGAACGTGGGTCAACAACTACTGAACATGAGTCAATAGTGTTGACTCGGACTCAATAAGCCCTTAGGCTCGATTATATGAGTCGCAAGGTTACAGACAACGCTGTCGGCGACCGGCCCGTCCGGCATTCGCGCGTCATCATCGTCGGCAGTGGATTCTCGGGCCTGGGGCTCGCGATCCGCCTGAGCCAGCAGGGCCGCAATGACTACCTCGTGCTGGAACGCGGGAAGGATGTCGGCGGCACCTGGCGCGACAATACCTATCCGGGCGCGGCCTGCGACGTACCGTCCCAGCTGTACTCCTACTCGTTCGCGCTGAACCCGGACTGGTCGCGCTCGTTCTCCAAGCAGCCGGAGATCCAGCGCTACATCCAGGGCGTCGCCGACAAGTACGGCGTGCGCGATAAGCACCTCTTCGACTGCGATATGACCGGCGCGCGCTGGAATGACGAGACCTCCCAGTGGGAGATCCAGACCAGCCAGGGCCCGTTCACCGCCGATATCCTGGTCTCCGCCGTCGGCGCGCTGTGTGAGCCGAACCTGCCGGATATCAAGGGCATCAACGACTTCCAGGGCGAGATCTTCCACTCCGCCCGCTGGAACCACGACTCCGACCTGACCGGAAAGCGGGTCGCCGTCATCGGCACCGGCGCGTCGTCCATTCAGATCGTGCCGTCCATCGCGGGCAAGGTCGCGCGCCTGGACGTCTACCAGCGCACCGCGCCGTGGCTGCTGCCGCGCGTGGACCGCCCGTACCTCGGCGTGGAAAAGCTTGCCTTCAAACATGTTCCGGGCTTCCAGGCGCTCTCCCGGGCCACCATCTACGCGCTCCGCGAAACCCAGGTGGTGGGCCTGGCCAAGTTCCCGCCCGCCATGAAGATCCTGGAGACCGTGGCCCGCGCCAAGCTCAGGGCCGAGGTGCGCGATCCGGAACTGCGCAAGAAGGTCACCCCGAATTTCCGGATCGGCTGCAAGCGCATGCTGATCTCGAACGACTACTACCCGGCCCTGTCCCGCGACAATGTCGATGTCGTCACCGACGGCATCAAGGAAATTCGCGCGAATTCCGTTGTCACCAAGGACGGTGTCGAGCGCGAGGTGGACGCGATCATTGTCGCCACCGGCTTCCACGTTACCGATTCACCCGCCTACGACGGCATCGCGGGACGCGATGGACGCACTCTCGCAGAGGTTTTCGAGGCGATCGGCCAGCAGGGTTACAAGGGCTCGGCCATCCACAATTACCCGAACATGTTCTTCATGCTGGGCCCGAATGTCGGCCTCGGCCACACCTCGATGGTGTACATGATCGAATCGCAGATCAACTACATCGCCGACGCCGTGGCCACCTACGATCGGCTGGGCCTGCGCACCGTCGAGGTCCGCAAGGATGTGCAGGACGAATTCAATACCGAATTGCAGCGCAAGCTGGAGGGTGCGGTCTGGAGCACCGGCGGTTGCGCCTCCTGGTACCTCGACAAGCACGGCAACAACACCACACTCTGGCCCGATTTCACCTTCCGTTTCCGTAGTCTGCTCGAGACATTCGATGTGTCGGCCTACGAGACGACCTCCGCTCAGCCCACCGCCGCAGCCGTTTAAGGCCCTACAGAACCGGCTGTGTACATTTCTGAAGAAAGTGGTATTTCCGTGAGCAACGATGCTTACTTCAAGGACAAGGTCTGTGTGATCACCGGTGCGGGCTCCGGCATCGGCCGCGCCCTGGCGGAGAACCTGGCCCGCCGTGGCGCGAAACTCGCGCTCTCCGATATCGATACCGAAGGCCTCGCCGAAACCGTGCGGCGCTGCGAAAAGTTCGGTGCCGCAATCAAATCCGATCGCCTGAACGTGGCCGAGCGGGAATCCGTACTGCTCTACGCCGATGAGGTGAACAAGCATTTCGGCAAGGTCAACCAGATCTACAACAATGCCGGTATCGCGCACCACGGTGACGTGGTCAGCACCCAGTTCAAAGACTTCGAACGCATTATGGATGTCGATTTCTGGGGAGTCGTCAACGGCACCAAGGCTTTTCTGCCGTTCCTGATCGAATCCGGCTCCGGCCACGTGGTCAATATCTCCAGCCTGTTCGGCCTGATCGCGGTCCCCGGCCAGAGTGCCTACAACGCGGCCAAGTTCGCGGTGCGCGGCTTCACCGAGGCGCTGCGCCAGGAGATGATCATGAGCGGTGATCCGGTCAAGGTGACGTGTGTGCACCCGGGCGGCATCAAGACCGCGGTGGCCCGCAACTCCACCGTCTCCGAGGGCCTGGACCAGAAGAACCTGGCGGCGCTGTTCGACAGCAAGCTGGCGATGCACACTCCCGAGATGGCCGCGCAGACCATTACCGAGGGGGTGCGCAAGGGCCACGGTCGCGTGCTGATCGGCTGGGAGGCAAAGGCTCTCGACCTGTTCGTGCGGACCACCGCCTCCTACTATCAGCGCATCGCCGCCGTGGTGCAGAAGCGCGTTCTGCCGTAAGGATTTTGGTCATGCCCGAGGTGACTCTGCCCCTGCCCGTCGCCCGCATCGCATTGAATCCGGTGTTCCGGTTGTTGATGAATCACCGGTTGCCCTTCACAGTGCAACGCGCGCTCATGAATTGGGGGTCGGTGGCGCAGCGTTCGCCGCGCGGCACCCATGTGGACCGGATTCGGCTGGGCGGTCGCCCGGCCGAACGGGTCACGCTCGGACCGGTTTCCGATGCCGCCACCGTGCTGTACCTGCACGGCGGCGGCTACACGGTCGGCTCGCCCGCCACCCATCGCGCGCTGGCGGCCTTTCTGGCGCGCGAAACCGGCTGTGCCGTACAAGTTCTGGACTACCGGCTGGCTCCGGAACATCCGTATCCGGCGGCCCTGGATGATGCCGAGGCGGCGTTCCTGGAACTGGTCGCCTCCGGCTTCGAGCCGGAACGCATTGCGGTGTCGGGTGATTCGGCCGGTGGCGGGCTCTCGCTCGCCCTGGCCGAGCGTCTGCGGGACCGGCATGCCTTCGTTCCGGCCGCGCTGGGCCTGATCGCGCCGTGGGGTGACCCCAATGAGGTTCCGTCCCGCTCCCGCGATCTGGTGATCAACCGCCCGTGGTCGCGGCAGTGCGCCGCCGCGTATCTGGGAGGCGGCGACGGAAACGACTCCGGTTACGCACCTTTGCTCGATGACCTGCACGGTCTGCCACCCACCTACGTGCAGGCCGACGTCGACGAAATGCTGCACGACCAGTGCACGCGCCTCGTCGCGAAGCTGCGCGCGGCGGGCGTCGACACCCGCTTCACCGAGACCGAGGGCCTCTGGCACGTTTCGCAGTTGCAGGCGTCCCTCATCGAACCCGCCGCGGCCATCACCCGCGAGCTCGGCGAGTTCCTGCGGCAAGCCTTGCGACCTGCGCAAACCCGGTCCACAGGATAGGGACGAACCGCGTGTGTCGGCCGTCCGCCGGGCTCCTCGGGAACCGGTTCGGGCGGCCGCCGGGCGTTACCAATAGACGTGGCGTAAATTACTGGCGAGTAAATCCACTGTGGAAGGGCAGCGATGCGAGAGTTCGAAGTCCCGGCTACCTACACCATCCCCGAGTACGCCAACATGTCGGACGGCGCGTTCAGGCATGCTGAGAAGACCCCTGACCTGGTCGTCTTCAATACCCCGGATGGCAAGGGCGGCTGGAACGACGTCACGGCAACCGAGTTCGCCGCGACCGTGACCGGTGTGGCCAAGGGACTCGTGGCCGCGGGCATCGAACTGGGCGACCGGGTCGGCATCATGGCCGCCACCTCCTACGAGTGGGTCGTGCTGGACTTCGCCATCTGGGCGGCCGGCGGCTGCACCGTGGCGATCTACGACAGCTCCTCCGCCGAGCAGGCCCGCTGGATCCTGGCCGACTCCGCCACCAAGCTGGTCGTCGTCCAGAACGACAAGCACCGCGCCACCATCGCGGAAATCGAAGGCGGACTGGATGATCTGGGCGAGGTGCTCCAGATCGACAAGGACGCCGTCGCCGAGCTCACCGCGCGCGGCTCCGACCTCGACGACAGTGTGGTCCACGACCGCCGCGCCCAGGTGAAGTCCTCCGCCCCGGCCACGCTCATCTACACCTCGGGCACCACCGGCCGCCCCAAGGGCGTCATGCTCTCGCACTCCAACCTGTATGCCGAGTCGGCCGCGGACCGCTCCGCCATGAGCGAATTCCTGCAGCCCGGACGCAAGTCCCTGCTGTTCCTGCCGCTGGCCCACATTTTCGCGCGGGCCGTCGCACTGGCCGCGTTCGATGCCGGTGTCACCACCGCGCATTCGGCCGACTGGTCCACGCTGGTGGATCAATTCGGTAAGTACAAGCCGGATTTCATTCTCGCCGTGCCGCGCGTGTTCGAGAAGGTCTTCAATGGCGCGAAGCAGAAGGCGCACGACGGCGGCAAGGGCAAGATCTTCGACTACGCCACCGATATCGCCATCCAGTACAGCCAGGCCATGCAGAACGGCGGCCCGGGACTGCTGCTCAAGTTGCAGCACACCGTGTTCGACAAGCTGGTGTTCAGCAAGCTGCGTGAGGCCATGGGCGGCCAGTGCGCCTCCGCGGTCTCCGGCGGCGGCCCTCTCGGCGCGCGCCTGGGCCACTACTTCCGCGGCGCGGGCGTCACCATCTACGAGGGCTACGGCCTGACCGAGTCCACCGCGGCCGTCAGCGTCAACACCCCCAAGCACATCAAGGTCGGCACCGTCGGCCAGCCGCTGCCGGGCCACGGCGCGAAGGTCGCAGACGACGGCGAGCTGCTGATCCGCGGTCCCGTGGTGTTCTCCGGCTACTGGAACAACCCGGACGCCTCCGCCGACGCCTTCGCCGAGGACGGCTGGTTCAAGACCGGTGACCTGGGCGCGCTCGACGAGAACGGCTTCATCTCGATCACCGGCCGCAAGAAGGAAATCATCGTCACCGCCGGCGGCAAGAACGTCTCCCCGACCCAGCTCGAGGATTCGCTCAACCAGAACGCCCTGATCGGCCAGACCATGGTGGTCGGCGACGGCGAACCCTTCATCGCCGCCCTGGTCACCCTCGACGCGGAAGCGCTGCCGGGTTGGAAGACCCGCCACAATATCCCCGCCGACACCCCGATCGAGCACCTCATCGAGAACCCGGCCCTGGTCGCCGAGATCAATGACGCGGTCGCGGCCACCAATAAGCTGGTCTCCCACGCCGAGGCGATCAAGAAGATCCGCATCCTCCCGGTCGAATGGTCCCAAGACGGCGGCGAGCTGACCCCGAAGATGTCGCTCAAGCGCAATGTGGTCATGAAGAAGTACGAGGCCGACGTGGCAGCCATCTACTCCTGATCGGAGTAAACCCGCTGAATGGCGCTGCCGGTGGATTTTCCACCGGCAGCGCCTTTTTGTGTGCGCCGATGATTTTCCGGGGCGGGGGTCGTCCTAATCTGTGGGTGGCTTGTTGCGCCCGTAGGTCCAATCGATCGAGGAGGCAAACCCATGGCCAATGTGAATCCGTATCTGCTGTTCAATGGCAATGCTGAGGAGGCGTTCGTCTTTTATCAATCCGTGCTTGGCGGTGAGCTGATGCTCGTCCGGTTCGGGGAGATGGGGGATGGCGGGGATCTGCCCGAGGGGGTGTCGAAGCTGATCGCCCATGCCGCGCTGCCGCTGGGGGACAGCATCCTCATGGCGTCCGACTGCCCACCGGATCGGGCTGCCGATCGCACTGATAATCCGCCGTTCACTGTGAGCCTGGATCTGGACAGCACTGCCGAGGTCGAGCGGATCTTCGAGCAACTCGCGGCCGGTGGCAAGGTGTCCATGCCGGTGGGCAAGACCGAGTGGGCCGAGGCATTCGCCATGGTCACCGATAAGTTCGGGGTGCCGTGGATGATCGGGTATTCGCTGCCTCGCTAGCTCGTCACCGTTCTGTCATTTCTCGATCCGGTACACGGTCCGATTCGCGCAGTAGGGTCGGATCGTGGCTGGTCGAGGAGTACGGATAGCTAGTGGAATCGCGGCTGCCGGGATCGTTCTCGGCGTCGCCGAAGTGGTGGGGGTGCTGGTCAGTCCGGACAGCACGCCCTTGCAGGCGGTCGGCGCGTGGGTGGTGGACCATACGCCGGACAGTGTGCGCGAATCGGTGATCAATACCGTCGGCACCAATGACAAACTGCTGCTTTTCCTTTCCATGGGGGTCGCGGCCGTACTGCTGGCCGCGCTGGCCGGACTCATCGAACGTGTGCAGCGCCCGCTCGGCTCGGCGCTGTTCGCCGCTTTCGGCCTGATCGCCACCCTCGCCGCCCTGACCCGGCCGCACGCGGCATGGACCTGGGCCTTCCCGTCCATCATCGGCGCGGTCGCGGGAATCCTGGTGCTGCGCAGCCTGATTCAACGCATTGCGAACTTCGACGAACTGGCCGCCGCGCCAACCGAGCCGGAAACCCCTGCGGCGCAGCCGAATACATCGCAGGATCTGACCTTCGAGCGACGGCAGGTGGTCCGGGCGATTGCCGTCACGGGCGCGGTGGCCGCGGGTGCGGGCCTGGTGGGCCGCTGGTTCGGGTTGCGCTCCCGAGATGTGTCGGGGGAGCGCGCGGAGGTGCAGCTGCCCTCGCCGTCCGGACCCGCCACGGTGGTCGAACCGGGTGCGGACTTGCAGATCTCCGGGCTCAGTTCCTATGTCACGTCGAATTCCAGCTTCTACCGGATCGACACCGCGCTGACCGTCCCGCAGGTCAGCAAGGAGGACTGGTCGCTGCGCATTCACGGCATGGTGGACAACGAAATCCACTTGAACTACGCCGATTTGGCGAATCGCACGCCGGTCGAACGCCTCGTCACCCTGACCTGTGTGTCGAATCCGGTGGGCGGCGAGCTGATCGGCAACGCCCGCTGGCTGGGCTATCGGCTCGATGAGCTGCTCGCCGAGGCGGGTCCGCACGCCGACGCCGATATGGTGCTCTCCCGCAGCATCGACGGCTTCACCGCGGGCAGCCCCCTCGCGACCCTCACCGACGGCCGCGACGCCCTGCTGGCGGTGGGCATGAACGGTGAACCGCTGCCGACCGCGCACGGCTATCCGGTGCGGCTGGTGGTGCCCGGACTGTACGGCTACGTCTCCGCCACCAAGTGGGTGACCGAGATCGAGGTTACGAGATTCGATCGCGCCGAAGCGTATTGGACCAAGCGCGGCTGGTCGGCATACGGCCCGATCAAGACCGGCTGCCGCATCGACACGCCGCGCGGCGGCACGCTCACCGCCGGAAAGGTCACCATCGCCGGGGTTGCGTGGGCCCAGCATCGCGGTATCCGCGGCGTCGAGGTGCACATCGACAATGGCGACTGGAAACCCGCCCGCCTCGCCGCCGAACCATCGGTGGACACCTGGCGGCAGTGGGTTTTCGATTGGGACACCGCGACTTCCGGCCCGCACACCCTCTGGGCGCGGGCCACCGACGGTGCGGGGGAGACCCAGACCGACGTCCGGCAGGGCGAGATTCCCGATGGCGCGACCGGATACCCCGCGCGCACGGTGCACGTCGGCTGATCGCTCGCCGTCGCGCGTTTCCCGGAGTGGCGAAAATGCCGAACGGCCTTTTTCTCTGGGCGCGCGGTTTACGATCGGCGGCGGCCGTCGTCGCCCAATCATAGGGAGCGCGCATGACCGGAGTATTGGAATGGGCGCGGGCGGAAAACCTGCAACCCGAACCGATCACCCTCGATATCTGGAAGAAGCTCCCCCGCGACTTCTGCCGCCTGGTCGAAGTGGTGAACGGCGATGTCGTGCGCGCCGAGGCCCCACCTCAACCGCACCGCAACGCCGCCCGCCGCATCGCCTCCATGGTCGAGAACGCGGCCGAAACCCATATGGCCCGCTACAACGACGGCTGGCTATACGTCGGGATCGACCAGGACGTCCTGCTCTGGGAGACCCCGCGAGTCACGGTCCGCCGCCCCGATGTCGCGCTGTTCACCTGTGCGCCCAATGATGTCGGCCCGCTCGCGGCGTCGCGGGTGAAGATCGCCATCGAGGTGGTCTCACCGATCACCGAACGGGTCGACACCACCGACAAACAAGCGGAATACGCTCTCGCGGGCATCCCCTGGTACTGGCTCGTCTATATGGACCGAGATCGTGTGAGCGCCATCCAAACTCACGTCCTCGTCCTCGGCCACTACCGGCCGCATCGGCGGATCACGCCCACCATCGGTGAAACCATGCTGGATATGCCGATCGAGATCCGCATCGACTGGACCCGGCTCTTCGCCCTCGTCTTCTGAGCGGACCTCTTCTGAGTGAACGACGATGCCCGCCCGGAGTTGATCCGGGCGGGCATCGAATTCACTGACCGTGCAGGCCGATTCAGCCCGCGACATCCACCTTGGGTGGGGTCGCAGTCTTGCCTCCGGCGGAGGCGGTGTGCCCGATGAACAGCGCGGACGCCACCACGCCGATCAGCAGGATCCCCGCCGGGAGATACATGGACTGGCTCAGCGCCGTGCTCATCTTCTCCAGGATCGGGCCCTTGACCTCCGGCGGCAGATGCGACAGACCGCCGCCGCCCATGCCCTCACCGATCGGTCCGCTGCCCAGGTTCTGCGCCGAGATGCGGGCCGCCAGCAGTGCGCTCACACCGGCCGAACCGAGCACCGAACCCACCTGGCGAGTGGTGTTGTAGATGCCCGCGCCCGCACCCGCCAGCTGCACCGGGAGGTTATGGGTGGCAATGCTCGCCAGGGGTGCCCAGATGCAGGCATTGGAGATACCGGCGATGCCACCGAGAACCAGGTAGACCGGGATCGAGGAATCCGGCTTCATCAGCACGGCGAACCCGAAGATGGTCGCCGCGAAGCCCGCGAAACCGATGGTCGGGATGACGCGCGGCGTCACCTTGTCCGACACCTTGCCGATGACCGGCGCGAACACACCGGTCAGGATGGCCATCGGCGCGAGCACCAGGGCCGAGCGGGTCGGCGACATGTCGCGGACCTGCTGCAGGTAGAAGTAGAACGGCACGAAGGTGGCGGTCACCGCCGCGCCCATGGCGGCGATGGCCAGGTTCGAGAGCGCGAAATTGCGATCCTTGAACAGGCTCAACGGCACCAGCGGCTCACCGGTATTACGCGACTGGTTGACCACGAACAGCCCCATCACCACGACGCCCGTGATGATCATCGTCCAGATCCAGGCGTTCCAGTGGTGGGTATTGCCCTCCTGGATGCCGAACACCAGCAGGAACAGGCCGATCGCGCTGAGCGCCACGCCCACGAAATCGAACTTGTGCTCATGGGTTTCGAGCGCGGGCACCAGCCACACCGCCAGCGCGAACGCGACAATGCCGATCGGCACGTTCACGTAGAAGATCCACTGCCAGCCCTGCCAGTCGACCAGCACGCCGCCCAGGATCGGGCCGATCAGGGTCGCGAGACCGGCGACGCCGCCCCACAGGCCCATGGCCGCGCCGCGCTTGTCCGGCGGGAAGGTGCGGGTGATGACGGCCATGGTCTGCGGCGTCATGAGCGCCGCGCCCAGGCCCTGCACGGCGCGGGCCGCGATCAGCATGTCGACGCTCGTGGACTTCGCGCACCACAGCGAGGCGAGGGTGAAGACCGCCAGGCCGATCAGATAGATGTTCTTGGGGCCGAAGCGATCTCCGAGCCGCCCGGTGACGAGCAGCGGCACCGCGTAGGCGAGCAGATAGGCGCTGGTGACCCAGATGACCTTGGTGATATCGGCATTCAGGTCCTGCATGATCGCCGGATTGGCCACCGCGACGATGGTCATGTCCAGCAGGATCATGAAGAACCCGACCACCAGCGCGTATAGCGCCAGCCACGGATTGCGTTGAGTGGACATGGATTCGAGTTCCTAACTGAGGTTTATGGAAGGATTCGGACCGCCCCGGCGCACCGCGGCGAGGTCTTCCTCGGTGAGACCCGCGCCCCAGTCGTGGCCCAGGGTCTTGGCGTGATGGCTGGTGCGCTCGCCGGTGCAGGAGTCGTAGGTCTCCCACTCCAGTTCGCCGCTGGTCAGCTCGTCGATGACCGTGCGCAGCCATTTCGCCTCGGTGGCGGTCTGCGCGGCGACATAGTCGATGACCATCCAGAACCGTCGCGGCACCTGCCGCTTCTCGGCCCATTCGCGTAATGCGTCGTACTCGGTGAGCTGTGCGTCGAGCCAGGTGATGCGTTCACCGAGAAGAGTGATCACCTCGTCCACAGGCAGATTGTGCGCCTCGGCCATGGCCACCGGGAAGATCGGGTACTCCTTCACGGGCTTGCGCAGGATTTCCGAGATGCGACCACGCAATGCCTCGCGACCAGCGCTTTTGATCCGGTAGGTGGTCCGTTCCGGCCGGTTACCGGCCCGATCGGTGCCTTCGGCGACCACCAGTTCCTGCTCCGCGAGGCGTGCCACCGTGTGGTACAGCGACCCCGGCTTGATCTTCAGCAGCTCGTCCTCATGCCGATTCATGAGCAGCTGATACATCTCGTACGGGTGCATGGGGTTTTCCTCGAGCAGTGCGAGCACCGCCACCGCCAAGGGCGTGAGCGCTGGTACCGCCTGCTTCCTGGTCACTGCCGCCTCCGTTCCGCCCGGCGAGTTCCGACGCTACGCGCCCTCGCCGACATCCTCCGTACCAAATATTCCACGTGGAATATACGGCGCGAAACAGCTCGGCCGCAACCCCGACGGGGGCTGCGGCCGAGCTGTGAGTTCCCCGGGCCGGTTCGCCGGTCAGCGGGCTCCGCGCACCAGCGCGCCCGGCCGGGCGCCGGTGTCCTCGCCATCGCGTAGCACCACCTGACCGGCCACGATGGTCGCCCGATAACCGTCGGCGCGTTGCAGTAGCCGCCGCGCGCCGCCGGGCAGGTCGTAGGCCATGGCGGGCGGGCGCAATTGCAGGTTCTCGAAGTCGATCACATTCAGATCGGCCTTCTTGCCGACCGCGATCACGCCGCGGTCGGTGAGCCCGTACATATCGGCGGTGTCCTTGGTCATCTTGCGAATGGCCGTCGGCAGTGGAATGCGTTCGCCGCGTGCACGATCGCGCGCCCAATGGGTGAGCAGGAAGGTGGTGTTGGAGGCATCGCAGATCGCGCCCACATGCGCGCCGCCATCACCGAGACCGACCGCGGTCGCCGGATGTAGCAGCATCTCCCGGATCGGGTCGTGGGTGAAGCCGGAGTAATTGAGCAGCGGACGGAAGAACAGCGCGCGTCCCTCCCGCGACAGCAGCAGATCGTAGAGGTAGTCGAAGGGTTCGCGGCCCGCGCGCTCGGCCTCGTGCGCCAGGCTGCTCACCGGATCGGGCTCGTACTGCGGCGGATCCCCGAGATTGAAGGTGCGATCCAGGCCGAGGCTGATGAACGCCATCGGATTGTCCGGTGCGTCCGCCTCGGTGAGAATCGTGTTGCGCAGCTGCGGATCTCGCAGCAGGGTGACCAGCGCGCCCAGATCTCCGCCCGCCTGCTCGGCGGCCGCCGTGTACGCGGGCCGGAACGAGAACGGATTGAATGTCTGCAAGCCGATCAGCAGGCCCAGTGGCCGGGACGAAACCTGCGGCCGCAGTGGAACTCCCGATTCGAAGACCTTTCCGGCCGCATCCAGCAGCCGCTTCCAGTCATCTGGTGCGCCATCATGTTGCAGCAGGCCGAAACTCACGGTCCGCCCGGTGAGTTCGGCCAGCCGCACCATCCAATCCAATTCGCGATCGGGTGCGGCCAGATCCTCGCCCATGATTCCGGCCGGAGCCAACTCGAACACCCCGGTCCCGGCCGCCGCCAGGGCCTTGCCGATGCCGAACAACTCGTCCTCGGCGGCGAAGGTGCCCGGCACGGGTTCCCCGTCGATGGCCCGGTGCACGATGGTCCGTGAGGTCGAGAACCCCAGCGCCCCAGCCTCTATGCCCTCGCGCACCAGCTTGGCCATCATGTCGATGTCCTCGCCCGAGGCGGCCTCGTTCTTCGCCCCGCGCTCGCCCATCACATAGGCCCGCACCGCGCCGTGCGGCACCTGTGTGCCTACGTCGATGGCCAGGGGTAGCTTGTCGATGGCGTCCAGGTACTGCGGAAACGACTGCCACGCCCACTGGATTCCGGCCGAAAGCGCCGCTCCCGGAATGTCTTCCACACCCTCCATGAGCCCGATCAGCCACTCCCGCTTGGCCTCGGTGACCGGCGCGAACCCAACCCCGCAATTGCCCATGACGACGGTGGTGACCCCGTGCCAGCAGCTCGGGGTGAGCATGGGATCCCAGGTGATCTGCCCGTCGTAATGCGTGTGGATATCCACGAATCCGGGTGTGACGATCAAGCCGGTCGCGTCGATGACGTTCTCGGCCTCGGCCCCCGCGAGCTCGCCCGGTCCGGCAATGACGCTGATCCGGCCCCCGCTGACGCCGATATCGGCCCGGAACGGTTCCCCGCCCGTCCCGTCCACAATGGTCCCCTGGGTAATGACGAGTTCATAGCTCATGGCGAGTCCTAGCTGACCTATACGTAGCTGACGTGCCGTATGCTAACTGGACACTCCGTCAGTGAATGGTCGATTCGCCGGACCCCGGAAGAATTCCGGTATCAGGCCACGGGTTTCGGGTCCGCCTCCGCCTCGTCCTCATCGAAGACGCCCGCCCAGCGCTCCGGTTCGGGCAGATATTCGCCCACCGGCGTGGCTTCGGCGGCCTCGAGCAGCCCGTGCCCCTCGTGCATCAGCGCCGCGTGCTCCTGCCAGCGCGGGCGGATCCAGCGGGAATCATTATTGGCGCAGTCGATTCCGACGTTCTCGCAGCTGATCAACTCGAATCTCAGATCACGGCACAGACGCCGCCCGTGCTCGTCCATCGGTTCCTGAAGCGCATTCAGCAATTCCCGAGCGGTCGCCCGCATACGGCGTTGCGTCCGGTAGAACCCTCGCCGGTGTGCGTGCGGTGCAACCATACTCAGGCAGATCACCGCAACGATCACACCGATCAGCGTCTCCGCGAACCGATCCCGGATCATCGACCCCGCCGATCCGCCAACCGCGCCCGCACCGCCGGTCAACAGTGCCACCGGCGTCATGAAGAGCACGGCCAGAGCGTAATTCGCGGCAATGAACAGTTCGATCGCGAACATCAAGGCTGCCACCACCGCGATCAGCGCGTACCCGGACGGCGACAACTGATAGATGCCCGCGAACAGCAGCAGACCAGCCGTGGTTCCCGCGAACCGCTGAAGGGCGCGGACCCGCCCGCCGGTGAGATGCGGTCCCTGCGACAGCACGACCAGTGCACTGATCACCGCCCAGTGCGGCCGGAACCAGTGCAGTGACGCCGCGATCCCGCCCGCGACCGCACAGGCGACGCCGACCCGCGCGGCCGTCGTGACGGCATGGGTATTCGGTGACCAGGAGCGCCGCAGCCGATACGCCGCACTCGGCTGAGCGGGCGGTCGCGTCCAGTCACCCCACCGCCGATCGATCCCCACGCTGGCCAGCGTCACGACCAGCGCCCCGGCCAGGCCGATCGCCGCGCTTCCGACGATCGTCGCGGCGGCCACCCCGCCCTCGGCGGCGACCATGGCCCCCGCGCAGGTCAGCACGAAGAACAACGCGCCCGGCGGTCCCGGCCGCAAGGCATTCACCACATAGACGGCCACCACGGCGACCGCTGTCAGCGCCCCCACCGTGACCGCCGGTGCGGCCGCGTGCCCGGCAACGGCCCGCCCGAGCAATGCGCCGAGGCTCGTGCACAGCAGCAGCCCCAGCCCGGCCGCGCCCGCCGACCGCAGTCGCGTCCGCGCGGGCCGCCCGTCGGCGTACATCACCGCGAACGCGCCGAACGCCGTCAACAGCGCCCACGGCGCATGCCCGGTCGCCACCAAGAGTGTCGCGGGTATCCCCAACGCCGCCGCCGACCGCACCCCCGGCCCCCACCGATGCCCGATCGGCGGCAGCGCGAACAACAGCGTGCGCAGCCGGGTCGTCGTCGGCAGCTGAGGCGAATGCGGAACCGAAGTCATCCCACCATTGCAGCATCCACCCGGCCACCGACAATCAGCGCATGAGTCACGCCTGCTCCGCGCTGGATAGCCTGGGCGGGTGACCACCACTTCACCCGTCCCGCCCGCAGGTGCCGCCGGGCTGCTCGAACGGATCGTTCGCCGACCGCGACCCTGGGTCACCGCCACGGTTTTCGCGGTTACCGCCGCGACCGGCATCGCGCAGCTCGTGGACTCCGCACTGCTCGACGAGTTCCGTCGTGACCCGGCGAAGATCGATGACGGGCAGTGGTGGCGACTGGGTTCGGCAATGTTCTTTCAGGACGGCTGGACTCGCGGGCTGATCTTCAACCTGCTGATTCTGGCGTTCTTCGGCATTGTCGCCGAGCGAGCATTCGGCCGAACCCGTTGGCTCCTACTGTATTTCGGCTGCGGTCTGTTCGGTCAGACCATGAGCTACCTGTGGCTGCGGTCGACCGGAGCGGGCAATTCGATGTGCGTGGCCGGGCTCATCGGCGCGCTCACCGTCGTCGCCCTCGTGTGGCCTGACCGTCTGCCCGCATTCCGTCCACCCAGGCTCGCCCTTCTGGCGGTCCCCGTCTTGGCCGTGGTCGATACCGTCGTCCGCGACAACCACGGTCTCCCACTGCTTCTCGGGATGGTCGCCGGATTCGTGCTCCTGCCCCGGGACCATGCTCAGCTCGCGGGGAAGTGACGGGTCAGGAATTCGGCGAATACGTGTCGGGAGATCTGGGTGCCCCAGTCGCCCCACGTGAAGTCGTAGACGTGTTCGCCGTAAGGGATCAGTAGCAGGTCGTGGTCGATGGCGGTCGCGGCGAGTTTCTCTGCGAGGGTGATGGATTGGGCCTCGGGCACCACGTGGTCGCGGGTGCCGTGCATGAGGAGGGTGGGTGGGAGACCGGGGCGGACGTAGGTGATCGGTGAGGCCGCGGCGTAGCGGTCGGGGTATTGGTCGGGGGTACCGCCGATGTAGTTCTGGACGTCATCGCGGATGCCGGTGAGCAGTAATGGATCTCGCCATGCGGCGGCGAGGTCGGTGGCAGGGTAGAACGCGGCCACGGCGCGCACGGAGGTATCGGTGACCGCACAGCTCGGGGAGATTCGCTCATCGGAGTACGCGCCCATGAGGGCCAGGTTGCCGCCCGCGGAACCGCCCGCGAGCATCACGCGATCCGGATCGATCGAGTACTGCTGCGCATGCTGCTTCACCCAGCCGACGGCGCACTTCACATCGGCGGGAGCCTGATCCCAGCGCGGCGGCGGAGTCATGCGGTATTCGATGGCGAACACGGCATATCCCTTGTCGTTCAACCACTCATGCCATTTCGGCGCTTCGCCGCGATTGCCTTCCGCCCAGCCGCCGCCGTGCACCCACACCACCGCCGGGCGGGGCCGCGCCGGTGTTCCGGACGGGAGTTTGACGTCCAGCAGCAGATCCGTGCCATCAATCGTGTTGTAGGCGGTGCTGAGTCGCTCGACCGGGCTGCCGGTATTCGAGCGGCCGGTGAAGTAATCGACGATAGACAGGCTCGCCCCATTGCGGTGCGCCTCCCGCCACGACGCCACCACGGGCACGCACGCCACCACCATCCCCGCCACGCACAGCAATGCGATCCCGGCCGCCGTCCACCGCAGCGCCTGCCCCGCCCGCATCCGCGCCAGCCCGGTCAATCCGATGCCGACGAGCCCAAGCGGGATCAGATACAGCCCGTAATTGCTGACCACATAAGAGAATCGGACAAACCACGCAGGTAGGTCGAATCGCACAATCACCACCGTGCACGCCATCATCACCGCAGCGATCACGGCCGCCAATACGGCGAACACCCAGCGAATGATCATGCGCACATCCAACACTCGCACCCGCATCCCCGCCCTGCGGCACGCCGAACCACTCAACCGATGGTGATCGCCTGCGTGATGTCATCCGATGGCAGCGGCCCCTCGACGAAGGCATTCACCCAGAGCCCGTTCATGGTGATATCACCCCCATGATTGACCAGGAACGCGATATCCGACGCATCCCGCCCCGTGGCGATCCGCACCACACTGGACCGCGGAGCCAGCCGAGCCGGGTCGAACGCCCGCCAGGCATCCCCGGTGTACACCTCGACAATGGAATGGAAATCCATTGGGACACAACCGGGTGCATACACAGCGGTCATCCGCGCGGGCAGCCCCACCGCCCGCATCAGCGCCACAGTCAAATGCGAGTAATCCCGGCACACCCCCGCCCCCGACAACAACGTCTCCACCGCCCCATCGATCGGCGCACTACTCCCCGGCAAATACCGAATCCGCCGCCCCACCCACGCCGCGATCCGCCCAGGAAGCTCCGGATCGCTTATATCGCACCCGAACTCGGCCCCCGCGAACGCGAGCAACCTATCCGACTCGGCATACCGGCTGGGCCGCAAATAAACGACCCGGTCATACTCCGAAGCCCCCTCCGCCTGCGCCACCCCGAGCACGGTGGCGCTGTACTCCACCCGCAAAGTTCCGGCCCCGCAATCCAATACGTGAATCCGAGTGTGATGCGGCCCCGTCACCTCCCGCGCCTGCACCCGCCACCCGTCCAGCCAGAAATCCATTCGCTCGATCACCTCGAGCCCCGCCTGCCGGGTAACGGCGATCTGAAATTCGAGAACGGTTGCAGCATGAACCCGAACATCGAGCCGCGCGGAAACTTCCCGCTTCACCCCTCCATCCTCCCAGCCCCACCCCTCCCGCGCCGCATGTCCCCAACTCGGTCACCAGCCCGTTATAGGATCGGGGCGTCGTTGTCGGCTGGGCGAGGAGCGCATCATGTCCGAAGTGCTCGATTGGGCGCGGGAGGAGAACCTTCAGCCTGCGCCGATCACGGTCGACATCTGGAAAAAGCTGCCGGAAGAGTTCTGTCGGTTGGTCGAGGTGGTGAACGGTGAGGCTGTGCGCGCCGAGTCTCCCTCGCGGCAGCACCAGAAGGCGGCCCGGCGGATCGCCGACTTGATCGAAACAGCGGCCGAACTCCATATGGGTCGCTACAACGACGGATGCCTGGACATCGACACCGATTTCGATGTGCTGCTGTGGGAGTTGCCGAGAGCGACCATCCGGCGGCCCGACGTGGCCCTGTTCGATTGTGCTCCATCGGAGCTGCGACCGCTGCCCGCATCGAAGGTCAAACTGGTTGTGGAGATCATCTCGCCAGGCACCGAACGTGTCGACACCGCTGACAAACTCGCTGAATACGCGCTTGCCGGAATCCCCTGGTACTGGATCGTGTACGTCGTCGACAACGATGTTGCCGCAATCGAAACCTATGTGCTCGACCATGTTCTCAACCAATACCGGCCACATCAGAAGCTGGAGCGCTCCGACGAGATCACTCCCGTCGACCTGCCGATAGCGATCAAAGTGGACTGGAAGCGACTGACGCAGCTCGCCCGCTGACCGAGCCGGACTGCGCACGCAGTTCCCCGTCCGTCAGGAAGGGGTTGTGGCTCAACTCTTTCAACCTGGCCAGGCCGGTCTGCTGCCGTTCGATCTGTTCGGTGTCGGGCACTGAGGCGTCTGGCACTCTCCCAAGATACGGCGCAGGGCCGGACCTCGGGATGAGGTCCGGCCCTGCGGGGCGAGCGGGAAGGCTTACGCGGTGGGGGCGAAAGCTTCCTGGATGATCTCGGCCTGCTCCACGGCGTGCACCTTGGACGAACCCGAGGACGGGGCCGACATGGCGCGACGGGAGATGCGGCGCAGCTTGCCGAAGCGAGCGGGCAGGATCTCCGGGAGGTTGAGGCCGAAGAAGGGCCAGGCGCCCTGGTTGGCGGGTTCTTCCTGAACCCAGACCAGATCGGTGGCGTTGGCGTAGCCCTCCAGGGCCTCGTTGAGGCGGAACTTCGGGATCGGGTACAGCTGCTCGGTGCGCACGATGGCGACATCCTCGCGGTTGTTCTTCTGCTTCTCCGCGACCAGCTCGTAGTAGATCTTGCCGGAGGTCAGCAGGACCCGCTTCACCTTGGAACGGTCACCGTCGCCGGACTCGTAGGTGGGCTCCTCGAGCACGGTGCGGAACTTGTTGTCGGTGAAGTCCTCCACGTCCGAGACCACAGCCTTGTTGCGCAGCATGGACTTCGGGGTGAACACGACCAGCGGGCGGCGGATGCCGTCCAGGGCGTGGCGGCGCAGCAGGTGGAAGTAGTTCGACGGGGTGGACGGAACCGCCACCGTCATCGAACCCTCGGCACACAGCTGCAGGAAGCGCTCGATACGGCCGGAGGTGTGGTCCGGCCCCTGGCCCTCGTGGCCGTGCGGCAGCATGAGGACGACCTCGGAGAGCTGACCCCACTTGGCCTCACCGGAGGAGATGAACTCGTCGATGATGGTCTGCGCGCCATTGACGAAGTCACCGAACTGCGCCTCCCACAACACGAGTGCGTCCGGGTTGCCCAGCGAGTAGCCGTACTCGAAGCCGACGGCCGCGTACTCCGACAGCGCCGAATCGTGCACCGCGAACCAGCCCGGGTTCTTGGAACCGATGTTGTGTAGCGGGGTGTACTCGCCACCGGTCTTGCGGTCGATGATGACCGAGTGCCGCTGCGAGAAGGTGCCGCGACGCGAATCCTGACCGGTGAGACGGACCGCGCGGCCCTCGTCGATCAGGGTGCCGAAGGCGAGCAACTCGGCCATGGCCCAGTCGATCTTGCCCTCGTACGCCATCTCGCGGCGCTTCTCCATGACCGGTTTGACGCGCGGATGCACGCTGAAGCCCTCGGGCGGGCTCACGAACGCATCGCCGATGCGCTGCAGCACCGTCTTGTCCACGGCCGTCACGACCGAGGTCGGCATCTTCTGCTCGTCCTCGACCGACTCCGACGGCTCCGGAACGTACTTCTCCAGTTCGCGGACCTCGTTGAACACGCGCTCCAGCTGACCCTGGTAGTCACGCAGCGCGTCTTCGGCTTCCTTCATGGAGATGTCGCCACGACCGATCAGGCTCTCGGTGTAGGCCTTTCGCACCGAGCGCTTGGTGTCGATCACGTCGTACATTTCCGGCTGCGTCATCGAGGGGTCGTCGCCCTCATTGTGACCGCGGCGGCGGTAGCAGATCATGTCGATGACGACGTCCTTGGAGAACTTCTGGCGGTAGTCGACCGCCAGCTTCGCCACCCACACACACGCTTCCGGATCGTCACCGTTCACGTGGAAGACCGGTGCGCCGATGAACTTCGCGATATCCGTGGAGTATTCGGTGGAACGCGAGTACTCGGGCGCGGTGGTGAACCCGATCTGGTTGTTCACCACGATGTGCACGGTGCCACCGGTGCGGTAGCCGCGCAGACCCGAAAGGTTCAGCGTCTCAGCCACAACGCCCTGACCCGCGAACGCCGCGTCACCATGCAGCATCAGCGGCACGACCGAGAACGACCGCGCCTCTTCGCCCTTGGTGACCAGGTCTTCCTTGGTCAGCAGATCCTGCTTGGCGCGAACCAGACCCTCGAGCACCGGGTCGACCGCTTCCAGATGCGACGGGTTGGCGGTCAGCGACACCTGAATGTCGTTGTCGCCGAACATCTGGATGTAGGTGCCCTGCGCGCCCAGGTGGTACTTCACGTCACCCGAGCCGTGCGTGGCGGCCGGGTTCATATTGCCTTCGAACTCGGTGAAGATCTTCGAGTACGGCTTGCCGACAATGTTCGCGAGCACATTCAGGCGGCCACGGTGCGGCATGCCGATGACGACCTCGTCGAGCGCGTGCTCGGCACACTGGTCGATCACCGCGTCCATCATCGGGATGACGGCTTCCGCGCCCTCGAGCGAGAAGCGCTTCTGGCCGACGTACTTGGTCGCCAGGAAGGTCTCGAACGCCTCGGCCGCGTTCAACCGGGACAGAATGTACTTCTGTTCGGCCACAGTCGGTTTGGCGTGCTTCTGCTCGACCCGATCCTGAATCCACTGCAGCTGCTCGGGATCCAGAATGTGGGTGTACTCCACACCCACGTGGCGACAGTAGGCGTCGCGCAGCACCGACAGCACGTCGCGCAGCTTCATGCGCTCTTCGCCGTGGAAGCCCGCGACATTGAATTCGCGGTCCAGGTCCCACAGGGTGAGGCCGTGCTGGGTGACATCCAGGTCCGGATGCGAACGGAACTTGTCCTTCACCAGCCGCAGCGGATCGGTGTCGGCCATGAGGTGGCCGCGGCTGCGGTAGGCGTTGATCATCTCCTGGACGCGGGTCGACTTGTCGATACCGCGTTCCTTGATGTCCTTGCGCCAGCGCACCGGCTCGTAGGGGACACCCATGCCGTGGAAGATCTCGTCGTAGAAACCGTCCGAGATCAGCAGGTTGTGCACGGTCCGCAGGAAGTCACCGGACTCCGCACCCTGAATGATGCGGTGGTCGTAGGTGGACGTCAGCGTCATGAGCTTGCCGATGCCGATCTCGGCCAGCTGCTCATCGCCCATGCCCTGGAACTCGGCCGGGTACTCCATCGCGCCCGCACCGATGATCGCGCCCTGTCCCGGCATGAGCCGCGGCACCGAATGATTGGTGCCGATGGTGCCGGGGTTGGTCAGCGAAATGGTGACGCCGGTGAAGTCCTCGACGCCCAGCTTGCCGTCGCGAGCGCGCCGGACGATGTCCTCGTACGCGGTGTGGAACTGCGCGAAGGTCATGTCTTCGGTGTTCTTGATGGCCGCCACAACCAGCGTGCGGTTGCCGTCCTTGCCGGGCAGGTCGATGGCCAGGCCCAGGTTGGTGTGCGCGGGGGTGACCGCGTTCGGCTTCCCGTCGATCTCGGCGAAGTGCCGGTTCATGTTCGGGAAGGCCTTGACGCCCTGCACGATGGCGTAACCCAGCAGGTGGGTGAAGGAGATCTTGCCACCGCGGGTACGGGCCAGATGGTTATTGATGACCAGCCGGTTGTCGATCATCAGCTTCGCCGGGAAGGCGCGCACGCTGGTCGCGGTCGGGATGGTCAGTGACGCCGACATGTTCTTGACCACGGCCGCGGCCGGCCCGCGTAGCACCTTCGACTCGTCCGACGCGACCGGCTTCGGGCCACCCGAGGTGGGGGCCGCATTGGAAGCCGGGGCGGGAGTCGTCTGCGGAGCACGCACCTGAGCGGGCGCCGGTGCCGGGGCGGGCGCGGCGGCGACAGGAGCGGGCTGCGGAGCGACGGAAGCCGGGGCGGCAGGCGCGACCGAGTCATTGACCGAAGCTGCGGCAGGCGGAGCGGCGGCGGCCGGAGCGGGGGTGGTGGCCGGCTGGCTGTTGTTGCCGGTATCGCCGGTGGTTTCCGGCGTGTAGTCGGCGAGGAACTCGTGCCAGCTCTCATCGACCGACGACGGGTCTTGCTTGTACTTTTGGTACATCTCGTCGACGAGCCACTGGTTCTGTCCGAACTGGGATGTTGAGCTGCTCACAGCAGGTGTTCGCCTCATTTCGTTCTTCGCGCTGCGACGTTTGTGACGTGCCCGGCACGGGTAATCGGCTGATGCGCGCCGATGCGCCCCCACTGAGGATATGCCCATCCAAGTTTGCCGACGGGCATGGCTACCACCGAGTGGACACACCTTCTCGTGACGACTCGTCCTCGACCGAGAATATTCCTTCCGTTGCCCGTGCCGCAGCCCACAGTCGCGAGTACGTGCCGTTCGCGGAAAGAAGTTCTTCATGCGAGCCGATTTCGGCGATTCTTCCGTGCTCCACGACCGCGATCCGATCGGCCTGCGCGGCCGTCGCCAAACGGTGCGCGACAATCACCGCGGTCCGTCCCCGCGTCACCGATTCGTTCGCTACCAGCACCGATGCCTCGGCCTGCGGGTCCAGCACCGCGGTCGCCTCATCCAGCAGCAGCAGATCCGGGTGGACCAGTTCGGCACGGGCCAGGGCGATCAGCTGACGCTGGCCCGCGGACAGCCCGCGACCGCGTTCGCCGACCGGTTGCCGCATTCGATGGGGCAGCGCATTGATGGTTTCCAGTGCTCCGACCGCCGCGGCCGCCGCCTCGATCTCCGCGGATGTCGCAAAAGGTTTGCCAAATGCAATGTTGCTGGCAATGTCTCCTGTGAATAAGTGAGCTTCCTGAGGCACAACTCCCAGGCGGGAGCGGAAGTCGGTGAGCTTGTAGTCGCGGATATCGACGCCGTCGACCCGGACCGAACCGGTGCTCGCGGGGAAATCGCCGGGGGCGTGCGGCTGGACGGATTCGACACCGACCGGCACAACGTGATTCGTGTCACCCGGCACAAATTCGGCTCCCGCCGAACCGGATTCGAGAGGTAGATCGCGTTCCAGTCGAGGCATGTCGTAGAGCCGCGCCAGCAGTTTGACGATGGTCGACTTGCCCGCGCCGGTCGCACCGACCAGAGCCAGACTCGACCCGGCCGGGATGTGCAGGCTCACACCGTCCAGTGCGGGGCGGGCCGCGCCCGGGTACCGGAAGCGCACATCGTCGAAGTCGATATCGCCGCGCAGCCGTCCCTCGATGGCCACCGCATCCGCCGGATCGGGGCTGATGGAGGACGGGGTGCGCAGCAGGTCCCCGATGCGCCGCAATCCGACCACCGCCTGCTGATAACCGTCGAACAACTGCGACAACTGCATGATCGGGCCGAACAGCAATTGCAGGTACAGCACGAACGCGACCAGCGTGCCCGGCGTGGTCGAGCCGTTCGCGACCGCCCACGCACCGGTGAACACCACCGTCGCCAGCGCCAGATCGGCCCACATGCCGACGAAGGCGAAGAAGGTCGCGATGGCTCGCTGCGCCCGCATGCGGCTGACCCGGAAGTTGTCCGAGTATCCGGCGAACCGGTGCGCCGAGACCGCCTCATGCCGATTGGCCTGCACCACACGCAGACCCGCCACATTCTCGGCGAAGTCCGCGTTCACGGTCGACGCGTCCTCGCGTGCGGCGGTGTAGGCGGCGTCCGAGAACTTGCGGAAGAACCAGGTGGCCACCGCCAGCACCGGCAGGGTCGCCAGGACCACCAGCGCCAGCTGCGCGTCGATCACCAAGAGCGCCACCGCGATTCCGGCCACGGTCAGCAGCGCCACCAGCGCATCCGGCAGCCCGGTCTGCATGAAGGTGGACAGCGCGTCGATATCCGTGGTCATTCGCGTCATGATGCGGCCGGACAGTTCCCGCTCGTAGAAGTCCAGGCCGAGTCGCTGCAAATGCGCGTAACTGCGCACCCGCAGCCCGTACAGCACGCGCTCTCCGGCGCGATTGCTCCACAGCACCGAGCCCGCCGCGACCAGCCAGCCGATGCCGACCAGGAGCGCGCCGATCACGGTGGCGCGCACCAGCGCCCAGCCGTCATGGCGCGTGACGCCCGCGTCGATCGCATACCGCACGATCGACGGGAACCCCACGCTCACCACGGCATTCGCGGCCAGCAGGACCATGGTTCCGGCCACCAGCCAGCGCACCAGCCGCAGCGCCCGCCGCAATCGGAATCCCGGATCGGGCTCGCGCAACTCGGCGTAGTCCAGCTCGGGTTCCTCGATGGCGGGAGGCAGCTTTCCTAGTACGCGCCGAACCTCTTGCGGCGTATCCCGATCCACCTCATCGGCCGGGTCCGGCAGGGCGGTGTGGTCGGATTCGGTGGAATCGGGTGCGGGGAGGCGGATTACGCGGTCGGCGTGCGCGAGGGTGGATTCGCGGTGGGCCAGGATGAGGGTGGTGCGGCCGGTGCCGGTGGGGAGGGCCCGGAAGATCTCGGCCTCGGTGACGGCGTCCACCGCGGAGGTGGCGTCGTCCAGGACGAGGATGCGGGGGTCGGCCAGGAAGGCGCGGGCCAGGGCGATGCGCTGGCGTTGTCCGCCGGAGAGAGTGAGGCCGCGTTCGCCGACCACCGTGTCGTAGCCGTCGGGGAGGGCGTCGATGAAGTCCTCGGCCGCGGCCTGTTTCGCGGCGGCGCGGATCTCAGCCTCGGTCGCGTCGGGGCGGGCCAGGGCGATATTGGCGGAGATGGTGTCGGACAGCAGGAAGGCCTCGTCGAACACCACCGCGATGGCCGCACGCAGGTCCGATGCGCGCAGATCCGCGATATCGGCGTGGGAGTCGTTGCCGAACAGGCTGATCCGGCCCGACTCGGGGGCGTAGAAGCGGGGGAGCAGCAGGGACAGGGTGGATTTCCCGGATCCGGCGGGGCCGATGATCGCGACCGTCTCGCCGGGGGCGATGGTCAGGTCGAAGTCGTGCAGGATCGGGCGGCCGGGTTCGAAACCGTAGGTGAGGCGGTCGATTTCGATGCCGAGCGGACCGGCGGGGAGATCCACCGGATGCGCCGGATCGATGTGCTCGGGCGCGCTGTCGATGACCTGGTGCACGCGTTCGGCGGCGGCGCGGGTCAGCTGGGCCATGACGATCACATAGGACACGATGCGAGTGGAGTTGGTCATGGTGCTGACGTAGGCGGTGAAGGCCAGGAAGGTGCCGAGCCCGATGGTGCCGTGCAGGGCCAGCGCACCGCCCGCCGCGATGACCGCGACCAGTCCGGCCTGCGGGACCGACGAGAGCGTCGGGGTGAAGCGGGCGTCGATGCGGGCCGCGCGCATGCGTTCCGCGAAGAGCTTGCGGCCCTGCCGTTCCAGCAGGTCCACCATGCGGGCTTCCTGCCCGAAGCCCTTCACCACGCGCACACCGGTGACGGTCTCCTCGACATGCTGGGCCAGGTCGGCGGCCCGCTGCTGCGCCGACCAGGTGGCCGCGTACAGCCGCGGCCGCACCCGATAGACCACCAGGGCCAGCACCGGCACCACCAGCAGCGCGGCCAGGGCCAAGGGCGGGGAGAGCCACAGCATGACGCCCGCGGCCAGCACGAACTGCAGGGCCGCGACCAGCGACCACGGGCCCATGGACAGCAGTCCCTGCACCAGGGTCAGATCGCTGATGGAGCGGGAGATGACCTGGCCGGTGCGCAGGGCGTCCTGGCCGTGGCCGTCCAGTCTTTGCAGCGAATCGAGCAGGTCCAGGCGGAGTTCGTGCTGCACTTCCAGGGCGAGCTTGCCCGCCAGCATGCGGCGGGTGAAGGAGGCGATGGCCCGGCCGACGGCGATCAGCGCCAGCAGTCCGGCCATGGTGGCGATGATTCCGGTGTTCCCGGCGGTGGCGCCATCGAGGGCCTTCTTGGCCAGCAGCGGCCCGGTCACCTCGACGATCGCGCCGAGTACCACCGCCGAGCCGATTCCGGCCAGCATGCGCGGGTGCTCGCGGCACCGCTCCCACAACCGGCGAATCCAGCCGGGCGTCACCCTGTCCTGCGCAGGAACAGTCTCTGCCCGCCCCGTCATCGCCTCACCCACCTCGCTCGCACTCATCTACGACCGTAACGACCGGCGCACCCCATTTTTGTTCCCGCGGGTCCGCCGACCGGCGTGCGACGGGGGAACCTGCCCGTTCGCGGTCAGATATTGCGGTGGTCAGATATCGCGCTGGTTCACGAACCACCAAGCGCCCGCCACCGCCGCGGCCGTCCACAGCACCAGCACGGCGGTAGCGGCCGGTGGCGGCGCGAGGAAGGCGGTATCGGCGAACTTCCCACCACTGATGGCGCTCACCGTCGCCGAGACCGGCAGGATCGTCCCCAGCCCCGCGAAACCGATGGCGCGCGCGGTAATCCACACCAGCGGCTCGAGAATCGCGAGCCCCAGCACCACGCCCACCGCCTGAATCGGCGACCGCAAGAGAAATCCCAGCGACGCGCCGATGACGGCCCAGCAGGTCGCGGCCAGCGCCACCCCACCCAGCACGGCGAACAATCCCGCCGTCACCGGCACCTTGTCCCGCCCGATCAATAGCATCGCAGCCCCGCCGACCAACTCCATGGCCAGCACGGTCGCCAGCGAAAACGCCGCCACCACCCCAAGTTTCGCCCCGAGCAGCAGATTCCGGTCCGGCGTGAACACCGAACTCACCGCCAAACTCCGAAACCCGTACTCCCACCCCGAAGCCAACGCCCCGAACACCCCGGCCGAAGCCACGGTCAAAACCAATGCCCACCCGACAACCGCGGCTCCCCACCCGGAAGCGAAGACGAACCCATCCTTCTTCGACGCGCCGGGCTCGAACGTCAACCCCAAAGCCAGGAACGCCAACACCCCGACGCCGAACACCCCACCGGCCAACGCCCAATTGACCCGAACCGAAGTAGCCTTCCGCACTTCGGAATTCGCGGCCCGAGCCACCACCGGCGGCACAGTCACGATCATCGAGCATCCTTTCGTCGGGTGCGGCAGCCACCGAGAACATGATCAGCCGTGGCGACCCCGAGGTGACGGAATCGGCCAGGAAGTTCCGCCATCCGGGCTCCCCGGTCATGAATTCCGGCCGGGCGCGGCCCGGTGCCCGCGTGGTGAGGGGTGATTGGTCCGGCTACGCGGGACCGACTGGCGGGGTCCGCTCTCAACGCGGCATTCCGTACATGACGGGAGAGGTTTGGGGGCGGGTGAGGGCCGCGAGGACCTGGTCGGGGTGAATGTGTTCCGGAGTGATCTCGGTGAGCTGGACTCGGGCCGAGGAGGCGGCGGATTCCAGTTGGGAGAGCGTGGCTTCGGCCACGGCGAGGCGGCCGTCGGGGCGCATGACCGCGTCGGTGAAGCCCTGGGCGGCGAGGGTGGTGGCCAGGGCGATGGGGCTGGAGGATTTGACCAAGAGGCGGTCCGGGTGGCTGCGGCGCAGGCGAGCGGGGCTGCCCTGGTAGACGATTCGGCCCTGGTCGAGGACGATCAACTCGTCGGCGGCGGGCAGGATCGTGCTGAGACTGCGGGAGGTCAGCAGGACGGTGCCGCCGCGGCGGGCGTGCGAATGTAGATGCTCGTAGAGCCAGGTGCATTCGGCGGCGTCCA
The DNA here is from genome assembly GCF_040683015.1 of Nocardia sp. NPDC051030. Taxonomy (NCBI): domain Bacteria; kingdom Bacillati; phylum Actinomycetota; class Actinomycetes; order Mycobacteriales; family Nocardiaceae; genus Nocardia; species Nocardia sp. NPDC051030. Next base: position 81,123 of record NZ_JBFBCD010000001.1, on the reverse strand, counting down.
GCCCGGAGATCGGGTCGTCGAGGATCAGCAGCGGGGGATTGCCGAGCAGCGCGATGGCCAGGGCCAGGCGGGTGCGCATGCCCTCGGTGAGGCTGCCGACACGCTGGTCGGCCATCGAATCCAGCCGAACCAAGCCGAGTAGCTCATCCACGCGCGCATCGGAAACGCCTGCGGCGGCGGCGAATACGCGTAGTTGGGCGCGCGCGGTGCGGGCGGGGTGCAGACCCCGGGGCGAGAGCATCGCGCCGATCGCCTGCCTGCCGGGCTTGACTCCGGAGCCGGGGCCGCCGACCTGTGCGGTGCCGGAGGTCGGCCGCAAGTGGCCGAGCAGCATGCGCAGGATGGTGGTCTTGCCCGCGCCGGGCGGGCCGACCAGGGCGGCGACCTTACCGGCGGGCACCACGAAGCTCACCTTGTCGACGGCGGTGACGGTGTCGAAGGTCTGGCTCAGCCCGGCGGCGGCGAAGGCGAGCGGCCGTGGCCGGGTCACGACTTCCGGTTCCCGGGCGCGGTTTCCACGGCGGGCAGCGGATCGGCGTCGATCACCAGCGGACGCGGCCAGACCAGCGGCGGCGCGCCGAATGCGTTGCGCGCGTTGTCGATCGTCTTGTGGCCGAGCGCCCGATTGCCGAAACCGCCGATGGCCGCGCCGATCCCGGCCGGAATCACCTTGCCGAGCATGAGCGCGCTGCGCTTGGCGAGGAACTGCACCATGAATCGCTTGAGCAGCGAATCGTTCATGGAGCTGATGCCGGGAATCTTGGTCGACATCAGGCTGCCCCAGTTCTTGGCGGAGGTCCCGACGCTCTTCTGCACGATCTCCATGCCGCTCTCACCGAGCACGACGCCGAGCACCAGGGCCCGCCGCCGTTCCTTGTCCTCGGGCGCGACACCGTGCACGGCCGCCACGGCGAGCGTGAACACGGCCGAGGCCTCCAGGAAGAACGCGGTCTCCGCACTCATGGCCGCCAGCGCCGTGAAGGTGCCGACACCCGGCACGGCCGCGGTCGCGCCGACCGCGGTGCCGCTGCCGGTCACGGCCTTCAAATACAGCTTCTCGATCCGCGTAACAATCTGCGCGGGCGACTCACCAGGGTGCGCGTCCCGCAGCTTGCCCACATATTTCGCGACGGCAGGCGCTTGCACCTGGGCCCCGTTGTCGAGCAGCGAAACGACCGTTTTCTCGAACCCGGCCTTGAACATCGACAACACCCCTTCTTAGTGCGGTCCTCCGACCCAAACTCTATGGCACCCGGACAACGATCCGCATCGGACAGCGGTTCCGAGCCCGCGGGCAGCACACCCGGGGCGTGTCGTTCGCGCATCGGGGCCAGCCCGCCACCAGCCGGGCGAAGGCCACCGGGTGGGCGGACTGAAACCACTGAGTAATTGGTGTGGCCGCCGGGTGAGGTGGGTGATCGGGGTGTGGCCGCCGGACGGGCGAAGCGAGGCGAGGTTGCCGGGCAATTGGGCGAGACCTGCTGGGCAATCGGGGGTGAGGTTGCCGGGTGATCCGCGTGCGTCCGTTGGATGGGCGGAGCGAGGCCGCCGGGTGGATCGGGCGGGTCGGCGGGCGATCGGGCGTACGGGTCGGCGTCAGTATCGGCCTCGATCCACCACTCCTGCATGCCGAGCCACTTCCGTACCGAGCGGTCCTCGAGGTGGCCCGAATCCGCCTACCGTGAAGACCGTGGCAGGTGTGTCGGACGGCGCGAAGGGATTACCCGACCCGCGACTGCGCGCCTATGTCTGCGGGTACAGCGGTTACCTGCTGCGCGGGTTCGAGCCCGGCACGCATGTGGGCATGCCTGGCACCGGGCTCACCGTGATCATCACCATCGATGAGCCGATCAGCGTCCCGGTCTCCTCCCATCCGGAGCAGCCCGGCGGTACCTGGGACATGCTGGCCAGCGGGTTGACCGTGCGACCCGCTGTCATTGCGCACAACGGTTTCCAGCACGGCATTCAACTGGCCCTGACCCCGCTCGGCTGCCGCGCGCTGTTCGGCGTTCCGGTCGCCGCGCTGGGTTCGTGGATCGTGGGCCTGCCCGAGGTGCTCGGCCCATGTGCCGGGGAACTCTGGGAACGCCTGGCATCCACCGTGACCTGGCCGGACCGCTTCGCGGTCCTCGATGAGATCCTGCTGCGACGGGTGCGCCCCGTGCACTGGGATTCGGAGCTGACCCGCGCCTGGGAGCTGCTGTCGGGCCCCGACCCGGCCGTGCGGGTGGCCGCCGTCGCCGACGAGATCGGCTGGAGCCGAAGACATCTCGGCAATCGCTTCACCGCTGAGTTCGGTGTCACCCCCAAGGACACCGCCCGCATAGCCCGCTTCGAACGCTCGCACGCCATGCTGCGCAACCCGAACCCGCCCCCCTTGGCCGAGGTCGCCGCCCTGGCCGGGTTCTACGACCAGGCCCACATGGCCCGCGAATGGCGCGAACTGGCGGGCATGCCGCCCTCGGTGTGGCGGGAGCGCGAGGTGTTCCCATTCGTCCAAGACCAACAGCACGCCGACGCGGGACGCTGAACCCATGACCGATTCGACCACCTCAGTAAAGACCGGCACCGTCGTCTGGCCCACCTTGGTCTACGCCGACGCCAATGCCGCGATCGCGTTCCTGGAAAAGGCCTTCGGCTTCGAAACCACCGCCCGCTACGGCGAAGGCGACGTCGTCCACCACGCCGAACTGGCCTGGCCCGGCGGCGGAGCCATCATGCTCGGCGGCGTCCGCGAGGGCATGGCCCTGGAGTGCCAGCCCCCCGGCGTGGGTTCCGTCTACGTCGCCCTCGAAGATCCGGACACCCTCTACGCCCGCGCCAAGGCCGCAGGCGCAAATATCACCCGAGAACTCCGCGACGAATCCGACTACGAATCCCGCGGTTTCACCTGCCGAGACCCCGAAGGCGTCTACTGGAGCTTCGGCACCTACCGAGGCGCCCAATCCCACTGACCGCCCATCGCCGAGGGAGCGATGGTGGAGGAATTTGTCCGATTTCGCCACCACCACCGCTCCCTCGGTGGTGTGTCAGTTGGGGGCGTGGCCCGGGGGGACTCGTTCGGCATCGATCGGTGGCGGGGGAGGGGTGCCGTCGCCGAAGGGGTTGCCGCCCAGGGATTCCCGGCCGTGCGGGGTCAGCCAGTCGGCCAGGTCAGGGCCTTGGGGGACGATCTTCGTGGGGTTTATGTCCGTGTGGACGATGTAGTAGTGGTCCTTGATCTGCGTGAAGTCGACCGTGTCGCCGAAGCCGGGGGTTTGGTACAGGTCTCGGGCGTAGGACCACAGGACCGGTAGTTCGGTCAGCTTCTGTCGGTTGCATTTGAAGTGGCCGTGATAGACCGGGTCGAAGCGGACCAAGGTGGTGAAGAGGCGGACGTCGGCCTCGGTGATGGTGTCGCCGACCAGGTAGCGCTGGGTGGCCAGGCGCTCGGAGAGCCAGTCGAGGGCCGTGAAGAGGCGGTCGTAGGCGGCCTCGTAGGCCTCCTGGCTACCGGCGAATCCGCAGCGGTAGACGCCATTGTTGACCTCGGTGTAGACGCGGCGGTTCACCGAATCGATCTCGGCGCGAAGGTCTTCCGGGTACAGCGCGGGCGCGCCGGGACGGTGGAATTCGGTCCACTCGGTGGAGAAGTCGAGGGTCATCCGCGCGTAGTCGTTGGTGACGACCTGACCGGTCCGTTCATCCACAATGGCGGGCACCGTGATGCCGCGCGGATACTCCGGATCCCGCTTCAGATACGCGTCGCGCAGAAAGTGGATCCCCAGCACCGGATCCACCTCGCCCGGATCCAGATCGAAGGTCCAGCTGCGCTTGTCATGCGTCGGCCCGCACAACCCCAGCGACAGCGCCGATTCCAGCCCGAGCAGCCGCCGCACGATGAGCGTGCGATTCGCCCACGGGCAGGCGCGCGCGGCCACCAGGCGATACCGCCCGGCCTCGACCGGATACCCCTCGCTCCCGTCGGCGGTAATGCGCGTGGTGATGTAGTTCGTGTCCCGTGTGAACTCGCCAGGTTCGACGTAGCTCCCCGATTTGGTCGTGGTCACCCGCCCAGTCTTCCAGATTCAGGGCAGGACAGCTGAGACGTTCGTGTCAAATCGTGCCATTCTGTCGGGAGTCGGGTTGTAGAGGTGGCTCGATGGTTGCGCGTGTCGATCCTGAGAGCTTTTGTGTCGCAGTGTTAATCCCTACGATCGAACACATGAGCGATTGTGGGGAGGTTTCAACCTCCGGTGCGCAGCGTGTGACCCAGGCGTACCGCTTCGCTCTCGAACCCACCGCCGAGCAGCAGGCGATGCTGCGGTCGCATTGCGGTGCACAACGATTCGCCTACAACGCCGGGCTCGCGCGGATCCGAGCGAACCTGTCCCAGCGCCACGCCGAAGCCTCCTACGGCATTGCCGAGGAACAGCTCACCCCACCGGTGGGGTGGTCGGGCTATGAGTTGCGTCGCTGGTTCAACTCGGTGAAGGACACCCTCGCCCCGTGGTGGGCGGAGAACTCGAAGGAGGCCTACAGCTCCGGATTCGCCCACCTCGCGGCCGGGTTGACCAACTTCCGCGCGTCGAAGAAGGGCACCGCAAAGGCCGGAAGGTTGGTTTTCCCGCCTTCAAGCACAAACACGGCAGGCAGAGCGTCACCTTCACCACCGGCGCAATCGGTGTGGTGGACACCGATTCCCGCCACATCAAGTTGCCGAGGATCGGAGTGATCCGCACGGCGGAGTCCACGCGCAAGCTGGCGCGGCGGGTGCGCATCGGCACCGCCTCGATCGGTTCGGCCACTGTCTCCTACGGCGGTGGCCGCTGGTTCGTGTCGTTCGTCGTGACCGTGCAATGCCACCCCCGTGCCGCCCGCGCCTTGGCGCGGTGGTGGGCGTGGATCTGGGGGTGAAGAACCTGGCGGTGTTGTCCACCGGGGAGGTGATCCCGGCGGCGAAGCATTACCGCAAAGCGCAGAAACGCCGCCGCAAGGCGGCCCGGAAGATGTCGCGCCGCCAGGATCCGGCGCGGGGTAAACAACCGTCGAATCGCTGGCGACGTGCGCGCGGAGTTGGCGAAGGCCGAAGCGCGGGTGGCGAATCAGCGCCGCGATGGCCTGCACAAGCTGACGTCGCGGCTGGTGCGCGAGTTCGGGACGATCGTCATCGAGGATCTCAATGTCGCCGGGATGGTGCGTAATCGGTGCCTGGCCAAGTCGATCCATGATGGCGGGTTCGGTGAGTTCCGTCGCCAACTGACCTACAAGACGGCTTGGTCCGGCGCCCGGTTGGTGGTGGCCGATCGGTTTTATCCCAGTTCGAAGACGTGCTCGCGGTGTCGTTCAGTGAAAGCCAAGCTGGGCCTGCGTGAGCGTGTCTTTCGGTGCGAGGTGTGTGGTCTCGTGCTGGATCGTGATCTCAACGCGGCCCGTAATCTGGCGGCGTTGGCTGTTGCCGCGGTGACCCCGTGGGCGTCCTCGGCGAGTTGCGTCGCGACGGTAAACGTGCCTGCTGGAAACCGTGTCAGACGGGCTCGCGCCCGCAGTGGTACTGCCACAGGAAGACCCGCACCCTCGGGGGCGGGCCAACCCGGCCGGGGTAACCCGGCAGGCCAAGGAATGCTTTCACACGTTTCTTGAACGGTTTAGATTCAGGCCATGACTGACGCGAAGCCCACCCGCCTGGAACGTATCGAGACCGCAGGGGGTGCGCAGGCCGCGATCCTCACGATCGCCCACCCGCCGCTGAATCTGTTCGACAAGGCGCTGCTGGAGGCCCTGGCGGCCGATATCGAGGAGTTGTCGGCAAATCCGCCGCGCGCGCTGTTATTGCGCGCCGAGGGCAAGTTGGTGTCCGGCGGGGTGGATGTGCATGTGTTCGACGGGCTGTCGGTGGAGGAGGGCGCGCAGCTGTGGCAGACGCTGTTCGCGCGGATCATCCATCCGCTGGAGGCGCTGCCCTGCCCGGTCATCTTCTCCGCGCACAGCCTGACCCTGACCGCCGCCTTCGAGATCGCCCTCGCCTGCGACATCATTCTGGCCGCGCCGAAGGCCAAGTTCGGTCTGGTGGAGACCGTGGTCGGCCTGACTCCGTCCATGGGCGGCCCGCAGCGGCTGGCCGAGCGTGCGGGTTCCGGGCGGGCGCGCGAGTTCGTCATGACCGGCGATCTGTACGACGCGCCGACGATGGCCGACTGGGGTGTCGTGAATGCGATTCACGAGGATGTCGATACCGCTGCCCGCGCACTGCTGGCCCGCCTGGCCGAGGGGCCGACCAAGGCGCATGCGGCGACCAAGGAAATCATCGGTGCGTGGCGTTCCGGCGGTGTGGCACACGCGGATTCGGTGACGCCCGAAGTCTCGGGGCAACTCTTCGCAACCGACGATCTGCAAGGTGCGGTTCGCAGTTTCCTTGCGGTCGGTCCGGGGAAGGCCACTTACACAGGGCGGTGAAAGGTTTCGGGGGAATCAAGCCCCGCATCGGTTTGCCGACAATCCGCCCATTCATGTGATCTGCATCATATAGTCACTCATGCCTGCACGCCTCGGAGGCATTCGGAGGGACTGATGTCGCAGTTACTGGTCGAATACCCGCACTCGCGAAATGTCCGGTGCGACAACCCCCTTGCGCGCGGGGCAGATGGTGTCCTGCGCTACGGAAATCTGACCCCGGCCCTCACCGAGTTGCTAGACATCCAGGTACACACCTTCGCGGCGCGTGAAGCGGTGGTCGAGATCGGCGGCCCCCGCCTCACGTATCGCGAACTCTGGTACTCCGCCTCGCGGATCGCGGGCGGGTTGCAGGAGCACGGCATCGGCTACGGCGACCGCGTCGCGGTGCGCATGCCGGTCGGCGCGCGCTGGGTGCAGGCATTCCTGGGTGCGCTGCTCTCCGGCGCGGTCCCGGTGCTGGTGCACGACGGACTCCCGGATGCGGTGGCGGAGCAGGTGATCCACGATGCCTGCACCGATTACATACTGGACGGTGGTGGCAGCGCGGCGGGCTACCGCGACGCGCTCCCCGACGCCGCCGCCTTCATCGACGACGGCGCGTCCCTCGGCGAACTGGCCCTGCTCTGCTACACCAGCCCCGGCGCCGAATCCGGTCCGCGCGGCGTCGAACTCACCAATGAGAACCTGCTCTCGGCAATCCGTTCCGTGGTCGGAGCCCTCGAACTCCCGATGGAGGGCCTGCGCAACCTGGTCCTGCTGCCCTTGGCCCACGCCAGCGGCGTAGTGGACCAACTCCTCCCCACCTTCGCCGTGGGCGGCACCGTCGTCCTCACCCCCGATCCGGCCGCCGTCCCGGAAACCCTTGTCTCGGAACGAATAGACATGGTCTCCGCCACCCCCCGAATCTTCGCCGGACTCCTCCCCGGCCTCGCGGGCCTGCGCGTCGAACGAGTCCGCCAAGTCTGTAGCGCCGGGCACCGAGCCGAACTCGCCGCCGCCGATTCCGCCCCCGACACCGTCACCGACCGCCTCCGCGAAGTCTTTCCCGAAGCCCGCCAATGGTCGGTCTGGGGTGCCACCGAAACCAGCGGAATCGGCCTCGCCCGAGACGACGCCGCAGCCGCCCCGGATGCCCTCGGATTCGCCTTCGGCGGAACCGAACTCGCCCTCTGCGGCCCCGAAGCCGCAGCAGGCCAAGGCGAACTCCTCTGCCGAGGCCCGAACGTCACCCGCCGCTACTGGAACGACCCCCAAACCACCGAATCCCGCTTCACCGGCCCCTGGTTCCACACCGGCAACCAAGTAAGCATCGACCCCGACGGCCTAGTCCGCCGAGCCCTCGCCGACTAACCCCCGAGGGAGCTGCACCAGCGGGAATCCGAGTGCCCTGTCCGCCGAGCCCGTGAGCGCACCTCGCGAGGGAGCCGTGGTGGTGGGAATCCGAGCGGCGTCACACCACCAGAGCTCCCTGACCATGAACCCTGCGCGGCCTGGTCCGCCGCGCCCTCGCCGACTGACCCTCGGAGCCGAGTGGAGCAGTTCGATGCGCCCGCCTGCATGCCCTCACCCCGCGATTCGCTGAGGGAGCTGTGGTGGCGGGAATCCGAGCGAAAACACGCCACCAGCGCTCCCTGATCATGAACCCCGCGCGGCCTGTTCCGCCGAGCCCACGAGCGAACTTCGGTGAGGGAGCTGTGGTGGCGGGAATCGGGGTGGAATCACGCCACCAGTGCTCCCTGATCTTGGTCAGTCGAGGAGGCGGGTGCGGAGGGCTTCGCGGTGGGTGGGGGTTATGCCGCATTCGGTGAGGTAGCCGTCGAGGTCGCCGTACATGGTGAGCATGGAGGTGGTGGCGGACTCGAGGTATTCGGGGCGGACGCCGAGCAGGTCGTCGGAGAGTTCCTCGTTGGATTCCTCGGTCATCCAGGCGCGCAGGGTGGGGACGGCGTCATTGCTGAGGAGGTAGTCGGCGTAGACGTCCTCCTCGGTGACGTCGAGGGCGCGGAGCAGGGTGGCCACGGCCCAGCCGGTGCGGTCCTTGCCCGCGGCGCAATGCACGAGGGCGGTGCCCGCCAGGACGGTGTCGGCGAGCGTCTTGATGGCGATATTGGCCTCGGGCAGGGCGGGGAACTCGCGGTAGACCTCGAGCATGTGGGCGCGTGCGGTGGCGTCGCGGCGGGCCTCGTGCGGCGGGGTGTCTCCTATGCGCGGATCGAAGGGGGTGACGTGCAGGCGAACCTGCTCGGGCAGCACGTCATGGCCGATGAAGTCGATCTCGCTGTAGCCGCGTAGGTCGTGCACGTCGGTCACGCCGAGACCGAGGAGGGTGGCCTGGCCTTCGTCGTCCAGCCTGCTCAGCTGGGCCGCACGGAGCAGGATGCCCTCGCGGACCGTGCCGCCGCCGGTGGTGCGGGCGCCGCCGACATCGCGGAAGTTGAAGGTGCCGGACAGGAGGAATTGGTCGTGGCGCGCTGAAGTCACCCGATCAGGCTAGCCGTGGAGTCTCGGTTACCGGGCGGTTGAACTCGGTGACCGGGCAATCTTCGGCGGGAAGCTCGAGTGTCCGCTGTGAATTCGGCGGCGCGTCTTCGGGGGTGTGTCGTGTGCGTTGTCGCACAGTGGCTATCTTTGTCTCGAGCGATGTCCGTAAAATACCGAATGGTCCTAATGGTGGCTTTACCGGGCGATTGAGCAATTTCGACGATTCCCATTCGATCGCGAGCCCGTTCCGATTAGGTAACGAAACAATCTTGTGGTCCGAAAACGGCTATCAAAGCTGGTCACGGACATCGAAAACGACGTAGCATCGATACCCGTTGAACGGGTACGCCGGGTCCTGCTCGGGGATCAGTGCCGATCTGCCAGCCCGTTGAACGAACTGCGCACGCAAATGCGCGAGTTCATTCGCTATAGGGAGTCGTCGTTGAGCGCTAGTGGAGAAATCATCCAGGCCGGGCTACGCCCGGCCATGACCGAGGCCATCGAGAAAACGGCCGCGTCGCTCGACTTCACCGGTAATCGCGCCCTGCGGGTCCTGCTGCATGCTGGAGTCAGCACGCTGTGGCCGATGTTGAAGTCCACGCCGGATCGTCAGCTGAAGGCCTATGAGGCCACCCTCCAGGTGCTGCGTCGGCGTTGGGAGCATCAGGGGGTATGTGTTCCGGATCCGGTGGCGTCGGCCATGTTCCAGGAACTGGACGCGTCGGTCACCGAATTTCTGGAACTGTGCGCGGTCCGCTCGGGCACGCAGTGGCTGGAGCCGTGCGATGCCATTGCCGCCTACCTGCTCGCCGTGATCCAGGGCATGGTGTTGCGCTGGCTGGCCGATTGCGATGACGAGACCTCGCTCGTCGTGCTGGACGACCTGGTCCAGTACCTGTCCACCAAGGCGGTGGACGTCCCCTGACCGGGACTGACCGAACCGTCGTCCGGTTTCCCTGGACGAGTGACCAGTTTCGTGGTCGAATGAACCCGTGACAGATCCGTCGCCGATTTCCGGGCTGCACGCGGCCACCGCCGAACTCGACCCGCCACTGGCCGCGGTCGACCTGAACGCCCTGCGCGCCAATGCCGCCGATCTGGTGCGCCGCGCACGCGGGGTGCCGATCCGGGTGGCCAGCAAATCCGTGCGCTGCCGCGCCGTCCTCGAAGAAGCGCTGGGCAGCGGCCTCACTGCGTCCGGCGGATTCGCCGGGATCATGGGTTACTCGCTGCGGGAAGCCATTTGGCTGGCTCGCCAAGGTGCCCGGGACATCCTGCTCGGGTATCCGACCGCCGACCGCGCCGCACTGGCCGAACTCGCCGCGGATCCGATGCTGCTCGATGCCATCACGCTGATGATCGACGACACCGCCCAGCTGGATCTGATCCGCGCCGCCATTGGCACCGAGAAGATCGCTCCCCGTGTGTGTCTCGATGTGGACGCCTCCCTGCGGGTCGGCCCGCTGCACCTGGGCGTGCGCCGCTCTCCGATCCGTACCCCCGAACAGGCCGCGACGCTGGCGACCGAAACCCGTGCTCGCGGTTTCAGAGTCGTCGGGCTGATGACCTATGAGGCGCAGATCGCCGGGCTGCCGGACACCAATCCCGCTGTGCGACTGCTGAAGAAGGCGTCCGCCGCCGAAATCCTGCGGCGTCGGCACAAGGTCGTGGAGGCTGTTCGTGCCGCGATCGGTGAACTGGAGATCGTCAATAGCGGTGGCACCGGTTCGATCGAGGTCAGCATCGCCGACCCGAATGTCACCGAGGTGACCGCCGGATCCGGCCTCTACCTGCCGACTCTCTTCGACGGCTACCGCAATCTGGCTCCCCGGCCCGCCATGTACTTCGCCCTGCCGGTGCTGCGCCGCCCCGCCGCGGGCATGGCCACCACCTTCGCCGGTGGCTATATCGCTTCCGGCCCGGCGGGAACCTCACGCGTCCCGAAGCCGGTGTGGCCCAAGGGTTTGAGCCTGATCGGCACCGAGGGCGCGGGTGAGGTGCAGACTCCGCTCACCGGCGCGAACGGCTTGAGCATCGGGGATCGCGTCTGGTTCCGGCACGCCAAGGCGGGTGAGCTATGTGAGCGCTTCACCGAGGTTCATCTCGTCGAAAACGGTATGCGCAGAACGGTTCCCACGTATCGCGGTGAAGGGCAGTGCTTCGGCTGAGACCGGAGCGGCCGGGTCAGACGCGATCCAGTTGCAGGGTTGCCGCCAGGTCCGAGAGTTCCGCCGTTGTGGCCGGGAGGTATTCGGTCAGCAGCGGGGAGCGGACGATGACGGCCGACCACATGGCGCGGGAGATGGCGCTGGTCAGCCAGTGGCGCGAGAGCAGTGCGGCAATGCCGTGCGGGGCGTCGGCGGGGGCCGAGGTGGTCATGGAGACCAGGACCACGGCGGCTTCACGGCCCTGGAAATGGTCGGGGGTGCCGACGAGGACGTCTTCGATTCGCGCCCGGGACAATAAGGTTCGAATGCGGGCCACCTGAGCGTGATAGGGGGCCACGACCAAGATGTCGTGCGGGTGCAGGCGGCGGGTGACCGCGCCGGTGTGCCAGGGCAGGCCCAGGAGGGTGCGGACCTGGCGGACTATTTCGCGGGCCTCTTCGGCGGATTCGGTGCTGTTGCCGTGGTGTTCGACCGAGACGGTGCGCACGCCCGGCGGGACGCCGTCGAGTTCCCTTGCCAGGGTGACGGTTTCATTGGAGCGGAGCCGATTCTCGTAGCGCAGCCGGGACACCGGGCCGGACATGCGCGGGTGCATGCGCCAGGTGCGGTCCAGGAAGTAGCCGTGCGCTGCGGGGAGGGTGCGGTTCGCGCCGACCAGGCGGCCCAGGGCGGATTCGGCGATCGGCTCTGGATGCGCGCCGTGCGCGGCGGCGGGCGCGGGATCGCCTACGAGTAAGAGATTTCGGGCGCAGACCGCGACGGCGACGGCCTCGGCGAGCGGGAATTTCCCGGCGTCGACGATCACCAGGAGATCCAGGCCCGCCCGGGAGATGCGTTCGTCATCGGCGAAATCGCCTGGGAGACCACCGACTACACAGCCGTTCACGGCATTGTCGAGGAAACGCGGATACCGGGAGGCATCGATGGGCAGCCACTCCGAGGCCACCGACTGCGCGTCGGCCTTGGCGACGAGCTCGGGCAGCACCCCGACCTCCACCACCGCGTCCAGCACATGCTCGACCACCGCATGCGAGCGCGCCACCACCCCGACCCGCCACTTGTACCGGGTGACAAGCCTTTCCAGCACGCGCGCGGTGGTGTCGGTCTTGCCGGTGCCGGGCGGGCCCTGCACCGCCACATAGGAATTGTCGAGATCGAGCACGGCCGCGGTGACGGCGGCGGCGTGATCGCCGAACACCTCCGGGAGCGCCTCGCCGGTGCGCAGTCGCGGTGGGCGGCGGCACAGCAGATCGAAGACGGCGGTCTCCGGCACCTGCGGCAGCGTGATCAGCAACCCGTGCGCGATGTCCTCGAGGGCTTCCTCCAGGAACACCTCGCGGCCCGGCGGGCGGGGGGCGATGGCGGTGGGTAGCTCATCGTAGGGCTCGCACCCGGCGGGCAGCTGTTCCACCACCCGCACCACATCCTCGAAATTGGCGTCGAGGGAGCAGCCGAGCACGGTGGCGTGCGCGGTGGCGCGACGCCCCGGCAGCGCGGTCATGCCCGGCGCGGGACGGTCGTAGAGCGTGAGCACGTGAGTCCCGGGTTTGGGTGCGTTCCCGGTGCCCAGCCGTCCGGTGAGCGTCAGGTACCGCCGCATCGGCCGCTGACCGGTGCTGTGCCACTTGGTATCCACCGTGCCCCAGTCGGCGAGCAGCACGCCGGGGGTATCGGCCCATTCCTCCACCGGATGATCGAGCCGATCGTCATGCGCCCACCGCTGCGGCTGCCGTTCCCGCCGGTGGTACCCGAGCGCCGCCGCGGTGTACGCCGCCGCCGTCTGCGCCATCGACCGATCCACCCGCCCGGCATCCGCGAATTCCCGCAGCGCCGCCTCGATCTCATCCGACCCGGTCTCCGCATAGTCGTACGCCCATCGCCGCGCGGGCCGCACCTCATGCTCGGCGGCCACATCCAGCAGCCAATCCCGCAGCCGCAGTACAGCTTCCGGCCCGTCATCGGCCTCGCCCTGATTAGGCGGCAACTGATGCAGGTCATAGGACCGCTCCCCGACGATCAACGCCGCCCGCACCACCGGATACAAATCGACCAGCGCGGGCAACAACTCCGCCACCAGATCCTCACCCTCGGAATACCGTTCCCCGAGCGCACTCAATACCGCCCGCAGATTCCCCCGATAGTGATGAATCCGCAGCTCCGAGAACTCCCGCTGCCGCTGCGCCAAGAACTCCAACAACGCATCCGCATCATCCTGCGAACCCCCCTGCCGCCCAGCCTTTTCATCCCTCTCAGCCCGATGCCCCGCCCGAATGATGAAGGTGCGCACCGCATCCCCGCCCAGGTCATCGCCGGGCCCGAAGGTCATCTCCTCATCCAGCTCGCCCGCTGTCCCGGCGGTCGGGTCGAGCACCGTTGCTCCGGTCTGGCCGGGCGCTGCCCCGCTCGTGGGGGACGTCTCCTCGGCCGAGTCGAGTGGGATGTCGCCCACGGAGGCGAGCGGCGATTCGCTGCCGGGAGCCATCACAGTTTCGGGCGTGAGTGCGAGTGGCGACCGTGCGGCTGGGGCGAAGCGTGTCCGTCCGGCCGGGGCGAGCGGTGTCGCGTCGGTTCCAGGGGTTGCGGCTCGGATGGCGACTATGAGGTCGCCGATGGCGTCGGTGAGGCGGCCGGAGAGGGGGTCTATGGGGAGGTCGGGGATTCGGACGCTGATGAAGAGGTCTCGGGGGGTGGGGGTGGGGAGGGCGGCCAGGGCGGCGGCGTCGATGAGGGTGTGGGCGGGGGTGCCGGTGGTTTCGCGGTGGATTTGGAGTTCGGCTTGGCGGCGGAGGGTGGTGAAGGTGGGGGCGGGGACTCGGGTGACGGTGGCGTCGGCGGCGGCGAGGCGTTCGACGGTGGTGATTCCGGCGTCGCGGAGTTGGGCCCGGGTTGCCGGGCGCATGCCCGCGACGAGAGCCAGGTCTCGGCGGGACTCCAATTCGAAGGTGCAGGCGGGGCAGCGGCCGCAGGCGAGGAAGCGGCGGTCGCCCCACTGCACCGGCAGTAGCTCACCGAGTTTGGCGTCCAGGATGAGGTTCAGGCGGGCGCGGCGCGCGTGATAGACGACGGCGATATCGGCCAGCGAATGCGTGGTCGCGATGCCGTCCAGCCACAGCCGGGCCTGGGGCGCGGGCCGGAAGCCATTGTGGCGCAGGGCGTCCGCGCAGGCGGCCAGGGTCAGCAGGGCGGTGACGGCGGTGCGCGGGGTGGCCACGGCGGCGGGCAGGTAGTCGTGGGTTTCGGGGTCGCTGTCGTGGAGCAGGAAATCGCATTGGGCGGCAAAAGAGCCGTCGAACACGACCGCTCCTGCGACCGCGTCGGCATTGGCGCGCAATGCGGTGAGGGTCTGCTCGTGCGCGGCGTGCAGGGCGGCGGTGGACTCCGCGGGGTCGCTCGTGCCCGGAATGCGTACGCGCACCACGCCGCTGCCGTAGCGGTCGCGCAGATCCGCGAGCCGGTGCTCCACGGACATATCGGAGGCATGAGTCAGCGCGCCGGTCGACGGGAGCTCGATCGGCGTCACCAGTCCCAGTTCGGCATCGAGAGCACGCAACAACGCGAACTCACAGCGCGCCGCCGCAACCAGGTCACCGGTGCTGCATACAACGCGATCACCGAACAGAATCAATCGCGGCCCTCCTGCGTCCCTCCGCCCGACACCCGCACCCGGCCGGAGCGTCGTTCATGGCCGAGTCGCGCAACAGCGTAATGACTCCCGGCGCGATGGTGTGTGGCCAGGTGGGGTCGGGGGCGTTCCGCGGCCGGTCCGCGCAGCCGCACGTCAGCGTGCGTTTTGCGGGCGGTGTTGCGGGACAACATGACTCGGGATCGCGCGGATTCGCGACGGTGGGCGCGGGCCCGGCCGGGTGGGTGAAAGGCGGCGTGCCATTCCGGCGTGTCGCCCACGGTCCGGCGCGCAGAAACGCTCCCGGAGTGGAGCAAACTCCTTGCGCGACCGCCCTCCCGATGCGATCGCACCTTTTGCGACAATCACCCGATGCCGTATCTCGATGGCGCTCGCGGCCGTCTGCACTACCGCCGTTGGCCGATCGAAAACCCGGTGGCACTGATCGCCCTCCTGCCCGGAATCGGACAGCACAGCGGCCACTACCACCGCTTCGCCCGCGCCCTCGAGCCCGCCGGAATCGAACTCTGCGCCCTCGACACCTCCGGCCACGGCCTCAGCGAAGGCGACGCCGCCCGCCCCGGCACCCTGCCCGAATTGTCCGCAGACGCCACCACTTTCCTGAATGCGATTCGCCCCCACCCCAACCCGCCCCTGATCCTCATGGGCCACTCCCTGGGCGCGGCCACCGCTTTCGCCGTCCTGGCAGACGACCCGGCCCCGCCCTGCGCCGGTCTCATCCTCTGCGGCACCCCCAAAGCAGTCTTCGAGGGCCTTCCGCCGAAATCTGCCCGCGGCAGCGACGCCTCCGATCCCGGGGGCAGCAGCGCTGTTTCGCGTGCGCGCACCGAGGGGGCCGTCCGCCGCACGGCCGCCCCGCGGACGGCAGCACCCGGCGACGATGCCGTGGTCGCGCAGCAGACCGGTGGCCGTGGCGGACTCGGCTGCGGTCGGCGCACCTCGGCGGCAGCTGGTCCGGTGCTGCCGGAGGGGTTGCCGGTGCTGGTGGTGCACGGGGTGGATGATCGGCGGGCTCCCATCGATCCCGTGCGTGCGTGGGCGGGGAAGGTGGCGGTGACGTTCCGGGAGTATTCGGATGCGGGGCACGACCTGCTGCATGAGCCGGTGGCGGCGCAGGTCAGCGCCGATATTGCCGAATGGGTGCGGGCGTTCGCCGGAGTGCGTTGAAAAGATCTTCAACTGTTGTGGCTCGCAGGCGTTTACGGCTGAAGGGCATCAACGAGGTTCACTGACGTCCGGAGGTTCGGTGGGGTGCAGCAACTCCACCACCTCCGCATCGGTGAGCTGATGGAAGTCCCGATACGCCCCGCCCACTCCGCCGAGAAAACGGGGGACCAGCGGGCACACCACCTGATCGCAGAACGAGCGAACCCGGTGCAGCGCCTCGGCGGAGGACACCGGGACCGCCACGATCACCCGCCGGGGCTCGTGCAGGTATGCGATCTCGCAGCCGACGGCCACGGTGGCTCCCGTGGCCATGCCGTCGTCGACGATCACCACGGTCCGGTCCTTCAAGGGAATCGGCGGCTCGGCCCGCAATACCAGCCGCCGCCGCTCCAACTCGGCCCGCTCCATATCCTCGATCTCGGCGAGCTGCTCGGGTGTGACCCCGGTATGCCGCATGACATCGTGATTGAGGACCCGCACCCCGTCCTCGCCGATCGCCCCCATCGCCAGCTCCGGCTGCCACGGCACGCCGAGCTTGCGGACCAGCAGGATATCGAGCTCCCCGCCGATGACATCGTGCACGGCCACGGCCACCGGAACCCCGCCACGAGGCAGTCCCAGCAGCAGCGGGTCAGCCGCGCGCAGGTGCTCCAGCATCCCACCCAGCGCGCGTCCGGCGGCCCCCCGATCCGGATAGATCATCGGTTCCAGTCTAGTTGCCGAAGGCCCGCTTCGGGCCGCCGAGCAGCGCAAACTCTGCCGTCGAGCTGCGCGGATCCGTTCGCCCCGATCCAGCTGGACGGTGCGACCAGGGCTCGCCCGTCCGAGCGGTGATGTGCCGCAGGGGTTTTCGCTACTCGCCGCGAATCGTGTAGCGGCGGAGAGCGAGGCTGGGGTTGGTGGTGCGGACCTCGGCGAGATATTCGAGGTCCACGTGGGCGGTGGCGATGCCCGGGGTGTCGCCGAGTTCGGCGAGGACCGCGCCCGTGGGGGAGACGATCATCGAGGTGCCCGCGCCGCGCGGGGCGGCGTGGTCGGCGGCGGCGACGTACATGGTGTTCTCGATGGCCCGCGCGCGCAACAGGGTCGTCCACTGGTCGACCTTGCCGGGGCCGGGAATCCATTGGGCGGGGAGCACCAGGACGTGTGCGCCGGCGGCGGCGATGCGGCGGATGCCTTCAGGGAAGCGGAGGTCGAAGCATGTCTGCATGCCGAACACGACGCCGTCGACGGTGAAGGTCTGGGGTTCGTCGAGCGGTCCGGGGAGCACGAAGTCGGATTCGCGGAAGCCGAAGGCGTCGTAGAGATGCGTTTTGCGGTAGATCGCGGCGAATTCGGCATCGGGGGACGCGGCGACGAGGGTGTTGTAGATGCGCCCCGCGGGCGCGTCCCCGCCCGGCGCTTCGGCCACGCCGGCCACCAGATGCACCCCGAATTCAGCTGCGATTCCGCGCAATCCGTTCACGAACGGCCCGGTGAGCGGTTCGGCCGCGGCCACCACCCGCTCGTCCAGCCGAGTCGTGGCGAACATCGAGTATTCGGGTGCGATCACCACCTTCGCCCCGAGTTCGGCCGCCGTCTTGACCTCTCGACGCAACGCGGTGAGATTGGCCACGGTGTCGGTGTACGGATCGAACTGCACCACCGCCACATCCACGGTGCCCGCGGCGGCCGTTTCGGTGAGCGGTTGCACGGCGGGGGAGGGTTCGTGAATCACGGTCGCCATCCCGCTCGAGCTGGCGGATTCGGGCGTGGCGAGGGTGCCGGTCACGTAGTTGTGGACCGGGACCGGTTCGGTATGACCGAGTCCGGAGGGCGGAGTGAAGGGCGCGGAGGCGGCGGGCGCGGGCGGGTTGTCCGGTTGCACGACTACCAGCGTATTCACCCGATGGTTGGGGCGACTACTAGCAGGCAGTAAACTGCTGGTCAATATGAGCACCTCACCGGCCGACACCGTTCCAAGCGACGACGAGAGGGACGCGACCGGCCCGTCCTTCGCCGATCTGGGCATCGATGACCGCATTCTGCGGGCCATCGCCGATGTCGGCTACGAATCGCCGTCGCCTATTCAGGCAGCGACGATTCCGCCACTGCTGGCGGGCAACGACCTGGTGGGTCTCGCACAGACCGGTACCGGTAAGACCGCCGCCTTCGCCATTCCGGTCCTGATGGGCCTGAACCCGACCGGCAAGGCGCCGAAGGCGCTGGTGCTGGCTCCGACTCGTGAGCTGGCGATCCAGGTCGCGGAGGCGTTCGGCCGGTACGCCACGCATATGCCCGGACTGCATGTGCTGCCCATCTACGGCGGCCAGAACTACGCGGTGCAGCTGTCGGGTCTGCGGCGCGGCGCACAGGTGGTGGTCGGTACTCCCGGCCGCGTGATCGATCACCTGGAGCGCGGCACGCTCGATCTGTCGGAGCTTCAGTACCTCGTCCTGGACGAGGCCGACGAGATGCTCAAGATGGGCTTCCAGGAGGACGTCGAGCGCATCCTGCGTGACACGCCCGCCGAGAAGCAGGTCGCCTTGTTCTCGGCCACCATGCCGACGGTGATCCGCAAGATCTCCAAGCAGTACCTGAAGGATCCGGTCGAGATCACGGTCAAGACCAAGACCTCCACCAACATCAACATCACCCAGCGCTGGGTGCAGGTGTCGCATCAGCGCAAGCTGGACGCGCTGACCCGAATCCTCGAGGTCGAGCCGTTCGAGGCGATCATCATGTTCGTGCGCACCAAGCAGGCCACCGAGGAGTTGGCCGAAAAGCTGCGCGCGCGTGGGTATTCCGCCGCCGCCATCAATGGCGATATCGCGCAGGCACAGCGCGAGCGCACCATCGGGCAGCTCAAGTCCGGTGTGCTCGACATCCTGGTCGCCACCGATGTCGCCGCGCGTGGCCTGGACGTGGATCGCATCTCGCATGTCGTGAACTACGACATTCCGCATGACACCGAGTCGTACGTGCACCGCATCGGCCGCACCGGTCGCGCGGGCCGTTCGGGTGAGGCGCTGCTGTTCGTCGCCCCGCGCGAGCGCCGCCTGCTCGATGCCATCGAGCGTGCGACCCGTCAGCCGCTGACCGAGATGCAGCTGCCCAGCGTCGACGACGTGAACGCACAGCGTGTGACCAAGTTCGGTGACGCCATCACCGAGAACCTGGCCTCGGACAATCTGGCCTTGTTCCGCAAGCTGATCGAGGACTACGAGAAGGAACACGATATTCCGCTCGTGGATATCGCCGCGGCCCTGGCCATCGGCTCCTACGACGGCAATAACTTCTTCATGGAGCCCGATCCGGAGCCGGTGGAGCGTCCGCGCCGCGAGCGGGGTGAGCGCAGCTTCGAGGATCGCCCGCCGCGCGAGCGTCGCGAGGGCCCGTCGCATCACCGGAACACCGGCGAGGAGCTGGCCACCTACCGGATCGCGGTCGGCAAGCGGCACAAGGTCGCGCCGGGTGCGATCGTCGGGGCCATCGCCAATGAAGGTGGCTTGCGCCGTAGCGATTTCGGGCATATCAGCATTCGGCCGGATCACAGCCTGGTCGAGCTGCCCGCCGATCTATCGGATGAGACGCTGAATGCGTTGAGCCGCACCCGGATCAGCGGTCAGCTGATTCAGCTACAGCTGGATTCCGGTCCGCCGCGGTCGATTACCCGGGCTCCGCGTCGCGATGCGGGCGGGAGCGCGAAGCCGCGCTTCGAGCGTCGCAAGCCGCGCTCCTGACGCACTAGCTGGACACGAATAACGGCCGGGCCCAATGGGTCCGGCCGTTATTCGTTGTGTGTGATCAGGTCGTCTGGGATCAGTTGGCGTCGGAGGAACCCATATTGCCCGAGCCGGAGTCCGGTGCCGCGGCAGGCGTGGTGGCGGGGGCCGCCGGGTCGGTGGTGGCGGGAGCGACCGGGATTTCGGGCACGGTGAACAGGCCGACGGTCGGGAAGACCAGGCAGCGGGCCGCGGGGTAATCGACTGTGCCCCACAGGGTTGCGATCACGGTGCCCGCTCCGGAATCGACGGTCTTGGCCAGCGCGGGCAGGTTGTATTCGGTCTGCTCGTCGAGCATGTCGATACCGCTGCGGCCATTATTGATATTCAGCCAGACCACGCTCAATCCGGAGGAGAGCGAGAAGCCGACCTGCTGCACATTGGCCTGGAAGCGCAGGGTGCCGGGCTTACCGGCGACGCCATTGCCGGTGCTTTCGATCCCGGGGACACCCGCGGCCGAGGTCATGCTGAACGGCAGGCTGTAGCCGCAGCCGATGGTGGGCGCGGCATAGGCGAAGGGCGTGAACCCGATCGTGCCGAGGTTCGCGGCGGCCACCAGCTTGGCGGTCTTGACGGCGTCCTGCACCGCGACCTGAGCGTTCTCGTCGTGGCCTGCCACCTCGGTGAGGTGTTCGATGCCGATGTCCAGCGGGGTCTTCGGCTGGTCGGTGATCTTCGGTTCGGCGGCCGCGGTGGTGGTGCCGAGGGCCGCCGTGGCGGCCGCGATGGCGACGACCGATGCGGCGCGCCGGGACAGGGTCCTGCCGTTCACTCGTACTGCTCCTGCGAACTCGGGTACCGATGGTTGATCGGGTGGCCTGATCTTCTCGGCAACGTACCAGCTCCGACTGTGAGCCGGAACACGACCCCGGCCGGTCGGTGTGATCCAGCCGACAGGGTCCGACTTACCGGGGGGTAAGTTTATTCGTGACACGACAGCGAAGCTGGGAGAAGCGATGAAACTTGCCCTGTCACCAGACGAGGTGAAATTCCGGGATGAACTGCGCGAGTTCTACCGATCCAAGATCCCGGCGGAGATCCGCGACCGCGTCAAGTACGGCCGTGAGCTCTCCCGCGACGACATCGTCACCACGCACAAGATCCTCAACGAGCACGGCTACGCGGTACCTAAGTGGCCGGTGCAGTGGGGCGGGCGCGACTGGACGCCCATGCAGCGGCATATCTGGGAGGACGAGATGCAGCTGGCATCCGTCCCGGAACCGCTCACCTTCAATGCGCAGATGATCGGGCCGGTGATCGCGCAATTCGGCTCCGAGGAACTCAAGCAGCGCTTCCTGCCGCCGACCGCCGCCCTCGACATCTGGTGGTGCCAGGGCTTTTCCGAGCCCGACGCCGGATCCGACCTGGCCTCGCTGCGCACCACCGCCGTGCGCGACGGCGACTCCTACATCGTCAACGGCCAGAAGATCTGGACCACGCTCGCCCAGTACGCCGACTGGATCTTCTGCCTGGTCCGCACCGACCCGAATGCCAAGAAGCAGGCGGGCATTTCGATGCTGCTCTTCGATGTGAAGACACCGGGCGTGACCATCCGCCCGATCAAGCTCATCGACGGGCATCACGAGGTCAACGAGGTGTTCTTCGAGAACGTGCGGGTGCCCGCCGATCAACTGGTCGGCGAGGAGAACATGGGCTGGACGTACGCGAAGTTCCTGCTCGGCAATGAGCGCACGGGTATCACCGGCGTGGGGCGCACCAAGGTCAAGCTGGGTGTGGCGAAAGAGTATGCGGCACAGGTCAAGTCGGGTCACGGCACGCTGCTGGAGGATCCGATTTTCGCGGCGCGCATCGCGGAGTTGGAGAACGAGCTGCTCGCGCTGGAGCTGACGCTCGCACGCGTCGTGTCGAATACCGATGACGGCAAACCGAATCCGGCCTCCTCGGTGCTGAAGCTGCGCGGGTCCGAACTCCAGCAGGCCGCCACCGAACTGCTCCTGGATATCGCCGGGCCGGACGCCCTGCCCGTTCATGCCGACGACATCGCTTCCCCGGCATGGGCGCAGCGCAGCGGCCCGGCCTATCTCAACTATCGCAAGACAACCATCTACGGAGGTTCCAGCGAGGTGCAACGCACCATCATCGCCTCCACCATCCTCGGATTGTGAGGCGCCACCATGGATTTCGATCTCACCGATGAACAGGTCATGCTCCGCGATACGGTCCGCGACCTCCTCGCCCGCGCCTATGACCCCGAATCCCGACTGAAGACCACCGACACCGAACTCGGCTGGAGCCGCGACGTCTGGAACCAGCTCGCCGAACTCGGCGTCCTGGGGCTGGCTTTCAGTGAGGAAGACGGCGGTGTCGGCGCGGGGCCGGTGGAGACCATGGTCGTCTTCGAGGAGGTGGGGCGTCGGCTGGCCCCGGAACCGATCCTCGACGCCGTCCTGACTCCCGGCCTCCTCATTGCTCAAGCTGGCAATGCCGACCAACGTCAACGGGTTCTCCCCGACGTGGTCGGTGGTGAGAAGCTCCTCGCCTTCGCCCACGACGAGCCCGGAACCCGTTGGCCTGTAAACGAACTCGCCACCTCGGCCACTCCCTCCGGCGATGGCTTCACGCTGACCGGCACCAAAAACCCGGTCCCGCATGGCGATTGCGCCGACACCCTCGTGGTCAGTGCCGCTCTCCCGGACGGCACCATCGGCCTGTTCTTGGTCGACGCCACCGCCAGCGGAGTAACCCGCATCCCGTTCCGCACCTTCGATGGGCGTCGCGGCGCACAGATCACCTTCGCCTCGGCCCCTGCGGAACAGTTGAACGGTGCCCCGGCGCAGGCGGCGATCGACGCGGTGACCGCCCAGGCTCAGGCCGCCCTCTGCGCCGAATCGCTAGGCGCGATGGAGGAATCCCTGCGCCTGACCACCGAATACCTCAAGACCCGCAAGCAATTCGGCGTAACCCTCTCCAAGTTCCAAACCCTCAGCCAGCGTGCTGCCAACATGTACGTCTCGCTGGAGTTGGCCCGGAGCATGAGCCTCTATGTCACAGCGGCTCTCGCTGACGACATCACCGATCCGGTGGTCGCGTCTCGGGCGCGACTCCAGATCGGCCGGGCTGCTCGGCATATTGGGCAGGAATCTATCCAAATGCATGGCGGGATCGGCATAACCACCGAATACCCGGTGAGTCACTACGTGGCCCGGTTGACTGCCATCGGCCGGACCTTGGGCGACGATCTCTCCCACCTCCGAACCCTGACCGACCGCGTATCCGACTACACCCTCGTGGAGTTCTGAGGCGAAACCCTTGTCCGGCTCGGCCTTCGGCCATCGCTTTCATTTACCGCACCGGTCAAAAACACCGACTCGGCCGCTCGTGCCCCAAGCGCACGGCAGTACGGATATAGCGTGGTCGCCTCGCCTGCCGTACCCGACTTTGGCTCCCCAGCCCGGAGCCGTCACCTCTCGTCCCAGCCTGGCTGGAAGGTTGTGGTCCCGTTCCGGGACCAACAACCAAAGAACAAGAGACGAAAGATGAAAAGACTCGAGACACCCACCAGGGGCCGGGGCGCGGCGGGGTCGGGTATCGGCGTGTCGCGGCGTGTCGGCGTGGCTTGTTCATCGAGAGGGGACATGAGCCGGGGTTTTGTCCGGATCGACCAGCCTGATGTCCCCTCTGAACGTGTTTCACCTCGGGATGCGCGATCGGCGGACCTCCCCGCTGGTGAGACGCCGAGAAGGCCAGCGGGGGAAGCCCCTCAAGGGCGTGCCCCTGCAAGGGAATCCGGCAAGCCGGGCATGAACCCGCACGAGCCGGGGCGGGCGTCGGTGTGTCGCGGCGTGTCGGGGTGGCTTGTTCATCGAGGAGGACATGAGCCGGGGTTTTGTCCGGTTAGACCAGGCTCATGTCCCACTGAACGTGTTCTACCCTGAAGGCGCGCAGCGGCGGGGGCCTTGGGAGGCCTCGCGGCTGCTCGTTGGTCTTTGTTCTTGTCTTGTATCTCTTGTTTTGTCTCTTCTTGTCCAGGCGTCTTTTGTCTTGTGTCTCTTGTCTTTTAATCTCTTCAGCCGAGCGCAATGAGGGCCATGCGTTGTGAGGCTGGATAGAACGCCTGTGCGGCAAGGGGATCGGGCAAGCCGGGCGTGAACATGCAGGTGGAGGCTGTGACTGTCGGGTGACTACTCCGAGTCGTCCTCGGTGGTCGGGGTGAGAGTTGTCGGGCGCACAGTGGTTGGGGGGAGGGTGGTGGGTCCCTCTGTTGTGGTCGGCTCCGTGGTGCGGGTTGGGTCCGTGGTGGGAGCCGGGCGAGTTGTGGTGGTGCGGGTGGTGGTGGGGCGGGGGATGCCGGAGGTGGGGGCTTCCGGGTCTTCCGCGGCGGTGGTTGGTGGGGTGGTTAGGGTGCGGCGGGGCGGTTGGTCTGCGGCTACGCGCCAGGTGGGGGAAGGCGGGATTATGACGGCGGGGGTGGTTTTGCCGGCGGCTGAAGTTGCCGGGGCCGCTTGGAGATCCGCGTTCAGGGGGGGTGGGGCTACGTAGGTGTCTTGGCCGCCCAGGCCGCAGGCGCCTAGGAGGATCAGGCCTAGGGAGACCGCTCCGACCGCGGCGGCTGCGTAGGTTGCGGCGGCGGGCAGGCGGCGCAGCGGGGTGGGGCCGCGATCGTCCGCGCCGGCGTTGCTGCCGTCCATTGGTGGCACTCCTGATTCGTGTCGAGTGGGCTCACACTAACGGAGGTGGCGGTGCGGGGCCAGGCGGGTGGTCGGTTCGAAAACCGGGGGCGCCGAGGGCATTCCGCGGGACACAACCACATTTCAAACAGCGATGATTCAGATATCGAATCAGTAAAGTCCGCGCGTTTTGGGCACGTGTCGTATGGACTTTTCGTTGCAGAGCCGTAATGTGTGTCCAAAGTTACACGTGATACGCCCGAAATTAGCCGAGGGGCGCGCCGAGGGTTTTTCATGGCACCCTGTGGCCGCTGTTCCCGGTGGGCGTCATCGAGGAGTAGATGATGGGTGCATTTTCGACATCTCCGTTGCGTGCCGCGGCACGGGCGGGGGAAGCGGCGGCCTCGGAGTCGCCGCGATTGTCGGCAATTCTGGCCCGCTACGCCGCCTGGTTGATCTTCCTGGGTGGAGTCACGGGCGCAGTCCTCGGGATCGCCGGGCTACGCGTCGAAACTACCGTCGCGGGACTGATTCTCGCTTGCACCGCCGGTCTGGTGCTACTGAAGCTGCGCGCCGACGCGAGCAATGCCGAGCGTTCGAATCAATAATGCGAGCAACTGAATAGCTAACTCAGGGATTCGAATTCCCGGCGCGCAGCCACATTCTCGATGAAACTCACTCCTGCGTGCGAATAACCCATTCGAACGCATCCGCTTTGGACCGACTGCCTTCCGCAACGCGTGAACGATTCGGTTCCCCGAGTTCGGCCAGCAACCGTTCCGAGATCGGCACCAGGGCCGCGAGAGTGTCCGGAGTGAACCATTCCGGGCGAGTGCCGAAAAGCAGATCCTCACTGGAAGTATTGCCGGATGCGCCGGGCGCGAACGGGCATCCGCCGAGTCCGCCGAGCGACCCGTCGACCACCCTTGCGCCCGCGGCGATGGCCGCGAGGGAGTTCGCGACACCCATGCCCCAGGTGTCGTGGCCGTGGAAGACAATTCGATGCTCCGGCGTTCCCCAGCGCCCGGATGCGGCTACCGCTGAGATCAGGGACGTCACCTGCGCCGGATGAGCCTGGCCCAGGGTGTCGGCGATGACGATGTCCGCCGCGCCCTCGGCCCGTGCGTCCCGCGCGATCGCCAGCACCCGCTGCGGATCCACCGGCCCGTCGAATGGGCAGGTGAAAGCCGTTGCCAGGCAGAGTTGAATCCGCCCGCCCGCTTCCTGCGCGATCCGCACGGCATCGGGCATGGCGGCCAGGCTGTCCTCGGTGGTGCGGCCGATATTCGCCTTGTTGTGCGCGTCCGAGACCGAGAAGCAGTACTGGAAGTTCCGCACCCCGGCGGCGGCGGCCTTCTCCACATGCCGCGGCGTCGCCACCCACACCCAGCTGCGCGCCAGCTCGTCGGGTGTCAGCTCGGCCACCAGCTCGAGCGTATTGGCCATGGGCGGCACCAGATCCGGTCGCGCCATGGACCCGATCTCGAGTTCCGGCACCCCCAGCGCCAGCAGCTCTCGCACGATCTCGGCCTTGCGTTCGGTCGGCAGCACCTTGCCGGTCAGCTGCAAACCGTCGCGCAGCGTCACATCCCGCAGGATCGCGCCTGTCAGCATTGTCATTCCCGAACCTCCAGAGCCTCGATCTCACTGTCGGACATGCCGAGCAGCCCGGCCAGCACCTCGCGGGTGTGCTCGCCCAGATCCGGGCCGACATTGCGAATGGGCAGCGACTGCCCGCCGATCACCGGGACGATGCCGGTGAACCCGACCTCCTTGAGCTCGGGTTCGCCCACATCCACCAGGAAGGGCTGAATCATATTGCGGGCCTTGTACTGCTCGTCGGCCACGATATCGGCGGCGGTGTAGATGGGGCCGCACGGGATGGCGGCCTCCTCGAGGATCTTCAATGCCTCGTCGCGGGTGTGCACGCGCGTCCATTCGGCGATGGAGGCGTCCAGGCGTTCGCGATTGCGCCAGCGGCCCGCATTGTCTTGCAGCTCAGGGTCGGCGGCCAGATCGGGGCGTTCGATCACCTGCATATAGCGTTGGAAGATGGCATCGCCATTGCCGCCGATAATGATGCTGTAGCCGTCACTGCACGGGTAGGCATTGGACGGGGCGATGCCCTCCATCCGCCCGCCGACCCGCTCGCGATTGATGCCGTACGCGAGGTAGTCGGGGACCAGTGACTCCATGACCGACAGAATCGATTCGTTCAATGCCACGTCGATGATCCGCTGATCCAAGGGAACTCGCCCGTCGGTGCGCTCGCGCTGGAACAATGCCATGACGGTGCCGAAGGCCGCGTAGATCCCCGCGATGGAATCGCCGATCGACACTCCGACCCGCACCGGCGGCCGATCCGGATCTCCCACGAGTTCCCGCAGTCCGCCGACCGCCTCGGCCACCGCCGCGAATCCGGGCCGCTGCGAGCGCGGCCCGGTCTGGCCGTACGCCGAGATCCGCGTGATCACCAGATTGGGATTGGCCTCGCTCAACACCTCGGGCCCGAGCCCCCACTTCTCGAGCATTCCCGGCCGGAAATTCTCCAGCAGCACATCGCACTGCTTGATCAGGTCGAGCACGATCCCGCGCCCCGCCTCGGTGCGCAGATCCAGCGTGATCGACTTCTTGTTCCGGTTCACGGTCCGGTACAGCATCGAGGTGTCCCCGCCGTAGAGTCGCCAATTTCGCAGCTCATCACCGGTTTTCGGCCGCTCCACCTTGATGACTTCCGCACCGAAGTCCCCCAGGATGCGCCCAGCCGTGGGCGCGGCGACGTAGTTGCCCAGTTCCAGTACCCGAACCCCGTCGAGCGGCCGAATCTCCATGACCACAGTCTGACCGACCTCACCGCATGGATGTGCTCGGGTTCGATGTCAGGAGGGCCTCGACCCGGGCGGAGAGGGTGCGGCCCGCGGCGTGCAGGGGTTCCGCCGAGCGGAGCGTTCGGCTCAGGATGAAGGCACCTTCGAGTGCGCCGAGAATCGCGAGGATCAGGTCGCGGGCGTCTGTCGTGGGCAGTCCGCGCTGGGTGAAATAGGTTGTCCCGTCCTCGATCCAGGAGCTGATGACCTCGGCTGCTACTTCGCGCAGGGCGGGTTCGCTGTCGGCGATCTCGCCCGCGACCGTGCCGACCGGGCACATATTGAGCCAGCCGCCCTGCTCGATGGTTTCGGCCGCCGCGGCGAAGGAGGCCGGAATCGCCTCTCGCAGATCGTCGTACGGGTCCATGAGCAGGGGAATCAACTGGATGTACGCCGCCCCGGAAGTTCGCAGGGCTTCGGCCGCGATCTGTGGCTTGCCGCCCGGGAAGTGGTGGTAGAGCGAGCCCATGGGGGCGCGGGCGGCGGTGGTGATCTGTTTGACGGTGATCGCGCTGTAGCCGTGTGTCCGCATGAGTTCCGCGACGGCTGTGACCAGTCGGTCGCGGGTGGTGGTTGACAGATTCTCGGTCACGGTTCCAGACTAGAGCAAACGCGCTAGAGCAAACACTCTACTGGGGAGAGTAATGGCGACAATCGAGATTCCCGCAGGTCGAATCCACTATGTCGAACGGGGTGAGGGGCCGCCGGTGGTGCTTTTGCACGGGCTGTTGATCAATCACACCGTGTGGGACGAGGTCATCGACCTGCTGCCCGAAGGGTTCCGGTACGTGCTGCCGGATCTGCCGCTGGGCGCACATCCCGAGCCGATGAACGACGGCACGGACCTGAGCATGCGCGGGCTGAATCAGGTGATCGTGGACTTTCTCGCGGCCCTGGATCTACACGATGTGACCCTGGTACACAGTGATTGGGGTGGCGGGCTGTTCCTCACCGCCAATGGACTCGATGAGCGGGTCGGCAGGCTGATCGTGCTGCCCTGCGAGGCGTTCGGCAACTTCCCGCCCGGGTTGCCCGGCAGGATGGCCATCCTCGCCTCCGCGCTGCCCGGCGGAATTGTGCTGGCGCTGCGGCAGATGCGGGTTCGCTGGTTGCTGAGTTCGCCGTTGTTGTTCGGGTGGATGGCGAAACGTCCACTATCGCAGGAGCTCGTGCACGGCTGGACCGAGCCGGGATTGCGGGACAAGCGGATTCGGCGAGACGTGCTCGCGTACCTGCGAGCCCCACGCGATAAGCGTGTTCTCATCGCCGATACCGAAGCGCTCGGCGGCTTCTCGGGTGATGCCCTGATTCTGTGGTCGTCGGCGGGCAAGGTCATGCCGCGCGAGCACGGCCGCAGACTGGCCGAGATCCTGCCGAACGGGCGGTTGGTGGAAATCGATGACGCGTACGTGCTGTCGATGCTTGATCGGCCGGTCGAGGTGGCGGCGGCGATGTCGGCGTTCCTGATCGAAGCCACCGCGAAAACACCCCACGCCGAATGAAAGCCGGTGCGACGGTCGAGAGTTGAGGGTCCGTCGCACCGGCTCTCTCTTGACGAGGACACGGTCGGCCGCGGTGCGCGCAAGAGCATCGCCGCCGGTGGGGTCCTCGTCAGGCCGCGCGCGGGGCGACTTCCTCGATGATCGAGTAGTGCTCCGCATTGCCCGAGATGATGGTGCTCTCGTCGCCGTGCACGCCGACCGGAACATCACCGGCGAGGGTGATCCGGGTGAGGCGTCGCGGCTGGCCGTCGTAGTCGTCGATCGCGTAGTGCTGGGTAGCGCGATTGTCCCAGATCGCGACATCGCCGAGCTGCCAATTCCAGCGAGTGGTGTTCTCCAGGCGGGTAACCCGGTTCTGCAGGAGCTGGAACAGGGTCTGCGATTCGGCCTGTGACAGTCCCACGAAGTTCTTCACGAAATGGCCGAGCAGCAGGGCGCGTTCGCCGGTGACCGGGTGCACGCGCACCACCGGATGCTCGGTCTCGTAGTAGGTGGACTGGAATTCCTCGCGGTACGCCTTGATATTGGCGGTCACCGCATCGTTCTCGCCGCGCTCGATCTCGGTGCGGTCGGCGGCGTAGTCATAGGAATTGGTGTGCCGGGCGCGCAGGTTCTCGACCAGGGACTTGAGCGGAATGGGCAGGGATTCATAGGCGGCCACGGTGGAGGCCCAGGTGGTGGAGCCGCCGTACGGGGGCAGGTGCACCGCGCGCAGGATGGACGCCTTCGGGACGCGGTCCACGAAGGTGACATCGGTGTGCCAGCTATTGGCGCGGCCGTACTCCGAATCGATGGGCAGCGTCTTGACGCCCTTGGAGGTGACGGTCGGATGCGGGGTGGTGGGACTGCCCAGCAGCTGCGCGAACTCGTACTGGCCGTCCTCGGTCAGATGCTCCTGGCCGCGGAAGAAGATGACCTTGTGCTCGTGCAGCGCGTCCTGAATGGCCTGCACGGTGATCGAGTCCAGATCGCCGCCGAGGCGGACACCGTCGATGCGCGCGCCGATCTTGCTGCCGAGCTTCACGACGGTGACATGGGAATTGGCGGTTGCGTAATCGGCGGCTGCGTAATCGACGGACATGTAGAGCCTTTCGCCCGAGTGCGGTGGTGTGATGACCAGAACACCACCGCGACCTCGGGTGAAACAGGTTTACGGTCAGCCGGATCGAAAGCCGTTACCCGGCGTGCTCCCGCAGGTACGCCAGGTCATCGGCGACACCCTCGGCCGGGGTTTCCAGCACGATCGGAGCGTCCGTCGCCTTGCACACCTCGACCAGCAGCTGCGGATCGATGGTGCCCTCGGACAGATTGGCATGGCGGTCCGCACCGGAATCGAACTCGTCCCGCGAGGAATTCAGGTGCACCAGATCGATTCGGCCGGTGATGGCCTTGATCCGCTCCACCACCCCGAGTAGCTCCTCACCGCCCGCCCAGGCGTGACAGGTGTCCAGACAGAACCCGGCCCCGAACTCGCCGACCGCATCCCACAGCCGCCCGATATCGTCGAAATGCCGTGCCATGGCGTGGTTTCCGCCCGCGGTGTTCTCGATGAGAATCGGGACGGCGAACCCGCCCTTCTCCTCCTGGCGCTGGAACAGCTTGCGCCAGTTGAGAATCCCCTCGACGATCTCGCCATCCGAGCGCACATGCCCGCCGTGCACCACCAGACCGAACGCGCCCAGCTCGGCCGCCGCCTTGGCCTGTAGCGCCACCGCATTGCGCGAGGGCATGCGCAGCTTATTGTTCAGGCTGGCCACATTGATCTGATACGAGGAATGCACCACCACCTCGATGGGGCTGGCCTTGATCTCCTCGGCGAGTGGATGCGGCTGGGGTTTGTCCCAGCTCTGCGGATCCGTCACGAACATTTGAATCACATCGGCACCGAGCTTCTCACCGAAACCGATGGGATCGCTGTCTCCCCGGACGTGGGCTCCTATGCGCATGGGGCCCAGCGTATCGCCGGTGACCGACAGAAGACCTCGATCACGCGGGTCTGCAAGCGAACCTTCAGTGTTGCGTAAGCGTGATCTGGGGAGATAAGCCGGTAGGAATTGCTGTGCTCGACCCGATCCAGGGGGGTGAATCGACTTGCCGGAGAACGGTACCGGTCGCGGTCGCGACGAAAGAACGGTTGGTCTGCCTGCCTGCTATGGTTTCGGTGATTTTCGGATCGGCCCGAGCACGATCATGCCGATCGTTCGCGGTACGCCGCGCGCTGGTGGGTCCCGGCGTACGACGTGGGAAGTGAGAGCCAATCATGCTGTCCAAAGGTGACGTTTTCGCCGAGTATGTCATCGAGCGGCAGCTCGGCCGGGGTGGCATGGGCTCGGTCTACCTGGCCAAACATCCCCGCCTGCCCCGGATGACGGCGCTCAAACTGCTCAATCGGGAGATGGTCTTCGACAAGGAGATCCGGGCCCGGTTCGAGCGCGAGGCCGACCTGGTCGCCCAGCTCGACCACCACAATATCGTCACCGTCTACGACCGCGGCCTGGAAGACGGGCAGCTGTGGATCTCCATGCAGTACATCGACGGCATCGACGCCGCGAGCGTGGACCCGCAGGCGCTGCCGCCCGAACGCGCCGTGCAGATCATTGCCGAGACCGGGGACGCGCTGGACTTCGCGCACCGCAACGAGGTGCTGCACCGCGATGTGAAACCGGCCAATATCCTGCTGGCCCGCTCCACCGGCGGTAAGGGCGAACGTGTCTACCTCACCGACTTCGGCATTGCCCGGCTGCGCGACGACAGTGGCCACCTCACCCAGACCGGCACCTTCACCGCGACCCTGGCCTATGCCTCGCCGGAACAGTTGACCGGTTCCACCCTGGACGGGCGCTCGGACCAGTACTCGCTGGCCTGCACGCTGTTCTGGCTGCTCACCGGGGCCGGGCCGTTCCAGGCCACCAATCCGGCCGCCGTCATCCAGGGGCACTTGCAGCAGCCGCCGCCGCTGCTGAGCACGGCGCGGCCCGGACTGCCGCAGGCCCTGGATCACGTGGTGGCCAAGGCCATGGCCAAGCGGCCCGAGGATCGCTTCGCCAGCTGTAGCGAATTCGCCGCGGCGGCCAAGCGGGCACTGACCGCGCCGAGTGCCCCGGCCATGCCGCTGGTCGGTCACCGCACCGCGCCGCCGCAGCCCGTCATGCCGTACACCGCGCCGCCGCAGCCGGTATCGCCGTACACCGCCGGACCGAATCCGGTGAATCCGTACACGAACCCGGCGACGCCGTACACGGGCGGGCAGAACCCGGTCGCCGGAACCATGGGCGGGCAGATGGCCCAGCCCACGACCGGCGGGCCGATGCAGACCTCCGGGGGGCGGCATGCCGCGCCGCAGACTCCGGCCACCGCGCAGCAGACGTCGTATCCGAATCCGACCTCGGTCAATACCGCCACGCCGCAACCGCAGCCGGTGACCAACCAATACACCGGGCAGCGGCCGACGAATCAGTACACCGCGCCGACCTACGCCTATGGCAATCAGCAGGGCCAGGTTCCGCCGCGCCCGCCGGGGGCGCCGATGGGTGGGCAGGGCGGGATGCGTCCGCAGATGCCGCCGAAGAAGTCCAATACCGGGCTGATCGTCGGGGCCATTCTCGGCGTGCTGCTGCTGGTCATCGTGGGCGTCATCGTGGCGGTCGCGTCGAGCAGCTCGGACGGCGGCGGTGGCACCGCCAAGGGGACCACGACCACCTCGGCCGCACCGGCCTCCGACAAGACGGTCGACTGGCAGTCCATCAGCAAGGAATTCCCGCGCCTGATCCCGAACTCCAAGGACGGCGGCAGCGGCTACAACAGCGCGAAGTGCTGGCTGGCCTCCACCACCAGCCCGCCCGACAAGGACGACGGCGAACCCGATTTCGGTGACTGGGCGGTGCAGTGGCGCTGCTACGGCGGCGGCAATAATGCCGATCCGTTCTATCGGATCTACGGCTACTCGTCCTCGTCGAAGGTGCAGTCGGTGATCAGCGGACTGACGTCGGACAAGCAGACGCAGGACACCAACGGCGGCAAGACCTACACCAACTACCAGACCACCAGTAACTACGGCCCGCACATGGTCACCGTGTTCACCGGCGACAACAACCGGTCGCAGTACCTGATGTACACCGACGGCGTGGCCGGCAGCATCAGCGATGTGCTCACCTGGTGGCGTTCGGCACCTCTGAACTGAGCTTGTGGCATTGGGTGCGGCAGGCAGGCTAGGGTCCGGTTTCAGGCTGGATCGAAGGAACGGCCTCGGATGAAGGGGTCGGCTTGCTGCGCAGCGGAGAGACGTTCGCGGGCTATCTGATCGAACGCGAACTCGGCCGCGGCGGCATGGGGTCGGTGTACCTGGCCCGCCACCCGCGCCTGCCGCGTCTGCTCGCGCTCAAACTGCTCAATCGGGAGCTGTTCGGCGATGCCGAGGTGCGTGCCCGCTTCGAGCGGGAGGGTGATGTCGTCGCCCGGCTGGACCACCCCAATATCGTTCCCGTCTACGATCGCGGCTTCGACGACGACCGGCTGTGGATCGCCATGCGCTATATCGACGGCGTGGACGCTTCCGCGCTGGACTCGGCGACTCTGCCGCCGCGGCAGGCGATCCGGATTGTCGCCGATACGGCCAAGGGGCTCGACTTCGCGCATCGCAAGGGCGTGCTGCACCGGGATGTGAAGCCCGCCAATATTCTGCTGGAACGGGTCGACGGCGAGGAGCGCGTCTTCCTGGCCGACTTCGGCATTGCCCGGCTGCGTGACGAATCGTCCGCCAAACTCACCCAAACCGGTTCCTTCACAGCGACTCTCGCCTACGCGGCTCCCGAACAGCTCTCCGGGCATCGGCTCGATCACCGGTGTGACCAGTACTCGCTGGCATGCACGCTGTTCCGGCTGCTGACCGGCACCGTGCCCTTCACAGCCGAGCATCCGGTCGCCATCATGCAGGGGCATCTGAACCAGCCGCCGCCACCGGTGAGTTCGCTGCGTGCCGGACTGCCGCCCGCGCTGGACGGGGTGCTGGCTCGGGCGCTCGCCAAACACCCTGGCGCACGGTTCGATTCGTGCACCGAATTCGCCGTGGCTGCCGAACAGGCAATGAACGGGCCCGGCAGTGCGCCGCCGATGGGGTACCCGCCGAATCGCGCTCCGGCCGGATCGCCGCCGCCCGCAGCGCCATTGGGGCGGCAGGGGTATCGGCATGTGGTGCAGCCGCCGGTATCGGGTACGCCGCCAAGACAATTCGCGCCACCCGTCGGTGTGCGGACTCCTCCCGCCGCGCAGGGAAGGCCTGCCACCCGGGTGGGCGGGCCGAATCTGAGTTCGCCCGCGCCGAATCCGAATGTTGCCGTGCCGAACTCGAGTGCGCCCGCGCTGAATCCGAGTGCGCCTGTGCCGAACCTGAGTGTTCCCGCGGCGAACATGGGTGCGCCCGGGGCTACACCGAGTGCGCCCGCGCCGACCGGTCCGCGGACCGCGCCGCCGAAGCCGTACCGTCCGGCCAAGAAGAAGCGGTCGCGGGCGCGGGGATGCCTGCTCGGTCTCGCCCTGCTGATCGCGGTGCCGCTGCTGGCGGGCATCGCGTTGCTCGCCTATCTCGATCGGGCGAGCGGCTCCAACGGGCCCTCGGTGGTCACCACGACCACCGAGGAATACGCGCCCACCTCCACTCCGGAGGAGACGTACGAGCCGTCGGTCTCGGTCGAACCCAACGATGGCGGCGCGTCCGGGACCCCCGAATATCCGAGCTATCCGAGCGCGGGTCCGCAGACCTCGGGCCTGCGGTTCCCCACCTCCTGAGCCCCGACAATTCGGGGCCTGAATCCCAAACTGCAAGGCCAGGGTGTTCACCCTTTGTGTGGACTCTATGAGGGTGCGGCCATCCGGGTGATCCCGGATGGCGCGGGCTGGACATCCTCGACACACTGGACAGCATGACTTCGAACGTCTCGGATTCCGCCACCCTGGACCAGGGCGCGGCCACGGTCGCGGCTCGTGCGACCGATCTTGTGAAGACTTACGGGTCGGGGGATACACAGGTCCGCGCATTGGCCGGGGTGACCGCCGAGTTCGCGAGGGGCGAGTTCACCGCCATCATGGGGCCCTCGGGCTCCGGCAAGTCCACACTCATGCACTGCCTGGCCGGGCTGGACGCGGCCAGCGGGGGCGCGGTGCACATCGGTGATACCGATCTCACCCGCCTCTCCGACAAGCAGATGACCCAGCTGCGGCGCGACCGCATCGGCTTCGTGTTCCAGGCGTTCAATCTGGTGCCCACGCTGACCGCGCTGGAGAACATCACGCTGCCGCTCGATATCGCGGGCCGCAAGGCCGATGAGGAGTGGCTGTCCACCGTCATCAAACGGCTGGGGCTTGGGGACCGGCTCACGCACCGGCCGAGCGAGCTGTCCGGCGGGCAGCAGCAGCGTGTCGCCTGCGCTCGCGCGCTGGCGGGGAAGCCGGAGATCATCTTCGGTGACGAGCCGACCGGCAATCTGGACTCGCACTCCTCCGGTGAGGTGCTGGCCATCCTGCGCGCCGCCGTCGACGAGTTCGGGCAGACCGTGGTGATCGTGACGCACGATCCGCGCGCCGCCTCCTACGCCGACCGGGTGGTGTTCCTCGCCGATGGTCTCATTGTCGACGAATTGCGTTCGCCCACTGCCGATTCCGTGCTCGACAAGATGAAGTCGCTGGAGACGCTCTGATGTCCGGTAGTCCCATGCGCAAGGTCGCCTTGCGCAATCTCGCCGCGCACAAGGTGCGCCTGGCCCTGACCCTGTTGTCGGTGATTCTCGGAACCGCCTTCATCTCCGGGTCTTTCGTCTTCACCGACTCCCTGCAGCACACCTTCGACGGCATCTTCGCCAATCAGGCCAAGGGCGTCGATGTCCGGGTGTCGCCGAAAGAGCGGCAGTCCCTGGGCATTCCGAACGAGACCGTCGCGCAGATCGCGGCCCGGCCCGATGTGCGGGCGGTCGCGCCCAGCGTGAACGGCCCGGTGGTGCTGATCAAGGACGGCAAGGCCGTGCAGACCGGCGGCGCGCCCAGTTTCGGCCAGTCGTATCTGCCGCCGGGCCAGTCGATCGCCGAGCCCGAGAAGTTCATCGCGGGCACGCCGCCGACCAAGGCGGGCGAGATCGCCATCAATAGCGGTGGCGCGAATCGGGCCGGATTGCAGGTCGGCGACCAGTTCAAGGTGCTGGTCCCGTCCAAGGGCAATATCGACGTCACCGTCTCCGGCATCTACGACCTGGCCTCCAATACCGGCGGCTTCATCAATCTGTTCTTCGACGACGCCCAGGCGCGGCAGCTGTTCACCGACGGCCAGCATGTGGCGTTCGTGGATATCGCGGCCAAACCCGGTGTGGCGGCGAATGATCTGCGCGATCAGATCGCGAAGGCGCTGCCCGACTACAAGGTTCAGAACGGCGATCAGGTCCGCGAGGATATGAAGGCCCAGGTCGCCAGCGCGCTCAAGTTCATCAACTACTTCCTGCTCGCCTTCGGCGCGATCGCGCTGATCGTCGGCACCTTCATCATCTACAACACCTTCTCCATGCTGATCGCGCAGCGACTGCGGGAATTGGCGCTGCTGCGCGCGGTCGGCGCGAGTCGCAGGCAGGTGGGTGTGTCGGTGGTGGCCGAGGCGCTCATTATCGGATTCCTCGGCAGCGTCATCGGACTCGCGGCCGGTGTCGGCTTGGCGCTCGGGCTGTCCGCGCTGCTCAATGCGTTCGATCTCGGCCTGCCCACCGGATCCATGTCGCTGCAACCGCGCACCGTGCTGGTGGCGATCGGCGTCGGCGTGACGGTGACCGTGCTCAGCGCCTACGCACCGGCTCGCCGGGCGGCGACCATTCCGCCGGTGGAGGCCATGCGCGCCGAGCTCGGCTCGACCGGGGAATCGCTGCGGCTGCGCACGATTGCCGGTGCGGTGCTGGCTGTCGCGGGTGTGGTGCTGGTGGTGCTCGGGGCGCGCAATGCCGGTGGCAATGCGGCGCTCACTGTCGGAATCGGTGCGCTCGGATTGATTTTCGCGGTCCTGCTCGCCTCCCCGGCGCTGTCGCGGCCGGTGGTGCAGGGGCTCAGTGTGCTGGTGCGGCCCTTCGGCCCGGTCGGGAAGATGGCGCGCAATAATGCCATGCGCAATCCGCGCCGTACCGCCGCCACCGCCTTCGCGCTCACGCTCGGCCTGATGTTGGTGTCGGCCATCGGCATGCTCGGTGCGTCCGCCAAGGCCAGCATTACCGAGGTGGTGGACAAGGGCGTCAAGGCCGACTACATCCTCGGCGGGCCGACCGGCAGCATTATCGGCGTCCCCCTGGCCGCCGGTGAAGCCGCCAAGAATGTTCCCGGAGTCAAGGACGTGGTCCAGTTCCACGGCGTCACCTTCAAGGCCGGTGACGAACAACTGGCCGGTTCCGTGCCCGAAGGCCCGCTCGACAAGGTCCTCAGCTACGACATCAAACAGGGCACCGACCAGCTCGGCGACAACGGCATCATGGTCTCGGAAACCGAAGCCGCCGACCGCAATTGGCATGTCGGTCAAAACGTAGAGATCACCAGCCTCGACAAGAAGAAGTACACGGTCGTCGTCGACGGCATCTACAAGGACACCCAGCTCCTCGGACCCCTGGTCGCCCCCATGGCCCTCTACAACCAGGTAATGCCGGTCAGCTACCGCACCAACTTCATCGTCCTCATGACCGCCCAGCCCGGCGCCGACCTGTCGACCATGCGCACCGACCTGGAAAAGGCCATGGAACCCTACGTGGTCGTCCAGGTCCAAGACCGCGAAGACTTCAAGGGCGCCCAAGGCAAACAGATCAACACCATGCTCGCCATCCTCTACGGCCTACTCGCCCTCGCAGTAGTGATCGCCATCCTAGGCATCGTCAACACCCTCGCCCTCTCGGTAGTCGAACGCCGCCGCGAAATAGGCATGCTCCGAGCAGTAGGTATGCAACGCAACCAGGTCCGCCGAACCATCTACCTCGAATCCATGCTCATAGCAGTCTTCGGCGGCGTAGTAGGCGTAATCCTCGGCCTAGGCCTAGGCGTCGGATTCCTCCGCACCCTCCGCGATCTCGGCCTAGCCACAATCGCAGTCCCCTGGGGCCAAATAGTCCTCATGGTCATAGCCTCCGGCGTAGTAGGCGTCCTGGCCGCCCTCTGGCCCGGAGTCCGAGCAGCCCGCACCCCACCCCTAGCAGCCATCGCCGACCTCTAGTCCCGCCTCGGTAGCCATCAAAAGCCAATGGGCCTCGCCAACTCGGCGAGGCCCATTGGCATATCAGCCGCACACGAATATCCTTACTTCGGGGGCAAAGTAAGGAGACATCATGGACGCGGTCGCTCGTATGACGTCGAAGGGTCAGCTAACGGTGCCCAAAGCGATCCGCGATGCCCTTGACCTGCAAGTTGGCGACAATGTGCTGTTTCGGGTCGAAGGCCAGGTCGTGGTACTGGCCCGGACGCCGGATCTGCTCGAGCTGGCCGGGAGTGTGCCCGTGCCGCCTCAGGTCCGCGGAAAGTCCTGGGAGGAGATTCGCGAGGCCGGGTGGGCGGCGCAGTGGAGAGCTGGTGAGTCGTGACGGTGTTTCTGGATACGAATATCCTGATTCGTCATCTCACTCAGGATCCGCCGGAACTGGGACAGCGAGCCACAGCCTTTCTTGCACAAGCGGATTCGCTGCATCTCCCTGACCTAATCCTGGCCGAGACGATCTACGTATTGCAGAGTGTCTATCAGGTGGCGAGACCACAGGTAGCCGCATTGGCGCGAGTCCTGGTGAGCTCCAGGAATATCGCGACCGATGACCCGGCTCTGCTCATCCGGGCTGTCGACGTTTACGAGCACTACCGACTCTCATTCGCCGACGCCTACTTGGTGGCGCTCGCCGAAGCGGTCCCGAAGTCGGCGATCGCGTCGTTCGACAAGGGCATCGGCAAAGTCGAGACGATCACCCGGATCGAACCAGCGGCGCTGCCTGAGTAGTGGCGGTCAGGAGGACGATGACTCGGTCGGGTCGGGTGAGAGGTAGGTCGGGAAGGGGAGGGAGAGGGTTGTCGTGCTGGAGTTGGTGGGGGGTAGGGACTTTGACTTGTTGTTGTTGACGATTACTGCCACGACGATGATCAGGGTGATCAAGGCTAGGACTATTGCGGTGATGATCCAGCCGACCTTGCTTGAACTCTTTTGTGGCGGACGGTAGGTCAGCGGGGGGACCGACGGGCGGGGCTGGTAGGTCTGTGCGGGGGGCTGATTCGTGTAGGCCGGAGCGGGGGATTGCGGCTGGTGGGGGTAGGCCGGGGTTGAGGGTTGCGGCTGATTCGGGTAGGCCGGGGCGGACGCCTGGGGCTGGTACACCGGGCCGGGGGATTGGATGGGGGTCGAATAGGAGGGGCCGGGCGTTTGGGCCTGGTTGGGGTACGCCGGGTTGGGCTGGTGCTGGGAGGGGTTCGAGTACGTCGGGCCCGGCTGTGGGCGCTGCGGGACCGGGTTGGGGGCGTGCGTCGAGGGCTGGACCAGCGGCTGCGGGCGGGCCGGAGTCGGCTGGCGGGGTGGGACGACGATCGGTTGGGGGTGCGCGGGAGTTGGTGGGCGCGGGGGAGTTCGGGGGGCGGCCAGTGCGCGTTCCACGGCGGCAGCGAATTCTGCGCAGGAGCGGAAGCGGTCTTGGGGGCGTTTGGCCAGGGCTCGGCCTAGGACGCCGTCGAGGGCTCGGGGGAGTTCGGGGCGTTGGGCGCTTATCGGGGGTGGGGGTTGTTGGAGGTGGCCTCGGATTACGGCGGCGGGGCTGGTGCCCTCGAAGGGGACTGCGCCGGTGAGGAGTTGGAAGAGGGTGCAGGCTAGGGAGTATTGGTCGGCGCGGCCGTCGAGGGTTGCGCCGGTGAGTTGTTCGGGGGAGGCGTAGGCGAGGGTGGCGGTTACCGTGCCGGTTTGGGTGAGGTGGCCGGTGTCGTCGCGGAGGCGGGCGATGCCGAAATCGGTGAGGTAGACGCGCTCGCCGGTGCCTGCCCGGCTGGAGGAGCGGGCCAGGAGGATGTTGGCGGGCTTCACGTCGCGGTGCAGGACGCCGCGGCCGTGCGCGTAGTCGAGGGCCTTGGCGGTCTCGGCAATGATCTGCGCGGCGCGCGGGGGCGGCAGGGAACCGGGGTTGACGGCGGAGGCGTTCACGCCGTCGATGTACTGCATGGAGATCCACAGCTGCTCACCCTCGGTGCCGCGGTCGTAGACCGTGACAATATTCGGGTGATCGAGCTGTGCCACCAGATCCGCCTCCCGAATGAATCGGGCGCGGATCTCATTATCGGAGAACATCTCCTGATTGAGCAGCTTCAGCGCCGTGAGCCGCGGCAGCCGCGGATGTTTGGCCAGATACACCGACCCCATACCGCCGCGACCGAGCTCGCGTTCGATGACGTAACCGGCGAACACATCACCAGAGCGCAAAACCGAGCCCCCGTTCACACGAGATAGATCCAGCCCCGCAGCCTACCGAACGGAGGCGTCACGCGGACCGTCCGGCGTTGACGTTGGCCCAGGCTTGCACGTCGCCCCGGTCCAGGGCAACCGCCAGCAGATCCGGAAAACGATCCGGAGTACAGGCGAAGGCCGGGACGCCGAGCGCCGTCAGCGCGGCAGCGTTCTCCCGATCGTAGGCCGGTGCGCCCTCATCGGAGAGGGCAAGCAGCACCACCACCTGCACACCGGCCTCCTTCATCGAGCGAATGCGCCGCAGCATCTCCGCGCGCACACCCCCCTCGTACAGATCGGAGATGAGCACGAACATGGAATCGGCTGGGCGCGTGATCAGCGACTGCGAATAGGCGATGGCGCGATTGATATCGGTGCCGCCGCCCAGCTGCGTGCCGAACAGCACCTCGACCGGATCGGACAGTTTGTCGGTGAGATCCACGACGGCGGTATCGAACACCACCAGCGAGGTCTTCAGCGACCGCATGGTGGCCAGCACCGCGCCGAACACCGACGCATAGACCACGCTCGACGCCATCGAACCGGATTGATCGATGGCCAGCACCACATCTCGGCGCACCGCCTGCGCCTTACGCCCGTAGCCGACCAGCCGTTCGGGCACTACGGTTTTATGCTCGGGCAGATAGTTCGCCAGATTCTTGCGAATAGTCCGATCCCAGTCGATATCCCGCAGCTTCGGCCGCGACACCCGCGCCGCCCGATTCAACGCGCCCCCGACCGCCGCCACCGTCTGCGCGGCGATCCGGCGCTCGATCTCACGCACAACCTTCTCCACCACCATGCGCGCGGTCGCCTTGGTGGTCTCCGGCATCACATGATTGAGGCTCAGCAGCGTCCCCACCAGATGCACATCCGGTTCGACGGCCTCCAAAAGCTCCGGCTCCAACAGCAATTCGGTGAGATTCAGCCGATCCACCGCATCCCGTTGCAGCACTTCCACCACGGTCGACGGAAAGTAGTTCCGGATATCCCCCAGCCACCGCGCCACCGACGGCGCGGAACCCCCGAGTCCCCCCGACCGCCTGCCCCCACTGCGCCCCTGCGCGTCCGCGTCGTACAACGCCCCCAGCGCCCGATCCATGGCAACGTCATCGGCTGCCTTCAGCCCGGCCCCGAGCCCGCCCTCGGCCGCCGCCCCCAAAACCAGCCGCCAGCGCCGCCCCTGCGCCTCGTCCATCTCACTCATGCCATTCCTCCCAAATCCTTCGCGGCGGATCCGTCACGCCCCGTAAATGTCCTTTGTCGCAGCCGGTCTGAGCCCCTCGGCCGTCGTCAGCCCGCACGCCCCGGCGTACACACCCCTTCGGTTTGGCTCGGACCCCGTGCAGGACATCCGCAGGGGGTGTGAGCCAAACACGTGGGGTGTGAACTGCTGGATGTGGGTTGCGTGGGGTGATCATCAGGCCACTCCGAGGATTTCGGCGGCGGCCTGTAGAGCGAGAGCGCCGCGATCGGTGTCGTAGTCGGTGGTGGTGGGTGCCGAAGTCGTTGGTGCGCCGTGGCGTACGGCTTGGGCGATGGCTTGGCGCTCACCCGAATCGAACGCGCCGAAGGTGCGCCGGAGCAGGGGGAGGGTGGCCACGAATTGTGGTTCGTCCAATTCGCGGAGCCAGGTGTCTATGAGGCTCAGCAGGTTTCGATCGTGGACCAGTAGGAGGCCGCGGCCGCCGAGGAAGCCGTCGATCCAGGCGGCCTTGTCGGCGGCGGCGCGGCCCACCGAGAGGGCAGCGGAAAGCCGCCGGGCGGATTCGTTCGAGTCGATGAGTTCGGCATCGCAGAGGAGGCGAACGGCCCGGCCCACCAGACCGCCGTGGATATCGTCGCGGTCGGCCAGGGTGCGCAGGGTGGTGAGCCAGGTGGTGGTGGCCCACTCGTCATTGCGGGCCGAAAGGGCTAGGTGCACAGCGTCGATGAGGCTGCGCAGTTCGGTGGCGGCGTCGGCGTCCAGCCCGGTCACGGCGCTGGGGAGTCCGGCGCAGCTGCGGACCAGGAGGCTGTCGGCCACCCGGGTGAGGGCCGCGGTGTCGGTGCCGCGCACATCGCCGTAGCGGAGGGTGCGCAGCAGACCCGGGATCGCCGCCAGCAGGTGGGTGACGTCGTGATCGAGGGCGGCGACGGATTCCAGGCGCGTGATCAGCCCCTCGGTGGCCCCGCCCAGATCGGCGAGCAGGGCCGATTCCAATGCTGCCGCAACAACTCCCACCGTCGCGTCGGGATTGGTGGCCGTATCGAGGATCTTGGCCTCGGCCGCCGTGCGCAGGGT
Organism: Nocardia sp. NPDC051030; assembly: GCF_040683015.1. Classification (NCBI taxonomy): domain Bacteria; kingdom Bacillati; phylum Actinomycetota; class Actinomycetes; order Mycobacteriales; family Nocardiaceae; genus Nocardia; species Nocardia sp. NPDC051030. The sequence goes on along the minus strand of NZ_JBFBCD010000001.1, from coordinate 38,717 downwards.
GGTGCCCCAACGCGCGGCCTCCACCACCGAGATGGCGAGTTCGGGCCGCCACTGCAACTTCCAGGTCTCCCGGAAGGTGCCGGTATTGCGGACCTGGCTGTCGGCCTGTCGGCCCCAGCCCACGCCGAGCAGCCGAAGCCGGTGCAGCAGGCGGGATTTCGCTTGGTCGCGTTCGGTGCGCAGGTCCAGGTCGACCGTGCGTTCCAGGGCTTCCAGCTTCATGCGTAGGGTTTTCAGTTGCGCTCGCAGGTCGGCTTCCAGCGGCACCGTCGGCGTGCCATCCGGGACTGCGCCCAGTGCCTCGCCGACCACCAATTCGGTGCTGACCAGCCGCAGCATGGTTTCATCACCGTCGCACAGCACCGCCCGGGTCGCCTCGGTGACCTCCGACAGCCCGGCCAGTGGACGCTCACGCAGGGTCGCGAGAGTCTCTGCCAGCCGCACGGATTCGATAATGTGCGCGCTCGACACCGGCAGATCATGCGTGCGCAGCGTGCCCGCCACCTTGGTGAGCCAGCGGGCGATCGGCTGCTCGGTCTGAGTGAAGAGATGGTGATACCAGCCGGGCGAGGTGATGCCCGCGCCATAGCCCGACGAACTGGCCAAGCGCGAATGCGTCCACGGCACCCAGGTCAGCGTCGCCTTCCCCTTGGGCAGTCCCTTCACCAGCCGCGCATCCGCCGTAGCGGGCCCGAGCTTCCCCTCCAGCGCGGGCGCGTGCCATGCCCCGCACACCACCGCAAGCCGTTGCGCCCCATCCTTCAATGTCTTTCGCATGACGAGCCGCATGTATGCCTCACGCCGCAGCGTGTGCGCATCGACCACGATCCGCTGCCGCTCGAGCTCAACATCCACCGCCGGGTCCGTGGGCATCGACGGATCGTTGGACGCCGCACCCGAATCACCCTCGGCCGCAGTGGTATCGGCATCCGCACCGTCGGGAGCGGCTGCTTCGCTATCGGTGGCCTCGTCATCAGGATGCTCGGCGTGCTCCCGCAGCGCGGCCATCGCCTCGTTCACAGCGGCGAAAATGTCGGCGTCCGAAGCGGATTCGACAATCGCATCCCACCAGCGTTCGGCATCGTCGTACCCTCCGGCGGCGGCGAGCAGCCCGAGCGGGTCGGTGTTGTCGCCGGGTTCGTTCTCCATGGCCAGGGTGGTGGCGGCGGGCAGATCGCAGAAGGCCACGTGCACAGCGTTTTCCGCCGCGTAGGTCAGCGCCTGCCATTCGGGGGAAAAGAGGGCGAACGGCCACAGGGCGGCCTTGGCGGGCGCGTCGGGATGGTAGCCGAGCAGGGCCACCGGTGGTTCCATGCCGTCGGCGGCGACGAAACCGATGAGCGGATCCGCGTCGGCGGGGCCTTCGATCAGGATCGCGTCGGGACGAAACCGCTCCAGGGCCAGCCGGAGCGATCGCGCGGAACCCGGCCCGTGATGGCGAATTCCGAATACCCGGGTCTCCGGTTGCCCCGAAGCGCTCGGCTCGCCCGCCGGACGGGCGACGGTCGGGGCGCTCATCCATTCACCTCACGGCAGGCACGGTAGAAGTCTGCCCAGTCCGGACGCTGGCGCACAACGGCTTCCAGGTATTCGGTCCACACCACGGAGTCAGCGACCGGATCCTTGATGATCGCGCCGAGTACCGCGCCCGCGATATCGGAGGCGCGCAGCACGCCGTCGCCGAAGTGCGCGGACAGGGCCAGGCCATTGGTGATCACCGAGATGGCCTCGGCGGTGGACAGCGTGCCGGACGGCGACTTCAGCTTGGTTCGGCCGTCCGCGGTCATGCCGGAGCGGAGTTCGCGGAACACCCGGACCACGCGACGCACCTCCTCCGCGGCGGCGGGCACGGCGGGCAATTCCAGTGCGCGCCCGAGCTGTTCGACGCGGCGGGTCACGATCGCGACCTCCTCGTCCTCGCCCGCGGGCAGCGGCAGCACCACGGTATTGAAGCGGCGGCGCAGCGCGGAGGAAAGCTCATTGACGCCGCGGTCGCGATCATTGGCGGTGGCGATCAGATTGAAGCCCTTGGCCGCCTGCACCTCCGTGCCCAGCTCCGGCACCGGCAGCGTCTTCTCCGACAGCACGGTGATCAGCGCGTCCTGCACATCCGAGGGGATGCGGGTGAGCTCTTCGAGGCGGGCGATGGAACCCGCCCGCATGGCGGTCATGATCGGCGAAGCCACCAGCGCGGCCTCGCTCGGACCCTCCGCGAGCAGCCGGGCGTAGTTCCAGCCGTAGCGAATGGCTTCCTCCGCCGTGCCGGAGGTGCCCTGCACCAAAAGCGTGGACTGCCCGGACACGGCGGCCGCGAGATGTTCGGACACCCAGGTTTTCGCGGTGCCGGGCACGCCGATGAGCAGTAGCGCACGGTCGGTGGCGAGGGTGGAAACCGCGACCTCCATGAGCCTGCGCGGGCCGACATACTTCGGGGTGATCACGGTGCCGTCGGCGAGCGTGCCGCCCAGCAGGTAGGTCACGACCGCCCACGGCGACATCCGCCACGACGGCGGGCGCGGTCGATCATCGGCGGCCGCCAGGGCGGTCAGTTCGTGGGCGAAGGCCTGTTCGGCGTGCGGGCGCAGCAGGGCGTCCCGCTCCTCGGTGATGGTCACTGCAACTCCTCGAGCATCGTCTTGCGTTGAATAAGGTCATGGGCGAGCTGGTCGAAGTCCTGCTCCCAGTAGGGATCCGCGCATTTGCGGGCGATCGTGCTGACCATCGGGGCGATGGTCACGGGGAAGTGCGCGGAGGCCGCGCGGAACAGCGACCGGTAGGAGCCGGGCAGCAGGCTCGGCGCGCCCGGCCGATTGGCGCAGAGCTCCGCGCGCTCCAGCAGTAGGCGCAGCACATGCTCGGCCACCGGTCCCGGCCAGGGATTGGGCATGGCGCGCAGCAGCGGTTCGAGCTCGGCGAGCCAACTGGAATCCAGTGAGCGCAAATGCTTCACCTGGTCATCCAGGGGTTGCAGGGCGAACAGTTCGCGCAGCTTCTCGCTATCGGACTCTCCGGCCTCGGCCGCGGCATAGGCACCGAACAGCGCCCGCGCCCAGGCCGAATCCCCCTGTGCCAGTGCCGCATCCGACCAGCCCGCGAACATGGGTCCGCGGACTCCCTCGGTCATGGACACGCGCACCGCCTGTTCCGGCGACCCGAGCACCCGCTCCCAATGCTTCAGCGGTGTCGCGGCGACCACCCGGTGCAGCCATTCGGCCGCCAGGTCGGGTGCGCCATCGGCCCGGTAGGCGGTGTATCCGTAGGAATCACCGACCCCATCGCGGCGGGCGGCATCGTCGAGCACGCCCGGCCCGGTGGTGGTGAGCTGCGGACGCGTCAGAGCCCGGCCGAAGGCGATCCAGGCGCTGGCCCGTTCCGCCATGCGTTGCGCGAAGGCCGAATCCGGCAGTCGGCCGAGCAGATCCGCCGCCAACCGGCGCACTTCGGCCCGCCGATCGTCCAGCGCCGTTTCGAGCAGGGCCTCATCCGCGCTGGAAAGCCCATTGCCCAGCAATGCCAGCAGTTCGCCCTTGCCCGGCCCGGACTCCTTGCCCCAGGATCCGGACAGTGCCGCCAGTGCGGCCTGCGGATCGCGACTTCGCAACTGCGCCAGCCACATCCGCCGCTCGGCGGCCCGGCCGTGCGTCCACACGCTGTCGTCCTTCGCGGTGGTTCGCACCAGCGACCGCCAGCCGGGATGCTGCGTGGCCAGCCACCGGCCTCGCGCCCCGGCCAGCCGCAGCAGCGATTCTCGGTATGGCGCAAGCGATTTCGCCCGTTCCAGTAGTGCGCTGCACAAGGCATCCGGAGCCCGGAAATCCAGTGGCCCCACCGCCGCGAACCATTCTTCGAGGAAGGGGGAATTGTCCGCCAGCAGGCCCGCCAGTCGCGCGGCGGCCGCCTGCGGCAAGAGCGGTCGCGCATCGTCCTCGGCCACCGCCGTCCGCTCCTCCAGCGTGGTGGCAACTGCCCCGCCCCGCATGAAACAGCTCTGTAGTGCAACGGATTCGAGCAGCGTGGCCGCCGGATCCCCGGTCAACTGCTGGGCGAGTTTGTCGACCGGCCCGGCCAGCCCGACTCGTTCCGCCTGCTGCCGTGCCGTCCCGACCAGTGCCGCCGACACGAATTCGGCGCTCCCCGGTCCGGTATCACCCGTCCCGCTCAGCACGGATGCCGGATCGGACTCTGCCGCAGCGACATCCACCATCATCCCGTCGGCGAACGCGGCCACCGGCACCAGTCCGTCCACGGTCCATTCACCGATGAGAGTCACCGGATATCCACCCGACAGTCCCAACAGCCGCCAGGGCTCGCCCTCGGCCACCGAAACCGGCAGGGCATCCCCCTCCGATTCCACTACATGCCAGCCGTTTTCGCCGCGCACCGGCGTCACCTCGGCCAGCAGGATCGGCCAAGCCCGCAAGAACGGATCAGCCCCGAGTGCCTGCGCGTGGTCATGCAACCCGGCCGCGATGCTGCCCGCCCGAAGAGATTCCGCGCCACCGGTCAGCGGGAGCGTGGTGAAGGGTTCCGGGGTGCCGTGGCGTTCGCCCCAGATCGCGCGAAGAGGTGTGGCGCTCGGGTAGAAGTGCAGGTCGGCATCCACGAGGAGACCGGGGGCGGGGGTGTCCGGCGGGAAGGAGGGGCTATTGCGGCTGTGGTCGAGGAGCAGTGCCCAGCGGCCGGTTTCGCGGCCGCGCAGCCAGACCCGGCGGGTGTAGATGCCGTCCTGGACCGAGGTGCTCATGCCGAGGACCTGCCAGCGGTCCCGGACGGGAGTCTCGGCGCGGACGGATTCGGCGGTGGTGGTGTAGCCGATATGGGTACGCACCGAGGAACGCAGGGCGGGGGAGAGCTCATCGAGACGACGGTGCGCGGCGGCCAGCAGATGCAGCCGGGCGTATTCGCGGAGCAGTAGCTGCGGCCATTCGGAGCCCGTTGCCAGGCGCGGCAATTGGCGCAGCGCGGCGGCCACCCCGGGGGCCTTGGCGTCGACCATGCGGGCGGCAACCGACTCGAAGGCGCTCATCGACCGGTCGGCCTGTGCGAGCCCGGTACGAACCTGGTCGGTGAGCCAGGTATCCAGATCGGCGAGGCCCGCGCCGACAAGGGCGCGGCGCTTATCGGCGGTGGCGCTCGAAGTACGCGATGAGGTCGCCGCGGGCGCGGCCTTCTTCGCGGCCCGGGCCGAGCGTCCGCCCAGCCAATCAGCGGCGAAATCGGCGACCGCATCGGCGTTCGGAATATCCCCATCAGCCCAGGCCAGCAACAGTGACAGCGTGTGCTTGCACGGAAACTTGCGACTCGGGCAGGTGCACTTATACGCGGGCCCCGACACGTCGACAATGGCCTGATACGGACGGCTCCCGCTGCCCTGGCACAGTCCCCACACCGCGGTGTCGTGTTGTCCGGTGCCACTCCACTTCCCGCGCAGCTTGCGAGCGGCGGACAGGGATGCGGCATCGGGTGCCATCGCGGCGACTTGATCGGCGGTCCAAGCGGTGGTCATCGTCCCCCTTCCTCAGTTGACCGGATCATTGTTTCGCTCCCGAGTAGGTTCGGTGGGATGGGAGCGAATTCACTTGGCGCTCAAAACATCTGAGCCAGTGAAGGGTGTTCGATCGCGGCCTGTTTCGGTTGATTCGGAGCCTATCGGCAGGGTCCGACACGTTCACCGCATACCTATGTGAAACAAGGCCGCTCGGTCTGAAAATGGCTGTATGGAACCGATTTCGGCAATCAGGCGGCATACACGGAGTTACCCTTGAGCTAGTCGAAGCCCGGGTATCTTGCGATCGAAGGAGCTGGCCGTGAATCCCTGGACCGCCTTGAGCATCATGAGCTTGGGCTCAGCCATCGCCTCCAACACCCTCGGCCTGGCGAGCAATGTGCTCAGCCTGTTCGGGCTGTTCATGTGACGTTCCGCGCCCGCGGGTAGGGTGCGCTCATGCCCCGCGTCGCGATCGAATACTGCACGCAGTGCCGCTGGCTGCTTCGTGCGAGCTGGATGGCTCAGGAGTTGCTGACCACCTTCGCCACCGATCTTTCGGAGGTGGCGCTCGTTCCCGGCGAGGGCGGTGTCTTCCGCATATCGGTCGATGCCGAACAGATCTGGGACCGCAAGAACGATGGCGGGTTTCCGGATATCGCGATTCTCAAGCAGCGGGTGCGCGACCGTGTCGCCCCGGATCGCTCACTCGGCCATACGGATAAGAAGGACGCCGAGGGCAATCAGGCCACCGCCGTCCCGTCCGACTGAAGTCAGCCGCAGCGTCCGCCGCCGCAGCATCCGCCACCCGAGGGTGCGGGCGGCGTCGGTGCGCCGCCACCACCGCCGCGGGTCACCGTCCCGAACGTCGTGAGCAGTTTCACCGTGTCGTCATGCCCGGCGGGACACGCGGCGGGCGCGGACGCCTCGGCCATCGGACGGTTCATTTCGAAGGTGTCACCGCAGCTGCGGCACCGGTACGCATAGCTCGGCACCGGCTCAGGGTAGACGACGGCACGCTGGTCACGCTCGCGCTACCGGTAGCAGTGCACCCAGTACTCTCGATTTACGGAGTACGAGGAGGTCTGGGTATGAGCACTCGAGTCTTCGACACGCTGCCGGATGAAGCCGCCGCACCGGTCGTTCGCACCGGGTATGGCGACGTCCGTGGCCGTCGCGAGGGGGCGATCGGGGTATGGCGCGGCATACCGTACGCCGCCTCGGCGGGCGGTAAGAACCGGTTTCGCAGGCCGCAACCGGCCGAACCCTGGGACGGGGTGCGGGACTGCCTCGAATTCGGGGACGTCGCGCCGCAGAGTGCGGGATTCGTGCCGGTGGACTCCGGGCTGCAGGTGGGCGACGACTGTCTCTGGCTGAATGTGTGGGCCCCGGTCACCTCCTCCGAGGAACCCCGCCCGGTCATGGTGTGGCTGCACGGCGGCGCGTTCTGCTTGGGTACCGCGGCGCAGGCCATCTACGACGGGCGCAGGCTGGCCGAGACCGGCAATCTCATCGTGGTGAGCGTGAACTACCGGCTCGGCGCGCTCGGCTTCCTGGACCTGTCCTCGCTCGGCGCGGAGTTCACCCCGAACCTGGGCCTGCACGATCAGATCGCCGCCCTGGAATGGGTGCGCGACAATATCGCGGCCTTCGGCGGCGACCCGGACAATGTCACCCTCTTCGGCGAATCCTCCGGCGCGGGTTGCGTGACCGCGCTCATGACCTCGCCGCGCACCGAGGGCCTGTTCCATCGCGCGATCGCCCAATCCCCGCCCGCCACCACGGTTTTCGGGCAGGAGCGGGCCGCGGTCGTCGCCGATCGCTACCTGGAGATCCTGGAACTGCCGCGCGAACGCGCCGAGGAACTCCTGGATATGCCCATCGAACGCATGGTGGCCGCCGCCGGGATCCTGCTCGACGAGGTGCCCTCCCGCGAGCCGGGCCGCCTGGCCGCCGCGCCCGTGGTGGACGGCGATCTGCTGCCCGCCTACCCGAGTGAGCGCTTCCAGCAAGGCCTTTCGCACCACATCCCCTTGATCATCGGGACGAACAAGGATGAGGCGTCACTGTTCCGGGTATTCCGCTCGCCCATCATGCCGGTCACCCCGGACGCGGTGAACGCCATGCTGCGCGAGGTGTCCGGGCAGCATCCGGGGATGTCGCCCGAGCGGATCGCCGAAATCGCCTCGGCCTACGGCAATATCAGCACCCCGCGGGCCGCGCTCGACATGTCCACCGATGCCGCCTTCCGCATGCCCGCGCACTGGGTGGCGTCCGCGCACTCCGCGCATTCACCCACCTGGATGTACCGCTTCGACCATGCCACGCCGATGCTGAAGGCGGCCCGGGTCGGCGCGGGGCACGCCACCGAATTGCCTTATGTCTTCGGCACTTTCGGCTCCTTCGATCACGACCCGACCTTCTGGCTGGGCGGGCGCAAGGCCGCACAGGAGATTTCGGGCCGCATCATGCGCCGCTGGGTGGCCTTCGCCGGGCACAGCGTGCCCGCCGCGCTGGACGGGTCCAAGCATTGGCCGCCGTACTGGGCGGGCAAGCGCACCACCCTGGTCATCGATGCCGTGGACCGCGTGCTCGACGACCCGGACCGTGACCGCAATTCGGTCTGGGGTGACCAGGTCGTCGGCTTCTTCTAGATCGCGGCTGCTAGACCGGCGCGTGCGCGCGGTGTCCGAGATTCGCGGGCATGCGCGAGTAGCCGTGCAGCGTATTGAGGGGGCGGCGCTCGGGCTTCCCGGCCAGGCTCAGGTCCGGGAAATGCTCGAATAGCGCCCGCAGCGCGTACGCCCCCTCCATGCGCGCCAGGCTCGCGCCCAGGCACGTGTGGATGCCGCTCGAAAACGTCAGCTGCTCTCGGGAATTCGCGCGCGTGATATCGAATCGGTTGGGGTCCTCGAACTTTCGCGGATCCCGATTGGCTCCCGTCAGTGACATCACCACCGCATTGCCCTTGTGCATCTGTATCCCGTCGATCTCCAGATCGCACAATGCCATTCGCGCGGTCGTCTGTACGGGCGGATCGAAGCGCAACACCTCTTCCACGGCCCCCGGCCACAGCTCCGGATCCTCCCGCAGCCGCGCCAGCTGCTCCGGGTGTGCGAGCAACTGCACGATGCCATTGCCGATGAGGTTGACGGTGGTCTCGAATCCCGCGCCCATGAGCAGGCTCGCGGTCGCCTTCAATTCCAGGTCGTCGAGATCACCGGCCGCGACCAGGCTGCTGAGGATGTCCTCCCCGGGCGTCCGCCGCAATTGCGCGATGTGCTGATCCAGATAGCCGTCCATCCCCACGATGGCGAGCATTGCGGTCCGCCATTCCCGCCAGGAGATCCCGAAGTCCAGCAGTGGGCTCGCCGCATCGCCCCACTCCAGGAATTCATTGCGGGACTTGTCGGGGAATCCCAGCATTTCGGAGATGATGGCGATCGGGATCTGCGCGGCGTACTGCGCGATCAGATCGGCGGAGCCGTCCGCGGGCAGCGCGTCGATCAGTTCGGCCGTCACCGATTCCACCCGGTCGCGCAGCCGCCCGATGGCGCGCGGGGTGAAGGCCGCCGACACCGACTTGCGCAGCCGGGTGTGGTCCGGCTGATCGAGCAGGAGCATGGACGGCGGATCCATCGGATTCGGGGGAACGACTGCGGTCTTGATCCGCGCCCGCAGCCAGTCCGGCATTTCGAAGCCGTCGGGGCCGAAGACGCCGAATCGATTGTCGCGCAGAATATTCCGGCTCATCTCGTAATCAACCGTGGCGTAGCTGAACGAGGTCCGCACCAGCGATCCGCGCCCGCGCAGTTCCTCGATGTAGGGGAGCGGGTCGTCCACGGCCGCCTTGGAGCCGTACAGCTGCCCGAACGCTTCGCCGCGCCGGGCCTGCCACCGCAATCCGTATCGCGCCGTGCCGTGCTCGACCATCCAGCGCAGCCAGTATCGCGGGCTCATCATCGTTCGACTCCCTCGTCCTCGGATGATTTCCACGGTACGGAAATCCGCACCTGCGCAGAACATCCCGCGGAGGGAATCAGAACTCCTACCGAGGTAGGACTCAGGAGCGCTGCGCGGTCACCCGCTCGGTGCCGATCCGGCGTTCGCGCACGGCCGGATCCGGGTTCGTGACCTGCACCAATGACGCTCCGGCCGCGAAAACCGCGACGAAACCGTCGATCAATTCGGCCGGGGTTTCCCACGACGTACTCGACAGCACGCGATCCTCGGCCGTGAAGCCCTGGCGCGCAGCCGACTTCCGCGCCTCCTCGAGCACCTCCGACACCGACATACCGTCCAAGGCGCACCCGACCCCGCCGGGCCGGAACTGATCGCCGTGCACCCGCACCGCCGTCGCGTAATCGGTCACGCCGATCGGCAGGTTCTTCACCGGCATCCCCATGGGGTCCATCGAGAGCGCCGCGATCTCCGCGATATCGCCCGCCTCGTCGATCCGCTCGGCGGTGACCATTGCCAGTTCGGCGTCCGGATCGGCGTGCAGCACCACCTCCGCGCCCGCCCACCAGCAGCCCAGCAGTACGGCCGCGGTCTGCCAGTGCGCGGGCAGCAGCACCGCCACCCGGCAGCCGGGGGAGAGACCGAATTCGTCGCGAATCATATTGGCGGTCTTGGCCGCCCAGTTCGCCAGCGTCAGCGCGGATAGTTCGATCCGCGCGCCGGTGGCGTCGTCGTAATGGGTGATGCGCGGCCCCGCGGGGTCGCGGGCGAGGATGGGGTCGAGTACCGCGTCGGTGAGGGTCTCGTTCAGTTCACGCATTTCGGTCCGTTCTGGCCGGCATCGATGGGTGCGGCGGGCGGCACGGGGGTTGCCGTGGTCGAAGTTCCCAAGTCGAACGTGCCGGTGCTCACCGCCGAACCGGGACCAGAGTAGTCACTCGCCAGCACCACGCGGACCGCCCCCTCGGGCAGGCCCGCCTCGGACAGGACCGGTATACCGCCCAGGGCCTTGGCCACCGCGCGCGCCTTCGGGTCGCCGCTGGAGGCGGCCAGCACCCGGCTGGACTGCACCGGCCCGCCGATCCAGTTGTCCACCGTGCCGGTGCGGAAACCCTTGCCCGCCAGCACCTGTGCCGCCTGCCCGGCAAGGCCGCCGGTGCCGCTGGCGTTGTAGACATCGACGGTCACCGTGGACGGGTCTACGCCGCCGGTCTCCTCGTGCGCGTCGTCGTCGCCGACCATCTTGGCGACATATTTCTGCACCGCGACCGGATCCACGATGACGACCGATTCGCCGTTATCGGTCCAGCCGTTGAGATCCTTCACCGGAATGGTCTCGAACTTCACCTGCCCGCCGGACAAATCCTGCAATTGGTTCATGAACTTCAGGACGTCCCAGTCGTCGTCGAGCACCACGGTTCGGCCCACCGCATCGCTGAGATTCTTCAGCCGCGTCGGACTGGTGAGGGTCTTGGCGCTGAGCACCTGATGCACCAGCTGCGCCATGTACACCTGCTGGCGCACGATGCGATCCAGGTCGCCGCGCGGCAGATCGTGGCGCTGGCGCACGAAGCTCAAAGCCTCCGCGCCGTTCAGCTTCTGGCGGCCCGCCGGGAAGTCCGCGCCCGACATGGGTTCGTACACGGCATTGTTGAGGCAGACCTCGACACCGCCGACGGCATCGGTGAGCAGCACGAATCCGAGCAGGCCGACCTCGGCGTAATGATCCACGGTGATGCCGGTCAGGTTGGCGACCGATTTGATCAGCGCCTGCCGTCCGGCCTGCGTGGACTTCTTGTCCGCTTCGGCCGCGCTGACGCCCTTGTCGAGCAGCTTCTGCTGTTCGGTGGACTTGGTCACGCCGTACGCCGAATTGATCTTGCCCTTGCCCAGGCCCGGAATGTCCACATAGGAGTCGCGCGGAATGGAGATGGCGGTGGCCGAACTGCCGTCGTTCGGGACGCGGATGAGCACGATGGTGTCGGTATTGAGGCCGACCTCGTCACCGGCGTGCAGCATGGCCCGCTCATCCTCGCTGAGCGGATTGCCGTGCGCGTCGGTGCGGCTGTCGATGCCGACCATGAGAATGTCGACCGCGCCGTCGGTGCCCCCACCCAGGCCGAGATTGCCGATCCGTTCGATGCTCGACACCAGTTCGTCCACGCTGTGCCAGCCGAGCCCGGTCACCACCAGCACCAAGGCCGCGACGACGCCCGCCAGTGCCTTGAGCGGATTCCGGCGTGGCCGGGGCGAAGTGCGCGCCGCGGGGCGGCGCGACGGTAGCGGCGCGGATGCCCTCGTGCTCTCCGGCAACGCCAAATCCTTTCCCGTGCTCGGCCGACCGCACTTCGGCGACGAAATGAAGTCGATGGAATTCCCCCACCTGCAGGCTAGACGTGAGGTCCGGAATCCGGCCGTAGCCGACGCTCCGTGAGTCGTGCCCGGCGTGCTCACCATTCGCCGCCCACAGTGGGATTCCCGCAGGTGGAACCGGGTGTGCGCAATGCCGGTCGGCCGTGTCAGACTGACCGCCGTGACTTCTGCCTCCCTGACCGCGGTCACCGAATCACTCACCGCGCGACTCGTGGTGACCGGGGCCCGGGGTCAACTCGGCCGCGCCCTGCTGCGGCTTTCGCCGGGTGCCCGGGGGTTCGGCCGCGCCGACCTCGACATCACCGACGCCGACGCGGTCCGCCGGGTGCTGAATCCGGGTGACGTGCTGCTCAATTGCGCCGCGTACACCGCCGTGGACCAGGCCGAAACCGAGGTGGACGCGGCGTTCGCGGTGAATGCCACCGGTCCGGCCGTGCTGGCCGAGGTCTGCGCCGAGGTCGGCGCGCGGCTGATCACCGTCTCCACCGACTACGTATTTCCAGGCAATGCCCAGCAACCATACGAACCTGGCGATCCGACCGGTCCCGCCACCGTCTACGGCCGCTCGAAACTGGCCGGGGAGCAAGCGGTCCTGGAACTCTCGCCGGACGCGCACATCGTCCGCACCGCCTGGGTTTACACCGGGCAGGGCACGGATTTCGTCGCCACCATGCGGCGGCTCGAACGCGAACGCGACACCGTGAATGTCGTTGCCGACCAGGTCGGTTCGCCCACCTACGCCCCCGACCTGGCCGCCGGGCTGCTCGAACTCGCGGGACGGCTGCTCGCGCCGCAACCGGCGCAGCCGCCCATCGCGCGAATCCTGCACGCCACCAATAGCGGAGAGGCCAGTTGGTTCGACCTCGCCCGCGCCGTCTTCGCCGGAATCGGCGCGGATCCGGACCGCGTGCATCCCTGCACCACCGCCGATTTCCCGAGACCCGCTCCGCGCCCGGCATATTCGGTGCTGTCCAACGCGGCCTGGACGTCCGCCGGGCTCACCCCGCTGCGCGACTGGAGGGCGGCGCTGAAGGACGCACTGTCCACCATCTCCGACTAGGCTGACCGCCCGTGAGCCCCTCGGATTCAGCAGGACGGCCGACCCTGGCCGTCGTCACGGTGACCTATTCGCCCGGTGCGCACCTGCAACACTTCATCGACACCCTAGCCACCGCGACGGGCGAGAAGCCGCAGGTCATCCTTGCCGACAATGGTTCGGTGGACGGCGTGCCGGAAATGATCGCCGAAGCCAATTCCCATGTGCGACTGCTGCGCACGGGCGGCAATATCGGCTACGGCGGCGCCATCAATCGCGCGGTGGCGGAGATCGATCCGGACATCGAATTCATCGTCATCGTCAATCCGGATATCCGCTGGGGTACCGATTCGATCGACGAACTCCTCGCCGCCGCCCAGCGCTGGCCGCGCGCGGGCGCGCTCGGCCCGATGGTCCTGGAGCCGGACGGCAGCCGTTACCCGTCCGCCCGCTCGGTGCCCGGCCTGCTCGACGGCGCGGGCCACGCCATCCTCGGCTCCCTCTGGCCGGGTAACCCGTGGACCCGCAGTTATCAGCAGGCCAATGAATCCGTCTCCGAGCGCACGGTCGGCTGGCTGTCCGGTTCCTGCCTGCTCGTGCGCCGCGCCGCCTTCGATTCCATCGACGGTTTCGACTCCCGTTACTTCATGTATATGGAAGATGTCGACTTCGGTGACCGCATGGGCAAGGCGGGCTGGCACAATGTGTTCGTGCCGTCGTCCGAGGTCACGCACGCCAAGGGTCATGCCGCGGGACGCCATCCCGAGACCATGCTCCCCGCTCATCACGCGAGCGCGTACCGCTTCCAGGCCGACCGGCATCCGCACTGGTGGCAGGCTCCGCTTCGGGTCGCGCTCAAGGCTGGACTTGCGATCCGCTGCAAGCTTGCGGTTCGATCTGCGCTGCGCGAACGCGATAAGGCGAACGCGACTCACTGACAACCGGACAACAGGGGAGAAGATGGCGAACAGCGGCAGTACTGCCGGGTCCACGGATGCGGTGATCCTGGTCGGAGGCCAGGGCACCCGACTGCGTCCGCTGACCCTGTCCGCCCCCAAACCGATGCTGCCCACGGCCGGGCTGCCATTCCTGCAGCACCTGCTGGCACGCATCGCGGACGCCGGCATCACGCACGTCGTGCTCGGCACCTCCTATAAGGCGGAGGTGTTCGAAGACCACTTCGGCGACGGCTCCGAGCTCGGACTCGAGCTCGAGTACGTCACCGAGAGCCAGGCACTCGGCACCGGCGGCGGCATTCGCAATGTGCTGCCCAAGCTGCGCGCCGACACCGTCATGGTGTTCAACGGCGATGTCCTCGGCGGCACCGATCTGGGCGGGGTCCTGGAGACCCACCACACCAGCAATGCCGACGTCACCCTGCACCTGGTGCGGGTCAGTGATCCGCGCGCGTTCGGTTGTGTGCCGACCGACGCCAATGGCCGCGTCACCGCGTTCCTGGAGAAGACCCAGGATCCGCCGACCGACCAGATCAATGCCGGGTGCTACGTGTTCCGGCGCGAATACATCGAGAAGATCCCCTCGGGCCGCCCGGTCTCGGTGGAACGCGAGGTCTTCCCGTCCCTGCTCGCCGAGGGCGCGCACATCCAGGGCCATGTCGACACCTCCTACTGGCGTGACATGGGAACCCCCGAGGACTTCGTGCGCGGTTCGGCCGACCTGGTTCGCGGCATCGCACCCTCGCCCGCCCTGCCGGGTCAGCGTGGCGAATCCCTCGTCCACGCGGGTGCGGGCGTCGCCCCGGGCGCACTGCTCATCGGCGGCACCGTGGTCGGCCGCGGCGCGGAGGTCGGCGCGGGCGCTCGCCTCGACGGCGCGATCCTGTTCGACGGCGCGGTCGTCGAAGCCGGTGCCACCGTGGAACGTTCGATCGTCGGCTTCGGTGCGCGGATCGGTCCCCGCGCGCTCATCCGTGACGCCGTGATCGGCGATGGCGCGAATGTCGGCGCGCGTTGCGAACTACTACGCGGTGCGCGCGTGTGGCCGGGTGTGGAACTCCCGGACGGCGGCATTCGGTTCTCGACCGACGTGTAGAAGAACAAGCAGCACAACGCGAATCGGCCGCTCCCATTCGGGAGCGGCCGATTTCGTTTGCGGGGGAGGCGATTTCGCGCCGAGCGTTCGGGCTACCGCTCCCATTTGCCGGGGTTCAGGTGGAACTGGGCGAGGGCGGTGGCGTGGCCATGACCCATTTCGTGCACGGACTTGAGCCAGTTCACCAGGTCCTTCTGACCGGTGATGCCGGTTCCGGCGAGCAGGGCGAACCAATCGTCCACGGTGCGGCCGTATTTGGCTTCGATGCTGGGGAAGTACGAGGCCGGGCCGTGGGGCTTGGTGGTCGCCATGAGGTTCTCCTGTTCGTGTGGTTACCGGTGCAGACGGGCCCGTCCGGGGATATTCATCGGGCTGTGGCGGGGCTCACAAGCGCGGTGGAGTCGGCGGCGGTCTTGCGCTCGCGGAGGAGCAGCAGTCCGGTGCCCGCGACCAGTGCCGCGGTGAGCCCGTGGACGCCGAAAGCGGTTGCGGTGGAACCGCTGTGGCGCAGGATGGTGAGCATATCGCCGGTCGGGACCAGGGCCAGGACCAGGGTGACGATGCCGAGGGCGTAGCGCTGGCGGGCCGCGAGGAGCGCCAGCATGATCAGGCCGGAGACCACGTCGCGGACGCCCTTGGCGTTCAGGAAGTCGGCGGCTTCGCCGGTCGGCCAGGCGGGCATGCCGAAGCTGGGGGCCATGCCCGCGGGGTCGGTCAGGTAGCGGAAGCCGACATAGGTGATGAAGGCCGCGCCGGCGAGGGAGAGGGCGGTGGCGATGCGGGAGGTGTTCACTGTGTACTCCAAAATCTAGCGCTGCTAACTGATGTGGACAACGCTAGATCATGCGTGGGTAGTTTGTCTAGCGATGCTAGAGTTTTCTTCATGACCGTCACCCAGACCCGCAAGGAACGTGAACGCGCCGAACGCCATCAGCGCATCATCGACACCGCCCGCGAGATCGCCGAGAACGACGGCTGGGATGCTGTGACCATCCGCAAGCTGGCCGATCGCATCGAATACAGCCAGCCCGTGCTCTACGGCCACTTCGCCGGCCGGGACGCCATCGTCTCCGCCGTCGCCGAACAGGGCTTCGCCGAACTGGCCGCGCTCATCAGGGAACTGCGGGAATCCGCCGCCGATCCCGAGGCCGCGCTCACCGCCGTCGCCGAGGGTTACCTGCGCTTCGCCCGCGACAAGGCCGCCCTCTACGACGCCATGTTCCTGCTGCGCACCGACCTGAAATTCGGACCCGACGCGCCACAAGCGCTGAAGGACGGCTTCGTCGAACTGCTCCAGACCTTCGCGCCCTTCGCCCCGCCGCACGATGCCGAGACCTTCACCGAGGTCGCCTGGAGCGCGCTGCACGGACTGTCCACGCTCGACCGGGGGGGTCGGCTACGGCCCGACTTTCGGGGCCAGCGCCTGGAAATCATGGTTTCCCAATGGATCGAACCCGCCTGATCGGCGCTGCCCCTGAGTTCACCGGGTGGACCCGGGGGCGATTCCGGTCGTATCGTGATCGGTTATGAATCTTATTCTCTCCCTTGGGAAGGGCATTCCCGCCGCCCGATGACCGCGGCCCGGCTGCGCACGCGCAGCGAGATCCGCACCCAACGCCGACCCCGCGCCCACAGCTGCTGGGATCACCTCATCGCCGCACCGCTGTGGCCCATGCACGGCGTGAACCTCGGCACCCTGCTCCGCACCTGCGATGCCACCGGCGCCTGCCTGGCCGTTCCGCGACTGCCCTGGGTGCCCGAGGCCTTGGAACGCGGAAACACCTTGCGGCACAAGCAGTGTGTCCACTTCATCAATGGCCGCGTCGATCGCTGGCTCGACCGCCAGCGCGAGGGCGGGGCTTCGATTCTCGGCGTGGAGCTCACCGATGAATCCGTGCGTCTCGCCGATCTCCCCGCCGCCCGCCGTCGCACCATCGTCGTGCTCGGCAATGAGGGGTCCGGCATTCCGCCCGAAGGTCTCGAGCGCCTGGACCTGGCCGTGGAAATCCCCATGGTCGGCTCCGGGAACAGCCTCAATGTCGCCGTCGCCGGATCGCTCGTGCTCTACAAGCTCGCGGGGCTGTGCTGAACCCATGACCTCCGAGGTTATTTCGGCGCGACACATTACTGGCTACCGTCGAGCACAAGATCGAAACCAGGCAAGGGGAGTAATTATGAGCAAGTCCGACCAGGCCGCAGCGCTCGACATCACCGAGGGGACGCTGAAGCACGGAATGCCTTATCTCGCACTCGGATCCGGCCGCCCCCTGGTCTTCCTGCGCTGGTTCACCCCCGACCACGCCAACCCGACCGGCTGGATGCGCAAGTCGGAAATCAAGATGTTGTCCCCGCTCGCAAGGCATTTCCGGGTTTACGCGGTGAACCGCGCACCCGGTATGCCCGCGGGCACCACCATGGCCGACATCGCCACCCAGCATGCCGACGCACTCCACGCCGAATTCGGCGCACCGGTGGACGTTCTCGGCGTCTCCTCCGGCGGATCCCTCGCGCTCCAACTTGCCGCCGACCACCCCACCGCAGTCCGCAAACTAGTGATCGCCTCCTCCGGCTACACCCTGGAAACCCTCACCCGCGAAGCCCAACTCCGCTACGGCGAAGCCGCCGCCCAAGGCCGCCGCGCCATGCACTACATGGCCCCCGTCAGCGTGCGGAACCCACTCGCGGCCCGGCTCATCGCCGCCGCCCTCTGGCTGGCCGACCCGCTCGTCCGCCCGAAAAACCCGGCCGACACCCTCGCCTTCATTCGCGCCGAAGACGCCTTCAACCTCTCCGACCGACTATCCGACATCACGGCCCCCACCCTCATCCTCGGCGGCGACCGCGACGCCGCCTACACCCCCGTCACCTTCCGCCACACCGCCGCCGGTATCCCCAACTCCCACCTGACCATCTACCCCCGAACCAGCCACATAGGCGTAACCCGCCACCCCCGCTTCACCCCCGACATCACCGCCTTCCTCCGCGCCGACTGACTCACCCGCCCATCCACTCTGCAGGCCTTCTCGACAGCTGCAGGGGTTGCAACCCCTGCAGCTGTCGAGAAGGCCTGCAACTACGTGGTCGGGCGAGGGCGGGGGCGGGCATATGGTGGGGGGATGGCTGACGCGGTGGTGGTGGGGTCCGGACCCAATGGGCTTGCGGCGGCGGTTATCTTGGCGCGGGCCGGGCTCGAGGTCGAGGTGTTCGAGGCCGCGGAGGAATTCGGGGGCGGGTGCCGGACCGGGGAGGTGACGCTGCCGGGGTTCAGGCACGATCTGTGCGCGGGGGCGCATCCGATGGCGGTGGCGTCCCCGTTCTTCCGGGCATTCGACTTGGCCAAGCACGGGGTGGAGTTGCTCGCGCCGCAGGTGTCGTATGCGCATCCGATGGATGGCGGGCGGGCCGGATTGGCCTGGCGGGACCTCGAACACACCGTGGACGGTCTGGGGCGAGACGGCCGGTCCTGGCAACGGCTGTTCGGGCCGCTGGTGCGCAAGTGGGAGGACCTGGTCGGGCTGATCATGTCCGACCTGCGGCATCCGCCGATCGACCCGACCGGATTGCTGCACGTGGATCCGGGCATCGAACTGCGCATGGCGCGGCGAATAGTGGAACAGTCGACGCCGCTGTGGAATCTGCGTTTTCGCGAGGACCTCGCGCCCGCCCTGCTGACCGGGGTGGCCGCCCACGCCATTCGCCCGCCGCGCAGCGTCCCCGGCGCGGGGGTGTCCATGCTGCTGGGAACCCTTGCCCACGTGCGCGGCTGGCCCGTTCCGCGCGGCGGCAGCCAGGCCATAGTCGATGCCCTCGCCGCCGATCTGAAGGAGCACGGCGGGCGCATCATCACCGGGCACCGCGTGGACGACCTCGACGAATTCGACGAGGTGAAGGCCGTCCTGTTCGACACCGCACCCGCCGAACTCCAGCGCATTACCGGAAACCGCCTGCCCGGCCGATACACCTTCGCGCTCAATCGCTTCCGCTACGGCGGGGCCGCCTGCAAGGTGGATTTCGCACTCTCCGGCCCGGTTCCGTGGCAGGCCAAGGGTTGCGATCGCGCGGGCACCCTGCACCTCGTCGGCTCCCGCGAGGAGGCCGTGGCCGCCGAAAAGGCCGTGGCCGCAGGCCGTCTGGCCGATCGCCCCTTCGTCTTGGCCATCCAGCCCGGCGTGGTGGATTCCACCCGTGCCCCCGAAGGCAAGCACACCTTCTACACCTACGCCCACGTCCCCAACGGCTCCACCGAGGACATGACCGAGGCCATCACCGCCCAGGTCGAACGCTTCGCCCCCGGCTTCCGCGACCTCATCCTCGCCACCCACGTCCGCACCGCGGCCACCATGCCCGCCCACAATCCCAACTACATAGGCGGCGATATCTCCGCGGGCGCAATGACCCTGCGCCAGACCATCTTCCGACCGGCTCCGCGCTGGAATCCGTACAGCACCCCGCTCCCCGGCGTATACCTCTGCTCCTCGGCTACACCTCCGGGCCCGGGTGTGCACGGTATGAACGGCCTCTACGCAGCCCGCCACGCCCTCCGCCGCGAATTCGGTATTCGCACCGATCCTCTGGAACTGCTCAGCGCCCGCGCGTGATTGCTACGCTCCCGCCATGGCCGGTTACTCGGGCACCCCATTAGCCCGCAAGCTCGGCATCAAGGAAGACAGCCGAGTCCTGCTCTCCAACACCCCACCCGACTTCACCCTCCCCGACCTCCCCCCGGGCGTCACACCCCACCGCCGCGCGACCACCGGCCCCTACGACGTAATCCTCGGCTTCTGCCCCGATCACGCCACCCTCCATGCCCGCTTCCCCGGCTGGCGCGACCGCATGGAACGCAATGGCGGCCTATGGATCGCGTGGCCCAAGAAGTCGAGCGGCATCCCCACCGACCTCACCGACACCGTCATCCGCGAATACGGCCTGACCCAGGGCTTGGTCGACAACAAGGTCGCCGCCATCGACGACACCTGGTCGGGCCTGCGCTTCGTAATCCGCCTCGCGGACCGCTGATCCGCCCGCGATCGGACTCCCGCGACAGCCCGCCGATCCGGCGATTGTGATAGGGCTACCGGTGTGGACGGAACACCCTTTGGCCCCTACCGGCTGCTCGAGTTGCTCGGCGAGGGCGGGATGGGGCGGGTCTACCGCGCGTACGACACCAATACCGATCGGATCGTGGCACTCAAGGTGCTGCCGCAGCAGATCGCGCACGATCCGGTCTTCCGGGAACGGTTTCGGCGGGAATCGCTGGCCGCGGCCCGTTTGAACGAGCCGCACGTCATTCCCATTCACGCGCACGGGGAGATCGACGGGTCCCTGTACCTGGATATGCGGTTGGTCGAAGGGACGGATCTGGGGAAGGTCCTGGCGCGCGAAGGCAGACTCGAATCGGCAAGGGCTCTGGCGTATCTCGAGCAGATCGCTTCCGCCCTGGACGCCGCGCACCGGTCCGGATTGGTGCATCGGGACGTGAAGCCGTCCAATATCCTGCTCACCGACTCCGGTTTCGCATACCTCATCGACTTCGGAATAGCCCGGGGCACCGAGGATTCCGGGCTGACCACCATGGGTTCGGCGATCGGCACCTTCGCGTACATGGCACCGGAGCGGCTCGCACAGGGTGTCAGCGGGCCGGGCTCCGACGTCTACTCGCTGGCCTGTGTCCTGTACGAGTGCCTCACCGGTTCGAAACCCTTTGCGGGAGACAGCGTCGAGCGGCAGATCGCGGGGCATCTGACGCAGCCGCCCCCGCGACCGTCGGCGGCCGGGTCCGTTCCCCCGGCATTGGACGAGGTGATCGCGCGCGGCATGGCGAAGAATCCGGCGGACCGTCATCCCTCCGCGGGCGCGTTCATCGCGGCCGCCCGAGCGGCATCTCGTGGACTTCCCCCTGCCGGAGACGGATATCCCGGACCCGCTCCCACCCGGATCGATTCGACGCCGTTTCCGCTCCCACAGCGGCGTCGGCCAGTGCTCGTGTGGGTAGCGGCCGCGGTGATCGCACCCCTGCTCATCGGAGGAATCCTGCTGGGCAGGCACGTGGTTCGCGATAACTCGTCCACCGGCCAGTCCCCGGCCGGAACCAGCATCGCCAGATCGACGTCCTCGAGTGCGAACACCCTCGGCCTGGACGAGCTGGACAACAAGGCGGTGCAGAAGGGCGTCCAGAAGGTGCTGAAGGATTCCTATGGCATCAAGGACGCACAGAACATCAGCTGTCCGTCCGGCCAGAAGGTGGTGGTGGGGCACACCTTCGACTGCACCCTGAAGATCGGCGGCGCGGACAAGAAGGTCACCGTCAAGATCACCAAGGCGGACGGCACCTACGAGGTGGGCCGGCCGGTCTGAAGCCGGGCGGAACTCAGACTGGCTGGGTGCGGTAGAGGTCGGGCTCGAGGTAGATGACTCGGGCGGCCGGGACTGCTTCGCGGACACGGGCTTCGGCCTCGTCGATGGCGGTGGCGATTTCGGCGATCTCGAGGCCCGGGAGGATGGAGACCTTGGCCGCTACGAGCATTTCCTCGGGGCCGAGGTATTGGGTGCGGAGGTGGATTACGCGGTCGATGTGCTGGTGGTCGACCAGGCCTTCGCGGATTTTGCGGTCCTCTTCGGGGGTCGCGCCCTCGCCGATGAGGAGGCTCTTCATCTCCACGATGAGGATGATGGCGATGATGCCCAGCAGGATGCCGATGGCCAGGGTGCCGATGCCGTCCCAGATCGGGTCACCGGTCAGCTCGGTGAGAGTGATGGCCACGAAGGCGAAGATCAGGCCGATCAGCGCGCCGGTGTCCTCGAGCAGGACGACCGGGAGTTCCGGGTTGCGGGAGTTGCGGATGAACCGCCACCAGCTGGCATTTCCCTTGAGCGGCTTGGATTCCCGCATGGCGGTGAAGAAGCTGAAGCCCTCCAGGAGGATGGCTAGGCCGAGGATGACGATCGCCACGATCGCATTGGAGAGCATCTCCGGATGCTGGATCTTGTGAATGCCCTCGTAGATCGCGTACAGCGAGCCGAGCGCGAAGATCACCAGCGCGACCACGAACGAGTAGAAGTAGCGATTGCGCCCGTACCCGAACGGGTGCAGCTCGTCGGCGTCCTGCTCGGCGCGCCGCTGCCCGAGCAGCAACAGACCCTGGTTGGAGGTGTCGGCCACCGAGTGCACGGCCTCGGCCAGCATCGACGCCGAGCCGGTGATCGCCGCGCCGATGAACTTCGCCACCGCGATCCCGGCGTTCGCGCTGAGCGCCGCCAGGATCGCCTTCTTACCGCCGCCCGCAGACAATGTGCCGTTCCTCCCGAACCGATGTCCGATTTGCCCTGAAACACGCTTGACTCGAACACCCTACCGACGTCCCCCGGCGACGACGCAGCCTAGGCCGCCGACACCGACGCAAGGACGTGGCGCTGAATCGAATGTGCCGGTCGAGCCGATCAGTTCGCGCCGACGGTGGCACAGAACAGCTGTGCGGAGCCGTCCAGCGCCTGCGCGCGAATCTCGCTGTCGGTGGCGGAGATCCAGGCGGCGTGACCGCATTCGACGGGGAGTTCGGACTTGCCCTGGAGCAGACGGACCGTGCCGTGGGTGCACAGGGCGATGCCGGGGCCGCCGTGCAGCACCGTCGCGGGGTCGTCACCGGGCGAGAGTTCGTAGCGGGTGAGGGTGAATTCGGCAGCGGGCGTGTGATAGCGGTAGACGCCGTTGCCGACCACCTCGGAATGCACCTTCGGCAGGTCGAGGGGCTCGAAGTCGAGAACGCGAAGCAGCTCGGGGACGTCCACGTGCTTGGGGGTGAGGCCGCCGCGCAGCACATTGTCGGAGTTGGCCATGATCTCCACGCCGACGCCGCGCAGATAGGCGTGCAGATTGCCCGCGGCCAGGAACAGGCCCTCACCGGGTTCGAGGGTGATGCGGTTCAGCAGCAGCGCCGCGAGCACGCCCGCGTCACCGGGATAGGCCTCGGCCAGTTCCAGGAGGGTGCGCACCTCGGTCGTGAATTCCTTGGGCACGCCGTCGAATCCGGCATCCCGCTCGGACAGGTAGCGCACGCAGCCGTCCAGGACCTTCGGCAGCAGGGTGCCGAGCGCGTTCTGCGGCAGCGCGATCCAGGTGGTGAACAGGGTGCGCAGGCCCGCCGAGTCGGGCTGGGCGTCGAGCAGTTCCGCGTACGGGTTCAGCTCGGTCACGTCGATTGCCTGGAGCAGCTTCACGGTGCGCCGCGGGTCGCGGAATCCGGCGAGCGCCTCGAAGCGATCCAGGGCCACCACGAGTTCGGGTTTGTGGTTCTCGTCGCGGTAATTGCGCATGGGGGAGTCCATGCCGAGCCCGGCCTGGTTCTCCCGCGCGAATCCGGCCCGCGCCTGAGTGAGGCTCGGATGCGCCTGGAGCGAGAGGGGTTCCTCGGCGGCCAGGATCTTCAGCAGGAAGGGCAGCCGTCCGCCGAATTCGCCCGCGACCGAGCCGAGTTCGCGCTGCGGATCGGCGCTGACCAGATCCAGTAGCGATTCGCTGTGCCCATTGATCTGCACGCGCGCGGGATCGCCCGGATGCGCGCCGAACCAGAGTTCGGCCTCCGGGTGCGCGGAGGGAACCGGTCGTCCGCACAGCTCTGCGAGCGCGGTGCGCGAACCCCAAGCGTAGGAACGCAGCGCACCAACGAGTTCGTGCACTAGAAGTTGCCCCCGTCGTAATTTCCCGGACCGGTGGCCGGGCGGGAACCCAGTAGTCGTAGGTAGGCGGCCGCCATTTCCAAGCGAAGCGTGAGCACCGCGAGCCGTTCCAGCTCACCGCTGCGACCGGTGGTCGCGGCTTGGCCCTGCGCCACCTCGGCGGCCGTCTGTCCACCAGGCAGCATAGGCGCGGGACCCGCCGATTCGGCGTCGACATTCACAAGATCGGCATCGACCATGCTGCCTTCGGCCCCGAAGAAGGCCAGTCGCCGCCGCGCCGCCACCTCATCGATGTCGGCGCTGAGCACCAGGACCCGGACCTGTTCAACCGGGGCCGGACCGTCCAGCTGCTCATCGTGGAACAGCGGATCGAAGCCCGGCGCGGACACTCCGGCGGCCTCCACCAGACGAGCATGCGCCGCAATGGTTTCCGAAAGGTTGGCGGCGGTGGTGATCTGCCCGGCCGCGGCCAGCAGCACCTCCGAGGCGTGCTCCGCGAGCACCGTGGTGGCGGGCGTGTCGCCGGACATGACCAGGCGCTTGCGCTGCTGCATCCGGGTGGCGAGGGTCTTGGCGGGATTGTGGAACGCCTCGTTCTGCGGGCCGTCGCGCAGGGCTTCGGCATCGAGCAGATCGGCGAGCGCGTTCAGGTTGGGCACCAGCGGCCCGGTGCGATGCGGGTCCACCGCGGCGATCACGGCCATGCCGACGGCCAGGAACCGCAGCAGCCGATTGTGGTCGAGCACGGGCACTCTGGGCGGCAGCATGGTGGCGCGGCCCGCGGCGGCGGACCGCATCGGGCCCTCGTCGGGCGCGGCCACGATGACCTCCGCGCCGCGGCGCAACGCACTGTCCACGGATTCGGCCAGGCGTGGATCACCCGAATCGTCCCCGGCCACCAGCACCACGTCGAGCGGACCCACCCACGGCGGAATCGAGGTGGCATGCACCAGCGGCATACTCGTCCGGTCGCCGAGCACGGCGATGAGCAGCGAGGCCGCCCGCGCCGCGCGCCCGGAGCCCGAGACCAGCACCAGACTGCGCGGCCGCAGATCGGCCAGGCGGTTCAGGGTGTTCTCGGAAATGGCCGCGGCGGTTGCCCTTACCTGGGCGCCCCCTGATGCGGCAGAGCGCAATGTGCCCCCGGTGTCGGCCGTCTCCAAAGAGGCGACGTCATCGAGGTCGAGTACCGGTGTCCCAGCGATCATCGGGCGTTGCCACCTCCCCTCATCGGGTCACCAGACGCTGGTGAATCCAAGCTCTGTGATTCCACTATTCCAGTCAGGCGCGGACGATGCTCAGGATCTCGGTTACGAGTCCGTCTACTTCCTCCTGCGATCGGGCCTCGACGTTGAGCCGAAGCAGCGGTTCGGTATTCGACGCACGCAGGTTGAACCAGGCGCCATCGGGCAACTGCACCGTGACTCCGTCCAACCGGTCCACCGACTTGGCCCGCTTGCCGAAGGCCTCGAGTACCGCCATGGTCCGCTCCTTCGCGTCTCCTACTGTGGAGTTGATCTCTCCGGAGGACGCATATGTTGCATATGCGGACGCGAGCTCGGACATCGGCCGGTCCTTCTCGCCCAGAGCGGCCAAAACGTGCAGAGCTGCGAGCATGCCGGAATCGGCGCCCCAGAAATCGCGGAAGTAGTAGTGCGCGGAATGCTCGCCGCCGAAGATCGCCCCGGTCGCGGCCATCTGCTGCTTGATGAACGAATGGCCGACGCGGGTGCGCACCGGATTGCCGCCCAGCTCGGTCACCAGCTCCGGCACGGCGTGCGAGGTGATCAGATTGTGGATGACCGTCGCGCCCGGCTCCTTGGCCAGCTCGCGCTCGGCAACCAGACCGGTGACCGCGGACGGCGAGACCGGATCGCCCTTCTCGTCCACCACGAAGCAGCGGTCGGCGTCACCGTCGAAGGCCAGGCCGATGTCCGCGCCGGTCTTGCGGACGTAGTCCTGCAGGTCCACCAGGTTCTTCGGATCCAGCGGATTGGCTTCGTGATTGGGGAAGTTGCCGTCCAGTTCGAAGAACAGCGGTTCGATGGTGAACTGCGGCAGCGTGCCCAGCACGGCGGGCACCGTGTGGCCGCCCATGCCATTGCCGGCGTCCACCGCGATGCGCAGCGGGCGGGAGCCGCTCAGGTCCACCAGCTTGTTCAGGAAGGCCGCGTAGGCCGACAGCAGGTCTTGCTCGGTGGCGGTGCCGCGCGGGCCGTCGAAGGCAGGGACACCCTTGATGACCTCTTCGGTGATGACGCCCAGGCCGGTGTCCTGACCGACCGGCAGCGCCTTGGCCCGGCACAGCTTGATGCCGTTGTACTTGGCCGGATTGTGGCTGGCGGTGAACATCGCGCCGGGGCATTCCAGATGGCCGGAGGCGAAGTACAGCTGATCGGTGGAGGCGAGGCCGATGTGCACCACATCGAGGCCCTGGGCGAGCACGCCGTCCGCGAAGGCCTTGGCCAATTCGGGGGAGGAGTCGCGCATATCGTGGCCGATGACGACGCGGGCAGCGCCCTCGCTGCGCATCAGCCGGGCGAAGGAACCGGCGACGTCGCGCACGAAATCCGCGTCGATCTGTTCGCCGACCACACCTCGTACGTCGTAAGCCTTGATGACTGCATGAACGGACTCGGCGGTGCGGGCGTCTGTCATGCCGACCACATTAGTAGTTGTGCTCCGAGAGATGTATTCGGTGCGGCCCACTGGTCGTGTTCCAGCTCAGTTGGGCGGGTCCGGGAGGACTCGGAGGTGCCCGCGTCTGCCGGTGCGGCCGGCGCGCGTGGGGCGCTGCGGGGCCGGGGCGTAATCGGTGGGGTAGCCGCGCGGGTCCGGTTCGGTTGGGCGGCGGCGCAATCCGGCTTCTCTGACTGCTTCGGCCAAAGCCGTTAGGTCATCGTCGTCCGGGGTGCTGGAGGAAAACCCGCCCTCGTGGCGGACCATCTCCCAGCCCTTCGGCGCGGTGATCCGGGAGCCGTGCGTTTCACACAGATCCCAGGAGTGCGGCTCGGCGACCGCGGCCAGTGGTCCGACGACCGCTGTCGAGTCGGAGTACACGTAGGTCAGCGTCGCTACGGCTGGGTTTTTGCAGCCTGGACGGCAGCAACGACGCATGGGAATCACGCCATGCAGGGTAACCCTCCCAGCGTCCGCGTGTGGACAGACACGCTCAATGGGACCCGTCTCACTCGTGCCCCGACGGCGGCGAAGCGTGAGCCCGGGCGTGCGGTTAGATTCGTGGTATGACCCGTTCACGAAAGAGGCCGGCGCCCACCGCGCGGTCGGTGATCCGCCGCGGGCGGGGTGTGCGCGGGCCGATGCTGCCGCCGACGGTGCCCGCCCGGCGAACCCGTGGCCAACAGTTCGACCGCCTCGTGCTGGAGGCGTTCGCGCCACTGGAGAGCCGCTGGCACGAACAGCTCACCAAGCTCGACATCGCCGTGGACGACGTGCCGAAAATCCGTCCGCTGCACCCGGATTCGGTGACCTGGCCGGACGAGGTGGTGGCCGATGGCCCCGTGCCGCTCTCACGCCTCATCCCGGCCGGGGTGGATCGATACGGTATGGCGACCCGCGCCCGAATCGTCTTGTTCCGCAAGCCATTGGAGCTGCGCGCGGGCGATCCGGACGACCTGGTGGACCTGCTGCGCGAGGTGCTCGTCCAGCAGATCGCAACCTACCTCGGCGTCGAACCGGACATCATCGATCCGGAACCCGAGTAGCGACGCGGAACGTCGGCGGGTTCGCGAATTCCGTTGCGACCGAGGTGTTTCGGCTTCGCTGCGCTCCGGCGCAGCGAAGCCGTCTAGATGATGCCGCGCTTCAAGCGGCGGCGTTCCCGCTCCGACAAGCCGCCCCAGATTCCGAAGCGCTCGTCGTTCTGCAAGGCGTATTCGAGGCACTCGTCGCGAACCTCGCAACCGAGGCAGATCCGCTTGGCCTCGCGGGTGGAGCCGCCCTTCTCCGGGAAGAACGCCTCCGGGTCGGTCTGGGCGCACAGCGCCCGTTCCTGCCACTGCTCAGCCTCGGTGAGGTTCTTACCCCGTGCGAAGCTGTCGAATCCATCGTCCTGTCCGGTGACGATCAAGCTCAGTCGTGGCGGTTCGGGCTGGTAGCCCGCCCGTGCCCACTGGCCGCCCCCCGGTCGCGTCATCGGTTCACCCCCCTCGTACCCGTTCCGTTCGTCGGCGCAGAAGTCTGGTGCTGCGCCAGCTATGGAATCGGTTTGCGATACACCGCCCGGAATGCCTGACGGGGCCGGTTCATCGACCATCGCTCCGCCTCCTCACTGTGTGTTAGCGCAGAATGATTTCTCCGTCGGAACCGATCCCACCGACGGCCCAACCCCGCGATGTAGTCCCGCGGACATCCCCGAGCTGCACGTCACTCCGATGCGAACGCGTGTTCGAAAAGCCGTCCGCGCCTTGAGCTCTCGCGCGGACCCGGAATGACATGCCTGTGATTAGACACGCCGCGCGTGGCGATGGTCAAGCTGCCGAAGCTATTCCGTTACCATCCGCGACCCCCTTCGGAAGGGTTCCCGCAGATCAAACAGCAAATCTGCAGCAAATAAGGTGCGGGGCATCTTCGGGCCCGAACCGCATAGGCTGTGCGGATGTGACTCGAGAACAAGCGGACACCGCACCCGGGGCAGGCCTGCGGATCGCGGTACTGGTCGGTGGAGTCGGCGGTGCGCGGTTCCTGCAGGGCGTGCGCGAACTGCTCCCCGGCGCCGACACCACGGCCATCGTCAATGTCGGCGACGATGTCTGGATGCACGGGCTGCGCATCTGCCCTGACCTGGACACCTGCATGTACACGCTGGGTGGTGGCATCGACCCCGAACGCGGCTGGGGGCATGCGGACGAGACCTGGCACGCCAAAGAGGAGCTGGCCAAATACAACGCCCAGCCGGACTGGTTCGGACTCGGTGATCGTGATATCGCCACCCACCTGATCCGCACCGAAATGCTGCGTCAGGGATACCCCTTGTCGGCGGTGACCGAGGCGCTCTGCAACCGGTGGCAACCCGGTGTGAAACTGCTCCCGGCAACGGACGACAGGTGTGAAACACACGTAGTAATCGGGGACCCGGAGAACCCTGGCGAACGTCGCGCGATCCATTTTCAGGAGTGGTGGGTCCGGTACCGGGCGAACGTCGAGACCCATGGATTCGTGACTATTGGGGCGGACCAAGCAAAACCGGCCCCTGGTGTGACGGAAATCATAGCGTCGGCCGACGTGATTTTGCTGGCCCCTTCGAACCCCGTCGTGAGCGTCGGAGCCATCCTCGCGGTGCCCGGAATTCGGGGCGCGCTGCGCACCACCGAGGCCAAGGTCATCGGGCTCTCCCCAGTTATCGGTGGGAAACCCTTGCGCGGCATGGCCGATGAATGCCTTTCCGTTATCGGGGTGGAGACCACCGCGGAGGCGGTCGGCAACTATTACGGGGCGCGCGCCACCACCGGCATTCTGGACGGTTGGCTTGTGCACACCTCCGATACCGCCGATGTGCCCGGCGTGGAAGTACGCAGCGTGCCGCTGCTCATGACGGATCCGGCCGCGACCGCCGACATGGTGCGGGAGGCCTTGGACATCGCGGGAGTGAAACCATGAGTGCCCCAATGGAAATCATGGGCGACCACGCCTCCGGCGGCGAGCTCCGCATGCTGCCCATCACCGGCCTGCCGGAATTCCGCCCGGGCGACGACATTGCCGAAGCCATTGCGGCACAAGCGCCTTGGCTCCAGAACGGTGACGTCCTGGTGATCACGAGCAAGATCGTCTCCAAGGTCGAGGGCCGCATCGTCACCGCACCCACCGATCCGGAGGAGCGCGACGCCGCCCGGCGCGAACTCGTCGAGCAGGAAGCGGTGCGCGTGCTCGCGCGCAAGAACCGCACCCTCATCACCGAGAACCGCCTCGGCATCGTGCAGGCCGCCTCCGGCGTCGACGGCTCCAATGTGGAACAGGGCGAACTGGTCCTGCTCCCCGTCGACCCCGACGCCAGCGCCAAGGCCCTGCGCACCGCCCTCGCGGAGAAGCTGGGCGTCCAGGTGGCCGTGGTCATCACCGACACCATGGGCCGCGCCTGGCGCAATGGCCAGATCGACGCCGCCATCGGCTCGTCCGGTCTGCGGGTGCTGCACGACTACAACGGCGCGGTCGACGGCCAGGGCAATGAACTGCACGTGACCCTCGTGGCCGTGGCCGATGAACTGGCCGCCGCCGCCGATCTGGTCAAGGGCAAGCTCGGCGGCGTCCCCGTCGCCGTCGTGCGCGGACTCGACTACACCGACGACGGCTCCACCGCCGCCGACCTCCCGCGCCGTGGCGAGGAAGACCTCTTCTGGCTCGGCACCGAGGAGGCCATCGAACTCGGCCGCAACCAGTCCGTGTTGCTGCGCCGCTCGGTCCGTCAATTCGCCGACACCCCGGTCGAACCCGAGCTCATCCGCAGTGCGATCGGCGCGGCCCTGACCGCTCCCGCCCCGCACCACACCCGCCCGGTCCGCTTCGTCTGGCTCCGTAAGCGCGGCCTGCGCACCCAACTTCTCGAAGCCATGGCCGAGAAGTGGCGCGCGGACCTCACCGCCGACGGCCTCGCCCCGGACCGCATCGAACGCCGCATCGCCCGGGGCGACATCCTGACCGCCGCCCCCGAGGTGATCATCCCGTTCTGTGTCCCCGACGGCGCACACGATTACCCGGACGAGCGTCGCCGCGCCGCCGAATCCACCATGTTCACCGTCGCGGTGGGCGCGGCCGTGCAGGGCCTGCTCGTCTCCCTCGCGGTGAAGGGTGTGGGCAGCTGCTGGATCGGCTCCACCATCTTCACGCCCGAGATCACCCGCGACGTTCTCGGCCTGGAAGCGGACTGGAACCCGTTGGGCGCGATCGCGATCGGCTACCCCCTCGAGGAACTCACCCCCCGCGACCTCCGCGAGCCCGGCCTCGGGCTGGTCGAACTGTGAGCGCCGAATCCCTGCACAAGTCGGCCACCGAACTCCTCGAAACCTGGCATCCCCCAACGGGTCCGGACCGGTCGATCCGCGAGTCCATGCTCGCCTTCCTCGGGTCCGCCCCGCGCGGCTGCCTCCGGGAACACGCTCCCGGCCACATCACGGCCTCCGCGGTCGTCTTCTCCCACGACGAGAGCGAAGTCCTGCTGACCCTGCATCCCCGGGTCGGCCGTTGGATCCAATTGGGCGGCCACTGCGAGGAATCCGACGATTCGGTCGCGGCGGCGGCCTTCCGCGAGGCGACCGAGGAATCCGGCATCGAGGGCCTCCGGCTCGAGCCCGGCCTCTACGGAGCCCAGGCGCACCCGATCACCTGTTCGCTGGGCATCCCCACCCGCCACCTCGATCTGCTCTTCAAGATCAAGGCTCCGCAGGGGGCGATCCCCGTTCGCAGCTCGGAATCCACCGACCTGCGCTGGTGGCCGGTGGACGGCCTCCCCGCCGACGCGGACGTGCTCCTGCTGTGATTTTCACGCCGCTGAGAGCCTGCTAAAGTCCGAACTTGTACACGTTCTCAGGGCGGGGTGGAATTCCCCACCGGCGGTGATGGTGTCCGGACCGATCCGGAGGCATGAGCCCGCGAGCGCTGCGATGTCCTCGGATATCGCGGGTCGAGCAGATTCCGGTGTGATCCCGGAGCCGACGGTCAGAGTCCGGATGAAAGAGAACGCGACCGTACAGCCTGTCCGCTCGCGCGGCTGGGTCTGTTCGCGTCGCCTTTGCCCTGGGTGACATCGCGAACAGGAGAAAACACATGTCACCCAATCAGAATCGAATCGCCATCGTCGCCGCGCGCTGGCATTCGGAGATTGTCGACAACTCGGTCAACGCGTGCAGGACTCAGCTGGCCGAGCACGGTTTCACCGAGGTCGATGTGATCGAGGTGCCGGGAGCCTTCGAAATCCCGTTGCGGGCAAAACGATTGGCGCTGAGCGGACAGTATGCCGCGGTGGCCGCCTGTGCGCTGGTGGTCGACGGCGGGATCTACCGGCACGACTTCGTGGCCTCGACCGTGGTCGACGCGCTCATGCGGGTGCAGTTGGAGACCGATGTCCCGGTGTTCTCCGCCGTGCTGACGCCGCATCACTTTCATGAGCACGCCGAGCATCTGGAGTACTTCTCGCGGCACTTCACGGTCAAGGGAACCGAATTGGCGAATGCCATCGAGGCGACTCTGCGGGTCGACGCGCTGCTGAGCTGAATCGGATTCGGGACATAAAGAACCCGCCGGCGCGCAACGGGGGTGAGTACGCGCCGGCGGGCCCGGATCCAGCCCGGGGTGGGCAGGTCAGGCTGGAACCAGGTTCTTATCGGCCGGGGCAGCGGCCTGATGGTCATCGACCATGGTGGTTTCGTCGAAGGGCAGCTGGCGGTCCAGGACAGCGCGGACCCGGGCCGGTTCGATGGTGTTGGTCCAGGTGCCGACCAGGATGGTGGCGACCGCATTGCCCGAGAAGTTGGTCAGCGCACGGGCTTCGGACATGAAGCGGTCGATGCCGACGATCAGGCCCACGCCGTCGAGGAGTTCCGGACGGTGACTCTGCAGGCCGCCCGCGAGGGTGGCCAGGCCCGCGCCGGTGACACCGGCCGCGCCCTTCGAGGCGACGATCATGAACACCAGCAGGCCCAGCTGTTCGGACCACGACAGTGGCTTGCCCATGGCATCGGCGACGAACAGCGTGGCCATGGTCAGGTAGATGGCGGTGCCATCCAGGTTGAACGAATAGCCCGTCGGCACAACCACACCCACGGTGCCGCGGTCCACGCCCAGATGCTGCATCTTCGCAATCAGCCGGGGCAGTGCGGATTCCGAGGACGAGGTGGCGACGATCAGCAGGTATTCACGAGCCAGGTAGCGGCACAGCTTGAAGATCGAGACCCCGGCCACCGCGCGCAGCAGCGTACCCAGGATGCCGAAGATGAACACGATGCACGTGAGATAGAAGGCGACCATCAGTAAGGCCAGCTGTTTCACCGCGTCGAGTCCGGTGCGCGCCACCACATTCGCCATGGCGCCGAACGCGCCGATCGGAGCCAGCCACAGGATCATGGTCAGAATCCGGAACACCAGCTTCTGCAGCAGCGCCACACCGCGCAGCAGCGGTTCGCCCGTGGTGCCCATGGCCTGGATGCCGAAGCCGACCAGCAGTGCGATGAACAGGGTTTGCAGCACCTTGCCGGAGGTCAGCGACGACACCAGTGTCGTCGGGACGATGTCCTTCACGAAATCCCAAGTGCCGCCCGCGCTCTGCGCGTCCTTGACGTACTTGGCGGTCTCCTTGGCATGCGAGGCGATATCCAACCCGGTGCCGGGGTGCAGCAGATTGCCGACCACCAGGCCGATGGCCAGCGCCACCGTCGACATGATCAGGAAGTAGCCGATGGCCAGGCCGCCGACCTTGCCGACCTTCGCCGCCGCCCGCACCGAGCCGATGCCCAGCACGATGGTGCAGAAGATGACCGGCGAGATCATCATCTTGATCAGGTTCACGAACAGCGTGCCGAGCTCGCCGACCTGCTTGCCGAAACCGGGCGCCAGCCAGCCGACCAGAATTCCCGCCAGCACGGCCGCCAGGACGGCCAGGTACAGCCAGTGGGTACGGTCGCGCTTCTGGGCGTCGGGCGCCGGTGCAGTTGTCGTTTCGCTCATATGGGATGCCTTCGGGTACTGCCGGTGTGAGACCGCTCACCCGGGTGTGTAGAGAATGATGGCCCGAGCAGTGACCGGGGTCACTGTTTCGTAAGTTTTGTTCATAGCAGGAGCACGAGCGTTGTCGATGGAGGCGCAGTTGACCGGTCGGAGAACCCGCCGCGGCCTGACCCTGGCCGGGCAGGTGTTCACGATGCAGCTGGTGGTGCTGGCCCTGGTGATCGTCGCGGCCGCCTCGCTCGCGGTATTGCAGACCCGCCGGGCCCAGGATGAGGCCATCCGGGTGCAGGTCACCGATATCGCGGTGAGCGTCGCCCGCGCGCCCTCCACCGTGGCCGCGGTCAAGACCGCGGACCCGACCGCGCTGCTGCAACCCACGACCGAGAGCATCCGTATCGCCACCGGCGTCGACTTCATCGTGGTGATGGCCCCGGACCGCACCCGCTACACGCATACCGAGCCGTCCCGCATCGGCCAGCCGTTCAGCGGCACCATCGATCGCGCGCTGGCGGGGGAGACGTTCACCGAAACCTTCACCGGCACACTCGGTCCGTCCATTCGCGCCGTCACGCCCGTGCGCGATGTGGACGGGAAGATCATCGCCCTGGTGTCCGCGGGTGTCACCCGGACCCATATCGGCGATCAGGTGGCCGGGCAGCTGCCCATCATCGCGATCGCGGCGGCCTCCGGCCTGCTGCTGGCGACGCTGGGCTCACTGCTCTTGCGCCGCAGGCTATTGCGGCAGACCCACGGCCTGGCGCCCCGCGAGCTCCGCTCGCTCTACGAGCATCACGATGCCGTCCTGCATTCCGTGCACGAGGGTCTACTGGTCTTCGACGAGTCCGGTGAGCGGGCCGAGGTGGTCAATGATGAGGCCCGCCGACTACTCGACCTACCGGACGGTCCGATCGACCGCACCGACCTACCCATCTCGTTGCAACGCCTCGGCACCGGCGTGGTGCGCGACGAAATGCATGTGACCGCCGATCGCGTCCTGGTGGTGAACCAGGACGTGGTGGAGCGCGACGGCCGCCGCATCGGCACCGTGCTCACTCTCCGCGACCACACCGAATTACGGGATGTCTCGGTCGAACTCGCCTCGGTGCGCGGTTTCGCCGAATCACTGCGGGCCCAGGCGCACGAGGCGGCGAACCGCCTGCACACCGTGGTCACCATGGTCGAACTGGGCCGCGCCAAGGAGGCCGTCGCCTTCGCCACCGCGGAACTCGAACTCTCCCAGGCGCTCATCGACCGGCTCACCGGCGCGGTCGGCGAACCCGCGGTGGTCGCCCTGCTACTGGGCAAGGTGGAGAAGGCCGCCGAATACGGCGTCGAGCTGACCGTCACCGGCGACACCCTGGTCGATTCGGTGGAACCGCTCAGCCCGAACGAAATGGTCACGCTGCTCGGCAATCTCATCGACAATGCCCTCGACGCGGTCGGTCGCGACGAGGATGCCTGGGTCGAGGTGACGGTGCGCCGCGGCGCCGAACCGGGAGATAACGGCCCGGAACTGTATGTACGGGTTGCCGATAGCGGGCCCGGTATGTCCGAGGAGCTGTTCACCCTGGCCACCGAACGCGGCTATTCCACCAAGACCGACCATGCCGGACTGGGACTGGCGCTGGTGCGCCGCCTGGTCGCCCGGCACAGTGGCGAACTGCGAGCGCTCCGGGAGCCGGAATCCGCTGTGATAGTTCGATTTTCGTCTCCGGCCTCCGGTGATTCAGAATGATCCGTGTGTTGATCGTTGAGGACGAGCCGAAGATCGCGCAGGCCCATCGCGCATACGTGCAGCGGCTGCCCGGCTTCGAAGTGGTGGCCGTCGCGCACACCGGACGGGAGGCTGTGACGATCGCGAAAAGGTCACAATCTTCCGGTGCCCCCATCGATCTGGTGCTGATGGATATCGGCTTGCCGGATATGAGCGGTCTCGGTGTGGCGGCGGCGCTCGCGGGGTTGCGGCCGCGGCCGGATGTGATCGCGGTGACCTCCGCGCGGGATCTGGCCATGGTGCGCGCGGCGGTGGCGCACGGGGTGGTGCTGTATCTGCTGAAGCCGTTCACGTTTTCGGCATTCCGCGAGAAGCTCGATCGCTATCTCGGGTACCGGGCGGCGCTGCCCGCGGGTGAGTCGGCCGTCTCGCAGCAGGACATCGATCGCGCGTTCGGGGCATTGCGCACTCCGGAACAGCGGGCCAGCTCGCCGAAAGGCATTGCGCCGCAGACGATGGAGGAGGTGTCCCGGGCGGTGCGCGCGGCCGAGGGTGGACTGTCCGCGGGCGAGGCCGGGCGCGTCGTCGGCGTTTCGCGAGTTACCGCATGGCGATACCTGGAACGTCTCGCCGAAGACGGTGTGGTGGAACGGCGAACCGACTACGGTCGGACCGGGCGGCCACAAGTTCGCTACATGTGGTTGCACTGAGCTGGAATTCACTGCCGGTTTGCCTGTGATGTGCGGTGACGGCAGTCACAGGGCAGGTTGCCCGAGAAGCGACTGCTCATGATGTAACAGTTGCCACCTTTGGCGGTCAGCCAGTGCTGTAACAGGGTTAAAGTCTGTACATATCTACCTGCGAAGTTGTAGAGGTATCTGATTAGCGGGGCAAACGTGCAAAAGGTCGGCAAACGGTCGGGTTCGCCGGATCCCAAACGGCACCTGTGGGTGTTGGGGCTCATCGCCCCGGGGTGTGCCTTATTGCCTTCACAGCTGGTGCTGCGCACCGGCTCCGAGGTGTTCTGGTGGATCGGCCCGATCATCGTTCTGATTGTGATACCCGTACTGGACTGGGTCGTCGGGGAAGACGGCACCAATCCGCGGGACGAGGACTACGAGCTACTGTCCGGTGACCGGTACTACCGGTGGTGCACTTACCTTTTCCTGCCGATCCAGCTGGTCGGCCTGATCGTCGCCGCCTGCATGTGGGCCGGTGACGACTTGTCGATCGTGGACAAGCTGGGCCTGGCGACCACGCTGGGCTTCGTCAGCGGTATCGGCATCAATGCCGCCCACGAGCTCGGCCACCGGGTCGAGCGCATGGAACGCTGGCTGTCGAAACTCGCGCTCGCGCAGTCCTGCTACGGGCACTTCTACGTGGAGCACAATCGCGGCCACCATGTGCGCGTCGCCACCCCGGAGGATCCGGCCAGCGCGCGCATGGGCGAGGGTCTGTGGGAGTTCCTGCCGCGCAGCGTGATCGGCGGCTTCCGCTCGGCCCTGAAGCTGGAGCGCGAGCGGCTGCGCCGCAAGGGCCTGCGCTGGTTCGACGTTCGCAATAACATCCTGCAGGCCTGGTCCATGACCCTGGTGCTGTTCGGCACACTGCTGGCTATCTTCGGCTGGCATATCCTGCCGTACCTGGTGTTGCAGGCCGTCATCGGTGCTTCGCTGCTGGAGACGGTCAACTACGTCGAGCACTACGGGCTGCTGCGCCGCCGCCGCGCCAATGGCATGTGGGCGCGCTGCTCGGCGCGGGATAGCTGGAACAGCGACCGGTTGGTCACCAATATCTTCCTGTTCCACCTGCAGCGGCACAGCGACCACCACGCCAATCCGGGACGCCGGTACCAGACCCTGCGCTCCTCCGACGAGGCCCCGCAGCTTCC
Source organism: Nocardia sp. NPDC051030 (assembly GCF_040683015.1). NCBI lineage: Bacteria > Bacillati > Actinomycetota > Actinomycetes > Mycobacteriales > Nocardiaceae > Nocardia > Nocardia sp. NPDC051030. Next base: position 1,858 of record NZ_JBFBCD010000001.1, on the reverse strand, counting down.
GGCCGGCTACGCCAGCATGATCCTGCTGGCCTACTTCCCGCCGCTATGGCGAATGGTCATGGACAAGCGGGTGCTGGCCCACTACAGCGGTGACATCAGCAAGGCCAATGTCCAACCCCGCAAACGCGAACGACTTGCTGCCCGGCATGGGATGGCGGCTGCCGCCTGATCGCAGGGTGATCGCGCTGTGCCGCGTCTGAGTCGGACCGACTAGCCTTGCGTAGGAATTAGCCGACCAGGAGAGGCAGATGACGACCGTCGTGTCCAGCAATATGACCCCTGACGTCCGCAACGGGATCGACTTCAAGGTGGCGGACCTGTCACTGGCGGAGTTCGGCCGCAAGGAGATTCGGCTCGCCGAGCACGAGATGCCCGGCCTGATGGCGCTGCGCCGCGAGTACGACGACGTGCAGCCGCTCAAGGGCGCGCGCATCTCCGGCTCGCTGCATATGACCGTGCAGACCGCCGTGCTGATCGAGACCCTGGTCTCCCTCGGCGCCGAGGTCCGCTGGGCCTCCTGCAATATCTTCTCCACCCAGGATCACGCCGCCGCGGCCGTCGTCGTCGGCCCGCACGGCACCGAGGAGGAGCCCAAGGGCACCCCGGTGTTCGCGTGGAAGGGCGAGACCCTCGAGGAGTACTGGTGGGCCGCCGAGCAGATGCTCACCTGGCCCGGCGAGCCCGCGAACATGATCCTCGACGACGGCGGTGACGCCACCATGCTCGTGCTGCGCGGCGCGCAGTTCGAGAAGGCCGGAGTCGTCCCGCCCGAGGACGAGACCCACTCCGCCGAGTACAAGGTCTTCCTGAACCTGTTGCGCGCCAGCCTCGAAGCCGACGGCACCAAGTGGGGCACCATCGCCGAGTCGGTCAAGGGCGTCACCGAGGAGACCACCACCGGCGTGCTGCGGCTGTACCAGTTCGCCGCCGCGGGCGAGCTGGCCTTCCCGGCCATCAATGTCAATGACTCGGTCACCAAGTCCAAGTTCGACAACAAGTACGGCACCCGCCACTCCCTCGTCGACGGCATCAACCGCGGCACCGATGTCCTCATCGGCGGCAAGAAGGTGCTGATCTGCGGTTACGGCGATGTCGGCAAGGGCTGCGCCGAATCCCTCAAGGGCCAGGGCGCGCGCGTGCAGGTCACCGAGATCGACCCGATCAACGCCCTGCAGGCTTTGATGGACGGCTTCGACGTGGTCACCGTCGAGCAGGCCATCGCCGATGCCGACATCGTGGTCACCTCGACCGGCAACAAGGACATCATCACCCTCGATCACATGAAGGCGATGAAGGACAAGGCCATCCTCGGCAATATCGGCCACTTCGACAACGAAATCGACATGGCCGCCCTCGAGCGCTCCGGCGCGGACCGCCTGAACATCAAGCCGCAGGTCGACCTGTGGACGTTCAAGGAAACCGGCCGCGCCATCATCGTCCTGTCCGAGGGTCGCCTCCTCAACCTGGGCAACGCCACCGGCCACCCCTCCTTCGTCATGTCGAACTCGTTCTCCAACCAGGTCATCGCCCAGCTCGAACTGTGGCTCAAGCCCGACGAGTACGACAACGAGGTCTACCGCCTCCCCAAGCACCTCGATGAAAAGGTCGCCCGCATCCACGTAGAGGCCCTGGGCGGCACCCTCACCAAGCTCACCAAGGACCAGGCCGAGTACATCGGCGTGGACGTAGAGGGCCCCTTCAAGCCCGAGCACTACCGCTACTGAGCTCGCCGCTGAACTTCTTGTAGCGCAATGAGATTCGGGCGGGGCCCCCAAGGGGGGCGCCGCCGGCCAATAACACGCGGGGCGGGGGGGCATGGACAACGACGTAAAACAAAGACAAAACCCACAAAAGAGGT